>CAZIUE010000043.1:0-1996 GCA_964542535.1 uncultured Pelobacter sp. | reverse complement strand
CGCCCCGGCCGCCATGGCCGAGGACGCCATCGAGATCCACCCCGGCACCCCCAACGTCTACTATGACTGCTACTGCAAGAAGGGACCGGATCCCAAGCCGCTCATCGACAAGGCCGCCCACACGGTCTCCGGTGAGTACTACCTACAGCGCCAGCCGCACATGCCGCTGGAGCCGGACTGCGGTTTCGCCTATATCGACGACCAGAACCGCGTCATCGTCCACTCCAAGACCATCGGGGCCCACCTGCACCTGTACATGATCGCCCCGGGTCTGGGTCTGGACGACACCAACCTGGTACTGATCCAGAACCCCACCGGCGCCACCTTCGGCTATAAGTTCAGCCCGACCATGGAAGCCCTGGTAGCAGCCGCCACCATGGCCTGCGGCGGCCGTCCGGTCTTCCTGGGCTATGACTGGTACCAGCAGCAGACCTACACCGGCAAGCGTTCACCGTTCTGGCTGCGCGGCACCCTGGCCTGCGACGAAGAGGGCAAGCTGCTGGCCATCGACTCCAGCTGGGAATGCGACCACGGTCCCTACTCCGAGTTCGGCGACCTGGTCACCCTGCGCGGCGTGCAGTTCATCGGCGCCGGCTACAAACTGGACAGCGTCCGCGGTCACGGCAAGACGGTCTGCACCAACCACGGCTGGGGCTCCGCCTTCCGCGGCTACGGCTCACCCCAGAGCTTCTTCCTGGGCGAATCCCTGGTTGACGAACTGGCCAGGAAAGCCGGCTTCGACCCGTTCGAGTTCCGCTACAAGAACATCTACCGCGAAGGCGCAACCACTCCCACCGGGCAGGTTCCCGAGGTGCTTCCTTTCGAGGAGATGTTCAACCTGATGCGTCCCAAGTACTACGAGGCCAAGGAGCGGGCCAAGCGCCTCTCCACCGACACCGTCAAGCGCGGCGTCGGCGTCTCCATCGGCATCTACGGTTGCGGTCTCGACGGCCCTGACACCTCCGGCGCCTGGGCTGAACTGCTTCCCAACGGTGAAGTAAGGATAGGCAACTGCTGGGAAGACCATGGTCAGGGTTCCGACGCCGGCACCGTTGCCTTTGCCCACGAGGCCCTGCGCGAGCTGAATCTGAAACCGTCCCAGATCAAGCTGCTCATGAACGACACCAGCCTGACCCCCAACGCCGGCCCCTCGGGCGGCAGCCGTCAGAACGTGGTCACCGGCAACGCCATCGTTGTTTCCTGCCGCCTGCTCCTGGAAGCCATGCGCAAAAAAGAGGGCGGTTTCCGCACCTACGACGAGATGGTCAAGGAAGGGCTCCCCACCAAGTACGAGGGGAGCTGGACCACCCCCTGTACCCACATGGACGATGACGGCCAGGGCATACCCTTTTGTATCTACATGTACGCCCTGTTCGTCTCCGAAGTCTCCGTGGACGTCACCACCGGCAAGGTAACCGTTGACCGCATGATGTATGCCGGTGACAACGGTACCATCACCAACCGCGGCACGGTGGACGGCCAGGTGTACGGCGGCCTGGTCCAGGGGGTCGGCCTGGCCCTGACCGAGGACTTCGAGAAACTGGACAAGCACGTCACCCTGATCGGCTCCGGCTTCCCGTTCATCAAGGACGTACCCGATGACATGGAACTGATCTACGTGGTCAACCCGCGCAAGGACGGCATGTTCGGTCAGGCGGGTTGCGGCGAGGGTCCCTTGACCTCCCCTCACTGCTCCATCATCAACGCCATCGACGACGCCTGCGGCGTACGTATCAGGTCCATCCCGGCCTACCCGGACAAGGTCCTCAAAGGCCTCAAGTCCGACAAGAAGGCTTACGACGTGGCCGACGCGGTACGGGACGGCTACATGTCCCAAGGCGGCATCGAAACCCTGGACATCAAAAAGAAGTAATCTGATCTGAACCAGATGTAATCGAGGCGGACGCGGCACGCCGCGTCCGCCTCCTTTGTGAGAAAGGGGGCGGTACCCATGGAGAAGAGCGAATTACAGGAATGGGAGGACAAGTGCATCCAG
>CAZIUE010000042.1:0-2202 GCA_964542535.1 uncultured Pelobacter sp. | reverse complement strand
GTTGGGGGTGCCGGGGTGGATCTCGATGGCGTCCTCGGCCATGGCGGCCGGGGCGTTCATGTAGGCCGGCAACACTTCCAGGTCAACCTTCACCTTCTCGGCGGCAGCCTTGGCGTTCTCGCGGGTGTCGGCGCAGACGATGGCCACCACGTCGCCGTACTGGAAGATCTTCTCGTCGTTCAGGATCGGACGGTCCCAACCATCCCCCTTGTTGGTGGGGAAGGTGATCAGGCCGGTGATGCGGTTACGCCCCTTGACGTCCTTGTGGGTAACAACCTTGAACACGCCCGGCATCTTCTCGGCTTCCGAGGTGTCGATCCCCTTGATGATGGCGTGGGAAACCTTGGGCTGTACCAGGGCTGCCTGGAGGGTGCCTTCAGGCAGCTGGGTGGCCATGTCCTCGCCGAAGTCCCAAAGACCACAGGCCTTGGCCACGAAGGTGGGGCGGGGGATGCGGGTGCCGTAGACCGTGCCGTCAGCCGGGGCCTTGTACTCCAGGGCCTGGTCGGTGATCTCGCCGCGCAGGCACCTGGCGGCATCCATGACGGCGTCCACGATCATGCTGTAACCGGTGCAGCGGCAGGCGTTGCGGTACTTCTGGAACCAGTCGCGCACGTCTTCGCGGCTGGGGTTGGGGTTCTCGTCCAGCAGCGCCTTGGTGGAGACGATGAAGCCGGGGGTACAGAAGCCGCACTGGATGGCGTGGTGGAAGATGAACGCCTTCTGGATCGGGTGCAGGTTGAGGGGAGTGCCGATACCTTCGATGGTGGTGATGGTGGACCAGTTCTCGACCCGCTTCATCCGGGTGGTGCAGGAGCGGACCAGTTTGCCGTTCAGAATGACGTTACATGCGCCGCACTGACCGTTGCCGCAGCCGACCTTGACACCGGTCAGGTGAAGCTGTTTACGCAGAACATCGGACAGGAGCGCTTCCTGATCGACGATCAACGTGCGTTCAACACCGTTGACGTTAAGCACCTTCTTGATCATACTTTTCCTCCATTCGTGGAATATAACCGGCTCAAACGACCGATTAAGATGGGTTGAAGTCGGGAACCGGGAACCGGGGAATGGGGACCGGTTCGGTCCTCTGGTCCTCTGGTCCTCTGGTCCTCTGGTCCTCTGGTCCCTGGTCCCTGGTCCCTGGTCCCTGGTCCCTATGTTCCGAACCCGCAGGTGGGGTAGCGGCACTCCGGGCAGGATGAACAGAGACCGCCGTGCCCCAGACGGGTGATGTCGGAACGGGTCAGGGTCTCGCCCGCCAGAACACGCGGCACCACCAGGTCGAAGACGGTGGCCTTGTGGTACATGGCGCAACCGGGGATGCCGATCACCGGAACCTGGCCGATGTAGGCCAGCATGAACATGGCGCCCGGAAAGGTGGGGGAACCGTAGGTGATTACCCGCCCTCCGGCGGCCCGGATGCTGGAGGGGGTGCGGTCGTCCGGGTCCACGGACATGCCGCCGGTGGCCACGATCATCTCCGCACCCCCGGCGATCAGGTCGTGAATGGCCTTCACGGTCATGGGGGTGTCGTCCGACACCAGAATCTGGTCCATGACCCTGCTCCCCAGGCGGTCGAACTTCTCCCTGATGATGGGGCCGAACTTGTCCTCGATGCGGCCGTGGAACACCTCGTTGCCGGTGGTCACCAGCCCCACCCTGAGCGACCGGAAGGGCTTGATCTCGATCAGCGGGAACGCGGCCCGGGCGGTGATCTCCACCCTGCGGATCCGCTCCTCGTCGGTGAACAGCGGGATGATCCTGGTGCCGGCGATCCGCTCCCCCGCCGCCACCGGCCGGTTGGTGTGCAGGGTGGCCAGCACCATCTCCTCGATGTCGTTGATCCGGTTCAGCGCAGCCACGTTCACCTTGAGCAGCCCCCGCTCCACCGCCTCCAGGGTCACCTTCCCCTCGGAGGGCTCGGTCATGCGGATGCCGCTGCCGCACACCGCCCGGGCGATGCGTTCGGCCGCCTCGTTTTCGTGGATGTACCCCTCCTCCAGGTCCAGCACGTAGATGTTGTCCTTGCCCAGCTGGAGCAGCTTGGCTACGTCCTCCTCCCGGATGATGTGCCCCTTCTTGAAGGCCCGGCCGGCGAACTCACCCGGTACGATGCGGGTGATATCGTGGAAAAGGACTGAACCGACTGCCTGCTGGACCGGGATCTCTCTCGTCATGATCTGTGTGCCTTTCAAAGGT
>CAZIUE010000041.1:0-2383 GCA_964542535.1 uncultured Pelobacter sp. | reverse complement strand
CTGGATGCACTTGTCCTCCCATTCCTGTAATTCGCTCTTCTCCATGGGTACCGCCTTTTCTCCCGCGGAAGCAGGGTGTGTCAGATAGGGATATGCGGCAGTGCCGCGCGCGCTCCCCTTCCGATCTCCCGCAGCGTATCCTGTTTGGGTATACAACGATAACTAACTGATTATACGGGATTTGTGTAACCTGATCACAGGGGATGATTCGCGCGAAAGATGTAATACTACAATAATTTCGGCATGTTGCCAAGCTTAAATTAGTCACCGTACATCTGCTCTCCGTTGTGCCGGGACCTCGACGCTTCCCGTGACCGGGTGACGGAGACAGTATATCTGAAAAAACCTGCCTTCATCCCGTTCCCGCAGGGGAAGCGCGTGGCTACGGGGATGGAGGCAGGCCCGGATAACGGAATCAAGATACTTCACACCAGGGTAGCCGCGCATGAAAATGCGACTCTGAGGCGGACCGTCGGGTGCGGACCGATCCGCCTCTGTTACAGCCTGATCAGACTATTTCTTTTTCTGAATCGTATCCATGCCGCCCGCCTGGAGCCAGCCATCGGCAACCATGTCGGAGACATCGTAGGCCTTCTTGTCGGATTTGAGGGCCTTGAGGACCTTCTCCGGGTAGGCCGGGATGGTGCGGATACGTACGCCGGCTGCGTCGTGGATGGCGTTGAGGATCGAGACATGCGGTGAGGTCAGGGGACCCTCGCCGACGCCGGCCTGACCGAAGGCGCCGTCTTTACGCGGGTTGACCACGTAGATCAGTTCCATGTCATCGGGTACGTCCTTGATGAACGGGAAGCCGGAGCCGATCAGGGTGACGTGCTTGTCCAGTTTCTCGAAGTCCTCGGTCAGGGCCAGGCCGACCCCCTGGACCAGGCCGCCGTACACCTGGCCGTCCACCGTGCCGCGGTTGGTGATGGTGCCGTTGTCGCCGGCATACATCATGCGGTCAACGGTTACCTTGCCGGTGGTGATGTCCACGGAGACTTCGGAGACGAACAGGGCGTACATGTAGACGCAGAAGGGCATGCCCTGGCCGTCGTCGTCCTGGTGGGTACAGGGGGTGGTCCAGCTTCCCTCGTACTTGGTGGGGATCTCGGCCTTCTTCATCTCATCGTAGGTGCGGAAACCGCCCTCAGGCTTGCGCATGGCTTCCAGGAGCAGACGGCAGGAGGCGACGATGGCGTTGCCGGTGACCAGGTTCTGACGGCTGCCGCCCGAGGGGCCGGCGTTGGGGGTCAGGCTGGTGTCGTTCATGCACAGCTTGATGTTGGACGGCTTCAGGTTCAGCTCGCGCAGGGCCTCGTGGGCAAAAGCCACGGTGCCGGCGTCGGAACCCTGACCATGGTCTTCCCAACAGTTGCCGCACATGATGTCGCCATTGGGGAGGAGCTCAGCCCAGGCAGCCGAAGTGTCGGGGCCGTCGAGACCGCAACCGTAGATACCGAGAGACACGCCGACGCCGCGCTTGACGGTGTCAGTGGAGAGGCGCTTGGCCCGCTCCTTGGCCTCGTAGTACTTGGGACGCATCAGGTTGAACATCTCCTCAAAGGGGAACACCTCCGGCTCCTGGCCGGTGGGGGTGGTTGCGCCGGGGCGGTAGATGTTCTTGTAGCGGAACTCGAACGGGTCGAAACCGGCTTTCCTGGCCAGTTCGTCAACCAGGGACTCGGAGAGCAGGAAGCTCTGGGGTGAGCCGTAGGCGCGGAAGGCGGAGCCCCAGCCGTGGTTGGTGCAGACCGTCTTGCCGACGCCGCGGATGCTCTTCAGGTCGTAGCCGGAGCCGATGAACTGCACGCCGCGCAGGGTGACCAGGTCGCCGAACTCGGAGTAGGGGCCGTGGTCGCATTCCCAGCTGGCTTCCATGGCCAGCATCTTGCCTTCCTCGTCGCATCCCAGGGTGCCGCGCAGCCAGAACGGTGAACGCTTGCCGGTGTAGGTCTGCTGCTGATACCAGTCATAACCCAGGAAGACCGGACGGCCGCCGCAGGCCATGGTGGCGGCGGCGATGAGGGCTTCGTTGGTCGGGCTGAACTTATAGCCGAAGGTGGCGCCGGTGGGGTTGGCCACCAGAACCAGGTTGGTGTCGTCCAGGCCCAGGCCCGGGGCGATCATGTACAGGTGCAGGTGGGCGGCGATGGTCTTGGAGTGGACAACCACGCGCTTCTGGTCATCGATGTAGGCGAAACAGCAGTCCGGCTCGATGGGCATATGCGGCTGGCGCTGCAGGTAGTACTCACCGGAGACCGTGTGGGCGGCTTTTTCCAGAATCGGCTTGGCGTCCGGTCCCTTATTGTTGTAGCAGGTGTAGTAGTGGTTGGGGGTGCCGGGGTGGATCTCGATGGCGTCCTCGGCCATGGCGGCCGGGGCG
>CAZIUE010000040.1:0-2476 GCA_964542535.1 uncultured Pelobacter sp. | reverse complement strand
CTGTGATTTTTCAGCAGCATTGACCCCCTGGTTTTTCACGACCATTGACCCCCCAGGCACGGCGCTCTGCTGAGGTGGTTAGCCTATCATATGGTGGTCCTTTTCGTTGCCTTCTTTTTGCGGTAGCTCTCCCCCTCCACGATCATCTGGTGGGCGTTGTGGGCCAACCTGTCGAGGGCCGAGTTGGCGAGGATAGTGTCGTCGAAGAGGTTGACCCATTCGGTGATGTGCCGGTTGCTGGTGATGATCGTGGAACTCCGCTCGTACCGCTCTGAGATGATCTCGTAGAAGTCGTGGGCTTGGTCCGGGGTGAGCTTCTCCAGGCCGAAGTCGTCGATGACGAGCAGACTCGGCGAGATGAACCGGAGCAACTCCTTCTCCAGCGAGTTGTCCGCCCGGGCCGCGTAGAGGTTCTTGAACATCAGTGCGGACTTGACCATGACGACGTTCTTGTTCCTGCGGCAGGCGACGTGTGCAAGCGCGTTGGCGATGAAGGTCTTGCCGACACCGACCGGTCCGGTGAGGATGACGTTCTCTTTGCGGTCCACCCATTCAAGACCGATGAGCCCCTTGAGTCGGTCGCGGTCCAGGGTGACCTTGGCGTCCCAGTCGAAGCTCTCCAGGACTTCTGCCTGGTTGACCTTCGCTTTCTGGAGCCTCCTCTCCAAGGCTCCCTGTTCCCGGCGCGCCACCTCGTCGGAAAGCACCATCTCCAGGAATTCCAGATGGGTGAGCTTGTTACCCCTGGCATAGGCCACGCGTTCCGGCAGGGTTTCCAGCAGGGGAGAGAGGCGCAACGCCCTCAGGTACTGTTTCAGTTCAACAGTTGCTTCCATGTTCGTTCTCCTTTGTGGTGTGATGGCTGAAGTAGTCGGCGTCTCGCTCGAAGCGCGGCGCCAGGGTGGTGACTTTAATTCCCGTGGGTTTGGGAGCGGTTTCTCTCTGCAGTGATTGCGTGATGATCCCCTCCACCCGCTTCACGTTCATGAGACCGAACGCGAGAGCACGGTTGCACGCGGCTTCCAGCCGCGTGTTTCCGTACTTGTCATAGAGACGCAGCAAGGCCTGCGCCTGGCGGATGTAGGCCCAGGGGACAACGCCCGAGAGGAGCTTCTCCATGAAGGCGCCTTGGCTGTCGCCCCGGCTCTTTGCGGTGCGTATGTAGTAGTCCACATCGCGCATGGCATAGGCACTCTTCTCCTTGGGGTAGTCGCCGAAGTCGGTGGAGCGCTTTCCTTTGGCGACCTTCGGGTGGGTCTTGATCAGTTGTTGCTGGTAGTAGATCCGCACCAGTGCGCTGTCGCCCCTCACACCCACCTCCTTTCCCACGTAACCAGTGGGGACCGAGTAGAGGGCGTTCTTGAAGCGGACGTGGTGGTCGCGATGGACGGTGCATTCGGCGAAAGCCGGGACGTCGAAGCGTTCCGCTGCCAAGGGGAGCAGGACCGGCTGCTCTTCCTGTTCAAACACCAAAAGGGGGCGCTTGCGTGTCGTCCCGTGCGTGCGCAGTCCCGCAATGGTGCGGCACCAGGTCCGGGCGGCACTCTGGGCGTGGTCCCGGTCAGTGAACTCCTCGCCGGCAAAGAAGTTGTCGCGGACGTACTTCACCTGGTTCTCCACGCACCCCTTCGCCTCAGGATGCCGGGCTGGTGCCGGATCGATGATGAAGCCGCGGAAGAGCGAGTATTCCTGAAAGGTCCGGTTGAACACCGGATCGTAGCGGTCGCTCTTCACCACCGCCGCCTTCATGTTGTCGACTATGAGCCGCCTGGTGGCGCCGCCGAACCATTCCCAGGCCTCCTCGAGGCCGGCGATAAGGGCGTCCAGGTCCTGGCGGAAGGTGAGATAGACGTACTGGTGCCGACTGAAGACCAGCGTCACAATAAGCGCATGGAGAACCCGCCGCTTCCCGGTTTCCCGGTCGAAGACGAGCCCCATGCGGCCGAAGTCTGCCTGAGCCACTTCGCCCGGCGCGGTCTCGGCCAGACGCACAGTCACCGCCGGCGCACCGTAGCCGAATTCCGCTCGCGCATAGCGGTACAGGGTGCTGTAGCTCACGACCACGCCCATGCGGCCGAGTTTCAAGTGCGTCTTGGTCAGGGTAAGCTTCTCCTTCTCCAGCCAGTGTGAGATCTGGTCGCGATGAGGGAAAAGCGGGGCGGCTGCAGGCTCCGTGGAGGGAACCTTGTGCGGGGAGCCGTGAATGGAGCGGAACACTGCCGCGGCGATCTCAGGCAAGAGATCGTCGGTAATGTCAGGATGAAAGCCGTGCTCCGCGGCGGTGCGCAGGTAGTTGCGCACGGTGTTCTTGGCCATACCGGTGGATCTGACGATCCGTTTGATACTGTCTTGAGCCTTGTGACGCCGTAAAACGTCGAGAATGTCTGTCACGCCGTACTCCTTGTGTGCCATGCAGCCCCCCGGTGAGATGATGAGGGGCATGATACAGGTTGTAGTCGGCGCCGTGCGAGGGGGG
>CAZIUE010000039.1:0-2596 GCA_964542535.1 uncultured Pelobacter sp. | reverse complement strand
CCCTTTCTGGGAGGTAACAACCTGTTCCAGGCCGATGGCCTGGCGGTGTTCATGGCCATCGTCTCCATGCTGGTGGGAGCGGTGATCGTGCTCTACTCCATGGGGTACATCAGCCATTACGATAACCAGAACGAGTACTACCTCATGGTGGTGCTGTTCCTCGGCTCCATGATGGGGATCGTCTACGCGGCCAACCTGATCCTGATCTACCTCTTCTGGGAGATTACTGCCATCGCCTGCTGGCGCCTGATCGGCTTCTTCAGGCAGGAGCTCTGCGTGGTTCGGGCCGACAAGGCGTTCCTGATGACCGGCTTCGGCGCCTTTGTCATGCTGATCGGCTTCATCATGGTCCACGGCCAGTACGGTTCCTTCGACCTGCGGGTCATCAAGGCCGCCTCGGCCGGCCAGCCGGTGGCCAACCTTGCCGTCCTGCTGATCCTGTTCGGCATCCTCTCCAAGTCGGCCACCCTGCCCCTGCATACCTGGCTGCCGGACGCGGGCGTGGCCCCCACCCCGGTAACCGCCCTGCTGCACGCGGCGGTGCTGGTCAAGATCGGCGTCTATGTCTATGCCCGCCTGTTCGTGGCCTCCTTCACCATCGACCCGCTCTGGGAGACGGTTGTCCCGGCCATCGCCGGCATCAGCGCCCTGGTTTCGGGAGGGGCGGCCCTGATCGAAACCGACATGAAGCGGATCATCGCCTATTCCACCGTGAGCCAGTTGGGGTTCATCCTCCTGGGGCTTGCCATCGGCAACGACATCGGCGTGGCCGGGGGGCTTCTCTACATCCTGATGCACAGCATCGCCAAGGGGGGCATCTTCCTCTGCGCCGGTGTGGTGGAGCAGAAGCTGCACGAGAAAGACATCACCAAACTGGGAGGGCTGATCAGGACCATGCCGGTGACCGCGGTCTCGTTTCTGCTCTGCTCCTTCTCGGTTATGGGCATCCCCCCCTTCGGCGGCTTCTTCAGCAAGTACATGGTCATTGCCGGAGCCGTCAGGAGCGGCGACTACCTGCTGACCACCATCTTCGTCCTGGGGGCGTTTCTGACAGTGATCTACCTGTTCCGCATCTTTGCCATGATCTTCCTGGGTGAGCCCAAGACCGCCCCGGTTGCCGAGGGGGCGCCGGTCATGCTGGCAAGCGTGGCCCTGCTGGCGCTCCTCTCCCTGGCCGGGGGGATTCTGATCAGCTACCCATCCCTCTACGTGCAGACAGCCGTACACCAGATTCTGGGGGTGACGCCATGACGGAAAGCATGATGATCTGCGTCATTCTGCTGCCGGCGATTTTCGGGGCAGTGACACTGGTTCTGCCCGGGAAGGGCCAAAGTGCCCTGACGCTCCTGGCGACCCTGGCAAATCTCGTCATCTGCCTGAAGCTGTTCGGCCGGGAGGCGCTCCTCTCCCTTCCCTGGGCCGGCTTCGGCATGCTGTTCGAGCTCAGGCTGTACCACTTCAGCGCCTTCATCCTGGCGGCGACGGCCGGATTCGCCTTCCTGATCTCCCTCTACTCCCTGCACGTCATGGCCGGACGCAGCCACAGCAACCAGTTCTACGCCTACCTGCTCCTCTCCCTGGGGATGGTCAACGGCGCGGTCCTGGCCGACAACCTGATCCTGATGCTCTTCTTCTGGGAAGGACTTCTGGCAACCATCTTCGGCTTCATCGTCATCGGCGGCGGGCACTCCTTCCGCTCGGCCATCAAGGCCTTCGTGCTGATCGGCGTTTCGGATATCCTGATGATGGTCGGCATTGGCATGACCGGGTTCCTGGCCGGTACCCTGGCCATGAGCCGCATCCACCTCTCCCCCGATTCCCCCCTGGCCGGAGCGGCCTTTGTCCTGCTGATGATCGGCGCCACCTCCAAGGCAGGCAGCATGCCCTTCCACAGCTGGATTCCGGACGCAGCAGTGGATGCGCCGCTCCCCTTCATGGCCCTGATGCCGGCAGCCCTGGAGAAGCTGTTGGGGATCTACCTCCTCTCCCGCATCACCCTGGACCTGTTCACCCTTTCCCCCGCCTCCTGGCTCAGCCCGCTGCTCATGACCCTGGGGGTGGTGACCATCCTGGTGGCGGTGATGATGGCCCTGATCCAGAAGGACTACAAGCGGCTGCTCTCCTACCACGCCATCAGCCAGGTGGGGTACATGATTCTGGGCATCGGCACGGCGGTTCCGGTTGGCATCGTGGGAGGGATCTTCCACATGATCAACCACGCCATGTACAAGAGCTGCCTGTTTCTCACCGCCGGCTCCGTGGAGGCTCGGACCGGCACCACCGACCTGAAGAAACTGGGGGGAATAGGGCTGCGCATGCCGGTCACCTTCGGCTGCTTCATCATCGCCGCCGCCGCCATCTCCGGGGTCCCCCCCTTCAACGGCTTCTTCTCCAAGGAGCTGATCTACGACGGCGCCCTGGAGCGCCACTGGGCATTCTACCTGGCCGCCCTGGCCGGTTCGTTCCTGACGGCAGCATCCTTCTTCAAGCTGGGGCACGCGGTCTTCCTGGGGAAAGCCGAAGACGAGGCATCGTTCTCCCTGGTCAGGGAAGCGCCGCTCTCCATGCTGGTTCCCATGATCACCATCGCCGCCGG
>CAZIUE010000038.1:0-3412 GCA_964542535.1 uncultured Pelobacter sp. | reverse complement strand
GTTAAGGTCAGCTGCACGTTGAGTCTCCTCTGAAAGATAGTCTTGCGTTCGTGGGCCGATGCCCGTTTCCTAGATGCTGCTGATACGTGCCCCGTGCAACGCAACACGCCCCTGCATGGCCCAGCTGCTGGGACCCTGGTCCTTGATCACGCGCGCTTTTCTGATACGAACGTTCTTCCCAAGGTAGGCGGCGATGGAGGCTGACATGATCATCAGTATTTCCGGTGCTATTTTCTCTTCCGACATTGCGTCCTCCGGTGTGATGTGTGATTACAGCGGAATCAGGCCGTGCTTCTTGGCCGGACGCAGCTCGCGTTTGCGGTAGAGGATGTCCAGGGCCATGGCCAGCTCCCTGCGGGTGTAGGCAGGCTCGATGACGTCGTCCACCTGGCCGCAAGCGGCGGCGGCAAACGGCGTGGCGAACTTGTCGCGGTAGTCGTCGATCAGCTCCTGACGCTTGGCCTTGGCGTCTGCGGCTTCCTTGATCTCCTTGCGGAAGATGACGTCGACGGCGCCCTCGGCGCCCATGACGGCGATCTCGGCGGTCGGCCAGGCAAGAACGCGGTCGGCACCCAGGTCCTTGGCGCACATGGCCAGATTGGCGCCGCCGTAGGACTTCCTCAGCTCAACGGTCAGCTTGGGTACGGTGGCGGCGGAGTAGGCGAAGAGCATCTTGGCGCCGTGGCGGATGATGCCACCGTATTCCTGCTGCACGCCGGGCATGAAGCCGGGGGTGTCGACAAAGGTGATCAGCGGGATGTTGAAGGCGTTGCAGAAACGGATGAAGCGCGCGGCCTTGTCGGAGCAGTTGATGTCCAGAACACCGGCCATGGCGTTCGGCTGGTTGGCGATGACGCCCACCGTGCGACCCTGGAGACGGGCGAAGCCGATGACGATGTTGGTGGCGTACCCTTCCTGGATCTCCATGAAGTCGCCCTTGTCGAAGACGTTGACGATGATGTCCCGCACGTCGTAGCGCTGCTTGGGATCCAGCGGTACGATGCTGTTCAGCGCCTTGTTGGGCAGGATGGTCTCTTCCGCTTCCAGCTGGGGAGGATCTTCCAGGTTGTTGCTGGGGAGGAAGGAGAGCAGCCTACGGGTGATGTCCAGGGCGTGCTTGTCGTCTTCGGCGATGAAGTGGATGACGCCGGAGGTGCTCATGTGCACCTGCGGGCCGCCCAGCTCTTCGGCGCTGACCACTTCGCCGGTGACGGCTTTGATGACCGCCGGACCGGTGATGAACATGCGGGCGTTCTTGGTCTGGATGATGAAGTCGGTGAGAGCCGGGCTGTACACGGCGCCACCGGCACAGGGACCGGCGATGATGGAGATCTGCGGAATGACGCCGGATGCCTTCACGTTGGCGTAGAAGATGCGGCCGTAGCCACCCAGGCTGTGGTTGCCTTCCTGGATGCGCGCCCCGCCGGAGTCGTTGATGACGACACAGGGGGAGCCGGTCTTGAGCGCGTCTTCCATGGCGCGCACGATCTTGTCGGCGTGCACTTCACCCACGGCGCCGCCGGCAACGGTGAAGTCCTGGCTGGCGACATGCACGAGGCGGCCGTCGATGGTGCCGGCGCCGGTGACGACACCTTCGCCCGGAAGCACTTTGCCTGCCATGCCGAAGTTGGTGCAGCGGTGCTTGGCGTACATGCCGCTCTCAAGGAAGCTGTCCTGGTCCAGCACATAGTCGAGACGCTCGCGGGCGGTCATGCTCCCCACGGAGTGCTGTTTGTCGATGCGCTCACGACCGCCACCAAGGGCGATCTCGGCCTTCTTGTCGTTCAGTTCTTGGATTTTATCCTCAATTGTGATTGCCATGGTTCCTCACTTGTATTGAAATTACAATGTAGAAGTAAGCAGCTTGACTCTCCGGTTACTTTTTGTACGGGGCGACGACGACCTTGTGCTTCTGACCTTCCAGGGTCACGGCATAGGTGATGGGACCGGTGATCTTGCCCTGGTGCTCGGCAGCGGTGGCGGCGTCAACAGCCCCTTCTTCGGGGTCCTTGCCCAGGTTCATCGGCCCTTCGCTCCGCGTGGCGAAGAACTTGGCGGCTACCTGCGGGAACATGGCGTAGGTGAGCACGTCTTCGTCCGAGCCGTCGTTACCTTCCAGCGCACAGGCGTCGGCTTTCAGCTTGTCCCATTCCGGCTCCAGCAGGTCGGCCGGACGGCAGGTGATCTCGTCCTTCTTGGCGTGTTCCTTGGCGCGGGCGATGATCTCCGGGTTCTTCTCGCCGGGGCTGGCACCGTAGTAGCCCAGCATGATGTCGGCAAACTCGCCGGTGACGACCTTGTACTTGCCCATGAGCACGTTCAGAACCGCCTGGGTGCCCACGATCTGGCTGCTGGGGGTGACCAGCGGTACGTAACCGGTGTCCTTGCGAACCCGGGGAACTTCTTCCAGAACCTCGGTGAGACGATCGCCGGCGCCCTGCTGGTTCAGCTGGCTCTCCAGGTTGGAGAGCATGCCGCCCGGGATCTGGCTCTTGAAGATCTCGGTCTCGACGCCGGTGACGGCGGAGAGGAACTGCTTGTAGCGGGAAAGGGTCTTGGAGAAGAACAGTTTGGCCTTGAGCACTTTGTCCAGATCCACGCGGGTGGTGTAACCGGTGTTCTCCAGCATCTCGATCAAGCTCTCGGTCGGGTTGTGGCCAGGTCCGAGGCTCATGGAGCTGACGGCGGTGTCCACGCAGTCAACGCCGGCTTCGATGGCCTTCATCAGGCTGACCAGGGTGACGCCGGTGGTGGAGTGGGCGTGCAGGTGAACCCGCAGTTCGGGGCAGGCTTCCTTGATTCCCTTCACCAGGTCATAGGCGGGCTGCGGCTTGATCAGGGCGGCCATGTCCTTGATGCAGACGGAGTCGACACCCATGTCCTGCAACCGCTTGGCCTGGTCAACGAACAGGGCGGTGGTATGGATCGGGCTGACCGTGTAGCAGATGGTACCCTGGGCGTGCTTGCCGGCCTTCTTGACCGCCTTGACCGAGGTCTCGATGTTGCGCAGGTCGTTCAGGGCGTCGAAGATGCGGTACACGTCCATGCCGTTGATGGCGGACTTCTCGACGAAACGCTCCACAACTTCGTCCTGGTAGTGGCGATAGCCCAGAAGGTTCTGGCCGCGCAGCAGCATCTGCAGCTTGGTCTTGGGCATCAGCTTCTTGAAGGTGCGCAGACGCTCCCACGGATCCTCGTTCAGAAAACGGATGCAGGAGTCAAAGGTGGCGCCGCCCCAGCACTCGATTGACCAGTAGCCGGCATTGTCGAGTTCTTCGCAGATGCCTACCATGTCGTCGATACCAAGACGGGTGGCGATGAGGCTCTGGTGAGCGTCACGCAGGGCAAGTTCGGTTATGTCGATGATCTTATCCATGTAGTTTCCTGTCTCCCCAATGAAAATAGTGGTGCT
>CAZIUE010000037.1:0-3494 GCA_964542535.1 uncultured Pelobacter sp. | reverse complement strand
GCCTGTTTCGCCGATCCGTTGACCATCACCGGCCCTGACGCACCGAGCGATGGCTCCCAATACTCCGCAACAGGAGGAAGAGCCCCCTATTACTGGTGCATTACCAAAGGGAGCATCACCCACAACGGCGTTGTGACGGTATCAGGCCAGTGTGGCAGCGCAACAATCACCGTTTGGGATTCCAGCGGAGAAACCGCACGCAAGACAATAAGAATGGCCGACACGTCACGATGGGTTCAAACGGATTACAAGACGTGCCCCTCGTTTACGTGCGCGGGTTCCGGATGCCCATGCACGGGAGGATGCAGTTGGGTGTGGGGATGCCTCTTTACTTCATATTATCCCGTCGAGATCAGCGGCAATCTAAAAAAGGTCGGAAGCGCTTGGACCTGCGCTTCATCCAATGGGAGGGGATGTCTGGTGTGGACCGGCCCCCCTCCTGCCGGTCAGGCATGCAGCGGTTCACAGCTTCAGCTGGTCAGTTCGATCACAACGTATGAATGGAAATGCCAGGATGGGACCAACGGTGCGGAAGCGTCCTGTTCATCACCACCGGTTCCCTTCAAAAAGCCCAAAGATCTCGGCGCCGGCACCGCCAACGTGACCTGTACCGAGTCCGCCGCCAACCTGAAGAGCGGCAACTACTACCACTCCCAGAGCGTCGTCACCAAGCCCGAGAGCCTGAGCCTTGATCTCTCCTACAACAGCCTCGAAACCGGGGACACCCCCCTCGGCAGGGGGTGGAGTCACAGCTTCAACCTGAGCCTTACCACGACCAGCAGCAGCCTGCAGGTGAAGCTTGCCGACGGCGATTTTCTCGACTTCGTCCTTTCCGGCACAACCTATCTGCCCGTATCCACCAGCACCGACACCAGCAGCATCGTAAAAACAGCCGAGGGAAGCTACGTCCGGACCTTCAGGGATGGTCTCACCCAGACCTTCAACGCCTCGGGCCAGCTCACCGCCATAAGCGATGTGAACGGCAACACGACGACCCTGGCCTATTCGGGGAACGATCTTTCAACCGTCACCGACTCCACCGGCCGCAGCCTCAGCATCGGCTCCAGCGACGGCAGGATCATAACCATCCGGGATCCGGCCGGCAGAACGACCAGTTTTAGCTACAGCGGCAACCTGTTGACCTCGGTAACCGACCCGGCCGGCACCAGCTGGCGGTACGTTTATGACGAAAACGGCAGGATGATCCGGAAAACCGATCCCGGCAACAACAGCAGCGAAAACGGCTATGACGCCGCCGGCAGGAACATCAGCAACACTGACGCCGAAGGCAGGACAAAAACCATCAGCTACGATGCCGCGGGCAGCAGCAGCGTCACCGAAAAGGACGGCAGCGTCTGGACACACGTCTACGACCCGACCCTGAACGCCCCCACGGCGACAACCGATCCCCTGGGCAACACCGTACGACGGAGCTACGACGCCAGAGGCAACCTGCTGAGCATCACCGATCCGGATGGCAACACGACCCGCTACAGCTACGATGGGGACAACAACCCGCTCACCGTAACCGATCCCCTGGGCAACACAACCAGCTACACCTACGACAACCGGGGCCGGGTGCTGACGGTCACCGCCCCGGATGGCCGCATCACCAGCAACCGTTACGACGCCCGGGGCAACCTGCTGCGGAGCGTTGACCCCACAGGCGCAACCTACCTGTTCACCTACGACGCCGCCGGCAACCTGACCGGTGTAACCGACCCGCGCGGCAACAGCATCGGCTATGGCTATGACGCCTACAACAACATCGCCGCGATCACCGACCAGAACGGAAAGGCCACCCGCTTACACCATGACATATCGGGCAACCTGCTGACGATGGAGGACCCGGCCGGCAAGATCACCACCTATTCCTACGACGCGCTGAACCGCCTGGTTGCCATCACCGATCCCCTGGGAGCCGTCACGAAGTTCACCTACGACAACCTGGGTAACCGCACCGGCGTCACCGACGGAAACGGCAACCTCACCAGCTATACCTACAACTTCAGGAACAAACCGCTGACCATCAGGGATGCGCTCGGCAGCACGACAACCCTTGCCTACGGCGGCTGCGGTTCCTGCGGCGGCGGGGGCAACGACAGACTCACCTCCCTCACCGACGCCAACAACAACCTGACCGGGTACGAGTATGACCAGCTCGGACGCCTCGCCCGCGAGACCGACCCGCTGGGCAACGTCACCAGCTACGGCTACGACTCCCGGGGCAACCTCACCGCCAGGACCGACGCCAACGGCAGCACCGTTACCTATGCCTACGACGCCAACAACCGGCTGCTCAGAAAAACCTACCCGGACGGGAGCGAGGAGAGTTTCACCTACGACTCCCGGGGTAACCTTATCACCGCCGCGAACAAGAACATTTCCTACACCTTCGGCTACGACGCCAACGGCAGGCTGCTCTCCGTCACCGACTCCAACAACAAAACCCTGGCGTACGAGTACGATCAGGCCGGCAACCGGACCGCCATGGTCACCCCCGAAGGCGAGCGGATCGGCTACCGCTACGACGCCGCCAACCGTCTCACCGCCATCGTCTCGCGCCAGGGGACCTTCGGTATCGCCTATGACAGTCTGGGCCGGAGGACGAAACTCAGCTATCCCAACGGAGCAACCGCAAACTACCGCTACGACAGCGCCGGGCGGATGGTGAAACTGGAGCACACAACAGGCCGCGGCAGGACAATCCATAGCTTCGCCTATACCCTGGACCGGGTCGGCAACCGCCTGAGCACAAGCGAAGGGGGGGATGTCACCAGCTATGGCTACGACGCCATCTACCGCCTGCTGTACGCACAGCAGGGGCGCCGCCATGGAAGCAGGGATAACGAACGGTACAGCTATGATCCCGTGGGCAACCGGCTCACCGGACCCCGCCGGCAAACCGGCTACAGCTACGGCCCCGGCAACCAGCTGCTTACGGGAGACCGGGCACGCTTCACCTATGACAAGAACGGCAGCCTGATCGAGCGGAGCCTGGACAACGGTCGGCATGGCCACCACGGCCAGCATAGTACGTCCTGGAAATACAGCTTCGACTACGAGAACCGGCTGGTGAAGGCCGAGAACAGCGTTGTCAGCGTGAGCTTCGCCTACGACCCGTTCGGCAGGAGGATCGAGAAGAAGGTCGAGATCATCGGCCCCGGAGAACGTGGCCATGATGTGGAGGAGGGGATTATCCGCTACCAGTACGACGGGATGAACCTGATCCGCGAGAGCCGCGAGGGGCGCCGCCATGCCGGCCGTTCCGGGACGACCGCCTACCTCCACGGCCCGAACATCGACGAGCCGCTGGCGGCCGAGAGTGACCACAGGAGCTGGTACTACCACGCCGACGGCCTGGGAAGCATCGTTGCCCTTTCGGACAGGCACGGTACCGTGGTACAAGAATACGAGTACGACAGCTTCGGCAACCCCGACCAGCGGGGAGAGAACATCGATCAGCCGTTTATGTACACGGGAAGGGAGTGGGA
>CAZIUE010000036.1:0-3730 GCA_964542535.1 uncultured Pelobacter sp. | reverse complement strand
GTGCGTTTTTCATCCGTTTTTCCGTCCCGGGCGTCCCGCGGTTGCGTCATAGCCTGCTGCGGCGAGGATTTCCAGCACCTTGTGATAGGTCTCGGCCAGGACCGAGGAGCAGCGTTGCCGTACCTTGCTCCTGTCGCCCACGATGGCCTGGCAGGTGATGCCGCCAAAGCGGCCGCCGACGCTGGTCTCGAACCACCCCTCCAGATCGCGGGTCATGTGCAGGAGCCGCTCGTCCTCGTATTCGTCGTCGCTCCCCTTGCCGGCGAACAGGGCCAGCAGGCAGGCGGCGCCGGTGAGGCAGCCGCAGAAGCCGCCAGTAAAGCCGGAACCGTTGGCCAGCCCCCCCATGGCGCTGATCAGGTCCGGGTTGCGCTTCCCCTGGGCCTCCAGGACCATGATCATCAGGATCTGGCTGCAGTAGTAGCCGTTGTAGTCCAGTTCCAGCATGCGCATCAGGGTCTGATCCATGTCATTCCTTTCCGTTACTGTCTTCCCGTCACCAGCAGGTAGTAGCCCGGCTTCCCTTCCCGATAGTCGCACAGTCCGGCCAGGCATTCCAGGCTGCCGTGGGTCAGCATCACCTGGGCGGCCAGCTCCACCAGCGCGCGCGAGTGGTCCTCCCAGAGCATGATCCCGTCAAAACCCGCTGCCACGAGCCACCCCTGGATCTCTCCGCTGGTGGCGATCCCCTGGCCGGCGGGGGGGCGGTCCTCCCGGGAGGGGCGGTGCAGGTAGAGGTCGCTGATCACCAGCTTCCCCCCGGGCCTGAGTACCCGGTGGAACTCTTCCAGTGCCCGCACCGGGGCGTTCAACAGCGACAGCACGCATTCGCAGAAGAGGGCGTCCTGGGAGGCATCGGCAACGGGGAGCGATTCCGCCGCGCCCAGCTCCAGCTCCAGGCCGGGATCGCGGGCCAGCCCCTCGGCGATGAGCTCCCGGGAGATGTCGATGCCGCGGGCCCGGTGGCCGTGCCGGTCCCGCAGATGCGCCACGGTGGCGCCGCTGCCGCACCCCACATCCAGCACCGCCGCTCCCGGGGGGAGACGGCAGAGTTCGACGCCGCGGTCGGTGAGTTCCCGGCCGCCGGGACGGAGCCGCGGGCCCAGGGCTTCCCGGAACAGGGACGACTGGTGGAGTGCGGTGTGCATCGGCTCTACTTGTCTTCCAGGATCCGCTCGGTGTCGGCCATCTTGCCGTTGACCAGCTCCTCGGAGATGAGCACCATGCCGCAGCTGGTGCAGGCGGGCAGCTCAACTTCGAAATTGCCCTTCATGTAGGTGAAGCCGACCTTGGCGACTTCCAGGGGGATGCCGCACTGGCCGCAGGTCCACTGCTTCGGGTCTTCGGTGGATAGATTCATTTCAGGGCTCCCACGATGTTCATGCGGTGACAGTAGGCGTTGTGGACCCGGTAGCCATCATCCAGCACCGCGTACTCCACCCAGAAGGTGACGTTGCCGATCTTGTGGTAGCCGCGCCGCAGGCCGCTGGTGTCGTGGCGCAGGTAGCGGCCGCTCTCTTCGGCATGGTGGATGACGGTTCTGATGTCGCTCTCCAGGATGCGCCGGTCATCGGCGGTCCGGCGGACCTCTTCGCTCATGATCAGCCGTACGGCGTCACCTTCTTCCTCGGACATGGCTGCTCCCTTCTCCCCGTGCAGGTTCAGGATCCGCTCCCGCAGCAGAGCCCGGTTGTGGCGCCGCTCGGTCCAGGAGATCCAGCCCCGGGACGCCGGGTCGTCCATTCCCCGGGCGGGGAAGAGCTGCTCGATCAGATGGGAGACCCGCTTGCCGCCGCCGGCCAGGTTGTCGCGGCACATGGCGCAGTAGGCCAGGTAGTCGTTGTCCGCGACCGTGGGCCGGTAGCTGGTGGTGTCGGGGGGATCGACGGCGGTGACACGGTGCCTGATGACGTCTTTCGCCAGGGCCGGGTCGGCGTTGAACATCAGTCCGCCGAAGCCGCAGCATTCGGCCTTCTCAGCGCTCAAGGGGAGCTCGTTGATGGCAAAGCCCAGGGAACGGGCCAGCTCCCGCACCCGGCGGTGAGTTGCGGCGTCATGACGGGCCATGCAGGGATCGCTGATGGAGACGGTGGTCTGGTGACGCAGGTGTCCCGGCGGGAGACCATGTTCCCCCACCAGGTCCCAGAGGGTGCGGGTCTCCATCTCCGGCTGGTTGTCCTGGAACAGGCCGCGGCAGGTGGAGCAGGCGGTGATCACCGTCGGCCTGCCCATGCGCTCCCATTCGGCGCGGATGGCTGCCTGGGCCTCCTGGAACAGGTCGTCACGGCCGGCCCAATGGGCCGGGGCGCCGCAGCAGCCCAGCATGATCCCCACGCCCCCTTCCAGCTTCTCCCGCAGGTAGGCGTAGGAGGATTCGACCTCCAGCGGCGTGGTGGCAGAGAGCTGGCAACTGGGGAAATAGAGCCAGGAACTGGTCGTTTTCCCCGGCTCGTGGCGGCTTAGGGCACAGCGCTCGGAGCGGCTCTGCTCCATGTCCAGCAGCGCGAACTCGTGGAAGGAGGGGGGCATGAAGTTCTTGCGCAGGAAGGTGCGCCGCTCCTTGAGCATCATCTCCCCCACGTGGAAGTTGTTGGGACAGACGGTCTCGCACAGGCCGCAGCTGCTGCAGCTGTTGACGAACAGGTTCTTGGTGTGGGCCCGGCCGTGCATGACGTATTCGCTGTTGAACACCTGGCGGGCGTACTTCTTGGGATAACCGTTGTTGCGGTCCAGGTAGAGGCAGACCTTGACGCACTCCAGGCATTCGCACTGGATGCAGCGCCCTGCCTCGGCGACCGCCTCGTCTGCCGTGTATCCCGCGGACGCGGCGGCCGGAACTCTCGGCAGCGGGTCGATCCCGCTGGTGTTGGTGTAGAGACGGGACAGGTAGGGGCCTTCCAGTTCCCGGCCGTTCTCCTGGTTCAGGTTCATGGTGTAGCGGTCGATGGAGGTGGCTGCCTTGCGGCCGTCCAGTACGTCGTAGATGGGGGAGGGGCTGCCGTTGCGGATGCTGTTCCCCCCGGCGAAGACTCCCGCCTCGCTGGTGGCTTTGGTGAGGGGGTTGCACCAGACCGACCCCTTGTCATCACGCTCCAGGCCGTTGCAGTTGACCCCCACCGTGTCCAGCCCCACGAACAGGGCGTCGAACTCCCGGCGCAGCGTGGCGATGCGGCTGCTGCCGCTGATGTCGCTCTGAAGTTCGATGGTGGCGCCGATCTCCTCCAGCAGCTGAAGCTCCCGGGTGAGCACTTCCGGCGGCAGCAGCGACGCAGGGTAGCTCCACAGGTTTCCTCCCAGGCGCCCGGTCGGCTCCAGGATGGTCACCTGGTACCCCTTGCGCAGCAGGTCCCAGGCCGCCGTCAGGCTGGCCAGGCCGCTGCCGATAACCGCAATCCTGGTCTGCTTGCGGGGGAGCATCACCCCCCTGACCTTCTCCCGGGCGGTCTCCACGCAGACCCGCTCCAGGGAGGAGATGGCAATGGTCTCACCCGCCTCGCCCCGGCGGCAGGTCGCCTCGCAGGGGTGGTCGCAGATGCGCCCCAGAATCCGGGGGAAGGGCATGGTCCGGGCCAGCGTCTTCAACGCCTCCTCCCAGCCCCCCTGTCCCACCTGCCGCGTAAATGACCTCACATCCACATGGATAGGACAACCGGTCACGCAGGGAGGGGGCTCCTCCTGGATGCACTTGTCCTCCCATTCCTGTAATTCGCTCTTCTCCATGGGTACCGCC
>CAZIUE010000035.1:0-4823 GCA_964542535.1 uncultured Pelobacter sp. | reverse complement strand
GTGAACGGTGGGAGCTGATCGACGGTGTGCCGTACAATACGACCCCGGCGCCGAGTCGCAGACATCAGCAGATTGCCGTTGAGCTCACCCGGCAATTTGCCACGTTTCTGCTGGACAAGCCATGCCGGGTATACGCGGCGCCGTTTGACGTGCGTCTTCCCGGGCCGGGCGAAGCTGAAGCGGAAATTACTACCGTTGTGCAACCGGATATTTCAGTCATCTGCGATCCGGCAAAGCTGGACGATGCCGGCTGCATCGGAGCGCCGGACCTGATCGTGGAGATCCTCTCACCATCCACCTCGCTCAGGGATCACCGGGAGAAGTTCAACCGCTATGAACGCGCGGGGGTGCAGGAGTACTGGCTGGTGGATCCGGCCAACCGCCTGGTTACGGTCTTCATCCTGGGGCCGGACAAGCAGTACGGTCGTGCCGGTGTGTACGGCGATCAGGATACGGTCAGCGTTCGCACCCTCCCCGGTCTTGCGGTGGATCTGTCGCCGGTATTCCGCGATATATCGTAATTGCTGATTTTCCAGGATAATCTGCCGTGAAGTCGATTCACACTCGTTACGTCAGATGGTTAACCATTGCCGCGACCCTGTGGCTCCTCCTGGTTGCCCTTCCTTCCGTCCCGCTGGTCCGGGCCTGGCTGGCCGCCCCCCTGGCTGTACATAACGAGCAGGCCCGCGCTGATGCCTGCTACGTCCTGGCCGGCGGCGCCTCCCTGTGGGAGCGTCTGGACGCGGCGGCCGACCTGGTGCAGATGGGGCGGGTGCCCCTGATCCTGCTCATGCGGGACGACTCTCGCGGCCAGTACCGCTTCACGGCCCGGGCATCCTGGAGCAGGACGCAGTGGGCTGTTGACTACCTGGCCTGGCGCGGAGTCCCGAAAGAGCGGATCGTACTCCTGGCTCCGGTCGAAGGGGTGCTGGGCACCCTGGCCGAGGCGAGAGCCGTTGCCCGGCACCTGCCGGGGCAGGCGAAACGTCTGGTGCTGGTCAGTTCGGCGCCCCACATGCGGCGCACCGTGCTGGCCTTCAGGAGGTCACTGCCGTCCGCCGTCGGGGTTATCCCCTGTGCAGCGACATCGCTGGAGAACAGCTTCGAGCTGTACCATCCCCTCTGGCTGGAGTATCTGAAACTGCTGGTCTATCTGGCGGTTGCCTGAGCTTCATCCGTCCGCGACGCGCCTCCACGATATTGCCCCGACCACCTCATCGTATGTCCACGTTCCCCCTGTCAGCTTTCCTCGAAACTCGATAGGTGCGTCTTCGTAAGAATCAATTATTCATCCCTAACCACGGCCATGGTGATTGCGGTCACAGTGGAGTGAACCTGTTTCATGGGATGAAAGGAGCACAATTTGTGAGGGTCCTGTTTCCGAAGGGGTAAACCCAGGGTAACCTGGGGACACAAAGCCGAGGGTCCTAGTGGTTGAAAAACCAGGATGGCCGGGTTGGCGAGAAACAGCTCCGCGGGCATTATGCCCGACGGACTGTTTCTTTTTTTTTGCCGCGGTTGGCCCGTGGGCAGGAGCCTGATGATACGAAAGGGACGGTTTCTATGCACCACACCAATCTGCTCTCGCTGATTACCGCACTGGTGATTTATCTGGCGGCATGTTGTACGTGCTTTGCTTCCGGCAGCGTAACCCTGCAATGGGACCCCGCCGGCGACAGCGATCTGGCCGGCTACCGGGTCTACTACCGGATGGACTCGTCTGAGCTGCCCTTCAACGGGATCGGGGCCGTGGAGGGAGCGGCTCCCATCGACGTCAAAAACCGGACCGCGGCGACCATCAGCGGCCTGGAGGCGGGGCATACCTACTATTTCGCGGTGACCGCCTACAACACCGCCGGCCTGGAAAGCTCCTACTCCAACATCATTGCCGAAACCATTCCCGCCGCCGACGGCAGCGCACCGGTGGTGACATCCTTCTCTCTCCCCGCCACGGCTTCTTCCCTGACGGTTCCGGTCACCAGCGTCAAGGCCAGCGACGATATCGCCGTCACCGGCTACCTGCTGACCGAGAGCGTTGCCAGCCGGCCGGCGGCCAGCGCCTCGGGATGGGCGGCCGTTCCCCCCGGCTCCCATACCTTTTCCGGCGCCGGCGTCAGGACCCTCTATGCCTGGGCCAGGGACGGGGCCGGCAACGTCTCCAATGCCCTGGGGAGGAGCGTCACCATAACCCTCCCCAAAGCGACCGCTGCCATGCAGACGGGCTCCCCCCAGGTATCCATCGTTTCCCCAGCCACCGCTTCCCTGGTGAGCGGCACCGTTACGGTCAGCGCCACGGCCTCCGGCAAGACGAAGGTTGCCAAGGTCCTCTTCTACGTGAACGGAGCGCTCAAGGCCGCTGACACCAAGGCCCCCTTCGGCTTCACCTGGAACACCAGAAGCCAGGCCAACGGCCCCTGCACCCTGACGGCCAAGGCTTTTGATGCGGCGGGGAACGTTCAGGCTTCCTCGACGGTGAACCTCACGGTCAGAAACTGATCCCCCCTAAGGATGCATGAAAAACGAGGAGGCGCCGTCCAATTGACGGCGCCTCCTCTTGTTTGCTGCGCGCCTGCTTCCCGCTCGTCGCCGCTGTCCGGGGCGTCTGCCGACGGATCCCGTTCGTGTGGCCGGTTCAGCGGTGTTCGGTGATCCTGGTGAACCGGTCGTAGAACCCCTTGGTAAGCAGGATGTTTTTTCCCTCCAGAATGCGGATCAGCTCTTCTCCCTTCAACTGGTTCAGCACCCTGGTCACAGTCTCGCGCGTCACCGAGGCGTAGCTGGTGATCTGCTGGTGGGTCAGCTTGACGTTGATGATTCTCCCCCGGTCGTCCCCCACGCCGTACAGCTCCTGCAGCCGGTCCAGCACCGCCATGATCCGTTTTTCGGCATTGTCGAAGCTCATGATCCTGATCATCATCCAGGCCTCGCGCAGCTGGGAACAGAGCATTTCGATGATGTGACGGCGCATGTTGTCGTTCTTCTGGATGAAACGGTCGAAGTCCTCCTTTTCCAGCAGGCCGATCTCCGAGTCCTCCATGGCGATGACCGTTGCCGGCGAAGTCTTGCCGTCCAGGAGCGACATCTCGCCGAAGAAGTCCCGCCTGCGGTGGATGGCCAGGATCTGCTCGCGCCCGTCCACGTTGATCTTCACCACCCTGACCTTGCCGGAATAGACGATGTACATGTAGTTGGCTGTATCTTCTTCGAAGAGCACCACTTCGTTACGGGAGATCTGTCGGCGCTTGATGTGCGACTCCAGCTCCCGCAGCTCGTCGTCGGAAAGAGTCGAGAAGAAGGGAATGCTGTGCAGGATCAGGTCGTTGCGTTTCCTGGTGGGGCCGGTCGTCATGGTCTGAACTCCTGTTACCTGCCATCATGCTTCTCGGAAGAGGCGAAGCGGACGTAGTTGTATATCCGTTTGTTTTTCCTGGTGAACTTTGTGGCGGCGCGCGACCACCCGTTTTCCCGGGTTTCATGCTTCCAAAAGCGTGCCGCGCACCGTCGGACCTTCCGGCGCCACCCAATTCGTCATCAAAATAGCATGTCCACTGATTTTAGCAACTTATGATTCATGGTGGCCATTGCAATATTCTTAAAAAACGGTATGATATCCATCCGGCCGTTTCCAGGGGGTCGTTTCGTCCTGAAGCCGTGACGCCGGAATGCCGGAGCGCGTGAAAGCGCCGGGGCCACAACGCCGCCACTGGCGTTGCACCCGTCAGTCCAGGTGAGTCTCCGCCGAACCATCGCATGCCGCGGAACACGTGCAAGGCAGAGGCCTTTTCAGGCAAGCGGAGGTATGGAGGCGTCACGGATTCAGGTTCGTACGACAATGGACGGCTTCCCGGAGATTCCGGCCGGTCATGATACGTCATTCCACGCCAAGGAAACAGCATTTCAATGCCCACTCCCACGGATTTTTCCCAGACACTCGCCAGGAACCGGCTGCACCTGCTGCTGCTCGTGCCGTTCCTGGTGGCGGCATATTACCGCGTCGTTCCCGATATGGTCCAGCAATGGCTGCAGGACGAGAACTACTCCCACGGGTTTCTGGTGCCTCTCATCGCCGGCTATTTCCTCTACCTGCGGCGCGAGGAACTGGGCCGCGCTCCGGTCACGCCCTGGAATCCCGGCATCCTGCTGCTGCTGTTGGGGCTGGCGCAGCTGATCCTGGGCTGGCTGGGCACGGAGTACTTCACCATGCGTTCCTCCCTGATCGTGGTGCTGGCCGGACTGGTGCTGTTTCTGTTCGGAACCGCCCCCTTCAGGATCATGGCGCTACCGCTCGGGTACCTGTTCTTCATGGTGCCGATCCCCTATATCGTCTACGACGCGGTGGCGTTTCCCCTCAAGCTGTTCGTGACCAGGGTGTCGGTTGCCAGCCTGAAGCTGGCTGGGGTCAGTGTGTTGCGGGAGGGGAACATCATTATGTTTCCCGCCACCACCCTGGAGGTGGCCGATGCGTGCAGCGGTATCCGCTCGCTGATCTCGCTTCTGGCTCTGGCCGTGGCCCTGGCCTTCTTCCTGCGTATGGCCCCCTGGAAACGCTGGCTTCTGGTCTGTGCCGCGATTCCCATCGCCGTTGTCACCAATGCCAGCCGGGTGATCGTGACCGGTTTTCTGGCCCAGTACTGGGGCGCGCGGGCGGCAGAGGGGTTTTTTCATGAATTTGCCGGCCTGGCGGTGTTCGGCCTGGCCATGCTGCTACTGGTCTCCTTGGGAGCGCTGCTGAAAGGCAGGGAAAAGGCAGTGAACAGTGAACAGTGATCAGGGAACAGGGAACAGGGAACAGGGAACAGGGAACAGGGAACAGGGAACAGGGA
>CAZIUE010000034.1:0-8654 GCA_964542535.1 uncultured Pelobacter sp. | reverse complement strand
GAGCGGGACACAGGAAGATGCCTGAGCGGCTGGCCTGGACAGTAGCCGCCTGGGAAGACTATCAGTACTGGCAAACCCAGGATAAAAGGACGCTGAAACGAATCAATCTGTTGATTCAGGACGCCATGCGCAGTCCATTCACAGGCATCGGCAAACCGGAACCGTTGCGGGAGAACCTATCCGGGTTCTGGTCCCGTCGCATCGACGAGACAAATCGGCTGGTATATACGGTGGATGGCACTGATCTGGTAGTGATAGCCTGCCGTTACCACTATTAGCTATTCCCGTCCATCTGCTGATCCTGTCGCCATCGAAATCCAAGACACCCTTCCCGCTTTCGCCATGTTCGACCCTTTGTTAAGCTCATCCACAACAACAAAATACAGGGTGATGGCATGGCGCGCCACGCGTCCCGCCATCACTCAAAACAAAAAAGGCGGTGCATCTCTGCACCGCCTTTTCTTCAACCAACACAGTTTTCAGATCATCTTACGCTTCCCGGTTCATGCGGCGCTTGCCGAAGATGGCCAGTCCCAGCATGCCGGCGCCGAGGAGAACCATGGTGCCCGGCTCGGGAACCGGGGCGACTGATTCAACCATAACAACGAGATCGTTGTAATCCTGATCTCCTAAACCAGCTGTATCCTCAAAAGCTAATACAAACTCATTATCAGTCCAAATACCCGGCGACAAATTTCCAAGTTTTATCTCATCGCCGGTACCCTGAAAAGCAACCATATGGTCAGCAGCATCACTATTTTTAGAAGAGTCACTATACCAAGTCACTTCATTACCAGAATCATCAGTCCGTGTAATATAATATCCAAAAGAGTTACTATCAAAATATATTCCCGTCTTGCTATATCCTACTTCAACTTCACCTGTATCTAGTATTGAAACAACTGAACGTTTTCCGTTTGTATCTGCGCCACTAAAAACCTGAGCCATATCGTCACCATTAAAAATACCAAAAGAAGTAACGTTGGCATACCCAGCTAGTTCAATGATAAATGTAACCGCGGATTGTCCACTACCAGTTATCGACCAATATTGGTCATAAACAAGTGCATCATTGACAGCACCTGAAGCATCTACAGAACTCTGCTTCACATTTGGTGCAACAGTAATTTCGTTAAGAATAGTTTGCAATGAGGCTTCACTAGCGTTTGCCCCGATATACGTCGCAAACGCATTTCCCGAAGTTATTGCAATCAGCGCCGCCCCTGCCAATAATGTCGCCAGTTTCTTGAACATACTCTCCTCCTTGTTTAAATTGATTTCTGTGTTGGTGGTTTCTGAATTAAATGTTGCCCACAATATGCAACCCCGATGCCAACTCCGTATACCACCGTTTTTACGAGACTTACACCTTCCCGGCCTCATTGATGCTGCTATCCTGTAAAAAACTCCAACATTAGAAACCGGAAGTGGAAAAGCGACGACGTTACGAAACCACGGAGAGAGTCGTTCACCCTTCAAAGCCCCCCGTTTTTGACGAAATAACGGCACAACATATGATAGTCCTGCACGACAAAGTCCCTCTGAGAGCCGATTTTGTCCACAGCTCCGGATGGCTGTCGAATTTATTTACACAGCACAAAACAGTTCTCCTCTCTCTTCCTCTTTCCCCAATTTATTCAGGTAATATGAGAGCCACTCGACGCAAAAAAGCCGGGAACGTCGCATTGTGGCGTACCCGGCTCACCGTCGAAATTATTTACACCTGCACGGAATCAGGGTTCTCCACCCTTCTCCCCCCCATGCACCGGCATCAGGCAATGCTTCTTCATCATGTCGTAGAAGGTAGGCCTGCTCACCCCCAGCTCCTCGGCCGCCCGGGCGATGTTACCATTCTGGCGGTCCATTGCCTGCACCAGAAGCTCCCGCTCCACCCGCTCCCGCGCCTCCCGCAGCGTGACCACCGGCCTGACCTCCTCGTCCAGTTCGGGCAATTCCATCTCGCATCCCAGGTCATCCGGCTCGATCACCGAGGCATCGCTCATGATGATCGCCCGCTGCACCCGGTTGCGCAGCTCGCGGACATTGCCCGGCCATTCGTAGCTCTTCAGGAACTGCATCGCGGCCGCGCTGAAACGCCGCACCCTCTTCCTGTGCTCGTCGCTGTACAGGCGCATGAAATGACTGGCCAGGAGCAGGATATCGTCACCCCGCTCCCGCAGGGGGGGGAGGTGAATGGAGATGACGCCGATGCGGTAATACAGGTCCTCCCGGAAGTGCCCCTCCTTAATTGCCTGGGCGATGTTCACGTTGGTGGCGCAGACCGTGCGGGTATCCACCGGGATGTCCACCCTGCCCCCCACCCGCTGGATCACCCCTTCCTGCAGAAAACGGAGCAGCTTGACTTGCAGGTTGACCGGCAGTTCGCCGATCTCGTCCAGGAACAGGGTCCCCTTGTTGGCGTACTGCAGCTTACCCTGAACCGTGGTATGGGCGCCGGTGAAGGCGCCCCGCTCGTGGCCGAAGAGTTCAGATTCCAGAAGGTTTTCCGGAATGGCGCCGCAGTTTATCGGCACGAAAGGCCCCTTCCGGCGCAGGCTGGCCTCGTGCAGGGCCTGGGCCACCAGTTCCTTACCGGTGCCGTTCTCCCCGGTGATCAGGATGGACACGTCCGACGGGGCCACCTTCTTGATGGTGGCGAAGATGGACTGCATCTCGGGGCACTGGCCGAGCATGCCGCCCAAATCCATGGATTTCATCTCCACGGCCCGCTGCAGGGTGCGGTTCTGCTCCTCCAACCCGGCCACGTGGACCGCCCGGGCGATAATCACCTTCAGCTCGCTCAGCACCGGCGGCTTGGGATAGAAATCGTAGGCCCCCAGCTGCATGGCCCTGAGGGCGTTCTCCCGCTCACTGTTGCCTGTCAGCATGATGATCTTCACGTGGGGATTCAACTCCAGCAGGGCCGCCAGCCCCCTGAACCCCTCCTCGGAGCTGTGTTCGTAGGGGGGGAGCCCCAGGTCCAGCATCACCACGATGGGGTGATGCTTCTTGAAGGCGTTGATTCCCTCCTGAACCGTGCCGGCCTGAACAACGCTGTACTCGTCACTCAGGCCCCACTTCAGCTGCTGGCGGATATCGGGATCGTCATCTATTATCAGTATCTTTTCCATCTGTACGTCCCCCGTCAGGAATGGCCGGCCTGATTGCCGCCCGCTGCGTTCTGGCTGAACCAGATCGTAAACGTCGTACCCACGCCCTCTTCGCTGTCCACTTCGATTCTACCGCCAAACGACTCAACTGTCTGCTTGCACTGGTACAACCCGATGCCGAGCCCCTTCTTCTTGGTGGTCCTGAACGGTTTGAACAGCTCCTTGCGCATGAAGTCGGCCGACATGCCGTGTCCCTGGTCATGTACCGCCAGAAAGGGGTTGCCCAGGTTGCCCACCCGGACCACCACGTTCTTGTCCGGTCCCGAAGCCTCGATGGCGTTCATCAGCAGGTTCATGATCACGTTCTGCATCTCCTGCTCGTCCACCATCACGACCGCGGAGTTCCCCTCCACCGTGACGGCTGCGCCGCTGGCCAGACGGGCGCTCTTCCCGGCCAGTTCCAGCAGGTCCACCGGACGGGCGGTGTAATGGTCCCGATCTCCCAGGTTCTTGAGCCTGCCGATCAGAGCCTGCATCTTGGTGACGGTGTTGCCCAGGGAAACCAGCATGTCCTGCTGAAAATCAGGGTTCTGGATGAAACGGCCGGCATTCTCCACGATGAGGGAGAGGTTGCTGACCAGGTTCTTCAGGTCGTGGGCCACGAAGGCGGCGATATTGCCGATGGCCTCAACCTCGCGGGCCTGGGTCAACTGTTCCGAGAGGCGCTGGTGCAGGATCGCCTGGGAGGCCTGGCGGGCAATGGTCTTCATCAGGTCGTAATCTTCGTAGATGTACACCTCGTCATCCTTGATAACCCGCCCCAGAACGATGAACCCCTCCATGCGCTCGGCGCCGAAGAGCGGGATGACGAAAGAGAGCTGGTTGTCATGAAAGAAGGCCCGGTTTTCCTCCATGATGCCGGGATTGTTGTCCCTGACGTTGACCACCCAGGTGCGCTCCACCATGAACCTGATCAGGGAGTTGTCCGGCCGGATCAGCACGTCCATCGGCTTCATGTCGTGGCTGGCAGTCATGCCGTACCCCCCCCGGTTCTGCTCCAGCAGGAACAAGGCCGCACCAGCCGTACCGAAGACGTCGCAATAGGCGGCCAGGATGCGCTGCAACAGTTCGTCGGAAGAACGGGAGGTGGAGATCTGTTCGGTGAAACGCAGCCACTGGGTGCGGTAGTCGTACTTGTGCTGGTAGAAGTTCTTGTGCAGCGCCACCTTGACCTCGCGCCGGAAGCGCTGGGAGAGCAACAGCAGCAACAGAACGATCCCGGAGATGAAGGCAAAGGAGACGGTCACGGTGCGCTGGAAGGAGACGCCGAAGTACTGCATCCCCTCTCCCAGGAGGCCGATCATGATCAGGTACAGCCCCACCGCCACCAGCACGAAGGATTTGAAGGCTGCCTGGCGGGAAACCTGGATGCGCACTCCGCCCCTGCTGCGGAACAGCAGCGAATAGGCCACCAGTCCCAGCCCCACCAGGTAGAGCAGCGACCGCAGCTGCAGGTAGCTCATGTTCAGGCTGCGGTACACCAGGGCCTGGCTGAAGTAGAAGATCTGCACCCCCAGGAAAGTGCCCAAGCCGATGATCTCGAACTTGATCCTGTCCAGGGAGTCGGGCGAGGCGTTGGCCAGGGTGGTCTCGAAGTTGACCAGGGCATAGATCAGGGAAGCCATGATCACCAGGTAGTAGAAGTAGCCGATGTTGCCCAGGAAGAGCAGCCGCTCCAGCGGGAAATCGGGCGCATAGAAGAACGACTCCAGGGGAACGGAAAAGGGGAGCAGACAGAAGAGCAGGGAGAGGATGATCACCCCCTTAAGCAAGGGGCCGAGTCTCCAGGGGCCGGCCTGGCGGGCATAGGTCAGGCTGCACGTGATCCAGCAGAAGGGGAGCAGGGATTCCATCACCAGCGAGAACCACTTCCACGGCACCGTCCCGGAGAGGGCACTCAGGGAGAGCAGGTCGAACAGTTCCAGCAAGGCTGTCACCAGCAGCGCGCCGCAGAGAAACAGGCCGGCGCGGGAGCGTTCCCGGTGCAGGGCATAGCCGGCGGCGAACAGCATGGCAACGATGGCCAGGATGGTGATCAGCAAATCCCCCATCTCAGTTCTCGGCGGGCTCCGGCAATACGCCGGCGGACAGTCCTTCCCGCGGATGAAGGTTGTTCACGTACCAGGAGAGGGATGCGTCCAGGCCGCGATCGATGGCATGGGACGGCCGGTACCCCAGCAGCCGGGCGGCCTTGGAAATGTCGGCCTGGGAGTGGAGCACATCCCCGGCCCGAAAGTCCCGGTATACCGGCGTGCTGTCGGCCAGAGAGGGAGCAGTCGGCACGAGACGTTGTCTGAGCATGGCGTACAGTTCGTTCAGGCTGGTGCGGGCGTTCACCGCGGTGTTGTACACCTGGTTGACCGCCTCCGGGTCGGTGGCCGTTGCAGCCAGGAGGTTCATCTGGACCACATTCTCCACGTAGCAGAAATCACGACTGGTCTCGCCGTTGCCGTTGACATAGACCGTATCGCCGGTGAGCATGGCCCTGATCCAGCGCGGAATCACCGCGGCATAGGCCCCTTCCGGGTCCTGGCGCGGGCCGAACACGTTGAAGTAGCGCAGCCCCATCGTCTCCATGGCGTAGGTCCGGGCAAACACATCGGCGTACAGCTCGTTCACGTATTTGGTGACCGCGTAGGGGGAGAGCGGCCTGCCGATCAGCTCCTCCTTCTTGGGCAGACCGGGATGGTCGCCGTAGGTGGAGCTGCTGGCGGCATAGACCAGCCGCCGCACACCGGCATCACGGGCAGCCACCAGCATGTTCAGAAACCCGCTCACGTTGCTCTCGTTGCTGGCAATGGGGTCTTCGATGGAGCGGGGCACCGACCCCAGGGCCGCCTCGTGCAGGATGTAGTCGACTCCCCGGCAGACGGCACGGCAGGTGGAGAGATCGCGGATATCCCCCTCCTGGAAGCTGAAGTGTACCCACTGTTCCGGTGTCACCAGGCGGCGCACCTCATCCAGGTTGGCGCGCTTGCCGGTGGAGAAATTGTCCAGTCCCCGCACCCGCTGACCGAGCCCAAGCAGGCTCTCCAGCAGGTTGGAGCCGATGAAGCCGGCCACCCCGGTCACCAACCAGGTGCGAGGCTCGTGGCGCAGCCGTTCTTTAACCAGATCATAGCGGTTCATGTCATTCCTTAAGCGTACAGTGGACAGCGTACAGTGGACAGCGTACAGTGGACAGTGGGCAGTGCCTCACTAATTTACTATTCACTGTCTGTTCCCTGCCAACAGCCTACAGCCTCCAGACCCGTATGCCGGCGACCTCCATGGCTGCCCGATCATAGATCCCCTTCACGTCCACCAGCACCGGATTGGTACCCATGAGGCGCAGCACATCCTCCACTCCCCAAGTTCGGAACCGGCAATGGGCAACGGCCGCCACCAGGGCGCAGGCCGGTTTCAGCTCCTCCACCGGCACCAGGTCGACGCCGTACTCCCGGCGCGCCTCAGCCCCGTCGGCCAAAGGATCGCATACCTGGACGTCGATGCCGTACTCTTCCAGCTCGCGGATGATATCGATCACCTTGGAGTTGCGCAGGTCGGGGCAGTCCTCCTTGAAGGTCAGCCCCAGCACGGTCACCCGACTGCCCAGGATGCCGTGGCCGTTGCGGATCATCTCCCTGATGGCGCGCTGGGCCACGAATCTCCCCATGCCGTCGTTGATGCGTCGGCCGGCCAGGATCACCTGGGGGATGTAGCCGATGCGCTCCGACTTGTGGGTCAGGTAGTAGGGATCGACGCCGATGCAGTGCCCCCCCACCAGCCCCGGACTGAAGCGGAGAAAATTCCACTTGGTGCCGGCCGCCTCCAGGACCTCGTTGGTATCGATGCCCATGCGGTCGAAGATCAGCGCCAGCTCGTTCATCAGGGCGATGTTCAGGTCGCGCTGGGTGTTCTCGATCACCTTGGCCGCCTCGGCCACCCTGATGGAGCTGGCCCGGTGCACCCCGGCGGTCACCACCGATTCGTACACCCGGGCAACGATTTCCAGGGTGGCCTCGTCCTGACCGGCGACCACCTTCCTGATTTTGGTGAAGGTATGCTCCCGGTCGCCGGGGTTGATCCGCTCCGGACTGTAGCCGACGGTGAAGTCCCTGCCGCAGACAAGGCCGGAGACCCGCTCCAGGATCGGCACGCACTCCTCCTCCGTAACCCCCGGGTAGACCGTGGACTCGTATACCACGACGTCTCCCCGCTTCAGCGCCTGCCCGACGCTCTCCGATGCCCGCTGCATCAGGGACAGGTCAGGCCGGTGGGCCTCGTCCACCGGCGTCGGCACAGCCACGATGTGAAAGTCGGCCAGGGCCAGGTCGTCGATGGAGTCGCTGAACAGGATGTCGGCAGCCCGCAGCTCCTCCGGGCTGACCTCGTTGGTGCGGTCATGCCCCTCCTTCAGTTCGCGGATCCGTTCCCGGTTCACGTCGAAACCGATGGTGCGGCGTACCTGTCCGAAGGCCACCGCCACCGGCAATCCCACATAGCCCAATCCAACGACCGATATGACCCGTTCCATCCCCATCAATCGCTCCTTTTTCCCACGGGGAAACCGTTCAGTTCACTGCACAATCATCGACACCACCGGGACAAAAGCGACAAGGGGAGAAGGCGCCCCCACAGTTGTCGGGAAACCCAACGCGCTGAGTTCACGGAGGTCCAGGTATCCCTGCAACACTTTCTTCAGGTCTAATGGGGCCGACTGCACTTGCGGTGTACTAAGAGTGCAGGCCCAGGCCGCGGGACACTACCTGGGGAGAAACTCGCCCAGGGAGGGGAGCAGGTCGCGGATGAAACGCTCTCCCCGCTTCAGGGCGTCCGCCTCGTCCACCTCGAAGGGGACCGACACGCGGATAAAGCTGCTGTCGCGGCGGCGCTGCAGAAGCGAGCCGCTGATTTCCGCCAGCTTGAGGGAGTACTCGTCGTTCAGGCTCCTGTCGCGCACCTGGAACCAGTACAGAAACAGTTCCCTCCCCTCCCCCTTGCGGTAGACGGACTGCACCAGGTTGATGCGCCCTCCGGCAACGTCCAGAGTCCTGCGCCGGCTAGACTCCTCGTACCAGCCGCTGCCCGGCAGGCAGTGCTTGGGCGAGTGAATCCCGCCGCTCTCCTTGCCGCCGCCGTGGAAACCGATGTAGAGGGTCACCCGGGCGCCGTCCCGGCCCCCGTACTGGCGGTAGAGGTAGTCGCTGGGCCGCAACACCCCCAGTACCGCATCGCTGAAGGTCGACTCGGACGACATGCGCCACTCCCCCAGCTGTACGGGGAACTGGCTGAACGGGCGATTGACCGGCACCGGCACATCCTCGTGCACCCAGAGGAACAGGACCGTAGCTCCCAGCAGCAGGTACACGGTTATGAATCTGAGAGGTTTGTTCATTCAGGCGTTCCTCGTGCGATGGTCAGTGACAGCATACAGTGGGCAGTGGGCGCCCCCCTGTTCCCTGTTCCCTGTTCCCTGTTCCCTGTTCCCTGTTCCCTGTTCCC
>CAZIUE010000033.1:5816-9820 GCA_964542535.1 uncultured Pelobacter sp. | reverse complement strand
ATATCCGTAACTTATGGAATTCCTCGGTGTATTCCGACTTTCTCACCCGGCGACAGTATTGGGTTGAAACGGGAGTGACGCATGGCTCAAAGTCTAACCACCTGCACCTTTTGCGGCGTTGGGTGTGGTCTCTATCTTGAGGCTGCTCCTGATCGCGTTGCTGGCGTCTACCCCAGCGTATCGCACCCCGCGAACAAGGGCAAAATCTGCATCCGCGGCTGGCATGTTCATGAAGTTGCCAGTTCCCCCGACCGTCTGACGGCCCCTCTTGTCAGGAAGAACGGTCAGCTTGAAGAAGTGACGTGGCAGGAGGCGTATGATTTCATCGCTTCCCGTCTGAAGGAGATCAAGGGTGCTTCCGGTGCCGACGCGATCTCCTTTTTGAGTTCGCCGCGCTGCTCCAACGAAGAGAGCTACCTGCTGCAGAAGCTTGCGCGCAGCGTCATCGGCACGAACAACGTGGACCATGGGGCGGGCGTGTACAGCAACAACTCGGTGAACGTCCTTCTGGACATGCTGGGGGTTGCCGCTGCCACGAACTCCATCGATGACCTTGAGGGGAGCGATCTGATCATCGTGGACGGCGTTGACCTTGCCCGTCAGCTTCCCACGGTGGCGGGCACGGTACTGCGTGCCAAGCTTTCCGGGGCCAAGCTGGTGGTCATCGGCGAGCGTCGCCAGCGGGTGGCCGAGAACGCCGACTGGTTCCTGCAGATCAACCCGGGCACGGAAGCGATTCTGTACGGTGCCCTGGCCAAGCTGATCCTTGATCAGGGTCTGATGGACAGCGCCTTCATCAAAGCCAATTGCTCCGACTACGACGCCTTCGTGGCCCAGGCCAAGCAGTACGACCTGATCGCGTCCGCCCAGGCCTGCGGCATTCCGGCGGAGCAGATCGAAGCCGTCGCCGTTGCCTACGCCAAGGCCAAGAGCGCCGCGATCCTGTACTCCACGGGTGCCGAGACCAAGGACAGTGCCGCTATCAAGGCTCTGGTGAACCTGGCGCTGCTGTGCGGCCAGATCGGCAAGCCGGGTGCCGGCATCTTTCCGCTGGCGGAACACAACAACCTCCAGGGCGCCTGCGACATGGGTATGCTTCCCGACCGTCTTCCCGGGTACCGTCCGCTCTCCGCGGGGAGCGAGCTTGAAGGCGTGTATGGCGCCAAGCTTCCGACGACCCCCGGCGTAACGGCCGCTTCGGTTCTGAAAGACCGCGCCCGGGGTAAAATCAAGGCGGTCTGGCTGGACCGGTACGACCCGGTCAACACCGCGGCGTTAAGCAGCGCCGCCAAGGTATTGGAAGAGTGCGAGCTGGTCATCGTACAGCACCTGTTTCTGACCGAAACCGCCAAGCTGGCCGACGTTGTTCTGCCCACCACCGCCTTTGGTGAAGAGACGGTCAGCTTCACCAGCACCGAGCGTCGGATCCAGCTTGCGCGCCAGGCCGTTCCTGCGCCTCAGGGTATCACCCCAGCCTGGCAGCAGATCGTCCAGGTGGCCAAATCTCTGGGAGCGAACTGGAACTACGCCGACGCCTCCGCGGTCATGGCGGAAATCGGTGCTGCCGTCCCGTTCTACGGCGCCGCCGGCTACGACAGCATCAGCGTCGAATACGGCCGTCAGTGGCCGTGCGACAAGAATGCTCCCCAGGGCACGCCGATCCTGTTTAGCGGCGGCACGGGTCGCTTCACCTTTGCCCCTGTAGCCAAGGCTGGTGCGCCTGCGGCCGTAAGCAGCGAGTTTCCCTTCGCGCTGGTATTGGGCAACTCCAGCTACTACTGGAACCAGAACGTGCTCATCGCCCACAGCGAGATCCTGAAGCGTGAGTACCGGGTGATGTTTCTGGACTATCCGCAGGGTTTCGTCGAAATCAACGCCGACGACGCCAAGGAGATGAAGATCCGGGACAAGCAGAAGATCAAGCTGTGCGGCTCCGCCGGTTGCGCGGTAACCGTTGCCCGGGTCACGCCTGAAGTCAAGCGCGGCACGGTATTCGTACCTTACCAGGAGCTGAGCCAGATGCAGGCGATGCGCGGTGCTGACGACGCCCGGTTCCTGGCTGTTCGTGTAGAAACGGAGGTCGCATGAAAGCACGCATCTTGAGCCGCGCCGACGTGCTGAACGTCATTGATCAGCTGCGCGGACAGGGCTATGAAGTCCTGGCCCCTTTCCTTGGTCGCGGCAGCGACAGCGCCTTTGACGTTGTCACGGACGCCAACCGTGACCAGGTGCAGTTGCACGTCCCGAACCCGTACTATCCGCCGAAACGGTTCGTGTTTCCGCACCTGGAACGGACCATGAAGATTCATGAAGACAAGTCGAAGAACAGCCTGAGCTTCGAGCCGACCGTGGACAGTCCCAAGCGCGCCCTGTTCGGGGTCCGTTCCTGCGACGTGCGTGGTATCTACCACCTGGACCGGTTCTTCCTGGGTCGCGACTTCAAGGACGGTTACCACGAAGCGAAGCGGAACAACCTGTTCATCGTCAACTTTGCCTGCACCGACAAGGACAAGGACATCGGGAGCCAGTGTTTCTGTCTGTGCACCGACTCCGGTCCTGCCGCCCGTGAGAACTTTGACCTTCAGCTGATGGACCTTGGCAACGACGAATACATGGCCGTTGCCGGCACTCCGGCGGGCGAGGCTCTGTTTGCGGCTCCCTTCTACCGGAAGTGCAACGCCGGTCACGTAACGAAACGTGCCGAAGTCCTGGAAGAGGCCCGCAAGGAGCTGAAAGACGCCACCACTTGGTTCTCGGGAGCTGTCCGCTACGTCACCACCGGGCGGGTCTCCAACAAGACCTGGAACGAGATCGGCAACCGTTGCGTGGAATGCGGCGGCTGCACCTTTGTCTGTCCTGCCTGCACCTGCTTCACGGTCGGCGATCGCCAGACCGGTCCGACGGAGATCGAGCGCCTGAAGGTGTGGGACTCATGCGCCTTCAGCGGCTTTACCCGGATGGCCGGTGGTCACAACCCGCGTCAGGCGGTCCACGACCGTCGCAACCGTCGTTTCTTCCGGAAGCTGCACCACTACTTCATCCAGCGTGAGCTGTCGGTTGCCTGCATCGGCTGCGGTCGTTGCGCGATGGTGTGCCACGGTGACATAGGAATGCCGAGCGTGGTGGAAATGATCCGCCGCGCCACAACGGAGAGTGACAAGCAATGAAGCAATCCGAGAATATCTATCTGCCCAAGGTAGCCATCGTCGACGCCTTGAACGACGAGATTCCCGAGGTCAAGACGGTGCAGTGGCACCTTGAGAACCCCGAGGATCAGCAGCGGTTCCTCTCGACCTTCGGCCCTGGCATGTTCTGCCTGGTGACGATTCCGGGCAAGGGTGAATTCACCCTGTCGCTTCCTCCTTCCCCTACGGAAGGGAAGACCTTCTTCACACTGAGAAGGGTAGGGGTCTGCTCCAACGCGTTCCAGGAGTACAAGCCTGGTGACAAGTTTGCGCTCAGGGGGCCGTTTGGCAACGGGTTTCCGATGGAATCGTACTACGGCAAGAACATCGTCGTCGTCGCCGGGGGTATCGGTCTGATCCCGCTGCGTTCCACCATTGTCTACATCCTTGCCAACCGTGACAAGTTCAAGAACGTGCAGATCTTCTACGGGGCCAAGAACCCCGAGACGCTGATGTACGCCGAGGACCTGAAGGTGTGGGAGAAGGGCGGGGCGGAATTTTATCTCACTGTTGACAGCGCCAGCCCCGGCTACACGGGCAACGTCGGCGTGGTGGGTTCCCTGTTCAAGAAGCCGGGCGTCACGGTGAATGTGGACAACACGGTAGCGTTCGTGTGCGGTCCTCCGATCATGTTCCGTTTCGTCATCAAGGACCTTCTGGACCTTGGTTTCAAGGAGAGCAACATCGTCTCGACGCTGGAGCGGTACATGAAGTGCGGCGTTGGCAAATGCGGCCACTGCTGCGTGGGCGTATCCTACGTCTGCGTGGACGGCCCGGTGTTCACCTACGAACAGCTGAAAACGCTCGGGGAAGATATCT
>CAZIUE010000033.1:0-5716 GCA_964542535.1 uncultured Pelobacter sp. | reverse complement strand
CGTTTCCCGACTACGAGTGGATGGCTTTGTGCCATACGCAGAGGTGCAATAATGACTCCTGAACAAGCAGTACTCTATTCGATCGGCATCTGCGCCGCCGGTGCCGTAGTGACGCTTTTGCTTTCCATGAGCAAGAGTCTTTCGGGGTGGCTTTCCTTCCTGACCCTTGCAGCCAGCGGAGTCCTGATTGGTCCGCGTGCGGTGCAGGTTCTTACCAGCGGTCCTGCCAACCCGCACCATCCGGAGGCATTTTACACCCTGGGTGGCCACACGCTGCGTCTGTATGTTGACGGTTTAAGTTCCATCTTCCTGCTGCTGGCGGTGCTGATCGGTGTCTGCGCGGCCCTGTACTCCATCGTGCACGTGGAGAAATTCCCCACCAAGAGTGCGGCACTGTACCACCCGTTTCTGCTTTTGTTCGTGGGCGGCATGTACGGTATTTTATCCATCACCGACACCATGTGGTACTTCTGCGCCTTCTGGCAGCTGATGACCATCCCGAGCTTCATCCTGATGTTGTTCGAGAGCGAGAAGCCGGGCATCAAGGGCGCTGCCTTCAAGTACTTGGTCTTCATGGAAGTTGCCATGGTAGCGGCCATGGCCGGCGCCTCCATGATCGCCGGCGGTCACGCCGAACCGGGTCTTAAATACGACTTCGACATCCTGGCGGAAGGACTTCCGGCCCTGGTTGCCACCAACCCGGGTGCGCTTTCCGGCTGCCTGGCGCTGTTCCTCCTGGGCTTCGGCATCAAAGTCGGCATGTGGCCCTTCGGCCAGCTGTGGGTACCCGACGCCTACGCCGCGGCCCCGTCGCCGGTAACGGCTCTCATCTCCGGCGTCATGAGCAAGACCGGCGTCTACGGCCTGATGAGGACCTTCCTGTGGCTGGTACCGGCCGACGTGCTTGGCCAGTACGACATGAGCAGGTGGGGCATGGCCCTGGCGATCCTGGGCACCGTCACCCTGTTCACCGGCACCATGCAGGGCCTGAAGCAGGACGACAGCAAACGTCTCCTGGCGTTCAGCTCCGTCGGTCAGATCGGTTACATCCTGCTTGCCCTGGGCGCCTGCGTCGCCCTGGTTCCCTCCGGTGACGACAGACTGCTTGCCTTGGCTGCCATCGCCTTCTGCGGCGGCCTGCTGCACGCCATCAACCACGGCATCTTCAAGGGTCTGCTGTTCTTCAGCGCCGGTTCCCTGTACCAGGCCACCGGCACCCAGGACCTGAACAAAATGGGCGGCCTGTGGAAGTACATGCCGGTCACCGGTTTCACGGTTCTGATCGCCTCCTTCGGCATCGCCGGGGTACCGCTGTTGAACGGTTTTGTCAGCAAATGGAGCATCTACGTCGCCACCATCCAGGGGAGCGTAAGCGCCAAATACCTTGCGGTGTGCGCCATCATCGCGATTCTGACCAGCGCCATGACCCTTGCCATGTACATCAAATTCTTCGGTGTCGCCTTCCTGTCCCGTCAGAGCACGGTGGTCAGGCAGCAGGCCGCTGCCCAGGGTCGTCTTGAAGTCGGCATGAGCCAGCAGCTGCCGCAGCTGATCATGGCTGCCCTGTGCATCGTCATCGGTCTTGTTCCCGGCGCCGTGTACCAGGTTCTGGGTCAGGTGCTTAACACCAGCCGCCAGGGCATTGCCGGCAAGCTGGCCGACGCCAGCGGCATGACCGCCGGCGTCAGCACGGGTCTGTCGGCCATCGGCGGCGTTGGTCTGTACGTCCCGGTCGTCATCGCCATCGTCATGGCCATCGCTTTTGCCTTCGTCTACACCTTCTCCAAGCAGGGCGGCTCCACGCGCAAGAGCGGTGACGCCTGGCTGTGCGGCTACGCCCGCGAAGAAGATTGTTATCGTTACAGTGCCTCCAACTTCTACGGTGAGATCAAGCGCTGCTTCGGGTGGCTCGGCGGCAATCCGCGTCCCCAGACACGCATCAAGGAAGACTAACCATGGTAAGCAAAAAGCTCCAGCAACTGAAAGACAAATTCGGGTCCGCCATCCAGGAGGCCGAGGTCGTCAGCACCATGCGTCTGTTGGTGTACATCGATCCGGCCAGCGTCAAGCCGATCTGCCAGTACATCTTCCGCGACATGGACGCGCGCTACGTCATCAGCATCGGCAGTGACGACCGTCCGTACAGCGGCACATTCCTTGTCTTCCACCAGTTTGCCTTTGACAAGGAGAAGATCCTGTTCAGCATCATCTGTCGTCTTCCGGGTGAGAACCCGCGCATCGACAGCATCTCCGGGATCATCCCTGCGGCCAACTGGGCCGAGCGCGAACTCAAGGATCTGTTGGGGATCGAGCCGGTGGGTCATCCCTATCCCAAGCGTCTGGTGCTTCCGGACGCCTGGCCCGACGGCCACCACCCGTTGCGGAAAGACTTTGCCTGGAACAAGATTCCTGAAGGGTACGACGAAGAGCGTCAGTTCGACTTCGACGAGACCCCTGCCGGATGCACCGCCGTTCCCTTCGGCCCGTTCCACCCGACCCTTGACGAGCCGGAGCACTTCCGCCTCTACGTGGACGGCGAATTCGTGCGTGGCTGCGAATACCGCGGTTTCATGGTCCACCGGGGCATCGAGAAGCTCTCGGAATCGGTCCTTGGCTACAACGACGTCCCCATGATGGCCGAGCGGATCTGCGGCATCTGCGGCTGCGTGCACAGCCTGGCCTTCTGCCAGGCCGTAGAGAACGGCGCCGGGGTCATCGTTCCTCCCCGGGCGGAATTCATCCGCACCATCATGCTTGAGATCGAGCGTCTGCACAGCCACCCCATGTGGGTCGGGCTTGCCTGCCACCTGGTGGGCTTCGACACCCTGTTCATGCAGGCCTGGCGGATCCGTGAACCGATCATGTGGTTGGCCGAGAAGATCACCGGCAACCGGAAGACCTACGGCCTGGGGATTATCGGCGGCGTGCGCTGGGACTTCACCCCTGAGCTGATCGCCGAGACCCGCGCCGTGCTGGACAAGATGGAGCGTGAGTGGCGTGAAGTCGTCGCCGCGGTCAGCAAGGACAAGAACATCATGGCCCGTACCAGCGGTGTCGGCATGGCCGACAAGGCGCTGTGCAAAGAGATGGGGCTGGTTGGTCCGGTCGCCCGTGGTGGTGGTGTTGACATCGACGCCCGTCGCGACCACCCCTACGCCGCCTACGACCGGGTGGACTTCAAAGTCATCACCCACAACACCGCCGACGTCTGGGGCCGGGTCGTGGTGCGTATGCTGGAAGTGTTCGAATCGATCAACATCATCCGCCAGTGCTTCGACAAGATGCCTCAGGGTCCGCTGGTAGCGGACATCACCACGGAGCTTCCTGCCGGCCGGGTTGGTTACACCTCCATCGAAGCCCCCCGCGGTGAGAGCCACCACTTTGCCATCACCGGTGATGACAACCGTCCTCGTCGCTGGCGTGCCCGAGCTCCGACCTATCAGAACCTGCAGGGTATCCCGGCCATGATCAAGGACCAGCGCATAGCCGACATGCAGATTTCCCTGGGTGGTATCGACCCGTGCATGTCCTGCACCGACCGCATGGAAACCATCGACATCAGGACCGGCGCACGCAAGAGCTGGACGAAAGCCGAACTTCTCTCGTTGTCCAGATCCCGGAAAGGCTAGGAGGTAGTTGTGGAGAGTAACGTCATGACCATGATAGTGGGCGCAGCGGTGAACGTCATCCTGGTGCTTGCGCTCGCTCCGCTCTTTCAGGGCGTTCTTCGGAAGGTAACGGCGCGTATCCAGTCGCGCCAGGGTCCCCCCCTGAACCAGCCCTATCTGGACATTCTGAAGCTGTTGGGCAAAGACGACATCGAATCGGGTGAAGCCCCGGTATTGCAGCGTTTCGCCGCCTATCTTCCGCTGGCGGTCATGCTGACCATCGCCTGCCTGGTGCCCATGGGTTTCAAGGCGCCGCTGTCCGGTTCCGGTGACGCGCTGCTGTTGATCCTGCTGATGACCCTTTCCGGCATCTGCTTTCTGCTGGCGGGTCTTGCCTCCGGTTCCACCTACTCCCTGATCGGCATCAATCGCGAGATGATGTGCATGATCACGCTTGAGCCGCTGTTCGCCGTTGCCATCGTCATGGGTGCCCTTGCCAAGGGGAGCTTCAACCTGGACGAAGTTCTCTCCGGGTCGGTCTACGGGGCGAACGGCATGGCCCTGTCCGGTTTCGCCATGCTGGTGATCATGCTGCTGGCCTTCCAGGCCTTTGTTGGCCGTGCTCCCTTCGACATCTCCGAAGCCGAGACCGAGATCATGGAAGGCGCCATGGTGGAATACTCCGGTCCGAAGCTGGCCCTGTTCCAGTACGCCAACATGGCCAAGCTGGTAGTGTACAGCGCACTGTTCGTCTCCCTGTTCGTGCCCTGGGGGAGTGCCCTGCCGCTTCCGCTCAGCTTCATCCTGTTCTGGGTCAAGGTCTGCGTCATGGTGCTTCTGGTAACCGCCATCGCCGCCACCCACGCCCGCTACCGCATCGACCAGGCCATCCGGTACTTTGCGATCATGCTGGCCGTATCCCTGGTAACCCTGGCCGCGGCCAGCTACGGCTTCTGATAGAGGTGAATGTATGTCCATACTGAGCAAACTGAAAGAGACCGCGATCTGCCTGAACGCCGGCCGGGTCACCATGCCGTACCCGTTCGAATCCAAGCCCGTTCCCGAGCGTTTCCGTGGTCGTCCTTTGTGGGACCACGTCAAATGCATCGGCTGCGCCGGGTGCGCCAACAACTGCCCTTCGCGCGAGATCCTGATCAACGACATCTGCCAGGAGATCCGGATCCTGCACTACCTTGGCCGTCGCTGCACCTACTGCGGCCGCTGCGCCGACGTCTGTCCTGAAGACGCCATCACCATGAGCCACGAGTTCGAGAACGGCACCAACAAGATCACGGATCTTCAGCAGCGTCTGGAACTGTTCATGAGCACCTGCCAGCGCTGCGGGCGCTGCTTCAAGGGGCAGTCACCGCTGGAAGCGCTCAAGATGAAAGGGTACCGCGCGGACGACCTGGCCAACGACCGCTGGGTCTTCAAATCAACGGCCTACCTCCCCGGTCAGCCGATCCTCGAAGACCTCACCATAGAACTGGAGGGCTAACGCCGTCATGCTAAAGAATCTTTGCCAGAAAGTATTTGGTCGTTCGCTGTGGGTGTACCACGCCAACAGCGGCGGGTGTAACGGCTGCGACATCGAAGTGCTGAACGTTCTGACCCCGTACTATGACGTAGAGCGTTTCGGGATCAAACTGGTTGGTTCCCCGCGTCACGCCGACGTCATGCTTTGCCAGGGTCCTGCCATGCGCTCCACGGGCAAGGCGCTGCAGCGCGCCTACGCCGCCATGCCCGGTCCCAAGCTGGTGTTCGCCATCGGCTCCTGCGCCTGCGGCGGCGGCATCTGGCACGACAGCTACGCCGTGCACGGCCCGGTGGAGAAACTGATCCCGGTGAACTACTACGTGCCCGGCTGCCCTCCGCGTCCCGAAGCCATCATCTGGGGTGTCGCCGTCGCCGCGGGTCTGGTGGACAAGAAGACGGCACCGGTGGAATTCAAACAGGTAAGCGACTTCCCCATGCCGCGGTACCATCCGGAAGACCTTAAGGGCTCCGGCGATCTGGTTATCTACGAGAAGATGCAGAAGATCTGATCGCCCCCCCCCCCTGCCGGCCCCCGAACCCCCCGTCGAAATACCTCGACGGGGGGTTCTTTG
>CAZIUE010000032.1:0-13367 GCA_964542535.1 uncultured Pelobacter sp. | reverse complement strand
CTTGACTTGCGGATTAATAATGTGTATTACTGTTTCCGCCTTTTTGGGGTCATTTTTGGTTGTGGTTTTGTGATTGATGAAACCGCATTTCGTTTTTTTTTGCGTTGTACGGAACCGTCGGGGAATGAGGGAGTGCCATGGATATGAGCCCGTATTTTTCGTTTTTCCTGTTTCTTCTGGCGTCGGTCGGTTTCGTTGGTCTGATCGTGGGCTTGAACGCGCTTCTGGGTCCCAGGAGCGAGCCGAGCGCCATCAAGCTGGAGCCGTTCGAGTGCGGTTCCAATCCCCTGCAGCAGCGCAACGTTCGTCCGCTGTCCATCAAGTACTATCCCGTCGCCATTTTTTTTCTTCTTTTTGACTTAGAGGCCGTGCTGTTGTTCATCTGGGCGGTATCCGCGGGCAACCGGGAGATGGCCACGCTTTCTCTCTGTTCGTTTTTGTTCTTCATGGGTGTCTTGGCCCTGGCGTTCATCTATATCTGGAAGGAAGGTGGTCTTGAATGGCGATGATGGAGTATCTGACAACCCGTAAGGACGAACTGATCGGCTGGGTGCGCAAGTTCAGTATTTTTCCCTATCCCTTCGTCACCGCCTGCTGCGGCATGGAATTCATGGCCGTAGCGTCCACCCTGTACGACACCGACCGTTTCGGCGCCGCACTTCCCCGTTTCACCCCCCGCCAGTCCGACCTTTTGATGGTCGTCGGCACCATCACCCACAAGGAAGCCCCGGTCATTAAAAGGGTGTATGACCAGATGTGCGATCCGAAATGGGTCATGGCGTTCGGCGCCTGCGCCACCAGCGGTGGCGTGTATCGCAACTACACCGTACTTCAGGGAGTCGACCGGATCATTCCGGTTGACATCTACATACCGGGTTGTCCGCCTCGTCCGGAGATGGTCATCGACGCCATCATGAAACTGCAGGACAAGATCGCCGGCGAGCGTCACCCGATTCTGCCGTTCGAGAAGCAGAACCCGGTGCCGGTCTGATCCCGGAAACGCGTAGCATCATCTCACCCGAAGGCCCGAAGGCCCGAAGAAAGCAGACACGCGGTTAGAGTGTTCTGTTTGCTTGTCGGTTTTTCTTCGTAAACTTCGCGGCTTCGTGTGAGCAGTTGTTTTGTCCGTCTAAACGGCTGCGTGTTTCATATCCGTTGTTGTGCACACTACATTTTTCCCTGACTAAGAGAGAACTCCATGGTCAACGAGACAATCCGCACCTCCGTAAGCGAGCTGTACGACCGATCTTGGGAGAGTCACGGCATGCTGGTCCTTGAGACCGACCGTGCCCGTATCCTTCCCCTGATCACCCGCCTGAAGCGTTCCTTCTCCTTCGATCTTCTTCTTGACATCACCGGCGTGGACTATCCCGAGCGTGAGCCGCGGTTCGACGTTGTCTACCACCTGTACAGCCCGCGGAACAACGTGCGGGTGCGGCTCAAGGTCCGGGTCAGCGAGAGTGAGGCCACCGTCCCGACCTTAACCGGTCTGTACGGTTCTGCCCACTACATCGAGCGCGAGCTGCACGAGATGTACGGCATCGTCTCCCTCGGCAACGACGACCTGCGTCCGATCCTTCTGTACGAAGGATTCGTCGGTCATCCGTTGCGCAAAGACTACCCCATCGACATGGAACAGCCCATCGTCGCATATCGGAAATAGGTGAACAGCGTGGAATACAAATCCCCGGTACGATCAACCCTGGAACAGACCGCCGACCCGAACCACGTTCTGGTCAACATGGGTCCCTCCCATCCGGCCACCCACGGCACCATTCAGATCATCGCCGCCCTGGACGGAGAGCGGGTCGCCAAAGCCGACATCCACTGCGGCTACCTGCACCGCGGCTTCGAGAAAGAAGCGGAGCACCACACCTACCACAAGATCATCCCCTTCACCGACCGTCTGAACTACTGCTCCGCGCTCAACAACAACTTTGCCTACGTGGAAGCGGTGGAGAAGCTCTTAGGGATCGATCTCACGCCGCGCTGCATCTACCTGCGGACGCTGTTGGCGGAATACAACCGGGTTGCCGACCACGTCACCTGCGTCGCCGCCACTGTCATGGAAATGGGGGCCATGACCGCCTTCCTCTATCTCATGACCATCCGCGACTACATCTTCGAGCACCTAAATCAGCTCACCGGCGCGCGTCTCACCTACTCCTTCGCCCGCATCGGCGGCATGAAGAACGATCTGCCCGACGGCTGGCTGGAGCGGTTGGAAGAGATCCTTCAGTTCACCGAGAAGTACTGCGGCCGGATCCACGGGTTACTGGACCGGAACCGGATCTTCATCGACCGTACCCGTGACGTGGGCGCCATGAGCCCGGAGCACGCGCTTTCCTGGGGTTTCACCGGCCCGATCCTGCGTTCCACCGGCGCCAAAATCGACATCAGGAAAGACAACCCGTACCTCGCCTACGCCGACCTGGACTTCGAAGTTCCGGTGGGGATCAACGGCGACAACTACGACCGCTACTACGTGCGCATGCGTGAGATCGACGAATCCATCTCCATGGTGCGGCAGTGCATGAAGAAGTTGCCTGGCGGCCCGGTCAACATCGACGACCGTCGGATCATGTATCCCAGCAAAGACAACGTCTACAGCAAGATCGAATACCTGATCAGCCACTTCAAGCTGGTCATCGACGGCATCCAGGTCCCTGCCGGCGAAGTGTACGTCAGCCATGAAGCGCCCAACGGCGAGCTTGGCTTCTACCTGATCAGCGACGGCAGCGGTCGTCCCTACAAACTGCACGTCAGAAGTCCCAGCTTCACGCACATGGGTGGCATGCACACCCTTCTGGAGGGATATCAAGTCGCCGACGTCATCGCCACCTTCGGCTCCATGAACATGATCGGCGGGGAGTGTGACCGATGAGTTGTATTGAAGAGAAATTCGCCAAGCTGCGCGCCACCTATCCCAGGGAGCTCAACTCCTCCCTGGTCATGCCGTTTTTGCGGATCATGCTGGACGCCAAGAAGAGCCTGTCGGAAAGCGACGCCGTCTATATCGCCGACTACCTTGGTCTTCCGGCCATGCAGGTCAAAGAAGCGCTCACCTGGTACACCATGTTCTACCGCCACCCGGTGGGGACGCACGTCATCAAGGTGTGCCGGAACATCGCCTGCTCTCTCATGGGTGCCGAGCGGATCATCGATTACCTCACCGCCAAGCTTGGGATCAAACCTGGGGAGACCACCCCTGACGGCCGTTTCACCCTTTTGCTCGTCGAATGCCTGGCCTCGTGCGGCACCGCCCCGGTCATGCAGATCGACGACACCTATCACGAACAGCTGACCGAAGCAAAAATCGATCAGATCCTGAAGGGACTTTCATGACCAGCGAGAGAATCTTCTTCAATTTCCCCGTAACCGCCGACTCCCACACGCTTGCCGCGTACCAGGGTCGGGGCGGGTACCAGGCCCTGGAGAACGCCCTCAAAAACCTGCAGCCCATCGACGTGGAGAAGGAAGTCATGGCCTCGGGGCTTAGGGGTCGGGGCGGCGCCGGGTTTCCCACCGGCAGCAAATGGTCCTTCGTCAACAAGAAGGCGCCGGTCGTCTACCTGTGCTGCAACGCCGACGAAGGGGAGCCGGGCACCTTCAAGGACCGGTGGATCTTCGAGCACAACTCCCACCAGCTCATCGAAGGGATGATCCTGGCCTCCTACGCCTTAAACGTGCGCAACGCCTTCATCTACATCCGGGGAGAATTCGACCTTTCCTTCCGGCGGCTCATGGACGCCATGAGCGAGGCCTACCAGGCCGGCTACCTGGGGGAGAACATCCTGGGCAGCGGGTTCTCCTGCGACATCCGGGTCATGCAGGGTGGCGGGGCCTACGTCTGCGGCGAGGAATCGAGTCTCTACACCTCCATCGAAGGCTTCAAGGGCTACCCCAAGAACAAGCCTCCCTTCCCGGCGGTACAGGGCCTCTACAAAGCCCCCACCGTCGTCAACAACGTGGAGACCCTGGCCAACGTTCCCTGGATCATGACCCACGGCGCCAAGGCCTTCGCCGCCCTGGGCACCGAGAAGCACCCGGGCACCAAGATCTTCGGCGTCTCCGGCCACGTCAACAAACCGGGCCTGTACGAGCTTCCCCTGGGCTACCCCTTGAAGAAACTGATCTTCGAGGAGTGCGGCGGGATCTTGAACGGCAAACAGCTCAAAGCCGTCATCCCGGGTGGCTCCTCCACGCCGATTCTCCTGCCCCAGGACGTGGAAACCGCCAACCTGGACGCCGAATGCCTCGCCGGCTACCGCACCATGCTCGGCTCCGGCGGGGTCATCGTCATCGCCGAAGGGGTCTGCATGGTCAGGCTGCTGCATACGTTGAGCCGCTTCTACGCCCACGAATCCTGCGGCCAGTGCACCCCGTGCCGCGAAGGGAGCGCCTGGATGAACGACATCATCAGCCGCATCGTAGCCGGCAAGGGCGTCAAGGGGGACCTGGAGAGTCTGGAGCGGATCACCAAGGGCATCATGGGGAACACCGTCTGCGCCCTGGGGGATGCCGCCTCCATGCCGGTCATCAACTTCATCACGAAATTCAGAGCGGAATTCGACTACTACATCGAACACGGTCGTTCCATGAACGACGGTCGTTTGGAAATCTGAAGGCGCCATGATTGAACTAAAGATCGACAACCACGTCATCGAGGCCCGGGAAGACGAAACCGTTTTGGAAGCGGCACTCCGGAATGGGATCCACATTCCCCACTTCTGCTATCATCCCTGCCTCTCCATCGCCGGCAACTGCCGCATCTGCCTGGTGCAGGTCAACGGTCGTCCCAAGCTGATGCCGGCCTGCAACCTGCCCATCGCCCCCGGCATGGAGATCGAAACGGACAGCGAGCCGGTTCGGGCCGCGCGGCGGGCCGTCATGCAGTTCATCACCTTGAATCACCCGGTGGACTGCGGCATCTGCGACAAAGCAGGCGAATGCCGGTTGCAGGACTACCAGATGAAGTACGGGGCGGATGAGCCGTTCAACATCGACGCCAAGCACCACAAGCCCAAATTCTACGACCTCTCCGAGCGGATCGTCTACGACGGCGAGCGCTGCATCCTGTGCAGCCGCTGCGTGCGGTTTACCCGTGAAATATCGGGGAGCTTCCAGCTGGGGATCGTGGAGCGCGGCAGCCACTCCCGGGTGGAGCGGCTGGACGACGGCGCCTTTGACGACCCCTACTCGGACAACGTCACCAGCATCTGCCCGGTGGGCGCGCTTTTGAAGCGGGACTTCCTCTACAAGAGCCGGGTCTGGTACCTGGAGCCGGTGCGTTCCGTCTGCCCCGGCTGTTCGCGGGGGTGCAGCATCAACATCTGGAAGCGTGCCCACCACTGGCAGCTGCGCTCCCTTGGCGCCGAGAAGAACCGGATGATCTACCGGGTCACCCCGTGTGACAACCCGGAGATCAACGGTCCCTGGATCTGCAACAAAGGATTCGACCTGCCCAAAGAGCTCATGAACCGGCCGCGGGCCGTGCGTCCCCTGGTGCATGGCGCCTTTGTCGGCCTTGACGAAACCATCGCCGAAGCCAAACGACTCATCTCCCAGGCAGCGAGCCCGGCCATCATCGTCTCGTCGTGGGCCTCCAACGAAGAGCTCGCCGCCTGCAAAGAGAAGCTGGGGGGGCGTTTCACCATCTACACCAAACGCGACCTCTCGCCCGCGGCAGGTGAGATCATCGAAGACCAGCTCCTCATCAAAGGGGACAAGAACCCCAACACGAACGGAGTCCAGGCCCTGTTCGGCGACAAGCCGTACGCCGCCGCCGGCCATGACCTGGTCCTGGTTTGGGGCGAAGGGATCAGCCTCTCCGACCTGGGGAGCGCCACCGTCATCCAGCTCACCTCCTTCGAGAGCCCCCAGGAGAAGCGCCCGGACATCCTGCTTCCCATCTCCACCTTCCTGGAGCGGAAGGGGAGCTTCACCAACTTCGAAGGTAAAGCGAACTGTTTTGATAAAGTGTTCGACAAACCGGAGCTGGTCCAGCATGCCGGCGAACTGTTCGGGAGGCTCGCATGATACAGGACCTGATCGTCTACCTCATCTTCATGGGCTATGCCATCGCCGTCATGGCCGGGGTCGCCACCATCTTCACCTGGGTGGAGCGGAAGCAGTCGGCCATCATGGCCGACCGTATCGGCGCCAACCGCTGCTATCTTCGGATCCCCTTCACCAACATTAAAATCGTCGCCTGGGGCCTGATCCACGGCATCGCCGACGGCAGCAAGATGCTCCTGAAAGAGAACTTCACCCCCACCACCTACGACAAGTTCTGCTACAACCTGGCCCCCTGGCTGGCCCTGGCCCCGGTACTGCTGGTCTTCTCCGTCATCCCCTTCGGCGGGACGCTCGTTCCGGGCAAACTGCTGGACCCGGCCACCTTTCCGCAGCTCTCCCCGATCATGGTCAGCTTCTTCGGGGACAAGAGCTACGTCATGCAGATCGCCAGACTTGACGCCGGCATTCTGGTGATCCTGGCCATCTCCGGCATCGGGATCCTGGGCACCATGCTGGCCGGTTGGTCCTCCAACAACAAATTCTCCCTGCTGGGGGCCGCCCGTGCCGCCTCGCAGATGATCTCCTACGAAGTCTCCATGGGTCTGGCGCTGATCAGCCTGGTGGTCACCTACGGCACGCTTGATCTCAACGACATGGTGCGGTGGCAATCGGGGATCCTGTTCGGCGTGCTTCCTGCCTGGGGCATCATCTTGCAGCCCCTGGCCTTCATCCTGTTTTTAACCGCCTGCATCGCCGAGAACAAGCGCGTCCCCTTCGACCTTCCGGAATGCGAATCGGAACTGGTCTCCGGCTACTTCACCGAATACACCGCCATGAAGATGGGTATCTTCATGCTCAGTGAATTCATCGAAATCGTCATCGTCTCGTCGCTTCTCGTCACCATCTTTTTGGGTGGTTACAACCTGCCGTACTTAACCGACGCCGGATTCGTGCTTCCCTTCGGCAAAAGCATCGCGCTGTCCCATGCCAGCGTCGTCCTGATCCAGATCATCACCTTTTTGGTCAAAGTGTTCCTGATCGGCTGCTTCCAGATCCAGATCCGCTGGTCCGTGCCCCGTTTCCGCTACGACCAGCTGATGCGGTTCGGCTGGAAGTTCCTGCTTCCCCTGGCTGCCCTGAACCTCGTCGCCACGGCCTGTGTCCGCTGGTTCACGCTGAAAGGATGATATGAAAAAAGAGTACTGGAATAAGCCAACCATGGATCTGTGGGATCGCCTCTACATCTTCGAGGTGATCCGGGGGCTGTGCATCACCGGTTCCGTCTTCTTCGGCAACATGTGGAAATGGCTCACCTTCCGCAAAGGTGCGCTCACCGCCTACTATCCGGAAGAGCTGCGGAGTGACTACTCCAGCGCCAACCGTGGGCGTCACCTTCTGACCCGGAGGAGTGACGGCAAGGTACAGTGCGTCTCGTGCAACATGTGCGCCACGGTCTGTCCCGCCTACTGCATCGAGATCCAGTCCGCCGCCGACTTTAACGACCCGTTCCACCCCAAATCCCCGGACCGGTTCGAGATCGACTACTCGCGCTGCATCTTCTGCGGCTTCTGCGTCGAAGCCTGCCCCGAGGACGCCATCCGCATGTCCAAGGACACGCCCAACTTCCCCGGTTTCGACCGTGAGAACATGTGGGCCACCCAGGATTTGCTGATGAACTGGCAGCCCGCGAGCGACCCTGCCAAGGCGTACCCCGGTCCTGGTCAGGCCCATCAGGAGGTACATCCGTGATCGACGTCTTCATCGCCTTCTTCAGCCTTCTGGCGGTCATCTTCGCCGCCCTGGTCGTGACGCTCAAGCAGCCCATGCGCTGCGCCCTGGCGCTGGTTGCCCACATGATCAGCCTGGCCGGCATCTACGCCTGCCTGGGGGCGCATGTCATCGCCATGTTCCAGATCCTGATCTACGTCGGCGCCGTCATGGTCTTCATGGTGTACACCATCATGCTGCTTGACGACCGTGACAACTCCTTTCGCCATCCGTACAGCGGCGCCCTCATCCCCACCGTCGCGGTGGGTCTCGGCTTCGGCGCCGTGGTCCTGACCGCCATCGGCTACCTGCCGGCGCAGCCCGCGGCCGCGGCCGCGGGAGTTGACCCGTTCACCTTCGGCTCCTTCTCGCTGGCCTTCATCAAGTACTACTGGTTTCACTTCGAACTTGCCACCGTGCTGCTCTTGATCGGCGTGCTGGCCGCCTGGGCCGCGGTCAAGGAGGGTCTCTAATGGATCGGTATCAATTTCTGACTATCCTTGCGGGACTCATCTTCTCCCTGGGTCTCGTGGGAGTCGTCGTTCGCCGCAACCTGCTGGTAGTCATGATGTGCCTGGAGATCCTTTTGAACGCGGTGGTCTTGAGCTTCGTCGGCTTTGCCGTGCGAAGCCAGACGCTGCCGGGCATCGCCATGACCTTCTTCATCTACGTCGCTGCATCCTGTGAAATCGCCCTTGCCATGGCCATCGTCGTCCTGCTGGTCAAGCGCAAAGGAACCCTGGATCTGGGGGCGCACCAGGAACTGAAAGGGTAGGCAATGATCAAACTGACGCTCATACCGCTTCTGCCGCTGCTGGGCTTTCTCTGTAACGGCCTCATCGGCAACCGTCTTCCCCGCTGGATCGTCTCCACCATCGCCTGTGGAGCTGCCGCGCTCTCCTTCCTGGTCACGCTGGTGCTCTACGGCCAGGTGGTGACTACGGGCCAGCCCCTGGCCGAGACCCTGTACAGCTGGATGGCCCTGGATTCGCTGCAGGTTGATGTGGCCTTCTACCTTGACCAGGTCTCGGCCGTCATGTGTCTCGTCGTCACCGGGGTTGGTTCCCTGATCCACCTCTACTCCGTGGGGTACATGTCCCACGACGAAGACCAGCCGCGTTACTTCGCGTACCTGAACCTGTTTCTGTTCTTCATGCTCATGCTGGTCCTGGGCAAGAACATGATCATGCTCTTCGCCGGCTGGGAAGGCGTGGGTCTGGCCTCGTACCTGCTCATCGGCTTCTGGTACCAGGACGACGAGAAATCCGCCGCCGGCATGAAAGCCTTCATCGTCAACCGGGTCGGCGACACCGGCTTTGTCCTGGCCGCGCTGTTGATCTTCTTCCATGCCCAGACCCTTGACTTCCAGGGGATCAACGCCTACTTCGCAAGCGCCGGTCTTCCGGTCTCCACCATGAACCTGATCGGGATCCTGCTTTTGATCGGCGCCTGCGGCAAATCGGCCCAGCTGCCGCTGCACGTCTGGCTGCCGGACGCCATGGCCGGTCCCACCCCGGTCTCGGCCCTGATCCACGCCGCCACCATGGTCACCGCCGGCGTGTATCTCCTCTCCCGCATGAACGGTGTTCTCCTGCACGCTCCCGGCGCCATGGAAGTGGTCATGTGGGGCGGGGCGCTCACCGCCTTTGTGGGCGCCACCATGGGTCTCACCCAGTACAACTTAAAGAAAGTGCTGGCCTACTCCACCATGAGCCAGATCGGCTACATGTTCATGGCCTGCGGTCTCGGCTCCTTCTCCGCCGCCCTGTTCCACCTGTACAGCCACGCCTTCTTCAAAGCCTGCCTGTTTCTGGGCGCCGGCTCGGTCCTGCACGCCCTGCACGGCGAAGAGGACATGAGGAACATGGGCGGTCTGGCCAGGAAACTGCCCTTAACCTTCGTCACCTTCCTGGCCGGCAGCCTGGCTTTGTGCGGGGTGCCTCCCTTTGCCGGGTTCTTCTCCAAGGACGAGATCCTCTGGAGCGCCTTTGCCTCGGCCCACGGCGGCTCCCAGGCCCTGTGGCTCGTGGGCGCCGTTGCCGCCGGCATGACCTCCTTCTACATGTTCCGGGCCATCATCATGACCTTCTTCGGGAAGGACAACGTGCCCGAGAAACTCAAGCACGGCATCCACGAAGCCCCCTTCACCATGGCCAGCGTCCTGCTGGTCCTGGGGGTCAGCTCCGTTGTTGCCGGCTTCATCGGCCTGCCGAAGGTCCTGGCGGAGAAACTGGGCTTCGGCTCTCCCTTCTTCAGCTTCCTGGAGCCGGTCTTCGGCCACCACGCCCTGAAAGCGGGGCTCACCGAACAGACCGAACTCATGTACATGGGGATCTCCGTCGTCATCGCCTTCGGCGGCATCTTCCTTGCGTGGTTCTTCTACGCCGCCAACCCGGCACTCCCTGAAGCCATCAAGAAGAAAGCCGGCTGCCTCTACACCTGCATCAGCCAGGGGTACTTCTTCGACGCCATCTACGAGAAAGTCATCGTCAAATCCATGGACACGCTCTCGGAATCGGTACTCTACAACCTAGCGGAGAAACTCTTGAACTTTGTTACCATCGTCAAAGCAGGCGGCACGGCGCGCTACGGCGCCCGGCTCTTCTCGCGCATGCAGAGCGGCAATGTCCAGGCCTACATCGTCTACGCCCTGGCCGGGCTGGCCCTGATCATCTGGTGGGGGGTGGCCAATGCCTAGCACCGGTCTTCTGATCCTGGCCCTGTTCGGCCTGCCGCTCGTAGGCGCCATCGCCGTCCCCTTCCTGCCCACAAGCGAGAACGGCAAAATCGCCCGCATCTGGGGCATGCTCTGCATGCTGGGGGTTCTGGCCCTGGCAGGCGGCATCTTCGCCTTCTTCGGCACCCCCTGCCTGCCGGCCTCCCTGCTGGACCTGAACCTCCCCTGGGTGGGAAGCCTGGGCATCAACCTGCACCTGGGGGTTGACGGGCTCAACATCTACCTCGTCCTGCTCACCGGTCTCCTCTTCCCGGTGGTGCTGGGCTGCTGCTGGCAGCGGCCCGAGACCCAGAACAGCCTCTTCGTCGCCATGGCGCTGCTCCTGGAAGCGACCCTGCTCGGGACCTTCCTGGCCCAGAACCTGATGCTCTTCTTCGTCTTCTGGGAAGTGGTCCTGATCCCCATGTTCATCATCATCCTCGCCTTTGGGGGCGAGAACAAACGCTCCGCCGCGTTCACCTTCTTCATGTACACCATGGCGGGCAGTATCCTGTTCCTGGCCGGAGTCATCATGCTGGGGATGGAATCCCTGAACCAGACCGGGAGCTGGAACTTCGAATTCGCGCATCTCATGGCGCTCAAGCTTGACTGGAACACCCAGCTGTTCGTCTTCATCGCCGTCATGCTCGCCTGCGCCATCAAGTGCCCGCTGTTCCCGCTGCACTCCTGGCTGCCGCTGGCCTACTACGAAGCCCCTCCGGCCGGCACCGCGCTCATGGCCGGGGCCCTGTCCAAGATGGGCGCCTTCGGCATCATCAAGCTGGCGTTGCCCTTGTGCCCCGACGTGGCCCGGGCCTTTGGACCTGAAGTCATGATCCTGGCCGTCATCAGCATCCTCTACGGCGCCATCATCGCCTTAAAACAGACCGACTTCAAGAAACTGGTTGCCTTCTCGTCCCTGTCCCACATGGGGTACATCGTCCTGGGTATCTTCAGCTTCCACCAGGCCGCCCTGAACGGGGCCCTGTTCCAGATCTTAAGCCACGGCGTCGCCGTCGCCGGCCTGTTTTTGCTCCTGGGCCTCCTGGAGCAGCGCCTGGGGAGAGAGTACCTGAACCTGACCGCCCTCTCCACCCTGGCGCCCCGGCTGGCCGTCATGCTCATGCTCTTCATCCTCGCCTCGGTGGCGCTGCCCTTGACCAGCGGGTTCACCTCCGAATTTCTGATCCTGTTCGGCGCCTTCCAGCAGGGGGTCGCCACCTTCAACGCCGGCAACGGCGCCACCATGCTCACCTGCGTACTCCTGGCCTCCACCGGCATGGTCCTGGGAGCCACCTACATGCTCCGCTTTGCCCGGGCCATCCTCTACGGCAAGAGCAGGGACGGGGTAGCGGTCAAGGACTTGAGCCTCTTCGAAGGGATCGGCTTCGTGCCGCTGCTCCTCATGGTCCTGGTGATCGGCGTCAACCCCATGCCGATCATGAACAAAGTAACCACCGCGGTCCGCACGCTCAGCACCCCGGCGCAGCCGCCGCAACCGGCGACCCCGGCGCAGCCGGCAGCGCCCGCACAACCAGTCAAGGGAGACGCCCATGGCCACTAACCTCGTCTACGGCCTTCTGCCGGAACACATCCTCCTGGGGCTGATCCTGGTCCTCATGCTGCTGGAACTCCTGAACGTGGACAAGCGGGCCGGCAGCGCCCTGTTCGTCGCCGCGCTCCTGGCCGGCGCCGGCGTACTGGTCATGCAGCTTGCGACCGGCTACAGCGCCGACATCGTTGCCGGTGAAATCCGCATCGACCGCTTCGCCGAAATCGGCCGTCTGATCATCGTAAGCTGCGGCCTCATCCTGGGGATCTCCTCCCTGGCCACCGAAGCGGGGTACAAGTACTGGATGCTGGTCGCCTCCTCGCTTCTGGGGGGCATGATCATCCTGGACAGCGCCGGATTCGTCTCCCTGTTCATGGGGATCGAAATCCTGTCCCTGCCCGGCTTCGCCCTCATGGTGCTGAACAACGGTAAATCATCCGCCTCCGAAGGCTCCATCAAGTACCTGCTGCTCTCCTCCGTCGCCACGGCCCTGGTGCTGTTCGGGCTCTCGCTCGTGTACGGCTCTACCGGCTCCTTGAGTATCAGTTCCTTCACCGCCGCCGTTGCCGCCGGCGGCGTGCAGAACCTGGCCGCCAGCGTCATGATCCTGGCCGGTTTCTTCTTCAAGGCCTCCGTATTCCCGTTCCACGGCTGGGCACCCGACGCCTACTCCAGCGCCCGGCTGTCGGTCACCTCCTTTCTGGCCTCCGTCGTCAAGGCCGCCGTGGTGCTGGGTCTGGTGCGCATCCTGGGCAACGCCGTCCTGAACCCGGAAGCGGTCACGGTCATCGCCATCCTCGCCACCCTCTCCATGTTCTACGGCAACATCACCGCCATCCACCAGAGCGCCTTCAAGAAGATGCTGGCCTACTCCTCCATCTCGCATGCCGGCTACATGATGTTCGCCCTGGTTGACAACACCGGCAGCCGGACCGAGACGCTTCTGTACTACGTCGCCGTGTACGCCGTCACCACCATCACCGCCTGCGCCTGCTTCAGCATCATAAGCGGCGAAGACGACCGACTGGACAACCTGAACGGCATCTTCAGGAAGAAGCCGGTAGCCGCCATCCTGCTCAGTCTCTGCGTGCTCTCCCTGGCCGGCATCCCGCCGCTGCCGGGCTTCCTGGGTAAATTCTTCGTCTTCAAGAGCGTCATCGCCTCCGGGTACCTGACCGCCGCCGTACTGGCGTTCGTGGCCAGCTACATCGGCACCTTCTTCTACCTGGGGGTGGTGCTGCGGATGTTCAGGAGCGACGCCGAGCCGGCGGCAGCCGCGCCCGCCACCGGCTGCGCCTGCTGGACCTGGGGCGG
>CAZIUE010000031.1:0-17758 GCA_964542535.1 uncultured Pelobacter sp. | reverse complement strand
TGTCAAACTTTGTGAGTCCCCCGGCAAAGCCGGGGGTTTACCTAAGAGAAATTACTCTGCGCGTACACGGCGCGTTTGGTTGCGTAGTCATCATTGCCGGCATCGCGATTTGGTGCTGTTCTGAGCAGAGTCATGTTACCCAGGCGATAGACATAGCTTTCCGTTTCCTCTTCTGGGAAGGTCTGCCACCCCTGTTGCGGGTTCTGGGGCAGAACATGCTCAATATTAAAAGTATCGCTATCGAAATCCATATCCGTACAGGACAGATGTTTTTCCAACTGGCAAAGGATGTACCGCACAACACGTCGATTACGGGACTGGGTTGTCTTGATATTTTTTTCACCAAAGGCGGCCCGGAAGGAGTCGTCCGAAGGATAGATACTGGTCATGCCGCTCAGTACGGCCGCAAAACTGGCGTGTGTGCCGTCGGAGACCCTTGCCGCAACCTGATTGTAAACCCGTTCCTGTTCAGCAGCCTGCAAACCGGCGATGACGTTGTAGCGGAAGGAAATCATGACGCAACAGCGCAACAAGGATTCAAAATCGTTGCTGCTGAAGCGCCGTTTTACAGCGAGAAGCAAGGGATATGGCTGCCGGACGTTGAACATTCTGAGATCGTTGGCATAACCTTTTAACTCCGGGGACCATCCGGAGTTTTCCGGCTGCGACAGCCCCAGGTAGGTGTCCATATCCTCTTCCATCTCGCGGATGAGCTGAAATACCGTCTCTCTTCCGGCGACCTGATTACGGATGGTTTTAAACAGATCGGTTTGCCGTACGAAAGTGCGGCGGCTGTTCCAATGAACACGGAGAAAATCAGGAAAACTCTCGCTGCCGAGTCGTCCCACCATGTTTTCCCAACGATCCTCCAGGCTCTTCATCTCATGCTCGTGCTGCCCCTCACGGTGCAGCACCGAGAAAAGATAGTTCTTCAGAAGATTGGTAGCCGACAATCTGACGCCACGGGCATTGAGGGTTTCAAAGACCTTGTAGGCATTCAGTTCATCGGTAACACTGATAACGGTAAAAAACAGCCGGTCACTCATGGTGTCAACCAGCTTGGCGAGCACCCTCCCTTCGTCCTGCTCCCCCGATTGCCTGACATAGTCCCGGACCCGCTTTTCAAACCATTCAAACGCTTTGCGGAGACCGTGCTCCGATGCCCTGAAACCGCGTTGCGGAAGGCGGTCTAGTGTAACGATGTACGTTTGATAATAGTTGTCGTTGTTCCGGTTCAGGCTCAATTTTGAGCGCGATACCAACGTGACGGGGTCAAGATAGCCAACGTAAGTCTGCCGGATCTGTTCGAGACGCTGCCTGTTAGGGTCCGCGTCTTTTTGTTCGTCAACCAGCCGTTGCAGGTTTTTGAGAGTGGCAAGTACAATCAGGCTCAGGGTTGTCAGGCGCTGCTGTCCGTCTATGACGTCGAAAGTTTTATCGTCGCTCGATTGCAAAACGAGATATCCCATGTAATGAGCCGGTTCTCCGTCAGGTTTGACCGTTCCAAGGATATCAACCCACAGATCTTCCCATTCGTCTTCAGTCCAACTGTAATCGCGCTGAAAACGCGGAATACGGTACGTCAGGCCGTTCCCCATGAGCTTGCGGTAGGTATCATTCTTGGTATTAAAATTTGTGGCTGACATTACACCCCCCTGCCAGGCAAGATTAAAGCAGTTTCCACTCTATCACAAACAACCTGTCGAGTTCAGCCCGCTGTTTCAACTGCGCCTCCAACTCACTGATAAGTGCATTGCGCCATTCCTCCACCTCATCCTGCCGGTCAAACAACTCCCGGCGCAACCTGTTGCGCTTCTGCTCCAATTCCCGCTGTTGCTTCTGCCAATGCAGTTTCTCCTCCAGCGTATCCCGACAAAAAAGGGAGCGTCACCGCTCCCAGATCTCCTTCTTGTCCTTCCCCAGGTAGGCCCGTTTCACATCGGCGTTTTCCAGTAGTTCCCGCGCAGGCCCCTCCAGGATCACCTTACCGGTCTCCAGCACGTAGCCCCGGTCGGCCAGTTTGAGGGCTGCCCGGGCGTTCTGCTCCACCAGCAGGATGGTGGTGCCGCGCTCCCGGCGCAGGGTCTCCAGCACACGGAAAATTTCCTGTACCACCAGCGGCGCCAGCCCCATGGAAGGCTCGTCCAGGAGCAGCATCCGGGGATTGGCCATGAGCGCCCGTCCGATGGCCAGCATCTGCTGCTCGCCGCCGGACATGGTCCCAGCCTGCTGTTTTTTCCGTTCTTGCAGGCGGGGAAACAGGTCGTAGATCTGCTCCCGGTCCTGGCGGATGGCGTCCCGTGCCTCCCGGCCGCGATAGCGCAGATAAGCCCCCAATTCAAGGTTATCCTCCACGGAGAGCGGCTTGAAGACCTGACGCCCCTCGGGAACCTGGGAGATGCCCAGCCTGACGATGCGGTCCGGTTCCAGCCCCATGATGGACTGTTTGCCGAAGCCGAGTTCACCGGAGGAGGCCGGCGTAACGCCGGAGATACTGTTCAGGATCGTCGTCTTGCCGGCGCCGTTGGCGCCGATCAGGGTGACGATCTCCCCCTCCCCCAGGTGCAGCGACACGTTCTTGAGGGCATGGACCTTGCCGTAGTAGGTATTGATGTTTTTCAGTCGAAGCATAGTAACAGTCCAATGAGTTCAATGAGTTCGGAGAGTTGAAGAGAATGAGCATTGTTTATCCTGACTCACGACGCTTTTAACTTACGACTCCTGACTTTCGTTATTCCTCTCCCAGGTAGGCCGCGATGACCTCCCGGTTTTCCTGTATCTCCCGCGGCGTCCCCTCGGCCAGCTTCATCCCCAGGTTCAGCACCACGATCCGGTCGCAGATATCCATGACCAGATCCATATCGTGCTCCACCAGCACGATGGTGATGCCCATGTCGCGGATGGAGCGGATCAGCAGGGCCAGGGCCTGGGTCTCTCGGCTGTTGAGGCCGGCGGCAGGCTCGTCCATAAGGATGATGCGCGGCCCGACTGCCAAGGCCCGGGCGATTTCCAGAAGGCGCCCCTTGCCGAAGGGAAGGTTGGCGGCGGTGACAGCGGCAAGGTCGGCGATGCCGGTGAATTCCAGCCACTTCTCCGCCTCGGCGCGGATACGCCGCTCTTCACGCAGGGTCCAGGGCATCTTCAGGGAACAGGAGATCAGGCCGCAGGAGCTGCGGGAGTGCAGGCCGACCATGACGTTTTCGTGCACACTCATGGCGCCGAACAGCTCGATGTTCTGGAAGGTGCGCACCATGCCGAGCCGGGCCAGCTGCTCGGGCGACGCCGTGGAGATGTCCCTCCCCTCCAGGCTGATGCTGCCGGAACTCTGGCGGTAGATGCCGCTGATGATGTTGAACAGGGTGGTCTTTCCGGCGCCGTTGGGGCCGATAACGCCAGTGATCTCCCCCTGTGCAGTAGAGAAGGAAACGCCCTTCAGGGCGGTGACGCCGCCGAAAACCTGGGTAATGGCCGAAAGCTCAAGCATGGCCCCTCCCCCCCTTGCCCGCGCGGAGCTTCCTGAACAGTTCCGGCACCCCCCGCGCCAGTCCACCCGGCATGAACATGACCATCAGCATCAGAAGCGCACCGTAAATGATGATGTCGTAATCGTGGGCCGCCCGCAAAAACTCGGGCAGAAGCGTCAACAGCGCCGCCCCCAGGAATGAGCCGTAGACGCTCCCCAGGCCGCCGATCACCACCATGGTGAGCAGTTCCACGGAGAAGTTGAAGCCGAAGGAGGCCGGGGAGACAAAGGTAACGGTATGGGCGTAAAGGCTGCCCGCCAGGGAGCAGATCACGGCCGAGAGGGTGAACACCTGCACCTTGAGCATCAGGGCGTTGACCCCCATCACCCGCGCCGCCACCTCCGAGTCATGTACCGCCCTGAGTGCCCGGCCGATACGCGAATTGGCCAGGTTGACACTGAACAGGATCACCAGCAGCGCGAACCCCCAGATCAGGTAGTAACTCTTCAGGTCAGTGTCGAAGGCAATCCCTCCCAGGGAGAGGGTGGGAATTCCGGAGAGACCGGAAGGGCCGCCGGTATACTCCACGGTCTCGTTGAAGACGATGTAGACGATGATGCCCAGTCCCAGGGTGGCCATGGCCAGGTTGTGACCTTTGAGCTTCAGCACCGGAACCCCGATGGCCCAGGCCAGCAGCCCTACGGCCAGGGCCGCCAGGGGCATCACCAGCCAGGGATCCATGCCGTAGGTGGCGGTGAGGATGCCGGACAGATAGGCGCCCAGACCGAAGAAACCGGCATGGCCCAGGGAGATCTGTCCGGCATAGCCCAGAAGCAGGTTCAGGGCCACGGCCAGCATGGTATTGATGCCGACGAAGACCAGCACGTTCAGCAGGTAGCCGCCGTCCAGGACCGGGGGAACGGCCAGGACCAGCAGGGAGAAGATGAGAAATTTGATCAGGTCACGCTTCACGGCCGTCACACCCTTTCCGCTTCGGCCTTGCCGAACAGCCCCTGGGGCCGGAGGAACAGGATCAGCAGCAGAATGATGAAGGCGATGGCATCCTTGTAGCCGGAAGAGACCAGGCCGGCGCCCAGGGCCTCCAGCACTCCCAGCAGCACCCCGCCCACCACCGTGGCCAGGCCGCTGCTCATGCCGCCGATGATCGCCGCGCAGAACCCCTTCAACCCCAGCATGATTCCCACATCGTAGGAGGTCATGGTCAGGGGGGCCACGATGATGCCGGCCACCGCCCCCATGGCAGAGCTGATCACGAAAGAGAACAGCACCATGCGGCGCACGTCGATCCCCACCAGACCGGCGGCCCGGGCATTGTAGGCGCAGGCCCGCATGGCCTTGCCGCTGATGGTGTGATAGAAGAAGAGCTTGTTGGCGATGATGATCACCAGGGTGATACCCAGAATCCAGAGATGCTGGGGCAGCAGCGTTGCTCCCCCCAGGACGATGGGATTGTCGCCGGAAAACGACTCCAGGGAGTGGGTATCCTTGCCCCACAGCAGCATGGCGATGCCCCGGATCAGGATGCTGGCGCCGATGGTGATGATCACCAGGTTGAGGGGTGAGGGGCTGCGCAGGGGACGGATGGCCAGGCGCTCAAACAGGACGCCGGCCAGGGTTGCGCAGAGCACCGCGCAGGGAATGGCGGCCCAGAGCGGCAGGTGCAGCAGGTTGATGAAAAAGAGCGCCAACATGCCCCCCAGCATGACGAATTCGCCCTGGGCAAAGTTGATGATGCCGGTGGCGTTGTAGATGATGGAGAAGCCGATACCGATCAGGGCGTAGATCGCCCCGGTGGAGAGACCGGACAGAGTGTATTGAAGGATCTGGTCAAACTGCATGCAATGGTTTCCGTTTCTCACAAAGAAACTCCCTCCCCTGCGGGGGGAGGGAGAATGGTACACATAAAGCCGTCTCTGCCACCGTTACCTGACGATAACCCAGTCGCCCTTCCTGACTTCCACCAGCACGAAGGCGTCCTTGCCCAGGCCGGCATGGTCTCGGGGCGAGTAGGTAAAGGTGCCGCCGATGCCGTGGAACTGGCGGGTCCGCTCCAACTGGTCGCGCACCGCGGCAGGAGTATCGGCGCCGCGCTCGAAGGCGCCCTTGAGCAGCATGACCGCATCCCAGGCATGTCCGCCGAAGTGGTCCCCCTCGGCCTTGAAATACTGCTGATACCCCTTGACAAAGGTGATCAGCGAGCGTTTCTGGGGATCGGAGGCGGGCAGCTGATCGGCGACGATCACCCGGCCCGAGGGGAGCTTGACGCCTTCGGCGGCGGCTCCGGCCAGGGCGATGTACTTCTTGGAGGAGACGCCGTGGCTCATGAACAGCGGCGTCCTGATGCCCAGCTGACGGGCGTTTTTGGTGATCACCGCCGGACCGGGGTTGGTGCCCCAGCAGATGATAGCGTCCGGCTTCAGGCCGCGGATCCTGGTCAGCTGCGAGGTCATGTCCGTATCCTTGGGACCGTAGGTGTCGTCGGAGACGATCCGGATGCCGTAGCGGGCAGCCTGGGCCTTGAGCTGTTCGCGGCCGGAAGCGCCGAACCCGTCGGAAACGGTAAGCAGCGCCACCCGTTGCATCCTCTGTGTCCTGAGATGCTCATAGATCCTGATCACGGCCAGACTGTCGTTCTGGGCGGTTTTGAAGACCCACTTCTTGACCGGTTCGGTGATCTTGATGCCGGCGGCGCAGGAAATGAGCGGCACCCGGTAACGCTCGGCCACCGGTATCACCGCCATGGATTCTCCGGTGGTACTGGGGCCGATGATTGCCGTGACCCTGTCGTCCTTGATCAGCTTGTTGGCCAGCTGAACCGCCTTGGTGGCGTCACCGGCGGTATCGTAGGTAACCAGGTGCAGTTTGCGCCCCCTGATCCCGCCGGCCCGGTTGATTTCCGACACCACCATGAGGGCGGTATTGCGTTCCGGCTCTCCCAGGAAGGCGGCCGGGCCGGTCACGGCGAACAGTCCGCCGATCTTGAGGGGAGCGGCGGCGGAGGCGACGCCGCAGAGCAACAGGCCCAGCAGCGCGGCAACGAGGGGAATCAGGCGGAATTTCATAACAATATCCTCCAGGGATGGAATGACACTGGTGATGCCTATTTTACGAGGGACCAGCCACCTCTGACGACCCTGACCATCTCGAAGGCTGACGTGTCAAGACCGTTGTGATCCGTGGGTGACATGGTGAACAGCCCCGAAACGCTCACCAGCTTGCGGGCCTGTTCGATACCGTTGCGGATCTGGAGAGGGGATGTCCCACTCTTCCTGATGGCGTTGGTGATCAGCAGAAAGGCATCGTAGGCATACCCACCAAAGGTGGAAGCCTCGACACCGTAGGCCTTCCGGTAGGCCTGGTTGTACTCGGCCAGCAGCCGTGCCTGGGGATCGGATGCGGGTAACGTATCAAAGATCGCCAACTTGCCGGCAGGAAGCATAACCCCTTCGGCTGCCGCGGGACCGGCCAGTTCGATGTACTTCTTGGAAGCCACGCCATGGCTCATGTAGAGCGGTGTCTTGATCCCCAGCTGCCGGACGTTCTTGGTGACCACCGCCGGACCGGGATTGGTGCCCCAGCAGATGATGGCATCGGGCTTGATGCCGCGGATCTTGGTCAGCTGTGAGGTCATGTCCGTGTCCTTGGGGCCATACACTTCGTCAGCCACGATGGTGAAACCCTTTGCCCTTGCCAGGGCTTTGATCTGCTCGCGACCGGAAGAGCCATATCCGTCGGTCACGGTCAAAAGCGCGATACGTTTCTGCTTCTGTCGAGCCATGAAGACCAGGATCTTCTCCGCAGCCACGTGGTCGTTTGCCGGGGTCTTGAAGACCCACTTCTTGACCGGATCGGTGATCTTGATCCCGGCAGCGCAGGAGATCAGCGGCACACGGTTCTTCTCAGCCACCGGGATCACCGCCATGGATTCTCCAGTGGTACTGGGGCCAACGATGACGGAGACCCGGTCGTCCTTGATCAGTTTGGTGGCCAGCTGCACCGCCTTGGTGGCATCACCGGTGGTGTCGTATATGACCGCCTCCAGTTTGACCCCGTTGATTCCCCCCTTGCTGTTTAGGTCCCTGACCAGCATCTCCAGGGTCCTCTTCTCTGGCTCACCCAGGAAAGAGGCGGGACCGGTCACGCTGAACAGGCCGCCGATCTTGACCGTGGTGGCGGCAAAAGCCGTTGAGCCGGCCAGAAGAATGCCACAGGTCAGCACGCAAAGCGCAAAGATACTCCTCATTTTTCCTCCGCACACATAATCGGGTACTACACTACATGCTGTACAGGTGCTCTCCCTGCAGCACGTTGAACCCGCTGGCCAGGAGCGTGGCAATTGCTTTGTCGGTCTCGTCGAAGCGGAAGATGATCACCGCATTGCCGCCCGAGCGTTCCACAAAGGCATACATGTACTCCACGTTGATCTGCTGGGTGTCCAGAGTTTGCAGGATGGAGGAGAGCCCTCCGGGACGGTCGGGAACCTCCACGGCAACCACCTCGGTCCTGTTGACCGTGAAGCCGTGCTGCTTGAGCGCTGCCTTGGCCAGGGCAGCGTCGTTGACAATCAGACGCAGGATGCCGAAATCCGAGGTATCGGCCAGGGAAAGGGCGCGGATGTTGATGCCTTCGTCCCCCAGGATACGGGTTATCTCGGCCAGGCGCCCCGACTTGTTTTCGATGAAGATTGATATCTGTTCGACTTTCATGAACACCTCCAGGGACTGGGGACCAGGGACCGGGAACCAGGGACTGGGGGCGGGTAAAAGCGTTTGACTTCCCCGGTCCCCGATTCCAGGTCCCCGATTACTGTTCCCTGTTCCCTATAATTTACGGTTGTCGATCACCCGCTTGGCCTTGCCCTCACTGCGCTGGATGGTCTTAGGCTCCACCAGCTTGGCGCTGCACGTGACCCCCAGAATATCCTTGATCTCCTTCTCGATACGCTTGGACAGCTGCTGCAGCACCTTGATCTCGTCGGAGAAGAGTTGTTCGTCCACCTCCACCTGGATCTCCAGAGTGTCCAGGTTGTCCTTCCGGTCCACGATCAGCAGGTAGTGCGGTTCGACCCCTTCGATACCCACCAGCACCGATTCGATCTGGGAGGGGAAGATATTGACCCCGCGGATGATCAGCATATCGTCGGAGCGGCCGCTCATGCGGGTGATGCGGGCATGGGTCCGTCCGCAGACACACGGTTCATAGGTGATGCTGGTGATGTCGCGGGTACGGTAGCGGATCAGGGGAATGCCCTGCTTGGTGATGGTGGTAATGACCAGTTCGCCCCGCTCCCCTTCGGCCAGGCGCCGACCACTGACCGGATCGATGATCTCGGGAATGAAGTGGTCCTCCCAGATGTGCAGCCCGCTCTTGGCCTGGCTGCATTCGATGGCCACCCCCGGCCCCATGACCTCGGACAGGCCGTAGATGTCGATGGCCGACAGGTTCAACTTGGCCTCGATTTCGGTGCGCATGGCCTCGGACCAAGGCTCGGCGCCGAAGATCCCCACCCTCAGTTTCAGGTCGCGGAAATCGACCCCCTCCTCCCGGGCCGCCTCGGCCATGAACAGGGAGTAGGAGGGGGTGCAGGTCAGGATGGTGGAGCCGAAGTCCTGCATGATCATGATCTGTTTCTTGGTATTGCCGCCGGACATGGGAATGACCGATGCCCCCAGGCGTTCGGCGCCGTAGTGGGCGCCCAGGCCGCCGGTAAACAGGCCGTACCCGTAGGCATTGTGAACGATATCCCCTTTATGGGCACCGGCCGACACGAAGGAACGCGCCATCAGCTCGGCCCACATGTTGATGTCGCTGGCAGTGTAACCGACAACCGTCGGCTTGCCGGTTGTGCCGCTGGAGGCGTGGATGCGCACCACCTCTTCCATGGGAGCGGCGAACAGCCCGTAGGGATAGGAATCGCGCATATCCTGCTTGGTGGTGAAGGGGAGCCTCTGCAGATCGGCGAGTCCTTTCAGGTCGGCAGGCTTAAAACCTGCGGCATCAAAAGAAGCACGATAAAACGGTACGTTGTTGTACACACGTTCAAGTGCCGATCGAAGCCGTTTCAGCTGGATCGCCTCCAGAGCCTGGCGGGGGAGGGTCTCGAATTCCTCATTGAAATACATGGACAGAACCACCTCGTTGTTCGTAAAAGATCATCTGAAAACAGCAACCCCATCTCACGCAACAACGCGAAGACGCAAAATAATCAAGCGGTTGTCACATAATCAGACTTCACCATGCAGGTAATACGACTACTACATAGAGTCTTCCGCTTTTCTTCGCGAATTTCGCGACTCCGCGCAAACGACTGCTGTTTTTCAGGGATTATTCTGCGATCCGGCTGGCGAAGCTCTCGCCGGTGTAGCCGTTGACCACCACTTCCAGGTGGCCGTCGTTGGGGCAGAAAATCAGCCCGTGCACCGGCACGTCCCGGGGGATCAGCGGATTCTGGCGGATGATTCCCACCACCTGCTCCACGTTTTCCACCGGATGGGAGAATGCCCCCAACCACTGTCCCAGATCCGGGACGTGATAATCCACAACCTTGCGGGGTATGCCGCGCCGTGCCATGGACTCCCTGAAGGCCTCCACATCCACCGTGGACATGCCGCAATCACGATGGCCGATGACAAAGACCTCTTCCACCCCCAGTTTGAAGATGCCGATAACCAGACTGCGGATCACCGATCCCGCCATGGGATCGACGATGGTGTTGCCGGCGTTCTTGATCACCTTGGCATCACCGCGCCTGAGCCCCATGGCAGGTTCCAGAAAATCCACCAGCCGGGTGTCCATGCAGGTAAAGATGGCCAGCTGCCTGGTGGGGTTCTTGGGCAGCGGCGGAAAGGCGTCCGGACGGGTAAACTGCCGGTTGGCCTCCATGATTGAGTCCAGCAGTGTCGGTATTTCCAGGCTCACGACAACTCCCTTCCCATCAGGAAGGCCCGGCGGTTGATCTCCAGGGCCTTGGAGGGAACCATCTTCTCCAACGCCGCGAGCCAGTATTCCTCGGCAATGTCCAGGCGCCGGGAAACCGCCCCCAGGAGCACCGTGTTGGCGGCGCGAACATTGCCCGCTTGGCTGGCCAGTTGCTGGCCGTCCACCAGCAGGAAATCGGCGAAGCAGGCCTGGATTTTCTCGGTCAGCCCGGCGGGATAGGCCTTCTGCCCCATGAGCACCGACGGCGGCGGAATGCGCAGGTCGTTGGCGATAACGCTGGCGCCGGGCTTGAGCAGCGGAAGTGCCCTGAAGGTCTCCATCAGCTCGAAGCCAAACAGGATGTCCCCCTCCCCTTCCGGCACGATGGGAGAAAAAACCTCGTTTCCGTAGCGCACGTGGGAGACCACGCTCCCCCCGCGCTGGGACATGCCGTGGATCTCGCTCTTCTTCACGTCGTACCCGGCCAGCATGACGGTCTCGGAGAGGATCTCAGAGGCCAGCAGAATCCCCTGGCCGCCGACCCCCACCATCAGGATATTGGTGATCTGACTGCTCATTTGTCCCTCCCGATCGCGTCGAACGAACACAGTTGACGGCAGACGTCGCACCCGGTGCAGAGCAGCGGGTTGATATGGGCCGTACCGATTTTCCCGTCACCGGGACGCCACTCGATGGCCGGGCAGCCCAGCTTGAGGCAGGCGCGGCAGCCGCTGCATGACTCCTCATCCACCTTCAACAGCGGGCCTCGCGTGAAGACCCCTTCGCGCTTGACCAGCACGCAGGGTTTGTCGGTGATGATCACCGACGGCTCGTCGCGCTCCATTTCCTCCTGGATCGCGGCCCGGGTTTCGTGCAGATCAAAGGGGTTGATGGTGCGCACGTGCCTGACCCCCAGGGCCCGGCAGAGGCTGGGGAGGTCGACACTGGTGGTCGGGTCGTTCATCAGGGTATAGCCGGAGCCGGGGTTGTCCTGGCGGCCGGTCATGGCGGTGATGCGGTTGTCCAGGATGATCACCGTGGCAGGGGACTGGTTGTAGACCAGGTCCATCAGTCCGTTGATGCCGGTATGAAGGAAGGTGGAGTCGCCGATGACAGCCACGACCTTGTTCCGCTCCCCGGGGGGAACCACCTTGGTCACGCCGCAGGCCATGCCGATGGAGGCGCCCATGCAGACGCAGGTATCCATGGCCGACAGGGGCGGCATAAACCCCAAGGTGTAACAGCCGATATCCCCTGCCACATAGGCATCGAGCTTTTTGAGCGTATAGAACACGCCGCGATGCGGGCAGCCGGGGCACATGTTGGGCGGCCGCTGCAGCAGGGATGATTCGTCCGCCGCGCCCCGTGTCGCGGGGGGACGGGCCACGCTGACACCGATGCCGGCAAAGGCGGAAGCCAACCGTTCGGGGGTGAGTTCTCCGCACAGTGAGGTGAGTTCCTTGCCGGTCACGGCCAGCCCCATGGCCCTGACCTGCTCCTCGATAAAGGGATCCAGCTCTTCCACCACGAAGAGCCGCTCCACCTGGCCGGCGAAATCGCGGATCAGGTCGTGGGACAGCGGATTGACCATGCCCAGCTTGAGGGTGGATGCGGTGGGTAAAATCTCGCGCACATACTGATAGCAGACGCCGGAGGTGATGATGCCGATGGAGGTGTCGCGCAGTTCCAGGCGGTTGATGGCCATGGTCGCCCCGTCCCGGGAGAGCCTGACGCAGCGCTCTTCAACCAGCGGATGGCGGACGCGGGCGTTGCCCGGCAGCATGACCAGTTTCGCCGCGTTCCTGACCAGCCGCGGCGGCACCAGGTCCCTGACCCGCTCCCCCAGTTCCACGATGGATTTGCTGTGGGAGATGCGGGTGGTGGTGCGCAGCATGACCGGTGTATCGTACTGTTCCGAGAGCTGGAAAGCCAGGAGGGTGAACTCTTTGCACTCCTGGGAGTCGGCCGGCTCCAGCAGGGGGATCTTGGCGAACTTGGCGTAATTGCGGTTGTCCTGCTCGTTCTGGGACGAGTGCATCTCCGGGTCATCGGCCGAGACCAGCACCAGGCCGCCGTTGACTCCGGTGTAGGAGAGAGTGAAGAGCGGGTCGGCGGCAACGTTGACCCCCACGTGCTTCATGGCAACCAAGGCCCTCCCCCCGCCGAAGGAGGCGCCGATGCCGACCTCCAGGGCCACCTTCTCGTTGGGAGCCCAGGAGGAGTTGATCTCCGCATACCTGACGGTGTTTTCAAGGATTTCGGTGGATGGTGTGCCCGGATAGGCGCAGGCGACACTGCACCCGGCTTCGTACGCACCGCGGGCAATTGCCTCATTGCCGGAGAGAATTTCTTTCATGATCAGCTTTCCGTAACCGAATTTGGGGGTGGGTACCGCTCGAAGTTTTGGCACTATACTAAAACAACCCCTGGATTGCAATTCGTTTGCGGCGGGCCAGCTGAACGGGAATGCCTGAAATCAGTTGCCAATTCCCGCCGGCTTACCTATAATTCGGCATTTAAGAAACGCAGGGAGATTTTTCGTGGGATATTTCATAACCTTTGAGGGAATCGAGGGAAGCGGCAAATCAACCCAGCTCGCGCTTCTGGGCGAGCAGTTGGAGTCCCTGGGGTATTCCGTGGTCATGACGCGGGAACCGGGCGGCTGCGCCATCGCCGACAAGATCCGCTCGATCCTGCTGGATGCGGACAACAGCGCCATCTCCCCCCTGGCGGAGCTCCTGTTGTACGCCGCGGCCCGGGCCCAGCACGTCGCGGAAGTCATCATCCCGGCTCTGAAGCACGGGAACATCGTGCTGTGCGACCGTTTCAGCGACGCGACCCTGGCCTACCAGGGCGACGGCCGGGAGATCGGCAGGGAAAAGGTGGACCTGCTCAACCAGCTGGCCTGCCAGTCCCTGCGACCCGATCTGACGGTGCTGATCGATTGCGAGGTATCCGTCGGCCTGGAGCGGGCGCGCCGACGCATCGAAGCCGGCTCGGGCCCCCGCGAGGAACGTTTCGAGCTGGAAGCGCCGTCATTTCACCAGGCGGTGCGCGAAGCCTACCTGAGAATCGCACGCAGTGAACCGCAACGTTTCATCACCGTTGACGGCAGCGCAAGCGTTGAGGATATTGCCGCGAACATCGTGGCACAGGTCCTGCAAAATCGCCTCAACAACACGAGTTATGCCCTTCTCTGAGATCCTGGGGCACGAGCGGATCCTGGAGCTCCTGCTCCGTTCGCTCCGGTCGGGCAAAACCGCCCATGCCTACATCTTCGAGGGGCCGGCGGGCTGCGGTCGCAGGAAGACCGCCCTGGCCCTGGTCCAGGCGCTGTTCTGCGGAGCCGGCAACGATGACGCCTGCGGCGTCTGCTCTTCCTGCCGCAGGGTGGCGGCCGGCAGCCACCCCGACGTTCACACCGTGGAGCCGCTGCCGGACAAGCGCGACATCAGCATCGCCCAGCTGCGCGACGTGCAGCGCGACCTAGCCATGCGCCCCTACGAGGCTCCCCGCGCGGCCTGCATCATCGAGCCGGCCGGCAGGATGAACACCAGTTCGGCCAATTCGTTTCTCAAGACCCTGGAAGAGCCGCCGGGAAACGCGATCATCATCCTTATTACCGAAAATGCCGATCTGCTCCTGCCGACCATCCGCTCGCGCTGCCAGCTGCTGCGCTTCGCCCCGCTCTCACCGGAGCAGATCAGGCTTCTTTTGGAGCGAAACGGCATAGACAGCGCCGGCGCCTCGCTGCTGGCTCCCCTGGCCGCCGGCAGCATGGAACGGGCCAGGGCACTGGACAACGACGCCCTGGCCCGACGCCGGGACCTGCTCATCGCACGCCTTGAAGGTCTCAGCCTGGAGCGGATCGCCGGCATCTTCGAGGCATCGGAAGAGTTGAGCGGCAGCCGGGACGAGACCCTGGAGAACCTGGATATGCTGCTGTCCCTTGTCCGCGATCTGCTGCACCTGGTCGCCGGAGGCGACGACATCACCAACGCCGGAATCCGGCCGCTGCTGGAGCGCCTGAGCGCCGGACTGGGCCTTCCGGCGGCGCTGCGCCTGACGAACGATATCCTGGAGACGCGCCGTGCCGTGCAGCGCAACGCCAACGCGAAACTGGCCCTGGATCATCTCTTCATGAACATGGCGGAGACGCTGGCGGCCAACGGACACCAGGGTGCCGTCCACCGGGCATAGGGCACCATAAAAACCATGAAAATTGGTACCACATAACAACAATCCGTCACACGCAGAAACGTGAAGGCGCAAAGACATCAAACTGTTGTTTTTCAGAGAGTCCCTGACCCCCAAGGAGGAAGTCGTTGCCACGCATAGTAACCCTTCAGTTCAGTCCGGCCGGAAAGATGTACGAATTCAATGCCGGTGACCTGGATCTGGCACCGCACGACAGAGTGCTGGTGGAAACGGACCGGGGCGTTGCCATGGCAACGGTTGTCCACCCCCCGGTGGAACGCAGCGACGAGGAGTCCCCCCCCGGACTGGTCACGGTCATGCGCATCGCCACCCCGGACGACATGGAAATACTCAAACGCAATGCGCTCAAGGAAAAAGAGGCCCACGACTTCTGCAACCGCCGCATCAAGGAGCGGGCCATGGAGATGAAGCTGGTGCGGGTGGAATACCTGTTCGACGGCAGCAAGGCCATCTTCTACTTCACCGCCGACGGCCGAGTGGATTTCAGGGTGCTGGTCAAGGACCTGGCCCACACCTTTCACACCCGCATCGAGATGCGCCAGATCGGCGTGCGGGACGAATCGAAGATGGTGGGGGGCATCGGCATCTGCGGCAGGGAACTCTGCTGCTGCTCCTGGCTGCGGGATTTTCAGCCGGTTTCGGTCAAGATGGCCAAGGAGCAGAACCTGGCCCTCAACCCCAGCAAGATCTCCGGCCAGTGCGGGCGGCTGCTCTGCTGCCTCGATTACGAATACGACACCTACTGCGCCCTGCGCAAGAATCTCCCCAAATGCGGCAAGCGGGTCAGGACCGATGCGGCCAGCGGCGTGGTCGACAAGCTGAATATCCTCACCGGCATCCTGACCCTCAAGCAGGACGACGGCAAACTGATCCAGGTCGCCGGGACCGACATCAGGGGAGAGGCTCCCCCGCCCGAGACGGGGCAACGCACCGACGCGCCAGGAGGCAACCGCCCCTCGGCAAAGGGGCGCGAACGACAGGGAAACGAGCGTCCACGCCAGGAGCAGCCTTCCGCCGGTCGTGAGGAGCGCCAGAAGGGCCCTCAGCCGACCGAGGCCGCCCCCCCGGAGGGGGAGGTTCCGGCCAAGCCGCCTCGCAGGAAGCACCGCTCCCGCAGACCGAGCCAGCGCAAACAGCCGGGCGGGGTTACTCCGGAGAAGAAGACTCCAGAGCCCCCCAAGGACCAGGCATAAGCACCGCCGGCAGTCGGGAACCGGTCGTTCACCACACAACCATCAGGAGCATGAAAGCCATGAAACCAACATTCTACGTCACTACCCCCATCTATTACGTCAACGACGTGCCGCACATCGGCCATGCCTACACCACCGTGGCCGCCGACGTGCTGGCACGCTACAAGCGGCTGATGGGGTATGACGTCTATTTCCTCACCGGTAGCGACGAGCATGGCCAGAAGGTGGAAAAGGCGGCCACCACCGCCGGCGAGACCCCCCTGGAGCTGGCCGACCGGGTCGTCAAGCGCTACCAGGCGCTCTGGGAACGTCTGGGCATTTCCAACAACGACTTCATCAGGACCACCCAGGAGCGCCACAAGAAGGGGGTTTCCCACCTCTTTTCCCAGCTGATGGAGAAGGGTGACATCTATCTGGGAGAATACGAGGACTGGTACTGCACCCCCTGCGAAACGTTCTGGCCTGAAACCCAGCTGATCGACGACCGCTGCCCGGACTGCAACCGGCCGGTGGAGAAGCTCAAGGAAGAGTCATACTTCTTCCGCATGAGCACCTACCAGGAACAGCTGCTGGCCCATATCGAGGCCAACCCGGAGTTCATCCAGCCCAAGACCAAACGCAACGAGATCATCTCCTTCGTAAAAGAAGGGCTGCGCGACCTGTCCGTCTCCCGCACCACCTTCAGCTGGGGCATTCCGGTTCCGGGCAACGACAAGCATATCGTCTACGTCTGGTTCGACGCCCTGACCAACTACCTCACCGCCCTGGGCTACCCTGACGAGGGGAGTGACTACAGCCGCTTCTGGCCGGCCAGCGTGCATCTGATCGGCAAGGACATCCTCCGGTTTCACACCGTCTACTGGCCCACCTTCCTGATGGCGGCCGGACTCCCCCTGCCGGAGAAGGTCTTTGCCCACGGCTGGTGGACAGTGGAAGGACAGAAGATGAGCAAGAGCCTGCAGAACGTGGTGGAGCCCAACATGCTCATCGACAAATACGGCGTGGACGTGGTCCGCTACTTCCTCATGCGCGAGGTACCTTTCGGCCTGGACGGGGACTTCTCCCATACCGCACTGGTCACGCGACTCAACTCCGACCTGGCCAATGACCTGGGCAATCTGCTCTCACGTTCCACTGCCATGGCGGTCAAGTACTTCAAGGGGGTCCTGCCGGCGGCCTGCGAGATCACCGACATCGACCGGTCCCTGATGGAAAAAACAGCCGGCATGATCGCCGGCGTGGACAGGTTCATGGATGAACTCGCCTTCAGCAAGGCGCTCCAGGCCATCTGGGAGGTCATCTCGGCCGGCAACAAGTACATCGACGACTGCGCCCCCTGGGTCCTGGCCAAGGACCCGGCTCAAAAGGACCGCCTGGCCACGGTCATGTACTGTCTGCTGGAATCCCAGCGCATCGCCCATTGCCTGCTGTCGGCTTTCCTGCCCGCCACGGCGGAGAAGGCGTTGGCTTCCCTGGGGTGGGACGGTCAGGTCTGCCGTGATGCCCTGGCCTGGGGCGGTTTGCAAGAGGGAACCACTATCACCAAGGCCGAGGCGCTCTTCCCCCGCTACGAGTAGACCGTTTCGATAAAATCATTCCCGTTCACGGTGAGCTTGTCGAACCATTATAACCTTGTAAACACAGGCTTTCGACAAGCTCAGGCCGAACGGAAAATTGTAAACATATTTACGAAACGGTCCATGAGGCCTGAAAATAGAAACGGGGCGGATCGTTTTCGATCCGCCCCCCCTGTTCCCTGTTCCCTGTTCCCTGTTCCCTGTTCCCTGTTCCCTGTTCCCTGTTCCCTGTTCCCTGTTCCCTGTTCCCTGTTCCCTGTTCCCTGTTCCCTGTTCCCTGTTCCCTGTTCCCTGTTCCCTGTTCCCTGTTCCCTGTTCCCTGTTCCCTGTTCCCTGTTCCCTGTTCCCTGTTCCCTGTTCCCTGTTC
>CAZIUE010000030.1:0-20075 GCA_964542535.1 uncultured Pelobacter sp. | reverse complement strand
CCTTTCGACCAACCGGTCGAAAGGGCCTTTTCGCATGCCGCGGGGTGAAAACCACTTCGCCGGACCCGGCCTCACCCGGAGCGTCGGGAACGGCCGTCCTCCTCAGGGAGCGGGATTCCCAGCCGCTTCATCCTGCGGAACAGGGTCGTCTTGTGGATTCCCAGATCCCTGGCAGCCGCGGCCCGGTTGTTGTTGGTGCGCTCCAGGGCCGCCAGAATGGCCTGGGCATCCAGGATATCGTGGGCCGAGCGCACGTCCCCTTCCGCCGTTTCCGCCCGCTGGCTCCGCAGCTCTTCGGACAGGTGGGCGATGCCGATCTGCCCCTCAGCGCAAAGGATGAAGGCCCGTTCGATCACATTCTCCAGCTCGCGGATGTTTCCCGGCCAGTCGTGAGCCATGAGCAGGGAGAGCGCCTCGGGAGAGATCCCGCTAACCGCCTTCCGCTGCACGTGATTGAACCGTTCGATGAAACGCTCCGCAAGCAGGGGGATATCCTCCTTCCTGCGGCGCAGGGGAGGAAGCTCCATGCGCACCACGTTCACCCGGTAGTAGAGATCCTCCCGGAACAGCCCCTTGCGCACCTGCTCGGTCAGATCCCTGTTGGTGGCAACGATCACCCGGGCGTCGCTGGTTTCGGAGCTCACCCCGCCCAGCGGTTCGAAGCTGCGCTCCTGGAGCACCCGCAGGAGGCGCACCTGCAAGGCCGGGCTCACCTCGCCGATTTCATCCAGAAAGATCGTCCCTCCCCGTGCCAGGGAAAAACGGCCCGGCTTGTCCCGGGTCGCGCCGGTGAAGGCGCCGGCCTTGTAGCCGAACAGCTCCGACTCCAGCAGGGTATCGGGGAGAGCGCCGCAGTTGACCGCCACGAACGGCCCCTGGGGACGGGCACTCAAGGAATGGATCGTGCGCGCCATGACCTCCTTGCCGGTGCCGGTCTCCCCCAGCAGCATGACCGTGCTGGAACTGGCAGCGATGGCCGGCAGGATCTCGAACAGCCGCTGCATCAGCGGGCTGCGGCTGGAGAGGTCTCCCACGCTGAACTTTCCCTCCAGCTCCCGGCGCAGCGTCTCCAGCTCCGACAGGTCCCGGAAAGTCTCGGCGCCGCCGATCACCCGCCCCCGGGAGTCCCGCAGCACGGCGGTGGAGATGCTAATGGGGATGCGGTCACCGTCGGCATCGATGATGTAGCCCGACCGGCCGATCACCGGCTTGCCGGTCTTCAGGGTCTGCTGCAACGCGCAGTCAGCGCCGCACATGCTGGAACGGAACACGTCGCCGCAGCGGCGGCCGATGGCCTCCTCCCGCGGCACGCCGGTGATCTCTTCGGCGGCCCGGTTGAACGAAGTGATCACCCACTCCATGTCAACGGTGAAGACGCCGTCGGAGATGCTCTCCAGGATAGCCTCGGTGGGGGAGGCGAGTCCCGTTGTTGATGGGCGCGGCCGGGCCGCCGTCATGGTCCGCACCTGTACGATCCGGGGATAACCGGATCAGGTGAGCGGCGCGCTCTGCGCTGGTCTGTTCGCATGGGTTCCTGCCTTGTGCTGGTGAGCTGATGTGAGGGGGTACTATAGCAGCATTTGCGGCAAACAGAAAGCAACGTACGCTGGGGTGAGAGGCTGGGGAGAGGCATGGCGGGGAGCGGGCAGAAACGAGGTCAACACGGCCTGGGTTCCGGGCGCCACGCCTCCTGTGCCGGCAGCCACCAGGCCAGCCGGAGGCATGACGCCCGGAGCAGGATCAGAGCCCTTTCTTCTCGAACCAGGAAAACAACCCGAGCCCCCCGGCGATGAAGAGCGGAATCAGGAGCCAGGGGCTGACCCCCAGGAGCTGGGGCAGGGTGATCTTGCCCAGGTCCCCCCAGGTGAGCAGGGTGCTCTTCATCAGCGGATAGGCCTCGGCATACAGGGCCGCGCCGACCAACATCCCCAGCACCCCCCAGAGGGAATCCCAGCGTCCCTCCCCCAGGGCGCCCAGGGAGGTGCCGGGACAGTACCCCAGAAGACCCCAGCCGATGCCGAAGATCAGGCCGCCGGGGATCACTCCTCCCAGGATGCTGGCCTTTACCGACAGTTTGGCCAGCCCCAGATCGTTCAACAGGTAGACGCCGACCATCCCCACCAGCACGGCGGAAAGCATGAATTTGACGATGGTCATGTCCTTGAGACGCAGGGCACCCAACTGCCTGTCGTAGCGCAACACCCTCCCCTTCTGCAGCAGGAAGCCGAACAGGATGCCGGTCACCAGACCGTAGATCAGCATGTTCATCTCGTTTCACCTCCGCCGTAGAGCAGGCGCGCCACCAGCATGCCCCCCAGGAAAAAGCAGACCAGGGCGATGAAGCCGCTGACCGCCAGTTGCATGGTGCCGCTCAGGCCGTGGCCGCTGGGACAGCCGTCGGCCAGGCGGGCGCCGAACATGGCCACGACCCCTCCCGCCAGCGCGGCCAGTGCCCGTTTTCCCCGGCCGGGACCGAATCTGGCCTGCCACATGGGTGGCAGCGCCTGCCAACGGAAGCTGTTCGACGTGGTGGAGGCGAGCAGTGAGCCCAGGAAGACCCCCAGCACGAACATCCACTGCCAGTCGATCGTAGGGGTCTCCTTGATGAAATAGGACATGGCGCCCACCCGCTCGGGATCGACGCTCTTCTCGATCATGCCTGCCGTGCGCACGAAGGTGGTGGAGGCGCCAAAGTACTTGCCCGACACCCAGAGGGAAAGGGTCGATACGACGCCGGTCAGCGCGCCCGCCAGGTAGGGACTCCAGCCGCGGTCAGTATCTCCCGCCATCAGCGTTTCCTCCACCCGCTCCAGACCGGAACGCCGATGGCGTCCCTGAGCTGCAGCAGAGCGTCACCCTTCTTCACCTCTGCGGCGATAATGGCGGCCGTGCCGGACATAACCACGCGGGAACCCTTGACCTGGATCCGATCCCCCTTCGCGATCTTCAGCTCCAGGCGTTCAACGAACCATGCCGGACCCAGGTGTACCGGAACCGTCTCCCCGGAGGTTTTGAGGCTCAGGTGGATACCCGCGCCCATCCCCCTCAGGGGTGCGACCCTGTCCACGCCGACCACCTCTCCGGAGAGGGACTCCACCGTGGCCGGGTTATACATCCTCTGATAGGCGCCCCTCATACCCCAGCCGCCACCGCCCCCCATGCCCTGGGCCATTGCCGACGTTCCCGTGAGAAGTACGACCAGAAGTACCAGAGTCACACGTGCGAACCGTTTCATTTCTTTCTCCTTTTTGTTTCAGAGTCTTCCCGGAACGTGCCGGGGGACATCGCCAACCTTCAAACCTGGTTACCGGCATGAACTCCGCGGGAGTGTCACACGCCGATATCCTCGTTCCACAGGTCCGGCCTGTCCTCGATAAACCGGCGCATCAGGGCGATACATTCCTCGTCCTGCTGCACCTCCACCTGCACACCCCGGGAACGGAGCAGTTCCTCTTCGCCCTGGAAGTTCCTGTTTTCCCCGATCACCACCCGCGGAATGCCATAGAGCAGGACCGCTCCCGCGCACATGGGACAAGGGGACAACGTCGTATACAACACCGACTCGCGGTAGATGGCGGCCGGCATTCGCCCGGCGTTTTCCAGCGCATCCATCTCCGCGTGGAGCGTCACGCTTCCCTTCTGCACCCGTCGGTTGTGCCCCCTCCCCAGAACAGTCCCCCGATACACCAGGAGCGAGCCGATGGGAATCCCCCCCTCGGTCAGCCCCTTCCGCGCCTCTTCACAGGCGGCGCGCATGAATTCATCCATACCCGTTTTCCCCCCTCTCTCCGCTGAAAACGAAACGATACCGCCGTCAAGTGTAGCCGCGGTTCGGCAACAGGCAAGTTCCGGCGCCGCTTTTGTCAGCGGAAACAGCCGAAAACCGGTACTTGGGTAGAACGGCAGGCAAACGGGGATTTTTTTGACGGCGGTGCAACGGGATGCTATGGTTACGCGGTACAACAGGAAGCATTGAGGAGGATGTGACATGAGCAGACTCGGTATCATGCTGGTCGCCCTGCTGTGTGCCGGGCAGGCCTGGGCATTCCAGAAGGTCAGAATCCAGGTGCCCAGCGCCGCATTGGCCAGGACGACGAACGTAACCCTGGTGCTTCCCGATGCCTACGGGACAGGCAACGGCCGCTTTCCTACGGTGTACGTGCTGCACGGCTGGTCCGGCAACGACACCAGCTGGACGGACCATACCGGAATCGGCGCCCTGGCCGATCGCCACGGCCTGATCCTGGTCATGCCCGACGGGGATTTCGATAAATGGTACGTGGACAGCCCGGTGCTGTCCGGCAGCAGGTACGAGAGTTACGTGGGGAGGGATCTGGTCAGCCACATGGACAAAAGCTACCGAACCATTGCCGCCAAGGGGGCCCGGGCCATCACCGGCCTGAGCATGGGAGGGTTCGGCGCGCTCAACGTGGCGCTGAACAACCAAGCCAGCTTCGGCGCGGCGGGGAGCCTGAGCGGCGGCGTGGACCCGCGCGGTTTTCCGGGCAACTGGGGCCTGGACGCGGTGTTCGGCGACCGGATCAAAAACGAACGTTTCTGGAACGACAAGGCCATTATCACCAACGCCCACCGTTTCATCTTCAGCGGCATCAGTCTGGCCATCGATTGCGGCGTGGACGACTTCTTCATCGACTCCAACCGGGCCCTGCACCAGCGCCTGCTGGACCTCAGGATACCCCATGACTACAGCGAACGGCCCGGCGGCCATACCTGGGAATACTGGAACAACGCCATCCAGTATCAGATCCTGTTCTTTGCCAATTGTTTCGGAAAACAGGGGACGCGTTAGCGCACGGCACCGGAGGAGCCGCCGGGAGCCCATGCATCCGGAAAGAGTTACTCCAGCGCGGTGATGATCCTCTTCACCATGGGATTCGTGACACTGTAGCGCACCTCAGTCCCCTCCCGCTTGCCGGTGATGATGCCCCGGTTCTTGAGCAACGCCAGATGCTGGGACACCGTGGCCTGGGGCAGGCCGAGGCACTCCCAGATGTTCTTCACGTTGCACTCCTTGGTGCAGAGCCCGGCCGCGATCTTGAGCCGCACCGGATGGCCGAGCACCTTGAGGATCTCCGCCTCCTGGCTGTAGTCCCTTGTTTTTGAAGATTCCATGAGCCGCGCCTTTGCTGGATGGTATGCCATGCTCCCCTGGCACGAGGGCCGCGGGAGCGGTTCGGCGGAGAGCCCGCCCCAACCCGCGAAAAGTTCATCCATGATAGAGATATCACCCCCGCTGTCAAGCCCGACGTCGGGAACCGTGATATCAACCTGCTCGGCGTTACGCCCGACCGCCTCCCAAAGCAGGCGCCCGGCCGCCCCAGAATCATCCTGGTCAAAAGATATCTGGCAGGATGGCAGCTTTCAGCCCTGGCCCTGCCCCACATTGCTATCGGGAGCAAACGAGTGTATGAAAAGTGTATGGAATATCCAGGGCGGTCGAACCACGGCTGCGATACACACGAAAGGAGTTACGAATGAAACAGCTTAGTCTCATGGCAATGTTCGCGCTGCTCATGCTCGGCGCATGCGTTGTCACCCCCGCTCCTCCCGAATACGGAGGAGGCGTAGTGGTTTCTCCCCTCCCCCCCGTCGTGGTGCTGGGCGTGGAGCCCTACTACCAACAGAACGGCTATGTGTACTACTACCACGACAACCGCTGGAGCTACTCCCGTTCGCGGCGGGGTCCCTGGTCGGACCTGCCCAGGTCCCACTGGCCTCGGGAAACCAGGCGCAATGACGACTACCGCAAACACGACAGGCGCGGTGACGACTATCAACGGGGCAACGATTACCGCGACCGGGATAACCGCTACGATTATGACCGGCGGTGACGGACGGACCGTAGCCAACTGATTGACCACCGGGGCGCTTGCGGCACAACACCGCAAGCGCCCCGCTCAGGTCCCGGCCGCCTCTTCGCGGTGCGAACCGCTCCGTCCTGACGGGGTATCACGCCTCGTTCCCCGCTCCCCTAACCTGTATATGGCAGCGCTGAAGTTCTTCCCCGTCCTCTGTCGGAACGTTCGGCACGGTATCACCACCCACTTCGCCCAAGGTCGTGCGGAGCCTCCGTTTCCTGGTTCAATGGTTCCCGACTGCATGAAGGTGAACATCCTGGTGCCGGGGAGCCGTGTATGAGGGGAGAGCGGCAGGGGCGTTCTCCGACTCCTCCTCGGTCCTGCATGAGTACCTCGGCCTGCTCTCCTACCGTCTGACGGACAAGTGGGCCTGAATAACCAGCTTCTCCCGTGTAATTTTCATGCGACACCAACCTAGTACCTCCAACCTCCCCCACCCCTTTGACTTGGCCCAGAGTGGGGTATATAGTTCAAGTCATTAAGGAAGTTTATCATCCACGCCATCCACGCGGTACTGGTAGCAGCACCCCGGGGACAAACGGGTACTCCATGGAACACGACGACCTGAACCAGCTAAAAATCGACAAGACCGTCAGTGCGCCTCGCAGGGGGACAGCATGGGCCAGACGCTTCCTGCTCTGGGGGGGACTCCTGGCCGTCCTGGCGGCCGCACTCTACGTCAGCGGCGTCCTACGCCCCGCGGTGGTCGTGGAGGTTGCGACGGTCCAGCAGACCTACCCCTCCCAGGGGTTCACCCTGCTCAACGCCAGCGGCTACGTGGTGGCCCAGCGCAAGGCGTCGGTGGCCTCCAAGGCGACCGGCCGCCTGGTGTGGCTGGGGGTCGAGGAGGGGAGCCTGGTCCGCGAGGGGGACGTGCTGGCCAGGATCGAGAATGCCGACGTTATCGCCACCCGCTCCCAGACGGAGGCCAACCTGAAGAACAGCCGAACCCTGCTGGAGCAGGCCCAGGCGGAGCTGCACGACGCAGACCTCAACTTCAGGCGCTACAGAACCCTGCTCTCCGAGGGGGTCGTCTCCAGGGCTGACTTCGATGGGGTTCAGGCCCGCTACCGCAAGGCACGGGCTGCGGTCTCCGGCGCCCGGGCCACTATCGCGGCGAACGCGGCCGCCCTGGAGGCGGCCAGGGTTGCGGTGGAGTTCACCAATATCCGGGCCCCCTTCAATGCGGTGGTGCTGACCAAGAACGCCGACGTGGGGGACATCGTCACCCCCTTCGCTTCGGCGGCCAACGCCAAGGCGGCGGTGGTGACCATCGCCGACATGGGCTCCCTGCAGGTCGAGGTGGACGTGGCCGAATCAAGCCTGGAGAAGGTCCGGGTGGGGCAACCGTGCGAGATCCAGCTGGACGCCTTCCCCGACCTGCGCTTCCGCGGGGTCGTCCACATGGTCGTGCCGACTGCGGACCGGAGCAAGGCCACCGTGCTGGTGAAGGTTCGGTTCCAGGACTTCGACCGACGGATCCTGCCGGAGATGAGCGCCAAGGTATCCTTCCTCTCCCGCCCGGTGTCAACCACGGAGCGGCGGCCGCGCACTACGCTCAACCCCGCCGCGGTGGTCCAGCGCAAGGGACGCAAGGTGGTCTTCCTGGTCAGGGAGAACCGCGTTACCGAGAGAGAGGTGCGACTGGGAGCCAGGATGGGTGATCAGCTGGAGGTGACCGCCGGAGTGAAGGCGGGCGACGCCCTGGTCCTGCGCCCTCCCGACAGCCTTCAGGACGGATCCCGGGTCACCCTGGCCGAAAAATAGTTCAATACTGTAACACGTTGTTTATATAAAACAAAAACCGTACAAAGGCTTTGAAACTCGGATACAGGGGATAGACACGGATATGACAAAACACAGCAAATCCGGGAGATATTCACCCTCATTGTAGAAACCTTACCGTAGTTATCCGTGTGCATCTGTATCCATCCGTGGTTTCCTGCCGTTTTCAGCACAATATGTCACCTGATACGAGCCCGTCCGCGCGAACGCAGGCAGCCCGCAGTTGCTTAACCTCAGGATCACCCATGAGTGAGATCGTCAAGATACGCAACCTTTCCAAGTCCTACCGCAGGGGGAGCCAGACCATCCCGGTGCTGGAGGAGATCAGCTTCGATATCCCCGAGGGGGAGTTCCTGGCCCTGATGGGGCCGTCCGGTTCGGGGAAGAGTACCCTGCTCAACCTGCTGGCCGGTATCGACGGCGCCGACTCCGGCAGCATCCTTATCAACGGGGTGGAGATCACCTCCCTGGCCGAGAGCGAACTGGCCCGCTGGCGCTCGCTGCACGTCGGCTTCATCTTCCAGTTCTACAACCTGATCCCGGTACTGACCGCCTTCGAAAACGTGGAGCTGCCGCTGCTGTTAACCAACCTCTCCCGGGTGGAGCGTCGGGCCCATGTGGAGACCGCCCTCAGGGTGGTGGGACTGGCGGACCGGATGGATCACTACCCCTCGGAACTCTCCGGCGGCCAGCAGCAGCGGGTCGCCATCGCCCGGGCCGTGGTCACCGACCCGACCATCCTGGTGGCCGACGAACCTACCGGCGACCTGGACCGCGCATCGGCCGCGGAGATCCTGGACCTTATGGAGCGGCTCAACCGGGAATCGGGCAAGACGATCATCATGGTCACCCACGACCCCCGGGCGGCGGAGCGGGCCCACATGATCAGATACCTGGATAAAGGCGAGCTGAGCGATGCGCCTGTCTAAGCTGCTCTGGAGAAACGCCTTCCGCCACCGCCTGCGCACCTCCCTGACGATCCTCGGCATCACCATCGCCATCCTCTCCTTCGGCATGCTGCGCACGGTCATCAGCGCCTGGTACGCCGGGGTGGACGCCTCCTCGGCCAGCCGCCTGGTCACCCGCAACGCCATCTCCCTGGTCTTTCCCCTCCCCCTCTCCTACCGGGAGCGCATCCGCCAGGTAGACGGCGTCCAGGATGTCTCCTACGGCAGCTGGTTCGGCGGCGTCTACATCGACGAGAAGAACTTCTTCCCCAACTTCGCCGTGGAGATTGAAAACTACCTGAGGCTGTACCCCGAGTTCGTCCTCTCCCCGGAGCAGAGGGCGGCGGTGATCCACGACCGCAAGGGGTGCGTGGCCGGCCGCAAGCTGGTGGAGCGCTTCCGATGGAAGATCGGTCAGAGCATCGTGCTCAAGGGGACCATCTATCCTGGGGATTGGGAGTTCGTACTGCGGGGGATTTACCGGGGACGGGACAAAACCGTGGACGAGACCCAGATGTTCTTCAACTGGGACTACCTGAACGAAACCATGAAGAAGACGATTCCACGGCGGGCCAATCAGGTGGGGTTCTACATGATCGGGGTGAGCAACCCGAACCGTTCGGCCGAGGTTGCCCGGGACATCGACCGGCTGTTCACGAACTCCCTGGCCGAGACCCTGACCGAGACGGAGAAAGCCTTCCAGCTCAGCTTCATCTCCATGACCGAGGCGATCGTCATCGCCATCCAGCTGGTCTCCTTCGTGGTGATCATCATCATCATGGCGGTGGTGGCCAACACCATGGCCATGACGGCGCGGGAGCGGATCGGCGAATACGCGGTATTCAAGACCCTGGGGTTTCGCGGCTACCACATCGCCGGCCTGATCCTGGGCGAATCGCTGGTGATCACCATGACCGGCTGCATCCTGGGGATCGTCCTCACCTACCCTGCGGCGGCCGCCTTCGGCAGCGCCCTCTCCACCTACTTTCCGATCTTCAACGTGTCACCCTCCACGGTCTGGCTGGACCTGCTGGCCGCCCTGCTGGTGGCGGTGGTGGCGGCCGTCTTCCCCGCCTGGCGAGCCAGTACCATCCGCATCGCCGAGGGGCTGAGGAGGGTCGGTTGACATGGCCATACCGTTCTCCTACAGCCTGCGCAACCTCTGGGCCCGCCGCCTGACAACCGTGCTGACCGCCTCGGGCATGGCCCTGGTGGTGTTCGTCTTCGCCTCGATCCTGATGCTCTCCGAGGGGCTCAGGAAGACCCTGGTGGACACCGGTTCACCGGACAACGTGGTGGTGATCCGCAAGGGTTCCGCCTCGGAGGTGCAGAGCGGGATCGAGCGCCAGCAGGCGGCCGTGGTGGAGACCGAGCCGGAGGTGGCCCTGGGGGACCGGGGGCACAGGCTCCTGGCCAAGGAGCTGCTGGTGTTGATCAACCTCCCCAAGCGGGTGGGGGGCGCCACCTCCCAGGTGACCATCCGCGGCATTCAGAGGGAGTCGCTGCTGCTGCGTCCCCAGGTCAGGCTGATCAGGGGGCGCATGCCCAGGCCCGGATCGTCGGAGATCATGGCCGGGGCCAGCATCGCCCGGCGCTTCCGGGGCGGGGGCGTGGGGGAGACGCTGCGCTTCGCCATGCGCGACTGGACCGTGGTGGGGATCTTCGACGCCGGCAACCGGGCCTTCAGCTCGGAGATCTGGGGTGACGCAGACCAGCTGATGCAGGCTTTCCGGCGGCCGGTCTACTCCTCGGTGCTCTTCAAATTGGCCGATTCCTCGGCCTTCGACGGAGTAAAGCGGCGGATCGAGAACGATCCCCGCCTGACCCTGGAGGCGCGGCGGGAGACGACGTACTACGCCGACCAGTCGGAGATGATGGCCACCTTCCTGCGTATCCTGGGGCTGTCGCTGACGGTGATCTTCTCCCTGGGAGCCATCATCGGGGCCATGATCACCATGTATTCCGCCGTAGCCAACCGCACCGCCGAGATCGGCACCCTGCGTGCGCTCGGCTTCCAGCGGAGCAGCATCCTGGCGGCGTTTCTGCTGGAGTCGCTGCTTTTGGGGCTGGTGGGCGGTTGCATCGGGCTCTTCTTCGCCTCCTTCCTGCAGTTCTTCACCATCTCCACCCTCAACTTCCAGACTTTCTCCGAGCTGGCTTTCAGCTTCACCCTCACCTTCGGCATCTTCTACAAATCGCTGCTCTTCTCCCTGATCATGGGTTTCGTCGGCGGCGTGCTCCCTGCCTTCCGCGCTTCGCGGAAGACCATCGTCGAGGCGCTGCGGGTTACCTGAGCGAAATCATCCTCCCCCTTTGACGTTTTGGGTAAGTCGGTATATAGTGCCGTTCAATTAAAATTAGTTTCAGAAGCGCCGCGCTGACAGCAGACTACAGCACTACCGGGTTTCAACGATCCAGAGGGACCCAAACCGTTCAACACCCCCTACCCCACATGCCCCAACTGAAACGCATGCTCATAGTTGCGCTGATAACCTTTACAACTCTCCTGACGGCCATTACCCTCTTCCAGCGCCGAATACTCTACTACCCGAGCCACCATTCGGAAACGAACGGTCTTGCCCCTTGGATAGTGGATGGCCGGCTCATCGGCTATGCCCGCACAGCGCACAATCCCAGGAACGTCTGGCTGTTCATTCACGGAAACGGCGGACAGGCGGCGGATCGCGCCTACGCCCTCCACTGCTTTTCCGGCTCCGATTCGGTCTTCATCCTGGAATATCCGGGATACGGTCACCGCGAAGGTTCCCCCAGCAAGTCGTCGTTCGATTCCGCGGTAAAGGCCGCCTATGGGGAGTTGAGCAAGGAATATCCGAACACCCCCCTCTGCGTCGTGGGCGAATCGATCGGAAGCGGCCCGGCATCCACCCTGGCCACAATGCAACGGAAGCCGGACAAGATCGTACTGGTCGCTCCTTTCGACACGCTTGCGAGTGTGGCGAGAGATCATTTCCCCTTGATCCCGGCCGGCCTGCTCCTGTTTGATCGCTGGGACAATATCGAGGCTTTTGCGGGATATGCCGGGAAACTGGAGATCTACGGAGCAATCAACGACAGGATACTGCCGATCCGCCATGCGAGGGCACTGGCCGCGTCCGTGCCCCAAGCGGTATTTCATGAAATCCCCGGAGGCCACAACGACTGGCCCCAAAGCGGGGCGGTTATAATTCGCAACTGAACGAGTCGGAGAACAAAAATTGGGCGCTGGAAGGTTTTACAATCACAGGTTAAAGCCGTCGGCGGGCGTTGAGATATAGAGAAGAAACTCAGGATCGTACCATACGGATGCATCAGGGGCACAAGGCTGGAAAAGCTTATACTTGTAGAAACCTCAAAATTCCCGTAACAAACGACAGGCTTCTATATATTGAAACAAATTACGCAGAATTTACGGTAAAAGTTTACAGATGTATAAATTTACATGGTTTCTACATATAGAAAATTGTTTCTATATATAGAAACTTGCATCTACATATATAAACCAGGCACTAACTGCTCAATTATGAGTTGGCAGGAAAAATCATAGAACTGAAAAGGCTAGACGGAGGGGAAATATTCATGCACGAAATTATCTGTCCGCACTGTGGGAAAGCATTCAAAATAGACGAAGCAGGGTACGCAGACATCTTGAAGCAAGTTCGTGACAGTGAGTTTGAGAAACAGTTGCAAAAGCGGCTCGAGTTGGCCGAGCAGGACAAGCAGAACGCCGTAGAACTCGCGCAAACTAAGATTGCTAGCGAATTTCTAAAAGCCGCGACAGCCAAGGATGCAGAGATTCAGGAACTGAAGGCAAGGCTTGAGGCCGGTGTGGTCGCGCAGAAACTTGCTGTGACCGAGGCCGTAAGTGCAGTTGAAAAAGAGCGTGACGCACTCGCAAACGAACTTGTTAATGTTAGGCAGGACAAGAAAACAGCTTCTGAGCTAGCCGAGGCGAGGCTCGTGAACGAACTACAGAAGGCCGCCTCCACGAAGGATGCAGAAATACAGGAGCTGAAGGCTAGGCTCGACGCAATAGAGGTTGCCCAGAAGCTTGCAATTACCGAAGCAGTCAGTTCTGTCGAGAAGGAGCGCGACGAACTGAAGAGTGGACTCGAGCGCGCGGAGCTTGAAAAGCAACTCGCCGAGAAATCGCTCAAGGACAAGTACGAGACGCAGATCAAGGATAGAGATGATGCTATTGAGCGCCTCAAGGATTTGAAGGCCCGTCTGTCAACCAAGATGGTCGGCGAAACCCTTGAGCAACATTGCGAGACCGAGTTCAACCGCATCCGGGCTACAGCATTTTCGAAGGCGCACTTCGAGAAGGATAACGACGCTCGAACCGGCAGCAAGGGCGACTACATCTTCCGTGATTCGGATGAAGCTGGCACCGAAATCGTCTCTATCATGTTCGAGATGAAAAACGAGAGCGACGAAACTGCCACCAAAAAGAAGAATGAGGACTTCCTCAAGGAGCTCGACAAAGATCGTAACGAGAAGGGGTGTGAATATGCGGTCCTTGTATCACTACTCGAACCCGACAGCGATCTATACAACTCGGGGATTGTCGACGTGTCTTATCGCTACCCGAAGATGTACGTCGTTCGTCCGCAATTTTTCATCCCGATCATCACATTACTACGAAACGCCGCCCTGAATTCGCTGAAATACAAGACTGAGCTCGCGCTAGTGAAGGCTCAGAACATTGACATAACGAACTTTGAAAATGAGCTTGAAGGATTCAAGACAGCCTTCGGGAAGAACTATGAATTGGCGTCAAGGCGATTTCAGACGGCGATTGACGAAATTGACAAGTCAATCGACCATCTGCAGAAGACGAAGGAGGCTCTGCTCGGCACTGATCGGAACCTTCGCCTTGCGAACGACAAGGCGCAGGGCGTGACGATCAAGAAGTTGACGCGGCACAACCCGACGATGGCGACCAAGTTCGCTGAACTTAAGAGTCAACCCTCAGCCGACAAGGAGTAATAATGAGTTGACGCTGAACATACTAACTGAGTCGGATTTATTTTAAGATATTCAAACTTTCGCGTTGTCTCGGTCGTGGCGAAAACCCGCCGCGACGATAACACTCATAGCCGTTGGGAAAGAGGATATTTATGAAAATAAAAAATGTTTCGATAAAAAACTTCAAGACATTTGACTCGGCAGGGATTGATATTTCACTGGATAATCTCACGGCATTAGTTGGTGAAAATAGTGTCGGTAAATCAAATGTTATTGAAGCGCTAGATCTTTTTTTTAACTATTCAAAAGCAAAGCTTAAGAAGACTTTGTTTCACCATAATGGCGCTGGTACCCCCATTAAAATACTGGTTACTTTCTTTGGCCTTACGGACGAAGAAAAGCGAACTTTCAAAGTCCACCTTGCTGCAGATGACACGCTTACGATAACACAAGTAATCTCGGCAGAAATAAAAGACCCACGCAAGACCATCGAAGAAGCTGAAAACGATGATCTGGAATTTTCGGAGAGCAAGCATGGTATAAAAAGAATTCCGACAGAGGAATTTGAATGGACAACACTTGAGGACAAGCCTCCAACAAAGAAAGACATAAAAACCTGGTGGAAGAACGATCTCTTTGTAGGAGAATTCGACTTTAAATCTCTATTCCCAGAACCAGCGACTGAGCCAGAACCAACAGCTTTCCAAGATAAGCTAGAACTCCTTTGGGAGAATCATGGCCCTTCGATTCCCACAAGGGAGATTACTGGCGACGACGCAGTTTTAGGTTGGAAAAACAAACTCAAAGGAAACCTGCCTAAATTTTTCTATATTCCTGCCGCAAAGAACCTTTCCGACGACCTAAAAGTGACTAAAACTTCGTCTCTTGGCGAAATCTTATCTTTCCTTTCTGCTGGCGTTTCTGGTGAGGTCAAGGACGAGTTTCGTGCCAAATCTCGCAGATTAATCGAGGAAATGCTTGCCAAAATTGACACTGATGAAGAAGGGAATTCTAAAGTTGCTAAAATAAACAGAGCCTTAAATGAGAACCTAGGAATTGACCTTGGTTGCAATCTTAAAATTGAACTTGGGCAACCTCAGATTGAAGATGTTGTTTTCCCGTCCCCAACCCTTTTCGCAAATGATGGGTACTATTCAGATTTAAGTCATAAAGGGCATGGCGTACAACGTCTAGCAATCTTCTCTCTACTTCGGACCTTTCACACTTATGATTTGTCCTCAGGGACTGAAAAAACTAGCTTTATACTTGGCATAGAAGAGCCAGAGATCTACCTTCATCCGCCTGTAAAGAGGTCAGTTTATCGCTTGCTTCGGGAACTTTCTGACTCGAAAGGCCAAGTTCTGTACTCAACTCATGACAACCACTTCCTATCTGTTGAAAACTTCGATCAAATTAGGCTTTTTCGAAAGGAGGGGGAACTTCCAAGGACTTATATACACGAATTTAAATATGATGACCTGAGGGAATTCTATCAGAGAAAATTCGGCTTAACAGTTGATGTGTCGAGCCTTCGCGACAGATTCAATCATATAGTCGATCAAAGCAAAAATGAAGGTTTCTTCGCTAAAAAAATTATCATATGTGAAGGTGAAACAGAAGTTTATGCGTTACCTAACTATTTCTCAAGGCTGGATTTCGATTTAGACCAGCACAGAATATCTCTTATTTCTGCAGGTTCCGTAGATAGTATTTCTTACCTTCTCACAGTTTTTAACGAATTCCACATCCCTTGCTTCGTAATTTTCGACGGAGACAAACCAGAAGTTGATCTATCTACTTTGACAGGTGACAACAGGAATACGGCCAAGAACAGATCGAAACGCAATAAGGAATTACTCGTAATGCTTGGGGAGACAATACCTCCTGATGAAGAATGGGTTTTCCCTTCTGAAAAAATATCTGAAAAGTATGCAGTTTGGACAACGAACTTTGAAAAAGCTTTTCATCTCAACCTACCAAACTATACTGAATTAAAATCAGAGGCAAAAGGCTTATACGGCTCTGATAGCAAGCCTCTTACTGCCAAATACATTTCTGAAAAGTCAGAATTGACTGATGACCCAAGTGGCAACAAGTTTAAGTTGTTGGCATTAATAGATAAAATCAAGAATTTGAATTGGAATGCCTCTGTTTTAACTTAACGGATTATTTGCAGACGACGATTTTCCAACCATCGGAACGACCGGCCAAAAATCCGACCGTTCAGCCGAAGCCCCGTTGTAGCAGTAAAGAAAAATCTCAGGAGGAGTTGTGGACGTATATATCGCAAACTTCGGGATTGGAAACACTCTGTGGCCTCACTGCCATTCGAATTCAATGATTTGCAGCTATGAAGATGCTGATCTTTGGCCCCTCTGGCAGGAGGGAAAATTTGAGGAATATGTTGAGAAATGCCTGAAGGAGAAAAAGACGGTAAAGGGAATCAGTCCGACAAAACCTGTAGCTTCCCGTTGGTACCACATCGGACATATTGTTTCAAACACCCAAGGGGATATCTGGATTCACCGCGAAAAAGACGAGCTTTGGTGGACTATATCGTTACCGGAGAAGGTTCAGGTCCAGTTACACAATGGTGCGGCAGTGGGACGGAAAGAAGAAAGATACTACGTCTTCAACAAGCCAGCAAACCCGTGGCAGAACAAGTGCAAGAAAGGCAGAAGGCTTAACTGGCGCGAGTTGCACCCAAAAGCCAAAGAGTTTCTGTTTACCGAAGGTACAATACAACGTCTTGCTGACTCGAACGCAGAATATGCTAAGGCACTTATTGAGGGGAGCAACTTGGAATTTTGGCACTCGCTCCCGGCTTGGGCTGGAAAAGCAGAAAAGGCCAAAAGAGGTGTTTGCCACACTTTAAGTCCTGTGGAGTTAGCCATAGTCAGAATGGCCGGAGTGGCCGAAAGCACAGCTGCAAGTTCAAACGGCCAACAAGTTACAAGAACTCTGAAGAACAAGGAATTCCGATTCACTAAACTGGGTCTTGAAAAGTATTTGGCCGCGCTGATAGAGGCCCAAGACGGAACATGTGCAATCACCGGTATCCCCTTCCAGTTTGACACAGTTGCCGATGACGAAGAGTTCCTTCCTTCCCTCGACAGGATAGACAGCGATGGGCACTACGAGGAAGGGAATTTGCAGATCGTTTGCCGGTTCATTAATCGCTGGAAAAGTGACTCCCCTGATTCCGAGTTCCGGCGATTGATACATGCTGTCCGTTCTTCACTACAACACGCCAGAGGTGGCACTTGATACCGAAGCTATAACCAGGCGGCGGCACACAGTCTCCGCTTCGCTCCGCTGGTGCGCCCCCGCGCCGTTGGATGAGAAAAAGATGAACATATTAAAGATATCCTTCGGCATTGTTTTGGTTGTGCTTGGCATCATAATCATAAATTTGGCGACAAGGATTTAACTGGTGAGAAATTCCGCGGAGGAATCATTCTCAGGATCTTTTCTCAATCACTTTTGAACCCAAAAATTCTAAAGTGGCAAAGAGTTCCTCAGAAATGGGCTGTTGGCCTAATTGCGATCTGGTTTGGATTTTGGCTGATGTTTGATTCATAGAAATCCAGAAGCAATTCATGTTCCAAGGGGCAACCTCGGGGTCGGGGCAACCTCGGGGTCGGGCTTGCTTTGTTGTTTAAACTGTATATACGCCCCCCATGGCCCGCAGACAACGCATACACTATTGGTGAAAAAGCACTTGGTTCCAGACAACGGGGCAGAGAAGTTACCGAAGCCCGCACCCTGACAGCCTGGGCGGTCTCGGAGTTTTCCGACGCAACCATCACAGTGAGGTGGGGCGCATGTTTGACCGCGACGTCAGCACGCTCAGCGCCTGCGTAAAGCGCATGACCGGCAAAGCCCGTACCGCCCCAAAAGTCGCGGCGATGATGAACGAAGTACGAGCAGCCCTGGAAAACAATACAACAAAGCAGGCCTGACCCCCAACGCATGACCCGGCAAAAGTCCAATGGGCAAGACAGTAGACAAGCTCCCATATGAGAGATCAGGCTTCACGATGGGTAACCATGAAACCCTTGAAACACCTGGCGCTACTGTCCTTTGTCGGCAGCGTGGGACTGACGACCGCGTGCAGTGCCGTCCCGACATAACCACAGACCATGACTGATCCCCCTGCAACCCTGATCTTCGACCCGGCTCGCTACCAGACGCGCACGATACCGCTGAACAACAGCGTAATAACCGTCCGGGCCTACGAAAACATCTCCTACGTCACGAAACCGCTGGACCCTGCCACCCAGGTGATGAACATCTATGTCCCCGAGGCGTATTTCCGGGGCGAGCCAATCGGTTCCTGGGGAAACACAGGGGTCAGAGCTCAACACTTGACATACTGTTACGCCCCGGAAGCTGGCCGAGAGGTGCTTGCCGACACAATGGAAGAGGAGATCAAGCCGTTTCAGCGGGCGACATGATCGAATACGAGAAATAACGAGGAGCAGACCTGCGTAATTGTCAATAAACAGCAATACCAAATGCGGAGCTCTGCCCCCTCAGCATGCTTACGCTGCGCTGACAGCAAATACCCAGAGGGTCACCTCATGGACAATCACTACGCCTCAAAAAATACGGCTCGACATATGTACAGAAAATGGGTTCTGTTTGTGCGCAAACTGGGCTTACCGTTGAAGATCACGCCACACATTCCAACCGCTTGCATAACGGGCAGTGTGGGAAAAACAACAACGTGCCGAATGGTTGCATCAATTTTGCGGGAAACGGGCAAAACGGTCGCACTAAGCACGACTCTCGGTACATATGTGGGAGACAGTCCACGGCGTATCGGCGATTCTTCAAATGGCCGCCGCGGCAGTCGGTTGTTGGCAGAACGTCAGGTTGACGCAGGGGTGTTTGAAATTGCACGAGGCGGCCTCATTAATGAGGGAATGCTTTTTTCCGGCTACGATATCGGCGCGCTGCTGAATGTGTACGACAACCACCTCGGCCTGAAGGGGGTTCAGTCTCGGGCCGATCTGGTCAAAGTAAAAAAAGTGGTGGTGGTCAATGCCCGGAACATGGCCATATTGAACGCGGATGATCCTTTGTGTCTTGGCGTAAAAAAGGACATTCGTGCCGCGCGCACATGTCTGGTCACGATGACTGCTGAGAGCCCTGTTGTGCGCGATCACCTATCCAGGGGGGGCGTAGCTGTTCGTCTGGAAGGCAACGGGGCAGAGGCGATGATCAGGTTGTATGATGGCAACAAAATGGTCCACTCCATGGCAGTTCTGGATATTCCTGCCAGTTGGGGAGGTCGATATCGGCCAGCAATCAACAATGCCATGTTTGCTGCAGCCATTACGTATGGGATGGATGTTTCGACGCAATCCATACAAGCAGGCTTGCGTAGCTTTCAGTCAGATGAGGTCAGCAACCCAGGCAGAATGAATTTTTATGACCATCTACCCTACGGTTTGCTGATCACCTGGGCAGACGGCCCGGAGGCTGCCTGCGAAATTGCCGATTTTGTGTCCCTCTATACCATTTCAGGGAAAAAGCATCTGATGCTCGCGGCTATGGGAAATCGCCCGGACGCTTTCATCGTAGAGACGGCGCTGGCGTTTTCGGGCAGATTTGACCGTTACATCAGCACCGACTGGGAAGACTTGCGTGGGCGTGCGCCTGGGGAAGTTGCCGGGCTTCTGGCCAGCGGATTCAAAAATGGCGGGGTCGACCAAAGCAGTATAGAAGTCGCCACGTCGTACGATGATGGCTTGTCACGTGCATTTGCCAAGCCGTCTCAGGGGGACTTGCTCGTCATAGTGAGTTTCAGCGGTTGGAAGATAAAAGAACAGGGCTTGTTCAAAAGCATCCAGTAAAAGGGGTTTCACTGAGGCCAACCGCGGGGACAGGCATTGAAGCCTTGAAGTTGGAATAGCGAAAGCCAACGGGATCAGCGACCAACAATCATCCAACAGGCGAAGCCTACCCCCCGGATCACGATACACAGTTATTCTCCCACAACGTCAGGAGCCCACACACCATGCGCATAGTTCTTCTTTTCCTTCTTGTGGTATTTGTCGCTTCCAGCGCAAGCGCCGGGGAGTACGGACAGTACGATCCAAAACGCGTGCTCAGCGTCACGGAAGCCCCCTCCGGTAAGAGATATGGTTTCGATCTGATATATTTCGACAAGATACTGAATGACTTGTCGGCACACGCCAAGAACTACCCGCCGCAATTCGCCACACCACAAGACAGGCAACGGGCCACCCGTGACGTCAAGGTGCTGTCGGGAATGCTGGACGTTCTTCTTGACACCCCATCCCCTGATCCGGATCTGCTTCTTCGAGCCGCCTACCTCAACAGCATTGGTCATAACCTCGACATTCCCGGGGCAGGCGAAAAGGCCAATGCAACCTTCGTGCGCCTGCTCGCCGCAAAACCGGCTGATCCACGTGGCAGTAAGCATCCCCCACCAAAGGTGGGGGCTTTCAAAATCGTGATCCGCTCAAAG
>CAZIUE010000029.1:0-26576 GCA_964542535.1 uncultured Pelobacter sp. | reverse complement strand
AAAGCCCCAGCATGAAAATGCTGGGGCTTTGTGCGTTAAAAACCATATCGTTGGTCCTGTCGTAACTCGCTCTTGGGATTTCAGAGAGGGTCTGGTATTATGCTGACTTACGTGTAATCCGACATTCGAGGTGCGAGATATGCAGAAAAAAGCGGTAGTTCTCTATAGTGGCGGTCTTGACTCTACCACCTGTCTGGCAATGGCGAAGGCTGACGGCTTTGCCCCCTATGCACTCAGCTTCTCCTACGGCCAGCGCCATGCTCTGGAACTTGAACTGGCCAAGGCCAACGCCCGCCCCATGGGAGCTGTGGAACATCTGGTCGTTGAGTTCGATCTACGTCTGATGGGAGGTAGCGCACTGACTGACGACATCGATGTTCCCAAGGAAGGGGTGGGAGAACAGATCCCTGTGACCTACGTTCCGGCACGCAATACCATCTTTCTCTCCTTTGCTCTGGGGTGGGCCGAAGTGCTGGGCGCCTTTGACATCTACATCGGTGTCAATTCCCTAGACTATTCTGGATATCCGGACTGTCGCCCCGAATTCGTCAGCGCCTTCGAGAACCTGGCCAATCTGGCCACGAGAGCAGGTGTCGAGGGTCAGGGACGCTTCCGCATCCACAGCCCGCTGCTTAACATGAGTAAGGCGGAAATCATCAGGGCCGGCATCAGCCTGGGCGTTGACTACTCCAGGACCCATTCATGCTACGACCCCACAGTGGATGGACTCTCCTGCGGAACATGCGACTCATGCCGCCTGAGAATAAAAGGCTTTCATGAGGCAGGAGCCACTGATCCGCTCAGGTATGTAACATCATGAATCGCACTCTTTGATTTCATAGCCTGGCAGCAGCTTGAACATGGTTCTTCGTCGCCGTACAATGAACGCATACGTACCTAGTTCATTTCCGGAGGAGAGAAGCCATGAAAGAGCAGAAAAGCTGTTGTAATGCTACGATTCATCACCAGCACATGTGCATCCTCAAGGAGAAAGGGATGACCGAGGAGATTGCACAATACTCCAGTAATCCCACGGTAGAATGCGGTATCTGCGGGGCAAAGGCCAATTCGGTTGACTATATCTGTACGCCGGTAAAGGTCTGGGAGGAAGGACAGTTGAGCTGATATCTGCTGCCCTTGTAAATTGAACAACGAATAAAGGCGCACTCCCTTGGGATGCGCCTTTATTCGTTGCTGCTACGCTTTTGTAACAGCTCGTTGTTCGTTACTGTTGAGCTGCCTGCACCGCAGTGATGGCGGTGACATTGACGATGTCGTCAACCGAGCAACCGCGTGACAGGTCGTTGACCGGTTTGGCCAGGCCCTGGATGACCGGTCCCACCGCCTCGGCACCGGCGATGCGCTCCACGAGCTTGTAGCCGATGTTGCCTGCTCCCAGGTCAGGGAAGACGATGACGTTCGCTTTGCCGGCAACGCTGCTACCGGGGGCCTTCTTCTCGCCGATCTTGGGAATCAGCGCGGCGTCGGCCTGAAGTTCGCCGTCGATCTGCAAGTCAGGCTTGAGCTGTTTGGCGATTTCCAGGGCCTTGGTGACTTTGTCCACGTTGGGGTGGTTTGCGCTTCCCTTGGTGGAGAAGGAGAGCAATGCGACACGGGCGTCCACATCCAGGAACGCCTTGCAGTTGCCGGCAGTGGCTATGGCGATTTCGGCCAGGGCCTGGGAATCGGGATCGGGATTCACGGCGCAGTCGGCGAACAGTACGATGCCGTTTTCACCGAAGCTGGGAGTCTTGGTGATCATCAGGAAGAAAGAGGAGACGGTCTTGATTCCCTTGGCTGGGCCGACGGTCTGGAAGGCTGCCTTGAGCACGTTGCCGGTAGTGCCGGTGGCGCCGGCAACTTCCCCGCCCGCGTCGCCGTTGCGAACCATCATGCCGGCATAGTAGAGGTAGTCGGGAGCGGTGAGAAGTTTTCTCGCGTCTTCGGGCGTCATCCCCTTGCTCTTGCGCAGTTCGACCAGATCCGCCACATACTGGTCCAGTTTGGGGGAAGTGGCGGGATCCAGCAGTTCGACGCCCGTCAGGTTGATCCCTTTTGCCTTGGCATCAGCCTGAATTTTGTCGGGATCGCCAAGAACGATCGGCTTTGCCAGCTTTTCCGCGACGATTTTTTCGGCTGCGTACAGAGTACGTTCGTCATAGCTTTCCGGCAGCACGACGGTTTGCAGGTTCTTTTTGGCTTTTTCCTTGATCTGGTCGACAAGATGCATGAGTAACCTCCTGGTGGATTTTTGAGAACAGCTTGCGTATAAAACGGCTAATTATACAGCGCTGGGTTTGAATTACCAATATTTAAAAACAGCTTCCGCGATGCGGGGAGCAACCCCGTACCTGAACGACCTGCTCGTCAGGAAAAGCTGACCCCCATGGCTTCTGCAACGGTGTGGATATCCTTGTCACCGCGGCCCGAGAGGCAGACCACGATGCTGGCATGTTTCGGCATGGTGGGGGCGAGTTTCATCAGGTACGCGATGGCGTGGGATGACTCCAGGGCCGGCATGATGCCCTCCTCCCGGGTCAGGAGTTGGAACCCGTCCAGAGCGTCTTGATCGGTGACGGAGACGTATTCGGCGCGGCCAATATCCTTCAGCCAGGAGTGCTCAGGGCCGACGCCGGGGTAATCCAGTCCGGCGGAGATGGAGTGGGCAGGGCTGATCTGGCCGTGTTCGTCCTGCAACAGGTAGGTCTTGTTGCCGTGCAGGATACCGGGAGACCCGGCGCAGAGCGTGGCAGCGTGCTTGCCGCTGGTGATGCCGTGGCCGGCGGCCTCGACCCCTACCAGACGCACGTCCGTATCTTTTACGAAGGGGTAGAACAGTCCCAGGGCGTTGCTTCCCCCTCCGACGCAGGCCACCAGGCAATCGGGTAGACGCCCCTCGATGGTGCGGTGCTGCCGCTTAACCTCTCTACCGATCACCGACTGGAAGTCGCGTACGATCATGGGGTAGGGGTGAGGGCCGGCCACGGTGCCGATGACGTAGAAGGTGTCCTTGATGGTGGTGACCCAGTTGCGCATGGCCTCGTTCATGGCATCCTTCAGCGTGGCCGTGCCGGCGGTTACCGGTGTGACCGTCGCGCCCAGGAGTTTCATGCGGAAGACGTTCAGCGCCTGGCGGCGGGTATCCTCCTTGCCCATGAAAACTTCGCACTGCATGCCGAACAGGGCCGCCACCGTGGCTGTGGCCACACCGTGCTGGCCCGCCCCTGTTTCGGCGATGACCCGCTGCTTGCCCATACGTTTTGCCAGGAGCGCCTGGCCGATGGTGTTGTTGACTTTGTGGGCCCCGGTATGGTTCAGGTCTTCCCGCTTCAGGTAGATCCTGGCTCCCCCCAGCTTTTCGGTCAGCTTCTCGGCGAAGTAGAGCGGGTTGGGCCGACCAACGTACTGGCGAAGGTAGTAGGCGAACTCCTCACGGAATTCCCGGTCGTGGCGGTAATGCTGGTAGGCCTGTTCCAGCTCCAGCAGGGCCGGCATGAGTGTCTCCGGAACATACCGTCCGCCGAATTCTCCGAAATGGCCTTGTTTATCGGGTAGCTTCACAACGGGATCTCCTTGGCTTTTCTGATAAACTCCCTGATTTTGTCCTGGTTCTTGATTCCCGGCGCGGACTCGACGCCGCTGGATACGTCCACGCCATAGGGGCGCACCCGGCGGATGGCCTCGGCCACGTTATCCACGGTCAGCCCCCCAGCCAGGATGATGCGTTCCTGGTCCGCTATGTTCGCGGCCACGTCCCAGTTGAACGTCTTGCCGGTGCCCCCATGGGCGCGGGGGGACCAGGCGTCCAGCAGGAATGCGGAGACCCGGTACGACGCCATGGGCGTCAGGCTGGACTCGTCCCTGACCCGCAGGGCCTTGATCACCCGGCGCCTGACAGCGGCGCAGAAGGGAGGGGGTTCATCGCCGTGCAGTTGGATGATATCCAGGCCGCAGGCGTCGGCTGTGCCGTTGACCCGGCCCAGTGGTTCGTTGACGAACAGACCGATGGTCTGGACAAAGGGAGGGAGGCGCCGGATGATGTCTGCTGCCAGTTCCGGGGAGACGTTGCGTGGCGAGGCAGGATGGAAGACGAAGCCCAGGGCGTCGGCGCCGGCGTCCAGCGCCAGCAGGGCATCCGTGAGGCTGGTTATGCCGCAGATCTTTACTTTGACCATGAATGATGGGACCGGGGACCCGGGACCGGGAACCGGTAAAAGAATGTTACCTTTCACCGGTCTCCGGTCCCGGATTACAGACTGATCTTGGGCAGACGTTCCAGGGATTGTTTCACCAGATCGCTGGAATACTCGCAATCCTCCAGGGTGCCGGAGAGATAGGCGTCATAGGCGCCCATGTCCAGCTGGCCGTGGCCGGAAAGGCCGAACAGGATGGTGCGCTCCTTGCCTTCCTCCTTGGCCAGCACCGCCTCATCGATGGCCGCGCGCACGGCGTGGGACGATTCCGGCGCCGGTACGATCCCTTCGCAGCGGGAGAAGAGCAGGGCGCCTTCGAAACAGGCGTTCTGCTTGTAGGATTTGGCTTCGATCTGACCGGCGTGGTAAAGCTGGGAGATCAGGGGGGACTGACCATGGTAACGCAGACCGCCGGCATGGATGCCGGGTGGCATGAAATCGTGGCCCAGGGTGTACATCATGGCGATGGGCGCCATCTTGGCCGTATCACCGTAGTCGAAGGCGTACACTCCTTTGGTGAGGGTCGGACAGGATGCCGGTTCCACTGCCAGGCAGCGCACGTCTTTACCGCAGGCACGGTCGGCAATGAAGGGGAAGGCCAGGCCGGCGAAATTGGAACCCCCGCCGCAGCAGGCGATGACGACATCGGGATAGTCGCCGGCGATCTTCAGCTGTTCCCTGGCCTCCTGGCCGATGACGGTCTGGTGCAGGCAGACGTGGTTGAGCACGCTCCCCAGGGCGTAGTTGGTGTCGGCGTGGCTGGCGGCATCCTCCACCGCCTCGGAGATGGCGATACCCAGGCTGCCGCTGCACTCCGGGTCATGGGCCAGGATCGAGCGCCCGGCATTGGTGAACTCTGAGGGGGAAGGAATTACCGTTGCTCCCCACAACTGCATCATGCTCTTGCGGTACGGCTTCTGGGTACAGGAGACCTTGACCATGTAGATGGTGCATTCCATGTCGAACATGGAGCAGGCCAGCGCCAGCGAGGTGCCCCATTGTCCGGCGCCGGTCTCCGTTGCCAGGCGGCGGATGCCTGCTTGCTTGTTGTACCATGCCTGGGGAATGGCTGAGTTGGGTTTGTGGGAACCGGCCGGCGAGACCCCCTCGTGCTTGTAGTAGATCTTGGCCGGTGTTCCCAACGCCTTTTCCAGACGATGGGCTCGGAACAGCGGTGACGGCCGCCAGAGGCGGTATATCTCGCGCACCTCGTCGGGGATATCGATCCAGCGCTGGGGGGACATCTCCTGCTCGATCAGGGACATGGGGAAGATGGCCAGCATGTCCTCCGGTACGATCGGTTTCAAAGTCTGGGGGTTGATGACCGGCGCCAGCGGACCGGGCATGTCGGGGATGATGTTGTACCACTGGCGGGGGATCTGGTCTTCGCTGAGCAGTATTTTGGTGTTCACGTAAGCCACTCCAGGTGAAATTCAATTGTCAATCAAAAGACGATCAGCCACAGAGGCCACCGAGCTGTTCTGTGGGATGCTTCGAAGAATGCCCCGTGAACCGCATTCACCTGTCCGGGGTGTTGCGGAGCACTCTGTGTGCGTTGGTCGGATGAGGTTATTCCAGGTTGTCTTCGATTCTGATAAAGCTGGTCTTCTCGCAGATGAAATCGAGCCGGTCGATCTCCTCCAGGGCCGCCTGCACCGAGCCCTCCCGCGCCTCGTGGGTCATGATCACGATCGGCACCGGTGTGGTGTCGTCGGCCTCATGGGCGGTCTGTACCATGGACGCGATGCTGATGCCGTGATTACCCAGTTTTCCGGCAATGGTGCCCAGTACCCCGGGAAGGTCGCGGGTGCTGAACCGGAGCATGTACTTGCTGACTATCTCGGCCATGGGTTTCACCGGAAGGTCCTTGACCTTCTCGTCCATCAGTCCCAGTGGCGCCATCCTGCGGCCGGCGCCGGCCAGCATGCTGCGGGAGAGCCCGACCAGGTCGCCCACAATGGCGCTGGCGGTGGGGTCCTGGCCTGCGCCGCGGCCGTAGAACATCACTGCACCGACAAAGTCGCCGGTCAGGCGGATGGCGTTGAAGACGCCGTTGACGTCGGCCATGGGGTTATGCAGCGGGATCATGGTGGGATGAACGCGGGCCTCAACCGTGCCGTCGGACAGTTTGCCGATGGCCAGCAGCTTGATGCGGTAGCCGAAATCACGGGCGAACTTCACATCCAGTCCGCTGATCCTGGAGATCCCCTCGGTGTGAATGGCATCGAAATCGATGCGGGTCCCGAAGCAGAGGGTGACCAGGATGGCCAGCTTGTGGGCGGTGTCGATCCCCTCGATGTCGAAGGTCGGGTCGGGTTCGGCATAGCCCAGCTCCTGGGCTGCCTTGAGCATGTCGGCGAAATCCGCCCCTTCCTGGGTCATGCGGGTCAGGATGTAGTTGCAGGTGCCGTTCATGATGCCGAACACGCTGCCGAAGTTGTTACCGGCCATGTTCCCCTTGATGGCGGTGAGCACCGGGATGCCGCCTCCCACCGCTGCCTCGAACTGTACCTCAACGTTGTTGCGTGCCGCAGCGGCGTAGATTTCCCGGCCATGCAGGGCAAGGAGCGCCTTGTTGGCGGTGACGATGTGTTTTCCCTTTTCAATGGCCTTGAGGACGAAGCTCTTGGCCGGCTCGTATCCCCCCACCAGTTCGATAACCACGGAGATCTCCGGGTCCTCGAAGATGTCGTTGACATCGGTTGTCAGGCAGGAAGGGTCGACGGGTACGCCGCGATCGGTGGTGATGTCCCGGTCGGCGATCCGTTTCAGGATAATGCCCGCCCCCACCTTGTCGCGGATGAGTTCCGCGTTGTTTCTCAGTAATTTGACCACCCCGGCGCCAATGTTGCCGAAACCTATCAAGCCAACTTTGATGTCATTCATTGCAAGCCTCGTTTTCCAGACAATGATGTCAGTGTAGTATTACTGCTCCCGGTCGGGCCCCTCATTCTTCTCGCAGGCGGGGATCTCGTCCAGAATGCCGTTGACGAAGGCCGGAGAATCCTTGTCGCCGAACCTGCGGGCGATCTCGATCGCCTCGTTGATGCTGACCTTTTTGGGAATGTCGTTGCGGAACATCAGCTCATAGGCGGCCAGGCGCATGATGTTCAGGTCAACCTTCGGCATGCGCGATAACGACCAGTTTCTGGAGCGGGCCTTTATGGCTGCGTCGATGGCCGGGCGCCGTTCCAGCACCCCCTGCACCAACTCTTCGGCAAACTGGCGCAGCCGGTCGGAAACCTGGTGCTCCTCCCGGAACAGCTGCAGCATCTCCCGCGTTCCCACGGAGGAATTGCTGTCGAGGGCATAGAGCATCTGCAGCGCCAGTTCGCGCGACTCCCGTCTCAGTCCCATCAGGCGATGCTCCTCAGCAGGTTGACCGTTTCGATTGCGGTGACCGCGGCCTCGAACCCTTTATTGCCGGCCTTGGTCCCGGCCCGTTCAACGGCCTGTTCGATGGAGTCGGTGGTCAGTACGCCGAAGGCGATGGGAATGCCGCTCTCCAGGGAGACGGCTGCTACCCCCTTGGATACCTCGGAGCAGACGTAGTCGAAATGGGGCGTGGAGCCGCGGATCACGGCACCCAGGGCGATGACGGCGTCATATGCTCCGCTGGCGGCCATCTTCTTGGTGGCCAGCGGAATCTCGAACGCCCCCGGAACACGGGCAACATGGATATCCTGCTCGTCGGCGCCGTGGCGGACCAGGGCATCTATGGCCCCCTCCAGCAGGCGGTCAGTGATGAAGCTGTTGAAACGACCGACGACGATGCCGACCTTCTGGCCTTGGGCGTCGAGTTTTCCCTCAAAATAGCGTGGCATGGCAGCCTCCCTTGCGTGACCTAAAAGAGCTCAGGATGATAGCATATTTTTGGGGAGATATGATAGGAAAAACAGCCGTGGAGACCCTCGTTGCGTGCGGAGGTTGGTTGGTTATCGGGGAGACTGGTCGGGGAGGGAGTGAAATGCGATCCTGCCGTCATAGTCGGCGACCATGAAGAGCGGCTGCACCTGCGGCGCGTGCCCCTGGCAGGCCCCGAGCGCTTTGGCGGCAGTCAGGGCAAGGAGCCCGGGGGCGAATCCGGCGGAGAGGGCGATCTCCCTGGCCGTGTTGGCGTTGCTGATGATCTGGAGGAGTGAAGGAGGCAAGCCGGCCGCGGCGGCCCAGCTCCGCAGGAGTTTCAGGTCCATGTCGGAAGCCGCAGCATGGGTGTTCTCGTAGCCGCAGGCGATCTTGACCAGCTTGGCATACTGGCAGGCAATGACCGGCCGGTGAAATCCGCGTTGTTCCGCTGAACGCAAGGCGTGGGCCACATGGTCGCCCATCATGACGAACGCTTCCTCGGGAAGCGGTCCCGCGTTCAAAGTTCGTGGTTCGCCGTCTCTGTCACCGGATAGGTGTTCAACCTCGAACCTCGAACCCCGAACTCCGAACTGGCTCTTGAACCACTCCTGTGCCGCCAGTTCGCTGGTACGGCCGGTGGAGAAGACAACCGTAGCGCAGCCGCAGGCCCGGGCCACATCCAAGGCGGTGTCGATGGTGTCGGTCCAGGCCTTGGCCGAGACCGGACGGACGATGCCGGTGGTACCCAGGATGGAGAGCCCGCCCAGGATGCCCAGGCGGGCGTTGAGGGTCTTCAGGGCACGCCGCTCGCCGTCGGGGATAGAGATGATCACTTCCAGCGGTGTGTCCGGAAGGATTTCCCCCACCGCCTCGCGGATCATCCGACGGGGAACGGGGTTGATGGCCCACTCCCCCGGAGCCACGGCCAGTCCCGGTTTGGTGGCTCTGCCGATGCCGGTTCCTCCGCGTATGAGGACCGTCTCCCCCGGCGGAAGGGGGGCAGAAGGTGGGCGTACCACCCGGGCGTGAACCTGGGCGCCGTTGGTGATATCCGGGTCGTCGCCCGCATCCTTGGTGATGAAGCAGCATGCGCTGCCGGGGGTGAACCCCTGGCCTTCGAGCCTGAAGGTGGCGCTTTTGCCGGTGGGGAGCAGCAGGCTGACCTCATCAACCAGGCGCTGGTCACGCAACATTAGCGCCGCGCCCCTGGCTGCCGCGGCTGCGCAGGCGCCGGTGGTGAAACCGGCCCGCAATTCTGTCGATGTTGTTTTCTTCACGGGATATGTACTTTCAGGGGAACGCGAAAGGACCGTACGCGCACGAAGACACGAAGGAGACACGAAGGTGCCGGGAAAACTGAACGTCCAGGAAGAAACCATGTCATCCGCGGTGCTCCGGGCCTCCTTCGCGTGCTTCGCGCCTCTGTGCTCAGATGCAAACGTTTTTTCGCTGGTGTCCGTACCGGAGGTGCGGGGAGAAATAGGCTCCGGTCAGGGGTGCCCGGCAAGAATGGCCAGGGCATTCACCACCGCGGCGGCCACGTTGGAGCCCCCCTTGCGTCCCATGTTGGTGATGAAGGGGTGGGGATGGTCCATGGACGCCAGGGCGTTCTTGCTCTCCTCGGCGCCCACGAAGCCCACCGGAAGCCCGATGATCAGCGCCGGATCGGCCATGCCCAGGTCGGTCAGGCGCAGCAGCTCGAACAGGGCGGTGGGGGCGTTGCCGATGACGAAGATGCGGTTGCCGGGATCACGGACCGCCTTGCGCATGGCCGCGATGGAGCGGGTGATCCCCTCCTGTTTGGCTGCCTGGACGACATCGGGATCGGCCACATGGCAACTGACACTGTTGCCGAAGCGTGCCAGACGGACCTTGCTGATGCCGGAAAGCGCCATGGTGGTGTCGGTGACGATGCCGCAACCGCTTCTGATGGCAGCTATCCCCTGTTCCACGGCCCCCTCGGAAAAGACCATGCTTTTGACGTATTCGAAATCCGCGCTGGTGTGAACCGCCCGGCGCACGATCTGCCACTCCGCGTCGGGCCAGTCGTGTTCCCCCGCCTCGTTGTCGATGATGCGGAACGATTCCACCTCGATCTCTTCCGGTTTCATCCCCAGGGAATCCATCACCGCCACCCCAGACGGTCCAGAGCCTCGCCGATGCGCTCGTTTTCGATCTCGGCCAGCTTGCGGTGGGCCCCCAGATGGCCACCCATCTCCATGATCAGGCCGGGGTGACGCTTTTGAGCCTCCTCGATCTCCTCCGGCAGATCGTGCTGCACGTGGGCGCCCATGAACAGGAAGTAGGGCATGAGCAGGATGCGCTGCGCCCCTTTGGCCACGCAGGTATCGATCCCCTGCTGAATGGTGGGCTCATGCAGCTCGCGGAAGGAAACCTCCACGATCTCGAAGCCGGACAGCTCCCGGACCATTTCCGCCACTTGGCGGGCGGCGTCGTTCGCCTCGGCGATACGGCTGCCGTGGGCCATCATCAGTAGTGCGGTTTTCATGTAGCCTCGCTTGTTTATGTCGTAAATTCCGGTTTCGACGGCTGGGCTGCTCTTTCGCCCGCTCCGGATATCCCGGTTGTCGAGTGCCGGTTCATCGGCCAGCGAGCATACCATTGCCCGTCCCGTCGCACAAGCCCCTTAACGCCCCTGTACCTCAATCCGCCAGGCTTGACTCTCCGAGCGCAGTTCTGGCTGGTACATGGGCCAGACCGCCGCGGGCAGCGCCGAGATCCTTCCCTCCAGCTCGGGATAGATCACATGACGGAATTCATGCCGTCCGGCGGGCAGTCCGGTGATAAAGAAAGCCATCTTCTCATCCCGGCGTTCGCGGTGTGCGTACCAGTCGAAGAAGGTGGACTCATCTCTGAAGCGGGGGTCGCGGTCGGCCTCGCGGGATTCGAAGCCGGCCGGAAGGCGGTCTTCGATAATCACATAGTCCAGCGATTTGGTGTTATCAACGGTCAGGCGCACTTCGATGTCGTCACCCGGCGCGACCGGCTCGCCCGGTTTGAGGAGCGTATAGTTCCGGCGCCAGGTTTTTCCATCCTTGACGGATGTAATGCGATACATGTCGCGTTTGATTTTCAGACCTGGCGACGACTGTCCCGTTTCGGGCGGAACGGCGTAGTTCAGCGATGCCGAGAGATAGGCCGCGCCGTTGCCGTCTTTTTCGAGCCTGAGGCTGTTGCCGCCCTTTTCAAGGCTTTTCGCCGGGATGGTCAACCGCTTTTCTCCGGAGACGATTCTCCCGGCCTCGACCCGGTAGGTAGCCAAAGGGGTGTTATTGAGGCTCAGGCGGGCGGTATAGCTTGCGCCGGTTTCACCGGTGGCGGCCACGTAATCAGCCAGTGCAATGACCGCGGCGGCGGATGAGGTTGTGGTTTGCCACCAGCCGCCGCTCTGGCGGCGGGCCAGAAACTCCGCCAGTTTGCCTGCCAGCGGGTCGGCGGGGTTCTGTTTCACGACCAGTGCCAGCATGCTCGAGGTCGTCTCCACCGCCGAGGAACCCCAGCGCCAGCCATACCACCAGGAGTCGGCATCCCTGTCGAGAATATAGGCTGCCGTTCCTTCATCATGAAGGTTGCGTTTCAGGTCGCCCAGCAGGGGGGACAGCGCATCCTTTTGCCCTGCGAAGCTCAGCGCCTCGCAATACATCAGTTGATCCGCGACCCCCAGGCTCTTCCAGCTGGAGCGGATCCTGGCCTCCACAGCCTCATTCCGGGAACCGTTGCTGGTAATTGCCCGGTAGGCCCGGGGCAGTTCATCGTTGGGCGCGTTTTGCATGAGCGTTTCCAGCGACTTCAAGCCGCGTTGCAGCATCTCCGGCGGAACATCCAGCCCGGCCCGTTTGGCAAGTCCAAGCCCGTACAGGGCGTGGCTCGTCATGGTCAGGCTGGTGCTGTCCTGCTTCCACCATCCCCAGCCGCCATCCTCATGCTGCATCTCCTCCAGCCTCTTCAAGCCTTCGGCAATGGCAAGCGGCAGCTTTTCCGCGGTCGCCGCGTCCGGCGGCCAGGTATCCTTTGCCAGCAGGGCGCGGGCATGCACCGCCGGAATGAAGCGCGACAGGGTCTGCTCGACGCAGCCGTAGGGGAACTGAACCAGCTGCGCAATGGCGTTGTCCAGGCTGTCGGCGATGGTGGGAGCAAAGGAAAGTCTGAGCTCCGCCGAGCCGGGCAGAGCATTCTCCGGCACGGTGAGCGTGGTTGAACCTTGGTGATCCCGCAGGGCGATACCGCTGTCGGCCGTGCGGGACATGCCGCGTGCCTGAACCGGCAGATCCAGTTCCATGGCATCCCCGGTTTCAGCACCCTTGGCCAGCAGCCGCAGGGTGGCGATGCCCGGTTTGTCCGCCCGCAGCGGCATATCGTGCCGCAGGGTCCCCCGCGGGGCAATAACACCGCTGAATTCCCCTCCCTCCAGCAGGGTCAGGCCGGTGGCCTCGAAACGCCCTGTGGCGGTTTGCCGGCTGTCGGTCATGCTGGTAAGTACTCCGGGAATTTTGATCTCGTCGCCAACGGTCAGGAAGCGGGGAGGAGAGAGCCGCGCCATCAGTTCCAGGCGGGCGATGAATTTTCCTTGCCCAGAGCCGAACCCACTCGCTTCGGTGTGCCCGACAGCTGTCGCGCGCCAGGTGGTCAGGTTGTCCGGCAGGGTGAATTCGGCCGAGGCGCTGCCATCGGCATTGGCAATCAGCATGGGTTGCCAGAAGGCGGTGTCCTTGAAGGTTTTGCGCACCTTGAGCCCTTTCAGGTCATCATCCTTTTCCCGCAGTGCGGCGTTATCCTTGGCCGCGCCTCCCAGGTACACCCGGGGGAACGAGTGCAGTGTGGCTACCAGGTGTTCGCGGCTGCCCCGAAAAAACCGGTAGATATCATCCTTCCGTTCTGGCGCCACGGCAAAAATGGCTTCATCCACCACCGCAACGGACAGTTCCGACGGAACAGGCGTGCCTGCTGTTGCGGAAGTGAGCGTAAGGCGGACGTTGTCGCCCGGCGTGTAGACCGGTTTGTCCGCCGTGACGGTAATATCCAGCTTGCCCGGCTGAAGGTCGATACGCAGGGGGAGAGTGCGGCTGAAGAAACGGCCATTGGCGATCATCACTGCCGACACATGGATGACCGGTGCGTATGATTCGCGTACCGGAATCTCGACCACTTCCACCGCACTCTTCATCGGAATGGTCCGGCGGCTCTGGATGTCGCGTCCTTCCAGCGTCAGCAGCAGGGTGCCGCCGGTGCTGGGGGCGCGGACGATCAGGCGGGCCGTGTCGCCCGGTTTGTACAGCTTGCGGTCGAATTCAGCCTCAAGGTCGCGATAGGAACCCTCCCAGGCAGAGCCTTCGTTCCAGACCCAGACGGACGTGGTCGCGGTTGATATGCGTCCTGCCGTGTCGCTGGCCAGCGCCTTGATCTGCCAGTATCCGGGACCCGGAAAGGAAAATTTCGTGCCGGCTCTACCATCGGAGGCGGTTTTCAGCCGGGTTGCATCCGCGCGCTTCCAGAAGTACGTCCGGCTTTTCTTGTCAAATTCCTGGCGTTCGAACTCCACGGTTACGGGCAGGGCCAGGGGCGGACCTTCCCAGGTGGCTGCCCGCAGGGTGACATCCACCGGCACGCCCGGTTTGGCCAGATAGGAGCCGGCTTTGACGCTCAGCGCTACCAGCGAAGGTACGACCGTCAGCGAGGAGGAAGACGACACTTGGCGCGATGAGGCATCGGTCACGTCCGCCTCCAGGGTGTAGGTGTACGCCATGTCGTGGGTTTTGGCGCTAACCGGGATCAGGGCTTCGCCGTTTTCGTCCAGCTGCGCTTCACCTTCGTTGATGAAGTCGGAGTAACCGCCGGAACTGCCTTCTTCTCCATCAGAACCCTCGCTTTCACCTGAATCCCGGCCCAGCCCCCAGGCCGGTTGGGTATAGATGCGCCAGGTGGCCTTTCCATCGGCAACCGCCGCGCCGAAGTAGTACTTGGCGCTCAGCTTGATTTGGGCTGTGTCGCCCGCCACCAGAAAACGGCGGTCCGGCGTCAGCTTGACCTCGAATTCCGGCTTGCGGTATTCAAGCACCTTGAACCACCCCTGCCAGGATTCATCGTTCGCCGAAGCATTAATGGTATATCCCCCCAGCGCCGCATCTGCTCCAAGGACGCACTCCCCCTGGAACGAACCTCTGGATGATACGGAAACATCCTGTTCGCAGACCGCCTTGTCGCCGCTGTCGTTGATGACGACATGCACGCCGGAAAGGGCGGGAAGCCGGTAGTCTTCTCCATCCCGCTTGCGCAGCACCCCCTTGAAATACACCGTCTGGCCGGGACGGTAGGCCGGGCGGTCGGTGTACAGATACCCTTTGAGCGTTGCCGGTTTCGCGGTTTCTTCACCAGCTGCCAGCTCCAGAAACGCCAGGCTGGTGCCCAGACGGCCGGTCAGAAGCCGGGCGTTCGTGGCCGTATCCCAGCGTGCCATGCCGTTGGCATCGCTGGTTACCCTGGTGGCGCTCTTCGGCGAACCAATAGTTACTCCCGGCAGCGCCTTGCCGCTAACCAGGTCGGCGGCGTACAGCAGGGCGGCTTCCGGCGATGATTTGGCCACCAATCCCAATCTGGTCACCAGAAAACCGAAGCGCGCCGTGGCACTGTTTCCGCTCAGTTCCAGCAGATAGCCGCCCGGTTTCAGTCCGGGAATGGTGAAGCGGCTGCTGCGGGTGTGGCCGGAGCGTCGCGCCGGGAACGTCACTGGAAAACTGGCCACCTGGCGCAGAGTGGACCGGGGGATGGTGTCCGGTTGGCGGAGATCGGCAGTTCCGGAGAGGAGGGAGGCGTCGTCAATGCTGGAGATGACCGCTGTTCCCTTCTCAACCCACAGGCTGTGGGCGCGCAGCGTGACGGCCCGGTCCGGCAGGAAGACATCGCCGTACTCCTCGATGATCAGCCAGGGGGATTTTACCGGCGGTCGCAGGGTCAGGCTGCGCTGCTCCCCCTCCCGGAGGCTGAGGCTTTCCCTTGTGTCGCCCAGGCGCTCGTCCGAGGGGAAGAGGGAGTAGGAACCGGGGGGAAGGTCGTCGAAGACGGCAACGGAGCGGGTGTCCGTGGTTGCCGAGCGGTAGAGCGACTCGCCCGAGAGCCCCAATCCGATCCGTTCAAGCGTGCGGCCGGTTGCGTGTTCCGGGATGACCGTGACGCTGAGCCTGGCGGAACGGCGGATGGTGACGTCTCCCAATGTCTTCTTCTCTCCTGCGCTGAGCTGGATGTAGGCGCTCTTCTCAAGTACCCAGCCGGGGTGGCGCAGGCGCGGCTCATACCCCTGGCTGTCCAGTCCGCTGACGCTGAAGTTACCGTCGGTGTCGCTCATCGCCCTGTGCCACCGGCCGAACTGGACGGTTACTCCTGACATGGGTCTGCCGCTTCCGTCCACCAGCCGTCCCGACAAGGTCGCTTCACTGTGCAGGTAGGCGCTGAGCTGTTCCGTGCGCCGGGTGGTGACCGCTGCTCCCCCTTCGGAGAGCCCGTAGCCGTCCTTTTTCGCCAGCCAGGTGTAAAAGCCCGGCCTGAGCCGTACGGCGAAGCGGCCGTCGGCGTCCGATCTGGCGGATGCCGTGCTGACGGCGGATGGCTTCGCCGCCCCGCTTTCCTGGAAGCTGACCGCCACACCTGCCAGCGGCTGGTTGGTTTCGGCGGAGAAGATCGTGCCGCTGACAACAATCGTCCGGTCGCCGCTTCCCTTCTTGCTCCCCGCGGCGCAGGCGAGCGACGGAACCAGGCTGATGAGCGCCAGGATTACCAGGGTATGGATCGTTTTCATGTCAGACTCCTTTGCTGACGGAGAGTTGGTGGGATGTTTTCTTCGCGGGCACCCGGTGCCGTGGTAGGGAGGCGCGGTGTGCCCGAGGGCGGATCAGGCCGATGTCGGTCTCGGGATCCGCCCGGAAGGGGCCGGCGCGCGGGTGACCGGTGTCAGCCGTCTTACGTACCGGCTCTGGTTGAGATGGCGACGGCCCTGAACCGGTAGACACGCGCACTGGCCGGATTGTTCACTCCCAGCCTGCGTAGTGCCTCGCGGAAGGCCCAGTGCGCGGTGCGGGCTTCGCCGGGGACAAAGGCCACGCCGCTGTCGCCGCTTTCCACGAACATTCCCTCCCGTAACGGATCAATGCTCCGGTAATCCTCCACCCGTTCCGGCTGACCAAGGGGAATCGTGATCTGAACCCCCGCCGACACGGCTGTTTCGCGGTTCACCGCGCGGCTGCGGGCATCATTGCTCAACGCCAGCCGGACGTTTTCCGCGATCTCTCCGGCCAGATTTGCCCGGCGCGGGGTGAAACCGCCGAAACAGGCAAAGACCCGCTTGGCCTGGAAAAAGGTGACGAAACAGGCGTGCTGCCGTTTCAGGGCAAAGCCGGGAGGCTCTGGCTGAGGCAGACCGCTCAGCCGGGCCAGCAGGCAGGCGCGGGCGTACTCCAGCAGGGCTGTTGACTCCGTACTGGTGAAGCGCGGCGTCGCTGTATCTGCCGATGGAACGGCCCGGAACAGGAGGATGATGGTCAGAAAAGCGATGATTTTCATGGATTGGTGGTCCTGTCAGGGGGCTCCGCGCCGTGGGGAACGGCTCACTCACCTTTTCCCGCGATGATCCTGCTGGGCGCGGGGTAGATGTCTTCGGAGATCAGCTCCCTCGTCTCGGTGCCACCTGTGCGAATGATCCGCCAGGTGCGGGTGGAAAATCCGCGGCTGCCCGGTTGTCCTGTGCGTGCGCTTCCCGCGGCCACCGTCTCCGGTTCAAGGGGAACCTGGCTGGAACGGATTTCCGCCTGGAACTCCCGCTTTGTCACGGAGCGGAAGGAGACGGTCAGGCGGTCATCGCTGGAGGAAACCCTCAGCAGGAGCGGGTGGGGGAAAGGGTTGCGCAGCTTCAGGTCCTTGCGCCAGGAGGAGATGGTGGCATCGCGGCCAGGCGGGACATGGGCCACGGCGCGGGAGTGGGGATGGCGCTCCACGACCTCCAGCCCTGCCAGCAACGCGGCGTTGTAGAGCGTGGAGGCCAGTTGGCAGATGCCGCCGCCAGGGGTGTCGTCCAAGGTGCCGGCTGCGGTCAGGTGAGGCGCGGCCACGTACCCCTTGCCCCGGTCGCGGGCTCCCACCCGGTCGTTGAAGCTGAAGGTTCCGCCGGGGGGGAGGATGATTCCGTCCAGTTGCCGGCCGGCTATGGTGGCATTGCGGCGCTGCTCAGGCGATCGGTTGGCGAGGGTGGTGGAGAAGCCGCTCCACAGGTGGCCGAAGGGGGACTCGCTCCCTGCCGTGGAAAGGGTGATGAGGCAGGCGAACAGAAGAAATATGCCGGTACGGGGAAATCGCATGTGCTGGGAGTATACCCGTTTCAGCGGGGAGGGCAAGGGAACTGCCCGGTAAAGCAGCAGAAAATATCTCGGAATGGCCATTAGTCCACGTCTGCTCCCACCCATGCGAACCTGGGCTTCTCCTCGTCATCCATCGTGACGCTTTCCAGGAACATGCCGCGCGGCCGCACCCAGAGGGAACGGTCGCCGTACAGCGTGCGGTAGACCACCAGCTCCTCGCCCGTCTCGCTGTGGCGGGCGATGCCGATCACCTGGTATTCGTTCCCCTTGTAGTGGCGGTAGCGGCCGGGGCGGGGCTGATCCTGTGGTTCGTTGTTCTTGTTCATGCTCAACTCCGGTTGTGGAGACGCATTGCGATGCGTCTCTCTCGTCTTCTCTTCTGTAGACAAGACAGCCTCCTTTCATCCATAAAGCAGACTTTCCGTCGAGTAGCGCCGGCCGACGGATACCGAGAATCAGGTTTCTGGTATGACCTGATGAACAGTTTGTCACTGTATACGGGCTGGAGCAGGTGGTCAATTCTTCCAATGATAGTGGTGGGAAATGAGGGGAGACGCTACTCCAGGAAACGGGCAAAGACCCGGTTGGAGAGGAGCATGCCGCGGACGGTCAGGCGTACTCCCACGTCATCCGTGGTCACCAACCCCAAACCGGCCAGTTCTTTCAACTCCCTGCCGAAACGCTTCTCCATCTCCATTCCGGACATTTCCCGGAAATCGTCGAAACTCACCCCGTCGGCCATGCGCAGCCCCAGGAACATGAACTCCGCCAGGGCGTCCTCCCGTGACAGCTCGATCCGATCCTGGCGGGGTAGACGGCCTTCAGAGAGTGCGGTTGCGTATTCTTCCAGGCTGCTGACGTTGCCGAAGCGGACTCCCCGGCCGCTGCCGCGCAGGAACGAGTGGGCCCCGCAGCCCACCCCCAGATAGCCGTCACGCCGCCAGTAGCCGCTGTTGTGTCGTGAACGGAAACCGGGGAGGGCGTAGTTGGCGATCTCGTAATGCTCGTACCCGTTGCCGGAGAGCAGGTCATGGGCGGCCAGGAACATGTCGGCGGACAGGTCTTCATCCGGCAGGTCGCGGTCATGAGCGTAGCAATGGGCAAAGGGGGTCCCCTCCTCGACGGTCAGGCCGTAGACGGAAAGGTGCTCCGGCGCCAACGCCAGGGCACGTCCCAGGTCGTCGCGCCACATCTCCATGGTCTGACCCGGCAGGGAGTGGATCAGGTCCATACCCAGGTTGTCGAACCCTGCTGCACGGGCACTCTTTACGCTGTGCACGGTTTCGGCTGCGGAGTGGATCCTTCCCAGTGTGGTCAGCATGCGGTCATTGAGGGACTGCACCCCCAGGGAGAGACGGTTGACTCCCGACTGACGGAATCCAGCCAGCTTCGTGCCGTCGATGGTGCCGGGGTTGGCCTCCAGGGTGATCTCGACGTCGCTGCTCAGGCCGAACAGGGTGTCAACCAGGGAGAGTATCCTCCCGACTTGACCGGGCTCCAGCAGGGAGGGGGTACCGCCGCCCAGGTAGACCGAATCCAGGGGGGCGCTGGACCGAGTCCCGGCATGGGCCAGGCGTATCTCTTTCAGCAGCAACTCCACGTATGTCCCACGCTGGGCCGGGGAGCCTTCCTGGGAGACGAAGGCGCAGTAGGGGCACTTGCGCAGGCAGAAGGGGATGTGCAGATAGAGGCGTGAAAACATGGTGGTGGCTGCTCCCGTGCGGGTTCAACGGAGGTGCCTGCCGTTCAATCCCCGCGTGTTGTGAGTTGCCTGATAGTGAACGATGGGGGATGAAGGCGCAACCCCTATTCGTGCGCTTGCTGTGCGGTGGACCGCAGCCCCATGCTCGCCTTCCGTTGAGGTGCCGTTGCCCGTTCGAGGCCAGGACCGCCGCCGAGGGGTCCCGCTGTTACTTAATTTCTTGAGTCGGCACGCCCGGATGCCGAAATGAACAGCACCGGGTCCTTGCCGCGGCGCCGCCCAGAGGGGGCATTGTCGCGGTCTTTATTAATGAATATCATGGACATCGGTGGTGTCGTGATGGTACATTTTAACCAGCTACGAGAGGCGGGCGGAACCTGGATCGAGATACGGGGAGCAACGGTTGTGAAACAGTCAATCCGGCGACATATCGGCAGAATCCTGTTGGATGGCAGGTTCCTGTCACAGCAGAGCCTGGATGCCGCTCTTGAGGAGCAGAAGCGGACCAGGGAACTTCTGGGACAGGTGCTGGTCAGGATGGGGGTCCTGGGCAAGGATGAGGTCAGGCTGCCGCTGATGGTGCAGCACCACCTGGGTTCCGTCTCCGATGCGGTCAGGATCGCCGCGGGTGAGCGGCAGCTCCTGGGGGAACTGCTCGTGCGCTCGGGGCGCATCAGCGCGGAACAGCTTGATTCAGCCATTGCTGAGCAGAGGCACAGCGGAGAGAAGCTGGGTGAGGTCTTCAAACGTCTCGGCATGCTCACGGAAGGACAGCTGAACGCACTGTTGGATGTGCAGGTGCGCCAGGGATGCGCCACCGATTCTCCCCTCCGGCTGGGCGAGCTCCTGGTCGCGACGGGTCATATCACCCGCCAGCAGCTGGAAGACGCGCTTCAGCGGCAGGCGCTGAGCCGCGGCAGGCTGGGTGACATACTTGTCGAGGCGGGATACGTGCAACCCAGCCGCGTCAGGTATGGCATTCGCCTGCAGAAGATGCTGATGAACGCCGTTCTGGCTGCCGTGATCTCTCTGGAAATGGGGGGGGCGGCAACGGCCAGTCCCCGTTCCGATGCCGCGACACAGGCGATCATGGTGAGCGCGCTCAACGAATCGGGGGAATTTGCCTGTCTTTCGGCAAAGGAACGGGAGCTGTTTCGGCTCGTGAACGAATACCGCGAAAGCAATGGTCTGCCGCCGATAGCCAACTCCCGCTCGCTGAACAAGGTTGCCCGTGTTCACGCCATCGATCTGTTCAGAAACGCTCCTGCCGAGGGGGCGGATAATCGCGGTCTGGCCTGCTCACTGCACAGCTGGTCGGACAAGGGGGGCTGGAAGCCCGTCTGCTATACCAAAGATCATGCGTTTGCCGAGGCAATGTGGGACAAGCCCCGGGAGATAACCAACTACACCTATACGGGCGATGGCTATGAAAATGCCTATTCCACCAGTGAAAAGGAGGTCAACCCGGCGCGGGTGCTGGAGGCCTGGAAGGCGAGCCCGAGCCACAACGCAATGCTGCTCGAATCCGGAGACTGGAAGGGAAGCAACCTGCTGGCGTTTGGCGTCGGTATCCACAAGAACTATGCCGTTATGTGGGTTGGATCCCTGACCGACCCTCTTGGCCCGATGCAGGCGTGCGCTCCCCCGAATACCTATGCAATGAAATGAAATGGTGTTGCATGCCTTGACGTACACGCAAGGCATTGACTACCCCGTGTGAGGAACCGTGCCATGAGAAATGATACTATGTCAAACGAGAGGCGGCATAAGAACAAGAAGGTGCTTGCCGGCTTCACGCGGCGCTGGGTGGGGGCTGCGCTTGTTCTTCTTGTACTGGTGGCGGCAGGTCTCCTGATGCGGTCATATTTTCTCAAGGACAGGGGGACGTCGCGTGTAGCGCCTGTGGGGTCACCAGCGCGCCAGATCCAGGAACCGCTTGATGCCAGCAGTGAAATAGACGGGAAATATTACGGTTTGTGCAAGAAAAACAGCATCCGCTCCGTGGAGGATTTTCGCGCTACGGTCAGTAACGATCCGGTACTTGCCGCCCATTTTTCCGGATTCAACTGGGATCGTGCCAGGTTGGGCAGGCAGGACAAGCCGCTCTGGACCTATGTGTCCTACAGGAACGGCGAGGTTATTCGGCGGACGACAAAGGCGGTCAGGTTGCCCAAGGGCGATGGTTACATAACGGATGGAGCCCATGTCGTCCGTACCTACTGTTGCAATGATTATGTTGCCGCGCCGGCGCCAAGGCCTGAGGGCCCGGTTGAACGGGTAGACGCTCCTCCCCGGCGTTTGAACAAGGGTGAGTCGGCGGATGATCCTTCGCAACAGATGGCATCCTGGTCCCCCGAAGCGGAACCGGGGCAGGTGCCGCCAGAAACCCTGAACCGGATTCCCGGTGATCTGGGCCTGCCCCACTTCTGGGGCCCCGGGCACCTTTCAGACCCGTCACGGTCCCCGGATGTCCCTGGTTTTGATCCGTACTCATCGCCAAAACCCCCGCCGAATCATGTCGTGACTCCTGAACCGGGCACGTTCGTGCTGGTGGCGGCGGGAGTGGCGGCCCTTGGCCTGTTCTCCCTGCTTCGTCGCAGGCGGGCGTAATCCTCTCCGGAAGATACGCCGTAGTTCACGCGGCCTTTCGATCGACCCCGTTCGAAAGGCCGTCGCGTGTGGAGGGCGCGCTGCCTGGTTCCGTAGTGCGTGTCTTTTTCGGGGCGGTTTTCAGGATCGCATGTGGCGCCCGGGTTTCGGATGGAGTAACCGGATCCTGGTGGCAGCCGGAAACGGGAGTCAGCCGGTCTCGCGGCAGCCGAAGGCGTGCCGCGGCGCATTGCCGGTGGCTGAAAAACGGTAGTGCTATCGGTAAATAATGAATTGCAATTTGAACTCAAATGGGTACAATAACGCGAATTTTATATCCTGAAGGAGATGTGTGATGAAGCGCGCAATTACCATTATTGCGGCATTTGTTGTTGCTGCGCTGTTGACGGTCGCGGCTCAGGCGACGAGCCGTGAGACGCTTGTTTTCAGGCACAAGGATGCGGGCCTGGGGGCTCAGGCGGTCTGCTTGCCCGGGGCGGGGCCACAGGGCTCCGTAGAGCCGGTCAGTACCGGACAACGGGGCCAGGCTGGAGAGCTGCCATAGCAACGGAGACGATCCCGTGGAGAGGCCTGCCGCCGGCGGGCCTTTTCTTTTGAGGTGGTATGAAACTGAGGGAAGAACAGATCCGGTATCTTGCCGAAAAAATCTGCGGCGGCCTGGTAGCTGATGCCCTGATCGTACCGAAGCAGGGGCGCGGTGTGGTTGTTGATGCTATTGCCGCCGTGATCTCCCAGGACCTCCTGCGGGAACAGACGTTGGAAAACGATGCCGAGCGGATGCTGGACGACACGATTGCTGCCATGGGACGCGGCGCGGCGGACATTGATCGTCGCAGGATGTTGCGCATGATCAAGGAAAAACTGGCCAGGGATCGCGGCATCGTACTCTAGAGCTGATCGTCCGGTTTGGGCGAAATGTATGTGCAAGGTTTAATTCATGGTGTTTTCAGAAGATCGCCTCTCTAATTTGGCTCATGCGATCATGGAGCGCCTCTGGCGTGATGATCTCGTGGATGTGGCCGATGAAAGTCGGGCATTGGCCAGCGTCAAGCAGTCACTCAACTCGTTCTTCCGGGCGGCCGAGGAGATCGATGAAGCCGTGCGTGCCAAGTTGCGCAACCGGGACCCGGGAAGCCGTGACTGGAATGCTCTGTACCGGAAGTTCTATCAGGAAGAGTTGGCCAGAAGGGGGCTCTGAACTCCTGCTGCTCTCCCCTTATGGGGGAACAACCTCAATCCCTGTTTTTTCAGCATCGAGGCATCACTTGCCGCCCGCCGTCATGGGGGCGCAGCCACAAGGTGTGCCTCTCATACAATACCTGCTCACAGGGCCATGGGCATTCACCCAGGGCCTTGTTCACGAAAGGCACAGATGATGTTTCGATCCTCCGGGAGACATCTGTTCGTCGCATTAGCCGGCATTTCATTCGTTTCCCTCGTCAGTCTCTCCTGTCACGCCGATGACGTGCTCACCAGTGCCGTGGCGCAGTTCCGGGAAAAAAATTACGCGGACAGCTTTTCCCTGGCCCTGAAATCCACGGATTCTCCCCGGCGGACCTTTCTGCTTGGCGTCAGCGCCCTTCGTCAGGACAAGGCCGATGAAGCGCTGCCCCTTTTGCATGAAGCTGAACAGAAACTGCCGCTTGTCGGGGATTATGCCGCCTTCTACCAGGCTGAGGCACTGTTCAGGCTGAAGCGGTTCTCCGAGGCGGGCGCCAAGGCTGCGTCCATCTCCCGGGACTATCCGGCGTCGCTCATGCTCCGACGGGCACGGAAACTCTGCCTGGATAGTGCCGTTGCCATGAAGGATTACGCTACAGCCCTGAAACTGTCTCAGGAGTTTGTGGAGAAATACCCTTCCGGCACGGATTCCGTGGATGCCCTGTTCCTGTCCGGTCTCTGTCGTGAGGAGCTGGGGGATGGAGCCGGAGCTATCCAAGTTTACCGCAGCATTTGGCTGAATACCCCCCTTGCTTCACAGGCGGCGAAATCCCGGGAACGTCTCGATGCCCTGGAGAAGGGGGGACATGCGCACACGACCTTTACGGTCGAAGAACTTCTCTGTCGTGCCTCCGCGTTTTCCGCGAAGAAAGCGTTTTCACACTCGCTGCGGACACTCCAGATGATCCCCCTGGAAGGACAACCGGCTGCCCTGGTGGATCTGGTCGTGTTGCGCACCGGTCTTAACCAGTACCGCATGCGCAGCTGGAAGGATGCCGAAAAAAGTCTGACCAGGGCAAGCGCAAGCAGCAGCGCCTCCATCCGCTCCGAGGCTCGCTTCTGGCTGGCCAAGACCCTGGAACACCTGGACCAGAGTGAACAGGCATTCGCTCTGTTCATGGAATTGGCCGGCGAGGGACAGAAACAGGACTTTGCCGACGATGCCCTGATGGAGGCCGCGGGACTGCGCAAGGGGGCGGGGAAGTACGGAGAAGCAGCCCTTTTGTTCGGTAAACTGGCGCAGATCAGCCCGGGCTCCACGCATGTCAGTCGAGCCACCTGGGAATCGGGCTGGTGTCACTATCTGGCCGGAGAACAGGAGCGCGCCGCCGCGGCATTCAGGATGCTTCTGGATGACACGAATCAGCGGGAGAAGGCACTCTACTGGCTGGGACGCGTGCTGGAGAAGGAGGGCAATGCCGAGTCGGCGGATTATTACAGTACACTTTTGAACGATTATCCAGCGGGCTTCTATGCCGCGTGGTACCGGGAGCGGAAGGGAATTCGGGACGGCCGTGAATCCCTCCCCCGGCGACGGGTGACGATCAATGCTCCGCTCCCGGATGGGTACGAAAAGCCGCTCCTGCTGGCTTCAATGGGGATGGTTGACGAGGCCCGCAGGGAAGCGTTCGCCCGGCGGAAGAATGGTGACCGTAAGGGGCTATTTCCCTCCTTTGCGCGGCTCTATCTGGAAATGGGGGACTATGGATCGGCCATCTCCCTCTTTCAGCAAAACCGCGTGCCGAAGTGGGAGCAGGAGACCTTGCCGCTCTGGACCGCGGGATATCCCTTGGCATTTACCGGACACGTGGAACATCAGACCGTGAGCAACAGCCTCTCCGAAGCGCTGATATACGCCTTGATTCGTGCCGAGAGCAGCTTCTCTCCTGCCGTAAAATCCTCTGCCGGTGCCATCGGCCTGATGCAGCTTATGCCGGAAACGGCCAAGGCCACCGCTCGCGAAAAGGCCGTCTTCGACCCTGCCCGTCTGGTACGGCCCGAGTACAACATCATGCTGGGAACGCGGCATTTTCGTCATCTTCTGGATGGGTATAACGGGGATGTCATCTATTCGGTTGCCGCATACAACGCCGGGTCAGGAGCAGTGGCACGCTGGAGGAAAAGGTTGCAGGGGCTGGACAAGGACGAATTTATCGAAAGCATCCCCTACAGAGAGACCCGCGACTATGTTAAGAAAGTATATGCCGGTGCTGCTATCTACCGGCAACTGTACGGTTTGCGCTAGCGCGTCGCCGGTCCATCAGGCCGGCTGCCCCGTTTCCCCGGTTTGAACGGCATGCGCGCCAGAATGCCGGGGGAATCGCTTCTCAAGTCGCCCGCTGAAATGACGATAGGATTACCATTGACCGGAGGAGGTGATACGCATGTCGATAGCACAGCTTTCACCGAACAGTATTCTCGCCACTCCTTCACAGATAACCCCCCATTCTCAGAGTGTACAGCACGCGGCCCTGGCCCAGGCAAGCCAGACTGCCCAGAGCGTGCTTGCCAAGACTAAAACCGATACCGTCACCATTTCATCCCAGGCCGCCAAAATGAACTCCCGGGCTTCCCGCCTGTCCGAAGAGCCTCGCGAGGACCCCACTGAACGGGCTGCGGAAAAGAACAAGCAGCAGGGATGAGCTGACGCGACAAACGTCTGTCCCATGTTTGCCGGCAACGGGAGCCCTGTTCAGGGGCTCCCGTTGCCGTTGCCGCGTACGGAAATCTGCCTGTTTCCTTTCTTGAGAGAATCTGCTAGGATCGCGCCATGGGTGAAAAACTGATCTGCAACAATAAGAAAGCCTACCACGACTATTTCATCGAGGAAAAACTCGAAGCGGGAGTCGTCCTGCAGGGGACCGAAGTGAAATCCCTGCGGGCCGGCAAGGCCAACCTGAACGATGCCTTCATGCTGGTGCGCGATGGTGAGGCTTTTCTGCACAACCTGCACATTTCTCCCTACGAGTTTGGCAACCGCCAGAATCATCAGCCCGACCGCAACCGAAAACTGCTTCTGCATCGCCGGCAGATCGATCGGCTGTACGGCAGGATCAGGGAACAGGGCTATTCGATCGTTCCCCTGCGTATGTACTTCAAGGACGGCCTGGTGAAAGTCGAGATAGGGCTTGCCAAAGGCAAGAAACTGTACGATAAACGTGAGGACATGAAGAAGAAGGACAGCCAGCGCGAAATGTCCCATGCGCTGAAACAAAAAAACAGGGACTAGGGACTGGAATTCAAGGGGGTGTAAAGGTTTCGACGGGGAACTGAAAATCTGGGTAGCACCGGGTCGGGGCAGGTGGCCGACCTAAATAAACCTGCACGGCATTAATTGCCGACAATTATAACACTCCTGTAGCACTCGCTGCTTAACAGGCGCCCCCAATGAAGATGCCGGTGGTACAACGGGGGCGTCATTTACTACCGGATAGGGAAGCGCAACGCCCGTAGCGCAACCCGAAACTCAACGGGATCGCCGTCTGGCTGCCTTGTCCGCTGCGCAGACTGACGGTTAAATCGAGCAACGGACTAACGGTGTAGAATCTCAGATGCTAGGTTTTTCGGACGTGGGTTCGATTCCCACCACCTCCACCATTTAGAAAAGACAAACCCGTCTCTCTGGGGTCATTCTCCGGGGTG
>CAZIUE010000028.1:0-32842 GCA_964542535.1 uncultured Pelobacter sp. | reverse complement strand
CTGTTCCCTGTTCCCTGTTCCCTGTTCCCTGTTCCCTGTTCCCTGTTCCCTGTTCACTGTTCACTGTTCACGATAGAGAGGAAGAAATCCTCCAGGTCCCTCCGTTTTGTCTCCACCAGCACGACCTCCCTTCCCGCCCGGTTGACCTCCCCCATAAATCCGTTAAAAGCGTCACAGGTGACATAGAACTCCGCCGTCGAGCCGCCGCGGCGAACCGCTTCCACGCCGGCGAACAGGCCCGGCTCCGCCTCGGGGATGCGCAAGTGCACCTGATACCCCTCGACGCCGCTGCGCAGGATGTTCTCCACGCTGTCCAGCGCCACCAGACTCCCTTTGACGATCACCCCCACCCGGTCACAGACCTTTTCCACGTCATCGGTAATATGGGTGCTGAAAAAGACGCACTTCCCCCGTTGTTTCAGCTCCAGGATGATCTCCTTGACCAGGGCACGTCCGATGGGGTCCAGGCCGCTCATGGGCTCGTCCAGGATGTACACGTCCGGGTCATGCACCAGGGTCTGGGCCAGCCCCACCCGCTGTACCATCCCCTTGCTGTAGCCGCGCATGGGGCGCTTGCGGGCATCCCACAGCTCCAGGCGTTTGAGGATCTCCTCGGAACGTCCTTGCAGCAGCGAGCGCTCCATGTTGAACTGGGCGCCGACGAACTTCAGGTACTCCTCGGCGCTCAGGTAGTCATAGAAGGCGGGGTTTTCGGGCAGATACCCCACGCGTCGCCGGGCAGGCGCCAGGGAGGAGTCCATCCCCATGATGCTGGTCCTGCCGGATGTGGGGCGCAGAAGCCCCATGACCAGTTTGATGGTCGTACTCTTGCCGGCGCCGTTGGGTCCCAGAAAGCCGAACACCTCTCCCGGAGCGATCGTCAGGTTGAGATCCCGTAACGCCTCGACCCTGGTCATCCGCTTCCCCCTGAACTGCTTGCACAAGCCCGATACTTCAATGGCGTTCATTCGTATCTCCGTTGTCAGTGTCTTTGGTGGCCCTGTTGTTCTTCACACCGGCAAAGGCGAACTTGCTGGTGGTGCCGACCTTGCCGTCCGGTTCCAGGTAGAACCGACCGCCGTAGGGGTCCACCGGTGGAGGATCAAGATAACCTTCCCGCCGCAGCTGCTCCACCGACTGGGGCATGCCACCGGTCGCCTCCCGGTAACGATCCCGTGCCAACTCGATCCTGCGGGCTTCGCGAAACGCCTTCAGGCGCGTGCGAAAGGTCTGTTTCAAGGCCCGGTTCTTTTCGCCCCGTTCCATGGCGCTCAGGTAGGCGATAGCCAGATCGGTCTGCCCCGACTCCCGCAGATATCTGCCGGCCAGATTCTTGAACAGGTCCGAACCGGACAGTTCTCCGGCCCGCTGGTAGTAGCGTGCCGCCGCCGGGTAGTCTTTCAGGAAATAGGCGCTGTTGAATCCGGCGAAAAACGGAAGGAACCAGTCCCAGGTGCGATACCGCATGCCATAGTCCAGAAGATCGTTGGCCAGTCTGTACTGTTGCACGTCCCAGGTCAGGAAGGCCTGGGCGAAGTAGTAGGCGTCCATGTTGTAGGGGTCCAGCTTGGTGGCGCCATGCAGCAGGCGTGACATTGCCTGGTAGTCCGGTGGGACGACAACCTCATTTTGCGCCTTTTCCACCAACCCGCCGAAATACATCAAAACCTTGAGCACCAATGACGCGCCGACCAATTCCCTGTGGTCGGCGGCAACGGACTTGAGTGCGGTCACCGAGGGGACGTAGCCCAGCTTTTCCACGAATGGACGATTTGTCAGGTGTGACGTAAAAGGAATGATCAATATCCCGTAGAGCATCAGGCAGACGAACGTAGCGGCAACGGTTCTGACCATGGGCTACCTCATTTCGCGTCGCATAAAGATGACGGCGGAAAGGGAAAGCAGAATCCCCACGTAGGCGACACAATATGCCGCGGTCAGCAGCAGCCCCTGAATGGGGAGCGGAAGGCCGTAGATGGCATTAACCTTCAGGTCAAAGGCGCCGAAGTTGGGTAGCAGATAGTACAGAACGCTGGCAATTTGCTTGACCAAGGGTGACAGCTTGGCGGATGCGGGCGAGTGAATGTACTCATAGACCTGCTGGGTGACCCCGCCGGCCAGGAAGGTGGCAATCGTGCCGAAGACCGGCAGAAAGAAGGAGGTGCTGAGCGACGAGAACAGGAAGGCTACCGCGATCAGCAGGATGTATTTCATGGCATCGAACAGGATGCAGACGGCTAACGTCCCCCAGAGAATCGGCCGTTCGGGAGGATACATACCGGAAGTGTAGGCCACGACCGCGCAGGAGACACAGCCCAGCACGAGCGCCGCCAGCAACACGAAAAGAGCCGTACCGCCAAAGCGCCCCAGCAGATAGCTCTGCCGCGACAGAGGAAGACCAAGTACACTGAAAGTGTAGCGCCGCTCGATGTCCTTCCAGAGCGACGTCCCCCCCAAAAAAACCGACAGCAGCAACATGATGAAGGAGAGCAGGGAGAGTGACAAGGTCAGGGACAGTTCCGTTACCTGACGTATTGAGAGGGAAGCAACGACGGGGATCAGGAGGAACAGACAAACCGATACCATGATACCCTGAAACACCCGGTCCCGGAAAATGCCCATAAGCGTTGTCTGAATGATAGTGAACACGTTATTGCTCCCTATTTTTTCGAATTTTTATCTAAAAGCTTCCGTGCAACCGGGTAGTAATAGGCCTTGGGGGAGGCGGTATTGATAACCCGTTGAAACGCGTCGCACGCCTTGGAACGTTCACCCGCGAACATGAGGGCCTGACCAAGTCGGTACAGATAAAACGGATCACCTGTGAGATCGTAGAGACGGGACATCAGTTGAGTATTCTCCCTATAAAAGGCCCCAATTCCCACCTTGCCATTCTGCTGTTCATATTCATTAAGTTTTAAAAGACGTTTGATTATCAAAACTTCGTGTTTACCCGGCTTTTTAAGCAGTTGCCTGAGAAGACTGCGCGCCTCACCAGTATTTCCCTCATTGATCAAAGCCGCCGCTTTGCTGAGTTGAAGATACTGGCTGTTGATCAGTTCCCCGTCAGGCTTAATGGATTTTATCACCCGGCAGGCGGCTTCAGTATTTCCCCGGCGATACAGGGCGCCAGCAATCTCGTTCTGCGCCGGAATAAAATCAGGCGACTTACGTCTGCAATCCTCGAACAGGGCAAGATTGTCCTGCCACAAGATAGCACGTCGGGCCGTACCGTAGACGGCGATTGCAGCGAGACAGGCTACCACCGGCACCATAAAATGATGAGCATTATGTTTCACCGTCCACCGATACGCCGAAAAGGTAATACCCAATACAAAATAAGCGCAGGGAACGTACATGTAGCGCTCAGCCAGGGGAGTCCAGGTCATCCTGAGCAGCGGGACCAGCAGGGCCGAGGAACCGATGGCCGCCGCTGCCACGAAAAAGTAGCCGTTCAATGTTCGGCGCAAAAACAGGCGAATCAATACTGCCAGCAACAAGAGAGCGATGATGATATACAGGTCAGACACATGGACGATGCCAAAATTAAGAGGAAAAGGAACGAACAGTTTTTTGACGTAGAATCCTGCCGCCTTGAGGACGAGCCTTAGACTGAGCAGGAAGTCAGCCCCCTGTCCGCCCACGACATGGGTCATCACCTGCTTTGCTCCCAAATCACCACGGCTGAAGGCCAGGGAGCGGAAGAGGAAATAGCCACCACCAGCAGTGATAAAAATAAAAAAATGACTGAGGTTGTTTCGAAACACCCGAATGAGTGTTTCGGCATCATTTCGGTCTCCTTGTCCGGTTCGGAAGAACGGGAAGAGGAGAGCAGCGGGGAGAAAGAAAATGGCCGTATCCTTGGCCAAGCAGGCCAGCAGCAGACAGAATGCGGCAAGGAACGCCGAAAGACAGTGGCGCTTTTGGTTCAACGACACAAACGTTGACAGGAGGATAAACATCCCCGCCAACAGATCGGTCCTACCCGAAACCCATATAATTGACTCGCTGTTCAGAGGATGGATGGCAAAAAAGAGCGGCGCCAGCAGTAGGGGATAGGGAGACTCAACACCCAACTGCCGGCTTACCCTGCGCGCTATGGCAAACAGCAGTAGCGTGTTGACGAGATGGAAGAGAATGTTCTCCAGATGCATAAAACTCTCCTCCAAACCCCAAATGTACATATCCGCCAGAAAAGAAATATCCAATAAAGGGCGGTAATAAGTTCCCATCGCACCAGGAAAGAGGATGTTTCTAAAACTAAAATCATTCCTGTTTATAAGAACATCATACATCTCGAAGTCATCAACGGAGTTAAGAGGAGCAAATATAGCGGGATAATAGACACCAAGAACGATGAATACAAGTATTAACGCAATAGCGCGTGGCGTAAGTTTGTTTTTCATAATCTCACAAAAAAAGGCGAGATGTCGCAACATCTCGCCTTTTTGCATCTCACTCAAATAGTTACATAGTTGCCCAGTTATTAAATGCAGAAGATCCAGTTCCTGTTGGTTGCGTAACAGCAGTGCCAATTGTCGTTACATCAAGAACATAAATTGAGGTACTATCATAAGAAGTGCCGAATGCTTTAGTTCCCTGCTGGTGCTGAGTATAAATTGAGTAACCATTTGCATTAGTAGTCCAGCCTAACCCCACCTTTGTGGACAGCTTACCAATTTTTGCATTGGTTGCAGGCCCACCAGTTCCCAGAACTTCCTTCCCGGCATTACCAAAGGTGATAGCATCAGCAAAAGCAGAGGAAGCCATGAACAGGACAGCAATATTAAAAATAATGATTTTTTTCATAGAGAGACTCCTTTCGTTAGGTTACATTACTGCAGAGTAATGGTTGTAGGATATTGCTGATTATCCGCCATAAAGGATTCCAAACCGGTCTTAATATTCTTCAGATCCGAGTTGGAGGCGCTGTTGTAGGCCTTCTGGCGGTACGCAGCGAACTGCGGGATGGCGATGGCCGCCAGGATGCCGATGATCGCCACGACGATCAGCAGCTCGATCAGGGTGAAGCCTTTTCTGTTCCTCAATTTGTTTAGCATATTTTTCTCCTTTCGTTTTGTTGCCCACACCATGAGCGGTCACATTCAAATCAGTCAAACAGTAGCAAAAGCCGGGCCAGTGTCAAGCAATCTTCCAACACTCCGTTTTCAAAACCGATTTAGCAACCACTCCCTGATTACCACCATTTCTCCGACAAACCATTGTCACTTTTAGTGACAATTTTTGTCACACACCCTCGTCAGCCTCGGTATCAAGCCCGAATTTGGCCAGGCGGTACCTGAATGACCGAAAGGACATCCCCAAGAGTTCCCCGGCCTTTTTCTTGGCTCCACCGGTCATCTCCAGCGCTTTCAGCAGATACTGCTTCTCCAGGTCAGCCAGAAACGACTCAAGCTCCATCCCTTCGGCGGGAATCAGCACGTCCCGGGCGGTGCAGGGAGCGCAGCCACTTACGACCTGTCCGGGAAGATTACTCTCGCGGATCAGGGACGGCTCCATGACCAGACTACGCTCGACGATGTTCTCCAGTTCGCGGATATTCCCGGGATAATGGTAGTTCATCAGTGCCTTGAGCGCAGCGGGCGTGATGACGTCGCCCCCCTGACGCACTTCTCCGTATTTGCGGAAAAAATGTTCCACCAGGATCGGTATGTCTTCGATACGCTCCCTGAGCGGCGGCATGCTGATCTGCATGACGTTGATGCGATAGAAAAGATCCTCCCGGAATCCCCCCTCCCTGACCTGGTTTTGCAGGTCGCGGTTTGACGCCGTCAGGATGCGCACATCCGACTTCTGCACCTGGGTCCCCCCCACCCGCCTGAATTCCCGCTCCTGGAGCACACGCAGGAGCTTGGTCTGCATCAGGAGCGGCAACTCGCCTATTTCATCCAGGAACAGGGTACCCCCCTCGGCCTGCTCAAACAGGCCGGCACGGTCCACCACGGCGCCGGTGAAGGAGCCCCGTTTATGGCCGAACAGTTCGCTCTCCATCAGTTGTTCGGGAATCGCGCCGCAGTTGACCGCCACGAAGGGCTTCCTCTCCCGCGAGCTGCACTGGTGAATAGCGCGGGCCACCAGTTCCTTGCCGGTACCGCTCTCCCCCTGGATCAGCACCGAACTGTTGCTTTGGGCCACTTTCTGAATCAGCGAGAAGATCTCTTTCATCCGGGGGCTGGCGCCGATGATCCCCCGGAAACCGTCACGCCGCTGGGCCGTCTCCTTGAGTATGCTGTTCTCCCGCTTAAGGTCGGATTTTTCCAGGGCGTTGCGGATCAGGATCTTGATCTCCTCAACCTTGAACGGCTTGGAGATGTAGTCATAGGCACCCAGTTTCATGGCCTCCACCGCCTGTTCGGCGGCGGAATAGGCGGTCATCATCAGCACGGCCGTACCGGGGGAGACGGCTTTGATGCGTCGCAAAAGATCGATGCCGTTCAGTCCCGGCATCTGCACGTCGGAGATGACCAGATCGAAGACGTCGCTCTCCAGAAGCGACAGGGCCTGTTCGGCGTGGCCGGCGCTGACCGCCTCGTATCCTTCCCCTTCCAGCAGGATGGCGAGGAACTCCCGCATGCTCAATTCATCATCGACGATCAGTATTCTGGTATTCATGGTCACTCCCGCTGCCGTTCCCTCCCCACGCTCCCCCGGTTGCGCTGTTCCGCGACCGGACTCGGGGAACTGTACTCTCACGTGACGTGGACGTTCCCGCGGCGCGGCATGGCTGGTTCGGTGTTCATAGCACAGTTCAGGTCGGCATGTGAAGCGCTTAAGGTCGAAACAGGATCGCACGCATCCGGACTGTCGAATCCTCACATGCTCAGATATTTGTATTTTCATGACATTGTTAGTCTTTTGCAAAAGTCGCATTTTGCCCTTCGACAGGCTCAGGGCGAACGGACATAGACTGATAACATACTGATATTCCGTTCGTGGTGAGCTTGTTGAACTATGAACGGAATACTTTTGCAAAAGGCTGATTGTGTGCTATAGAAAAAAAGTTTTCTCACATGGAGATACCATCTCCCACATCACCACTACAGCGCAAGGGGGCAGCATAATGAGTGAAGTCGTTGATATCTATGCCAGAGAGATTCTGGATTCCCGCGGTAATCCCACCCTGGAGGTCGACGTGTTCCTGGAGTCGGGCGCCTTCGGTCGGGCCGCCGTGCCGTCCGGAGCATCCACCGGCGAGCGCGAAGCTCTGGAGTTGCGCGACGGCGACAAGGCCCGCTACATGGGCAAGGGTGTTCTCACGGCAGTGGATAATGTCAACAACCTCATCGCCGATGAACTGATCGGCATGGACGCCGACGACCAGGTCGCCATCGACAGGAAAATGCTGGAGCTTGACGGAACGGAATTCAAGAGCAGGCTGGGCGCCAACGCCACCCTGGGGGTCTCCCTGGCGGTAGCCAAGGCAGCAGCCGACGAGGCCGGTCTGTCACTGCACAAATACATCGGCGGCGCCGGAGCCCGCGAGCTGCCCCTGCCCATGATGAACATCCTGAATGGCGGCGCCCATGCCGACAACAACGTGGACATCCAGGAGTTCATGATCATGCCGGCCGGCGCCAGCTGTTTCGCCGAGGCACTGCGCATGGGAGCGGAAATATTCCACGCCCTGAAGTCGGTGCTGAAGGGGAAAGGATACAATACCGCGGTCGGCGACGAGGGGGGCTTCGCTCCCAACCTGAAATCCAACGAAGAGGCGTTGCAGGTGATCATGGAGGCCATCGTCAAGGCCGGCTACAAGCCGGGAGAAGACGTGCTCCTGGCCCTGGACGTGGCCTCGTCGGAGCTGTTCAGGGACGGCCTCTACACCCTGGAAAACGAGCAACAGAAACAGAAGAGCGCCACCCAGCTGGTGGATTTCTACGAAGACCTGGTTAACCGCTACCCCATCATCTCCATCGAGGACGGCATGGCTGAAAACGATTGGGACGGCTGGAAGCTGCTTACCGACCGCCTGGGAAAACGTATCCAGATCGTGGGGGACGACCTGTTCGTCACCAATCCCGCGATTCTTAAAGAAGGAATCAGCAAGGGAATCGCCAACTCGATCCTTGTTAAGCTGAACCAGATCGGCACACTCACCGAAACCCTTGAGGCCATCGAAATGGCCAAGCGCGCCGGCTACACCACGGTCATTTCCCATCGCTCGGGGGAGACCGAGGACACCACCCTGGCCGACCTGGCGGTTGCGGTCAATGCCGGCCAGATCAAGACCGGCTCCCTCTGCCGCACCGACCGGGTGGCCAAGTACAACCAGCTCCTGCGCATTGAGGAGGAACTGGACGACTGCGCCCTGTTCCGCGGCCGGGATGTATTTTACAACCTGAAAAAGTAGACGCCCTATCGATAGTCCGCACACAAAAAAAGACGGTTCAGCCCGTCTTTTTTTGTGCCCGCACCCGGAGAGGGGAACGGCTCCTTCCCGTTGGTGCGCACACAATTGATTGTATCTCCTGGGGAATGATGATATTTTATCGCCCTGGCACCATCAGCAGGGTCAGGTGACATCGGTATGCAAAACCTGGATCAGGAGAACGAGCGACGCTCCATTTTCCTCTTCCTGCCGAAGAATCAGCCGCCTCTGTAATCTGAAAGGAACAATCACCATGCCTGTAGCAAGCATCGAAGAAGCAATCGAAGACATCCGTCAGGGAAAGATGGTCATCCTGGTGGATGACGAAGACCGCGAAAACGAGGGGGACCTGACCCTGGCCGCGGAAGCGGCTACCCCGGAAAACATCAACTTCATGGCCAAATACGGCCGCGGCCTGATCTGTCTGACTCTGACCCCGGAAAAATGCGATGCTCTGGGCCTGCGCCCCATGGTACGCGACAACACCTCCCCTTTCGAGACCGCCTTCACCGTCTCCATCGAAGCGAAACACGGGGTAACCACCGGCATCTCCGCGGCCGACCGCGCCCATACCATCCTCACCGCCGTGGCCGACACCGCAACCCCCAAGGACCTGGTCAGCCCCGGCCACGTCTTTCCGCTGCGGGCCCGCAAGGGGGGCGTGCTGGTGCGCTCCGGACAGACCGAGGGCTCCGTTGATCTGGCCCGTCTGGCCGGCCTGCGCCCGGCCGGGGTGATCTGTGAAATCATGAACGATGACGGCAGCATGTCCCGCATGCCGGAATTGAAGAAGTTCGCCAAACAACACGGCATCAAGATCTGCACCGTTGCCGATCTGGTGGCCTACCGGCTCAGGACCGAGCGCCTGGTGCGCACGGTGGCCGAAGCCCAGATCCCCTCCTGCTTCGGCGGCGACTGGCGCGCGGTCGCCTTCGAAAACGACGTGGACCACCTGGAGCACATCGCCCTGGTTAAGGGGGAGATCAAAAAGGGAGAACCGGTGCTGGTGCGGGTGCATTCGGAATGCCTGACCGGAGACGTGCTGGGGAGCCAGCGGTGCGACTGCGGCGACCAGCTGCACAGCGCCATGCGCAAGATCGCCGAGGAGGGCAAGGGGGTCATCCTCTACATGCGCCAGGAAGGGCGGGGCATCGGCCTGGTGAACAAACTCAAGGCCTACGAACTGCAGGATAAAGGCTTGGACACGGTCGAGGCCAACCTTAAGCTGGGATTCAAGGCCGACCTGCGGGACTACGGCATCGGCGCCCAGATCCTGCTGGCCCTGGGCATCACCAAGATCCGGCTTCTGACCAACAACCCCAAGAAACTGATCGGCCTGCAGGGGTACGGCATCGATATCGTGGACCGGGTGTCCATCGAGATGAAGCCGACGGAAAACAACATCGACTACCTCACCACCAAGCGTGACAAGCTCGGTCACATGCTGGACAACCTCTGAACACGATGAACATCCTGCTGCACATATGCTGCGGTCCCTGCGGCCTCTACCCGCTACACGTCCTGCGCGAAGCCGGTCACCAGGTGACCGGCTTCTTCTACAACCACAACATCCATCCCTTCCAGGAGTACCAGCGCCGGCTGGATGCCGCCCGGCTCATGGCTGAACGGGAGAAGATGCCGCTGGAGCTGTGCAATGAGTACGACCTGGAAGGCTTCCTGGCCAGCGTTGCCGCCGCTCCCGACGAGCGCTGCGGCTACTGCTATGTCTCGCGGCTGCGGAAAACAGCAGAGGCCGCCGCCCGGCAGGGTTTCCAGGCGTTCACCACGTCCCTGCTCTACAGCCGCTACCAAAACCACGACGGCATCAGGCAGGCGGGTGAACTGACCGGTCTGGAGCACGGTATTCCCTTCCTGTACCGGGATTTCCGCCCCGGGTGGCAGGAGGGAATTCGCCTTTCCAAGGAGCTGGGGCTCTACCGCCAGCAGTACTGCGGCTGCATCTACAGCGAGAAGGAACGGTACCTGCCGCGGGAGAAACGGACCTGAACGGCATGGGGCGCTCGCTGATCATCCTGGGGCTGATTCTGGTGGTAACGGGCGTCCTCATCTCCCTCTCCCCGCGCCTCCCCTGGCTGGGCAGGCTGCCGGGCGACATCCATATTCAGCGGGAGAATTTCAGCGTCTTTTTTCCCCTGACCACCTGCATCCTCCTTTCGGCGATTCTCTCCCTGATCCTCTGGTTTCTGCGTCGTTAAGACCGCAAGGGAGGCGGGTCGGCACGAACATTTTCCGGCAACGGCACTCCCCCCGGGGTTCCCGCTCCATGGGCCCCCTACTCCCCCTCTTGGAGGTGGAACTGTCATGAACAAAACCCTGATCGGACCAGTGACGGCGCTGCTAGTGTTCTTTCTCGCCATGGGACGGACGGACGCCTGGAGCGGTACGGACATCTCCTACCCGTCCGACGACCAGGAAGCATCCCGGGAGCAGGAAACGGTCCCCGGCAACGAGCGTTTCAGCACCGAGGAACTGAACGAGCTGCTGGCGCCCATCGCCCTCTACTCGGATCCCCTGATCGCACAGATACTTCCGGCAGCAACCTTCATCGAACAGATCAACTCGGCGGCACATCAGGTGAGGCTGATGGGAACGGATGCCCTCATCGACCAGCAGGAGTGGGATGTGAGCGTCAAGGCCGTCGCCCACTACCCCGAACTGCTGTTCATGATGGATCGGGACAGCGACTGGACCGTCTCCCTGGGGCAAGCCTTCTTCAACCAGGGTGACGATGTGATGCAGTCGATCCAGTTCCTGCGCCGGCAGGCACGGGCAACGGGCGCTCTCGTTTCCACCGGCCAGCAGCAGGTGATCGAGGAAAACGGCGTCATCAGGATTCTGCCGGCCCAGCCTGACCTGATCTATCTGCCTGACTACGACTCCCAGGCGGTCTATGTGGAACCGCCGACGTCACAACTCTCCCTGATCACCTTCGGTTTCGGTTTCGCCATCGGCTCCTGGCTGAATCGCGACTGCGACTGGCACGGCCGCCGCATCTATTACCACGGCTGGCAGGGACGGGGCTGGATCAACCGCTCCCGGCCGCACGTCCATACCGGAAGCGGAGTCTACCTCGGCGCGCGGCAGACAACCATAACCACCAACAGGCACGTACTGCGCTACAGTCGCCCGCGACATCGGACGGGACACAGCGATGACGGTCCCGTCCGTTCGCCGGACCGCCGGCCAGCGTCTTTTCCCGACCAACATCCCCCGAACAGGGAGCAGCAGCGCCCCGGGAAACGACCGGCCGTGTCCCTCCCCCAGCGAAGCGACGTCACTCATCCCCGCCCGGACCAGCGCACGCCCCGGACGCATACCCTCCCGTCGACGGAGAAAACCGGGGGGCATCAGGGCCGGCGCCCCGCTGATACGCATGGCCGCCCGACTGACACACCGGCCGCTCCCCCGGCAATGCCTCCTCGTCAATCTCGGGAGAATATCCGACCACGGAGCAGGGAAACCGCCACCGGCATGCCGGGGCCCCAGAGGGGTCGGGAACGGCATCCCGGCGCCGAAGAAGGCGGGACGCATCACCGGGGAAACAACCGACTCCGGACGGACAGCCACCCGACACCCGCACAGCAGCAGCCCACCCCGTCCACCCAGCCTCAGCCGCGACGACAGCCGTCTGCCGGCCAGACCGGAGTAACGGACAGGCCCGCGCCGGCCCGGCCCCAACGGGCGACACCACGACCAGACAGCACCAGGGGAGCTGCCCCGCAAACAAGGGAAGGCGGAGCAACCCATCCGGTGAGCCCGCAACCGAAACACCCGGCGACCGGACACCAGCCCCGTGGGGAACGTTCCGCACCCCTTCTTTCTCCGCGGCCGGAGCAGCGTCCATCAGCCACGGTGGAGAAGCCTTCCCGACAGGCTAGCCCGCCACCGGCTGTCCGGGACCCGGCCTCCGGCCGTTCCCGCTAAGGGATACCCCCACGGAGACCCCGTGACCCGTGACCGGCTTGACGCGGTGAACCTGTATCAGAAAAGCCGCTGATGGATGGTATACTCCCCTCTGTGCGCTCCTGACCGCAACAGCCGGAAACTGCCCGACCGCCACGGAGCCGCACCCTCGGAAATCAGTCCGGACCGATACATCACGAAACGGAGGAACAATGAACCATCAGGACCCGGATTTCAGCGTGGAACGGCTGGGAGAATGCCGCTTCCCCTCCCCCATGCGGGGCGTGCGTTTCACCGCCGATGGCGAACGGCTGCTCTATCACTCACGCTACCAGGAACTGCGCCCCTTCATCGACAGCGGCAGGGAGCCCCCTTCCCTGGAGATGGGCGGGCCGCGGGAGCGGATCTTCTTCGATCCATCCACCATCGCCTGCGGCATCGTCACCTGTGGCGGCCTCTGCCCCGGTACCAACGACGTGATCCGTGCCCTGACGTTAAGCCTGTTCCACCACTACGGCGTCAAACGGGTCTACGGCTTCCGCTTCGGCTTCGAGGGAGTGGTGAAGCGCCACGGCCATGCGCCCTTGCTGCTCACCCCCGAGGTGGTGGACCGTATCGGCGAACTGGGGGGCACCATCCTGGCCTCGTCCCGCGGCCCCCAGGAACCATCCGAAATGGTCGATTACCTTGAGGAACTGGGAGTAGCCATCCTCTTCACCATCGGCGGCGACGGCACCCTCAAGGGGGCGGCCAGAATCTCGGAGGAGGCGGCCCGGCGGGGCAGGCCCATCAGCGTGATCGGCATCCCCAAGACCATCGACAACGACATCTCCTTCCTGCAGAACACCTTCGGTTTCGAGACCGCCGTGGATGAGGCCCACCGGGCCATCTACGCCGCCCATACCGAGGCTACGGGCGCCCGCAACGGCATCGGCCTGGTAAAGCTGATGGGGCGGGATTCCGGCTTTATCGCCGCTTTCTCCACCCTGGTCAACAGCCAGGTCAACTTCTGCCTGGTACCCGAGGTCCCCTTCACCTTGACGGGGTTTCTGAAGAGCCTGGAGGAGCGCCTGGCACGTCGTGGTCACGCGGTAATCGCCGTGGCCGAAGGCGCGGGCCAGGAACTGCTCCCCCCCTCCGGGGAATGTGATGCCTCGGGCAACGTGAAGCTGGGCGACATCGGCACCTTCCTGCGGGACTCCATCCGGAACCATTTCACGGCCATCGGCACCGAGTTCACGCTCAAATACATCGACCCCAGCTACATCATCCGCAGCCAGCCGGCCAACTCCCACGACTCGGCTTTCTGTCTGCTTCTGGGACATAACGCCGTCCATGCCGGCATGTGCGGCAGGACCTGCATGGTGGTGGGCTACTGGAACCAGCAGTTCACCCACGTCCCCATCGCCCTTGCCACCTGCCAGAGGAAGAAGATCGATCCCCTGGGAAGACTCTGGAGCAGCGTGCTGGCCTCCACCGGACAACCGGGTGATATGAAGTGACTCGCTGCTTCTCGTGACTCGTGACTCGTGGCAACCGGCCAGTCACGAGTCACGACTCGCGGGTCACGGTTTCCCCCCTGATTGACTTTCCCCTCCCCCCGGTGCTATCTAAGATGGTTCGCCCTCAAACCGACACTTCGCCTCAGGCTACGACGCAACGAACGTCACCAGGTATGCAGCCGAGTCACCTCACCGCACGAGTGAATCGGCAGCCATGTTCCGAGCGGACGGTGTGCCTGAACCTGAGCAGCTATTATTCCAGATTCACTGCCGATCAAGGAGCAACTCAGTGTCTCACCGTACCTTTCACAGCCGCATCTTCGCCTTCGTCGCCCGGCGTCCACGCCTGATTCTGGGCGTCGCGCTGCTCATCTCCGTAATTTCGGTTATCTTCACCAAACAGAACATGGAGTTCCTCACGGGACGCGACGACCTGATGCCCAAAAACGCTCCCTTCCAGGTGGACTACCGGGCCTACCGCCAGGAGTTCGGCGACCAGGAAGAGGTGGTCATCGTGGTGGAGTCGGACGACGCCGAACGCTCCACCCGCTGCGCCGACGCCATCTACCAGCGCCTCTCCCGGGAAAAAGGGGTCTATCGCGAGCTCTTCTACCCCGGCGGTCTCCCCTATTTCCGCAAAAACGGCCTGCTGTTCATGCCGCTGGAGGAGATCAGAAACCTGCGCTCCACCCTGACCATGGCCACCCCGGTACTTAAGGACCTGGCGATCTCGCCTTCGGTGCAGACCCTCTTCACCAGCCTGACCAGCCAGATCGACGGATATCTGGCCACCAACGCCCCTGAATCCTTGAAGAGTCTGACCTTTATGCTTACAACCCTCGACAAGGGGTTCAAGGCCTTCGACGGGAAGTCCAGCGGCCTGTCCATGGACTCCTTCCTCAAGGGGAGCGGAAACGGCAAAGCATCCCTGCTGGAAAGCGCGGGCAAGCAGCAGGTGATCACCATCCTGCCAGTCAAGGAGCAGGGGAGCTTCGTGCCGGCGGAGCGGGCCATCACCACCACCCGCGCCATACTACGGGAGGTTCTGGCACAACCGGAATTCAAGGGGGTCAGTGCCGGCCTGACCGGCGTGCCGGTGCTGGAGTACGAGGAAATGGCCACCAGCCAGCGCGACATCGCCATCGCCACGGTGCTTTCCCTGTCACTCACCGTAATCCTGCTGCTCTTCGCGTTCCGCGGTCTCCTGAACGTGATCGCCGCCATGGTGTCCCTGGTGGTGGGGATCTGCCTTTCCTTTGGGTTTGCCACGGCCGTGATCGGCCACCTCAACATTCTCTCCATGGTCTTCGCCATCATGCTGATCGGGTTGGGGATCGAATACGGCATCCAGGTGGTGCTGCGCTACCAGGAAGAGCTGAGAAACGGAAGCGACGGCATGCAGGCCATCGAGACCGGCCTGAGTGCCAACCTGCGCTCCATCGTCATGGCGGCAGCAACCGTTGCCCTGGCCTTCGCCACCTTCGCCTTCACCGACTTCAAGGGGATCGCCGAACTGGGCATCATCGCCGCCGGCGGGGTGGTCATCTGCGTTCTCTCCACCTTCACCGTGCTGCCGGCAATGCTGATCCTGCTGGAACGTTTCAGGAAACCGGGCACGCCCTACCTCAGGGTCCCGGACAGCGAGCGGGAGGTACAGGTAACTGGGCGCCCCCTGTTCCGGGCCCTGCTGGAGCGTCCGCGCCTGGTGGTCGGCGTGACCCTGTTGCTGTCGCTGATCTGCATCTACCCGGCCGTCATGACCCGCTTCGACTACAACCTGATGAACCTTCAGGCCAAAGGGCTGCAATCGGTGGAGTACGCTTACAAGCTGATGCGGAGCAAGGAAAACTCCGGTTACTTCGCCGTGGTCATGGCCAGGGACAGGAAGGAGGCGGCAGAGTTAACCCAACGGCTGGAGCGGCTTCCCAGCGTGGATCACGTGGTCAGCCTGGCGTCCCTGGTGCCGGACCGGCAGTCCGAGAAGCTGGCCGAGCTGGCGGAACTGAAGAAGGTCATGGATCAGGTAAAGCCCCAGCCCTACGAAGAAAACCTGCGCCTAATGGAGCTGCCAACGGTATTCGAGAGCTTCCGCGACCGGGTGGCGAAGCTGCAACAGGCCCTGGAGGTGGCAAAGGCTCCGGAGGCGAAACCGGTGGGAGCCTTCCTGACGACCCTGGACGGATTCTTCTCGTCACTGGAGAAGGAGAAGGACAGGAATGCCGTGGCCATGCTGCGGGAGTTCCAGGGAGGCATGTTCGAACAGTTACCGGACAAACTGATCATGATGAAGCAGAGCCTGGATGCGTCTCCCGTGACCGAGGCGGACGTGCCTGAGCAGCTCAGGCAGCGCTTTGCGGGAATAACCGGCAGGCTGCTCCTGCAGGTGGCGCCCAAGAAGGAGATCTTCCAGCACGAGCCGCTGGCTGAATTCGTTGGGGAGGTCAAGGGGGTGGTACCCAACGCCACCGGCGAACCGGTCATGGTCTTTGAATCCCTGAGCGTGTTGCGCGACTCCTACCTGCGGGCCTTCGGCTACGCCTTCATCGGCATCGCCATAATTCTGCTGATCAACTTCAAGAGCGTCCGCTTCGCCCTGCTGGGCATCCTGCCGCTGGTGTCGGGGCTCTTGCTGATGGTGGGAGGCATGTGGCTGGGAGGCGTCAGCTTCAACTCGGCCAACATCATCGTGCTACCGCTGATCCTGGGGGTGGGGATCGACTCGGCCATTTACATCATCAACCGCTACCGCCAGGGGAACGAGTCGCCGGCCCAGGTGGCGGTAAGCAGCGCCGGTGTCGGCGTGTTCCTGAACGCCCTGACGATCCTGTTCAGCTTCGGCGCCCTGATGGTGGCCCACCACCAGGGGGTCTTCAGCATCGGCGCGGTCATGTCCCTGGGCATGGTGGCCAGCGTAGCGGTCTTCCTGGCCTTCCTCCCCGCCCTACTCAGCCTCTGGGGGAAGCGGTAGCGCCACCCCTGTTGTGTACCCTTCATAGTTGATTAGCGAACAACGTCCCCCTGGACGTTGCTAAATTGGAGGTAAAATGTCTGGTCTTGGACTCGATCTTCGGTCTGCTGAAATGCTTGCTGCTGTTGATAGCATTGTGTTACGAGCTGAAAAACACGGTGAAGCAGCTCCGCACTACGTAGATGCCGGGCAGGTTTCAAAACTCGCTGTTATTGACAACCAAATTGGTTATGGTAGAAGAGGAACAGGTAAAACTCACCTTTTGCATGAGTTAAGTAACAGGATACACTTTAGACAGAATGAAATATCCATAATATTAGATCTTCAAAAAATGGCAATGGCGCCACTTGATAGACCTTGGATCGCGAACCCATTTACTGCAGCAGCTAGCGTTTTTTCATACGTAGTCTCAGAAGTAGCAAATGCCTTCTTCACTAGTCTTGAAGTTAGTTCAAGAGCTTCAAGTGAATGGCCAGAGAAAAGGACAATTTCAGACGAAGATGTAAGAGGACTTTTAACCCGTATCCTTAATATCGCTGATGGAAGCTACCAAAAACCTGTAACTGCTAACATAGCTGCTGAAGAAATGTCGCGTTCTGAATTAGAACATTCGGCAAAAGGTGGCCTAAAGGTCTCTCCTACAACTGCTTCAGTTGATATCTCGCATTCAACTACCGAAAAAGGTGGCCGTTCATATACCGAGAAAGAGGCCGGTGATGCCAGTCTCATGATCCAATTTCCAGAAATTATTCAGGCCTTTGAACAGATTCTGTCGGGGTTAGGATTAGAGCGGGTATGGCTACTCGTTGACGAGTGGTCGTTTATACCAGAAGAAGTCCAGCCATATTTAGCCGATCTCTTTAGAAGGACTTTCGCGCCATCTCCTAAGTTTACTATTAAGATTGTCTGTCTTCCGCACAAGACCAACTTGTCGGTAGTTATGGCAGGCCGCACTATCGGGTTTGAGGTGGGTGGAGACATTTTCCCAGGTATCGACCTAGATGATATTCTCATTTATGCTAAAGCGCCTGATACTGTCGAGCTTGTATTTGCGAGAATTCTATATGCACATCTCGCAACTAGTAAAAAGTTAACATTACCCGATCCAGACAAGAGCATTCATAATTTCGCTAACTCAATATTTTCAGATAGAAGAGCACTAGTAGAATTGATAAAAGCTTCTGAGGGCAATCCACGTGATTTTTTACATATATTCGTAACTTCATATAGAAGTACATTTGAGACTCCGGGCACTATTGCCATTGGTATACCTGTAATAAGGAACTCTGCTGCCGATTGGTTCGAGCGAGATAAGCTAAAAAACACTAACCCTATTCAAAAACAAATTCTTCAAAGATTGATCTCAGAGGTAATACGAGATCGGAAATCGAAACTGTTCCTTGCTCGACAAGAGCGGGGATCATCTCCAACTCTACGTGATTTGCAGCATTCAAGGTTGCTACATCGTTGGCATCGCGGCTATGCCGCTAAAGGTGGGCAAGACTCAGAACGGTACGATGTTTATGCGATTGACTATGGGGCCTATGTTGATCTTAGAACTACTGTTCTTGGAAGAGAAATAGATGAAGAGTTCGTCATAGATTCGGCTGCACCAGAGTTATCTGTTGAAGTGCCTGATCCAGATAAGCGCAAATTTAGGCATATCGTTCTACCTGATAATCTTCTTGATGAATTCGACCAAATGCTGGAGGGCGTGGTTGAGTGTCCGCATTGTAGAGCCAGGTTCAGTCCGAGTCAAAGAAGCTATATGGTTCGCCGATTATGTCCGGAATGCTTCGAGCCTGCAGAATCGCCAGCAGAACCAGCTCCCGAAGCAAATGCGGGGCGTCACTAATCAACTAATTGCCATCTTTCCCCACCAGTGAACATCATCGTGCTGCCGCTGATCCTGGGGGTGGGGATCGACTCGGCCATCTACATCATCACAACCGCTATCGCCAGGGGAACGAGTCCCCGGCCCAAGTGGCGGTGAGCAACGCCGGCACCGGCGTGTTTCTCAACGCCCTGATGGTTGCCCACCACCAAGGGGTGTTCAGCATCGGCGTGGTCATGTCCCTGGGGATGATGGCCAACATGGCGGTCTTCCTCCCCGCCCTGCTCAGTCTGTGGGGGAAGCGGTAGCGCCACCCCTGCGCACCCTTTTCGTAGTTGGTTAGCGAGCAACGTCCCCGGGGGACCGTTCGTGGAACTTATCGTTGGTCAACATAACCCACGTTTGCAAGGGGCAGGTCGCTTGACAGACATTATGTCAAATAACTTGTTCAGCAACACAAACACCGAGAGCAGGTACCATGGATTTCGACGCACACGTAAATAATGCAAAGTTGAAGCGGCCGACCATAAAGGCAAAGCGGCTAGACTGCAAGAAGCTCGACCGCGCGCCGCGCTGGCGCGATATTATCTACGGCGGCGGCCGCGGCGGCGGCGTGTCTGTCTGGAGCGCCGGGCCGGCGCTGTCGCAGCCGCGCTGGCAGTTGCAGGGCCTCGTTGTCGGCGGCAAGCTCTGGGCGATCGGCGGCTACTACGAGAGCGGCTTCAGCGCCGACATCGAAATATACGATCCTGCGACCGGGACGTGGACCGTGCTGGCGAACCCCTTCAGCGGCTGGGGCCAGGCCTTCGCCGTGGCCAGCAACGGCAAGGTCTACGCTATGGGTGGCCTCGCGAGTTGCTTCACGCTCGCCGGCACGGTCGAAGAGTACGATCCCGCCAGCGCCGTGTTGACGCCCATGGCCAACATCCCGATCTCAACCTACGAACCGGGGATCGCCGCCTCGACGGACGGCAAAATCTACGTCGTCGGCGGGTGCACACCGCCGACGGTAGTGAACGACATGGTCGGTCCGCCCTCCTATCTCGACATCCTGCAGGTGTACGACACGCATAGCGGCACTTGGTCGATCAAACGCTCGATGCCGATCCAGCGTTTCGGCTTGGCCGCCGTGTTCGGCGCCGACGGTAAGCTGTACGCAATAGGCGGGCACGGCCCCGATGGCCACTCCGTTGCCGAGGTGGACGTCTACGACCCGGCGACCGACACGTGGTCGCCGCGCGCCCCGCTCCCGAGCCCGCGTTATCACGTCGCCGGCGTGCGCGTCGCCTCGACCGGGCGAATCCTCGCCATCGGCGGCCTCAGCTCCCTCGCGGACCTAAGTGACGTCGCCGAGTTTGATCCCGTCGCCAACACCTGGAGCACGCGCAGCGGGCTGGCGCAAGGCCGCTGGTATCATGGCGCCGCCGCTCTTGGAAACACGATCTATGTGATGGGTGGGATCACCCGCGTCGGCGACTACGTCCCCGACAACTCAAATTTACAGGTCTTCGCTTCGGTCGAGGTCGCGACCGCTTTCTAAATTCCGGTCCGACCGTCGTGACGCATGATCGGCTTAGCTAGGGTTGGGTGGCTAGGGGGAACCCAGAACCCAAAGGGGACGTTGATCACTAATCAATTAGTGCCATCCTTCTCCACCAGAGCTACCTTCCCCCCATGCCACGCCAGCCACGCCTTGACATACCCAACGCGCTCCATCATGTCATCGTGCGCGGAATCGACCGGTGCGACATCTTCGCCGATGATGCCGACAGGGAACCATATGTCGCGCAAGAGAAGCCAGATATGTAAAGCATAGCGACACCCATACAGCCCCGCTTTCACACGGGATGCGGGCTGTACGGGTGCGGAAAACAACACCGGGTGCACGCACGTCACAAATAACGTATATTTTACGATCATTTATACATATATAAATACAACAATCCATGCACAAAGAGGAATCAGGCTCTTCGATCCGACTCCCGCAAACCCCATCCCATATCCTGTCGAAATTCATTACACCAGCATCATGCGCCCCCGCCACTCCGTTGCAATACCCCGAAATACAAACAAATTCCAACATGGAACATAACATGCATACCAATTCTAAGATTTACTAACACAAGGCACGAAATGGAGGATGTAAATGAAAAAACTGGTTCTTTTGGCATGCAGCGTGATGGTGCTGTTGAACATTGCCGGCGTAGCAAGCGCTCTTGAGTTCACCAACACAAAAAACCTGGATGTCATCCTCGCCGAGGGGCCTGTGGCCCAGTTGGGACATGTGAAAAGCTATTCCTATCAGCACGCCACCCCTGCGGATTTCCAGGTCCCCTGGGATGTGGTTAACAGCGCGACACTGACAATTTCCGGTTATTGGATCAACGGCTCCGATGATAAAGTTTTCGTCGAAGGCACCGCAACAGGAACGCTTAATCCCGGTGGAGAGCATGGTAGTTTTTTATGGTGGTCATGGGATACGCCTTCCCTGAGCACCTTTGACATAACCTCGGTATTTTCTTCCTGGACAACAGGATCACCGCTCGACATTACGATTACGGCAGATGGAAATTTTGGTAACGGTATCCTCGAACTGTCCAAATCGACTTTTACCCTGGATTATGACAACGCCACCGCTCCGGTGCCCGAACCGTCGACCATGCTGCTGCTTGGAGTTGGCCTGTTCGGTATCGGACTCTACGGCCGCAGGAAGATGAACGCCTAACTCTCATTCTCCACGACCAGAACCGGACAGGGCGATGCATCCGCATCGCCCTGTCCGGTTTTCAGCTCCCCATGGCGCGGGAAAATAGGCATAGAATCGACCTCTGCATGAGCCATAGTCAGCGCTTCGAAGAGCCGCGGACAAAACTACCCGTATCATGGGGACCGATGCGCAGGCTGGCCGTGGCGATGAATATCTCGCGCAGAAAGATGACGAGCCCCAACACCAGGAAGAACATGGCCAGGATAAAGAGCAGCGCGATGGGGATCGACATATTGAACAGAAACAGGTTGCCCAGAAAGAGGATGGCTATCACAGTGCAGACCACAACCGCGGCGGCGGTGCAGAGGGTGATGGCCAGGTTGATCAGATTCGCCCGATGACACAGGGTGCCGAGGTCGCGATGGAGTGTGACGAGACCGTCATCCGCCGCATGTTCCAGCCTCCCCTCCAAAAGGCGGGCACGGTCGATCACGCGCGCCAGCCTGCCCGCCATCACGCTCATCATGGCGCCGATGGCAGTAAGCAGAAAGGCCGGAGCAACGGCGAGTTGAATGACGTGCGACGTGGTACCGATATCACTGAAGTCTGACACGACTCCCCTCCTGAAGCTGTTCTCTCCGCCGGAATTCTCGCCGGCTTCCACACGCCAGAGGCTCGGCGGTCCCCCCATTGCGGCAAGCCGCTGTCGTGACGCATGCGCGCCTATGGCAACTCAACTACCGAAACCCGCGGCCGACTCCTCTTCTGCCCCTTTCCTGCCCCTCGCGCCACTCACGCACCAGCCCTCCGTAGTTCACCCCATAATCCCCCAGGACGCGGACAATAGCCTCCTCGATCGTCGTTCCCTCCCCCAGAGCCAGCAGAATCGCGCTGACCCGGTGCCAGCCATAGGCGTTCACCAGATGGTTGACCAGCGACCAGCTCTGCTGATAGGCCACCCCTGCATCCCTGGCCCTGAGGTTTCCAAAGCTGCGCTCCAGCCTCTTGATATCCATGACGCGGCCCCGCGCCGTACCGCCCGGCTGGAGGTACTGCTTGCGGCCGAAGATCTCGGCGATCCCCTCGTTGAGCCAGAGCGGACAGTTGCCATGGGTCAGGTCAAAAACCAGCACGTGGGCATATTCATGGTGCAGCACGGCCTTCAGCCGCGGCGTCAGTTCCCGCAGTGCCCCGAAGGGAAGCCGGATGGTTCCGTCGTAGACTCCGCCCGACCAGTCCGGCGCAGCGGTAACGGCGCTGTAGTCGGCCCGGGTGTAGATTGTCACCGGCACCCGTGCCCGGGGAAAGTGCCCCAGCTCCCCCCCGACCAGGGTGGCGGCGTTCTCCAGCTCGTCCAGAACCGCCCGGGCAAGGGAAGCGTCCACGCCACGGTCATGGGTCAGGTCGAAACGGGAGCTGTAGACCCGGGGCATCAGCTCTTCCACGGCCATCTGTCGCCGGGAACGTTCCAGCAGCGCGGCGATCTCCCGCCGGGATGGATCAAGCTCCAGGGCCCGCTGCCACAGGTCCAGGGCCTGGCCGCGCTCGTCCGTTTCATAGAGGACCCGTCCCAGCATGTGCAGCAGCTCCACATCATCGGGCAGGATGCGCCGGGCTTCTTCCAGTTCATGGCGGGCGCTGTCGTACTGTTTCAGGTAGTAGGCGCAGACGCCGCGCAGAAACATGAAGCGGGGATCGTCAGGGTACAGTTCGCCGCCGCGGGCGAAGAGCTGATCAGCCTTCTGGTACTGTTTCTTTTTCAGCTGAAGCAGGCCGGCTTCGTGGTACCCCTCGGCAAGCCTGCGCCTGATGGACCGATCCAGGGGAAAGAGCTCCTGGTCGCGGCGGAGCCGATCCAGCTTCTCCCCGTTCCCCACGGGCTCGTCCTTCGGACCGGCAGCGCTCCGGCCCGAAGAAACGCCGTCCGCCCAGACTCCGGAAACAGCAGGAAGACAGGACAAACAGAGCAGCAGGAAAATACGCGCGGAAATGCTCATCTACGTGGTACCCATGCGGCCGGTATCTCCCCACCGGCACGATGCATCACCCTACATTCGGCAGCAGGAATACTGCCCCGTGAGGCTCCCCACGGCCTGGGACTCACTCCCCGTCGTCAACAAGCTCGCCGGGCACCAGATCTTCCACGATCCCGTGGAAGCGCGGCTCGAACCACTTCCGGAACGTCCGGAGATCGCGCTTTCGCGGCCAATCGTCCTCCCGGGTCCACCAGTCGGCAAGTTCATTTTCGAAGATCGTCACGTACACCTTCTTGAGAGCCTTTTCCTGCTCCTGCTCGTCTTCGAACTCCGGAATCAGGTAGGCGGTTCGGTCTTCGTTGATTTCCTCCAACGTCAGGTGACAGGGATTGGGAAGAGACTGCAGCCATTCCCGGAACGGTTCCCTGGCATACACCACAACAACTCCACGGTTGATCATCCTAACCTCTCCTCCCCGTCTCATCCCGCATGCGGCTGCAGGAAACTGCCTGCATTCACGCGGATGGTTTGTTCCGTACGTCCAGGGTTCGATAAAGCGACAGCAGAAAAACAGCCGGCAACGCATATTTCACCGGGAAGTACGACAAAAGAACCCTGATACACCCTCTCCGGTACCCCCTACCCGCCGGTTCCAGGTTCGCCCATCCACTAATACAGCAGCGGAAACTCGGATACAGGGGATACCACGGTAAAGAGCCTCAAAAAAGGCTGACAACATTTCAACGCCGTCGGTTCAGTCGTGCAGTGCGGACAGAGCGTCGGCGCCGTGCAGCCGGGTAACGGCAACGGCCGCCCGGAAACACGAGTCCGGCGGCCGTTGCCGTTTGTGTGATGCCCCCGTATCCCCTGGGCAGCGGCACGCGGGCCGCACGGGGGTTAAGGGCTATTCAGCACCGCCTCCCGCTCGTCCAGCCAGGCCCTGATCTTCTCCCAATCCAGCGGTTTCGGGAAGAACGTACAGCCCAGTTTTTCGCTCAACTCCAGCTCTTCGGGCGACAGGTAGCCGGAAATAACCGCCTTGTTGCGCAGCACCCCCCGGCACCCCCGTTCGTGCTGTTGCTGGATGAACTGAAGCCCGCTCATGACCGGCATGCGGTTGTCGGTTATGAGCACGTCACCGCAGGCCTGCTCGGCGGAACAGACGCAGGATGATTCGTGGTACAGCGGGCAGCAGGTGGGATCGGGAAAACAGTGCACCTCGTGACCGCAGGAGCTGACCAGACGTGACAGGACATCGCGGGTAACCTGTTCATCTTCAAAGATAACAACTCGTAGCGCCATAACATACCCCCTCGGTGTGGCCCGATCGGATGGCTGGCAGGGGCCGATCCCTGCCTTCCGGGGACCACGGGCAGAGTTCGGGCCGTAGAATCTGACCCCGGTCCCCCGGCATATGGGAGGAGTATTGACGACTGACGCACTTTGTCAATATTACTAAATAAAATAACGTTGAATCCGGGTTTTGCCCCGCTCAGCCCCCCATGCGTGTGCCGCGCGCGGCCCCCGGTGGCCTGATGAAGGCCAGGAAGCGACGTTGCAAGCGTTCGGCATGGTCAACCATGCCGATGGTACGCAGAATCTCGATCACGCATTCCGCGGTGCAGAGGCAGGACTCCTTCTGGTTTTTGCGCAGATTGTACTGGGAGACGCCGGCCGGCGTGAGGCACACCCGGCGGGCTCTCTGTAGGTAGGGACTGCGCTGGTGGATCTTGCGCGCCTGGTGCCAGGTGCCGTCGATCAGGATGAAGCGCCGGATACCGGAGAGCCCGTCTCCGTCTCCCTCTTCTTCGCTTCTGGGGCCGGGATAGACCAGCGCCACCCCGCCGGATTCAATCTCATCCACCAGCCCACGAGGCGGAGCGAGGCGGTCCCAGCAGAGCTGCTCCGCCGCGTCTCCCAGTATTTCCAGTACCAACTGGCCGGTATTGGAGCGCTTGTCAAATTCCTTGAAATGGGTCAGCAGGGTGAATTTCATGAGCACAGGGTAGCATGACGGTGCCCGTCACACAATGCCGCACATCCAACGCCCGGGTGATGGCACGGCACGTCACGCCGTTTCCCTCGCCACGGGCAGCGTAGAGCACCAGTTCCGACCCTCCGACCGCCGCCAGGGCCATGGCATAGCGGGCAACAACGGTGGAAGCGGTCTGTTCGTCGACAACCGAGAGTATCTTCCGAACGTCCATGGCGACTCCCGGGTCCAGCAGAGCGAATCCGCCGGACACGCACCATAAAAGTGTACCACCGTAACGGAAGGGGGACGGGCGGGTTGACAGGGAGAGCGGCTGGTGTATCATGCCCCGAGGCAGGAGGAGCGGCCGGTAAGGTGTTCACGTACACGAAGGGGAAAGGAGCGGTACAGACATGGGACTGTTTTCAGGGACAGCACAACGGGGCGGGTCCGCGGAACTGAAGAAACTTAATACGGAATACCGGCAGCTCCTGATCGACGGGGAAATCATCGAGGCCGCCTTCGCCGTCAACCGCGACACATTCCTGTTCAGCAACCGGAGGCTGATCATGGTGAACGTTCAGGGGCTTTCCGGCAGGAAGATCGAATACCTCTCCATCCCCTACACCAGGATCACCCGCTTCTCCATCGAGACCGGGGCCAGCTTCGATCCGGACGCCGAGCTGATGCTCTGGATCGGCGGGGAAACCATCCCCATGGAGAAGAAGTTCACCAAAGACGTGAATGTCTACGAACTGCAGAAGGTGCTGGCCAGCCATGTGCTGAGCGCAACCTAGAGCGGCCGGGAAGGCCCCAGGCGGAGAGGGACTCCGGCAGTATGCCCGACCCGTCCTTCCGATCCCGCGAATTCCGCTACGTATGAGAGGAACGACATGAAACTTATCCTGACGCTGATGAGCCTGCTGACCATCTCCCTGCCGGCACTGGGCGCCGACAGGTGCCAGCCCATCAAACAGTCCAGGCTGCTCCTGCCCAGTCAGCAACTCTTCATGCGCAGGTATTTCATCGAAAAGGCCAGACAGATCAACGATGCCGGAAGATGCGTCGTTGATGGCGGCTATGACCAGCAGCAGCGGCTTTTTTTCTACCGGGTGAACGACACCTCAGATCCGAACCAGCTGACGACCCTGCGCTTCAGTTCCCAGCAGCTCAACAACCTGAACCTGAAGGGCAGATAACTGCACCGCCACCGGGAACATCAGCCGGGACGCCTGCCGCAGTAGCGGCGCACCAGCCGCGTTTCCACCAGACAGCGCGCCAGCAGAGGCACCAGCACCGCCAGGAAAATCATGGCGCACCCCAGCCATTCCAGCGCCAGCAGGCGTTCTCCCAGAACCAGAAATCCCGCCAGCAGGCTCCATACCGGGTCCAGGGTATACACCAGCCCCGCCCGGGTGGGGGTGACGTAGCGCTGATAGGCGTTCTGCAGGGTGAAGCAGACCACGGTGGGAAAAATGGCGCAGTAGACCACCGAGAAGAGGGCCGCGCCGCCGACCGCCTCCGGCATGCCGCCCTGCGCCAGCAGGGCCGCGCCGGACATGAGGGCCACGGTGGCAAACTGCACCAGAGAGATCAGATAGACATCATCATCGCCAAGCACCCGCGAGACGGTGATGATGTGCACGGCAATGAACAGGGCGCAGAGGGTGGAGGTCAGGTCGCCGCGGTTGAAGCCCTCCCCGCTGCTGGTGGCAAGAAGCCAGATGCCGGCGCCGGCCAGGGCCAGCCCGGCCAGGTTGATCCTGCCGATGCGCTCCTTCCAGAGCAGCCTACCGATCAGCGGGATAAACAGCACGAACAGGTTGTTGAGCACCCCTGCCCGGGAGATGCTGGTATCCTTGACGCCGAAGACGAAGGTGATGTTGGTCAGCCCCAGGGCAGCCCCCACGATGGCGCCGCGCCGCAGGATACGGCGGTCAAGCCGGGGCAACCTCCCCAGGGATAGGGCCAGCATGATCAGCGTCGCCAGGGTGAAGCGGCTGAAGACGAACAGCAAGGGCGGCATCTGGCGCAGCCCGATCTTGCTGAACAGAAAGCTCCCCCCCCAAAAAAAGGTGGTCAGTACCAGGACACCGTAGATCCGCCCCGACGAGGGGCGACCGGTCGGCGTCATGCCGCACCCGCCCGCCGGCCCCGGCGGCCAAACACGTTTATCCCGTTTCCGGGGCACGAAGGAGTCATCCCGCAATCCTCGGCACCAGCTCCTCCAGGCTCTCCACCGGCAGATCCGTTAACTCCGGCCAGCTGAACGGGCGGCCGGCAGCCACATGGACTGTCAGGGCACCGGCCCGGCGGCCGGCCTGCAGATCGTAGAGGTAGTCCCCCACCATGACGCTGTCCGTAGGGCGGGCTCCCCAGGAGCGGGTCAGGCGCAGTATACCTTCCGGATCCGGCTTGGGAATCGCCTGGTCCCTGCCCAGGATATGATCGTTTTCGAAGTACTCACCCAGACCGATCAGTTCCAGGGTACGCCGGGCATTTTCTCGGGTGTTGCGGGTCAGAATACCCAGGCGCGCCCCCTGCTCCCGCAACCGCCGCAGCAACGCGTGGGCTCCCCTGGCGGCAACCGTCACCCCCGCCAGTTCCAGCTCAATGCGCTGCAGACGATCGTGCAACAGCCGAGCCTCCTGCTCGGGCACCTCCGCCAGATATTCCAGGATATCGGCGCCCGGAGGGACCCCCAACTCGGCGCGGATCAGGGCGAAATCGTGCACCGCTACGGTCAGGGTACCGTCCAGATCAAAAACCCAGTAGCGCCGTTCTCCCAGGGAGAGAGTCCAGGATCCCGTCATCGGTCCGATTCTCCCGTAAAATGGACCGCCAGCCAGACGCTGTGCACCTGGTTGTCGGTCCAGACCACCCGGTGCCGGCAATGGGCCGGGATCAGCAGCCAGTCTCCCGGAGCGAGCACGCGGGGAGAGTCCTCGGATTCGAAGAGCACACTTGCCCCTCCGGACAGGAGCAGCACCCATTCGTCATGTTCCTGGTCGTACCACTCTCCCGAAGGGGTGGCATGGCCCAGGGAGACGATCCGCTCGATACGGACCACACCCGACCGGACCAGAGTCTGGAACAGTTCTTCGGGAAGCGCCTCGGGCAGTGCCGCGTAGATGTTGCCGGCCAGACTATGCCCCGCCACTGCCCGTCACCGGTCCGCCGCAGTTACGGCTTTTCATTGCCACCCATTGGTGTATACTCAAAACGTCAGTCATTCCTTTTGTTTGAGGAGGTCCTTCATGCCCCCCTTCGTGGAGTTCATCGTCATTACCATCACCATGCTGGGAGCATTTTTCCTGGTGTTCCTGCTGATGTACCTGTTCGCCCTGGTGCTCTTTCCCATCGAGCGCGGCATCTCCAACGCCATCTGGAGCCACCAGGCGCCGCCCCCGCCCCCGATACCACAAAAGACGTCGTTCAAGGACTTCAGTAAAAAGCACGGTTCCTGACCCCGTGCTCCCCCTCCCCTCGTCCCGGGGCTTCAACTCCCCGGCGGCGGGGGGAATCGGAGTGTCTTACCCGTAATCCCTTCCCGCTTCATCCCTTCATCCTTTCCCTGACTCTGGCGCCGAACTTGCGAATATAGGCCAGCGCACCTGTCGTGTAAACCGCAATCTTCCCCACGGATCGGGCAGCGGCGGACATCCGCGTGCGCCCCCCACCCGAACGGCCAGACGCGCCGCTCTCCACAATGGCACACGCGGTCCCCCCACGCCGGGAAGAACCGGTCGGTGCGGCACGTGACGAACCAGGAGAACATCATCAGATGGAAAAAGAAACGGATCAGGCGGAGTGGTCAGGCATGCCCCGGGGCACGCGATCGGGGAAGGCGGACGGCAACGCCATCCGCTGTTGGCCAACGCTGTTCAGGACAGAGCCTGCATCTTACGATAGAGGGTGTTTCTGCTGATTCCCAGCCTGCGGGCCGCCGCAGCCATGTTGCCCCGGCACTCGCGCACCGCCTCGCGGATGGCATTCTTTTCCAGGTGTTCCAGACTGCCGCCCTGGAGCAGGGGCTGTCCGCCCGGCCCATCCGTTTCCCGGACCGGCGGGACGCCGCGCTGTTCGAGGAAATCCTCGGGAAGATGCTCGACGGTAATGACATTGTCGTATCCCAGAAGCGCCACCGCCGTGCGTAGTACGCTGTGCATCTGACGGATATTGCCGGGCCAGGGGTGCTGTTCGAAGAGTTCCATCACCTCCCGGCTCATGCTGACCGTCCTCCCCGGGGGGACCAGGCCGACGATGATGGAGCGGGCCAGCTCCAGACGGTCCATGCGCTGTTTCAGCCGCGGCAGGGTGATCAGGAGCCCGTTCAGGCGGTAGTAGAGGTCCTCGCGGAACCTGCCCGCCTCCACCTCCTCGCGCATCCTGCGGTTGGTGGCGCAGATCAGGGCGAAATCCACCTGGTACGATTCAGCCCCCCCCAGGGGCGAGACGCTGCGTTCCTGCAACACCCGCAGCAGCCGAGCCTGAAACTGTAGCGGCATATCGCCGATTTCATCCAGGAAGAGGGTGCCGCCATCGGCTTGCCTGATCTTGCCGCTGTATCCCTTGCGTTTGGCGCCGGTGAAAGCCCCTTCCTGATAGCCGAACAGTTCCGACTCGATCAGTCCCTCGGGGAGCGCCGCGCAGTTGAGCGCCACGAACGGTCCGTTACGCCGCGAACTGCTGTAGTGCATGGCCCGGGCAAAGAGCTCCTTGCCGGTGCCCGACTCCCCTTCCAGGAGCACCGGGATGTCATGCCCCAGCACCTTGCGCGCCTTGGCGATCAGCTTAAGCATTCCCGGATCGCCCAATTCCAGTTCCTCCAGAAGCGGTTTGCGCTCGCTGTCACCCATGGGGGGAGGAGAAGCGACAGCCGTTCCGGACGGAAGATGCAGCACCCGGGAAGCAGGAATCAGCCTGGTTTTGCCGCGACAGTAGATGGTAATACCGGTACAGGTACGCAGCTGCTGCACCGGGCGCGGAAACTGGCCCGGCTGGTCGAAGATGGCTGCCAGGGGAGAATTGAACAGAGAGGAGAAGCTGTGGGACTCGGCCTGATAGCGGTCCATCTCCAGATGCTGCAGCGCATTGCGGTTGGCGGCCAAAAAGCGGCCGTCCTGGGAAAAGACAGCGATACCTTCGTACATGGTGCCGACGAACTCGGGGCGCACGTGAAAATGCAACACCAAGTCATGTTCGAAACCATTCGCGAACATTTGGTTTTCGATCTGCTGGACCGAGATGCGCACCAGTGCCATGGTGTGCGGCTGGTGCACGCGGCCATCGCCGGAAACGTCCAGTACTCCCATGATCCTGCCAAAGGGATCAAAAATAGGAGAAGCGGAACAGGTCAGAAAGTGGTTGCTGGCAATGAAATGCTCGGCGCTGTGCACCACCACCGGGTCCTGTTCAACCAACGAGGTGCCGATGGCATTGGTCCCGCGGATCCCCTCCGACCAGATACCGCCGGGCAGCAGAGATACCTTGCGGGTTCGCCCCAGGAAATCCGGATCGCCGAACGAGTGCAGCACCACGCCCGAAGCATCGGCCAGCAGTACTTTACTTGAGGTATGGATGATCTGCTCGTAGAGATTCTCCATGACCGGCAGGGAGTGGTTCAGTAGATCACGGTTTGCCTCCTTGGCGGAAGCCAGTTCCTTGCCGGTCAACAACGGGATCTCGCGGGATTCGTCATCCGCGGGCACGCCATTGATCACCGAGCGCTGCCAGGAACGGACGATGAATTCCGGCACCAGGCCGGGAGGGACCACCCCCTGATTAAAGAAGAAATTGCGTGCTCGCTTGATCTTGACCAGACTGACGAGAGGAAATTTGTTCATCTGGACGCTCCTGCCCCGCGCGCGAAACCTGCCCACAGCGGGTATTTTTTATAGCAGTTTACGTGCCCAAACACAATGCAATTAACGCAAAAAACGTCAAATAACAGCATAACCGCGCCACAAATCATTAACCAACTCTCAATATGTCACATTTAATAACACTAGTTACACCGGCACACACAGGCCGTGACACATTGCCGACCAGGTTCCGTCGGGGCACGACCAGGCAAACGGCTCACGATCCGACGATCGCGAAACAGTCGACATGTTCTCCGGCACGCTAACTACCCGAGTACTTGAAGGAAACACATCACATTCCAGGCAGCGGACGGCTAGGGCAGCCACACAAAAACATAACGCCGTTATTTGTGGCATGCATCGTGCTGTATGACCCAACAATACAAAGCAAGGGCCATGCGGCATTTCCAAAATGGATGACCCCGCACCCCACTTCCCGGACTATCACGACACCGAAAGCCCCACGAGGATACACATGACGCTTCACTCCGCCCAAAGGTCGCTCAATCGGCGCCTTCCGCAACAGGCTTCCGCACCGGACTCCTGGAAAAGAGTACTGTCCGACACACTGCAAAACCTGCAGCTGATTCCTGAAAAATTCAACGGCAAGGTTGTTGTGTCATTCAAGGACGGCGGCATCAGCTACCTGGAAAAATCAGAAACGTTCAAATAATCACCAGCCAAGGAGAAACAATGTCTCAAATAGCATGTGCGGTCCGGAGTGAAGAGATGGAAGAACAACAGAGTAGCAGCACCGCGGCGGATTCGGACGTGAAACGGTGCGCAACCTGCGGCGATGTTGTTGACCCCAACGATTACCACGTCAAGCAGTGCACCGTCTGTGGGGCATGGTACTGCTACAAACACCTCGGTCAGTACAAACAGCAATGCATACCCTGCAAGACCTATTCACTCAAGAACTGTTACGGCAGGTAGCGTTCCGCCCCCGGTAACGGCACTACCTCGATTCAAGGAGCATTTCGTGAAAATCTGTTTTCCCGTCATAAAGGACGAAGGCAATAACGGAACCATCTACGGCCACTTTGCCTCCGCACCGCTGTTCAGTATCATCGACACCGAAACCGGCGACAGCAGAACCGTCAAAAACTGCGACAGCACAAACCCCGATGCCGGTTGTAACCCCTTCAGCGCTCTCAGGGGATACCAGCTGGACGCTATTGTCGCCGGCGGTATTGGCGACGACACCCTGAGGGCGATGAACCTGTGCGGCTTCAACGTGTTCGAAGCATGTTCCGCCAGCATCGCCGAAAACCTGGAACTCTTAAAGAACAATGACCTTACCCCGGCGACCGTCTTGAACAGCAGGGGAGAGGGAAGGTGCGGTGACGAGGACGGCGTCTCTCACGGCTGCAATCACGACCATGATCACGATCACGACCACACCGGGGAGTGCGACAACGACTGCGGCTCATGCACCCTTGAGTGCGCAGGGGCGCCCGCGAGCTGACCTCCGCGAAGACACCGTCTGAACCCTTTTGAAACAGGACGTATTTCAGCAATTTTAATTAAATACCCCAGGCGCCCACTTCGTCCTCTGCTCGGCAGACCATACGAAACCCGCTCTTCCCCCCGGACACACCGGGGTGGTCGTGCGGGTTTTTTCGTATCCAAATACGGCCGCTTGTACAAAACCTTTGAAAGGCACACAGATCATGACGAGAGAGATCCCGGTCCAGCAGGCAGTC
>CAZIUE010000027.1:0-33491 GCA_964542535.1 uncultured Pelobacter sp. | reverse complement strand
AAAGCCCCAGCATGAAAATGCTGGGGCTTTGTGCGTTAAAAACCATATCGTTGGTACATTGTTGACAGGATACCTCACTATGCAAAGACCTAATCGGACAGTGCTGATTTGTCTTGACATGCAAAACAAAATTTTATATAAATAATTTTCTTGTTGCTGTTGCTTTTTTGGGGCTCTGTGTAGAATTCAAAATAGTGAAATTCGAACATGGCGGTGTAGCTCAGTTGGTTAGAGCAAGCGACTCATATTCGCTAGGTCCGGGGTTCAAATCCCTGCACCGCCACCAAAATTACATGAGCAGCTTGATTTGCTGCTTAAAGTGCGAAGACCCTTCATTTGACACACAACCTGGCACACAGTCGGGAGAGTCCAATGAGGGGTTTTTTGCTTTGGTGCAGTGAGAGGAGGGCTTTTGGTTCGTTTGTGATGATGTTGCCAGGCTGCCTCAATTGGTATTTCTCTGTATAAGCTAACAGGGCGCACGAAGATCAATCCTGTCGTACTGGATAGTGTGCTCTTTTTTGTTGACAAGCCAAAGACATTAAAGGTAGGGTTAAATACCTCGATTGTGAATGTATCCAACACGCTTCAAATAACGTATCCTCAGAAATCCTTCACTACAAAGAAGTAAGAATCTTTCAAATGTCTTTAGATGTTCTATTGGGCAGGAAACCTCTTGCTACAGCTATTCCCTTTCCATCACTGCATTGAGGTCCGAGCCACACGATGAAATAACGTGTGACGCTTGTGACTTTCTTTGTGTTTTAATCACATTTGTCGTCGTAATAGCACATGTCCCGCACATGCAGGAGAACAGATGAATTTACAGGAATTGAAAGGCAAAAAGATCAACGATCTTAATGCGATTGCCCGCGACCTCAACATCGAAGGCGCATCGAGTTTGCGCAAGCAGGACCTTATCTTCGCTATCCTTAACGCTCAGACCGAACAAAATGGGATGATCTTTGGAGAGGGCGTCCTGGAAACTCTCCAGGATGGTTTTGGCTTTTTGCGGGCTACGGACTACAACTATTTGCCTGGTCCCGATGATATTTATGTATCACCAAGTCAGATCCGTCGCTTTAATCTCAGGACTGGTGATACTGTATCAGGTCAAATTCGTCCTCCAAAGGAGGGAGAACGCTATTTTGCGTTACTCAAAGTTGAATCAGTGAACTTTGAACCGCCCGAAGTGGCGCGGGAAAAAATACTGTTCGACAATCTTACGCCGCTTTATCCTGAAGAGAAACTCAAGCTGGAAACCGGTGCCGACAATCTGCCCATGCGTGTTGTCGAGTTGATGGCTCCCATCGGCAAGGGACAACGTGGCCTGATCGTTGCGCCACCCCGCACTGGCAAAACCATGTTGATTCAAAATATTGCAAACTCAATTGCCTCAAATCACCCCGAGGTCTACCTGATCGTGTTGCTGATCGACGAACGCCCTGAAGAGGTTACAGATATGCAGCGTTCGGTGAATGGCGAGGTGGTTTCTTCAACTTTTGACGAACCGGCGACACGTCACGTTCAGGTGGCTGAGATGGTTATAGAAAAAGCCAAGCGTTTGGTTGAGCACAAGCGTGATGTGGTTATCCTTCTGGATTCTATTACACGCTTGGCCCGGGCATACAATACCGTCATTCCCCCTTCCGGGAAGATTCTCTCCGGAGGAGTTGATTCTAATGCTTTACATAAACCCAAGCGCTTCTTCGGTGCTGCCCGTAATATTGAGGAAGGGGGATCTCTGACCATCATCGCCACCGCCTTGGTGGATACCGGCAGCAAGATGGATGAAGTGATCTTCGAGGAATTTAAAGGCACTGGCAACATGGAGTTGCATCTTGACCGCAAGCTGGTGGAGAAGAGGACCTTCCCAGCCATCGATATCAATAAATCGGGAACCCGCAAGGAAGAACTGCTGATTGACAAGAATTCCCTGAACCGGATCTGGATCCTGCGCAAGGTGATCCATCCCATGAATGTGGTTGACAGTATGGAGTTCCTTCTGGATAAACTTTCCGAGACAAAAACTAATCAGGAGTTTTTGGATTCCATGTCCAGGTGAAAAAATAGGTTGTAAATATATTTCCAAATGGCTAACATTGGTAGTTGGTGAATCGCTGTGGAGGTACGCTACATTTGATAATAGAGAAGGAGGAAGAAATGAAAGAAGGTATTCACCCCATGTATTCCGATGCCACCGTAAAATGCCTGTGTGGCAACACATTCCAGACTCGATCCACGCGTAAGGAGATCAACACCGAAATCTGCTCTGCCTGCCATCCGTTTTTTACTGGTAAGCAGAAGCTGATCGATACTGCCGGGCGCGTCGAACGGTTCAAGCGGCGTTACGGTCAAGTATAGCTGCGTTCAGTACCATAAGCGAGAGGGGGGTTTTGTCGCAGGGCGAAATCCCCTTTTTCTGTTTCTTTTAGGCAGATATGTTTGTGCGCTTTCGCGCTTCCTCTGCTTCAAATACTCTGGATATCCATGAATATCGAGCTCATCTCTCATACCCCTGAACCGGAAATAACCGTTGCTCTGGCAGCTCGACTCTGTTATTCGCCGTCAACGATAGCTGAATTACGCCAGTCCTTGGGGGGGGGCGATACCGAGTCCTTTCTGGCTAAGATCATGTCCCTAGGACACCACTCCGTTCTGGAGCATGCGTCGTTCACCTTTGGAATCGAGGGCATATCGCGGGTAACCTCCCATCAGCTGGTACGTCACCGGATTGCCTCATTTTCCCAGCAATCGCAGCGTTACGTATCACACAGGGAAGGATATGTTTCGATAATGCCCGATTCCATCGCGGCAGTACCTGATGCGCGTCGGATTTTCGGGTTCGTGACCGAGACGCTTCATCAGGCCTATGCCCAGCTGGTGGATATGGGTATTCCTCCTGAAGACGCACGCTACATCCTGCCCAACGCCACCGAAACCAAGCTGGTTATGAGCATGAACGCCCGGGAACTCTTGCACTTCTTTGCGTTGCGGTGCTGCCAGAGGGCTCAGTGGGAGATCCGCGCGATGAGCGTGGAGATGTTGCGCCTGGTGAAGAACGTGGCTCCGGTCATCTTTCGCCAGGCCGGTCCCGGCTGCGTCAGCGGCCCTTGTCCCGAGGGGGCGTTCTGTTGCGGTCAGTCGGATCGGACGCGCGACTATTTCAGGAACCTGGTGTAGCGGTCACAGTGAAGCCTCTTCGCATGCAGAGAGTCGTGCCTGTCGTGGGTGGGGGCTGTCCCGGCTGGCACGGAGGTGAGACTGACAACAGCGTTTCGTCATATCGGCAGTCCTGGGTAAGGATGCCATTGGCACGGGGTATATATGGATAAAATTAATGTCGGCGGACAGGCGGTTATCGAAGGTGTCATGATGCGGGCTCCCCGCTCCCTTGCCATTGCGGTCCGGCGGGCCAGCGGGGAAATAGTTGTCAGACGTGAACTGGTTGTGCCGCTGTCGGAACGCTTTCCGGTCGTTAAGCTGCCAATAATTCGCGGAGCGGTTGCGCTGCTCCAATCGCTGGTCATCGGCGTCAGGGCGCTCAACTTTTCCGCCAACGAGGCGCTGGTGGAGGAACAGTCCGACGACGGAGCCAGCGGCCAGGAGCTTTCTTCGTGGGCCATGGCCGGTACCATGTCAGTGGCATTCCTCTTTGGCATTGGTCTGTTTTTCGTTTTGCCTCTCTATGTCACCAAGTTGCTGACCCAGTTCTCCCTGATCAGCGACACAAATGTGGTTTTCAACCTGGTTGATGGTGTTATCCGGGTGGTCGTCTTTCTGCTCTACATCTGGAGCATTTCCCGCATGAAGGATATACGAAGGGTCTTTCAATACCATGGCGCCGAGCACAAATCTATCTTCGCCCATGAAGCGGGGGAAACTCTGACCGTCGAAAACGTGCGCCCCTATAGCCGTCTGCATCCTCGCTGCGGCACCAGTTTTCTGTTGATCGTCATGCTGGTGAGTATCGCCGTTTTTTCGCTGATCCCTAAGCTCTGGCCGTTCTACCTCAAGGCTGCCTCCCGGGTCGTTCTGCTCCCGTTGATTGCCGGCATCTCCTACGAATTTCTCAAATGGAGTGCCAAGCATGAGGCAAACCCGCTGGTCAGACTGCTAATCGGACCGGGACTTGCTTTGCAGCGCCTGACTACCGGCGAGCCTGACGACGCTCAGTTGGAGGTTGCCATACGTTCCCTGAACGAAGCCTTGGAAGTCAATGCTGGGTATGCCGATGATCGCCTGGTGGTGTAAGGTTCGGAGCCATGGCAGAGACATCGGCCAGTTCACCAGCACCGCTGTCCGCGCTTCCGTTTCATGGGGCGTGACTTGCTGGTGATCGCCGGATTACCGCACTTTATTGAGAGGTTTTTGTGATGTTTGACAAGATTGAAGAACTCGAACGGCGCTACCAGGAGTTGGAAGCGCTGTTGTCGGACCCCGTGGTCATAGCCAACCAGCCGGAGTTCCGTAAATTCTCTCGCGAGCATGCCGATTTGACCGGTCTGGTGACCGTTTACCGCCGTTACCGCAAAGTACTTGAGGAGATTGCGGAAAACCGTGAACTGCTGGTGGATGCGGATATGAAGGAAATGGCCGAGGAGGAACTTGGGCTCTTGGAGGACGAGAGGCAACGTCTTGAGGGCGAGATCCAGCTGCTGCTGCTCCCCAGAGATCCTAACGACGACAAGAGCGTTATTCTGGAGATACGCGCCGGTACCGGCGGGGACGAGTCAGCTCTGTTCGCCGGTGATATATTCCGCATGTATTCCCGTTTCGCCGATCTCAATCGCTGGAAAGTGGAGACCATCTCGGCTTCGGAGTCGGAACGGGGCGGCTTCAAGGAAATCATTGCTTCAGTGGAAGGGGAGGGGGTCTTTGCCAAGCTCAAGTATGAGTCGGGTACCCACCGTGTACAGCGAGTGCCGGAGACCGAGGCCCAGGGGCGAATCCATACCAGCGCCTGTACCGTGGCGATCATGCCTGAAGCTGAAGACGTGGACGTGGAGATCAATCCGGCTGATCTGAAGATCGATGTGTATCGTTCCTCCGGTGCCGGAGGACAGCATGTCAATACCACCGATTCAGCCGTGCGCATCACCCATATCCCCACCGGCACGGTGGTTGCCTGCCAGGAAGAGCGCAGCCAGATCAAGAACCGCGCCAAAGCCATGAAGGTGCTCAAGACCCGCATCATGGACAGCATTGTGCAGGAACAGAACGCCAGGATGGCCGCCGATCGCAAGCAGCAGGTCGGTTCCGGAGACCGCTCCGAACGTATCCGCACCTACAATTTCCCCCAGGGGCGCATGACCGACCATCGTATCGGCCTGACCCTCTATCGTCTGGATGCCATCATGGCAGGAGATATTGGTGAAATCGTGGATGCGCTTCGCAGCCACTATCAGATGGAGGCGCTCAAGGCGCAGAGTGAAGGGTAAGGAGCGTGAGACGCAAACGGGGCCGGCCGGGGAATTGGCCGCCCCGTTGCCGTTTGGGAGGCAAGATCAGATATCAAGGATCATGGCATTTTCGTCACAATCGGGGAACTTGGCGCATTTGATACAGTCGCCCCAGACCTTGTGGGGCAGTTCTGACTTATCCACCAGCCGGAAGCCGAGGCTGGCAAAGAAGTCGGGACGGTAGGTCAGGCAGAAGAGCCGCTTCAATCCAAGCGCCCGTGCCTCGTCTATACATGCCTGGACCAACTTGGTGCCGATGCCCTTGCGGGTCATGTTCTCGGCAACCGCAACTGAACGCACCTCGGCCAGATCCTCCCAAACGATGTGCAGGGCTGTGGCGCCCAGCAGCGTTCCCTCCTCCTCGTACACGTAGAAGTCGCGCAGCGATTCGTACAGTTCCGACAGGGAGCGGGAAAGCATCTCCCCGCGATTGGCAAAGACCATCAGTAGTTTCTGGATGCCTTTGACGTCGCTGATTTGTGCCTTACGCAGCATGGCCTTCTCCTTCTTCATATCCCGACGTTCACCGGTGTTGGCCGCAATACCCGGATCAACTCCGTCGGTTTCATGCGCACCAAGTACCCCCGTTTTCCTCCGTTGATGATGACCTCCGGCAGTTCCCCGATGCTCTGCTCCATGTAAATCGGCAGTTCGCGCCGCGTGCCGAAAGGAGACGTGCCTCCCACCTGATAACCGGTGTGTTTCTGGGCGGTCTCCGGTGCGCAGGGCGTTACCTGTTTGACTCCCAGGGCTCGTGCCAGTTCCTTGGTTGACACCTGCCGGTCACCGTGCATGAGGATGATCAGGGGGGTATGATGCTCGTCTTCCATCACCAGGGTCTTGATCACGATGTGCTCGTCTACCCCCAGTTCCCGGGCCGAAACAGCGGTACCTCCCTTGTCGATGTAGGTGTAGAGGTGATCGGTGAAGTCGACCCGTTCCTGCCGCAGATGGCGCACGGCCGGGGTAATGGGTGCCTTGCTCTTTGCCACGGTGCCTGTCCTGAACGCTGGTTTGTGTGATCGGCGCCGCCGGTCCGGGCAGACGATCCGGTGAGGAAGATAGCATGATTCCATCCCCTTGTCACGCACCGGGGCGGCTGCTTTTTCTGTTCACATTGTCAGGGGGTTCGTGATAAAGAGATAAGCTCGACGCTGTACCGACTTTAACGGAAACCCCAAGGGGAGGCATGGATGACAGAGTATAAAGCGATGCAGGAACTGCCGGGTGCGGCGGGATATGGACCGGGAGATGTGCTCGTGCTGGCGGGGGAACTGTTCGGCCGTGGGTATGCCAACGGCCTGCTGGACGAAGCCCGGCGCATCGGTATGACCGTGATCGGCATGACCGTGGGGCGGCGCGACTCAGACGGGACGTTGCGTCCCCTGAATGCCGATGAATTGGCTGCGGCCGAGTCCAACCTGGGAGGTCCGATCATCAACGTGCCGTTGGAGGCCGGGTTCGACATGGAGTCGCTTGACGGTCAGCTGTCCATCTCCGAACTACTCAAAAAGGCCAAGCCGGATGACTGGAATACCATCAGGATCGATGCCGGTCTGATCGAGAAGGCGCGTGCTGCCGGCACGGCTCGTTTTCGCGGGGCCCTGCGCCAGATCGTGCCGCAACTGGAGACGCGGATACCTGCTAACGCCAATGTCCTGATCGCCCATACCATGGCCGGGGGCATTCCGCGGGCGCGGGTCTTCATGCCGCTGCTTAACCGGGTCTTCAAAGGGACCGGTGAAAAATATCTCGCTTCGGCCGACTTCTGGAACAGCGATCTGGGACGGCTCTGTGATGCCAGTTTCAACGAAGTCACGGCCGATACGTTCCGCTACCTGATCGAGGAGACTGCTTCTCTGCGCGAGCGCAATGCCGCTGCCGGGGGGAGGGTGCATTACTCCGCCTACGGTTACCATGGCACCGAGGTGCTGGTGGGGGGCAGATTCCTCTGGCAGTCCTACACCCCCTATGTTCAGGGCTGGGCCAAGATCCGCCTTGAGGATGTGGCCAGGGATGCCGCGGCGCAGGGTATTACGGCCGCGGTGTTCAACTGTCCCGAAATCCTGACCAACTCCAGCGCCCTCTTTCTTGGGGTCGAAATCTCGCTCTATCCGCTGCTCACTGCCATCCGCGCCAGTATCGGCGAAAATGCCGAGCCGCTCTTCCAGAACTGCCGGGCCCTGCTCAAGGAAGGAGAAAGCCTGGAGCACATGCTGGAACGGGCCGACGCCTACCTGTCGTCGCCGGTGGTGGCGCCCATGTTGGATTACGCTTCCTGGCCGCACCACAATACGAAAGAGCAGGCCGAGCTGATGCTGGCCGCGTCGGCGGAGCTGATGGGGATGCATACCGACCAGAAGCAACTGGTCTGCGCCGAACTGTCCCGGGTCGTGTTCCGTTCCACCGGACGACTGATACTTCACGGCTCGTGGAACCCGCCTGCTCCGGCGGTCTGGCTGACCCACGACGTCATCGCGCGGCTTTTGGCCAGCACGCTCGGCGCGGGGGTTCTGTAATCCCGCTGTTGCCGGTCTGCCCAAATGAACGGTCGTTCCGGAACGCATCGTGCCTTCGGGGGCGGGGGGGAGTGATCCCACCCGCTTTCCCCGGAGGACCTGCCGGAACGGTGCTACGCCTATACTGAGATGGGGAAAACATGAAGAAGGGATTCGGATCTGCTATAACAGCTCTCTGCGCGGTTGTGGCGCTTCAGGGATGCGCAGAGCTTGTGCTGAACAAACCGATAGACGAGTTGTACCGGGACGGCGAGGTTTCGTTCCAGAAGGGGAAGTACGAGGATGCCGTGGTACAGTGGCGGCGGGTCAAGGAGAGCTTTCCTCCTCCGGAACTCTCGGCCAGGGTGGAGATCAATATCGCCGATGCCTACTTTCTCAACAAAGATTATATCGAGGCAGCTGCCGAGTATGAAAATTTCCGCAAGCTGCACCCAAACCATGAATTGATGGGGTATGCCCTCTACGGGCAGGGTCTCAGCAATTTCAAGCAGATCAAGGGGATTGACACGGACCAGACGCCTGTCAAGAACGCGCGGTCCATTTTTGAATCGTACACCCGGCTCTATCCGGGAGGGGCCAGTCTGCCGGATGTGGAGAACCGGATTCGCGATTGCCGCGACAAACAGTTGCAGTATGAACTGTATGTGGGGTCGTTTTATCTGCGTACCGGCTCGTACCCGGCTGCCATTGCCCGTTTCGAGGAGGCCTTGAAGGTCTTTGGAGATCTGCCGCGCAGCGACGAAACCCTCTTCAATCTGGGCTGCTCCTACGTGAAGAACGGTCAGAAAGACAAGGGACAGGAGGCCTATGAACGGCTTCTGAAGGAACATGCCTCCAGTTCCCTGGTTCCGGAAGCAAAAAAAGCGATGGCCACGTTGTGACGATGGTGGATATTATCAGTCCGGCCCTGCTCCTGGCCGCCTATCTGCTCGGTTCCATACCGACCGGGTTGTTGCTGGGTAAACTGTGCGGGGTGGACGTGCGTCGGGAAGGGAGCGGCAATATCGGCGCCACCAACCTCTACCGTACGGTGGGGCGTTGGGTGGGGATCCTGACCCTTGCGGGCGACTGTCTCAAAGGCGCCATACCGGTCCTGCTGGCCAGGCAGTACTGCGCGCTGCCGGAGTTTGCCGCCTGGGTCGGGCTGGCTGCCTTTTGCGGCCACGTGTTTTCACTGTTTCTGCGTTTCAGGGGAGGCAAAGGGGTCGCCACCGCTCTGGGGGTCTTTCTGGTGCTTGCTCCCCTGGCGGTAGCCTGTGCCCTGGCTCTGTTCGTGGTGCTGATGTGTGTGTGGCGCTTCGTCTCACTGGGATCTGTCATGGCCGCGGCCTTGATGCCCGTTGCCGTCTTTTTTCTGGGGGGAAGCCCCCAGCTGGTCGTGGTGACCCTGGTGATCTCGCTGGTGGTGATCGTCAAGCACCATGAAAACATCAAACGGCTTGTAGCGGGAACGGAGAACCGTTTCAGGGCCTGAACGAAAACGGTTCTCCGTCGTTCAGAGCTTTTCTCCGCAGTAGATGCTGGCGATGCCGAAGGTCAGCTCGTGCACCTGCACGTCGCGAAAACCGGTGTCGCTGATCATGCGCGAGAATTCCGCCGTGGAGGGAAACTCCAGCACCGAGTCGGGCAGGTATTTGTAGGCGTTGTAGCGCGAGAACAGTCCGCCGATCATCGGCAAGAGTCTGCGGAAGTAGAAATAGTAGATGTTTCTGAACAGAGCGGACCGTGGGGTGGAAAACTCCAGGATGATCAGCCGTCCGCCCGGTTTGAGCACCCGCCGCATCTCCATCAGTCCCAGTCCCCTGTCCACAACGTTTCTGATTCCGAACGCAATGGTTACCGAATCGAAGGTGTTATCCTCGAAGGGGAGTGCTTCGCAGGGAGCCACCAGGAAATCGATCCGCTCCGCGTAGGGGGAAACGGCCACTTTCTCCCGCCCCAGTTCAACCATCTCACGGCAGAAATCGGCCCCCGTGATCCGCACCGATGGCGGTGTCCTGCGGGCGATCTCAAGAGCCACGTCACCGGTTCCGGTGGCCACGTCAAGAATCCTCGCTCCTTCCCGGTAGCGGAGCAACCGTACTGCCTTGGTGCGCCAGCGCCGGTCGATTCCGAGGCTAAGCAGACGATTGAGGAAGTCATAGCGAGGTGCGATGGCGCCGAACATCTGCTGGATCTTCTCGCCTTTTTCGGAAAGCCTGAACATAATTTGCGCTACCTTTTACGGAACTATGATGATATACAGCTGTTTTTTGCCTTGTAACACACTCGAAGCAGAGAACACCAGTAAAAACGCTTTCAGTACCTCCGGGAATCCCGCGAGCCGTGGTTCTTATCTCGGGCCGTACGTCTTGCGCTGAAAGGGAGATCAAGCCGTGGCGCCACCGTTCATCCGCATTCAGGATATTGCCGACATCCTGATCATGACCTTCCTGCTGTACCAGCTCTACTCCTGGTTCTACCGTACCCGTGCCATGCAGGTTTTGCTGGGACTGGGGGTGGTGACCCTGATCTATTTCGTGACCCGCTTCCTCGGTCTGTATATGACCAGCTGGATTCTTCAGGAACTGGGCACGGTTCTGATCGTTCTCCTGATCGTGGTGTTCCAGTCCGAGATCCGCCAGGCGCTCTACCGCTTCAGCCTTCTGCGCCATCTGTTCGAGCGGCGTAACGAGGTCAGGCCAAGCCCGTTTCAGGACGTGGTGGAAACCCTGTTCAGTCTGGCGGCCAGCCGTACCGGGGCACTCCTGGTTTTTGAGCGCAACGAACCTCTGGATGATCTGATGCTGAACGGCGTCAAGATGGACTGCCGCATTTCCCCCCAGATCCTGGAGACCATATTCAGCGACGGAACGCCGCTCCATGACGGCGCGGTCTTGATTCGCGGCGAGCGTATCGCCGTGGCTGCCTGTCATCTGCCCTTGTCGGTGAATCCGGATATTCCCCAGTACCTGGGAACACGCCATCGTGCTGCCCAGGGGCTTGCGGAACGGACCGATGCCGTGGTGGCAGTGGTCTCCGAGGAGCGCGGCACGGTATCTCTGGCGGTGGGGGGAGAGTTGCGTCTCTGCGAAACGCCGGGGGAGCTGATCGCAACCCTGGAAAGCCTGTTCGTTCGGCACCAGGAAAAACCGCCCCTTACCCATGGGCTGCACCTGTTCAGTAATCTGATGCCTAAAACGGCAATTCTAGTGATCGTGACGACGCTCTGGGCACTGATCAGCTCGCGCCAGGGGCAAATTGTCACGGTGAGCGCTCCGGTCAGGTTGCGCGGCATTCCCGACCGTCTGGCCCTGGTGCGCAGCTCACCGGAAGAGGTAGATGTTCAGCTTAAGTCTTTTTCCGTCCTGACGCCGCTTCCCTCCAAGCTCGATATCTCCGCAGATGTGGATCTGTCCTCCATCAGACAGGGGCAGACCAGCGTCAGGATAAAGAACTCGGACTTCAGGCTTCCCTCGGGGATGGAGGTGACCTCGGTTACGCCCGCGTCCATCAGGGTAGTGACTGATCGCAAGGAACGCAGAATAGTGCCGGTGCGGGTGGCGTTGCGCCGGAACAGCGGGCGTCTGGCTCGGGGTGCCAAGTTGGTGGTTGATCCTGACTGGGTTGAGGTGGAGGGGCCGGCCACCCAGGTTCGTCGCATCGATGCGGTTGCGACCGAAGATGTGGATGCCGGCCGTCTGCTCAAGGGGCAGGAGTGCCGGCGGAGCCTCTTGCCTCCGGACGGCTCCATATCCATCCTGCGGGATGATCCAGTCGTCATTCGACTGGTTTCCCGTGAAAAAAGGTAATGATGGTGGCTGTTTGGCCTGTTTGATGCATGTGGTTTGCGCCTTGGGAGGGACATTGCGGTTGACTTTGTCTTCCATTTGTTATATAGAATGTAGCCGCATTGCAGAAAAATAAAACAAAAAGGAGGAGGAATGACACGTAACCGTTATATAGTGTTTCCGCTCTGTCTGTTAGCCCTTGCCTTCCCCCAGCTTGTTCTGGCGTCCAAGACGCATGTCGTCCGCAAGAGCGAATCTCTCCATACCATTGCCCGCAAGTACAACGTCTCCGTCTCTGAGCTCAAATCCGTTAACAACCTGAGTGGAACCAGGATCGCCAAGGGAGAACGACTGACGATCCCTTCCGACTCCTTCAGTCGTACCAAAAAAACGAGAGTGGCTGAAAAGGCCCATGCCTACCGAGTTGCTCGTGGCGACAGTCTTCCGAAAATCGCCCGCAAGACCGGCATCCGCATGTCTGACCTGCGCCGCTGGAACGGTCTCAGGGGCAACAGGGTCAAGCCGGGGCAGTTGTTGGCATTGGAACCGTCCCGTTCGCACGCCGATGATGCACCGGTCGTGGCAGCCATGGAAACGGATCGGGATCGACTCAGGATGGTCAACCGGGATCTGCTCAACGAAGAGGAATTGAGCAACACCCTGGCCGAATTGACCGATATCGACAGTGACCGGCCCGTTGACCTGGCAAAAAACCTGGAGGACGGCAGCAGTATCAACAAAATTAAAAAGACCGCCTACAGTTTCTTGGGGGCGCGCTATCGCTTCGGCGGCAGCAGCCGCAATGCGTTGGACTGCTCCAGTTTTATCCAGCAGGTGTTTCGTGACCATAACGTCAGGCTCCCCCGTACCGCCCGTGAACAGTTCTACGCGGGTAAGGAAGTGCCCCGCGGCGACCTGCAGAAGGGGGATCTGGTCTTCTTTCAGACCTATGCCCGTTTTCCGTCCCATGTGGGTATCTACTTGGGCAACCGCAAGATGATCCATGCCTCGTCACGGGATCGTCGCGTGGTGATCTCTTCCATGGACACCCCTTACTACCTTTCCCGCTACCTTGGAGCCCGTCGCGTCGGTCTCGGCAAGAACGGCCTGGATCACTTCAATGACCTGCTGTCCGGTGTGGAGGAGGAGCGTGAGAATGACGTTCTGGCCAATGATACCCTCGGTCTGTCGCTGTCCATGAACAACTGACTCCGAAACTGTTCTCGTAACCGTTCTCTCGATCCGGGCCCACGTGCCCGGATTTTTTTTAGCCGTTGCCCATGACCATACTTCTGGCCTACATCTCCGCCTACCGCGATCGGGATGATCCCCACATCTCCCTGCTTCCCACGGGGCTCTGCTCATTGCAGGCCTGTCTGCGGGCGGCGGGGTTCGACGCCCGCCTGGCAAACTTTTCCGCCTGGTCCGTATCTCGAATCGAAGCGGCCCTCGGGGAGTTGCGGCCACGGATGCTGGCCATTTCCCAGTGGACCCACAACCGTCACGCATCACTTGAGCTTGCCCGCCGCGCACGCCGCCTGCTTCCCGAATGCCTGATCGTCATGGGGGGAGGGCACGCCACCTTTCAGTACCAGGAAATCCTGGAGCAGGAGCAGGCTGTGGATCTGGTCGTCCGGGGGGAGGGGGAAACCACGCTCCTGGAACTCGCGCAGCGTATCCGGCAGGGGAGGGAGTGGCATGATCTGGCCGGGATTGCATTGAGATGCGGCGGCCTGGTCCATGCCACGCACCAGGCCGACCTGCTGCCCGACCTTGATGCGCTTCCCTTTGCGTCCCGCTATCTGGAGTACTCGCTGGGAGTGGATATACCGCTGCAGGCTGAGTTTATCATTACCTCCCGGGGGTGTCCCTCCGCCTGCACCTTCTGCAGTTCTCCCGGCTTCTGGAGACGCCGGGTCCGTTTCCGGTCACCAGGGAACATGCTGGAAGAGATTCTCTTCATCAAGCAGCGCTACGGCCTGATCTACTTTTCCCTGCGGGACGACACCTTCACCGCCGACCGTCGGCGCACCCTGGAGTTCTGCCGAATGCTGATCGATTCCCGGGCCCATGTCATCTGGAACTGCCAGTCCCGCGTCTCCAGCCTGGATGACGAGCTTTTGGTCTGGATGAAGCGCGCCGGTTGCGAATGCGTCCAGATCGGTGTTGAGTCCGGCTCCCCCCGCATCCTCTCCCAGTTGGGGAAGCGCATCACGCCGCGGCAGGTTGAGGCCGCGGCCGCGGCCGTAAAGCGGGTCGGCATCAGCCTCTCGGTCTACCTGATCAGCAACATACCGGGGGAGACCGAGGATGATCGCCAGGCCAGTATTGATCTGATGCGGTGCATCCGCCCCGATGACGGCTATGTCTCCCCCCTGGCCTACTTTCCCGGCACGGGTCTGTTCCAGGATGCGGTCAGGGAGGGGCGTGTCGCGGCCGATATTTTTCGTACCAGCCGAGAGCCTGCTCTCTTTGTCGCGGGAGAAACAGGGCGCGCTCCTGACCGGTTGCTGCGGGCGCTGAGCTGCGGGACGAAGCGTGACGACAGGCGTTTTGAGCGTCAGAAGCGACTCCTGGGTTACTGCCACACCACCCAGGCCCAGGCGGGGGAGTACTACCTGGAACAGGGAAATGTTCGAGCTGCCGAGCGCGAATTCCGGGAGATAATCAGCCGTGAACCGGACAACCCCTGGGGGTGGTACCTGCTGGGCGATCTCCTGTCCGGCCGGGGGGAACACCGGCGGGCAGCGGAGTGTTATCGCCGCGTGCTGGAGATCGTGCCCCGGCATGCACCATCGCTCAACGCCCTGGGAGCATGAAAAAAGCGGGGCCGTTTCCGGCTCCGCTCCTCATGCTTCTGCCCCTGTCCGGATTATTTTACCAACCTGATGCCGGGTACGAAGGATACCTTCTCCAGGTCCCGGTTGAGGGTCTTGCTGTGATACTGCTCCATGACCGGTGCCGGGGGGTATTCGATGCTGTCCCCGACACTCACCCGCACCTCCGGCATGGCCAGCCAAAGCCGTGCTCCTGTTCCGTCGACAACCTCCAGGAAACTCTTGCCGTCTTTGCTGACTACCTGGGTTACCCGTGCCTTGACGCCGACGCCGGCGGGGATGACTTCGGCCTTCATGCCGGCGTGGGGATTGCCACCCCCCTGGCCGAGAGCGGGATGCCCCGGTGGCATCTGGGCGGCGGGATGCGTTGCCGTTGCTGGCTTCCCGGGAGCCTCGATGATCGGTTTCGAGTTGCAGCCGCTCAGGGAGAATACCGCGATGGAAAGTATCAGTGGAATAGATCTGTTCACCTGGCCACCTCCTGATGAGTAGTGTGCCAAGACTTACCACGAATAGGGGTGGGATTCCACGGAAAAGAGTGTCCCTGTCCACTGCCTACTGCCCGAAGCAGTTTCACTGTGGGAAGTTTCATCTGCTGCCGGCTGATGTGGTGCCGAAGTGCTTTAATTGAAGGCACGGTCGGAAGCCTGTTCGCGGCCACTTCGCATCTATCAGGCAGCAAGGAGGAATACCATGAAATCGGAATATGATCGTCGCCGCGACCCTGGCAACCCTGCTGATCCCCTGTCTGGCGCGGGCCGAGTCTCCCCGGCCCGGTCCCTACGTCTCCTGGTTTCTGGGTGGAGCGGTGCCCCAGGACCGGCATGCAGACAGTTGTAGTCCCGGGGGCCCCTTCGGCGACCGGGTGGAGTTCGATCCGGGGATTACCGTGGGGGGGAGCGGCGGCTACGACTTCGGCTATGTCCGCCTGGAGAGGGAGCTCGCCTGCCGTCAGGGGGAAATCGCCTCGGTTTGCGACGCAACCAACACTATCGGGTTCACCAACATGCATGGTTCACTGGGGGCCTTCTCGGTCATGGCCAACTTCTTCTTTGATCTGCACAACGGTCCGCCGGTTCCCCCCTATGTCGGCGGCATCGGATTCGCCACCCTCTACCTGGATGATACCTCCGGGGTCTGGAACGGCGTGCGTTACCAGTTGTACGACTCCGACGACGATACCGTCTTCGCTTACCAGGTGGGGGCGGGGATGGACTTCACCGTCAACCGCTACTTCTCGGTGGACCTGGGCTATCGTTACTTTGCCACCGGCAAGGGGCGATTCGAAGGGGGGGCCAGGGAACCTGCATGAGGTTCGAGAGTCACGACGGAACGCTGGGGATCAGATTCAAATTCTGAAGGGGTGTCCTGGTGGAAAAAAAGCCGCTTCCCGAACCGGGAGCGGTTTTTTTTAGGTTAACGGCAGGGGACAGCTCGGGATCTCGGGGAGAGGTGGACCAAGCAACAACACCTTGTTCTGGCTCAGTGAACGGCCGGGTTCTCCCCGTCGTGGCTGGCCCGTTTCAGTAACAGCAACAGCGGGATAATGGAGAGGAAGGCGAGCCCGATCACCCAGAAGACGTAGTTGAATGCCAGGGCACCGGCCTGGCGGCGGACAACGCCGTACATGATCCCCAAAGCGGTCTGGTCTGCCTGGGCGAGGGAGACCCCCTTGAGGAGCAGTCCCTGTTTGAGCTGGGCGAATTTGAGCTGCCAAACCGGGTTGTAGGGGGCGCTGTGGGTGGCCAGGGAGGTCTGGTAGAACTGTTCCCGCCGCGCCAGGATGGTGGCGGCCATGGCGATCCCCACGCTGCCGCCGATGTTGCGCAGCAGGTTGAACATGCCGGTGGCGTTGCCCATCTCCTGGCGGGAGATGGTGGCCAGGGTAACGGTTGTCAGCGGCACGAAGATCATGGCCAGGCCCACCCCCAGCACCACCCGGGGCCAGACGAAATCTCCGTAGGCCGCCTCCAGACTCAGGCGCTGCATGAGGAACATGGCTGTCGCGCCGATCACGAGTCCGGCGAAGACGATCTTTCTGCCGTCCCGCTTCCGCAGCATGGCGCCCACCAGCGGCATGGTGATCAGGGTGGCCAACCCGCCGGGGGCCAGCACCATGCCGGCGTCGGTGGCCGAGTACCCCATCAGGGTCTGCAGGAAGAGCGGAATCATGGTGATGGAGCTGTAGAGGCAGAAGCCGACCACGAACATGATGAAGTTGCCGGCAGAGAAGGAGATGTTCTTGAACAGTCGCAGGTTGATGATCGGATGGTCATGGGTCAGCTCCACCCAGATCAGAGCGATCAGGGAGACCACCATGATGACACTGAAGGCAATGATGAACGAGGAGCTGAACCAGTCCTCCTGCTGACCCTTGTCCAGCACCACCTGCAGGGAACCCATGCCGGTGGTGAGCAGCATGAGCCCCCAGTAGTCGATTTTCGTTTCCCGGATGCCCCGCCTCATGTAGGAGGGGTCGAAGATGAACAGCTCGCACATCACCAGGGCGATGATCCCCACCGGCAGGTTGATGTAGAAGATCCAGCGCCAGGTGAAGTTGTCGGTGATCCACCCTCCCAGTGCCGGGCCGACGATGGGGCCGAACATGGCTCCCACCCCGAAGATGGCCATGGCCATCCCCTGTTCCCGGGGGGGGAAGGTCTCCATCAGGATGGCCTGACTGATGGGGATCAGGGCGCCGCCGGCTGCCCCCTGGATGACGCGGAACAGGATCAGCATGGCCAGGGAAGGGGCCGAGCCGCAGAGGAGCGACGCCAGGGTGAACAGGGCGATGCAGGTCATCAGGAAGCGCTTGCGGCCGAAGACGCGGGAGAGCCAGCCGGTAATGGGGAGCACCACGGCGTTGCTCACCAGGTAGGATGTCAGCACCCAGGTGATTTCGTCCGTGCCGGCGTTCAGGCTCCCCTGTATGTGCGGCAGAGCCACGTTGGCTACGGAGGTATCGATGATCTCCATGACGGTGGGGAGCATGACCGTGACGGTGATCAGCCACTTGTTGATCGTTTTTTCAGCAGCTGTTGTCATGGCGTACCGTAGAAGCCCCCTCTGTGAGCGCTTGGCAGCGGTCAGATTGAATGGGGGCGCAAGGCAAGGACGACCAGATGGGCTGTCCCTACAGGAACGGCACCAGTTCCCTCAGGATGTCGCCCAGGGGACGCTCCACCTGCACGGTGGGGATGACGCTCATCCCGACCCGCAGCAGATGTTCCGGGTCGCTGTTGCTATCGATGGTTATCTTGACCGGCACACGTTGCACCACCTTGACGTAGTTGCCCGTTGCATTCTCCGGCGGCAGCAGGGAAAAAGCCGCGCCGGTGCCGGCCATGATGCTGTTGACCCTGCCGGTGAAGCTCCGGCCGGGGTAGGCATCCACGCTGAATGCCACCTTCTGGCCGGGTCTGATGTGGGTCAGCTGCCCTTCCTTGTAGTTGGCCACGATCCAGGCGTTTTGCAGCGGTACCAGGGCCATGAGCGGCTGGCCGGCCTGGATGTTGGCTCCCGGCTCCACCGCTTTGCGGGTGATGTAGCCGCTGCTGGGGGCCAGCACCCGGGTGTAGGAGAGCCTGAGCCGGGCCTCGTGCAGCTGGGCCTGACGCTGCCTGACCCTGGCCCGGGCGCCTCCCGCCCCCGCCAGACCGGCTACGGCCTGGGCCTGACGGAATCCCTCTCGTGCCTCGACCAGTTGAGAACGAGCCACCCGCTGGGCGGTCCTGAGGTGATCCAGTTGTTCCCGGGGGATAACTTCTCGCTGGTAGAGCACTTCACCCCGACGCAGATCCAGATCAGCCTGTTCGGCGCGGGCCTTGGCCAGCTCCACCGTGGCGCGCGTCTCCTCGACGCGTACCTGCTCGCCGCCGGTTTCGTTTTCGGCCAGGCTCACCCCAGCTTCGGCCTGGGCCACCTGTACCCGGTAGTCCACCGGGTCAAGCTCAACCAGCGGTTCTCCCCTCCGTACGTACTGGTTGTCTTCCACCAGTACGCGACTGACCGTGCCGGCTACCTTGCAGGAAATAGCCACGGTCTTGGCTTCCACGAAGGCGTTGTCCGTCTCGATATGGTTCTGGCCGTGGATCCACCAAACCAGGCCGAGCACCAGGAACGCCAGGCCGGCTACCAGCAGGATAACCAGCGCGCGGCGCCTCCTGGTTTTGTTGCCGGCGACCGGAGATGGCAGCGGCTGATCTTCGGTCGGTTCCGGTGGGCTCTGTTCCTGCGTGGGCGTTTCTTCGGTCATGGTGCGTGTCCTCCATCGAACAAGTCAGGTTCCGCCTACAACTCTCCCAAGGCGCGCCTCAGGCGGGCGTCAGCCACCTGCCGGTCGTACATGGCCCGGAAGTAGTCGGTCCTTGCCTGGGTCAGCAGTGTCTGGGCATCCAGGACTTCGGTGGCCGTGCCGACCCGCTCCTTGTAGCGCTCGTGGTTGATGCGCAGATTTTCCTGGCTCTGGCGGATGGCTGTTTCGGCCACAATGATGCGTTCGCCGGCCACCCGCAGGTCGTTGCGGGCCGTGGCGATCTCCAGTCGCACCTGCATTTCCCCCTGCCGCAGCTGTTCCTGGCTGCGGGAGAGATTCCGCGTCGCTTTCGCGCGGGCAGCGCTGCTGGCGAATCCGTCAAACAGGTTCATCCTGAGTCCCAGGCCGGCGGACATGATGGTCTGCTCACGGTACTTGCTGTTGTCCACGTATTCCAGCGCCAGGCGTGTGTACAGTTCCGGGAAGAAGGCGCTTCGACTCTCCTCCAGCTCTGCCTGGCTGGCCTCCACCCCCTTGCGCAGGACCTGGATCTCGGGGCGTCTGTCAAGGGCGCCGCCGTCGTCCGCCGGTGAGTCGGCCGCCTCGCTTCTGTCAACCGTGCCGCCCAGATCGGCCCGAAATTCCGGTGCGGCTCCGGTAAGGTAGTTGAGCTGGAGCCAGACGTTGTCCAAGCGGTTGGTGCGCGAGAGCAGGTTCTGGCGTGCGGCAGCCAGGCGCACGTCGGCTTGCAGGACATCGTTGCGGGTGACCACCCCCTCGTCGAACAGGGCCTGGGCCATGCGGCGGTGCTGTTCCACCTGGGTGATCTCGTCCCGGGCCGCCTCCACCAGCTGCATGTTTTCCAGGATGCCGAAGTAGGCTTCGATCACCAGCAGGGAAACGTCAGAACGCCGGGCAGCGACCTTGCCGCGCACGGCGTCGGCAGTGGCGCGGGCCTGGCTGATGCGCGCCTCGCGTCTGCCGAAGTCGTAGATGGTGTACAACGCCTCCAGTCTGCCATGGGCAAAGTCGGCATCCTGCATCTCGGCCTCGCGTCCCATGATGATCGCTGCCTGGGGTTCTTTCTGCATGGTATAGCCCACCTGGCCGTCCAGGCGGGGATAACGGGCCGACAGAGCCTGACGCAGGCCCTGCTCCGCCACGAGTGGTTCCCAGGCCAGTACGCGCAGGTCCGGGTTGTTCCGTTCCGCCTTTTCGAGACACTCGGCCAGGGAGAGCGGAGCTGCTCCGGCCCGGGACGCCAGCAGGCACAGGATCAGGAACAGCATGCTAACAGGTGGGAACTTCATAAAACCTCCGGTCGGCGCGCATGATCTCCAGTATTCTCTGCAACTCATGGACCTCCTGCTCGCTCAGGCCGTTGACGATCCTGGTGCGGGCGCGATGGGCGCAGTCGGACAGGGGCTGCTCCAGCTCCCTGCCTCGCCCGGTCAGGTGGATCTGGTGGGCGCGGCGGTCCTGGGGGTGCGGCCTTCGTTCCACCAGGGACAGCCGTACCAGGCGGTCCACCATGCCGCCCACGGTGGTGCGGTCGATCTGCCCCTTCTCGGCCAGTTCGGCCTGGGTCAGGCCGTCCCGCTGCCAGAGGAAGGCCAGCAGGCAGAACTGGGGCGGAGTCAGCTCAAAGGCTTCGATCTCCTCCCGCAGAATGGCCCAGGCACGCTGGTAGGCTTTGGAGAGGAGGAATCCGATACTCTGTTCGATGTCGTACATGATCCGGTTGTCCTGATGTGAGATTTGATCATTATGCATATAATCAGTATGCTGTCAATAATCACGGGGGTGAAAAGCGTTTACAGCCGGGCCTGTTTTGCATATCATGCCTGTCATGTGTGACGTGTCTTCCGTATGCATACGCCCCATGGAACGGTCCGACCTGGACGCCGTCATGGTCATCGAGGAGGCTTCCTTTTTCCTCCCCTGGAAGCGTGAGCACTTCCTGCAGGAGCTCCACTCCCACCTCTCTTTTCCTCTCGTTGCCCGGCGCAACGGTGTCATTGCCGGCTATGTCTGTCTCATGTCGCTGTTCGAGGAAGCTCAGATCATGGATATCGCCGTGGCGCCGGAACAGCGCGGCAGGGGAGTCGCCTCCCTGTTGCTGGAGCGGTCTCTGGACATCGCTCGCCAGAAGGGAGCCGAACGCCTGGTGCTGGAGGTGCGTCGTTCCAATCTGGCGGCCATCGGGCTGTACGAACGTTTCGGCTTCGTGGAGTACGCCGTCCGAAAAGGGTATTACGAGGGAAAAGAGGATGCTCTGCTGATGGAGAAGGAACTCGTTTGACTGGTGAGCGTCTTCACGTGAGCCGTTTGCCCATATCCCCATTCATTCCCGCCTAGCAAAGGAGTCATGTATTTTTATGCAGTTCACCGCCATGGTTCTCTCCAATGTCGAGGTTTCCCCCGGCTATCATCGCATGCGCCTGACCGCGCCTCCCGAATTCGCGACTGCCCGACCGGGGCAGTTCGTCATGGTGCGTGTGGGGGGCGGTATCGATCCGCTGCTGCGGCGTCCCTTCGGCATCTTCGACCTCGCCACCCATATCCCGCTCCATGACGGCGCCGTCAGCCAACCCTGCTTCGAACTGCTCTACCGTGTGGTGGGTAAGGGTACCGCCCTGCTGGCCTCCCTGCACGCCACCGATCGCCTGGATGTCCTCGGCCCCCTGGGAAATGGATTTGCACCGGGAGCCCCGGGGAAGGAGAAGCTGCTGGTGGGTGGGGGTGTCGGCCTTGCGCCGCTGTACCTGCTGGCACGGGACCTGGTTAAACAGTCGCCGGTGCGTCTCTTCGCCGGTGGCAGGAGCAGGGATGACATCCTCTGCATTACCGAATTCGAACGCCTGGGGGTTGAATGCTATGTGGCCACCGAAGACGGCTCCCTGGGAGAGCGCGGCCTGGTGACCGAGGCATTGGTCGGCCGCCTGGAACAGGTGGAGGGAAGGGTGGAGCTCTTTGCCTGCGGACCGCATCCCATGCTGAAGGCCGTGGCAGCCATTGCCGCCTACCGTGCCATCCCCTGCCAGGTCTCCCTGGAAGGATACATGGCCTGCGGCGTGGGCGCCTGTCTGGGGTGCGTGACCCCTGGTCGAACCCACACTCCCGAAGCCCCCGACCACCGCTGCGTCTGCAAGGAGGGACCGGTATTTCCGGCCCAGGAACTGGCATGGGAGGAGTGAACGCGTGAAACCAGACATGACCGTCAACCTGGCCGGGCTTGAACTGCGCAACCCGGTGATGACCGCTTCGGGCACCTTCGGCTACGGCTCCGAGTTTGCCGATCACGTGGATCTGGAGACGATCGGCGCCTTTGTCACCAAGGGGCTTTCCCTGAGGCCGCGTTCCGGCAACCCCACACCGCGCATCGTGGAGACGCCGGGGGGGATGCTCAACGCCATCGGCTTGCAGAACGTAGGCATCGATGCTTTCATTGCCGAGAAGGTTCCGTTTCTGCGGAGCGTGAATACTCCCGCCATCGTCAACTTCTTCGGCAACACGCCAGAAGAGTACGCCGAACTGGCCTGCCGGTTGGACGGCATCCCCGAAGTGGCCGCCCTTGAGGTGAACATCTCCTGTCCCAACGTGAAGCAGGGGGGGATCGTCTTCGGTACCGACCCGGCCTGTGCCGGCCAGGTGGTCTCGGCCTGCCGCGGGGCCACCCGAAAACCGCTGATCGTCAAGCTCTCCCCCAACGTGACCGACGTGGTGGTCATGGCGCGGGCCTGCGCCGATGCAGGGGCTGATGTCCTCTCCCTGATCAATACCCTGACCGGCATGGCCATCGACCTGAAGAGCCGTCGGCCGGTGCTGGCCAACGTTACCGGTGGCCTGTCCGGGCCGGCCATCAAACCGGTGGCCCTGCGCATGGTCTGGCAGGTGAGCCGGGCGGTCAAGCTGCCCGTCATCGGCATTGGAGGGATCATGAGCGCAGGCGATGCCCTTGAGTTTATCCTGGCCGGCGCCAGCGCCGTGCAGGTGGGTACGGCCAGTTTCATCACCCCCTCGGCGGCCCAGGAGATCGCTCGGGGTATGGAAGCCTGGCTGGTGGAAAATGGCGTTGCCCGGGTCAGCGACCTGATCGGTGCGCTTCAGTGTTGATCCGATGATCCTTTCCTCCGGATAGTCGCATCAGCCGGATACACCTTCATTCAAACCAGGAGTTATGACCATGACACCACGAAATCTGAGAATCATGCCGCTCGTCGTCTCGTTCTGTCTCATGACTGGCCTCGGCCATGCCGGCGATTATGTGGGAGCGGTCAGGGTCGAGAAGAGCCTGGTGACCAGCACGGCCGGCAACGGCCTGCCGCACCGCTACCTGCGCAGCGACCGGCCGGAGGTGACCGCCATGACCGTGGTGATCCCTCCCGGCGTTGGGACCGGCTGGCATCTGCACAATGTGCCGGTGTACGCCTATGTGCTGTCGGGTACGCTGGTGGTAGAGTTGGCCGACGGTACGTCGATGACCTACAGGCAGGGAGATTACATTGTGGAGGTGCAGGACGTGCCCCATAACGGCCGGAACGTCGGCAGCGATGACGTGCGGCTGGCGGTTTTCTACACCGGTGAGAAGGGGCGTCCCAACGTAACCCGGGTACAGAAACCGTCCCGGACAACCGCACCGGCTCCGGATGGCCTGCCGGCTGCGAACTAGCCGGCGGAGTGGCGGTACGGTTCATCGTTTGTCCTGCCTACTGACATGATGGTTGGTGGAGCCGGGCCATGATGGAGATACGCAGTGAAAACCATTGAAAACGTACAAAAGCCGGATTCTGGATGAATCCGGCTTTTGTATGTTCATACGGTGCCGTCATGCCGTGGCGGGGGCCGAGGGGGCTAGCCCCCTCGGAATACGGTCATGGTCGGTCTGTCAGGTGGATCAGTCCCGTATCGGGCAACTCCCTTAGAAGTTCCAGAACTCGTCCAGTTCCTCGTCGGAGAAATCCCACACCAGGTTGTGGGGAGGACAGGGATCGTAAGTGAAGAATTCCGGCAGCCGGTCGTGGGCGTTGGTAAAGCCGGCCTTGGTGTTGAACTGGTGCTCTGTCTTGAGGATGGTCTTGCCCAGATCCACCACGTCATCACCGGTCAGGGACAGTCCGAAGCGGGCGTTGATCATGTCGATCAGGGCCGGGAGACACTCGGGGATGTCCAGGGCCGGGAAGGCGACGAAGATGCACATGCCGGTGGAGTCCACCGCCGCGGTGGCGATCTGCAGGTTGCGGGAGAGCTCAACCTGACCTTCCTTCTTCAGCGGATCAACGTAGCCGCCCACGTTGAGGATGTTGGTGGCGATGGTGTAGCCAGCGGTGTGGTCCGCGCCCATGGTGGATGTGGCATAGGTAATGCCGATCCCCTTGACCGTGCGCGGGTCGTAGGCGGGGATGCCCTGGTTCTTGACCACCGGCACGCGGGTCAGGCCGTAGGCATTGCCCACCGAGCCGGCGCCGCCACCCAGGATGCGGCCCAGGGGGGTTCCTTCGCTGATTTCCTCTGTGAGCAGGCGCAGGATGCCCTTGCCGTCGCCGAAGGGGATGATGCCGGCTTCCATGGCGACACCGAACATGACCACTCCCTCGATGGAGTCGATGCCGATGTCGTCCATCAGGTTGTCTGCCTTGGCGATGTCGTCCAGTTCCTCAACGCAGCAGTCGGCGCCCATGCCCCAGATGGTCTCGTACTCGAAGCCGGAGGTGAGGTAGTTGCCATCCTTGTCGTTGTAAACCTGGGAACACTGGATGATACAGCCGGCGTGGCAGCCGTGCTTGGGGTGGCCGCCCCGGGCCACGATGGTGTCGTGCATGGTCTCGCCGGAGATCTTATCGTGGGCATCGAACTGGCCGTAGCGGAAGTTCCTGGTGGGGAGCCCCCCGGCCTCGTTGAGGATGTTAACCAGCACATTGGTGCCGTAGGTGGGGAGCGCCTGGCCGCTCACCGGGTGGTCCAGGAGCGCCTTGGCAAAGACGCGGGCAGCGGCCTTGAACTTGTCCGGCTCGGAGATCTTCACCGGCGCGGCACCTTCGCCGTTGATGGAGATGAACTTGATTTTCTTGGAGCCCATGACCGCGCCGAGGCCGCCGCGGCCGTGGCTGCGGATCTTGCTGTCCGGGTCCTTGACCGAGATGTTGGCGGCAGCCATCCTGAACTCGCCTGCCCGGCCAATGGTAATAATACCGGTCTTCTTACCCAGGCGGGCCTCCAGGGCCTCGATCACGGCGAAGTTGTTCTTGCCGATCAGTTCGGTCTCTTCGTTGATGGTGATGCCGTTTTTATCGATGTGGAGGTTGTACCATTTGCTCTCGTCCTTTGGCAGGCCTTCGATGATGATAGCCTTGTAGCCGAGGCGGGCCAGGAGCTGGGCCGCGGTGCCGCCGGCGTTACTCTCCTTGATTGTGCCGGTGAGAGGGCTCTTGGCGCCGGCGGAAAGCCGACCCGAATTGGCGGCCGGCGTGCCGGAGAGCAGACCGGGAGCAAACACCAGTTTGTTGTTGGGGCCAAGGGGGTGGCAGGTGGGGGGGACTTCCGCTGCCACAATGGTGGAGGTCAGGCCACGTCCGCCGTGGCCGGCCCATTCAGCGGGAACTTCTTCGACCGTGACGGTCATGTCCGTCATGTTGACGCGATAAATCTTGTCCATGTGCATCTCCCTTTCATAGTGTGGTTTCGTGCCGCGTGATACCATCTCCTTTCCGAAAGGGAGGCCCTGGTGTTTCCGCCAGAACCCGTCGGCATGCCGCCATGGGGAACGTCCCGTTAGGAAGGCATGCTCGGAGACAAACAGGTTTTGAAATAAGCTAGCAAAACTTGTCGGGCGTGCCAAGAAAAAAGTGTGGGTCTGGGGCTGTTGTGAAAAAAAGTTCTGTTTTTGTGTGTGCCGTTCAGGGCCGGATCAGAACAACGGCTTATGTGCGGACCAGAACCGGGGCGGGTAGGGGCTGCGGGTGACTTCGGCAGGCAGTGGGTGTTGGGTGGTGGAGCCGTGCTCCACCCGTGGCTGGAGGATTCGGGCGCGCGCCGGACGACGGGATGACGAGGAGGAATGGTGTGTCGAAGCTGGTTAGTCAAGGAGTTGTGAGGACGATCGTCAGCATGGCTGTTCCCATGCTTGCCGGGACGTTTGCCATGAACATGTATAACCTGACCAATGCCTGGTTCGTGGCAAGGTTGGGGACCGAGGCGCTTGCGGCCATCTCCTTCAGTTTTCCCGTGGTGATGCTGCTCATGTTTGTGACCCGTGGCCTAAGTGGCGGCGCCCTGACGCTGGTGGCGCATGCCATTGGCGCTAATGACCGTAAAAAGGCCGCCACCCTCACCACTCATGCCCTGATCCTCGCTGCCCTGTTCGGCGCCCTGGTCTGCGGTTTGGGGCTTGTCACAGTCTCCCCCCTCTTTTCCCGGTTGGGGGCGTCCGGCCAGGTGTTGGAGATGACGGTGCGTTACATGAACCTGTGGTACCTGGGCGCCGTGGTCATGGCACTGCAGATCGTTGCCGCGGACATCATCATCAGCACCGGCAACACCCGGGCGGTGAGCTGCCTGATGGTGGGAAGCACCCTGGTAAACTCGTCAGCCCTGCTGGACTCCTGGGGGAAGATACTCGTCTTTGGTGTGCCGGGCTCCCTGGGAATGGTGCTGACCCCGATCTCCGCCGCGGTGATCACCCGGCTGGTGGCCGGGTACGGCACCGCGGCGGTTGCGGCCATGGGGGTGGCCTCGCGCATCGAGATGTTTGCCTTTATGGTTCCCATGACCGTGGGTATGTCGCTGATCCCCTTCGTGGCCCAGAATTATGGAGCGGGAAGGATCGACCGGATCAGGAGCGCGCGGAAGGGGACCATGTGGTTTGCCCTGCTCTATGGCGTCTTTATCGGCCTGGTGTTCATCCTGTTCGCGCCGGCCATGGCCCGGATTTTTTCAACGGATAGGGTGGTGGTGGACGTGCTCTGTTCCTATATCTACACAACCTGCATGGGCTACGGCATGCTGGAGGTTCACCGCTATGCCGGATTCATCGTCACCGGCGCTCATTATCCCTTGCAGGCATCGCTGCTGAACGTCATCCGAGTTCTGGTGCTGCTGATCCCGCTCGCCCTGATCGGCGGTCACCTGTTCCTGCTCAGGGGAATCTTTTTCGCCAGGCTCGCCAGCGATCTGCTGGCCGGCCTGATCGGGATCTGGTGGTCCGGCAGGATGCTTGCCCGGCGGGCCGCCAGGTGATCGTTGGCCGCCGGGAAGGAGCATCAGCCACGAAAGCCCTGGGCTCTGGCCTCGGCCAGCAGGGCGGTGCGGCTGCCGCCATAGGCTTGATCCATATACTCTCTCATGGCCTGTTGTACCTGGTTGGCCGCGTACATGTCGATGGAGAGGGCCATCCAGTTGGAGCTTTCCATTGTCGCCCCGGGGCGTTTCTGTAGTACCAGATAGGTATAGGCCCTGACCAGAAGCCTTCCCCTGAGCTTGAAGTACCACCACACGCCGACCGTGAGTGCAGCCGTAAGCAGAAATGCGGCTCCTGCCATTGAATCCTCCCGATATTCCTTTTCTCGGACCTGTCAGACGTACATCCCGGCCGGACTATAGCATGTGTCGCCCGCCGCACCTAACAGCTTTTGAGTCTGGCCGGGGTGCAGTCTCCTCTCCATATGGTTGGACTTGGTTCCGAAAATGCGAAAGAATCCGGCGCCATCCCCCGGTTTTGAGAATGAGGGTGAATTTAACGCAACAAAAAAGATAATTTTTGTGCTATATACGCAGGCATTACATAATCCGCAAGGAGGAAACACCATGGCGAATGGACCCAAATCACAGAAGAACCTCATGGAAGCCTTTGCCGGCGAATCCCAGGCAAACAGGAAATATCTCGCATTCGCGAAGCAGGCCGAGCAGGAAGGTTTCAAACAGGTGGCCAAGCTGTTCCGGGCCGCTGCCGAAGCAGAGACTGTGCACGCCCATACCCATCTGCGCGTCGCCGGCGGCATCGCCGATACCCGCAAGAACCTGGAAGAGGCCATTGCCGGCGAGACCCACGAGTTCAAGGAGATGTACCCGCAGATGATCGCCGAGGCGCAACAGGAAGGTTCCGAGGCGGCCAAGCGCACCTTCAGCTTCGCCAATACGGTGGAGCAGGTGCATGCCGGTCTGTACCAGAAGGCGCTGGACACCCTGGGTGCGGCCGGCGAGGAGTTCGACTACTACGTCTGCCCGGTCTGCGGCCACACGGTGGAGCGCCAGGCTCCCGAGAAGTGCGAGGTCTGCGGCGCCAAGGGATCGGTGTTCATCAAGATCGTATAATAGGTTAATGGCAGAGCAGGACCGGACTCCGGATGAAGGGGAGTCAGGTCGGTTAGTCTGGTCAGGGGGGGGCGGTTTGCCCCCCCCTTTTTTGCGTGAAGTGGCGTTGATGACTGGTTGTGGCGGGAACGATTTCGGTACGCTCTGATCCGAAAATAGCTTCTTTCATAAAACCTGGTAAACCGGAGCAATAGCGGAACCGGCCTCCTCGCAGCGGGCGTGGAAGCCGGTATTCAGACCGTTTGGGTGCCTCTCTTCTCCAATATTACAACCTGAACTGGGCCACGAGTCCTCTCAGGTCGCTCGCAAGGGTTGCGAGCTGATCCGCGGCCAGTGCCGTAGCCTGAGTTCCCTTTGCGGTTTCATGGAAGGTATCGGTGATCATATGCATGTTGTTACTGATGTCACGACTGGTTGAGCTTTGCTCTTCAGCTGCCGTGGCGATCTGGTTAATCTGGTTGGTCACTTCGTTGATCTGGGTCAGAATCTCCTGTAAGGCTCCGCCGGACTTGGAAGCTTCATCCGTACCTTTCTCCACCTCGCTGACTCCTTCTTCCATGGAGAAGACCGCCTGCTTTGTCTCGGTCTGAATCGCCCTGATCATGCCGCCGATTTCTTTGGTTGCACTGGTCGTGCGCTCGGCAAGTGCGCGGACTTCATCGGCGACCACCGCGAATCCGCGTCCCTGCTCACCGGCGCGAGCAGCCTCGATTGCCGCGTTGAGTGCCAAAAGGTTGGTTTGGTCTGCAATATCCTCGATAGTGCCAACGATGGCTCCGATCTCGTCCGAACGCACCCCGAGGTTCTCGACACTGCGCGCCGTGGCGCGAACCCTCTCGGCAATACGGGCCATTCCATCCACCGTCCCCTGAACAATCGTTGCTCCTGTTGTTGCCAGTTGATTGGCGTGGCGCGAACTTTCCGCGGCAGCATTGCAGTTGTTGGCGATGTCCAGGGAGGTGGCGGCCATCTCTTCTCCGGCAGTGGCGACCGTTGACGCCTGAGCGGTCACTTCCTCCGTTCCCTTAACCATGGCCTGAGAACTTGCATTCAGCTCCGTAACAGCAGCAGTAACCTCTCCGGCAGCCCGAGAAACACGAGTCATGGCATCGCGTATCTTTTCGGTCATATTAACGATGGCCCTGATGAGATGGGTTGTTTCACATTGACCCTCTTCCGCCCTCATCGTAACGGACATGTCGCCATCGGCAATTCTGTCGGCCACCTCCACGCATTTGCGTAATGGCGCCGTGATACTGCGTGTGATGAATATGGCCGCCACAACACCGAGTACAATTGCGGCAATGCCCAGAACGTACATCAGGCGGGTGGCAAATGCCGCATTGCTGATCGCATCATCGACACGTACACCAACGCGCTGGTCGTAGAACTTCAGCAGCGCGTCAAGAGCTGTCGATGATCTAGCAATGGCCTTTTTCACGTCGCTGTTCATCATCTCCTTGAAGTTGGCACTGTCACCGCTGAGTGCCATGGCGATCAGCTTTTCATTTACCCTGGTGATACTTTCTCGGGCAGATTTAACCTCTGCCACAAGCTTTCTGCCATCCGGGGTTTTGGTATTGTTTTCCAGCACATCTACCGCTTGATCACACGCTCTGCCAAGCTCGCGGATACTGGCTACGATCCTCTCCTTCTCCGGTCTGTCGTCGACCATGGACAGCCCCTTGACCAGTTCCTGGATATTTTTGTCGGCGATGGTTGCCAGCACGACCTTGTTGCTCAGGCCGCTGATACGCTTGACGTTCTTCAACTGGTCCTCGCTCTTGTAGAGACTCCTGACCCCGGTTCCGATTATGATTGCCAGGAGCAGCAGAACGAACGAGAACCCTGCCAGCAGGCGGGTTCCAATGGCGAATCGTCTCATCATCACTGACCTCCAGAAATTATTTGATTTATGGTGCGTGATTGAATAGTACCATCTCTTGCGGCTAATTCTGGCTGGCGGGAGAAAGAAGGCGACGGAGGCCCTCACCCTGAGGGCGAGGGTGAACAGAGTACTCTCTCCCTCAGGGTGAGATAAGGCCGAAGGGGGCAGATCTCAACTTTGCAACAGATTTCCGATTTGCTCCACTACCGGGTATTGATTGGTGTGTCAAATGTTGAGTTGTGCCCCCCTGTGTCATGTGCGGCCCGGTAATTTCGAACCGCCGTATGCGGACCTGCTTGTACGGTGGTGTGGGGGCTGGGGGAGAAAAACCCCCGGCTATCCGATTGAAATATAGCTACTTTCTAATTCTAAATTTGCTTAAAAGTTCCAGTACGCCTTCGTAGCCAAAATAGTTCATATAATCTTCGAAAATTGATTTACCATTTGCTAGTTGTGACTTATTGATTTGCTCAAGCCAATATTTCAAAGTTGCTACATCCTTTTTTTCAATCAGACCAATGTTCAAATAGTGGTTGATCATATCTAAATATGTAAAATAACGATCAAACACATCTCTATAAAGCACCTCCTGCCAATCAAAACCATCCCTGCCATCAGTTGGTGCGAGGTCACCAACCATCGCCTTTTCCATTATCTGCCATGTATGGATAAACGTTGATGTTCCAGCTTTTTCTTTATAATTATCAGGAGTATTAAGGGATCTACTCGACCAGTCTAAAAAGATGCATGCTAATCCTAATACTTGATCAGAGTTGAGCTTTTCGAGCTCTTTTGCAGCGAATTCTGCTTTTCTCCATCGCTGGGCCTTTGCATATTGATAAACACCAAAGAGAAAGCCTCCGAGCGCAATCCAAGCCCCTGCCGCTTTTGCAGTTAGGTCGATGTCAATATTCTCAAACATGCATTCCTCCGAATTTAGTTTTCAACGGGGTGCCCGGTTCACCCGCTTCGCCCGGTCGGTTTTCCGGGCGAGGCGGCGTGCAACCGGCTGGTTAGGAATTATATTCTCAAAATTCCCTTTTCAAGGGCAGACCCCTAAGTCTTTCCTTTTTTGGGGTAATATGAGTTCTTCACCAAACGTCATCTTAGTTATTGATTCCGACTGAGCGAGGGAAGAGCAGCCCGCTCACAATCAGCGCCATGCGGACCGTCAACAGATCCCGGTCGGCGTAGGCGGCACATAGCCGCATGGAGCGCGGGAAAATTCTCGCTTTTTCCAAGAGCATACTGCACAAAGGAGACAATTGCTTTTCCTTCTCTTTCAGTCATCGCTTCGGCTGTTTCACCATTTTGCCCATATCGCCAGACCGTCCATAGGGCACCAAGATCGCCATCAATCCGGACGACTGCGTGATGGTATTGATCGTCGCGTCCGCCATATACCATCGCTGTGCAGACCATCACTGCCTCTCCCGCTCTTTGTGGCAAAGGACGGCGCCGTTTGCCATCGTCGCGGCAACTGGCCGGGCCACGCGGATCTCCGACTCGCAAACGACGCAGGTCCACTAGCCTGAATCGATCGCCGGGGAGCGCCTGTTGGATGGCAGCCCACGGATTGTCACATACCGACTGAGCCCATTTACGGCTCAACCGCTGGCACACCTGTCTCTGGCGCATATCAGCGTCATTCCAGCCATATGTCCGCACAACTGCAGAGATGTCATCAAGCACCAACGGATTTTGGGGGTCAGCCGAATCGTGCAGGAATTGATTCGACGCACCTAGAGCACGTTCGCTGTCGCCCTTCCGGTCCAAAGAAAATGACGGGTTGCGGTAGGCGTAATCATCTAAGGCAACGAATGGAAGAACCAAGGCGTGTTGTGCGACTGAGACGTGTACGTCGGTTGAAAGCAGTCCCACATCTACAGCCGAATGCTCATTCTTTCCACATGAGGCGAGGACAGTCGGGAGACTGGACAGAAGAATGGATAGAAGAAGCACTCGGATCATGCTGCCCAACCACTTATTATTAGTTTCTTTTTTCATTCGTATAACGGCTTAGCAGAACAGCGGGTTCACCGCTGTTTCTGTCTGGTTGGACGCTTCATTTCTCTCAATAAATTTGCTGGTTGACTTTGTACGTCAATGCCGTATATATGACTCATGGTTACTTTTGTCGAATCGCCACTGTTCACGAAACAGGTTCACGATTACCTGACAGACATCGAATACGCTATCTTTCAGGAATATCTTGCTGCTAATCCCGATATGGGCAACGTGGTGCGTGGCTCCGGTGGGGTTCGCAAGGTACGCTGGAGCCGTCGAGGGACCGGCAAGAGCGGCGGTGTCAGGGTTCTTTATTTTGCCCGGACAGAGGCCGGGCAAATCTGGTTACTTCTGATTTATGCTAAGAGCGCTGTTGACAGTATTCCCGGACACATTCTCAAAGCCCTCAAAGAGGAGATGGAACATGTCGCAAGATGAAAAACAACTGCTAGAACGTGATGCAAAACGCAACATTGGCGAGGAACTGCTCCAGGCCGTGCGGGATCTCAAGGCTGGGAAGGTTGGTCGCGTGACCAACGTAGCCGTTTCCCCTCTGGCGGCGTCTCGCCAGCGTATCGGACTCTCTCAGAGCGAGTTTGCCAAGCTGCTGGGGGTTTCGCTTCGCACTCTTCAGGAATGGGAGCAGGGGCGTCGTGCACCGTCGGGGGCGGCAAAATCTCTAATTACGATTGCCATAAAAAAGCCGGATGTTTTGAAAGAGCTGCTTGCTGCTTAATGCTCCTTCTTCAGTCGTTTTCTGATGATTGAAACAACGAAGAGAATCGTCAGCAAAGGGCAAGGCATATTCTGGGGACAGCATATAAAACGCCAAGAAGTTAATTATACTGTCCCCGGAACTCCAGCCGGTTTCCCCGGGCGGGGCGGCGTGTAACCGGCTGGTTGGAACTCATTTTTCCATTTTCACGGGCAACCCTGCCTCAGTTCGCTCCACTTTAGATTTTCCGCGCTACAGGCGATGTCAGCTGAAGTTCGTTTCAGTCTGCTTTTCTGTTTTTTCAAACTCCGGGGGCATCTTCATGTTTCCTTCAATGTCCCCGCAATCCCGTGAATTAGCGACCCCGTAATTTTCTCGATATTTTTAATAATTTCTTGTTGTTACTGTTCTTGGGCTTCGGTCGATAGTACCGTTGCAAATGCGTACAACAAAAAAACGGCAATCCACTTATAAGGTGAATTCAGAAACAAAAATATTGGCAACGAAATCGGCACTGCAAGCATAAAAAGTTTAGTTAAATTACGACTAACTCTAAATTCCTTCCCACAATAGGAACATGTTTTTTTAATACCACCAGATTGAACTTCTTTACTGAAAACTCCAAATTTCTTCCGACAGTACGGACAGTTCATAGATTCATCTCCCTATATTTCTGGTTCTTCAGCAGAATTTGTGGGTAGCTGACTTGGCGATTGGGGCCAGAGCAGC
>CAZIUE010000026.1:0-39321 GCA_964542535.1 uncultured Pelobacter sp. | reverse complement strand
TGGTCAGGGAAGCGCCGCTCTCCATGCTGGTTCCCATGATCACCATCGCCGCCGGTTGCGTCCTGTTCGGGGTGGCCAACCGCCTTCCCCTGGACCATCTGATCGTGCCGATCATCGGCGACCGGGCCATGGGGCATCATTTCGGCGGGTTCCCGGAAAACACCTTCCTGGTGCTGATGACCCTCAGCGTCCTGCTGGCCGCCTGGTTCAACCACCAGTTCGGCCTGGCGAGAACGGGTCGGGGGGAGGGCGCCTGCGACCATATCCACGACGCCCCGGTGCTGCGCGCCCTCTATGACCGTGCCGAGAAGCGGGAGTTCGACCCCTATGACCGGGGAATGCAGGTGGTCGGGCTGGTGTCGCGGATTTCCTGGAACATCGACCGGAGGATCGACCGCCTGTACGACGACCTGGCGGTGGGGGTCGCCCGGAGCCTCTCCCTCACTCTGGGAGCGATGCACAACGGCAGTTTCGCCACCTATCTGGTCTGGGCCGGTATCGGCGGGGTGCTGGTATGCATGTACATGAACGCATGAAAATGCGTCATGCAACGAGTTCATCAAGGCGCTTCCGACGGTACGTACGTGTTGACAGCCGATACTGTCCGAGCCCGCGGGGCGAGTTTGTCGGCTGGAGCGAAATGAACAGCGGAAGTACAGAATTATTTCGTTCGAACGAACGCAGCAGTTCTCGATTGCCGAATACTGAGTTTCAGACAAGGAGTCCGTACCCGTGACACTGATTTTGCTGCTCTTGCCGCTGCTCGGTTTCATCCTGGTGAACGTCCCGCCGGAAGGCAACCTGAGGAGGCGGTTGATCGCCTGCCCCCTGATCCTCTCCCTGCTCCAGACGCTGCTCATGCTCGTCCCCGGCGGGGAAGGGTGGCTCAACTCCATCGATGTCGGCCCGCTGGCGCTTCCATTCCTCCGCCTGGACGGCATCAGCATGCTGATGATCCTGGCCATCGGCCTGGTGGTGGCTGCATCGTCCCTGGTCTCCATCCCCATGATGCGCGATGACCGGCACCGTTTCCATTTCGTCAACCTGGTGCTGCTGTCGCTCCTGGGCATGAACGGCATCGTCATGGTCACCGACCTCTTCTCCCTGTATCTGTTCCTGGAGATCCTGTCGGTCTGCTCCTTCATCCTGATCGCGCTGCGGCGCGAACGGGAGCTGTTCCAGGGCGCCTTCACCTACATCGTTCTCTCGGCTGCGGCCACCATGCTGATGCTGACCTCCACCGCCATCCTGTTCCTCTACAGCGGCGGCACCTCCTTTGCGAGCCTGGCAGCTGCCATCTCCTCCCGGCAGGACAATGCCCTGGTGCTCTTCGGCGTGGTCCTGTTCCTGATCGGCCTGTTCATCAAAGGGGGGGTCGTCCCGTTCCACGGCTGGCTGCCCGATGCCTACAGTGTGTCCGTGGCCCCGGTCTCGATCCTTTTGGCAGGGATCGTCACCAAGGTTTCCGGTGTGTACACCCTGATCCGTCTGGTAACGGAAGTCTTCGGGCCAACATCCGGGACGAACGAGGTGCTGCTCTTCGTCAGCGCCCTTTCCGTCGTGGCAGGCGCCCTGACTGCCCTGGGACAGCGGGACTTCAAACGCATGCTGGCCTACTCAAGCATCAGCCAGGTGGGGTACATCGTCCTCGGCCTGGGGGCGGGCACGGCCCTGGGGGTTGCCGGCGCAATTTTTCATCTGTTCAATCACACCATCTTCAAGACCCTGCTCTTCATGAACGCCGGCGCCGTCGAGGAACAGACCGGCAGCAGAGATCTGGATCGCATGGGGGGGCTGGCCTCCCGCATGCCGGTTACCGGCTGGACCTCCATCATCGCCTTCCTCTCCGCGGCCGGAATCCCCCCCCTGGCCGGTTTCTGGAGCAAACTGGTGATCGTGGTGGCCCTGATGAGGTCTGGGCACGAGGTCTACATGATGGTCGCCATCCTGGCCAGCCTGCTGACCCTGGCCTACTTCCTGACCCTGCAGCGCACGGTCTTCTTCGGGGAACTGGCGGAGGATCTCGGGAGCGTGCGCGAGGCCGGCCTGTTCATGACCGCGCCGGCCCTGGTCTTCAGCGCCATCATCGTCATCACCGGCCTGGCCATACCGTTTCTGCTGGACACCATCGTCCTGCCCATCGGGAGTATCCTATGACTCCAACCACCCTGCTGATGCTGCTTCTCGTGCTCACCGGGTTGTACGCCGTGCTCTCCCGCACCCTGATCAAGGCCGCCATCGGCCTGGCGGGCGTGAGCGTTCTGCTGACCATGCTGATGTTCACCATGGACTCACCCCTGGCAGCCGTATTCGAGCTGTCGGTCTGCGCCGGTCTGATCACCGTCGTCTTCGTCAGCGTGATCAGCATGGCCTGCCCGGCCGCGCCCGGAGAGCGGTGCGATGTGGCTCCGGACCACCTGAGGAGGTATGTCCCCCTGCCGCTGGTGGGGCTGCTGCTCTGCTGGGCCCTGGGGTGGTACCTGGGGGATGCCCCGCCGGCTACCCTGACCCTGACCATTGGCCCGGATGTGCGCCAGGCCCTCTGGGTCCTGCGCAGGACCGATGTGTTCGCCCAGCTGGCGGTCCTGTTCGTAGGGGTCTGTGGCGTTATCGTTCTCTTCAAGGAGCTGAAACATGATTGACGTACTGGCTCTGTCCTCAGCTAACCCATTCTGGCCCTACCTGATAGTTTCCGTGCTGCTGATCCTGACCGGGCTCTACTGCATCGCCGTCACCCGCAATCTGATCCGGGTGTTGATCGGCATGGAGCTGATGACCAAGGGGGTCACCCTGGTGCTGACCGCCTCCGGTTTCCTGTCCGGCGCCACCGGTATCTCCCAGGCCCTGATCCTGACCCTGATCGTGGTGGAGGTGGTGGTGATCTCCGTGGCTGCCGGGGTGGTGATCGGCCATTTCCGCATCACCGGATCGCTGGATACCCGCGGCATGAACAGCCTGCGAAGCTGAAAAGGAGATACCGATCATGACCATGTCAACCCTGCTCCTGACGCCCCCTGTCGCGTTTCTGGTGATCACGTTCGTCGTTGCGGTCGAACTCTGGTCGTTCAGGGCAATCGCCGCCAGGGGAACTCCTTCCGCGGGGAAGCGCGCACCCTACGCCTGCGGCGAGAATGTTACCCGGCATCGCATCCAGCCGGATTTCAGCCAGTTCTTCTCCATCGCTTTTTTCTTCACCATCATGCACGTGGTGGTCATGATCATCGCCACCATACCGCCCGGCTCACCGGCGGCATCGATCCTGGCGGTCCTGTTCACCCTCGGCGCGGCCCTGGGGCTCTTCGTCCTGTTCAGGAGGAACGGCTGACATGAAACTCATCGACAGAGTGGTTACCTGGGCTCGAACCAAATCTCCCTGGGTCATCCATTTCAATACCGGCGCCTGCAACGCCTGCGACATCGAGATCGTGGCCACCCTGACTCCGGTGTACGACATCGAGCGCTTCGGCTGCCTGCTGAAGGGGACGCCACGTCATGCCGATGTCCTGCTCTGCTCCGGTCCGGTGACCCGGCAGACCAGGGACCGCCTCGTCCGCATCTACGAGCAGATGCCGGAACCCAAATTCGTGGTTGCCGTCGGTACCTGCGCCTGCTCCGGGGGGGTGTTCGACGGCTGTTACAACGTCCTGGGCGGCATCGACAGCGTGATTCCGGTCTCAGCCTATGTCCCCGGATGCCCGGTGCGGCCCGAGGCGATCATCGACGGGGTGGTCAAACTGCTTTCCACCCTTGAGATGAAGGAGGGGGCGGCTCCCGCTCCCTGGGAGTGTTCCCCACTTCCCCATGGAGGACTGTGAACTGATGACAGCAGAAGAACGCACCCAGCAGCGGCTCGTATCCCACTTCCCCGAACTGGCCGGATCGATCCGGGTCCAGCGTATCCGGCGCATCTTTGTCGAAGTGCCGGAGCACCGCTTTCTTGAGATTTTCGATTTCGTCCGCGGCGAGCTCGGTTTTCCCATCCTCTGCCTGATCGTCGGGCTTGATGAAGGGGATACCTTCGGCATCGTCTATGTCCTTTCGTCCGGGGACGGGACGCTGGTCAGCATCACCTGCCATATCCCCCGGGACGAGCCGGTGATCGGCTCCATTCATGATCGGCTGCCCAATGCGGAGATTTACGAGCGGGAACTGGTGGACCTGTTCGGCATCCGTGTTGTCGGGCTGCCCGATGGAGCCCGCTATCCGCTGCCGGACGACTGGCCCGAGGGGCAGTATCCCCTGCGCAAGGACTGGTCCCCGGCGATGCTCGGTCAGGCGGAGGTGGCGCTCAATGGGTAGCGTTACGATCCCCATCGGTCCCCAGCATCCAGCCCTGAAGGAGCCGGCCAACTTCTCCATCACCCTGGCTGGTGAACGGATTCTGGAGGCCAACTCCCGCGTCGGCTACAACCACCGGGGCATGGAAAAGGCCTGCGAGGAGCGGAGCTACATCCAGGATCTGTACCTGTTGGAGCGGGTCTGCGGCATCTGCTCCCACGCACACTCCATGTGCTTTGCCCAGGCGGCGGAAGAGATCGCCGGCCTGGTTGTCCCACCCCGTGCCCGGTATATCCGCACCCTGTTCGGCGAACTGGAGCGGATCCACAGCCACCTGCTCTGGCTGGGGGTGGCCGGCCACGAGATCGGCTTCGACACCCTGCTGATGTACTCCTGGCGCGACCGCGAGGTGGTAATGGAGCTCCTCTCTCTTTTGAGCGGCAATCGGGTCAACTACGGCATTAACACCATCGGCGGCGTCAAGCGGGACATCACTGACGAGCAGATTGTCCGTGCCCTGAACGATATCGATCTCCTGGAGGAACGTATCAGGTACTACATCGATATCGCCACCACCGAGCCGAGTTTCATCGCCCGCCTTGCCGGGGTAGGGTACATCTCCCATGAAGATGCGGTGCGTCTCCAGGCAGTGGGGCCCACCGGCCGCGGTTCCGGAGTCCCCTACGATATGCGCGCCTGCGACCCCTATGCCGCCTACGGTGAGGTGGATTTCAAGGTGATCACGGATAATTCCTGCGACGTGTACGCCAGGGCGGTGGTCAGACTGCTGGAGTTGATGGAATCCTGCCGGATCATCCGCCAGGCCTTGCGGGAGCTGCCGGACGGTTCCCTGTGCGCCACGGCGCCGCGCAGGGTGCCGGCGGGAGAGGCGGTCAGCCGGGTCGAGGCCCCTCGGGGAGAGGATCTGCACTACGTCAAGGGGAACGGCAGCGACAAGCCGGAGCGGGTCAGGGTGCGCGCCTCGACGCTGGCCAACATCCAGGCCGTGGGCAAGATGATGGAGAACAACAACCTGGCGGACGTGCCGATCATCATCGCCGCCATCGATCCCTGCTTCTCCTGTACCGACCGCTGCATCCGGGTCATCGGCAGTGACCGCGACGACCTGGGGCTGAGAGCCCTCCGCCGGCACGGTATCGATTGGTACCGGAAGAACCGGGGCATCGAGTTCGGCGGCCTGGCGAAGAAACTGCAGATGATGCGGGGGGATCGTGCCCTATGACACAATCACTATTCGCTCTGTTCGTGTTTCCCGGCTTCCTTTTTCTCTGCGCCTGTGGCGTCTGCGCGGAATATTTCGACCGCATCTTCCATGCCCGCATGCAGAACCGCAAAGGTCCCCCCTGGTTCCAGCCCATCGCGGATTTCATCAAGCTCTCGGCCAAGGAGGTCATCATCCCGGAAGAGGCCGACGAGTTCATGTTCACGGCCATGCCGGTGATCGCCGTTGCGTCGGCGGTCACGGCGGTACTGTACATCCCGCTCTGGAGCGTCCGGGCGCTGTACTCCTTCGAGGGGGACCTGATCATCGTTCTCTATCTGTTGACCATTCCGACCATGACCTTCTTCCTGGCCGGCTGGTACTCTACGTCGTTGTACGCGGCAGTAGGGGCGGTGCGTACCCTGACCCAGCTTTTCTCCTACGAGGTGCCGCTGTACATCTGCATTCTGGCGCCGGCGGTGCTGGCCGACAGCTGGTCCTTGAGCGGCATGGCCGGGTACTACGCCAGCCACCCCGGCTACTGGCTGTTCAACCTGCCGGGCCTTGCGGTGACCATGGTGGTTCTTTTGGGCAAGCTGGAGAAGGTTCCTTTCGACATCTCCGAGGCCGAGACCGAGATCGTCGGCGGGGTGTTTACCGAGTACACCGGTCGCCTCCTGGCTTTCTTCCGCATGGCCATGGCCATCGAGACCGTGGTGGTGGCTTCCCTGGCCGCCGGTGTATTCCTCCCCTTCGGCCTCGGGCTGCCCCCGGTGGTCGGGTTCGTGCTCTATCTGGTCAAGGTTGTCCTGGTTGTTGCCGGGATCTCGTTCCTGCGGACCATCTTCGCCCGGTTGCGCATCGATCAGATGGTTGATTTCTGCTGGAAATACCTGGCGCCGGCGGCCATGGTCCAGATGCTGCTCAACCTGATGCTGAAGGGAGTGCTGCCGCGATGATACGCATACCGGGCAGAATGGCCAGAGAGGTGTTGCGTCATTCGGTCATGCCGCCGGCGACCCGCAACTATCCCGTGGAGAAGGCCAGGACGCCTGACGGCTTCCGGGGGATGGTCGTGTTCGATTCGGAGAAGTGCATCGGCTGCCGGCTCTGCGTCAGGGACTGCCCCGCCAGGGCCATGGCCATAACAAAGGTGGCTGACAAGCTGTTCGAGGCGGAATTCCGTCTGGACAGGTGCCTGTTCTGCGCCCAGTGCGTTTACTCCTGTCCCCGTGGCGCCTTGCGCAGCAGCGGGGAATTTGAACTGGCCCGGATCGATCGAACACATCACAGGATACATTTTCATGCACGGACAATTGATGGAGACGTTGAAGACACGATTTGAGGGGTGCGGAAGGATTGCGCTCCTGGGGATCGGTTCGGAATTGCGGGGAGACGATGCCGCCGGTGTGCTGGTGGTTCGTGAACTGCGCAAACTGGTTTCTAGCGCGCCCGTCTGCACCATCGGCGTGGCCGGGTTTGAGGGGGGTAACGCCCCTGAGAACGTGACAGGCGGCATCAAGGCCTATCAGCCGTCGCACATCCTGATCGTCGATGCGGCGGAGATCGGCGAGAACGTCGGTTTCTGCCGGGAGATTGCACTGGGAGAGATCTCTGATACGTTATTTTCAACCCATACGCTTCCATTGAAGGTACTTGTCGACTATCTGGAGCAAACGACCGGAGCCGGCACTACGGTGCTGGGTATTCAACCCGGCTGTCTTGATTTTGGCAGGGAGCCGACGCGGGAGATCAGGAACGGGGTTCTGAGGCTGTCCCGATGTCTTTACGACCTGATCAGCGGAGTCGGCCGCCGTCTCTCACCGGGGTGACCGGTTCCGGTTCCAGGCGGAAAACAGCGTTAGTGGAAAGAAAGTGACGTGTTTTGCAAAACAATGTTATCGATTTTCTGTGCCCTGGTTTTGATAGGTGAATGTCGCGTTGTTTTCTTTTTAACATGCTGCAATATTTGAAAAAAATATTGACAGAATGGTCTGTTAGATGTAGGGTTCGCCCTGCGGTTGTTTCTAGAATGGTTCTTAATAAAAACAATGTTTGTTATGCGTGCGGTGTGTGGTGACATGTCGCGGCGATACATGCTAGGTAGGGTGATGCCATGGTCCATCCAATACTCTTTCTCGAATTTTTTCGCGGAGTGCTTCAGCCTCTGGGCATGTCCGAGACGTCCGCCGATGCCGTTGCCTACACCTGGCTTATCATGGTGCTTCTGCTGATGCTCTCTTTCCTGGCCGCCAGGAGGGTTGCCGTTGTTCCCCGTGCTCTGCAGAATTTCATGGAAGTGGTGGTCGGCGGCATCGAAAACATGATCGTGGAGACCATGGGCGAGCACGGGAGAGCCTATTTTCCGCTGGTGGCCACCGTGGGGCTGTTTGTGCTGATTTCCAATCTGGTCGGCCTGATTCCCGGCTTCTTTCCGCCCACGGCCAATATCAACACCACGGCCGCCTGCGCCGTTGTGGTGTTCATTTCCACCCATGTGGTGGGGGTCAGGCAGCACGGCATCCGGTATATCAAGCATTTTTGCGGTCCCATCATCTGGCTGGCGCCGGTTATGTTCTTCATCGAGGTCATCGGTCATCTGAGTCGGCCGCTCTCCCTGACCTTGCGTCTGTTCGGCAACATGAACGGTCATGAGCTGGTGCTGATCATCTTTTTCGGCCTGGCCCCCTTCCTGGTTCCGCTGCCGATGATGCTGATGGGAGTGCTGGTCTCCTTCATCCAGGCCTTTGTCTTCATGCTGCTGACCATGATCTACATCTCAGGTTCGCTGGAAGAGGCGCACTGAGGGGCGGCGCGGGAGCAGGAAATACCGCAGGCTCCCGGGGAGGAACGCGACGGCGCGCCGGGGAGAAGGAAGCGTTTTTTGACTTTCAGTACGGTGTCTCTATTATTTAAACCATCCTATGCTCTGTAGGATACATCACACCCCGAGGGGAGAAAAAAATGAATTTTTTCACTATGTGCGTTTTTGGAGCGGCAATCGGTATGGCAATCGGCACCCTTGGTACGGCCATCGGGCAGGGCATGGCAGTCAAGAGTGCCGTGGAGGGCGTTTCCCGTAATCCCGGAGCTTCCGGCAAGATCATGACCACCATGATGATCGGTCTTGCCATGATCGAGTCGCTGGCAATCTATGCCCTGGTCGTCTGTCTGATCATACTCTTCGCCAACCCCTACAAGGACATCGCGCTGAAGATGATTGAAAGCGCGGCCAAGTAGTCCGGCACGGGAACTCGTGAGTCCGGATTCGGCGGTGCCCGGTCTGGAATGCCGTTAACGCGAGCTTCCCGTGAGGCCGTCGATTTTCATGCGCACGGGCTCTGCCGTCCGTCGCGCACGGACGGGGCCAGGCGGTTTCCCGGAGCATCCGCAAGAGGTGGGTCGTGATTGAACTCAATATGGCGTTTGTCATACAGATCATTAACTTTGGCATTCTTGCCATTGCGCTGAACATCGTCCTGTACAGACCGATCCGCAGGGTGATGGCGGAGCGCCGCGAGGCGATCGAGTCGTCACGCGCCAGGGCCGAATCCGTGGACCGGGAGGTGCGCGAACAGATGGCTCGTTACGAGGCAAAGCTTCAGGATGCCAGGACTGAAGCTGCCCAGCGCAGAAACGAGGCTGTCAGGCAGGCCCAGGCCGAGGAAGCGGCCTTGCTGGAGAAGGCGCGCAACGACGCGGCGGCGAGCCTGGCCGGGATCCGGGAGAGCGTTGCCAGGGAATCGGCCGAGGCCGGGGCGCTGCTGAGGAAGCAGGCCCAGGCCCTGGCCGGCGACGTCTGCGAGAAAATCCTGGGAAGGAGTCTCTAGTCATGCTGAAGCTATCCGTTCGCGCGCGAACCCTGGTCACCGTACTGACACTGGTGCTGGTCGTCCTCCTGGTTGCTTCCCTGGGGGGGACGGAAGCCGCAGGTGGGGCACATCAGGTTGACTCGGCAGCCAGGCTGAAGGATTTTGGCTGGCGCGTGTTCAACTTCGTCGTGCTGGCCGCACTGCTGGGGTGGGCCATGGCGAAGGCCAAGGTCAGAAACGCCCTGGCCGAGCGCCAGGCCCGGGTTGAGGCAAGCCTGCGCGAGGCGCGGGAGGCCCGTGAGGCCGCGGAGCAGAATCTGCGCGACTACAATCAGAAAATCGAGCGGGCTTCCGCCGAAATCGAGGAGATGCGGGCCGCGCTGCTGCGCGAGAGCGAGCAGGAGAAGCAGCGCATTATCGCCGAGGCCCGGGTGGCCGCCGAAAAGATCGCCAGTCAGGCGGTCCTGACGGCGGAACAGGAAGTGCACAAGGCGCGTCTGGCCCTGCAGGCCGAAACAGCCAGGCTGGCGGTTGAACTGGCTGGTGCCAGGCTGGCGGGATCGATCGGCAAGGAAGACCACGATCGCTGCATCGCCGAGTATCTTGAAAGCGTGGGGAGGACCAGGTGAGCAATTCCACGATAGCACGGCGCTATGCCCTCTCCCTTGTTCAGATCGGCATGGAATCCGGACAGGTGGATACCTTCCGTACGGAGCTGGCAACGGTGAAAGCGATCTTCGCCGCCGCTCCCGAGATTCCGGCCGCAGTGGCGGACCCGGCCGTGGGGCATGGGCGGAAAAAGGAGATCATGGGGGAACTGATCGCCCGCGGCTCTTTCAGCCAGCTGATGGGGAACTTCCTCATGCTGCTGGTGGATAAAAACCGCGTTGTCTTGCTCGATCAGATCGTTCAGGCCTTCGAGTCTCTGGCCGACGACCGTTGCGGCATCATCCGACCGATCATTACCACAGCCTTTGAACTGGACGAACCCCAGCTGTCGTCGATCCGGAGGGTGCTGGAGCACCACAGCGACGCAACGGTCGTGCCGAGGGTGGTGGTGGACGGCTCCCTCCTGGGCGGGATCGTGGTCCAGATCGGCGATACCGTCTTTGACAGCAGCATCAGGACGCAGCTGGACCGGTTACAAGATCAATTACAGAAGGGGTAAGCTCCCATGAAAATCAGAGCGGAAGAAATCAGCGAGATCATCAAGAAACAGATCAGGGAGTACGGCAGGGAGGTTGATGTTTCCGAGACCGGCACCATCATGTCCCTGGGTGACGGCATTGCCCGTATTCACGGTCTGTCGGGCGCCATGGCCGGAGAGCTGCTGGAGTTTCCCGGCGGCGTGTCGGGCATGGTGCTCAACCTGGAAGAAGATAACGTGGGGGCCGCCATTCTGGGTGAATTCACCGAGATCAAGGAGGGGCATGCCGTCAGACGAACCGGGCGTATCGCCGAGGTTCCGGTGGGCGATGCCCTGATCGGGAGGGTGGTTAACGCCATCGGCGAGCCGATCGATGGCAAGGGACCGATCGTTACCGATACCTACAGCAAGGTGGAGATCAAGGCTCCGGGCATCGTGGCCCGCAAATCGGTGGAAGAGCCCATGGCCACCGGCCTGAAAGCCATCGACTCCATGGTTCCCATCGGCCGCGGTCAGCGCGAACTGATCATCGGAGACCGCCAGACCGGCAAGACCGCCCTGGCGGTGGACACGATCATCAACCAGAAGGGGGGCGACCTGATCTGCATCTACGTGGCCATCGGTCAGAAACGCTCCACCGTGGCCCAGGTGGTGGCCAAGCTCTCCGAGCACGGCGCCATGGACTACACCATCGTCGTTGCCGCTTCCGCATCCGAGTCTGCGCCGCTCCAGTTCATCGCACCCTACAGCGGGGTCACCATGGGAGAGTACTTCCGCGACAGGGGCGGCCACGCCCTGATCATCTACGACGATCTTTCCAAACAGGCCGTGGCCTACCGCCAGCTCTCGCTGCTGCTGCGCCGCCCGCCGGGGCGCGAGGCCTATCCCGGCGATGTCTTCTATCTGCACAGCCGCCTGCTGGAGCGTGCCTGCAAGCTGTCCGACGAGTGCGGTGGCGGGTCCCTGACCGCGCTTCCCATCATCGAGACCCAGGCCGGCGACGTGTCGGCCTATATCCCCACCAATGTCATCTCCATCACCGACGGCCAGATCTATCTGGAATCGGACCTGTTCTTCTCCGGCGTGCGTCCGGCCATCAACGTGGGCCTCTCCGTCTCCCGCGTGGGGGGCAAGGCCCAGACGAAATCCATGAAGCAGGTGGCCGGCACCCTGCGGCTCAACCTGGCCCAGTACCGGGAGATGGCCGCCTTTGCCCAATTCGGGTCCGATCTGGACCGGGCCACCCAATTGCAACTGGCCCGTGGCGAGCGGCTGGTGGAGGTGCTCAAGCAGCCCCAGTATCGGCCGCTGCCCAACGAGAAGCAGGTCCTGATCATCTTCGCAGCCAACAACGGTTTTCTAGACGACCTGCCGGTCTCCTCCCTCAGGCGCTTCGAGAACGAGATGTACTCGTTCTTCGACAACCGACAGGCTGACCTGCTGACGTCCCTGCGCGACAAGAAGGCCATCGACGACGATCTGAAGAGTCGCATCGTCTCTGCCCTGGAGCAGTTCAAGAAGGAATTCAGCGCGTAGGTAGTTCCATGGGTTTCATGAGTTGCATGAGTTGCATGCGTTCGGGGTTGTAACTCAGGAAACTCACCAACGCAGTAAACTGAATCGGGAAAGATTGAGCTATGGCGAGTCTGAAGAGCATAAAGAAACGGATCATTTCGGTGCGGAACACGCTCCAGATCACCAAGGCCATGAAGATGGTCTCGGCGGCAAAGCTGCGTCGTGCCCAGGAAAACATCATTGCCGCCCGTCCCTACGCCGACAAGCTGCGGGAAGTGCTGGACATCCAGGCCGCCTGTCTGGGCAGCGATTCCCATCTGCTTATGGAAGAACGGCCGGTCAGGAGCCTGTTGCTGATCCTGATCACCGCGGAACGGGGATTGTGCGGCGGCTTCAACGCCAACCTGTGCAAGGCTGCGGAGCGTTTCCTGCTGGAGAACGGCGATGCCCATGAGCGGATCCATCTGCTCACCGTGGGGCGCAAGGGGTATGAATACTTCAAAAACCGCCGCGAGATTCACCGGAACTGTGCCGATGTCATTTCCTCTCCCACCTATGCCAGGGTGGCTACCCTGGCCCGGGAAATTATGCAGGGCTTTCTGGACGGGAGCTACGACCGGGTGGAGCTCGTCTACAATTCCTTCCGCACGGTCATGAGCCAGGACATCACCTTTCAGCAGCTGTTGCCGGTGGTGGCGCACTGTCCGTTGTCCGATGACGCGACAGTACCGGAATTCATCTATGAGCCGTCCAAGGATGAACTGCTGGCACAGCTCCTGCCCAAAAGCGTGGAGGTCCAGTTGTATCGAAGCGTGCTGGAGTCGGTGGCCGGCGAACACGGCGCCAGGATGACCGCCATGGACAGCGCAACGAAAAACGCCACTGAGATGATCTCGAAGCTGACTTTGCAGTACAACCGGGCCCGTCAGGCCGCCATTACCACCGAGCTGATGGAGATCATTTCCGGCTCGGAATCCATTAAGGGCTGAGAAAACCCTGAACATAAACAGTTTGCGGGAGGATACCGTTCAATGAGTCAGAATAGAGGGAAAATCACACAGGTCATCGGCGCCGTCGTGGATGTGGAGTTCGAGCCGGGCAAGCTGCCGGAGATCTACCATGCCCTGCGCGTCACCAACCCGGCCATCAACGATAACGAGTACAATCTGGTACTGGAGGTGGCGCAACACCTGGGTGAGAATTCCGTGCGCACCATTGCCATGGACTCCACCGACGGTCTCAAGCGGGGGCAAACGGTTCTGGACACGGGCAAGCAGATCTGTGCTCCGGTGGGACGCAAGACTCTGGGAAGGATCATCAACGTCATCGGTGAGCCGGTGGACGAGATGGGGCCCATCGGCAACGACAGGGAGAATCCGATCCACCGCGAGGCGCCCCCCTTCGAAGATCAGTCCACCAAGGTGGAGGCGTTCACCACCGGGATCAAGGTGGTGGACCTGCTGGCCCCCTATGCCCGCGGCGGCAAGATCGGCCTGTTCGGCGGCGCAGGGGTGGGAAAGACCGTTCTGATCATGGAGCTGATCAACAACATCGCCCGCCAGCATGGCGGCTTCTCGGTCTTCGCCGGGGTCGGCGAGCGCACCCGCGAAGGAAACGACCTGTGGATGGAGATGAAGGAGACCGGTGTTCTGGAGAAGACCGCCCTGGTGTACGGCCAGATGAATGAACCCCCCGGCGCCCGTGCCCGGGTGGCCCTGACCGCCCTCTCCATTGCCGAGCATTTCCGTGACGACGAGGGGCTGGACGTACTGCTCTTCATCGACAACATCTTCCGCTTCACCCAGGCCGGTTCGGAAGTCTCGGCCCTCCTGGGGCGCATCCCCTCTGCCGTTGGTTATCAGCCCACCCTGGCCACGGAGATGGGCGAGCTGCAGGAGCGGATCACCTCCACCAAGAACGGCTCCATCACCTCGGTGCAGGCCATCTACGTGCCGGCCGACGACCTGACCGACCCGGCTCCGGCAACCGCCTTCGCCCACCTGGACGCCACCACCGTTCTCTCGCGTCAGATTGCCGAGCTGGGGATCTATCCGGCGGTTGACCCGCTGGATTCCACCTCCCGCATCCTGGATCCGCTGGTGATCGGCGAGGAACATTACGCCATCGCCCGCCAGGTGCAGTACGTGCTGCAGAAGTACAAGGACCTGCAAGACATCATCGCCATCCTCGGCATGGACGAACTCTCCGAGGAAGACAAGCTGATCGTGGCCCGGGCCCGCAAGATCCAGCGCTTCCTCTCCCAGCCCTTCTTCGTTGCCGAGGCCTTCACCGGCTCACCGGGCAAGTACGTTGAACTCAAGGATACCATCAAGGGCTTCCAGGAAATCGTCTCCGGCAAGCACGACCACCTCCCCGAGCAGGCCTTCTACATGGTCGGTCCCATCGAAGAGGCGGTGGAGAAGGCCGCCAAACTGGGCGCGGTGTAAACGGACCGGAGGCGGCCCCGACGGCCGCCCGCGACAGGGCATCCCCCGAGGCTGCCCGACAAGGAACAGATACATGGCGGAGAAGCTGAAGCTGGAAATAATTACTCCCTACGGCAAGGTGGTTGACTGCGAGGCCGACGAGGTCACGGCGAGCGGGGCCCTGGGCGAGTTCGGCATATTGCCGGGGCATGCGCCGTTTCTCACATCCCTGAGGATCGGCGAGTTCTGCTACAAGGTGGACGGCGTGGCGGCCTGCATGGCGCTCAACTGGGGCTACTTCGAGGTCCAGGACGACCGGGTCGTGGTGTTGGTGGAGACCGCGGAGCACGCTCACCAGATCGACGTTGAGCGGGCCCGGGCGGCCCAGACCCGGGCGGAGCAGGCGCTGAAGGGGATCGGCCCCGAGGACAAGCAGTACCGGGTCTACGAGGCGGCCCTGGCCAGGGCGCTGGTCCGCATGCAGGTGGCCGGCAGGGAAACTCGGTAAGCAACATCCGTTGCGGAACCTTCCCGTGAAGCGGCAGACAGTGCATGCAGGGAGAGGAGAACAGGGCTGATTCAACGCCGACGGGGGATACAGGCGGCCCGGCAGGCCCCGGTTCCGCTCCCCTCCGTTTTCGACACGAGAGGTGCTGTTGGCGACTGACTGAGGGCTTGTGGCATGAAGGAGGCCAGACAATGATGATCATGGCATTGAATTGCGGCAGTTCATCGGTCAAGTATCAGCTTTACGACTGGAACCGCAAGGAGGTGGTGGCAAAAGGCAATGTCGAGCGGGTCACCATCGGCGATTCCTTCATCGTGCACGAGGTCCCGGGGCGGGAGCCGTTCGAGGACAGGCACGATTGTCCCACCCATCAGGCGGCCATCGATCTGATCATCAGGACCGTCACCGATCCGCGGCGGGGCGTGATCAGGGATGTCTCCGAAATCTCCGCCGTGGGGCACCGCATCGTGCACGGCGGTGAGAAGTTTACCCGCTCGGTGGTGATCGACGATCAGGTCCTGGAGGCGGTCAAGGAGTGCCAGCACCTGGCGCCGCTGCACAACCCCCCCAACATCGAGGGGGTCCTGGCTGCACGCGCGCTGCTTCCTTCCGTTCCCCAGGTGGCGGTGTTCGACACCGCCTTCCACCAGACCATGCCGGACCATGCCTACATCTACCCGGTTCCCTACGAGTGGTACCAGAAGCACCAGGTGCGGCGCTACGGTTTCCACGGCACGTCACACCTGTACGTCTCCAAGCGCGCCGCGGCACTCCTGGGCAAGAAACCGGCCGACACCAACCTGATTACCCTGCACATCGGCAACGGCGTCTCTCACTGCGCCATCAGGAACGGCGTCTCCATCGACACCTCCATGGGGCTCACTCCGCTGGAAGGGGCCATCATGGGCACCCGCTGCGGCGATATCGACCCGGCCATTCCGCTGTTCGTGATGCAGAAGGAGGGGCTCTCCGTCAAGGAGATCGACACCATCCTGAACAAGAAGAGCGGTATCATGGGCATCACCGGCCGCTTCTCCGACCGTCGCGACGTGGCCCAGCATGCCGAGGCCGGTGACGAGCGCTGCAAGCTGGCCATGAGGATCGAGGTTTTCCGCATCAAGAAGTACATCGGTGCCTACATGGCCATCGTGGGGAAACTGGACGCCGTGGTCTTCACCGCCGGGGTGGGCGAGATGAGCGTCAAGGTCCGCGAAATGGTCCTGGAGGGGATGGAGCATCTTGGGTTGGTTCTGGACAGGGAACGCAACAAGAGCGCCATGACCCGTAAGAGGGAAACCCTGATCACCACCGACGACTCCCCGGTCAAGGCCTTCGTGATCCCCACCGACGAGGAGCTGGTGCTGACCGAGGATGTGGCCGCCATCCTGAACGGCACCTATACCGATCACATGAACTTTGAATACTCCTTCTCCCGGCCGGATTTCGTCAGGACGTAACCGTAGCAGCCACCGGCAGCCCGTACCTTGGGGGAAGGAACTCCACATCGATTTGACAGGCGTCGAACCGACTCGAAACCATGTACACCGAGCCCCTGTCCGCACCAACGAACAGGGGCTCGTTTTTTTCCTATGAACGAGGGGGAGTAACGGGTCGGTGGTCTTCCAGACCCGGGACGACCCTGGAGAATACCAATTGACGGCTGCGTGAAGCCGCAACGGAGGAGACGGAGTGTCGAGAACGGCCAGGGGGATAGAGGTACTTGAAAAGGCCAAGGAAGTGGCGCAGAGCGCCCGCAGCGTGGCGCAACTGCGGCAGGCACAGGCGGTTATCCTGCCCCTGGAGTTTGGTCTGACGCTGGAGGAGACCGCCAGTATCATCGGTGTTTCCAAGGTATGGGCCTGCCGCCTTCGGTCCGAATTCATCCGCTCCGGCGGCGAGCTCTGCACGGTCCGGCCAAGGGGGGAGGGCAGCCGCAAGATCCTGACCTTCGACGAGGAGTCCGAACTGCTGGCACCCTTCTTCAGCATGGCCCGGTCCGGCGGCAAGCTGGTTGTCAGCGACGTCAGGAACGAGGTGCAGCGGAAGCTGGGGCGAAGCGTCGCATTGACGTCCGTGTACAATATGCTCCACCGCCATGGCTGGCGCGGGCTCAACCGCCGGCGGAGTCCGCGGGGGGCAGGTGGTGAGGGAAGCGAAGGGCGGCTGCGCCGCGCCGGCCGGCCAGACGGTGCGGAACCGGACATGGATGCCGCCGGCGGTGCGGAACCGGGACTGAACCAGGTTTCAGTCCGCGCCTCCGCCCCCGCGGGGCGGGGTGCCGCCCGGATAGCCATACCGGACCCTGCCCGCTCTACCATCAAGGAGTGTGAGTCATGACGGAGGCAGTGCTGATCCCAACCATCGAGAAGAGAGTCGCTTCCCTGCTGGAATACAACCGTCGCAGGGATCTGGAGGCGAACCAGAAGAGCCGGTCCAGGAAACCGGGACCAACCATCACCCTCTCCCGGGAATACGGCTGCGAAGCCTATCCGACCGCCCAGCTCCTGCAGGGAATGTGCGAGGAAACAACCGGACATGCCTGGGTGATTGTTGACCGGGCGCTTCTGGAGGAAATCGCCCGGAACAACAACCTCTCGGACGAGCTGCTGAAACACCAGGGAGAGAAGAACCTGTTCCTGGACGAGATGCTGGCGACGTTTTCACCCCACTGGAAAAGCGAACGGGACTCCTTCTCTCTGCTCAGCCAGCATATCATGGCCCTGGCAGGCACGGGAAACGTCATCATCGTGGGCCAAGCCAGTGCCTTCATCACCAGGGCGCTCGGCACCTGCTTCCATTTCCGGCTGTTCGCCTCGGCCGAATTCAAGAACAGGGTGGTCAGGAAGCGGCTCGGAGTGAGCGAGGAAGAGGCGGAAAAGCTGATCTCCCAGCGGCAGAAACGCCGCGACCGTTTCATCCGTGATTTCGTCGATCGCGACCCCCATGACATGGGCGTCTACAACCTGATCTTCAACAACAGCCTGAACAGCCCCTCCAAAATTGCCCACACCATCGCCGAGTACGTCTTCGGCTCCTGAGGGGAGGGCCGCCGGCGGGAGCCGTGCCGCGGAGGATCGGCCGTCACCGTCCCGGTGTGGTCCGAAGCGTCTCTCGCCCTCCCCAAGGTGCTATTCCGGCGCAATCGTGATCGGATGATCCTGAATCCGGTTGTCGGGAACGGCCTGCGTCCGCTCGGCCGGACTCTCTCCGATTGTTCCCTGCTGTTGTATTCCGGGCGATGGGCTTCGGGGGAGTCCTTGCCATGGTTGGAAAACATGCGGCAATCCGCGCGTCCCATGCTATGATCTCCCCGCCATGTCCCTTCCCAAACGCTACCATACCTTTTCCGACGAACTGAAACGCGTCTTCGGCCGCAAGGTGCAGCGCATCTCCCTGGACGCCGGTTTCTCCTGTCCCAACCGTGACGGCACCCTGGATCGCTCCGGCTGCATCTTCTGCGGCGGCCATGGCTCCGGTTCCCACGGCATTCGCCGCGAACTGGATGTGGCCGCCCAGTTGGAGCACGGCAAGGAGATCATGCGCCGCAAGTACCGGGCGGACCGGTTCCTGGCCTACTTCCAGGCCTATTCCAACACCCATGCCCCCCTGGAGCGGTTGAGGCTCCTGTTCAACCAGGCCCTGACGACGCCCGAGGTGGTCGGCCTGATCGTCGCCACCCGCCCCGACTGCCTTCCGCCCGACGTGCTTGAGTACCTTGCTGAACTCTCCCGACAAACCTACTTCTGGCTGGAGCTGGGACTGCAATCGATCCACGACCGGAGCCTGGCCCGTATCAACCGTGGTCACGACTACGCCTGCTTTCTGCGGGCAGTGGAGGCGTGCCGTATCCGCGGCCTGCGGGTCTGCGTTCACCTTATTCTGGGGCTGCCGGGAGAGAGTCGCGACGAGATGCTGGAGATGGCCGCGGAGCTGAACCGACTGGGAGTGGCCGGGGTCAAGCTGCACCTGCTGCATGTCATGAAGGGGACCAGGCTGGCGGAGCTGCATGCCCGGGGGGAGGCTCCGGTTATGGAGCGGGACGAGTACGTGGGGCTGGTGTGCGATTTCCTGGAACTGCTTGACCCGGCCATTCTGATCCACCGTCTGACCGGCGACGGCGGCCACGACAACCTGGTGGCGCCCCTCTGGTCGCTGAAGAAGTTCGAGCTGCTGAACCTGATCGACGCCGAGCTGGAACGGCGCGGGACGCGACAGGGGAGCCGCGCCGGGTGAAGAGGGTGGGGCTGTCCGCAGAGGGCGACGTATCCCTGTTTTTGTCCGAAAAAACTATTAGCCACAGAGAACACAGAGCTCGCAGAGAAAGCCGAAAATATTCGATGGGGAAACATTCAGCCTCCCCCAACAGGCAACGCTGAATAGCTGAATTGCTGGAGAAATTCCCCTGTGATTTCTGTGGTGTACTGCGGAATTCAAGCTGGGGCTACATCTCCACCCGGGTGATGACTCCTTGCAGCTTGGCTGCCGGCACCTTGTTGAACTGCACAAAGTTGGGGGTCAGCTTCTTGATCACCGAGAAGACCCTCCAGACCAGGTTGGTTGTAGTGATATCCTCGATGCCGTAGAAGATGACCTTCTCCTGGATGCCGTTCTCCTTCAGCAGCGCCTCGATGTCGAAGATCTCCATGTAGCCGGCCCTGATCACGAAGCCGTCCAGGCCGGTGCCGATGCCGGTCTCCAGGCGGGTCTCCACGCCGTAGGGCTCGTCGGTGCGGATGATGGAAATCAGCACGTTGCGTTCATAGACGATGTTGCTGCGTATGGTGCAGTGCACCAGGTAGGGGGGGATGATGTTCCACTCCTTGACGAAGAACAGTCCGGTGCCGGCGATGCGCCCCTTCCGGTAGATCTGTTCGTAACTCACCAGGTAGGTCTCCAGGTCCAGCGGCCGCAGGGCCAGGTAGAGGCCGCGCTGCCCCCTGGTCCAGGTAAGGATCACGGCCAGGGGGACCGAGGCCAGGATCAGGGACCAGTAACCGCCGTGGGGGAGCTTGTAGCAGTTGGAAACCAGGAAGACCACGTCCACCAGGGTCACGAACAGGGCCAGGGGGACTTTCCACTTCTTGGTGGTGCGGCTGAAGATCATGGTCATCATGATGCCGGTGATGGTCATGGAGCCGGTAACGGCCAAGCCGTAGGCGGCGGCCAGGTTCTCCGACTTCCTGAAGACCAGCATGATCAGGATAACCAGGCAGAGCAGGATCCAGTTGACCGAACCGATGTAGATCTGTGACTTGAGCTGGTTGGAGGTATAGTCCACCTTGAGCAGTGGCAGGATGCGGGTGTTGATCCCCTGGTAGACGATAGAGAACACGCCGCTGATCAGGGCCTGGGAGGCAATGATGGTGGCCAGCACCGTCAGGATCAGGAAGGGGATGTAAAGAACCGGCGCCTGATGCTGGAGCATGCCGAAGAGGATGTTTGTGGCGTCCGGATGGGTGATGATGAAGGCCCCCTGTCCCAGGTAGTTGATCACCAGGGCGCAGAAGACCAGGTACCAGGCGCGCTTGACCGGCCTGCGCCCCAGGTGCCCCATGTCGGCGTAGAGCGCCTCGCCGCCGGTGGCGCAGAGGATCACCTCGGAGAGCACGAAGAAACCGGCCAGGCCGTTGTGCAGCAGGAAGGAGATGGCGTGGTGCGGGCTGATCGCCGCCAGGATGCCGGGGTAGGTGGCTACGGAGACTCCGCCTGACACCGCCAGGGCCGCGAACCAGAGAACCATGATCGGTCCGAATGCCCGGGCCACCTTGTCGGTTCCCTTGTACTGGAAGATGAACAGGAACAGGGCGATGAGTGCCCCGATCAGGATCAGGGTGTTCTGGCTCAGACCGCTCAGGGCCGGGATCAGCAGGGAACCCTCCACGGCCGAGAGGATACTGATGGCCGGGGTGATCACGCCGTCCCCCATGAGCAGGGCCACCCCCAGATAGGAGAGGAAGGTCACGAAGGCCATCTGGCGGCCAGGTTTAAGCATCCGCGCCAGGATCTCCCGCAGCACGATGGTGCCCCCTTCTCCCTTGCGGCTCAGGCTCATGGCCAGAACGGCGTACTCGAGGTTGACCAGGATCATCATGGTCCAGACGATCAGGGAGATGATGCCGAGGATATTCTCCTGGGTCGGCCTGGTGAGGGCGATGATGACCGTCAGGGTGTAGATCGGGCTGGTGCCGATGTCGCCGAACACCAGTCCCATGGATTTGATGATGCCGCCCCAGTAGGAATCCGTTTCGCCATGCTTCATGTCAGGCCTCCGTATCGCTGCCGTGACCTTTCCGGGGCCGGCTCGCGCACCAATGATTTGTACCATGGGCCGGACGAAATGCAAAAAAGGGCCGCAGGCAGGTGCCGGCGACCCTTTCGGTGCTGTTCGTTGCCCTTCCAAATGCCTACGAGGTTAGCTGACGGGCTAGAGAGTGGAAGTTCTCTTTCCTGGTCCGGAATGCGCCCCGACTGATCGGGTCCCCCGTATCCGTCTCATTAAAACGGATCTCGGCTGTTACGGGCTAGTTATACTCTTCCCGCGGCGGCTGTCAAGGCCCGTGTGAAGGGACGACACATTTTCTTCCGGCGCCTTCCGTTTTCTTCTGGCGCCTTCCTTTCCTGAACTGCTACACTGCCCGGCCGTTGCGGGGTGCGCGGGTGCGAGGGGCAGGTTCAGGATCGAGGGAAGGGGGATTTCATATGGGCGTGAGCGGAGGTTCCGCACTGCCGGGAGAGGCGCCGCTGTACCGGTATTTCCGGGTCAACCGGCACGACATCGTCGTTCTCAAGTTCATTCTTGAGGCCTACGAGGGGATGAACGTCATGAGCAGCGTGGACAACGGGGCCGGCATCGTCCGCGTCCTGATCATGCCCGGCTTTCGGCAGGATATGGTGGATCTTCTGGCTGACCTGGCCGGCCGGCTCGCCATGGAAGAGGTCGAATGGGAGGGGGAGGAGCCGTTCTAGGGCGCTCCCGTCCCCGTTGCCCCCGGCCGGGCAGTTTGGTCTGGATTGAGCCGGTAAAACCTGCTATGTGAATACGTTCCCTCTCTTCCTGCCTTGCGTAGCGTGTCCCGTTACGTGGAAGGTCTATTACCACATCAAAAGGAAATCGCATGTCATCGAGTCGTTTCGTTATCACCGTCATCGGTCTGGACCGGGTGGGCATCGTTGCCGGCATCAGCCGGGTCATGGCCGAGCATGGCGTCAATATCGCCGATATCAGGCAGACCATCATGGGTGACCTGTTCACCATGATCATGCTGGCCGATGTGACCTCCGGGGAGTTCGGCCTGCACGCATTTACCGAGGCCATGAACGCCATCGGCGACGAGCTGGGGGTCAAGGTCATCATTCAGCATGAAGACGTGTTCCGCTTCATGCACCGTATCTAAGGGGGCGCCATGTTCATCCATCCGGAAGAGATCCTGGAAACCCTCAAAATGGTCAACAATGAGCACCTGGACATCAGGACCGTTACCATGGGGATCAGTCTGCGGGGCTGCTGCCATCCCGATGTCGGGACCTTCAACGCCCGGGTCTACGACCGCATCCTCTCCTGCGCCGAGCAGCTGGTCAAGACCACGGAGGCGATCCAGAGCCTGTACGGCATGCCGATCATCAACCGGCGCATCTCGGTCACCCCCATCGCCATCGTGGCCGAGAGCTGCCAGACCGATGACTACTGCTCCGTTGCCGAGACCCTGGACCGGGCCGCCCGGGAGACCGGCATCGACTTCATCGGCGGCTTCAGCGCCCTGGTGCAGAAGGGGATGACCCCTGGCGACCTGAAGCTGATCCATTCCATCCCCCAGGCTTTGGCAACGACCGAGAAGGTCTGCTCCTCGGTCAACCTGGCCACCACCAAGGCGGGGATCAACATGGATGCCGTGGCGCTCATGGGACACATCATCAGGGAGACCGCCCGGCTGACCGCCGACCGGAGCGCCATCGGCTGCGCCAAGCTGGTGGTGTTCGCCAACGCCCCCGAGGACAACCCCTTCATGGCCGGCGCCTTCCACGGCGTGGGTGAGCCGGACTGCGTCATCAACGTGGGGGTCAGCGGCCCCGGCGTGGTGAACGCGGCGGTGCGCGGCCTGCCCGGCAACCCCACCCTGGGGGAGATCGCCGAATGCATCAAGAAGACCGCCTTCAAGATCACCCGCATGGGAGAGATGGTGGGGCGGGAGGTTGCCCGGCGGCTGGACGCCCAGTTCGGCGTGCTGGACCTCTCCCTGGCGCCCACCCCGGCGGTGGGGGACAGCGTGGCCGCCATCCTGGAGGCCATGGGGCTGGAGAGCTGCGGTACCCACGGCACCACGGCTGCCCTGGCGCTGTTGAACGACGCCGTCAAGAAGGGGGGCGCCATGGCTTCCTCGAACGTCGGGGGGTTGAGCGGCGCCTTCATCCCGGTGAGCGAGGATCAGGGGATGATCCGGGCGGTCACGCGCGGCTCACTCTCCCTGGACAAGCTGGAGGCCATGACCTGTGTCTGCTCGGTGGGGCTGGACATGGTGGCCGTGCCGGGGGATACGCCGGCCGCCACCCTCTCGGCCATCATCGCCGACGAGATGGCCATCGGCATGATCAACAAGAAGACCACTGCCGTGCGCATCATCCCTGCCCCGGGCACCGGTGTGGGGGACATGGTGGAGTTCGGCGGGCTTCTGGGGAGCGCGCCGGTGATGGCGGTGCACGACTTCAGTCCGGAGGTCTTCATCGGCCGCGGCGGCAGGATTCCCGCGCCGATCCAGTCGTTGACCAACTAGTGGGCAGCGGGCAGTCACGGCCTTACACCATCTTCACCCGTAATCCCTGACCGGCGGCGGAGACGTAGACGAACGTCACCGCCGTCGGGTCCTCCTTCCACTCTCCATCCTTGTAATCTCTCTGAAAAACCGATCTGAAGGCCCGGATGCGGCCGTCGGCCGGCAGCTCCAGCTCCGCCGGCAGTCCCCCGCGTCCGGGCCAGGAACAGAGCTTCCGGTGTCGCTGTGCGAAGCCGGGGAGCTTGCCCATCAGCGGCATCTCCACCCGGCAATAGTCGAAGAAAAGTGCATCGTGCAGCAGTTCCCGTTCCGTCTCGGGGAGCAGGGGGGCAGCCAGGGAGGCGAACAGCTCATAGGTTCGGCGGATGCTGCGGCCGCTCAACTCCTCGCCGTCCGGCTGCGTTGCCATGCCGTGGAACAGCCGGCTGAATGCCATGTGCCGTCCCATGAAGGCCAGCGCCGTTTCGAAACCGCCCCGGTTGTAAAACAGGTCCAGCAGACGGCCGATGGTCTCGATGCGGCAGATGCCGTCATAGGAGAGCCAGGGGGTGGTCAGGATGGTGTAAGGGGGGGCATGGGAGAAACGGTACCCCTCGCGTTTGGCGATCCCGCGCATGGGGGAACCCTTGAGCACTTTCAGCGGTTCGATCTGGATGGCATGGGGGTGCAGGTCCGCCACCCGGTCCAGGGAGTCCAGCAGCCCCTGGTACTCCTCCCCCGGCAGCCCTGCCAGCAGGTCCAGGTGCAGCTCCACCCGGGTCTCCTCCCGCAGGCGGCGTACGGTGGTAACCAGCCGCTCCAGGTCGGTGGTGCGTTGCACCTGTTCCAGCGTTTCCCGGGAGAACGACTGTACGCCGATCTCGAAGTGAAAAACGCCGGGGGGGACGCGCCGCAGCAGTTCCAGGTTGGCGTCGGTCAAGAGGTCGGCGGCGATCTCGAAGTGGAAGCGGCTGACGCGATTGGTGGCCAGGATCAGTTCCCAGATGCGGTTGGCGCGCTCCCCGTCGTAGTTGAAGGTGCGGTCCACCAGCTTGATCTGTTCCACCTGGTGTGACATGAGCCAGGCAAGGTCACTCTCGATGCGCTCCCAGGAGAAGGAACGCACCCGCCCCTCCAGGGAAGAGAGGCAGAAGGCGCAGGAGAAGGGGCAGCCGCGGGAGGTCTCGTAGTAGACCAGCGGTTTTGACAGGTCCACCAGCCCGGCCCGGAAAGGGGAGGGGATGGCGTCCGGTTCCACATAGTCGCCGGTCAGGGGGCCGGAGAGGATGTCGTTACCCCTGCGGTAGAAGAGATTGGGGATCTCCTGGAACGGGTCGGCTCCATCGTCCGCCTCATGGTTCCCCGGGCGCGGCAGGACCTCCAACAGTCGCCGGAAGACCGTTTCTCCCTCACCCCTGATGACGAAATCAACGGCCGGGTTGTCGTGCATCAGCTGGAACACGCCGAAGGAGGCCTCCGGTCCCCCCAGGACGATGCGGGTCTCCGGCGCGATCTTTCTGATGTCGTCGGCGAGTTTGAGGCTGCTCTCCATGTTCCAGATGTAGCAGGAGAAGGCCACCACATCGGCCTGCTCCGCCATGATCCGGCGCAGGATCTGCTGGCGCGGCTCGTTGACGGTCCACTCCCTGATGTGGATCGTGATGTCGTTCAGGTCGTTGCAGGCCGCCGCCAGGTAGGGGAGCGCCAGGGAGGCGTGGGAGTATTTGGCGTGCAGGGTGGTGAGCAGCAGTTTCATGGGGTGGATGGGTCCTCGGCTGGAGTTTGGGCGGTGAAAACAGGGAGTGGCGCGCGGGTCAGATCTGAAAAGGCTGGAAAAACAGGATAAGAATCACGCGGCTTCAAAAAGTCATGGTCGGCTAGAACGTCACCAGATACCTGTCGTCCTGCCGGCGGATTTCGGTCCCAAAGGGGCGCGACAGACGGTTGAGTCTGTCGATCACCGCCGCTCCCCGTTCTCCCGTGAGCGGGCGGGGTTGGAAGCGGACCCTGCGGTGGAGCACGTCCAGGGGAACCAGTTCCGCCCGGCGGCGGTCGCCGTCCAGGCGCAGGCGGACCAGGGCCGCCACATCGGCGGTGGTGCTGGTGCTGGCAAAAGCGAAGTTGCCCAGACTGTAGAAGATGATGCCGTTCCGGTAGCGCTCGATCCCCTGCAGCACATGGGGGTGATGACCGATGATCGTGTCCGCCCCGGCATCGATGGCCTTGTGGGCCGTGTCCCGCTGGTAGGCCTGCACCGTCGTGCTTGCCTCTCTTCCCCAGTGGAAGGAGACGATGACATAGTCGGCCCGTCCGCGGGCGGCTGCCACGTCGGCCACCACCAGGTTGGCGTAACCGGGGGCGGTTCCGGGGCGGTTGTGGGAGGCAAAGAACTCCAGCGGCTGGGTCAGGGAGTACCCCAGGAAGGCGATGCGTTTCCCCCTGACCGTGAAGATCGTCGCTCGGCGGGCCTGCTCCAGGTTTTCCCCGGCGCCGATCCAGGCGATGCCGGCCTCCCTCAGGTGCTGGCGGGTCTCCTCCAGGGCCGGCCAGCCGAAATCCATGCTGTGGTTGTTGGCCAGGGTAACCAGGTTGAAGCTGGCCCTGCGCAGGGCCGGGGCCACCGCCGGCTCTCCCCGGAAACGGAACTTCTTGGTCGTGAACTCCCGGCCGCCACGGGCCAGGGGGGACTCCAGATTGGCCAGGTTGATGTCTCCCCGGGAGAGCTCATTCCTGATCCTGGCAAAGGGGGTATCGTAGCCGGCCCGGCGCAGGTCCGGGATCCAGCGGCCGGCCAGCATGATGTCGCCGACGGCATTAACGACGATCTCGGCGGCAGTGGCACAAGCGGGCGCCAGGCAGGACGCCAGCAGGCCGATATAGAGGATGATGACTGATTTCATGGGGCTCTTTACGATTGACGGCAGGCGTGGGCGGTGCTACTACATACACGTTTGACCATAAAAAATAAAGGTGAATCAACTATGCTCGACATGAAATTCATACGCGAAAATATCGATGAAACCGAACGCCGCCTGGCCACGCGGGGCGAGTCCTGCACTCTGGGAGGTTTTCGCGAGCTGGACCGGAAGCGCTTGGCCCTGCTCAAGGAGAGCGAGGCGCTCAAGGCGCTGCGCAATTCGGTTTCCGACGAGATAGCCCGCATCAAGGACAAGAGCCAGGCTCAGGACAAGATCCTGCAGATGCGCGAGGTCTCCCAGAAGATCAAGGGCATGGACGATGAGCTGAAGCAGGTGGATGAAGCCTTGCAGGGGGTTTTGCTGACGGTCCCCAACCTGCCCGATCCCGCCACTCCCCTGGGCAGGTCGGAAGAGGACAACGTGGAGGTCAGGAAGTGGGGCACGCCGGGCAGTTTCAGCTTTACGCCGAAACCGCACTGGGAGATCGGTGAGCAGTTGGGCATCCTGGATTTCGAGTGCGGGGCCAAGCTGACCGGCGCGCGCTTCACCCTCTCCCGCGGCGCCGGCGCCCGCATGGAGCGGGCCCTGATCAGCTTCATGCTCGACCTGCATACCGCCAGCCACGGCTACCTGGAGGTGCTCCCTCCCTTCATGGTCAACCGTGACAGCATGACCGGCACCGGTCAGCTCCCCAAGTTCGAGGAAGACCTGTTCAAGCTGACCGACCCGGAGTACTTCCTGATCCCCACCGCCGAGGTGCCGGTGACCAATATCCACCGGGGCGAAATCCTGAAGAAGAGCGACCTGCCGGTCCGCTACGCCGCCTATACCCCCTGCTTTCGCCGCGAGGCCGGCTCCTACGGCAAGGATACCCGCGGCCTGATCCGCCAGCACCAGTTCAACAAGGTGGAGCTGGTGAAGTTCGTCCATCCTTCCCAATCGGCCGAGGAGCTGGAAAAACTGACCGCCGATGCCGAGAAGGTGCTGCAGCTCCTGGAGCTCCCCTACCGGGTCATGGCGCTCTGCAGCGCCGACATTGGCTTCTCCGCCGCCAGGACCTACGATCTGGAAGTCTGGCTTCCGGGGCAGAGCTGCTACCGTGAGATCTCGTCCTGCAGCTGCTTCGGCGACTTCCAGGCCCGCCGCGCCAACATCCGTTTCCGCGAGGAGGAGAAGTCCAAACCCGAGTTCGTCCACACCCTGAACGGTTCCGGCCTGGCCGTGGGGAGGACCCTGGTGGCGATCCTGGAGAACTACCAGCAGGAGGACGGTTCGGTGGTGGTGCCCCCGGTCCTGCGCCCCTACATGGGCGGCCTGGAGCGGATCGCCTGACCGTCGCCTGTTAGGGTTTGAAAAACCGAAAACGGTATGCTATAAGAACACTTCCCGCGACACGGAAGGGTGGCCGAGTGGTTTAAGGCAGCGGTCTTGAAAACCGCCGAGTGTAACAGCTCCGTGAGTTCGAATCTCACCTCTTCCGCCATATATGAACCCGGCACCGTCCGATAGGATACGAAAGCCCTTGAGAAATCAAGGGCTTGTTTTTTTGTCCGCTCTCTCTCCGTCTCCTCATGCTTCCGCTCAGCCACATCCTCACGAAAAGTGTCAGCCCCGTGCCGTGCAACGCGCGCCGCCTTCCCGAAATAATCGCTTTTTTAATTGTCACCGGGGAGAGCGCCCGCGACATCCTGGGCCAGGTGTACGAGTATTTTCTCGGTCAGTTCGCCAGCGCCGAGGGGAAGCGGGGCGGTCAGTTCTACAGCCCCGCCAGCATCGTCAGGACCCTGGTGGCCATTCTCGCCCCCCATCACGGCCAGGTGTACGACCCCTGCTGCGGTTCCGGCGGCATGTTCGTCCAGTCGGAGAAGCTCATCGAGGCCCACGGCGGCAGGAACGGCGATGTTATCAGGCCCTGGCCGAGGCGGACAAGGAGGGGAATTCCACCTCGTTCATCGAATGCATACTCATGGCATTGCAGGATACTTTGACCGACGTTATCGCGAAAACGTCGGAGAAAATCATGGCGGCTTTGCGTACAAACAACGGTCTGACCATCGCGGAACTTGCCAGGAGCATCGGCGTCACGACGCGCTCCATCGAGCGCAATCTTCAAAAGCTACAGGACAAGGGACGGTTGCGCCGCGTTGGATCGGATCGGGGCGGTCGTTGGGAGATCGTGGAGTGACTTTCGCCACCCGAACATTGTTCTTCAGACCCCTCAAGTCACCCCTCAAGTTTGTAGGTTGGGGTGAACGGACGTACCGTGAACTCCAACATCCCGGCGCCGCATCATGTAACCCGTTGGGGGTCGTGCCTCACCCCAACCTACGAATCACCTTGTAAAACGCCATACAACCCGCTATTGCCTTGTGTTTTTAAATCAACAAGCATAAATTTGAATTGTATTTTGTCTTATTAAGGCGACAACAAGGTAAATTATGCGCAGATATATTGACGATCAACTCCGGCAATGGCAAGACAGTACACGACGTAAACCGCTGATTCTACGGGGTGCCCGGCAGGTTGGCAAAACCTGGTCTCTAAAAGAGTTTGGGAAAAACCGCTTTGAATCGGTTGCTTTGGCCGATCTGGAGCGAAATCCTTCCCTGCGCAAACTGTTCGATGGCGATCTTAACGCGGCGCGCATCTGCGCCGACCTAGAGGTGCTGCTACGGCAGAAAATAACTCCCGAAAAAACCCTGCTTTTTTTTGATGAAATCCAGGCATGTCCCCGCGCCATAACCGCCCTGCGCTATTTTTATGAGGAGATGCCCGAGCTGCACGTTGTTGCCGCCGGATCACTGCTGGAGTTTGCGCTTAAAGACGCATCCTTTCCTGTCGGCAGGGTTAAGTTTCTCAATCTCTATCCACTCTGCTTCGCCGAGTATCTGGAGGCAATCGGCAACGCCCCAGCTGCCGCGGCAGTTTTAGGCAATCCTGCCGCCATATCACCCGTTGTGCATGAGCTTCTTTGCGATGAGCTTAAACGTTATTTTTTCATCGGTGGCATGCCGGCGGCTGTCAACGCATACAGAGAAAACGGCTCGCTGCGGGATGCCTTCGAGGTGCAGGGGGAGATTGCGGAATCATACAGGATGGATTTTGCCAAATACACCCCGCAGGTTGACCGATACTGTCTCGACTCGGTCTTTACCTCACTGGCGCAAAGTGTCGGGCAGCAGATCAAATACTCACGGCTGGGCGAGGGGTATACCAACCCGACGCTGAAGAAGGCTTTCGAAGCGCTCTGTCTGGCACAGGTTGCCCGCAGGGTTACCTCGGTAACCCCTTCCGGTCTCCCACAGGGGGCGAGTGCTTCGGTCAAGGTATTTAAAACACTGATGCTCGATCTGGGGTTGATGCGCTACCTATCAGGTATGCCGGACGATATTGAATATGCCAGGGGGGATCTGCTTGCCATCTATCGCGGCGCCATGGCTGAACAATTTGTGGGACAGGAGATGCTGGTATCACAGCAGGGAAGCCTTTATTACTGGGATCGTCAGGCGAAAAGCAGTACCGCCGAAGTAGATTATCTGGCTGTTATGAACGGAATAATTCATCCGGTTGAAGTTAAAGGCGGCGCTACCGGCAGTTTAAGAAGTCTGCATCTTTTTCTCGCTTCATATCCGGAGTGCGGCAAGGCGCTGGTCTTTTCCGATCAGCCGTATTCTGATCTTCCAGAGCAAAAAATCACTTTTTTGCCGTTGTATAGTGCTTTTGCGGCAACAAAAGCATCGGAGAAACCATGACCTAAGACCACCTGGAACGGGAAACCCTGTGATGTAGCCTGAAGACAACGGACACTCCCGCTTGGTACACTACCGAGAGGGAGGAGACATGAGAAAACAGCAACGTTACACCCCTGAGTTCCGGGACGAGGCCGTTAAACTTGTAACAGAGCAAGGTCTGTCACAGGAAGCGGCTGCGAAGCGTTTGTCGGTCCCTAAGGGGACCATTGGCAACTGGGTTGCAGCCGCCAAGGGTTCCAACGGCGCGGCCGTGCCCGGCGCACGTTCTGCTAAAGAACTGGAAGCTGAGAACGCCAAGTTGCGCAAGGTTGGATAAACCGAACATCGGCATGCTGCCGCTCACTCCGCTGCTTCTTCGCCTTATTTTCCATTGAACCGGCTCAGGCACGGGGGATGAACCGTTTTTCGCCCCCCCGGGGACGTATATGCTTTTTTTTACCCGCTGGTAATGGTATGAAATGCGTGCGTCGTGGGGAAGTCCCCCGGTTGTGCCGACAGGCGCATGCTGGTTCCGCTCCCCTGCGTATGAATTCACCATCCTGAGAGGAACCTCTCTATGTTCGACCTGCTCAATGCCCCGGAACGGGGCGCGATAGAAACATTTCTCCTCCGCAGAAAACCGGAGGATGGTCCGGCCCCCAGCTTCGAGCACGTGGTGGGCTTCCTGAGCGGGGTCGTTATCACTCCCGGCGGCCTGATGCCGTCGGACTGGCTGCAACCGCTGCTGGATCTCACCGGTATCGTTTTCGTTGATACGGATGACGCCACCCGCTTCATGGACCAGCTGATGCCGCTGTACAACCGGGTCAACGAGACCAGGCTGCGCGGGAAAAACCTATGCCCCTTCGACTGGCGCGAGATGAGCGATCCTGATCAGGCCCATCGGCAGGCAAGCGACTGGGGAGTGGGCCTGCACGACGCCCTCAGGCTGCGGCCCGACATCTGGGCTCCGGAGAAGCACGAGGCGCGCCATGTGCCGGTCAAACTGCTGGATGAGATGCAGCACACCATGGCCTTCATCTGGGCCATAGCCGATCCCGACTCGGTGCCCCACATCATGCCCGACCCGGTTCCGTTCCAGCGAAACTTCCTTAGTCACGCCCCCGGCTGGCAGGAGGAGATGCTCCGCCACGCCTGGGACGAGCGGCTGGTGGAAATGTTCAGGCTGATGTGCCTGAGCAGACTCGCCCAGACGGTGGAGACCCTGCAACGCTACGCTAAGGCCTATGACGTGGGAACCCGCGCAGGTTCAGCCAAACCCCAGACCGCTCCGGCAAAAGCCAGGGTGGGGCGCAACGATCCCTGCCCCTGCGGCAGCGGGGTCAAGTACAAGAAGTGCTGCGGCCGCTGAACAGCAGGCGCGGGAGAGGGGTTGCATGGAGTTAGAGATTTCAACCGAGTACATCAAGCTGGACAGCCTGCTCAAGTGCGTCAATGCCGTCGGTTCCGGCGGCGAGGCCAAGCTGGTCATCGCCGGAGGAGAGGTGCGGGTCAACGGCCAGCCGGAGTCGCGGCGAGGGCGCAAGCTCTACCCCGGAGACCGGGTCAGCCTCCAGGGGAGAACGTTCACGGTCACGCGTGCCGCTGAACGGGAGTAACCCTGGTTGCATTGACTTTTAAGGGGTGACGGTTACAATCCCACCCGTGAAACGGTTTGTGCCGCGGCATCCGTTATCAGGGAACCACGAAACAGGGGGAGTTTGCATGAATACACGTTTTCTCGATGCCTGCTGGGGCAAGCCGGTGGACCGGGTGCCGGTCTGGCTGATGCGTCAGGCGGGACGCTACCTGCCGGAGTACATGGCTGTGCGCTCCCGCTGCAGCTTCCTGGAGTTGTGCAAGACCCCCGAGCTGGCGGCCGAGGTCAGCATTCAGCCGGTGGATATCCTTGGAGTGGATGCCGCCATCCTCTTCTCCGATATCCTCACCCCGGTGGAGGCGATGGGAATGAAGCTGGATTTCGTCCCCGGACCGGTCTTCGAGAAGCCGGTGCGCTCCCTGCCGGACGTGGAGCGGCTGCGCATCCCCGTCATGGACCAGGAACTTTCCTACGTCTTCGCTACCATCGGAATTCTGCGGCGGGAGCTCGCCGGCAGGGTACCGCTCATCGGTTTTGGGGGCGCCCCCTTCACCCTGGCCTGCTATATGGTGGAGGGGAAGGGGACCAAGGACTTCGTCCAGATCAAGCGCATGATGTACACTGCTCCGGATGTGTTCGGAGCCCTGATGGAGAAGGTCACCACCATGAGCGTGGAGTATTTGAACGCCCAGATCGCAGCCGGGGCCCAGGCCATCCAGATCTTCGACACCTGGGGGGGGATCCTCTCTCCCTCGGACTACCGTGCGTACGTGCAGCCGCACACCGCCCGACTGATCGCCGGATTGAACCGCGCCGCCACGCCGGTGATCCATTTCGTCAAGGGGGCCGGTACCATGCTGGAGACGGTCAGGGAGGCGGGGGGAGATGTTGTCGGCCTGGACTGGCACGTCAACCTGGGGCAGGCGCGGGACCGGCTCGGCTCCGGAGTGGCGGTGCAGGGGAACCTGGACCCCACGGTGCTCTTCGCCCCCCAGCCGCTGATCGAACGGGAGGTGCGGCGGGTTCTGGACGAGAACGCAGGCCGCCCCGGCTTTATCTTCAACCTGGGGCACGGCATCCTTCCCACGGTGCCGGCGGAGAATGCCCGCTTCATGGTCCAGTGCGTGCAGAAGCTCTCAAGGTCATGAGAGTCATCGGCCGCGCGCTGCTCCACCGGTTGGCGGAACAGGCCCGGGTCTCTCCGCGTCTGCGCCGGAACCACAACTTCCACCCCTCGGATGAATCCCGTTGCCACCGGCTGCTGAACGCCATGGAGCCCGGTTCCTACATCCGCCCCCATTGCCACCTGGACCCGGAAAAGGACGAAGGGTTCATCCTGATGGCCGGGCGCATGGGGATCGTCATCTTTTCCCCCACCGGAGAGGTGGAGCGGCTGGTGCTGCTTTCCCGGGAGGATGGCGAGCTGGCCGTGGACATTCCCCACGGCGTCTATCACACCGCTCTGAGTCTCGTCTCCGGCACGGTCTTCTACGAGACCAAGGCCGGTCCCTATTGTCCCATCGCTCCGGAGGAGATGGCTCCCTGGGCGCCGGAGGAGGGCGACCCTGCTGTCGCCCCCTATCTGGAGGAGCTGCGGCGCCTGTTCCAGGGGGAACCGCGATGAGACGCCGCTTTTCTCTGCTCCTGCGCGCGGTAGGAGTCTGCTGTCTGCTGCTGCCCCTGGCCGCTCCTTCCCTGGCCGCCCGCATGCGCCCCTATGCCGGTATCGGCGTGCTGCTGTTGCCGCTCTCCCCCACGCCGGCCCAGGAAACCTTCGGCGAATTGCCGCTCTATCAGTGGCCGTCCCTGGGGCGTCTGGGCGCTCTCAATCGTGCCACGGCGCCTTCGCTGGAGTGGCTGCTGGACCTGGCTCCCGAGAGTGCAGCGGTGATGGTGATGGCCCGCCAGGGGGCGTGGCTGCGGGTGACCTACGACGAGGCCGGTCGCGAAGGGTGGGTCAGGCCGCACTGGCGCAACGCCTTTGAGAGCTGGGACGAGATCCTGGTCGGCAGGGATGTTCGCCAGCTGGCCGGACTGCAACAGCGCTACTACCGCCTCTACAGTGGCCCGGATGGTGAGCCGCTGGCTGAACTGGGCAGGGGGCTGCCGTTCAGGGTTGGGGAGCGCGTCGGCGACTGGCTGCGGGTGAGCGACGGTCGCGATCTGGCCGGGTGGCTGCGCTGGCGGGACGAAGACGGCCGGTTGCTGATCGCCCTGGTGCCGGACCGGAAGGGAGACTGGGCACGCTGATCCCCCGCTTTCGGATGGGAAAAAGCGTTGACGGGGTCGAAGCGCTGTGGTATTGACAGAAATCATGACTCTGACGATCAATGCCATTGCAGCACGAGCTATCACCGCGGCGGCACGCTATGCCGCAGGAGTGAGTTCTGCCCGCTGACCGTCGTTGTCACACAAACGTATCGCATAAGCCGTGGGCAGAAGCCCCCGGCTTTTTTTATTGCGTGCGCCGTCCGGAGCGGCACGGCTGCCGGCGCATCCCGAAAGCCCTCCCGCATTCCGGGTCGAACTGATTCCAAACCAACGTGGCGGAGGAATACAACCATGCGTATCGAACTGGTACCCCCCGGAGCCGGGGAACTGACCTACGAGATCAGAAACATCGTCAATGTTGCCGACAAGTTGCAGCGGCGCGGCATCAGGGTCAACTGGGAAAATATCGGTGACCCCATCGCCAAGGGGGAGATCATCCCCGACTGGATGAAGGAGATCGTGGTCCGGGCGGTCATGGACGATTCCACCTGGGGCTACTGCCACACCCGCGGGGTGCTGGAGACGCGCGAGTTCATCTGCGACCGGACCAACAGCCGCGGCGGCGCGCGCATTACGCCGGATGACATCATCTTCTTCAACGGCCTGGGGGATGCCATCGCCAAGGTCTACGGTTGCCTGCGGGCCGGTGCGCGGGTGCTGATGCCCTCTCCCTCCTACACCACCCACACCGTGGGGGAGATCTATCACGCCCAGTCGGCCCCCTCCCTGTTCCCCCTGCGACCCGAGAACAAGTGGTATCCGGACATCGACGAGATGCGCATGCACGTGCGCTACAACCCCAACATCGCCGCCATCCTGATCATCAATCCGGACAACCCCACCGGGATGGTCTATACCCGGGAGATGCTGGAGCAGATCGTGGAGGTGGCCCGGGAATACAATCTCTTCATTATCGCCGACGAGGTCTACACCAACATCGTCTACAACGGTGAGACAACGGTGCCGATCGGCGACGTGATCGGCGACGTGCCGGCCATCTCCATGCGGGGGATCTCCAAGGAGCTGCCCTGGCCCGGTTCCCGGTGCGGCTGGATCGAGGTCTACAACAGCGACCGGGACGAACACTTCCGCAAGTACGTCAACCTGATCCTGAACGGCAAGATGAACGAGGTCTGCTCCACCACCCTGCCCCAGGCGGTCTTTCCCGCCATCATGCGCCACCCCGGTTACCAGCCCTACCTGCAGGAGCGCATCGACCGCTATGAGAAGATGAGCAACATCACCTACGACTACCTGAACACGGTGCCTGCCCTGCAGGTCAATCGCACCAACGGCGCCTTCTACATGGCGGTGGCCTTCAGGGAGGGGCTGCTCAACCACCGCCAGTCGCTGCCCATCGCCAACGCCGATGTCAGGGAGTACATCCAGGGGCTGGTCAACCAGCCGGGGGTCTCGCCCGACAAGCGTTTCGTCTATCATCTGCTGGCCTCCACCGGTATCTGCGTGGTGCCGCTCTCCTCCTTCTCCACCCCCTTGCAGGGGTTCCGCGTGACCCTGCTGGAGCGGGACGAAGACGAGTGTCGCCGCATCTACCATACCCTGGCGGAGAAGATAGGGGAGTATCTCCACTCCTGATCCCTGCACCCAGCCCTTGTTTCCCGGAAAGCCCCGCCATGATGCGGGGCTTTTTGCGTAGAGGGGCGGAAGCATTGGCCGGAAGCCGCTGTGGGGGGCGTGCGGTTTCCGCGATCAACACCCGTTGCGTAAATTTGGCGTGGCATGCGCGGCAGGGGTGGTGTATAACCACAGGGAATTCGTCCAGGAGGGGCATGCAACCGTGACACCGGACCATATCAGGGAACTGCTGGGCGCCGTCAGCCAGGGGAAGACCTCCGTTGACGACGCCCTGGAGCGGCTGCGCCATCTCCCCTTCCAGGACCTGGGGTGCGCACAGGTGGATCATCACCGGGAACTGCGCCAGGGGATGCCGGAGGTGATCTTCGGCGAGGGAAAGGATGTCGACCAGATCGAGCGGATCATGGAAGCCATGCTCGCCACCGGAAGCAATATCCTGGTGACGCGCCTCTGTCCGGACAAGGCGGCCCTGATCGCGTCCCGGTTCCCCGGAGCCTGCTATCACCACGAAGCCCGCTGCCTGACCCTTACCCGGCGTCCGGAGGAGCTGCGCAGCCAGGGCCTGATCCTGGTGCTGTCCGCCGGCACCTCCGATATCCGGGTGGCGGCGGAGGCGCTGGTAACGGCCCGCTTCCTGGGTAACCGGGCCGAGCCGCTCTACGATGTGGGGGTAGCGGGCATCCACCGTCTGCTGGCGCGGCATGAACTGCTTCGCTCCGCTGCGGTGATCATCGTCGCGGCCGGCATGGAGGGGGCGCTCCCCTCGGTGGTCGCCGGGCTGGTGGAACGACCGGTGATCGCCGTACCCACCTCCGTCGGTTACGGCGCCTCTTTCGGCGGTATCGCCGCCCTGCTGGGGATGCTCAACTCCTGCGCCGCCGGCGTGACGGTGGTCAACATCGATAACGGCTTCGGCGCCGCCTGCGCGGCCAGCCTGATCAACAGGCCATGACCATGCATATTCACTTCGACTGCTCTGCCGGCATGTCCGGGGACATGGCCGTTGCCTCGCTGCTGGATCTGGGGGTGCCGCTGGAACATCTGCGCAGCCAGCTGGAGCTGCTCGGCCTGCCCCGAAACAGCTATTCCCTTTCCTTCAGCCGCACCGAGCGCCATCACCTGGCTGCAGGCAGGTTTGAGGTGCAGGTGCATGACCAGCGCACCGAACGCAGTCATGCCGATATCGACGGGATGATAGCCCGCAGCTTTCTGGCGCCCCGGGTCAGGGAACGGGCCCGGGCGGTTTTTCTACGCCTGGCCCGGGCCGAGGCCCTGGTACACGGCGTGACGGTGGAGGAGGTGCATTTCCACGAGGTGGGGGCCCTGGACTCCATCGTCGATATCGTGGGGGTTGCCATCTGCCTGGAGTACCTGGGGGTGGAGGCTTTGACCGCCGCGCCGCTTCCCCTGGGGAGCGGGTTCGTCTCCACGGCCCACGGGATGCTGCCGGTGCCCGCGCCGGCCACGGCCGAGCTGCTGAAGGGGCTGGCGGTGCACACCCGGTGTGGAGCCGGTGAACGGGTGACTCCCACTGGGGCGGCCATCCTGGCGGCTCTGGCAACAGGCTCGGCCGGCCGGCCGGCCCTGACCGTCGCTGCCATCGGTTGCGGGGCAGGCAGCAAGGACTTCCCCGATGTGCCCAACATCCTGCGGGCTTTCCTGGGACGGTCGGGAGAGGCGGGGGATGGGGACGTGCTGGTGGCCGAGACCAATATCGACGACTCCACGCCGGAACTGCTGGGGTACGTGATGGAGCGGCTCCTGGAAGAGGGAGCCCTGGATGTCTTCTATACCGCGGTCCAGATGAAGAAGAACCGGCCGGGAGTGAAACTCTCCTTTCTCTGTCGCACCGGCCAGCTGGAACGGCTGGCTGCCCTGGTGCTGGTGGAGACCACGGCCATCGGAATCAGGCATTACCCGGTCGGTCGCACCACCCTGGAGCGGCGCGTGGAAGAACGGGAGACCCCCCTGGGGGTGCTTCCCTTCAAGCTGCTCTTCCATCAGGGGCGGCCGCTGCGGGCCGCGCCGGAGTACGAGGCCTGCCGTGGGGTTGCCCGTGAACGGGGCATTCCCCTGCAGGAGGTGATGAGGATCGTGTCCCAGCCGGTAGTCGTTCAGGACGAGAGGGAGGTACGGTGACATCATGAAAATTTCAACCTTGAGCATCGGCGATGAGTTGATCCGCGGACGCATCGTGGACGGCAATGCCGCCACCATTGCCGCGGCACTGCTTGGCAGCGGCATGCGCGTGCAGCGCCACCTCTGCGTGGGGGATAGTGAGCCGGACATCATGGATGCGCTGGCCGACCTGGGGCACACCAGTGATGCCGTCATCGTTACCGGCGGCCTGGGGCCAACGGTGGACGATCTGACCACCCTGGCGGTGGCCCGGGCCACGGGGCGCCGGCTGGTCATGAACGAGGAGGCCCGGGAACATCTGCACCGCATGATGGCCCGCTTCGGCGTCCCACCCGGTGTTCAGGTCGGCGAAAAGCAGGCCATGATCCCCACCAAAACCACCCTTATCCCCAACCCCACCGGCACCGCCTGCGGTTTCCACCTGATCCACAACAACTGCTACCTGTTCTTCATGCCCGGGGTTCCCGCCGAGATGACGGTCATGCTGCACGAATCGGTGATTCCCTTTCTCATGGAACGGAATACGAAAAAACGCGTCATACGGTCCCGGGATCTGAACGTGTTCGGTCTGGGAGAGCCGCGGGTCGATGAGCTGCTCTCCGGCATCGTTCAGTCCTGTCCGGGGCTGCAACTGGGGCTGTGCGTCTCCTTTCCCATGATCAGGGTTACGCTGCTGGTCGAGGCCGGCCATGAGCACGGCGCCGAGGAGAGCCTTTCCCGGGCAGTGTGCCTGGCGCGGGAGCGGCTGGGGGCGTATGTCTTCTCCGAAGGGGAACTGACGATGGCGGAGACGGTGGGGGGGCTGCTGCGTGACCAGGGCGCGACCCTCTCTCTGGCCGAGTCCTGCACCGGTGGCATGATCGCCCAGATGGTCACGTCCGTGGCCGGGTGTTCGGCGTACTTCCTGGAGGGGGCGGTGACCTACGCCAATACCGCCAAGAGCAGCCGTCTGGGGATAGCGGCTGAACTGATCGACGACAAGGGGGCCGTCAGCGCCGAGGTGGCCGAGGCCATGGCCAGGGGAATCCGCCTCTCGGCGGGCAGTGACCTGGGGCTGGCGGTGACCGGCATTGCCGGGCCGGACGGCGGCACGCAGGAGAAGCCGGTGGGCACGGTTTTTATCTCCCTGGCAACGGCTGATGGTTGCCGCACGGAGCGCTTTCTGTTTGGGCGCACGCGTTGCAATATCCGCACACTGACCGCCTGGACCGCCCTGGACCGGCTCAGGCGCCATCTCCTGAAGGCATGATCAGGGACGCTTCGCCTCCTCCACGTCGGCCTTTTTTGCGTCGCGCTCTTTGGGAAATCCGGCTGGCTGACCATGGCGACTAATCGTTGTTTTTGTTGTTGATCGTAGTGGTTCTGTTTATGGTGTGCGCGGTGAAAGGGTATTGCTTCTTAATAGTTGCTT
>CAZIUE010000025.1:0-41961 GCA_964542535.1 uncultured Pelobacter sp. | reverse complement strand
CGGTGAGATGATGAGGGGCATGATACAGGTTGTAGTCGGCGCCGTGCGAGGGGGGGCAATGCTCGTGAAAAACTGTGGCCTGAGGGGGGTCAATGGTGGTGAAAAAGGGTGGGGTCAATGCTCCTGAAAAATCAGGACCTCTGGGGGGTCAATGGTGGTGAAAAATCACAGGCGAGCGAGGGTTGATTAGCGGGAACGAGTACCGATAAGGCATGTTGCAAGGCAGTGGCATGCCATTGTGCGTCTGGGTGGCACCAGAGATAGTAGTGCACGCGGGAAAATTCCCACCTTTGCAAATCGTTTTTGGGGCTGGCTGCCCCTCTTCTTTGCCTTGGGTACAGGGCATGGAAGAGGCGCAGCCATCTGGCCGGGAGGCCGTGCCCTGTGCCATATCAAAAACCGGGAGGTTTAAATATGGACCAACACATCTGCACATCATGGCAAGGTTTCATCCAGCAAGCAATCACCCTCATCAGTCACGGCTACCACTTATACTGCAAGACAGTATATCCAGAAAATAAACGGGAAAAGTGGCATGCCATAGATTCCAAGCTCATTGAAAAATATGGAGCGGATGTAGGAAAAGACAAACGATACCGAAACAAGCTTAAAGGGCAAGCAAATCATGTGTTCCTGAGGTGGGAGAACTGCGCTCTGCTCCTCCGGTCAACCGGCAACATCACTGTTTCAGATGATATTTTTGTAAATATCCTAAAAGAGCCACTTATTTTTGCCGTAGGTGAAATCATGAAAATAAAAATCGTATCAGTCGGTTCCAGAGGACGTGTGACTGCGTACATAGAAAAGACTGTATATCGCCAAATAAAGGCGGAACTTCTTGAGCTCTGCAGCCACAGGCATGTTGAAGTTCTGAAGAATAGATTTTCAGCGTTGAATGGTCTGCCTGCCCACAGTGGCATTACCCAGCAAAAATCACAAATTGTAACAGAAATCATCCAAAACGGAAAAAAACACGGCTTGAAATTGTCGCGAAAGGATTTTCCGATCCTGACTCGGAAAAAAGTCTACAAAGTTTTTGACTAAAATTTTAGTTATTACAATACATGTGTCTCGATATCCGGTTGGAAACAAATAACAACAAATGCTTGTATCTATTGACTTAATTCAGAATATACCAGCCATCCATTACGGACTTTCAGGCTGGTAAAAGTTCGACCGCCGCTTGGCGCCCTGCGGTTTAGTAATATGCCAGTATCAAAAAAGCCCCTTTGGCTGCTTTAAGCAGCCAAAGGGGCTTTTTTGCATTTTGCTCCCTAAAAGCCAGACAGCCAAATGATCTTAATAAATAGGAGGAGTATTCCCCACATTACCCGCAAGGATGCCCAAATTTGAAATTGTCGGCAACTGACATATCCGTATCGGAACACTCAGATTGCGAAATGATAGGCCTAGGCCTGTTTGCGCAAAAAATGGGGGTATGCAGCAATACGGTCCGTCATTGGATTGCTGAAGGGAAGCTAATCGGGGGCGTGCACTATTTTCATATTGGCCGCATCTACCGCTTCCCGTGGGGCCCAGATTATATCACTCGACTGCTGAAAGCATTTACTCCGGAACCACAACCGACCCGTCCCAAGTTACAGAGCAGGAAGGGAAACCGCAGTCGATTGAATCTGCGGGCTTGATGAGATGACAACAAGCAGGTATCCTGATTCGGCAAACGAAAATCAGCTGAAGGGGGTGTCACATGAAAGGAACATAGGCATGAAACAGAAACAGCAAAAAGAACTCAAGCGGCCTTGGCACAGGAAACCGAGCTTTGGCAGTTTGTACACCATGAACGGCTCAAAGTACATTTACATCTCGATGAATTATTACAAGCAGCGCTTACGCTTTCCGATTGACCGGGAGGACAATCCCAATAATTGGGAGGAGTTGTGTGAATTCATGGATGAAGTTGGCCGGAAAATCCGAAACCGAACCTTCAAGTTCGCCAAGACGTTTTATTGGTTGGACAAGGCCACAAAAGAGCATTTCACCAAGCTGGAAGGCGGGGATTACAAGCCGGAACCGGAACATGTTCTTTTTGGCGACTATGCGAGGGACTGGATGCAGAAGAATATCCCCTCTTACTTCTCTCCCACGAAACGGAGAGACTACCTCCAGGTGCTCAACAGCAGAATTCTCCCGTATTTCGAAAAGACGGCTTTCTCCCAGATCACTGCCACGGAAGTTCAAACGTTCGTTGGCAATATGAACAGATGTGATCGCACAAAGGCCAAGACCAAAAATGAAAAACCGGGCAATCCCCTTTCGGTCAAGAGGCTCAAAAGCATCATCGGCCCGATGACCAAAATCTGGATTGCAGCATGCAACGACTACAACTGGAATTTAAGGGACCCGTTCACCGGCGTTTCCGCAGCGTACGAGCAACATGCGGAAAAGACGTTACAGATGCAGGCAGAGCAAGCTATTATCAGGGTGCTCCACAAGGAGAAAGATACTGAGGTCTCGACCAGGGAAGTCTTTCTTTTCTCGGAATGGCAAAAGCTTCTGAACCACATCGACGCCCATTATCACATTGTCGTGGATCTGCTCTTGATGGGGGTCATCGGGTCTGAGCTAGAGGCATTGCTGAAACAGCATGTCGACGGAGACGATATTCAGATCTGCTGTGCAGTGGTACGTGACGAGGAAGGGAGACCAATCTTCAAGACCAAGCCGAAGAACTGGTACCGCAAGCGTAACATTCCCAAGACCCGTCGCCTGCGGGAACTTCTGGACAAGGCATGTGCCGCATCCATTTCCCCTGCGGTGATCACATTCGCCAATGGCATCACCATCCCGGCCAATGAGTTTGTCCTGACCATGCTCGATGGGAGCCCGTTCAACTACAGCTCATTTGTGAAAAACGTCTGGAACAAGGCGATAAGAGAAGCGGAATTGAACGGTAAGGTGCCTTATGCTTGTCGCCACACAATCGTTGCATGGTCGTATTTAACCGGCGTTATCAAAGAGAGACTCGTTAATCTGATGGGGCACAGCACGAGAAAGATGATCGACGAGAAATATGGGAAATACCGAAAGGGTCTGGGTGACGAAAAGGAAATGATTCTCGAATACTTGGGGGAGGACTTTTTGTCGCTGGAGGAACTGAGAACGGCTTTTCCGGAACGCTACCGTAAGAGAATGGCGGTACCCGTCATACCACAGCAAAAAGCGGAAACCCCTGCTCTAACCAGCGCTTTTTGTCAAAGTTTCGGTCAAAGTCAGGGGCTGTGTGCCGATAACTACGCAACGTAGTTAGCTTATTTATGGAGCGGGAAACGGGATTCGAACCCGCGACCTTCAGCTTGGGAAGCTGACACTCTACCACTGAGTTATTCCCGCGTTTGGACTTGTATACATGCCAAGAGTTCGACGTTTTGTCAACTGGAATTTACGGTTGGTCACGCTATGCCGCTCGTGTGTGGCCAACAACCACTATCCCTATGCCACGTGATCAACAACAAAACGGCGCACCTGCTCCAGATCGGCGTCCATAATTTCGCAGCGGGTCTCCATGCCGGCCAGGGCCGAAATGGAGTCAGGCACCGGCGCGGATGCGCCAACCGCCTGTTCCACGGCATCACCGAATTTAGCCGGATGGGCCGTTGCCAGACAGACGCGGGCCGCGTCGGGGGGGAGCAGATCCAGGGCGGCCCGTACCCCCACGGCGGTGTGAGGATCCATAAGATAGCCGGTCTCGCGCTTGAAACCGCCGATGGTCTCCAGGGTTGCCGCCTGGTCCACCGTGGCTGAGCAGAAATCTTCCCGCACCTGTCTCATCTCCCCATCCGTGAAGCTGATACGCCCTTGCTCCCTCAGTTCGGCGAACGCCCCCCTCACCCGGGCGGCATCCTGGCCGAACAGATAGTACAGATAGCGCTCGAAGTTGGAAGCCACCTGGATATCCATGGAAGGGGAAACGGTGGCAACGACATCGGCCAGGGAATAGTCGCCGTCGTTGACAAATCGGGTGAGGATGTTGTTTTCGTTGGTGGCCAGGAGCAGCCGCCCCATGGGAAGACCCATGCGCTTGGCCACGTAACCGGCGAAGATGTCGCCGAAGTTGCCGGTAGGAACGGAGAACGAGACCTGGCAATCGCCCTCGTCGGTCACCCGCAGCCAGGCATAGACGTAGTACACCACCTGGGCCAGGACGCGGGCCCAGTTGATGGAGTTGACCGCGCCCAGGGAGTAGCGCTCCTTGAATTCCAAGTCGCTGAACAGGGCCTTGACCATATTCTGGCAGTCGTCGAAGGTTCCGCGGATGGCGATGTTGTGCACGTTGGCGTCGGGAACGGTGATCATCTGCAGCGCCTGTACCGGCGAGGTTTTACCGTGGGGATGCAGGATGAAGATGGTGATCCCTTTCTTGCCGCGCACCCCGTGGATGGCGGCACTGCCCGTATCACCCGATGTGGCACCCAGGATGTTGAGATGTTCCCCCCGCTCGGCCAGGATATACTCGAACAGGTTGCCCAGAAGCTGCAGAGCCACGTCCTTGAAAGCCAGGGTCACGCCGTGGAACAGCTCCAGGATATACACCCCGTCCTTGCGCACCACCGGCGTCACCTGGGGATGACTGAAGGTGGCATAGGAACGGTTGATCAGTCCCTTCAGGTCGTCGGACGGAATGTCGTCCACGAAGGGGGAGATGACCCGCAGAGCCAGTTCGGCATAGGAGAGCGAGCGCCACTGTTCCAGCTCCTGGCGGCTGAACCTCGGATAGGATTCGGGTAGGAGCAGGCCGCCGTCGGTAGCCAGTCCCATCATCACGGCGTCCTTGAAGCTGATCGGCTGAATACCGCCGCGGGTGCTGATATAACGCATCAGGTTGTCCTTTCGGGATAAATTGAAGAAGGGCGGATCATACCACGTTCAGGAAAATTTTGAAAGGCTCACCCCAGGCCACGACGCAACTCTCCCGGCGCCAGAAGAAAAAAAGCCCGGAACATGCAATATTTGTAGAACTCGCCGAAGAGGAGCCTGAAGCTGTCGCGATGACGCCACCAGGCTTCCTTCAGATTTGCCGAATCCACCGGATAGGGATAAATGGCCACGTCTTTGGGCAGGGCATTGCGCAGCAGAATCGAGGCCCGTTTCAAATGATAACGGGAGGTGATCAGCAGTATGGAACGCACGTTGCGCTGCATGATCAGATCCCGGCCATACACGGCATTCTCCAAGGTGTTGCGCGAGGCCTTCTCCAGAATCACTCCCGAAGCAGGCGGGTCTCCCGGCCGGGGACGATACAGGTCGGAACGCCGCACCGTGGGATCAACGCCGATGAAAAAGAGCCACTGCCCCCTCCCCTGGCGGAAAAGACGCACGCCCTCGTCCACCCTCCCCTTCCCCCCGGCCAGCACCACGATTGCATCGGCCTTCAGCTCACGCTGGCGATAGGAGAAGGTCTTGTAGGTAAAGTCGATGAACAGTACGGCCACCGCGAGCAGTGCCAGGACGAGCAGGGTCATCAACCCCTTGAGAATGTTCATGCATGCTCCGAAAGTTTTTCTTGCAAGCCATACCCCGATTTGATATAGAAGTTTTTTGAGAAATTAACGGAGGGAACAACTCTATGTCAAGAATATGCGCAATCTGTGGTAAAGGCCCCAGCTTTGGCAACAACGTAAGCCATGCCAACAACAAAACCCGTACCGTGTGGTATCCCAACCTCCAGAAGATCAAGGCTGTCAGAAACGGCAGCGTCAAGACGATCAAAGTCTGCACCCGCTGCATCCGCTCCGGTCACGTAACCAAGGCGCTGTAAAAGCGGTTCAAGGTTCGAAGTTGTCTGAGCCGCGGCACGTACGGTGCCCGCGGCTCTTTTTTTAACCTCGAACCAGCGGACTGCCTCTCACCCCCGGGCGATCACCTCGATCTCAACCAACGCCCCCCGCGGCAGGCCGCTGACCGCAACCGTGGAGCGGGCTGGCCTGTGTCCGCTGAAACAGCGGCCATAGACCTCGTTCACCCCGGCAAAGTCGGCCATATCCGCCAGAAAGATGGTACTCTTGATCACGTCGTCGAATCCCCGTCCGGCAGCTGCCAGCAGGGCGGCGATGTTCTCCATCACCCGGCCGGTTTGCGCCGCCGCATCGCCGGCCAGCAGTTCGCCCGTGGCAGGATCCAGCGCAATCTGGCCGGAACAGAAGAGCAGATCCCCCATCCGCACCGCCTGAGAATAGGGTCCGATAGCGGCGGGAGCCCTGTTCGTCGCAATCAGTTCCAGTTTCAATTCTTCATCCTTTCCACGGAAATAACCCCCTTGACCTTCATCAGGGAGTTCATGACCCGTTGCAGGTGGGCCAAATCCACCACGCTCACCTCGAAGATGTTTTCGCCCCGCTTGTCCACCGTGCTCTGGATCAGGGCGCTGACAATGTTGGCCTCGCTGTTGGCGATGGCCAGTGAAATATTGGCCAGGATCCCTTTCACGTCATGACAGATTACCCGGATCCTGACCGGCAGGCCACTGGTCTTGCTCTGGTTCCAGGTCACGTCGATGCGCCGCTCCGGGTCGCTCTCCAGGGCGAACTTGCAGTCGGCCGTATGCACCGTCACCCCCTTGCCGCGGGTGATGAAGCCGATGATGTCGTCCCCGGGCACCGGGTTGCAGCACTTGCCGAAACGGACCAGCACGTCGTCCACGCCACTGATCTCCACCGCCTCGGAACTACTCTTGCCCCTGAGGCGGTTCATGGCCGCGGTAAGGCGCGACTCCTTGCGCTCGCTCCGCTCCTGGATCTTCTCCTCCGGCAGCAGCTTGCCGATGATCTGGTGGGGGGTGATCCTGCCGTAGCCAACAGCCGCCAGCAGGTCGTCGTCACCGGCAAAGCCGAACTCACCGGCGATACGCTTGAAATCGCCGCTCTTCTGGATTTTTTGCAGGTTCACGGAGTACTTGCGGAAGTCCTTCTCGCAAATCTCCCTCCCCAGCACGATGCTGTGCTTGCGCTCCTCGGTCTTGATCCAGGCCCGGATCCGGTTGCGGGCGCGGGAACTCTTGACGATCTTGAGCCAGTCCTTGCTGGGGGTATGGTGGGGCGAGGTGATCACCTCCACGATATCCCCATTCTTCAGCTCATACTTGAGCGGCACCAGTTTGCCGTTGACCTTGGCCCCCACACAGCGGTGCCCCACATCGGAGTGCACCGCGTAGGCAAAGTCGATGGGTGTCGACCCCCGGGGAAAGGGCTTCACATCTCCCTGGGGAGTAAAGACGTAGACCTCCTCGGGGAACAGCTCCACCTTGACCGAGTCCATGAACTCCCGGGAGTCCTGCAACTCCTGCTGCCACTCCAGGAGCTGACGCAGCCAGGAAAAACGCTTCACATCCTTCTCGTCGTACCCCTTCCCCTCCTTGTACTTCCAGTGGGCGGCAATGCCGGCATCGGCCACGTTGTGCATCTCGTGGGTGCGAATCTGCACCTCCATGCGGTCGCCGTGGGGACCGATCACCGTGGTGTGCAGCGACTGGTACATGTTCCCCTTGGGCATGGCGATGTAATCCTTGAACCGCCCCGGAATCGGTTTCCAAGCCGAGTGGATCACCCCCAGCACTTCGTAGCAGTCACGTACATCCTCCACCAGGATACGCAGGGCGATCAGATCGTAGATCTCGTCCAGCTCCACGTTGCGGGCCTGCATCTTGCGGTAGATGGAGTAGAGGTGTTTGCTGCGTCCCGAAACCTCCCCCCTGATGCCGTGCTGCTCCAGCTTTTCGGCAATGATCGCCTTGGCCTCGGATACGTAGGCCTCCCGTTCGCGTTTTTTCAACTGGATCTTGCGCGCCAGGTCGAAGTAGGTTTCCGGGTTCAGGTAGCGGAAAGAGATATCCTCCAGCTCCACTTTGATCCAGGAGATTCCCAGCCGGTTGGCGATGGGGGCATAGATATCCATGGTCTCCTGGGCGATGGAGCGCTGCTTCAGCTCGGGCTGGAACTCCAGGGTGCGCATGTTGTGCAGCCGGTCGGCAAGTTTCACCAGAACCACGCGGATATCCACGGACATGGCCAGAAGCATCTTGCGGAAATTCTCGGCTTGGCTCTCGGCCTTGGTTTTGAAATGGATCTTGCTGATCTTGGTGACGCCGTCCACCAGGGCGGTCACCTCCTCGCCGAACAGGGAGGTGAGCTCCTCGGCCGTGGCCAGGGTATCTTCGATGGTGTCGTGCAGGAAGCCGGTAACGACGCTGGCCACGTCCAGGCGCAGGTCTGCCAACAGACCGGCAACTTCCATGGGGTGAATGATGTACGGCTCACCCGACAAGCGGGTCTGGCCCTGATGAACTTTGGCGCAGTAGACGTAGGCCTTGCGGATAAGGTCCAGGTCGGCGGAGGGGTTGTAGGACACCACCTTGTCAAGGATGTCGTTGAGCCTGATCATGTGCCGTTAGTCGCCTGACAAGAAATCTGTGGATACAACAGGGGAAGGGAAAAGGGGGGGGGCAGCCCGGCCGGAAACGGCGGAGCTCCCTCCCCTTTGAGCGGTTACTGCTGGGTGCGCTGTCTCTTGGTCATCTCATAGCCCACCTTGCCGGCCGCGATCTCCCGCAGGGAGGTCACCACCAGGCGGTTGTTGCGGGGATCCACCAACGGTCTGGCCCCCTTGTAGAGCTGCTTGACCCTCTTGGAGGCCAGCATGACCAGGAGAAAGCGGTTCTCTACTTTATCCAGGCAGTCTTCAACGGTTACTCGCGCCATATGAAATACTCCTTCCTGCCGAGTGTGGATTGGAACAGCATTGTTACCCCATTTCCCGTCAAATATCAAACAATTTTGCCACCCGCCCCACCATGCGGAAGGTGCGCAGCCTCTGGGCCAGCACGATGGCCGACAGCTCCTGGAACGCCTCCTCAAGGCTGTCGTTGATGATGACGTAGTCGTACCAGCGCGCCTCCCTGATCTCCTCCGTCGCCCGCCTGATACGGCGCTCGATCACCTCGGGAGCATCGGAGGAGCGCCCCTCCAGCCGGCGGCGCAACTCTTCCATGCTGGGAGGGAGGATGAAGACATACACACCCCCCTCGAAGCGCTCCTTCAGTCTGAGGGCACCCTGGCAGTCGATGTCCAGCAGCAGATCGATCCCCTGCCTGCGCGCCTCCTCCAAGGTCTTGAGCGCCGTGCCGTACAGGTTGCCGTGCACCTCGGCCCATTCGGCAAAGGCGTCTTCGGCCACCATGGCCTGGAACTCGTCCCGGGATACGAAGCAATAATCCTCGCCATCCTTCTCCCCCGGCCGGGGCCGGCGGGTAGTGTAGCTGATGGACTCCCGCATATCGGGAAAGCGCTGGCGCAGGCGGCGGCAGAGGGTTGTCTTGCCCGCCCCGGAGGGGGCGGAGATGATCATGATCAGACCTTCACGGTTCATGGAATACCTTTCAAAATCGGGGACCGGTGACGCGGAACCGGGAAGTTCCCTGTTCCCTGTTCCCTGTTCCCCGTCCTTACTCCACGTTCTGCACCTGCTCGCGCATCTTCTCCATCTCGGCCTTGATGCGGATCACCAGAGAGGTCACCTCGGCGTCGCTTGACTTGGAGCCGATGGTGTTGACCTCGCGGTTCATCTCCTGCATGAGGAAATCCAGCTTGCGCCCCACCGGCTCATCCGCGGCCAGGGCCTCATCGAACTGGTCGAAGTGGCTGGCAAGCCGCACCAACTCTTCGGTTACGTCGCAGCGGTCTGCCATGAGCGCCACCTCCTGGGCCAGGCGCTGGGGATCCACCTCAGCCCCGTCCAGGAGCTGGGCAAGACGTGTCTTCAGCTTCTGGCGGCACTCGTCCACCACCTGGGGGGCCCGCTCCCTGATCCGCTCCACCCACAGGGCCAGCTGCGCGCGGCGGGACGCCAGATCGCCGGCCAAGGCCTCTCCTTCGCGCCGACGCATGTCGTCCATGGCCGTCACGGCATCCTGCACGGCGGCCATGATCCGGGGCAGACATTCCCGCAGGTCGGGCTGGCCGGCTGCCGCCTCGCCCAACACCCCTTTCTGGGCCAGGATCAGCCCCAGGGAGGGCTCTTCCTTCAGCCCCACCTCCCGCGACAGGGAACGAAGCAGCTCGGCATACCCCCTGGCCAGGGCCAGATCAGCGGTTGGCACGGCCGCGGCCGCGCCGGTCTCCTCCCACTGGACATAGGCATCGATCTTGCCCCGTTTGAGGGTAGCTGCCAGGCTCTTCTTGACCTCGTTCTCCAGCGACAGGAAGGCCCGGGGCATGCGCATCGAGATCTCGCCGTAGCGGTGGTTGACCGACCTGATCTCCACCGTGCAGCGCCCCTGCTCGGAGAGCGCCTCTCCCTTGCCGTACCCGGTCATGCTCCTGATCATCCGTCAGATCCCCTCTCTTTCCGTTTCCCTCTCCCGCTGGTTCCGGCCCGGCGTGGAGATATTCCATCTTTTCCGGCAGGTCTCCCGTCCAGACCATTCTCAGCCCGCTTCAGCCGCCTCGCGTGTTGCCTACTCCCGCTCCAGAAACGTCCTGATGGAGGCAACCAGCCCGGCAGGATCAAGCCCCAGCAATGCCCGCAGCTCCCCCTGGTCCCCCTGGGGAATCTGCTCGTCCGGGTACCCCAGCCGCAGCACCCGCGTACCGCGGACGCCGTTCTCCTCAAGAAGCTCCAACACGGCGCAGCCGAATCCTCCTTGCAGGGCGTTCTCTTCCAGGGTGATCAGCCGGCCACAGTCCCGTGCCAACCCGAGGATCAGCTCGGCGTCCAGCGGCTTGACGAAACGGGCGTTGACCACCGTGACACGGGGACCGCCCTCCTGCTCCAGCAGCAGAGCCGCCTCCAGGGCCGGGTGCACCATGCTCCCCAGCGCCAGCAGCACTCCGTCCTTCCCCTGGCGCAGCACCTCTGCCCGGCCAACCGGCAGCGGCGCGATCAGTTGGTCCAGGGGAACCCCCACGCCGTTACCACGGGGGTACCGCAGGGCTACCGGACCGGGGAGCCTGAGAGCCGTAGCCAGCATATGCTGCAACTCGTTTTCGTCCCGAGGCGCCATGACGGTCATATTGGGCAGATGCCGCACCAGGGAGACATCCAGACTGCCGTGGTGAGTGGGGCCGTCATTGCCCACCACGCCCGCACGGTCCAGGGCAAAGACCACCGCCAGATTCTGCAAACAGACATCGTGGAAGACCAGATCGTAGGCCCGCTGCAGGAAGGATGAGTAGACGGCGAAGACCGGACGGAACCCCTGGGTGGCCAGGCCGGCCGCAAAGGTAACGGCATGCTGCTCGGCGATCCCCACGTCGAAGAAGCGCGACGGGAACTGTTTCGCAAAGGGAACCAGGCCGGTGCCGTCCGGCATGGCCGCGGTGAGCGCCACGACCCGCTCGTCATCTCCGGCCAACCGGCAGAGCGTGGAGCCGAAGATGGCGGTATAGGAGGCCGCCCCCCCCTTTGCCTTGTGCACCCTGCCGCTCTCCAGATCAAAAGGACCGACCCCGTGAAACAGGGAGGGATCATCCTCGGCCGGCCGGTACCCCTTCCCTTTCCTGGTCAGGACGTGGATCAGCACCGCATCGCGGTACTTCTTCACCTTCTCCAGGGTCTCCAGCAGCATGGGGAGGTCGTGACCGTCGATGGGACCGATGTACTCGAAACCGAAGGCCTCGAAGAGCATGCCCGGGGTGAAGAACCCCTTGAAGGAGTCCTCCAGTTTCTTGGCCAGGTGCAGCAGGTTCTTGCCCAGGGGTTCCTTGCGCCCCAGGAAAGACTCAACGTTCTTCTTGAAACGGTAGACGAACTCGCTGGAACCGGTGCGGGTCAGGAAATTGGAGAGGGCGCCCACGTTCTCGGCAATGGACATTTCGTTGTCGTTCAGGACCACGATCATATCCCGGTTCATGTGGCCGGCATGGTTCATGGCCTCGAAAGCCATGCCGCCGGTCATGGAACCATCGCCGATCACCGCCACCACCTTGTTCCCGCGCCCCTGCAGATCGCGGGCCGCCGCCAGTCCGGTGGCGGCGGAGATGGAGGTGGAGGCATGCCCCACCTCGAAGGCGTCGTGGGGCGACTCCTCCCGCTTGGGGAAGCCGCTGATGCCGTCCAGCTTGCGCAGGGTGGCGAAACGGTCGCGCCGACCGGTGAGCAGCTTGTGGGCGTAGGCCTGATGCCCCACGTCCCAGACGATCTTGTCGTCAGGGGTGGAAAAGACCCGGTGCAGGGCGATGGTCAGCTCCACCACCCCCAGACTGGGGGCCAGATGGCCGCCGTTGGTGGCGCAGGTCCGGATGATCACCCGCCGCAGTTCTTCGGCAAGCTCGGGGAGCCGGGAGACCGGCAGACGCTTCAGGTCGGCCGGTGAGTCGATTGTATCCAGGAGAGCCATACACACCCGTTGAATGAAATTTGGTCCCGATCCGTCCCGTACGAGGAGGGCCGACGCCGGCCTCCCTGCGAGGCGGAAAGGGACTCCCGCTGAGGGTTACTTCGTGCGCGTGACGATGTAGCGCGCGATCTCCCGCAGGGGATCCGCCTCGGAACCGAAGATCTCCAGGGCCTTGAACGCCTCGTCCATCATGGTTGCGGCCTCCTGCTTGGCTGCCGCAAGCCCCATCACCGCCGGATAGGTGGCCTTGCCGCGGGCCTGGTCGCTTCCCGCGTCCTTGCCGATCTCCTCGGTGGTCCCCTCGATATCCAGGATGTCGTCGGCGATCTGGAAGGCAAGACCGGCGGCCGAGCCGTAACGGGTGATAGCGTCAAGCTTTTCCCGGTCCGCCCCCCCCAGCAGGGCACCGGCCACCACGGCGGCCTTGATCAGGGCGCCGGTCTTGTGGGTGTGGATGTACTGCACCGTGGGCAGGTCGATGTCGCTCTTCCCCTCGCTCTCCATGTCAACCACCTGCCCCCCCACCATGCCGTGGGAGCCGGCGCAGGAGGCGATCTGGTGGATCACCGCCAGCCGCGCCTCGGCCGGTACGCCGGCGGCGAAAGCGGGGGCACTCATCAGCCTGAAGGCCTCGGTCAGGAGCGCGTCGCCGGCCAGGATGGCCACCGCCTCGCCGAAGACCTTGTGGTTGGTGGGATTGCCGCGCCGGAAATCGTCATCGTCCATGGCCGGAAGGTCGTCGTGGATCAGGGAATAGGTATGGATCATTTCCATGGCACAGGCGGCCGGCATGGCCTTCTCCCCGTCTCCGCCCACGGCCTGGCAGGCGGCCAGCATCAGGATCGGGCGCACCCGTTTGCCGCCGGCAAAGACCGAGTAGCGCATGGCCTTGTGCAGACTGTGGGGCAGGTCCGTCTCCCGGGGAAGATACTGATCCAGCGCCGCATCCACGCGGGCGCACTGTTCTTTCAGGTATGTTTTCAGGTCCATGTCGTTTCCTTTGTCGGGTTCATATATCCTGGGAAAAGCAGCATCATGCCGCGAACGCCACGTAATAGCAGACAATTATCTTCAACGGCACGTCCACCAGGTTGGTGATATTCAACTGTTCCATAACGGTAGATATTTAGGTGCGCCGTTGCGTGAGTTGCCGTTTTCAGGTTTGTTCTTCCGCATGGAACGGCTCGCGGCTATAGCTGCCGTCCCTCTGTTTCAGCAGCACTTCAACCTTGCGCTCGGCCTCGTCCAGCTTCCTGGAGCAGAAAGAGGCGTGTCTGACCCCTTCCTCAAAAGCCTTGAGGGATTCATCCAGGGAGAGGGAGCCCCCCTCCAGGCGGCGCACGATATCTTCCAGTTTTTTCAGCGCTGTTTCAAATTTTTCCGTTGCCATGACCGTTCCTTGATTGATCGGACAGTATTTCAGAATCATCGCCGGGCGTCAAGGCCCTGGGCCCGTCCGACAGCCGCACCTGTTCCACCCGGCAGCGGGCGCCACCGTGGCGCAGGGTAAGGTCCACCAGTTCCCCGGCCTCCAGGCCGGTTGCATCCCTGACCACCTGCCCGCACCGGACGGCGGTGGCGATGGCGTAGCCGCGGGAGAGGGTCGCCAGGGGGGAGAGCACCTCCAGGCGGGCGGTCGCAGCGCTGAACGCCTGCTTGTTTCCCTCCAGGTGCAGCAACAGGAAGCGTTCCCCCTGGGATGTGAGCAGCAGCAGCTGCTGACGCAGATGTTCCAGTCGTCCCAGGGGGGAGTGCTGGATCAGGAGCGATTCGAGGCGGCCGAAACGATCCTGAAGCCGCATGACGCCATGGTTCAGGGCCTGCTCCAGCCGACTGGACAGGTCGTCCACCCGCTGGGAGAGGTGCCCCAGTGCGGCACTGGGATCGGCCACGAGGCGCCGCAGGGAGGCAACCCGTGCCTCCAGGGACGACAGGCGGGTTTCCATGGCCAGCCGCAGACGGTGCTCCAGCGCCTCCACCCGACCGCGCAGTTCGTCGGCGCTGGCCATCACCAGTTCGGCGGCAGCCGAAGGGGTCGGAGCGCGCAGGTCGGCCACAAAGTCGCAGATGGTCCAGTCGGTCTCGTGACCCACTGCGGAGATGACCGGGATAGTCGAACGGACCACCGCCCGGGCCAGCGTCTCCTCGTTGAAGGCCCAGAGATCCTCCAGGGAGCCTCCCCCCCGGCCGACGATCAGCACATCGGACAGTTTCAGGCGGTTCATCTCCTCCACCGCCCGGGCGATCTCAAGCGCCGCCCCCGCGCCCTGCACCCGCACCGGATAGAGCAGGATCTCCAGTGAGGCGAAGCGCCGCCTGAGCACGGTGAGGATATCGTGAATGGCCGCGCCGGTGGCCGAGGTGATCACCCCCAGGCGACGGGGAAAGAGCGGCAGGGGACGCTTGCGCCCCTGATCGAACAGCCCTTCCCGGCCCAGGCGATCTTTCAACTGCTGGAAGGCGGCCTGCAGGGCGCCCAGGCCGGCAGGCTCCAGGTACTCGCAGATCAGCTGATACTCGCCACGCTGGTCGTAGACCGAGACGCGGCCGCGGGCAATCAGCGCCGTGCCGTCGGCAAGACGAAATTTCAGATTGCGGGCCGCACCCTTGAACATCACACAACGCAGCTGGGCACCGCCATCCTTGAGGGAAAAGTAGAGATGACCCGATGAGGGGATGGAGACGTTGGAAACCTCCCCCTCCACCCAGACCTGCCGGAAGTTCTCCTCCAACAGCTCCCGCAACAGCGAGGTCAGGCGGCTGACGGAGAGGATGGTTTTTTCGGAAAAGAGATCCATGGATGCCGCACCCTAGCACAGCGACTGAAAGGGTGTCAAACCGGTTGACCGTCGCCCTCGAATTGAACTACTATCTGGTGGCCCTGAACGGCAACGGGCCGCAACTCATCGTTACAACGGCGGACACGGCATGCAGAATTATCCCTATACCATAACCATAGCCTCGGAAAAGGGGGGCGTGGGCAAGACCACCCTGGCCACCAACCTGGCCATCTATCTGGCTGCCATGCGCACGGACCTGCCGGTCACCATCTTCTCCTTCGACAACCACTTCACCATCGACCGCATGTTCGAGATCAGGGGACAGAAGCTCAAGGGGAACGTACAGGACTTCCTCATGGGCGCTTCGGGTTCCACCCTGGCCCACACCGGGCAGTACGGGGTTGACTACATCCCCTCCTCCCCCGACCTGAACCAGGTCATGGATGGATTCAAAGGGCCCATGACCTTGGCACGCATGCTGGCCGAATCGAGCCTGTCCGGCATCCTGATCATCGACACCCGCCCCGACCTCAACACACTGACCCAGAACGCGCTCTACGCCGCCGACCGGGTGATGATTCCGGTCAAGGACATGCCCAGCCTGGAGAACTGCAAGAACATCTTCACCCTCTTCGACCAGCACGGCATGGACAAGAAGACCCTGGCGCTGATCCCCTGCCTGATCGATTCGCGCATCAAGTTCGACGGAGTCTTCCGGGATCAGAAGACCCTGCTCAGGGCCTTCGCCGCCAACCGCGGCTACCGTTCCCTGGACTGCTACATCTCCAAGAGCCCCAAGGTGGAGAGCCTGAACACCAACCCGGACGGCAAGATCTACCCGATCCTGACCCACGCCCGCGGCACCGAGGTGCACGGCCAGTTTTCCCGCATCACCCGCGACGTGTTACGCTCCTACGACGCCACCCCCGAACCGCGCTCCTGTCTCTACGCCCGCTGGCTGGCGGAAAAGGAGGGCCAGAAGAAGGAATCCTACCGGGCCCGCCTGGAGGGGCTGGCGGAACGGTGCCTGATCTGCGGAGCGCTTTTTTCTGACAAACCACAGGAACGAGGCTACTACTACGAATCATCCGACCGGGCCGTGCGCGGCTTCCTGCACCGGGACTGTTTCGCCGACATGCTGTGCGGCACGCTGTATGGCCTGTACAACGGCTCCCAGGCCCACAGCGCGGCCCGGGCCGTGATCGCAGAAAAGGCCGGCAGGTCGGTCTCCCTGTTCCTCCCCCGCGAGCAGGACGGCTCCTACGTCCTGGACTTCATGCAGTTCAGCCAGGCCGGAGAACTGGTTTTCCGCAGGGAATTTCCACTGGACGGCTTCGCCGAGGGGCACCTGGACGGCCTGCACGACCGTCTGTACCTCTTCCTGAACGAGGGGCTGTCCGGGTTCGAGGGAAAACCGCGCCTGGGCGAATGGCTGGCCGTGCATGCCGTCGACCCCACAAACCCGGAACAGGTGCTGCACGAGCAGAACTACCGCCAACTGCAACGGCTCCAGGCGCGCATCGGACAAAATCTGACAGGCTGACACCCGCGTCCCTGGTTGATCCATGAAAAAAGCCCGCAACATGCGGGCTTTTTTCATTCAAGGTTCAGATACTCGTGGATACGAAGGGGGGGGAATTGTGTCTATCTCATCAGCCGCGAGGCAGGCACCAGGGTGATTCCCTGCTGCTTCAGCCCGGGCAGCACGGCCGCCAGGGTGGAGATGGTCGCGGCATGGGGGTGGCAGATGGCGATGGCGCTCCCGTTCTTCCGGGCCTGCCGCGCCGCCTGGTTCAGCTGCCCCGTGATGTAGGAACTGTTCTGTTCGTTGTCCAGAAACACGCTACGCCGTCCCGACCTGACCCCCATCTGCCGCGCCAGGCGATGCCCCATGCTGCGGGGGGTGGTAACGCTATCGACAAAGAACAGCCCCCGCTGCTTCAGCACTTCCAGCACGGAGGTCATCTGCCGTTCATGCTCGGTGAACTCCGACCCCATGTGATTGTTGGCTCCCACGGCACGGGGAACATCCCGGGTAAAACCCTCCATGCGCTCCCTGATTTCCGCATCCTCCATGGAGACCAGCAGACCGTTGGACTCCAGCCGCTGCCGCGGCCACCCCTTGGACTGCATCGGAATATGGATCATGGTTTCGATGCCGTTTCCCGCGGCAAAGGAGGCAACCTCGCGGCAGTTGCGCAGGCCGGGGATAATCGCGAAAGTCAGGGGAACGCCGATGGCCGCCAGGGAACGGGCTTCCCCCATACCCGCGCCCATGTCATCGATGATGATTGCCAGGCGGCCCGTTCCGGCCGGTCCCGGCAGTGGCAGGGGAAGCTTCTCTCCAACCGGCGGGGGCTCCGTCGGGGACTCCGGCTTCAGGGGCGGCGGCGTATCGGCAGTTCGTGGAGACACGGCCGGCTGTTCGGGGGTGGTTTCCGACATATCGGCGGAAGGGGCAGGCCGGGGCGCCCGGGGGCGGGGCGTCTTCCTGGCCACCGGCGGCGGAGAGACCGGCCGGGACGACTGCCGGGAGGGCTTCAGCAGCAGATAGCCCACCACGACGAGAATAACGACTGCCAGTATGGCCAGGGCGGCATAGGTCTGCCCACCGCCCTGGCTCTGTTTCCTGCGGTTTTGTCTTGGTTTTGGCACGCTGGGGGACTCTCCGCAACCTTACTTGGAAGAGCCGATCTTCTTGAAGATCTCCCACCCCTTGAGCAGATCCAGGGCACGCATGACCTGGTAATCGTTTTTCAGGTTATCCTCGGGCTTGCTCGAAAGCTGTTGCTTCTCTTTGCCGCCAGTCCTGTCGCCCGCGGCCGGTTCCTCTGCCTCATCACCGTTCTGGAAGTGGTTTTCCAGGTCCTTTTCGCGGATATTGAAACCTTCCTTCCGATCACTCTGACGGGGCATCTCCAGGCGCTCCACCACGATGTCCGGGGTAATCCCCTTGGCCTGGATGGAACGGCCATTGGGGGTGAAGTAACGGGCGGTGGTGAGACGCAGCCCCGACTCGTCGGCCAGGGGGATGATGGTCTGCACCGACCCCTTGCCGAAACTCTGGGTCCCCATGATGATGGCCCGCTTGTGGTCCTGCAGGGCGCCGGCCACGATCTCGGAAGCGCTGGCGCTGCCGCCGTTGATCAGTACGACGATGGGGTAGTTGGGTTCCTTGGGACCTTTCCTGGCCGAGAACTGCATCTTGGCGTCCCGCTCTCGCCCTTCGGTGTAGACGATCAGTCCTTCGTCGACGAAGTGATCCGCCACCCTGACCGCCTGGTCCAAGAGTCCGCCCGGATCATTACGCAGGTCCAGCACCAGTCCTGAGAGCGGTTTCTTGGCCTCGTCCTGCAGCGCCTTGAGCGCCTTGACCAGGTCATCGTCGGTTTTTTCCTGGAACTGGGCGATACGAACATAGCCGAAGCCGTTTTCCAGCATGCGGTACCGCACGCTCTTGACCTGGATGATGTCGCGGGTCAGGGCGAAGTCCCGGGGACGGTCGAACCCCTCGCGCATGATGCTCAGTACTACCTTGGTCCCCTTGGGACCGCGCATGCGCTTGACCGCGTCGTTGATGTTCATGTCCTTGGTGAACTTCCCGTCGATCTTGAAGATATGGTCACCGGCCTTGATGCCTGCCTTTGAGGCGGGGGTATCCTCGATGGGCGCGATGACGGTCAGGGCGCCGTCCTTGACGGTAATCTCGATCCCCAGCCCGCCGAAGGCCCCTTTGGTGTCGATTTTCATCTCCTTGTAGGTTTCGGGAGACATGAAGGAGCTGTGGGGGTCCAGGGAGGCCAGCATGCCGTTGATGGCGCCGTAGATCAGCTTCTTGGTGTCCACCTCCTCAACATAGCTCTTCTTGATGATGGCCATGACATCGGTGAAAAGCTCGATTGACTCATAGTCGTTCCCCTTCGCCTCCGCCCGGGACCGGGGTTGGGAGCTGATACCGATGAAAATGACCAGTGTGGCCATGGCGATGACCAACCCCGCGAATACCCGCCGTTTATTCCTGCCCATGCTGCACATCCTCCGTCTCCGCTTGTATGAACTGCGTTGGTGTTATTCCGATTCGATCAGAATTTTTGACATTAGCGTACCCAGCCGGCCGGGTCAAGTGGTCTTCCCTGGTGCCTGATCTCGAAGTACAGAAACGGCCCCCTGCTGGAATCCACATCCCCCACCGTGGCCACGCAATCGTTCTTCGCCACCTGGGACCCGACCCGTTTGAGAATCCGCGCCGCATGGGCATAGATGCTGAAATAGCCGCCGCCGTGGTCCACGATCACCATATTGCCGAACCCCTTGAAATAATCGGCGAAGACCACGGTGCCGTCATAAATGCACCTGATCTCCGTGCCGGCTCCGGCCGCGATGGAAAGACCTTTGCTGAAAGTGTAGGAGTCGAACTCGGGGTGCTTGTGCTTGCCATAGGATTCGATGATACTGCCCCGCACCGGCAGGGACATGCGGCCGCGTTGGGAGGCAAAACCATGGTCGGACACGGGAGGGAGCACCTCCCCCGGCAGTTTCTGAGCCGGTTTTCCCGGTGTTCTGGATGTGGGTTTTCTGGCGTGGCGGGAGGCGAGCCGCTTACGGCTCATGGCCTCCAGTCGGGCCAACATGCTCTGCAACCGGCTGGCGTTGGCGTTGAGTTCCTTAAGCGAGGCCTCATAGCTGGCCCGGTCGCTACGCACCTTGGTCAGGTAGGCAGCCTTCCTGTTCTTTTCCTGCTCCACCTCGCGCTTCTTGAAGGCGATCTCGTTCTTGATCCGCTCCTTACGGGCCGCGTCCCGCTCCAGATTTACCTTAAGACCGCGCAAGCGCCTGATTTTCTCATTATACTCCGCGAAAATTTTCCTGTCATTCTCCACAATCGACTTCATGTAGCGGCTGTTTTCAGCCATGCGGGGGATTGATTCCGATGAGAAGAACATGCGCAGCGTGCCGAGTTCACCGGCCTTGTACAGCGACGAAAGCCGGCGCACGATCTCCTGCTTCTTGCGGTTGGCGTCTTCCGTAGCCCGGCCGATCTCGTCGCCGGTGGTAACCAGGCTGGACTCCACCCCCTTCAGATCGCGGTCCAGCCTTCCCAGCTCCGACTTCCTCTGTTCGAGGCTGCGGTCGATCTCCTGCAACTCCGTGGAAACAACCGCCTCCACCTTGCGGGTCTTGGTAATCAACCGTTTCTTGGCCGAGATCTCACGTTTGACCCCCTTGAGTTCGTCGCGGGGATTCGCCCCCATAACAGGCAGAGCGACCAGCAGCGCCAGCAGTATCAGTAGCGAAACTCTCATCAGATGAAACGCCTGAGGGAGGTCAGGCTGCCCATGAACCCAAGCAGGACGCCGGCCAGAAACAGTGCGCCGATATACTCGGGGGGAAGGAACGACAGGCCGGAGGTGGCGGGATTGAACGTCAGGACACTGTCGGCGTTATAGAGGAACAGTTCGTACAGGCCGAACAGGAGCGTCACGGCAATGAGCGCCCCCGCCCCTCCCTGAATGATCCCTTCCACCAGGAACGGAGCCTTGATGAAAAACCGGGTGGCGCCCACCAGCGACATGACTTCCAGTTCGTCGCGGCGGGCGTAGATGGTCAGCTTGATGGTATTGGAGACGATGAACAGCACCGCCAGCACCAGGAAGGCGCCCAAAAGCGCACCCACCAGACGCATGAAGTTGAGGAACAGGTTGAAGCGCCTGACCCATTCCTCGCCGTACTGCACCTCCGTGATCCCCGGAATCCGTTTCAGCGTGCCGACGAAGGTCTCAACTGACTGGGTGTCGCGGCTGGAGCGCTTGAGAGTAATCTCCAGGGAGGTGGGCAGGATCTCGGGCAGGACCCCCTCCAGGAGCGCCTCCTGCCCCCGCAGCCTGTTCCTGAAACGTTTCAACGCCTCGTCGCGGGAGACGTAGGTTACACGGGACACCCCCGGCAGGGCCTGAATCCTGGACCGGAAGCCGTTCTGTTCCTGGGGCGCCAGCTCTCGGTCGAAATAGACCGTCACCTGGACCCGTTCGCTCCAGGTGTCGGCGGCGCTCTCCATGTTGATGAACACCAGCAGAAACAGCGAAACGATCAGCAGGGCCAGGGCGATGGTGCCGATGGTAACCATGTTGACGAACACGTTCTGACGGATGTTGGTCAGTGCGCGCCTGACGTAGTAGCCCAGCCGCCCGCCGAAGCCTTCACCCGCCAGGGAAGGGCGCTTGCTAGGCTGATTGGCGGCAATCTTCTTCTTGTTGTTCCACTTGCTCAACGATATCTCCCTTGCTGAGGGTCACCAGCCGCTTGTGGCTGTTTTCGATCAGACGCCGGTCGTGGGTAGCCACCACAACCGTGGTGCCGCGGGCATTGGCGTCCTTGAAGATCGAGAGGATCTGTTCCTTGTTGTCGTCGTCCAGATTGCCGGTCGGTTCGTCCGCCAGCAGTATCTTGGGGTCATTCACCAGGGCGCGGGCCAGGGCCACGCGCTGCTGTTCTCCGCCCGACAGCCGCTGGGGGGTCAGGTTGACCTTGGAGGCAATGCCCATCTGCTTGAGGATGTGCATGACTTTCTTGCCGATGTCGGCCCGTCCCCATCCCAGCACCTCCAGGGTAATGGCCACGTTCTCGAACACCGTCCGGTTCTGCAGCAGCTTGAAGTCCTGAAAGACCACGCCGATGGTCCGCCTCAAAAAAGGAATCTGGGAAGATGTCATGCGGGAGACGTTCTTGCCGTCCACCAGCACCTGCCCGGAGTTGGGCGTCAGGGCGCCGTAGAGGAGGCGCAGCAGCGTCGTCTTTCCGGCCCCCGAAGGGCCGGTAAGAAAGACGAACTCCCCCTTGGCAATGCGCAGGGAAACGTTGTTCAGGGCGGTGGCATCCTTCTGGTAAGAGAGGAACACGTTGTGCAGTTGGATCATGTCAGTATCACCATTCGTTGTAAGGTACGCCGTTGCTCCCCACCAGGTTGGACCCGCTGTGCACGTCGTAGACGTTTCCCGGCCCGGCCAAAGCTCCCGATACACCGGGCACATCCACCAGCGGCGAACTGCCCGCTTCAGGCGTGGGGACCGCGCTCTCCGGAGGAGGCGGAACCGTCACCCAGCTGTCGCTCTTCCCGGTAAAGGGATCCTTGGGAAGTTCCCGAAGGTAACGCTTTTCGGACAGTTCGTCCAGTGAATCCGGATATTTGCCCTGATCGGCGTAAAATTGGTCGATGACGTTGCGCAGATTGTACAGATCCTCGCTCAGGACCGCCTCGCGGGCCCTGATCACCCCCCGCTGATAGTTGGGCACGGCAATGGCCGCCAGGATGCCGATGATGGACACCACGATCATCAGCTCGATCAGGGTAAAGCCGCGCCGGTTCCCAGGGAGACCGGGCGCCGGGCGCCCGTTACCACTCCTTGTACTTTGTGCCGTCAATGGCGGTCCCTTCGCTGAGTGAATAGACATCGTACACATCCTCACCCCCCCAGCTGGTGGAATCGGGTTTGTCGCTGTAGGAGCGCAGCCCCCAGCGGGGCTCTTCCCCGCTGCGCGGCGGATTGAAGGGATCAGCGGGGATGCGCCGCAGGAACTTCCGTTTGGAGGGGGTAATCTCACCGAAATCGTAGCCATCCACCAGCTCCTGCAGCGTAGCCGGATAGCCCGACTTGTTGGACACGACCTGAATCTTCTTCTCGGCCAGCGACTTCTCGTAGCGCCGGTTGAAATCGTCGATGGCGGTGCGGATGATGCGCAGGTTGCGGCGCAGTTCCAACTCGCGGGTGCGTCGGGCGCTCATCTCGGCCAAGGGGAGGACCGCCGACGCCAGCACCGCCAGGATGGCAACCGTCACCACCAGCTCAATCAGGGTAACGCCCCTGGTCATGGTCAGGTTCCTCGGCATGGTCCACTCCGCCTACTTGATCTCCACGGTGGCGCCCGAGGTATTCAGCTGGATCCGGCCGCCGTTGGAGGCGCTGAACCCGGCATCACGCAGCGAAAAGGCGGCCTGGCCCTGTTTTTTGGCACGGAAGATCAGCGTGGCCAGGGTCCCCTCTCCGGAGACGCCCGCGCTCCCCTCCCCGCGTCCCAGGTTGACGGTCACGCTCCCCGTGGTCGGGCTGACGGAAGAGCCGAACACCGTGGCGCCACCGTCACGCTTGAGGAACTCGCCCTCGTTCACCGCAACGAATTCCACCAGGGCGGGATCATACCCCAGCACGAAGGGAGCTTTCTCCAGGGTGCTGACCGGCCCCAGTTTCACGTCCAGCGTGAACTGCTCGCCGCTCGCCACCGAAGGGGGCGCGCCGATCTGCAGCATGACTGCCTGGCCGGCTTCGGGGGCAGGCGCGGCCTCGACCGGCGGCGGTACTGCCGGCGATACCGGGGACTCCGTTGCGGGCTGCGCCGTCGGGAGGGGGGAAGCGGCGGGGGGCGCCGTCGGCGGGCCATTGAAGAGCGGCTCCTGTTCAAAGGATGCCAGGGATCTCCCCAGGGCCGGCTCATCCTCCCTGCCCGAGGCAAAGGAGGCCAGGTCCCCCTGGGGCACGGTCACACCGCGCACCAGACGGGGGGTGATGGCCAGGACCAGCTCGCTCTTGCGGTTGGACGAGTCGGTGTTGGTCAGCAGTTCTCCCAGAAGCGGGATGTCGCTCAGGAGGAAGATCTTGTTCTTGCCGGTGGAATCGTTCCGCTCGATCAGGCCGCCGATAACGCTGGTTTCGCCGTCCTTCAGGCTTAAGACCGTCTCCAGATTGCGGGTAGCGATGGTGACCACCGTGGTGGCGTTATCCTCGCCCCCCACCGTCTGCCGATCCGTATCCTGGCTCACCTCCAGTCCCAGCTTGATCACGATCTCGTTGTTGCGCAGGATGGTCGGCTCGGCGTTGAGCTTGACCCCCACGTCGATGTACTGGACGTTGACGCTGACCGTCTCGTTGGTGGTATTGGAGGTGGTGATGGGGATGCGCTTGCCCACCGTGAACTTGGCCTTCTCCCGGTTCTTGACCCGGATCTTGGGGTTGGAGAGCACCTCGGATCTGGCCAGGGTCTTGCCGAAGTTGTAGGTGGCCGTGGGCACGGTGGCATAAGCGCCGTAGCCGCTGGTGGAAAAGATCTTGATCAGCTGACTGACGGGACTGTCATCCGTTGTGCCGGAACTGCTCGTCGTGGTTGTCGAAAGCGTTGACTTCATCGGTTTCCCCGCCGAGTTGAAGGCGCCCATCTGAACGCTGTAGTCGGACAAGAGGAGCCCCAGGGTCCTGGCGTCCGAGTCCCCCACCTCCAGCACCTCCACGTCCAGGACCAGTTCCGCGTCCGGCACGTCGCTGGCATCCAGGATCTTCTCCACCACATCAACCACGTCGGGGGAATCCCGCACCACGATGGAGTTGGCTTCCTCATTGACGTAGATCTTGCGCACCTGCAACAGGGTCCGCACCAGGTTGATGGCCTTCTTGGCCTCCAGGTAGTTGAGGTGGAAGGTGCGCAGGGTCATGTCTTCGTACTGCTTGGTCTTTTCGGGAGTCTTGGGGTAGATGATCACCGTGCTCTCGTTGGCGACCTTGCGGCCCAGCTTGAACATGTTGGTCAGGAGATCCAGGGTCTGCTGGAAGGTGGCATCCTCCAGATAGACGGTTACCGGCTGGTCCTTGACCCCTTCGTCGAAGATGAAATTGATCCCGGACAGACGGGTGACGATGGCAAAGACATCCTTGAGCCGCGCGTCCCTGAACTTGAGGGTTATGGGGCGGGCCGACTTGAGGTTCAGCTCGAACCGGTCCAGGCGGCTCTTGCGCATCCCCAGCACCCGCGCCAGAGCGGTGCGGTACTCGCTGTTGCCCGGTTCCAGTTCCAGAGCACGGTTGAACAGCCGGTTGGCGTCCTTGAACTTGTTGGCCTTCTCGAAATCCCGCCCTTCCTGAAAAGCCTGGCGCGCATCCCTCAAGCGCCGGCTCCGCTCCACCAGCTGCTCGAAACGCCCCTGGGTGGGATCGATTCCCAGACCGGCCTGAAACTCCGCCAGGGCCGCGGCATAATTGCCTTCATCGTACAGTTTCGTTCCCTGGAGATACCGCAGATCAGCCGCCCGTTCCCGGGCCCTGAAGAAACGGATCCGGTACTCTCCGGCATCCGGGTCGTTGCGGAACGCCTCGGCATAGCTGTACATGGCTTCTTCGTATTTTCCGGCAGCCTCCAGCTCCTCGCCCCTGCCGAAGGCGGAACGGGCGGTGGAACAGCCGGACAGCCCTATCCCCACCAGCAGAGCGGCCATGAGTAGATAGGTTAGAGTGCGCATTCCGTTGTCTCTCCTTGCATGCGGGTGAACGGCGGCTACCACTGGGGGGCCAGCGGAGCGGACTCCATCAGGGGGATGACGATCTCCTCGCCGGTGTCGGCAACCTTGATGGTCAATGCCTGGTCGCTGATGGCCGCGGCCTGGTAACGCTCCGCGAACAGATCTCCCTTCCGGACCAGGATAATCTCCCCTCCGTCCCTGCTCAGAAACACGGTCCGGTGGTTGCCCTTCTTGAGAAAACCGAGAAAGGTGAACCGGGCCAGTTCGCGCCGGGGAAGGGCATCGGCCGGCAGGGGCGGCGGAGGGGGAGGCTGGGGCCGGCGCGGCCTGGCGACGGGCCTGACCTCCGTCGCGAAGAGCGGCTTGAACAGGTTGCGGCGGTACCCGCTGAAAGCAGCCGTTTCACGGTTCAGCAGGTCGAGGCGCAGACGGGTCGAACCCGGGCCAACGGCGGGCGTTCGCGCCCGCGAAACGGACGCCGGGACGCCGCCCTGCCCAGGCGCGTACGTCAGGGTCGCCACCGTCTTCTGGCGCGGCATGCGCGCAACGCTCCAGACAATGGCCAGCACCAGCAGGACCATCAGGCAGAAGAGGATCAGTTTCTGCCGGTTCATGCGTCCTCCCGCAGATAGATCGTCAGGCGCAGATCCATGGTGACCCGTTCCTCCATGAAATCTGCGTTGGCCAGGCTGAGGGTCTCCACCACCACCAGTTCGCGGTTGCCCAGCAGTTCCGCCAGAAAATTCTTCACGGCGGCGTACCTGCCGCTGACGCTCATGCTGACGCCGTAGGCCAGAAGCCGCTGTTCGGCGATGGCGCGCGGCTGGTAGGAGATCCTGCCGCTGTTCAGGCCGCAGGAGGCGGCCTGTTCCAGAATCTCGCCCAGAACCCGCGGAAACTGGCGGCGGGGCGGAATCCTGCCCCTGAGCGTTTCCAGGTCATCCCGGTTCCGACCATAGGCTGCGGCCGGATCGGCGTGACCGGCCAGGGCCGCCTGGCGGCGCAGGTCGCTCCAGTTCGTCCGGGCGGCGGCGATGCGGGGCGCCTGGGAGCCGTCCACCAGGATGAAAAGCACCACCGTGACCAGGAACAGCAGGGCGATCACCACAAGCCAGGCCCGTTTCAGGCGCACGATCTCCCGCAGCAAGGACATCATGGCATCACCGCCCGGCATGAAATGCTGAAAACCACTCCGCGCCCCTTCTCACCCAGGGCCAGGTCGCCATGGGAGAGGAGCAGCACGTCGCTGAAGGCGCCCGACGCTTCCAGTTGCTCCAGATAGGTGCGCACCTGGCTGAAATGCCGGGCCCGCCCCTCGATCTTCAGCAGGCCCGGGTTCCTGTCATCCGGCGCCAGGGCGGCCAGGGTAATCCCCCGGGGAGTGGCGTTTTCCAGGCGTTCCAGGAGTTCGAGCCAGCCGAAGGCCTTGCGTTCGATGATCCGGTTATAGAAACGGATGGCTGCCTGCTGGCGTTCGACCTCCCGACTCGATACGGAGGCTCCCCTGTTGCGCCCCAAGCGTCCCTCCAGGGCGACGGTATCCGCATCCAGGCGTTCCAGTTCCCCCAGGTTTCTGCTGAACAGCATCAGCTTCCAGGCCGCGAGCAGCAGGAGGAACAGGATGACCCCGCCCAGGATCCGGTTGATCAGGCCATGGTCCAGATACGTCCTGGTGGCAAGGTTGATGGTAAAGCGCATCACAGGCTCCTCAGGGCCGCGCCAATGGCGGCCGTAAAGGGAAACAGGCCGGCCTGGTCGGCCGGCGCGTCCGCCCGTGGAATGACAACCGTCTTGGCCTCCAGCAACAGGGCCTCTCCGGCGATGGCCTCGCCGACCATGTCGCAAAAACCGGGAGCGGCCTCGGGCGCGGCCACGCAGGTGACTCCCTGGGGGATGCGCTCCGGGAAGCGTTCCCGGTAGGCTGCGAGCGAGTTACAGATCTCCCGGTAGACACGACCGTCGTGGGGCGCCACGCCGGGGAGCTCCTTGACCCGTATGAACTCGGGCACCCCCTCGGCCATGATCATGATCGCCAGACAGGTACCGTAGAAACAGATCAGCGTGCACTCATCCAGAAGGGAGAGGCGCTTTTCGAAAGTACGGTAGATGTTGAACAGGTTCAGGTCGATGCGGGCCGGAATCAGACCGGCCGCCGCGATGAGATCCTCGTACTGGCCGATGACGGAGCGGGACACCAGGGACACCAGCAGCTGCATGTCGTTGTTCTCACGCACGTTCAGCTTCTGGAAGTCCAGGTGCATGTCGCCCGTGTCCAGGGGCATGCTCTTCTTCAGTTTCCAGCGGATGATATCCAGGGCCTCGGCGCGGTTCTTGAACCGTCCTTCCACATCCATCAGCAAAACGCGGCCGACAGCGTCGGGCAGACTCACCGAGAGCGTCCCCTTTCCCCCCTGGGGCAGTCGTGCATACGCGTCCCTCAGGCAGTCGGTCAGCTCCCGCTCATCGACGACGTTGGCTTCGCGCAGGGAGACCCGCACCGCACCGGGCGCCAGGGCGCGGAACGACACTCCCTCCAGACAGGGGGCAGCCCCCCCCCCTCCCAGCAGGGCGAATGCCGCCCCGGACGGCCCGATCTCGACCCCCAGGGACTGTTTTCTGAAAAACGGCGCGGCAAAGCTCATGTCGATTGATCCTGTTTCCGTTCTGCTGGAGAGCGTGGCCATGCCTCCCTCCCCAGACGTCATTCCATGAAGGTAACGCGGTTGATTTCCTTCAGGGTGGTGTCCCCCTGAATCAGTTTTTCCACCGCAGAATCGCGCAGGAACACCACCCCGCACTCGCGGGCCGCCTGTTTGAGCTGCGTTGCCGGAACCTTGGCGATGATCAGGTCCCGAATGCGGTCGTTCAGCTCCATCAGTTCGACGATCGCGGCGCGGCCGCGATAACCGGTGTCGTTGCAGGCCTCGCACCCCCGGGCCTCGTAGAGGGTCGCGCCGCGCACCGACCGGGGATCGACGCCGGCAGCCAAAAGCGTCTCGTCGTCATAGGCCACGGGGCGACGGCAGGAACGGCAGACGCGCCGCACCAGGCGCTGGGCCATGACGCAGTTCAGGCAGGAGACGAAGTTGTAGGGGTCGATGCCCATGTGGATGAAACGGCCGATCACGTCGAACACGTTGTTGGCGTGCACGGTGGTGAACACCAGGTGGCCGGTCAGGGCCGACTGCACGGCGATCTGGGCAGTCTCCGGGTCGCGGATCTCCCCCACCATGATCTTGTCCGGATCGTGGCGCAGGATAGATCGCAGCCCCTTGGCAAAGGTGAGCCCTTTCTTCTCGTTGACCGGGATTTGTAGCACCCCCCGCAGCATGTACTCCACCGGATCCTCGATGGTGATGATCTTCTCCTCGCCGGTGTGGATCTCGGTCAGGGCGGCATAGAGGGTGGTGGTCTTGCCCGAGCCGGTGGGACCGGTGACCAGCACCATGCCGTAGGGCTCGCGGATCTTTTTCCTGAAACGCCTGATCTCGCGTTCGCTGATCCCCAGGTTCTCCAGGGAGAGCCCTTTCAGGTCGTTGGCGATACTCTCCTTGTCCAGGATGCGGATGACCGCGTCCTCTCCCAGGGCGCTGGGCATGATGGAGACGCGGAAGTCGATGGACTTGGCGCCGAAGCGGACCTTGAAGCGCCCGTCCTGGGGAATGCGGCGTTCGGAGATGTCCAGCTCGCTCATGACCTTGAGCCGCGAGATGATCGGGGCCTGGAAATGCAGGTCGATGGGATCGTTGGCCCGATAGAGGACACCGTCGATGCGGTACTTGATCTCGACTCCCTCTTGGCCGGTCTCGATGTGGATGTCGCTGGCGCGGCGGTTCAGCGCTTCCAGCAGGGTGGTGTTGATCAGCTTGATGATCGGGCTGATATCTTCGGAGACGTTCTCCACCGTAAGGACTTCTTCGCCCCGTTCGGTCTCTCTGACCAGTTGCAGCATGAAGTCTTCCGAGACTTCCCGCAGCACCCGACGGGTGCCCTCGCCGGTCTTGATCACGGAGGTGACGGCGCTCTCGGTGGCAACGCAGATCTGCAACGGACAGCCGAGGAGCAGTTCCAGCTCATCCAGCCTGACCACGTCGGTGGGATCGGAGACCGCCACCCTGAGCTGGCCGTCCTCCCGTGCCAGGGGGACGAAGCGGAAACGGTACACCGCATCGGTGGGCAGGCTGTTGAGCAGCTCCTCGTCTACCCTGAAGCCGTCCAGTCCCACGTATTCAAGCTCGAACTGCTCGGCCAGGGCCCGGGCCAGGTCCTGTTCGCTCACGAACCCCTCGCGAAGACAGATCTCGCCGAAGCGCTGCCGGCTGGATTCCAGCTGCCCCACCACCACCGGCAGCTGCTCCGCGGTCAGGCAGCCGCGTTCCATGAGGATGGCACCGATATTTCTGCGTGCATAAGCGTGCGCCATGTCGCCCTACCCCACCGTTCCGGCGATCCTGAAGATCGGCAGATACATGGTGATGATGATGACCCCGATGACAACCCCCATGACGATCATAACCGCCGGCTCGATGGCGGTGGTCAGTACCTGCATGCGCTCTTCCAGTTCGTCCTCCAGATAATCGGAGATATCCGAGAGCATATCCTCCAGGGCGCCGGTACTCTCACCCACCCCCAGCATGCGCAGGGCCAGCGGCGGCAGGATGGCGATACGCTCGAAGGCGACTGCCAGCGAGCCCCCCTCCTCGACGAACCTGACCGCCTCGAAGAGCCGCTTTTCCATGTAGGAGTTGTTCAGTGTCCCGATGGACATGCGCAGCGATTCGATGATCGGAATGCCGCTCCCCAGCACGGTGGAGAGGGTGCGGGTAAAACCGGAGACGGAATAGCGCCTGAAGATCTCTCCCAGGAGGGGAACGCGGATCTTGAAGCGGTCCACCAGAAATCTCCCACTGTCCGTAGCGGCCCAGGAACGGAACCAGACGACGAGAGCGATCAGCAGCACGATCCCCAGGAGGAAGAAGCGCTTCAGAAAGGTCGTACCGGCGATGAGCATCTGTGTGGGCAACGGCAGCTGGGAACCGGAATCCGCGTAGATATGACTGAAGGTGGGGACGACGTACACCAGCAGCAACAGGACCGCCAGGGTGGCAACGACAATGATGATGGCGGGATAGAACATGGCCGAAACGACCTTCTTGCGGATGGCTTCAACCCGCTTGAGGTACTGAATATAACGTCGGGTCGTGTTGACCAGATCGCCGGTGCGTTCCCCGGCCCGCACCGAGGCGATGTACAGGTGGGGAAACAGGCGGCCATGACGCTCCAGCGCCTGGGAGAGGGACGCGCCCCCCTTGACGTCGTCCCGCACCTGGCTCAGGACCTCGGCCAGCCTGCCACCATCGTGGCGCTGGAGGATGGCGTTCAGGGCCTGCATGATCGGCATGCCGGCCTTGACCAGCACCAGCATCTCCTGGTTGAAGGTTAAGAGGGCGCGGGTATCGATCTGGCGGCGGACGAGGCGGGTGTCAAAGAGAAACTGGAGCGGTTTTCTGCTGACCTTAAAAACAAAAAAACCCTGATCTTCAAGGCTTTTATACAGCAATTCCGGATCGGAAGCTTCAAATTCCCGGTAGAGGATCTTTCCGTCTGGTGAGCCCAGTTTGCAGGTGTAGATTGCCATTTGCTAAAGGTATACCATAGGGCCGGTACAATTAAAACACAAAAACCCTGAGCAAAACCGCACCCATCGGTGCGCCGGCACGATCGTTCCATCAGCTCGGAGACATTGAGGAAAACCATCGGCATCCCCCCTCTCCCACCCGGGTCAGACACTCAGGTGTTGAGCAACCCCAGCACCCACAGGAAAAAGAAGAACAGAAGCAGCCCGCCCCACCTGAGGGCGGGAAGCGGTTCAAAGACACCCGAGCGGGGAAAGGCACGGAAGATGAAAACGAGCGTCGCCAGGATCCAGCCCCACAGGCCGGTCACCAGCACGAGCGACCAGAATTCATGCCCCACGCCGCCCGCCCCCCGGACGGGAAAAGAGCGAACCGAGACGCAGTTTCCAGACCATCAGCACCGCCTCGCGCACGATCCGCCTGGACATCTTGGAACTGCCGGCATGGCGGTCGATGAAGATGATCGGGACCTCCACGATCCGGAACCCCTTTTCCCGGCAACGGTAGTTCATTTCGATCTGGAACGAATAGCCGTCCGAGCGCACCCGGTCGAGATCGATGGCCTCCATGGCGGCCCTGCTGAAGCATTTAAAGCCGCTGGTGCAGTCCCTGATGTCCAGGCCGGTCACGAAGCGGGTGTACACGCTGGCGAAATAGCTCAGCATCAGCCGGCGGATCGGCCAGTTGACCACGCTGACGCCGTGTAAGTAGCGGGAGCCGATCACCAGATCGCAGGACTGGATGGCTTCCAGGAACACCGGCAGCATGGCCGGATCGTGGGAAAAATCGGCGTCCATCTCGATCAGGTAATCCGCGCCCATCTCCAGGGCCGCCCTGAAGCCGACCCGATAGGCCGAACCCAGGCCGAGTTTGGCATCGCGGTGGATTACCCGGATTCTCCCATCCGCGGCTGCCAGTTGATCGGCGATCCTGCCGGTACCGTCGGGCGAGTTGTCATCTACGATCAGAACGTGCAGCGAGGGGTGCTGCACCAGGATCTGGCTGGTCAGACGGGCGAGGTTCTCCCGCTCGTTGTAGGTAGGAATAACGACGATTGCTTTCAAACGGTCTCTCTCCAGTTCACGGCGAAGTCTGGTGTCTAGACATAAACCAAAGCGCGGCAAAGTACAAACCTTTACCGCACCCGGCAGGATCATCACCTTTGAAAACGCCGAGTGGGGCTATGCGTAACCGCATAGCCCCACTCATGTTTGTTTCCCGCTTCAGGTCACGGAGCGATTTAGAACCAGGGCTTCCCCACCGGGAGCTTGATCCCGGACTCGGCAAAGATCGAGACCGTCATCAGGTAGAAGGCCAGGAAGGCACAGACCAGCAGGTCATAGGCGGCGAAGACGCCGGCTGCCGCGTTACCGGTCAATTCCTTCAGGTCCAGGCCGATGAAGCCCAGCAGCAGCGTGAGGAAGGTCAGCGCCAGGGCGGTGTGGTGCCGCATGGAGGCGATGAACAGGGAAAAGGTGAAGATGGTCCAGGCCACCAGATACATGCCCAGATCAACTTCGCTGAACTTCAGCAGCGGATAGGACTGCACCAGCTCGGCGTTCTTGCCGAACAGGAGCATCAGACAGAGGGAAATCCAGAACGCGCCGTAGCCGGTAAAGGCACAGAAACCGAAGTTATTGTTTTTCTTGAACTCCATCAGACCGGCCACCAGCTGTGCCGAACCGCCGAAGCAGAGACCCAGCCAGATTACGGGGGCCAGACCACAATACCCCAGGTTATGCATCTGCAGCACAAAGGTGGTCAAGCTGAATCCAGCCAGACCGACAACAGCGGGGTTTCCCAACTTCACTTCGCTTTCACTCATTCCTCTTCTCCTTTTCGTGTGAAATCAACCGTGTTTTTACACCATGTTGTTCAATAATTTTAAGACGTTACAAACAAAATCACGTTCTACGGGAAAATTTCGACGCACTATACAAAAAATGACTCAGGGAGTAAAGACAAATAATGCGCCCAGCGCACCCCGCCCCCTTCACCCGCACGCCCCGGCAAAGCTCCTCAGTATGCGGCAGGGGGCACGGAGCACCTTCAGCGCTCGCGCCGGGGGCGGAAACGAAGCAGGCGCCGCAACCTGCGGCACTCCTCCGTACTGAGCCTCCTGTCGCGATACAGCGCACCGGCATAGAGGGCCACGAACTCCCGCACCCGCTCATCGTCCACCATACCGGACAGCTCAAACAGCCCCTGATGGCCCGGCCGGACGGTCACCCCCCAGACACGCTCCAGGTAGCGGTACAGTTCCCGCAGCAAACGTTCCTCCCGCGTGGCAAACGGGGGGCCGCGCCTGATCAGCGTAACCAGGGCCAGGATCAGGACCGCCATCCCTCCCAGAACCGCCAGGGCCGGGCGCGAAAGTCGGTTGGGCGACATCGTCCCCAGCCGCCTGGCAACGCCGCGGGCCACGGCGGCCTGGGATTCTAAATCGTAGCCGATCACAGAGCGGTTCCAGGCATGGTCCAGGGAGTCCAGCGCCATGCGCAGGCGCATCAGGGGAGTGCGCCGTCCGGGCGCCCCCCAGAAGGCGCCGGCATTGCGGGCAAAAGAACTGGGATCGATGCGCAGCCAGCCTTGGCCAACGACGAACACCTCCACCCAGACATGGGCCATCCCCTCGGTCACCAGGTAATATCCTCCCAACTCGTTGTACTCTCCCCCCAAATACCCCCCCACCAGCCGGGCCGGGATGCCGGCGGAACGGGCCAGCAGGGCATAGGACGAGGCAAAGAACTCGCAGTGCCCCTGGCGGGTCTCGAGCAGGAAGCGCTCCAGGGCCCGTTCGCCGGTGGGCAGCCCCTGCCTGGCATAGCGGAAACCGCCGTTGCGGAAGAAGCGTTCCAGAAGCGCCACCCGTTGTTCGTCGCTGTCAGCGGAATCGCGGATGTTGTTGGCCAGACGGGTGACGGACTCCGGAACGCGGGCGGGAAGCCGCAGGTAGAAGTCGCGCCGGATTCCTCCGCCGGTCCGCAGCAGGCCGCCGGGGGATGACTCGGCTCGGTAGCTCAGCCGCCGCGTTCCGGACGGCCGCAGCTCCACCGTCGCGTCCGGGTTCCAGCGGGACCGGAAGGAAGCAGCGGCCACCGGGACATCCAGAGCGATGAGGAAGCGGGAGATCCCCGGCTCCGGGTAGATCACCTGGCTGACGCGACGGGAGGGGAGCGGCGGACGCTCGGGGGGCACCCGGCTGTCGCGCAGCCAGCTGTTCCCCTCCAGACGGTTGAACACCGTGGCGCGCCAGTAGAGCTGCCGATCCGGCTGGCGGGGCAGCTCGGCCCGGAACGCCAGCTGGGAGGAGTCACCGACGCGATCACTGCCGCCCGGCTCGACCCGGTCGGAAAGACCGCTGGTGCGGGCACCCGGTGCTCCGGAAATATCCCAGAGCGGGATCTGGGTGCGGGGAAGAAGGGGAAAGAAGAACAGCAGCAGCGGCAGCGAGGCCGCGGGCAGAGCCAGCCCCGCGACCATGACCCGGCGCAGGTCGCGACCAGACAGCCGCATCCGGCTGTCCCGGTCGTGGAAACAGAGCAGCACCAGACAGAGGGCCACCAGGAGCAACAGCAGCACCAGGTAGAGCAGAAACAGGGGAGTGAGTTCGAACAGAGACGAGGATGCCAGACAGAAGAGCGACAGTCCCAGGATCTGCAGGTAGTGACGGCCGCTCTTCTCGCCCGCCAGGCGGACAGCCAGCATGACCGCCAACAGGCTCACCACCGGCTGGACCGCGTTGGAACGACTGAACTGGGTCGCGTAGTAGAGGAACACCGGCACGATGGCCAGGTTCAGCAACCGGTTCGGCAGGCGCCAGTCCCCCCTGAGGCTCTGCCAGACACCGGCGGCCATGCCGACCGCCAGCGCCATCCGCGGCCCCGTGCCCAGCCAGGGGAAGAGCGGCACGATCCCGCACAGGGCGCAGGCATAGCCGAACAGCGCTATCAAGGAGCTAATGGCGATCATACAGGGCAAGCTCAGTCAGGAGGCGCATGCCGTGGCGACGGCCCGTTCCCGCCGCGATGCAACGGTCCGCCAGCCTGAGCCCCACCGGCCGCAGCGATACCCAGCGTTTCACCAGCCAGGCCGCCGAGGAGATTCGTTCCTCCAGGTCGCGGCCCGGCTGCTGCTCCAGATCGATGATCAGGGGCTGCCTGGACTGGCGCCCGAACTCCTTGACCAGCAGCTGATCCCCCCGGGCCGACAGCTTCCAGTGGATCATCCGCAGCGGTTCACGACCGGAGTAGCCGGAGATGCGCTCCAGCTCCCCGTCCACTCCCCGCGCCAGGTGCAGGCTGTCCCCCAGGCGCCGCGTTCCCTCTCCGTCGCCCCCCTCGGGGCCGGCCACAAGGCGCGGGAAGACCACACAGGTGCTGTCCAGGCTGAAGGTCCAGTAACGGGTAAAGAAGTTGACCGGAAAGGGGGAGCTGAGGGTGATGCTCGTCAGCCGGGTTTCCCCCCGCCGGGGGAAGGTGAACCCCATGGTGGCGGAGATGACCCTATCGGGAGGAACCAGCGGGAGGTCCAGGGTCCGCCCTCCCTGGCATTCCAGGCGGATCAGGAAGGAGGGGAGGCGGCGTTTGGCGTTGTGCAGTTCCAGGCGGAAGCATGCCGGGCTGCCGGCGTAGATCTCTTCCGGCGGCACCAGCCGGGGGGTCAGCCCCTTAAGGTTGAACATGCCGGCCATGCCGGTGACGGACATGAAGGCCAGCAAGCCGGAAACCACCAGAAAAAGCAGGTTATTGCCGGTATTAACGGCTGAAAAGCCCAAGAGAAGCGTCATGGCGATGTACAGGGCTCCGGCCTTGGAGACCTTCAGACCAAAGGCAGCGCGATGTCGGCGATCAGTTCCCGTAGCAGTTCCCCCCTGTCGATCCCCTCGTGATCCATGCGCATGACCAGGCGGTGGGCGCAGACCGCCACGGCAACCTGCCTGACATCCTCGGGCGCCACGAAATCGCGGCCCTGGAGAAACGCCGCTGCCCGGGCCGCCTGGGCCAGGTTGATGGCGGCCCGGGTGGAGAGCCCGATGGCGACCATGGCATGGCCGCGGGTGGCGGAGACGATCCGGTAGATGTAATCTGTCACCCTGTCGGAGAGATAGGTCTCATGCGCCACGACCCTGCGAGCCTCCAGGATCTGCTCGGGCGAGACCAGCGCCTCCATGGTCCCGATCCGTTCGCGGATGCTCCCCCCCGCGATGATACGCCGTTCCAGGTCCCCCGGCGGATAGCCAATGCCGGTGCAGATCAGGAAGCGGTCCAGCTGGGATTCGGGTAACGGAAAGGTGCCGCTCTGGTCGGAGGGGTTCTGGGTCGCGAAGACCATGAACGGATCGGGCAGGGGGTGGGTTACTCCCTCCACCGTCACCCGCCGCTCCTCCATGGCCTCCAGCATGGCACTCTGGGTGCGCGGCATGGCCCGGTTGATTTCATCCAGCAGCACGATATTGCTGAAGATCGGGCCGGGCATGAAGGTGAAGCGCCCCTCTTCGCGATTGAAGACGGAGAGTCCGGTGATGTCCGAAGGGAGGAGGTCACTGGTGCACTGCACCCGCCCGAAGGAGAGAGAGGTGGCGCCGGCCAGGGCCAGGGCAACGGTGGTCTTGCCCAGACCGGGCAGATCTTCGATCAGGATGTGGCCGCCAGCGAGCAGCGCGATCACCGCCAGGCGCAGCACGTCTTCCTTGCCCTGCAGGTGGCTGGCACAGAGTGTGTCCAGAAGGTCGGTCATATGTCGGTTGGGATGCGCAACGGCCATGGTCGTATCCTTGAGATGGGTCGTGATTTGATACCGCCACTAAGTCTACCACAGACCAAAGCCGGTGGTGACCGGGCCTGACCGGCGGCATCCCGACGGAGGTTCACCGGGAGCGGACGTCCCTGGCATTCTCCCGGTCTGCCGCTTCCGTAAAGCAGTCCTTGATCTTTTCGCCAAAAAGATCAATTATTCCAAATTCGGCGCTCGAGAGCCCCCTTCGGTACAGATGTCACCCGCTGATGCTTCCGTATCGCAATGAAAGTTCCATGATGCATACTCCGCGACACCCCGCATCTGCAGTTTGCAGGATCATGTCCCGCCGGACATCGCCAGGAAGCGACCCGTAACACGGGGGCCGCACCGAATCAGGAACACACCACCACTCCATTGGAGGCCAGCATGACCCCTTCTTCCCGTACCGGAACCAGAACCGACACGTCCCACCTCCCCTATAACGGCAAGGCCGTCAGGGACTGTTTCACGCCACTGCCGCCCGACGCCGTGCCCCAGGAGGGCTCCGCCTTCTGGGTGATTCTGCAGAAACAGACCCTGCTGGTCACCGCCACCCCGGAAGGTTCCCAGCTCCCCCAGGGGCCGCTGCCGGAAAACTTGCCGCCCCTGGCCCAACCGGTGGGCATCGGGCTCTGGCAGGGACAGCCCCTGTTTGCCCTGCGTATAGGCGACGACACCCCCGTGCCCCCGGGATGCCAGGCGCTCCCCTTTTTCGGTCCTGACCAGCGCCTGGACGTCCGGTTGGCCACCCTGGCGGGGCGCGCCAACCAGATCATGCACTGGGAGCGCCGCAGCCGTTTTTGTTCCGTCTGCGGGGGGGAGACGACACGCATCCCCACGACCTGGGGCAAGCGCTGCGGAGCCTGCAAAGAGATGCACTTCCCCCACATCCACCCCTGCGTGATCGTGCTGGTCAAACGAGGCGATGAGTTCATGCTGATCCGCAAGGCAGGGGCGGTGCCGGGACGCTTCAGCCCCATCGCCGGCTTCGTGGATTTCGGAGAGTCACTGGAGGAGTGCGTGCAGCGGGAGGTGCGCGAGGAAGTGGGGCTGACCATCGACAATATCCGCTACCTGGGGAGCCAGAACTGGCCCTTCCCCAGCCAGCAGATGATCGGCTTTCTGGCCGACTACGTGGGCGGCGACCCCACCCCCGACGGGGTGGAGGTCATCGAGGCCCACTGGCTGACCAGGGACGCCATCCCCGAATCGTCGGGCGGCACCAGGAGCATAGCCCGCTGGATGCTGGAGACCTTCGCCATCAACGGCCATCATTCCTGACGACACAACGGCACGGGAACCCGCTTCAGGCGTTTACCTGCGCCGGAGCGGGTTCCCGCAGCAGTTCCAGCGCGGAGAGCACCAGAAACATGATGCCGCTGCGCAGCGCGCCGTCGTTGAAATCGAAGCGGGTGCTGTGCAGCTGGGGGCTCTCCTCCCCCATGCCGATGAAGAACATGGCGCCCGGACACGTTTCCAGATACCAGCCGAAATCCTCCGCCCCCATGCTGGGGGCGGGGATATCCACCCAGGCCGTCTCCCCCAGGCCGTTCCGTACCACCTGGCGACAGGCAGTGACGATTCTCGGAGCATTCATGGTCGGGATATAGGGGCGTCTGTACTCCAGCCCATAGGACGCGCCCGCCCAGCCGCATTCCGCCTCCAGCACACTCTCGAACAGCTCCGGCAGGCGCTCGCCGGCCTCCCGGGACAGGTAGCGGGCCGTCCCTTCCAGAACCACCTGATCGGGAATCACATTGGCGTTGGAACCGCCATGCAGGCTGCAGACGCTGATCACCACCGGCTCCAGCGCGCCGATGCGGCGCGAAGGGATGGCGTAGAGCCGGTCGATCACCCGGGTGGCGAGCAGGATCGGGTCAACGGTGCGCTCCGGCCGCGAGCCGTGCCCTCCCCTCCCCGTGAGAGTAATGGTAAAGATATCGGCGGCGGCCATCATGGCGCCCGGCCGCGAACCGATCACCCCCAGCGGATGGCCCGGCCAGGCGTGCAGGGCCAGTACCGCGTCGGGCCGCGGATCATCAAGAACCCCCACCGCCACCAGATCCCGTCCCGCGGCTACCAGCTCCTCGCCCGGCTGAAACACGCACCGGACCGTTCCGCTGAAACGCTCCCTCAACCGCTCCAGCACCAGGGCGGCGCCCATCAGCATGGCGGTGTGGCCGTCATGCCCGCAGGCATGCATGACGCCGTCGTGGAGCGAGCGATAGGACAATCCCGTCTCTTCCCGCAGGGGCAGGGCATCCATGTCGGCCCGCAGCGTGACGTTCCTGCCGGTCCCTTGGCCGGAAATCAGCGCCACCACGTCCGTCTCCATACGAGGGGGCATGAGCAGGATACCGGGAGAGTCCAGGCTCGACCTGATAAAACGTGCCGTCTCCCGTTCCCGCAGTGACAGCTCGGGATGGGCATGCAGGTGGCGCCGCGCCTCCCGTGCCCGGGGCAGAATCCGCTCCACTTCCCGTTCGATTACCGCCCGTTCCGTTTGCATACAGCCTCCTCGTTCCGCCGGAATCACGCAAAAAACCGCATCCAGATGTACACCACCCGACCCGGCAAGTAAACCGTCGGCACGCCTCCAGGAATTTCATTAAAAAGCATACCACCAGGCATTGCCCATATACAACCGGGATAAAACAGTGGTAGTATCCTCCCGCTATTGACCGTGAAAGGAGCGACCCATGTGCGATCAGCCCGTAACTACGGTTCGGATGTTTGGCTCCCTGCACACCTACCGCAGGCAGCATGGCCTGGAGCCCAAGGTTGAGCTGACCCTTCCCGCCGCGGGGTGTACGGCGCTGGAACTGGCCCGTCAACTCGAACTTCCCCTGGAGCAGGTTGAGGCGGTCTTCATCAATCATCTGGTGTATCCCCTGGACCACCACATCAACCCGGGAGACAGGGTGGCCTTCATCCCGACCGGCGTACCCGGCCCCTACCGGCTGCTGATCGGCATTGCTTCAGGGAAAACACCCCACGGGCCAGGGGACTCCCCCTGAACGCACGGAACCGGGAAGCCTTTTCCGACCACCCCGGGGATCGGCCGGTCAACCGTGGGACACCATTCGTCGGCTAATTTTACAAACAAGCGTACATTAGCAATATGCATGACTTTTTTATTGAAAAGCCAAGGGATTAGCAACAGGGTACGGTTCGTGCATTACTTCCGGCTATCTGGCTGTACACATCCTGGAGCAGAGCGGCCCATGACCGCGGAGACGCGAGACAGACGGGGACAACAAGGCGCGGCACATCCGTAACATGGAGGGATCAGGAACCGGTATCCTCTTTTTCCCGCGGTCTCCTCCCCCGCCATTAACATACCACTGCCGTCAGCGGAACAGCATCCCGACCTCATGCGCATTTCAGGCGCGTTCGATCTCCCTGCGAAGGAAGGCGACCAATGGAAAACAGGAATTTTGTACGGGTTCAATTCCCTGAATGCGCCTCGGTGAAGTTTGACGGCCAGATGTTTTTCGCGAACATCAGGGACGCCAGCTTGCAGGGGCTGTACATCAACACCAGCCAGAAGCTCCCCGTGAGCACCCCCCTTCAGATCACCGTCTACATCTCCCCCAGCTCCTCGATCCACCTGAACGCGGAGGTCGTACGGTCGGAAGAGTCGGGCATGGGGGTCCAGATACGACGCATGGACGTCAATTCGTTCGTCAACCTGCGAAACGCCATAGCCATGCTCTGCAACGACCAGGAGCGGATCATGCGGGAAACCTACAAGATAACCGACCGCATCCATTGAAACCGGCTTCTGGCCCCGGGTTGTCGGTTCACTTAACACACAGAGGGGGGTGTCACGTCCGTTGAAAAATGACGATGACAACGCACCTCCCTCTCCTCTTCATCCCCTCTGAAGAGGGAAGATTGACCCGGGAACCACGTTTTCAACACCCTTAAGCATCATAAGGTTGACCCGCTACCAAGAGTGGTATATCACCATTTCTCACCGATCATTCTCCCGGCTTCACCTGCCTCACCCCGTGCAGCACAATCATCCTTTTTTCCACGGAGCAGACTCCATGCACGAGCGACCCCAGGCCTCTCCCGCGCTGCATCGCTACCTCCCCTTCGTCGTCTTCATGGCCTTCATCGGCCTGGATGAACTGCTCCGTTTCCTGGCGGGTCAGCAACTCTTCCGGCTGGAAGCCTCAACCTTGTACTACCTCTATCCGTTGAAGGTACTGACGGTGGGCTATCTGTTGTACCGTTTCCGGGACAGGTACACTGAGTTGAACCTGCAGGACCTGACACAGCTCCCCTCCACCCTGGCGGTAACGGGAACCGGCCTGCTGGTGTTCGTGCTCTGGATCAACATGGACTGGACGCCGGGGAATGCCGCGCCGCCCCAGGGGTACAACCCGCTGCTGATTCCCGATGGCTCCGTACGAAGCGTCATGGTCCTGTTCAGGGTGGCAGGCGCGGTGCTGGTGGTGCCGTTGATGGAGGAACTCTTCTGGCGCTCGTTTCTGATACGCTACATCATCGACAAGGATTTCGACAGGGTACCCCTGGGTGCCTTCACCTGGGGATCGTTTCTGGTGACGGTGGTGCTGTTCGGACTGGAGCACACCTACATCCTGGCGGGCGTTATGGCGGGGATTATCTACAACCTGATCCTCTACAGAACCAGAAGCCTGGCCCAGTGCATATTGGCCCACGCCGTCACCAACCTGGCCCTGGCCCTGTACGTGCTCCAGAGCGGGGAGTGGCGGTTCTGGTAATCAAGGCAAGAACGGTACATTTTCAGCTCCCCAGCCCCTCTTGACTTGTTGTTTTCTGCAAAAGCCTGTACAGTTGTACAACTAAAGAGACAAGAGGTACACAATGCGAGTTGTTAATTTTTCAGAAGCCCGCAATCATCTTAAGAATGTACTTGATCAGACCGTAGCCGATGCGGATTTTACGATCATCTCGCGCCGGGATTCTCCGAACGCGGTCATCATGTCTCTGGATACCTTCAACAGCCTGATGGAGACGGTTCATCTTCTGAAAACGCCTGCAAATGCAGCCCATCTTGCAAGATCAATCGAACAGTTCCGGGCAGGGAAACTGGTGAGCGGGACACAGGAAGATGCCTGAGCGGCTGGCCTGGACAGTAGCCGCCTGGGA
>CAZIUE010000024.1:37030-52690 GCA_964542535.1 uncultured Pelobacter sp. | reverse complement strand
TGTCGCCGGGTGAGAAAGTCGGAATACACCGAGGAATTCCATAAGTTACGGATATGGATCCATCAGGGTTATTCGCTATTTTCGGCAGGAAAATAGCACTTCTAACGAGCAGGTGTCAATCCATTTTTACACCAATCCGTAATACATAAAAACCGGTTCTACGTAGTACGTTACACGCCCGGCGTATGCTCTTTGTTCTTACCATACCGAAACCGGCCGAGCCGAATGCAAACCTTGTAATTTATGAATACAGTGCACCTCTCAGCCGCCGTATACCTAGAAAGGTTTTCTACCCTGCGCGGCGAAACAACAATCAGCACACGTCCAAAATGATCTCAGGCCATCCATCCGGAAACAGATACCAAGCCTCAGGCTATCTGCCACGTGAAGAAGAAACGTCGAAATAAGCTGGCATCCATGATGCCATTGCGTTTATAAAACAGGCACTGCCATGTCCACAGAAACAGCGTCGTGTTATCCATATCCTTTCAGGAGAGGAGTAGCAACAATGAAGACCATTGGTTCCACACAGAAAGAGCGGGCACTCCACGGGTTTCTGGCCGCCATATTCATACTGCTGCAATCCTGCGGCGCCATCACCTCCACCGGCTACACCCTGGCAATTGCCCACCTGAACGACACCCACTCGCACCTGGAGGCAACACCGGTCAGCCTGCGCGTAGACGATACAATGGTCTCTCTTGAGGTGGGCGGTTTCCCACGCTTGCAAACCCTGATGGACGAGATGCGGGCAGACGCCCCCAATTTGCTGCTGCTGCACGCCGGTGATGCCGTACAGGGATCCCTCTATTTCACGCAGTTCGGGGGAGAAGTGGAGTTCAGCTTCCTCAATCGGCTGGGTGTGAATGCCATGGCTTTCGGCAACCACGAGTTTGACCGCGGTCCGGCCGCCATTCCCGGTTTTCTGGAACGTGCTCACTTTCCGGTCATTGCATCCAACATCGATTTCAGTAAGGAACCGGACATTGCCGCGCGTGTTCCGCGCCACATTGTCCGGGAAATCAACGGCGAGCGGATCGGCGTCTTCGCTCTGACCACCACGACGACCCCCCAGAGCACCCTCGACGTTGGCAATGCCAGATTCCTCGACACGATAGCCACGGCACGGCAGCAGGTAGCGGAACTGGAGGAGAGCGGCGTCAACAAGATTATTGCACTGACCCATCTGGGATACGATGAGGATCTGGCACTCGCCGCGCGCGTGAACGGAATCGATATCATTGTCGGTGGCCACAGCCATACGCTTTTGGGAGACCAGGAACGCCTGATTCCTCTCGGGCTTACGGCGGCAGGCGACTACCCCACGGTGGTAACGACTCCCGATGGCGGCAGGACGTTGGTAGTACACGCCTGGCAGTGGGGGCATCTGGTGGGGAACCTGCGGGTGATATTCGATGCAGCAGGAAGAGTGCGAAACCACAGCTCAGGAGCAACGATTCCGGTTGGCAACAGATTCAGCAGAGACGGGGTTGAGATTGCGGCCGACTCCCCGGATCACCGCAGGATCGTACGCGCCCTGCAACGGAGCGGCATAACCCGGATAGTGGCGGAAGACGAGGCAGCGCTGACGACACTGGCGCCCTACAGGGCGCGTCTGGCCGCGTTTCGCTCCCAGCCCGTGGCACGGGCAACCGAAGAACTGATACGGAGACCAAACCAGGGGCCAGGCCCCCTGGCGGCCGACTCAATGATGGCCGCCGTACCAGCGGCTCGGCTGGCGCTGCTCAATTACGGCGCACTACGCAGGGATCTGCCGGCTGGCACCGTTTCCGTAGGTGATGTGCTGGAACTTATGCCCTTTGGCAACACCCTGGTGCTGGTCGAACTGACGGGGGAGGAACTGAAACAAGCTCTGGAGGAAGGGATTGAGTTTCTAACGGCAAAACACGGCCGCGCCGCACGGGCATTCCCCTATGTCAGCGGTATTCGCTTCACGGTACACCCTTCGGCGCCACGGGGAGAGCGCGTAACATCTCTGGAAGTCAGGGGGGAGGACGGAGCCTACCGGGCCGTCGAACCTGCGGCCACGTACACTTCAGTGGTTAACAGCTTCCTCGCCGGGGGGGGGGATGGTTTCGACACGCTGCGCACCACCCGAAGAGGGCGCTCTGACACCGGAATCCTGGACAGTGACGCCTTCCGTGAGCACCTGAAGCGGCTGGGGACCCTGCATTCTCCCCACGAGGAGCGGATCAGAGTGAAGGAACAGGAAGCATTGTACCTCCCGACCATCCACAGGGCGGTAGCCCAGGCAGGCAGCCTGAGACAACTCTCCATCGCGGCAGGCTGTCCCTGAACAGGCCGCGGCTCTCAGGCCCTGATCATGACCAGCAGCATCTTGAATGGTTTCACCGCCTGGAGCGAGTGGGGATGGTTAGCAGGCATGATGATCATCTGACCGGCGGCAACGACATGCGGCTTGCCGTCGATGGTTATCTCAGCCTCGCCATCGACCACCTGGACCATGGCATCGTAGGGTGCGGTATGCTCGGACAACCCCTGTCCGGCATCGAACGAAAACAGGGTCACCGTCCCGATCTTCTTGTCAATCAGGGTCTTGCTGACCACAGCTCCCGGTTGATAGGCCACCAGTCCATTCAGCTCAAGCGTAGTTCCGGTCAGTTCCATACTTCGCCCCCTCCCTCGTTCGTGGTTATGAACTCCGACAGCATGGCCAAACCATAACGCAGGCCCGCCGGACTGACAAGTGCCAAAACAACAGATGGCCGGGAGCAGACGCCCCCGGCCATGTTGTTGTTCAGCACGCACGCCTGCGTGCCGGCTGACGCGGCTGCCTTACATCATGCCACCCATGCCGCCCATGCCGCCCATACCGCCAGGCATACCACCCATCATGGGGGCTTCTTCCTTCGGTTTCTCGGCAATCAGCGCCTCGGTGGTCAGCATCAGACCGGCGATGGAAGAGGCGTTCTGCAGAGCGGAGCGGGAAACCTTGGTCGGATCGATGATGCCGGCCTTGAGCATATCCACATACTCGTCGGAAGCGGCATCGTAGCCAAAGGCATCCTTGCCGTTCTTGACCTTGTCGACAACGATGGAGGCATCGATGCCGGCATTGTCGGCGATCTGACGGATGGGAGCCTCCAGGGCGGCCTTGACCACGGTCACGCCGAACTGCTGCTCGGTGTCCAGGCAGATGGATTCCAGAGCGGAGAGGGCGCGGATATAGGCCACGCCGCCACCCGGGACGATGCCCTCGTCAACGGCGGCACGGGTCGCGTGCAGCGCGTCTTCCACGCGGGCCTTCTTCTCTTTCATCTCCACTTCCGTTGCGGCACCGACCTTGATGACGGCCACGCCGCCCACCAGTTTGGCCAGACGCTCCTGGAGTTTCTCCTTGTCGTACTCGCTGGTGGTCTCTTCGATCTGGGCGCGGATCTGCTTGACGCGTCCCTGGATATCGATTTCCTTGCCTTCACCGTCGATGATGGTGGTGTTGTCTTTGTCGATGGTGATCCGCTTGGCGCGACCGAGCATATCCATGGTTGCCTGGTCGAGCTTGTGGCCGACCTCCTCAGAGATAACCAGACCGCCGGTCAGCACGGCGATGTCTTCCAGCATGGCCTTGCGGCGATCGCCGAAGCCGGGAGCCTTGACGGCGGCCACGTTCAGTACGCCGCGCAGCTTGTTGACCACCAGGGTAGCAAGAGCTTCGCCTTCGATGTCCTCGGCGATGATCAGCAGCGGACGGCCGGACTTGGCGGTCTGCTCCAGAATGGGGAGCAGGTCCTTCATGTTGGAGATCTTCTTGTCGTGGATCAGGATCAGGGCGTTCTCCAGGACCGCTTCCATACGCTCGGGATCGGTGACAAAGTAGGGGGAGAGATAGCCGCGGTCGAACTGCATCCCTTCAACGGTCTCCAGGGTGGTATCCATGGACTTGGCTTCTTCCACGGTGATGACCCCTTCCTTGCCGACTTTCTCCATGGCCTCGGCGATGATGTCACCGATGGTCTTGTCGTTATTGGCGGAGATGGTGCCTACCTGGGCGATTTCCTTGTGGTCAACGATCGGCTTGGAGATCTTCTGCAGCTCAGCAACGATGGTTTCCACGGCCTTGTCGATGCCGCGCTTGATTTCCATGGGGTTGTGACCGGCGGCCACCAGCTTGGAACCCTGACGGTAGATGGCCTGGGCCAGAACCGTGGCGGTGGTGGTGCCGTCACCGGCAACGTCGGAAGTCTTGGAAGCCACTTCCTTGACCAGCTGGGCGCCCATGTTTTCGAACTTGTCTTCCAGCTCGATTTCCTTGGCAACGGTCACGCCGTCCTTGGTGATCAGCGGTGCGCCGAAGGACTTGTCGATAACAACATTACGGCCCTTGGGACCGAGGGTGACTTTTACGGTGTCGGCGAGGATATTGACGCCCTTCAGGATGGAGTTGCGCCCTTCCTGGTCAAACTTGATGATTTTTGCTGCCATTGATGAATTCCTCCATAAGAAATAGTAAGTGTCTGTTCGGGGAAAAGCGAAATCGATTCGCCCCCGCTATGCCGCATTTGCGCGGAGCACGTCGGGCGCTCCCGCAATGAAAGGTGATCGGGGTTACTCAACGACAGCCAGGATATCGTCCTCACGCATCATCAGGAAATCTTCGCCATCCACCTTTACTTCCGTGCCGGAGTATTTACCAAACAGCACCTTGTCGCCAACCTTCACATCCAGCGGCAGCACCTTGCCGTCTTCGGTCTTCTTGCCGTTGCCGGCGGCAACGACTTCACCGCGCTGCGGCTTTTCCTTGGCGGTTTCGGGGATGAAGAGGCCTCCTGCGGTCTTGGTTTCTTCTTCGACCCTCTTGACGAGGATGCGGTCATGAAGCGGTCTCAATTTCATCGGTACTTCTCCTTTCCTATGGTGTTGTGGTTTGCGTATCGAAGACAGAATTAGCACTCACGATGACCGAGTGCTAACTTTCAGGAATATAAACAGCACTCACTCAAAAATCAAGGGGTCTTGAAATTAAAATTTATGGTCAGGGGAATACACGCTCCCAACGGCCTCCCCTTAGAGAACGAAGCATACCGGCTCCGGACGTCTCAACGGCTGGTCGCGTCACGAGCGCTCTCTCGACACGGACAGACAATCGCGGCACCCTGCTCACCAGGGCACTCACCCTGCGCCTGATTTTCCTTTTGACTTTCAACCTGATGCTCTGGTAATAGATCAGGAACATTTTTCTGCAACCGGATCTGGTGCCGTGTCCGTCGAGGCACGGTTAAAAGGGAAGAGGGTGCGAATCCCTCGCTGACCCGCAACTGTAACAGGCGATGAAAGCCGCACGAATGCCACTGATTTCGATTGGGAAGGCGCGGCGAGTAAGATGACCCTGAAGCCAGGAAACCTGCCTGTCCGTAGCTTTTGGGACCTCCGTGGAACGAGGAGCCGAAGCCGGATAGCACCCACATCGTATCCACGCGTTTCGAGCCCCTGCCCATATTCCGGAGACAGGGGCTTTCTGCGTTACGGGGTTTCTTTACATGGCACACACGATTTTCATTACCGGCGGGGCGCGTAGCGGCAAGAGCGCCTTTGCCGAACAGCTCGCCCAGGGATTCGGCGCACCACTGGGCTATCTGGCAACGGCCCGTTCCCTGGATGGCGAAATGAACGATCGCATCAGGAAGCACCAGGAACGCCGCGGCACAGCCTGGCACACGATCGAGGAGCCGCTGCATCTGCCGCAGATCCTGAAGGATCAGGACGGCGCCTTCAGGGCGATCCTGATCGACTGCCTGACCCTCTGGCTCACCAACCTGCTCCTTCTGGACGAAGAGCCGGCGGACGACAGCGAAGAGCGCGTCATGGCCGATGTGCGCCAACTGGGGACCACCCTGGCAACCATGACGACACCGGTGATCATCGTTTCCAACGAGGTCGGCATGGGCATCGTACCGGAGCACCGCCTGGGACGCGTCTTCCGCGACCTGGCCGGCCGGGCAAACCAGGCTCTGGCGGCAACGGCGGACGAGGCCTGGCTGGTGGCCAGCGGCATACCGCTGCGCCTGAAATAAGGACAAGAATTCTTTCGCAGATACGGAGCACCCCATGAACATGACTATCGTAGAAACCACTCGTGAGCGCATCAAACCGGTCAACCAGGAACTGATGCAGCAGGCCCAGGTCAGGTTGGACGCAAAGACCAAGCCCCCCGGTTCCCTGGGGCGCCTGGAAGAGTTCGCCCGTCGCATGGTGGCCATCAGCGGCATGGATTCTCCGGACACGAGCAAAAAAGTCATCTACACCTTTGCCGGCGACCACGGCATAACCGAAGAAGGGGTGGCGCTCTACCCCAGGGCGGTCACCACCCAGATGGTATACAACTTCCTGGCTGGCGGCGCCGGGGTCAACGTGCTGGCCCGCCATGTGGGGGCCGAGGTGCGGGTGGTTGACGTGGGAGTGGACTGCGATTTCGGCGACCTGCCCGGTGTGATCCACCGCAAGGTGGCCCGGGGCACGGCCAACTTCGCCAGGGGACCGGCCATGACCCGGGAGCAGACTCTGGTTGCCATGAGGGTCGGTATCGAGCTGGCGGAACAGTGCAGGGTCGAGGGCGTCGCCCTGGTGGGTACCGGTGAAATGGGAATCGGTAACACTACCCCCTCCTCGGCCATCATCGCCGCCATCTCGGGCAAGGCGGTCCGGGACGTGACCCACCGCGGCACCGGTATCGACGACGAGGCACTTTCCCACAAAATCCGTATCATTCAGCAAGGGCTGGAACTGAACCGCCCCGACCCGTCCGACCCGCTGGATGTGCTGGCCAAGGTGGGGGGACTGGAGATAGCCGCCATCGCCGGCCTGGTGCTGGGCTGCGCCGCCAACGGAATCCCGGTGGTTATCGACGGCTTCATCTCCACCGCCGGAGCACTGATCGCCTCGGAACTGCACCCCAACGTGGCCGATTACATCTTCGCCGCCCACCGTTCCATGGAGATCGGCCACAGTTTCATGCTGGAACGCATCGGGGTCGAGCCGATCCTGGACCTGAACCTGCGCCTGGGCGAAGGCACGGGCGCCGCCCTGGCCATGTCCCTGATCGAGGCGGGGGTCAAGACCCTGAACGAGATGGCAACCCGCGAGCAGGCCGGGGTAACCCACTAACAGGGACCGGGGACGTGGGATCGGTAAAAACAGGGACTCGGGACCGGGAACCGGGGACGAGTAAAAGCCTCTGTTTTTTCCGGTCCCAGGTCCCCAGTCACGGTTTTTCCATGCGTCTTCTGCTCGTCGCCATGCAGTTTCTGACCATCATCCCCCTGCCGTTCCGCTTCCAGTGGCGCGACAATGACCTGGGGCGTTCCCTGGCTGTTTTCCCCCTGGCGGGACTGACCATCGGCGCGCTGCTGGCCGGGCTGAATCTGTTGACTGCTCCCCTTGTGACCCGCCCCCTGAACGATCTCCTGCTGATCACCCTCCTGGCGGCCATGACCGGCGCCCTGCACATGGATGGCCTGGCAGATGTCTGCGACGGCATCGCGGCCCGGGGAAGCCGCGAGCGTTTCCTGGCAATCATGAAGGATTCCAACGTGGGTGCCATCGGCGCGGTGGGGCTGGTGCTGGGGATACTGCTCAAATGGCAGGCCCTGACGGCGATTCCCGCTGAGTACAAGTGGCAAACCCTGCTGCTCTTCCCCACCCTGGCCAGGTACTGCCAGGTGCAGACCATCGTCCATGGCAGAAACGCCCGCCAGGATGGCCTGGGATCGACCATGATCGCCGGCGCCGGCACAAGTCGCCTGCTGGCGGCAGGTGTCCTCACCGCGGCCATCGCCTGGTTGCTGCTGGGGATAACCGGCATCACTGCCCTGGCAGCCGCCATGGTGGCCAGCTGGCTGGTCAGAGCCTGGTTCAACCGGAAGATCGGCGGCATCACCGGTGACGTGATCGGCTGCATCAACGAACTGGTTGAAATTCTGACCCTGGTGCTGATCCCGGTCCTGGCCACGTTTGCATGCACGAAACCGTAGAGAGGCCACATCCGATCGCCCTGCTGGAATCCTTTTCCGGCGGGGAGTTCTCCCGTTCTTTCCTGTTCGAAGACCTGGAAACAATCGTACAGGCCCACACAACGGACCAGGTCGTGGCGCTGTTCAGGGAGGTGGAGCAGGCGGTCAGCCGCGGCAGGCATGCGGCAGGCTATGTGGCCTACGAGGCTGCCGGCGGACTCAACCCCGAACTGGCCAAGGGAACGTGTGGCGACCAGCCGCTGGTCTGGTTCGGCATCTTCCGCACGCGGCGCCCCTGTGACGCAACAATCGGGGCAGAAACGAATGATGGCCAGACAGCCTCGCCGCCGGAACTGGAGATATCCCGCCAGGAGTACGCCAGAGCGCTGGAGAAGATCAGGGAACACATCGCCAGGGGCGAGACCTACCAGGTCAACTTCACCACCCGCCAGCGTTTCAGGGCCAGGGGCGATCAGTTCGCGCTCTACCGCAGGCTGTGCAGGAACCAGCGAGCCCCCTTCTGCGCCTGGCTGGATACAGGGAGTCACCGCATCATCTCCGCTTCACCGGAACTGTTCTTCTCCCTTAAGGACCGTCTTTTGACCATGAAGCCGATGAAGGGGACCGCTCCCCGTCATCCCCTGGCCCATGACGACCAACGGCGGCGGGAAGAGCTGGCTGCCAGTCCCAAGGAGCGGGCAGAGAACCTGATGATCGTCGACCTGGTGCGCAACGACCTGTCCCGCATCGCCGACATCGGCAGCGTGGCGGTACCGGCACTGTTCCAGGTGGAGAGCTATCCCACGGTGCACCAGATGACCTCAACCGTCACCGCCAGGCTCAAACCGGAGGCCGGGCTGGTGGATATCTTCCAGTCCCTGTTCCCCTGCGGCTCGGTCACCGGGGCGCCCAAGCGACGCACCATGGAGATCATCAGTGACCTGGAGCGCTCTCCACGGGGCGTCTATTGCGGCGCCATCGGCTTCGTCTCACCCGGCGGGGAGGCGACCTTCAGCGTGGCCATCCGCACGGCAATCGTCGAAACGGCAACGGGACTGGGGGTCATGGGCATCGGCAGCGGCATCACCTGGGACTCGGACGCAGAAGGGGAATTTGCGGAGTGCCTGGCCAAGGGCGCCTTTCTGACCAGTGAAACGGCGGATTTCGGCCTGATCGAATCCCTGCGCTGGGACGCCCAGGGCTACCTTCTGCTGGAGCGGCACCTGAAACGCCTGGAGCAGTCGGCGGCCCGCTTCGGCTATCCCTTTTCCCGCCGCGAACTGCTGGATAGGCTCGTGGAGCTGGAACGCTCCCTGACCGGCGTGCACAAGGTACGGGTTCTGCTGACTTCGGCTGGCGACCTGATGCTGGAGCAGCAGGAGATCGACGACACCGCGGCCGAGCGCCCCACCCTGTTGGTGGCGCTCGCCTCAGGGCGCAGCGATCCGTCCGATCCGCTCCTCTATCACAAGACCACCCGCCGCAGCAGGTACGATGACGAACTACAAGCTCGACCGGAGTGCGCAGAGGTGATCCTGCTGAATCAGCGGGGAGAGCTGACCGAAGGGTGCACCACCAACCTGGTACTCCAGCGCGGTGCGGAGCTACTGACCCCCGCACTGCACTGCGGCCTGCTTGCAGGGACCCTGCGGGAGGAGTTGTTGCAACTGGGGATACTCAAGGAGGCAATCCTGACCCCGATTGATCTTGAAACCTGCGACGCACTCTGGCTGATAAACTCGGTGCGCGGCTGGAGGCGAGGGCACTTGGTGTGAAACCGGCAATCCATCGAAGAAACAACAGAAAAATCAACGGCACTGGAACGCGGATCAAGTCTGATGTAAGCGGATATGCGCAGAGCACCACGTCTGAAAACTATCCGCGTCAGCCGCGCTCTATTGAATGTTCTTATCGACACCACTGACACTTCACATCACCATCACCAAGGAGAAAAAACGTATGCTTACCCAGATCGAATCCGCCCGCCAGGGCATCCTCACCCCCCAGATGGAGGCCGTCGCAGCTGCCGAAGAGCTCACACCCGCCTACATCCTGCAGATGGTTGCCGAAGGCAAGATCGTCATCCCCTGGAACCACAACAGGAAGCCGAAGGTGTGCGGCATCGGCAAGGGGCTGCGCACCAAGGTCAACGCCTCCATCGGCACCTCCTCGGACATCGTCGACTATGCCGCCGAGGTGAGGAAGGCCAAGGTGGCCCAGGAAGCGGGCGCCGACACCCTGATGGAACTCTCCGTGGGGGGGGACCTTGACCGCGTACGCCGCGAAGTCATCGCTGCCGTGGACCTGCCGGTGGGCAACGTGCCGCTGTACCAGGCCTTCTGCGAGGCGGCCCGCAAATACGGCAACCCCAACAAACTGGACGAGGAGATGCTCTTCGACCTGATCGAGCAGCAGTGCGCCGACGGCATGGCCTTCATGGCAGTGCATTGCGGCATCAATCTGTATACCATCGAGCGCCTGCGCAAGCAGGGCTACCGCTACGGCGGCCTGGTCAGCAAGGGGGGGGTCAGCATGGTAGCCTGGATGATGGCCAACAACCGTGAGAACCCGCTCTACGAGAAGTTCGACCGCGTTACCTCCATCCTCAAGAAGTACGACACCGTGCTCTCCCTGGGCAACGGCCTGCGCGCCGGCGCCATCCACGACTCCTCCGACCGCGCCCAGATCCAGGAGTTGCTGATCAACTGCGAACTGGCTGAGATCGGCCGCGACATGGGCTGCCAGATGCTGGTGGAAGGCCCGGGACACGTGCCCCTGGACGAGATCGAAGGAAACATTCAGCTGCAGAAGCGCATGAGCGGCGACGCCCCCTACTACATGCTGGGCCCCATCGCCACCGACGTGGCTCCCGGCTACGACCACATCACCGCCGCCATTGGCGCGGCCCAGTCCAGCCGCTTCGGCGCCGACCTGATCTGCTACATCACCCCGGCCGAGCACCTGGCCCTGCCCAATGAGGAGGACGTGCGCATGGGGGTCAAGGCCGCCAAGGTGGCCGCCTACATCGGCGACATGAACAAGTACCCGGAGAAGGGGCGCCAGCGGGACAAGGAGATCTCCAAGGCGCGGCGCGACCTGAACTGGCAGAAGCAGTACGAACTGGCCCTGTTCCCGGAGGATGCCAAGGCCATCCGTGACAGCCGCACCCCCGAAGACGAGAACACCTGCACCATGTGCGGCGACTTCTGTGCCTCCCGCGGCGCAGGCAAGCTGTTCCGCGACGACCTGAAGGGCGACAAGATCTAACCATTCATGCAGTGTGTGCCATAAACGAACGGCGCGCGGAATGTTCCGCCCGCCGTTCGTTCTTCAGTCAGCTACCGCCGCCCATGGCGGGAGAGACACAGGCGTTTTCAGCTTGACTCGGGCAACGGCCCCGGACTACTGTACCCGCCACTGTCCGCATCGGCAGCGGCACAAGTTCCGGCAGCCGGCCAGAGCATACGAGGAGACCCCAGCATGACAAACGTAGTGGCAAAAGATTTCCGAAAAACAGCCCCCTCGGGAGCCCCTGACAGGGAAGTTGAATACGATCCGGCCATGGTCCAGGAGTTCGATACGCGCGGCGCGTGCGCCACCAAGTACCAGGAGACCTGGGGCCAGAAGGTTGACGTGCGGATCGACGGCACGCCCTGCGTGCTGTACCTGGAGCTTTACAGCCGCTCCGTCAATCACGTGAACCTGAACAAGAACATCCTCAAGGATAGTTAGCGGCTTCCGCGGGCAGGGTACCGGCCGGATACGGCCTTACAGCCACCGTCACCCGGGTTGCACCTGGTGCGAATAGCACCTCCCCCAGGGACAGCCTTTCCTGATGAATTCCCGCGGCGATGCATACAAATCGCCGCGCCCCTTCCCTGAAACCCACCACCTCTGTCGGCCAGAGCTGCCGGTGCGATCTAGGCCCGGCCTATCCAGGTCGATACGCTCCGCCCTCGACGACCCGCGGCGCTAGTCCAGACGCCCCAAAGCCCGCTCGACCCGTGAAACCAGCGTTATTTCCCGAAGCGGTTTGGGGGTGAAATCGAAAAATCCCATTCTGAAGACACGCTCCTCGTCCTCATCGGTCATCTTGTCACCGCTCAGGGTCATCGGAATGTTCCTGAGTTCGGGGATCGCCTTGAGGGAATTGATCAGGCCTAAGCCATCCAGCTTGGGCATCACCTTGTCGGCCAGAATCAACCGCGGCTTGTTGGCAATGGATTTCCCTGAACCCTTCGATCCCGTCCGCGGCAATCACCACCAGATACCCGTGGGACGTGAGGATATCCCGCACAACGGTCTGGGTGAGCGCCTCGTCGTCCACGACCAGAACCGTCGTCTGCTTGGACTCCGGCACAACGTTCCCAAGATAGAATTTGCAGATCGCCTCATAAAGTACCGTGCCATGACGACGTCAAGACGCCAATCCGCGACGAGTCTGCGCGCCCCTGCTCCGGACGGCGCCCGGAGCAGGGGGCAATACCCGGATTTGTCCGGCAGGGACGCATCGCCGCATGGACCAGGGCGACAAAATGTGCTAAGACTAGGCTTCCGGCAGTACAACCATCCCACACATAACATGAGGAGAGATTCACGGTGCAGACAATGACGGGTGCAGAAATAATGGTCAAGAGCCTGGAGGATCTGGGGGTCAGCCGCATCTTCGGCTACACCGGCGCCGCTATCCTTCCGGTTTTCCACGCCATGGGCAGAAGCTCCCTGGCCATCACGGTCAACGCCAACGAGCAGTCGTGCGCCTTCAGCGCGGCGGGCTACTCGCGGGCCAGCGACCGGGTGGGCGTGGCGGTGGTCACCTCCGGACCGGCCATCACCAACACCCTCACCGCCGTGGCCGACTCCTGCGCCGACTCCATCCCGCTCCTGGTCTTTGCCGGACAGGTGCAGCAGAGCCGCCTGGATACCGACGAGTTCCAGCACATCAACGTCAAGGACGTCTTTGCCAGGGCAGCCAAGAAGGTCATCCTTATCACCGACGGCTGTGACATCGAGGAGACGGTCAAGGACGCCTATTTCTTCGCCAAGACCGGCAAGCCGGGGCCGGTGGTGATCGACTTCCCCCTGGATTCCCAGCGCAAGAACGGCGTCTACCGCGGCATCGACATCGAGCTCTTCCGCCACAAGTATGACCAGGAATCCCACTTGGGCATCAACCAGTGCCAGCAGTTCTTCGATCTGCTGCGGAATTCCCGGCGCCCCTTGCTCTACATCGGCGGCGGTCTCAACTCCAGCACCGCCAGCGACAGAATCCGAGAGTTCAACCGCATGTTCAACATCCCCTCCATCAACAGTCTCATGGGCAAGGGGATCCTGGACGAGTCCCAGGATACATCCCTGGGCATGCTCGGTATGTACGGTACCCCCTACGCCAACATGGCCATCCAGCGCACCGACCTGTTCGTCGCCTTCGGCGTCCGCTGGAACGACCGTGTCGTCCAGAAAGTGGGGGAGTCCGGCCTGACGGCGGACATCGCCTACATCGACATCAATGCGGAGAAGATGCAGGAGGTGAGGGTCACCCGCAACCCCAAGTTCTCCTTTATCGGCGACGCTCGAATGGTGCTGGATGACCTGGTGGAGTATGCCCGCCAGCACCCGGTGACCCTGGACATCGCACCGTGGCAAGAGGAAGCGGCCAGCCTCAAGCGCAGCTACCCCCTCGACTGCAACCGCGAGACTCCCATGATCCAGGCCGCCGAGGTCATGGACCTGCTATCACAGCGACTGACCGACAAAACCCTCATCACCACCGGCGTGGGCAACCACCAGATGCTGGCGGCCCAGTATCTCAAAACCGCCCAACCACGCTCATTCCTCACCTCCGGCGCCTTCGGCACCATGGGCTTTTCCCTGCCGGTCTCCATCGGCGCACACTTCGCCAACCCCGATGCCCAGGTCATCGCCATTGATGGCGACAGCAGCATCAAGATGAACATGGGGGAACTGCACACCATCGGCTCTCTGGGTATCCCCATCAAGGTGCTCCTGATCAACAACCACGCCGACGGCATGGTCAGGTCCATCCAGGACGCCCTCTACGGTGGCCAGCACACCGCCTCTGAGCGGAACTTCGACGCCAACTTCGCCCACATCGCCCGGGAGTGCGGTTTCGGATGGTGCCGCAAGATACAGAGCCGCGCCTATCTGGAGGACGCCTTGGACGCATTCCTCGAAGCGGAAGGACCGGCATTCCTGGAGATCGTCACCGACCGGGATGAGGTGATCTATCCGCTGATCCCCCAGGGCAAGGGGTACAATGACATGATCCTGGGCCCCTTCATCAGAAAACAGGAGAATACGTGACCTCAACCACCCGCATCCACCTCATCCGCCACGGCCAGGTGGCGGGACATGATCAGCCGCGCTACAACGGCCAGGCCGATGTGGCCCTGACCGAACAAGGCATCGCCCAGTATCACAGCCTGGCCAAGCGTCTGGCGGACAGGCCGGTCTGCGCCTGCTACACCAGCGACCTTTCGCGCTGCGTCAAGGGGGCGGAGATCATCTGCGCCCGATTCGACATCCAGCCGGTTCACTGCAGCCAGTTGAGGGAACTGAACATCGGTATCTGGGAGGGGCTGACCTGGGACGAGATCAACCAGCGCTGGCCCGACGAGTGGCAGGCCCGGCTGGCGGATCTGGTCAACTACCGGGTGCCTGGCGGGGAAAACCTGCTGGACATGCAGGCCCGGGTTATGCCGCTCATGACCGAGATCGTGGAGCAACACCGGGGAGAAGAGCTGGTGGTGGTGGGACACGGCGGCGTCAACCGCGTCATCCTGCTCAACGCCATGGGAGCGCCCCTCACGAGCATGTTCTCCATCGAGCAGAACTTCGGCTGCCATAACATCATCGATTATTACGGCGACGGTCTGGCGACGGTCAAACTGCTCAACGCCCAGGAGTAGGACAGATGGCGGGAAGATCACGGGGACCGAGGACGGTGGCGCTCCCCAGCGCGTCAGAGGCCGCGGCCCTCATCAGGCGTATGCGGGGCCAGGTGGTGAGCAGCGGCAACTACCGCACGAAATCGCTAAAGATCCACGGACCGGTCTGCGCCCGCTGCGGACGTGAGTTCGACGCAGCCAGCATCCATCAGCTGACCGTCCACCACAAAGACGGCAACCACCATAACAACCCCGCCGACGGCAGCAACTGGGAGAACCTCTGCGTTCACTGCCATGAGGACCAGCATTCGCGGGAGCTTCTGGGAGATTACCTGGAATCAACGGAAAAGCCGCGCCAGCGCTAGAATTCCAGATTCAGCTCGCTGTTGTAGCTCTTTCCGTTGCGCGCCTGGAAAGGGATCGTGCAGAGCCGTGGAGTTCCCAGGGTCAGGACAAACTCCTTCAGAAACGAAAAACTCATGCGCCGCTCTTCGGGCATGGCCGCCACGACCACTACCTCGGCCATGGGCGCCACGTCCTTTTCGGCCACCACGACCGAAGCGATCCGCTCCGGCGCCCGGTAGGCGGCGCGCAGCAGCGGCATACGCAGGGTCATCTGCCGTCCCAGCCGAATCAGTCGTGGGGCCTGCAGGTCGAATGCAGGCACGAAGAGCAGGCTGGGCCCCTCCCCTCTCCCCTCCCCTCCCGGCCGCCGCCGGGGCGCCCGCCGGGCCCCGCCCCCCCCCCCCGCCCCCCCCCGCGCC
>CAZIUE010000024.1:0-37020 GCA_964542535.1 uncultured Pelobacter sp. | reverse complement strand
ATCAGCCGCCGCAGCCGCTGGCGCCGCGCGCGCCCCCGGGGGCAGTGCCGGTGGACCCGCAGCCCGCTCCCCTGCCCGCGCCGCTGGCTGGGCCCCTCCCCTCTCCCCTCCCCTCCCGGTTCCACGGCGCCGCTGAAGCGCGCCAGATCACCCCGCGTCCTGATCCGGACTCCCGGAGCTTGGAGGACAAAGGGAACCACCCAGAAGGGGAGCACCAGTTCCCCCTCGCCGGCGGCATGGAAGATGGGGCGCGGCCTGGTCTCCCTGCCGTGCAGTTCCGACGCGCCGCGGCAGGCGGCGCAGTAGTGCACAACCTCCCGGGGAACGGCCTGGAGGCGGGTCGAGCAGGTGGGACACTTCAGAACCAGAAGCACAAGACCATGTTCAGCCACAGTCAACCCCCGTTTCCCGCTCCACCCAGCCCGCGAAATAGCTCACCAGCCGCCCGGGAGTCAGGCTTCCCAGCCTGCGCCGCAGCAGGGTCGCGCAGAAAATGCCTGCCGCCACTCCCGCCAGGGGATGGACGCTGCCGGCATAGGCCACCAGGGTCACAAGCATCAGCGGCCACAGGAGGCGCAGCCTGACCACCCCCGGAAAATGTGCCTTCAGCAGCGACCCGTTGATCCCATCCACCACAACCGGATAACTGCGCTCGCGGTGCATGAACTCTAGGCGCCAGACCGGGTAGTAGACCAGGGAGAGACGTTCCCGGGCAAGACTGATCCGGGAACAGTGCCGCAGCACCCCCTTCCCCCCTCCCTGGCTGCGGGCCAGGGCCAGGGCCTCCTCCCGCACCAGGCCGGCCTGCTTGACGGCGTCAACCACCACCCCCCGACGGCTCAGCTCCTCGAAGTTCACCCCCTGCAGGGGGAGTACGCTGCTGGCCAGGGCCACCCCCTTGAGGCCGAATCCCTTCAGGCTGGTTGCCGGCGTGCTGAAGTCCACCTGCCTGCTGATCACCTCCAGCTCCCTGCGCGGCTCCCCCCTCACCCCGTCGACACGCCTGGAGCCATCATCACTCCCCTCCTCGCGGGAAGGGCTCTCCGTTTCCGTCAGGCGCCAGCCGCAGGCAAGCCCGTCCAGCTTCCAGAAGGGGAGGAAGTAGAGCCGGCCCGAGCCATACGTAATTTCCTCCGCAAACCGCCGGTCGATACGCTCGCCGGCGAGTCCTTTCCTGACGCGGGTACGCGCCTCCGCCTCGTCCAGACATTCCGGGATGACGAAACGGGGAATGCCCGCATCGCCGCTGACGGCGAGACAGGCACCGCAGGCGGGACAGGGCGCACTGCTATCCCCCTCGCTGAAACTGAGCGGCGAGCCGCACTCCGGGCAGGTTATGGCAACCGTGGCGCTCATGACGACAGCTCTCTGGCAACCATCCGCCGGGCCACGAACCAGGCCGCCCCCAGCAGGAGGAGGAACAGAACTCCCCGGATCAGATGCTGGCGAATCGCAACGGAGAGCACCAGAAGGAGCGTCCCGTAGCCGGCCAGAAAGCAGACGCGCGAGGCGGGAATGCCGCTCTGTACCGGGGAGGGAAGCGAATCGGCGTATACCTTCCAGTCTGCCACCACGACGGTACAGCGGTATCCGATGCCATCCACCGAGTACTCCAGCACCTGCAGCGGCAGATGAACCAGTGACACCCGGCACTTCCCGGCCGAGAGGCCGGCGCTCTCCAGAACGCCTTCCAGCGGCAGGTCGGGCAGCACCCGCGGGGCGGAATCATCCAGGGGAACCAGGTCGCATCCCGGCAGGCTGATGCTGGCCAGCAGCGGCACTTCCATGGTCGTGGCGGGACGAAAGATCGTCGATCCCTGGTCGCTCCGCACCAGCCAGAAGGGGCAGATCAGCGTGTCGCAGTGTCCGCGCCGTACGGCCGAACGGAGCCCCCCCTGTTCCAGGTAATCGGCCAGAACGCTCCAGGCCGAACGTTCGTCGGGGTGGATGTCGGCCAGGTATTCGGACACCCGTCCTCCCCCCGCCACCGCAAAGGTTGATCGGCAGTAGGAGCAGGAGTAGAAACGGCTCTCGCTCTGCAACTCCTGACAGGCGCCGCAGCGTGGACAGGTTACGTTCATGGGTTCTCCCTCAAGCGGCCAGACGCGACCGCGTCAGACGGCAGGTCGCTCAGAGGATACCATCTCTCCGGCGGCCGTGCCAGTGCCGTCCCGACCGGACACGACTGTTACCAAACCTGTACCCGTGCAAACAAGTGAAAACTGTGTCGCGCTTGAAAAGAGACGCCGCACGGTCGTTTCCCTCCCTGTTGCTTCGCATGTCCGGCACACAATAACGGGAAGCAGGGGGATCTCCCCGGGGCACGGCCCAGCCACTACGACAAAAAAGATAATTTTTGTCCAAAATAGTTTGACATTCACCCGCCTCTGTCCTATAGTCCCACCGTGTGGCACGGAACCAAGCGCACAAACGGACAACACGGCCGGAATCCGGGTGCCCGGGCGCTGCGCCCCTCCGGCGGAACACATTTGCCAGACTATTTCCATGACAAGGAGGAAACATGAAACCTGTCGAGCTGAAAAAAGACATTTACTGGGTTGGCGCAATTGACTGGTCGGTACGGGATTTTCACGGCTATGAGACGCCGCGCGGCACTTCCTACAACAACTACCTGATCATGGATGAGGAGATCACCCTGATCGATACGGTGAAATACGACTTCTCGGACATCACCATCAAGCAGATCAGAAACATTGTTGATCCGGCCAGGATCAAACACATCGTGATCAACCACATCGAGAACGACCACGTCACCAGTATCGATGACATCATGGCCCTGACTCCCGATGCAACCATTCACATATCGGCACGCGGCAAAAAAGGGCTGGACCGTTTCTTCGATACGTCCCGCTGGAAATTCAACATCGTCAAGACCGGCGACACCCTCAAGATCGGCACGCACTCCCTGGTGTTCATCGAAACCCCCATGCTGCACTGGCCCGACTCCATGGTCTGTTTCTGCCCGGAGGCGAACATCCTCTTCAGCCAGGATGCCTTCGGCCAGCACGTTGCATCCTCGGCCCGCTTCGACGATGAATTCGACGAATGCGTCTCACCGGCCGTGCTGGATGACGCAGTCATCGACTACTACGCCAATATCCTGATGCCTTTCGGCAAACTGATCCTGGAAAAGGTCGGTGACCTGCAGAAGCTGGGAATCGCCCCCGAGATCATCGCCCCGGATCACGGCGTGATCTGGCGCAGGAATCCCCAGCGCGTGCTGGACTCCTACGTAGCCATGGCAACCGGCAAAGCCGATCTCCGCGCCCTGATCGTCTATGACACCATGTGGAAGAGCACCGAGATCATGTCTAACCCCATCGCCGACGGCATCCGCAGCGAGGGGATCGACTGCCGGGTGCTGAAGCTGCGCGCCACCCCCATGAACGTGGTCATCAAGGAATTCTGGAAGGCCCGCGGCACGCTGTTCGGCTCTCCCACCCTCAACAACATCCTCTATCCCAGCGTGGCGGAATGTCTGACTCACCTGCGTGGCCTGCGCCCCAACAACCGGCTGGTGGGCGCCTTTGGCAGCTACGGCTGGGGCGGCGGCGCGGTGAAGGAAGCCTACGAGGTCTTCACCAAAATGGGGTTGGAGCGGTTCGAACCGGGGCTGCAGTTCATCTTCAAACCCTCGGCGGAAGATGAAGAAAAATGTTTCGAGTACGGCCAGAATTTTGCCAGAAGGCTCAGGGAGTACCACACCGGTTTCTAAAAAACCCCGCCGGCACGTTCACAAAAAATGGCGTCCTCCTGAGGGGGGACGCCATTTTTCATGGGAGCGGCCAAGGCACCGTTTCGATAGTCTCCTCCGCATTGCACTCAACTGGAGCAGGTCCACCAGCCGGTGGGAGAAGCCGGTCTCGTTATCGTACCAAGCGATTACTGCAACCATGGTATTGTCGATCACCTTGGTGCCATGGCATCAGAGGGGATGCTACTTCCTGTCAGGCCAGTAGCTGCCTCCCACTACAATCGCCGTAACACTCCCCAGCCTGACCTTCGATTTCATCTGCACCGGTATGCGGCGGTCATCGTCGGTCAGCCAGATGAACAGGTCGCCGCTGCGGTTGAAGATGCCCGGCGTCTTCAGCACCGGCCTGATGACGATCGTCCTGAAGCGCCCCAGAGGGGTGGATAGTTCCTCCCTGCGCAGCACCTGCACCTCGGTGTTGTGGCTCTTCTCGCAATCGAAGATCTCGATGAAGCGGGATTCCCCCACCTGAAGCGGAATCTGGCGCACATGAAAAAAACCGGACAAGAGGTCATGGGTCTGGGGGCCTATCTTCTGGACCGTCTCGCGCTTCTTCACATAATCCCTGCTGACGACCTCCATGTTCTGACGGTCGAAGATCGCGTCCCGCTGACGTCGCGACCCTCCCTCCCGGATACGCTCGCTGTACAGGCGCGACGGCCCGAACAACTGGGGAGGGGTGGCGGGAGCCAGGATGGATTCCACCCGGTCGTCCACCGGGAAAAACAGCTTGAGCCAGCGGGCGGAGCGGGCAGTGGAGACGATATGCAGCTCATGGCCGGACCTGGTCACTTCCTGCACCGCGCTGCCGGCCGGAATACCCGCATAACGGAGCTCAAACTCAAGTCGTTCGGGAACGGGGAACGCTTCCGCGGCGGCGCTCCCCAGCAACAGAACAAAAACCATGGCTATCATGGTCGCAACGACACCGCATCTCGCCCGCATCAGCCTGCTCCTCGTCACTGTCCGTTCCAGCTGCCCAAGGTGCTCTATGCCTGTCCCGCCGGCGTCGAGTTCTCGAAGGAAACCCTCGCCTTATGGAGCTCCTCAACTTCCTGCAGCTTGTCGCCCAGCCATGCATGAAAGACTTTGGCATTCTCATAGCTCATCACCACACCGGTATCGATGAAGCGGACCATGCTGTTGGGCAGATCCTCCGGCTCCACATCCGTTTCCCGGCCAATGGCGCCCTGGGGGGTTATTTCATGGGTAATCGATTCGGGAAGCGGCTGACGCTCGAGGTAGAAATTGATAACCATTTCACCGCGCGGGGAGAAGCCTCCCTGGGCACCGTTGACATAGGTGGGATTGTAACCGTAATTGAAGACATACTTGAAGGTAATTTCAGGCTTCTTATGACTCATTCGTGGTCTCCTCGTGTCTGAATGTCAGGCGGCCACAAGGCGCGCCATCGACTCATTTACCACATTCCGGGGCAATCTGATAACAAATTCGTAGTTACCCCAGCCTCCGTCCTCTCCGCCATGCAACGGCTTCATTGACAAGTACCATGGCTCCTGCTAGAAAAGATGAACACAGTCTCATCACCAAATTTGCGGGGAGGTTTTTCATGAAAAAGCGCATCACCAGATCCATTCTCACGGCAGCAGCCCTCCTGGTGTCCACCAGCATCGCTCTTGCGGCTGATGTCACCGTCACGACTCCCGATGTCAAGGGAGCGGCAACATCGACGGGGGAGAACGGTAAGGCGGCTGCCGACAAGACCAGAACCGGGGCTAAAAAGGCGGTGTCGGACACCAAGGCAAAGGCCAAAGCCGCAAAGCAGGCTCAACTCGACATCAACAGCGCCAGTGAGGCGGAACTGAGGGCGATACCGGGAGTGGGCGACACCTACGCCTCCAAGATCATCGCCGGCCGCCCCTATGCTAACAAGACCCAGCTCAAGACCCGCAATATCCTGCCGGCTCCGGTCTATGAAACGGTCAAGAACCACCTGGTCGCCAAAAGGCCAGCCAAGAAATAGCGAGCCAAATCCGCAGACGATGGTCAGCACAAAGGGGGCGTCCGGCAATGGACGCCCCCTTTGTGCATCGAGAATGAATACGGGGAATTTCCCGTCGCCACCATCTGGCGAGCGCCCCATAAATCTTGACTTTATGCGGCGAGATCAGTATCCTGACTGTTTTAAGAGCAGACAAGGAGTTGTAATGAAACCACTTTTTCTCAATCCCCCTACCTTCGACGACTTCGATGGCGGCGCCGGGGCACGTTATCAGGCTTCCCGTGAGGTGACATCGTTCTGGTACCCCACCTGGCTCTGCTTCCCGGCCGCCATGATCGCGGGAAGTCGCGTGGTCGACGCTCCGGTACAGAAATTCGATCTGGGAAAATGTCTGGAAATAGCCAAGGATTTCGACATGGTGGTGATGTACACCTCCACCCCGACGCTGATGATCGATATAGCGACCGCCCGACGCATCAAAGAAGTCAAACCGGACGTAGTAACCGTGCTGACGGGGCCGCACGTAACCATCCTGCCCGAAGAGTCCCTGCGTGCCGGCAAGGGTGCCATCGACATCGTCTGCCGCGGAGAATTTGACTACTCCACCAAAGAGCTGTGCGAAGGACGTCCCTGGGACAGGGTGGACGGGATCAGTTTCCTTCGGGACGGCGCGGTGGTCCACACCCCCGACCGTCCCATGATCGAAGACCTGGACGCCCTTCCCTTCGTGGCTCCCATCTACCGCCGCGACCTGCCGATCAGCGAATACGTTATCCCCCATTTCAAGAATCCTTACGTGTCCATCTACTCCAGTCGCGGCTGCCCCTCCAAGTGCATCTACTGTCTCTGGCCCCAGACTTTTTCGGGCCAGCGCATGCGTACCCGCTCAGCACAGAACGTCTACGAGGAGGTCAAGTGGATCACCGAGAACATCCCCGAGATGCGGGAACTCTCTTTCGATGACGACACGTTCACCGCCAACCGCGAACATGCCCGGGAGGTCGCCCGCCTGATCAAACCGCTGGGCATATCCTGGACCATCAACGCCCGCGCCAATACCGATTACGAAACCCTCAGGGTCATGCGCGAATGCGGCCTGCGCCACGTGGTGGTCGGTTTCGAAAGCGGCAACGCCCAGATCCTCAAGAACATCAAGAAGGGGGTCACCAAAGAGCAGGCTATCCAGTTCGTGAAGGACTGCAAGAAACTGGGGCTTTCCATCCACGGCGCCTTCATCATGGGATTGCCCGGGGAAACCAGGGAAACCATAGCCGAAACAATCAACTACGCCAAACAACTCGATCTGGACTCGATCCAGGCCTCCCTGGCGTCCCCCTACCCCGGCACGGAATTCTACGCCATGTGCAGGGAGCAGGGATGGATCGCTTCGGACAATTTCCTGGACGACAGCGGCCATCAGAAGTGCGTGATCAACTATCCCCACCTTTCCAATGCCGAAATATTCAACTCGGTGGAAGAGTTTTACGACAAATTCTATTTCAGGCCCAAATACATCTTGCGCAGTATCGGCAAGATGATCGTGGACGGCGAGGAGCGTCGGAAGCTCATCAAGGAGGGCAAGCAGTATCTCCAGTACATGCGCAAGCGCAAAACAGCGTGCTCAGACTGCCGGTAACAACCAGACGCCCATGAAGCAGCTGATCATCACCTCGGACGATTTCGGCCTCTCCGACGGCGTCAACCGCGCTGTTGAACAGGCCTGGCGCAACGGCATCCTGACCAACGCCTCCATCATGGCGGGGGGAGATGCCTTCGACGGCGCCCTGAAGATCGCCCAGCGCAACCCCGGCTTGCAGGTGGGACTGCACCTGACCCTGGTACAGGGCCGCCCGGTGTTGCCGGCCGAAGCGGTACCGGATCTTGTGGATGAACGGGGTTGCTTCACCGACAATCCGGTAGCCGCGGGCATGCGCTACTACTTCGACAGGGGGGTGCGTGACCAGCTCAGAAGAGAGATCGAGGCCCAACTCGTCCGGGTCAGGGACGCAGGGATCGCACTATCGCACATCGACGGGCACCTCAACATTCACCTGCATCCCACGGTATTTTCCCTGCTGACCGAGCTGATGCCGCGCTTCGCCATCAAAAGCATTCGCCTCTCACGGGAACGGCTGACCCACAACCTCCGCTTCAGCCGGGAGCGCCTGACAGGCAAAATCCTGGAACGGATCATCTTCGGCTCCCTGGCCCGCCATGCACGGCCGGCACTCGACCGGATGGGGATACGCTATGCCGCGGAAGTCAAAGGGGTGCTCAACTCCGGCCGCATGACCGAAGCGTACCTCCTGTCCATTCTGGACGATCTGAAGCGGGGAATGAGCGAGATCTACTTTCACCCCGGCTGCCTGCCGGACGCGGAAATAACCCGCCGCATGCCCGACTACCGACACCAGCAGGAACTGGCCGCGCTGACGAGCCCCCGGGTGCTCCGGAAACTCATTGACCTGGGAATTCAACTGACCAACTACCGGGGAGACATAAAACATCATGCTTAAGACGATCGTTGTCATGCTGCTGGCCATAACCGCGGGAACCATCGGCGACATCCTGCTGACCAAGGGGATGCGGGAGATAGGAGATCTCTCGGCGATGAATCTGAGGGGTATCCTGAACGCTTCGCTACAAGCCCTGACCAGCCCCAAACTCATACTCGGCACCGCCATGCTGGCGGTATTCTTCTTCCTCTGGTTGGCCGTGCTCTCCTGGGAGGACCTCTCCATCGCCCTCCCCATGCAGGCCCTGAACTACGTCCTGGTGGCAATCCTGGCCAAATACATGCTCCACGAACAGGTATCTCCTCTACGCTGGACCGGAATCATCCTGGTGTGCATCGGCGTCATGCTGATCACCTCGTCCAGCACCAGCGAAGAGCGGAGCAACAGTACCGCCGTCGAGATCGCCGGGACTGATTCCACACATGGAGGCTGACTGATGCTCACCAACCAACGAATCGGCTTCATCGGCGGCGGCAACATGGCCGAAGCCATCATCAAGGGGCTCCTGGCCGGCGCAATCCGGCCGGACGCCATCATGGTCGCCGAACCACAGGAACAGCGCAGGCAGTTCCTCTCCTCCACCTACAACATCGGTACGAGCGACAGCAGCACGCTGGTAGCCAGCCGATCGGAGATCGTCATCCTGGCCATCAAACCACAGATGGCAGCCGGCGTGCTGAGCGACCTGGAACCGGTGATCCCGGCTGGCAGGCTGGTCATCTCCATCATGGCCGGGATCTCCACCGGTTATATTGAGGAGACACTGACCAGCGGCATACGGGTAGTTCGGGTCATGCCCAACGCGGCGGCCCTGATCCAGGCGGCGGCCAGCGCCATCTGTCCCGGACGGAAGGCCGATGACGGCGATCTTGCCATGACAGGCGAGATCTTCTCCCGCGTTGGTGCCGTGGTCACCACCACCGAAAAGCTGATGGACGCGGTAACCGGTCTTTCCGGCAGCGGGCCGGCCTATGTATTTTCCTTTATCGAGGCGCTCTCCGATGCCGGCGTCAAGAATGGCCTGGCCCGGGACGTGTCGCTGAAGCTGGCCGTGCAGACCGTACTGGGAGCCGCCCGCATGGCGGCTGAGACCGGCGAGCACCCGGCTCTGCTGAAGGAGCGGGTCACCTCGCCCGGCGGCACGACCATCGCGGGCCTGCACACCCTGGAGAACGGACGCTTTCACGGCCTGGTCATGGATGCCGTGGACAGTGCCTGTATCAGATCCCGGGAACTGGCCGGCAGGTAACGCTGCCGCCGGTTGACCAGATTCGACAGCGGAAAGCAGCGTCAGACCAACATCCCTTGATTTCTCGATGTTCCCAGCGGAATTACGCTGCATGCGACCACCCGTTCCGATTTTTCGGACGAGAAACCGGCCGCGGCGCAATGGGGCGTGGATCGGACAGGACCGCGGGATGTACCGATGACACATCTGCTTCAGCTGTCGACTGTAGTTCGACATGCAGTTTGCATGAACATAGTCCACGTGGAGGTATCCCAATGTTTGAGGTTTTGAGCAACGAAGCTCTCACCCCCGTGCTTCACCGCATGGTTATCCGGGCACCGCGGGTAGCGGCGGTTCGCAAACCGGGGCAATTCGTGATCATCCGCGCGGCGGAGGGCGAAGAGCGCATCCCCCTGACCATCGCCGACGCAGACGCCGAAACCGGCACTATCACCCTGTTCGTCCAGGCGGTAGGCGCATCGACCCGCTTCATAGTCTCGGTTCCCGTCGGCGGTTCGCTGCGCGACGTGGCCGGCCCCCTGGGCATGCCGACCCATATCGAGAAATGGGGCCGCGTGGCCTGCGTGGGAGGAGGCGTGGGAACGGCGGTGCTGTTTCCGCTGGCCAAGGCCCTGGCCGAAGCGGGCAACGACGTAACCACCATCATCGGTGGACGCACCGCATCCCTGATCATCCTCAAGGATGAACTGGCCTCCTTCTCCAAACAGCTCCTGGTCACCACCGAGGACGGCAGCATGGGACGCCAGGGATTCGTCACCACGGTACTCTCCGAGATGATGGCCGACCCGACCAGCAGTCCCCAGGCCGTGTTCGCCATCGGCCCGGTGCCAATGATGCGGGCGGTGGCCGAACTCACCCGTCCCCAGGCCATTCCTACCATCGTCAGCCTCAACCCGATCATGATCGACGGCACCGGCATGTGCGGTGGCTGCCGGGTCCTGGTTGATGGAGAGACCCGCTTTGCCTGCGTCAATGGCCCTGAGTTCGATGCCCACAAGGTCGATTTCGCCAACCTGATCGATCGCCTCAGCACCTATCGCGAACATGAGGCCGCGGATTGTCGGCTGAAACAGGAGGTAAAGCCATGACAGCCGACATGACCACCAAGGAGCGACTGGCCATCAAGCGGGTCCATATGCCGGAGCTTGACGCAGGAGCGCGCAGCAGGGTCTTTGCCGAAGTTAACCAGGGGCTTTCCCTGGAGGATGCCGTCCGAGAGGCCCAGCGCTGCCTACGGTGCAAAACTCGCCCCTGCGTGGCGGGTTGCCCGGTCAGCGTTTCCATCCCCGAATTCATCACCAGGCTGGCCGACAGCGACCTGGCGGGCGCTGCCCGCATCCTGCGCGGGGACAACGCGCTCCCCGCAGTCTGCGGCCGGGTCTGCCCCCAGGAGACCCAATGCGAGGAGAAGTGCGTCTGCGGTCTCAAGGGAGAGTCGGTCGCCATCGGTTATCTGGAGCGGTTCGTGGCTGACTGGGCCATGCAGCACTCCGAGCAGCTGGAGCAGGAGGTGCTGCCAGCGCCCACCGGCAAGCGAATCGCCGTGGTCGGCAGCGGTCCGGCCGGACTTACCGCTGCCGGAGAGCTGGCCCGCGCCGGCCATGATGTGACCATCTTCGAGGCGCTCCACGATACCGGCGGAGTACTGCGCTACGGCATCCCCGAATTCCGCCTGCCCAACGACATCATCGACGCCGAGGTTGACCGCCTGCGTGTTCTGGGCGTCAAGATCGAACTCAACGTCATCATCGGCAAGACTCTGACCCTGCCCCAGCTGCAGGCCGATTTCGATGCAGTCTTCATCGCCAATGGAGCCGGCTTGCCGGTGATGCTCAATGTTCCCGGAGAAAACCTCAAGGGGGTCTATGCGGCCAACGAGTACCTGACCAGGGTCAACCTGATGGGGGCGGGCCGTTCCTGCCACGCTGCCACGCCGATCATCAGGGGCAGGAACGTGGCGGTCATCGGCGGCGGCAATACCGCCATGGACTGCGTACGTACCGCAAAACGCCTGGGAGCCGAACGCGCCATGATCGTTTACCGTCGTACCGAGGCCGAAATGCCGGCTCGTGCAGAGGAGATCAAGCACGCCAAGGAAGAGGGGGTGGAGTTCCTGCTGCTCACCGCGCCGGTGGCCGTCCTGGATGAGAACGGCTGGGTCGCCAAACTCACCTGTCAGCGCATGGAACTGGGAGAACCGGATGATTCCGGCCGCCGCAGGCCGGTTCCGGTGGAAGGTGCCTATTTCGACCTGCCGGCCGACGTGGTGGTCAACGCAATCGGCACCCGGGCCAACCCACTACTGACCGCCACTGCCCCGGATCTGAAGCTGAACCGCTGGGGCAACATCCAGACCGACGAAAACGGCCTGACCAGCCTGGAAGGTGTTTTCGCTGGTGGCGACATCGTCAGGGGGGGCGCCACGGTCATCCTCGCCATGGGAGACGGGAAACAGGCCGCGGCAGCGATCAACCGCTATCTGTCGTCAAAGTGACGTCAAGCGCGCCTTTTGTTATAGAAACAATGTTTTATCAACAATAAATTAACGGGTCTGCCGGAGGGCAGACCCGTTAATTTATGCTACGAACCATGATGAGCTGACTGCGATTCAGAACTCGAAATCGAGAAACTGAAGGGCAATCCTTGAGGCATCCCGCCGGGCGACCCTTGCCGGATACTGGCCGGGACAGACACGAGGGTCACTGCACAGCATCAGGCCACACCTGTCACCAGGATGTATCCCAAGGGGAAAGGGATCATCGCATTGCACCAGTACACCGGAAATGGAGATGTTTTCCAACTTGCAGGTGTAGCTGGTGCCGTCGAAGACCAGCAGACAGCGGTCATTGCAGGCAACCCTTGTTCCGCGTCGAACTGCGTTCCGCATGCGATCCTCCCCTCAGACCTTGTCAGCAGCAGCACTCTCAGTTTTGAGTACTATAGCACATATCGGGCGCCGGAGCCATCCAGCCTCGTCCGCCCCACTCTTCGGCAAGGCACTGTCCTACTCTCCAGAACGCCCAGACCGTTCGCTACCGGCATTGAGGGCTTCGAAAAGCGCGATCTGCTCCGCCAAAGAGAGCTTGCGCCGGCAACTTCCCCCCCTTCCCAGACAAAGGCGGCAACGATCATCGGAACACCACTGGCAGAAGTTGCAATCAACACAGGGATGTTTTTTTTCACACTGATCACTCATCGCCCCCCCCCTCCTTCAACTCGAAGTAATTTCCGGCAACCGTGCAGTCGTCACGTCCCTGTCGTCATTGCCCGGCAATTTCAATTTCACACCCCGCTCTCGGACGATGCAACGGTAGCGCCGAATGGATCGATGAAACAGCAGGATCGGGCATCGGCCGAATCTGGGCATGAGGCGCAACAGGTGTCAGGAAAAGCTGCTGAAGCAGAGTGACGGACCAGATACTTCCGAGAACCGCCCCCGTTCTCCAGATCGAATCCATCTCGCTCCTCCGCACCCAGGGACCCGGCAGGATGTCGGTGGCCCGTTTTGCGCTTGACAACTATAAAACATTATTCTAATCTTTCAAAACAACTTGCCAATTGCATTATAATTGACAAAACACAGCTTCGATGGTAGCTTACACGTTTTATTTTGGTCCTCTACCAACAACTCTCATTTGCAGGACAGGATATCATCATGGCCCGAAAAGAAAAAACAGAATATCTCATCCAGGCGGTTTCCCACGCCTTGGATCTCTTGGAGCAATTCCACGGCGATGTGGACGAGCTGGGTGTCACCGAGCTGAGCAAGCGACTAAAACTCCACAAAAACAATGTGTTTCGGCTTCTGGCCACTCTTGAGTCGCGGGGCTACATCGAGCAGAACAAGGTTACCGAGAACTATCGTCTCGGACTGAAAACACTGGAACTGGGACAGACATTCATCCGTCAGATGGGGCTGTTGCGTCAATCCAAGCCGATTCTTGAGTCCCTGGTAAGGGAGTGCAACGAAACGACCTATGTGGCGATTCTGAAAGATTTCAACATCATCTACCTGGATGCCGTCGAAACCAACATGACGGTTCGCGTAGTTCCAAGAGTCGGCTCCTGGTTGCCGGCCTACTGCACCGCAGCCGGCAAGATCCAAATCGCTTACATGAGCGACGAGGAGTTGGAGAGCTACCTGGACTCACACGAACTCAAGACCTACACAGACAACACCATCACGGACCGCGAGTCACTCAAGAAGCAGCTCAGACAGGTTGCCGAGCAGGGGTACGCCATCGACGACGAGGAACTGGACATCGGGGTCAAGTGCGTCAGCGCACCCATACGCGATTATACCCGCCGCATCATCGGGGCGGTCAGCATTTCCGGCCCGTCCATGCGCTTCGGTGTCGAACGCATGGAGGAGGAACTGATTCCCCTGACCCTCAAGGCCTCCGAGGAGATTTCCGCCAAGCTTGGTTTCCAGAAATAGGGTCCGCGGCAGACTGAACACGCGGAGAGGCGGCCCCTGGGCCGCCTTTTTCGTTGCCGCGGGCAGGCCGTCCCCCGGCACAACAGAGGAGGTATGCAGATGCTGGCCTACAGGGTCGTGGAGCTAAGTACGGTAACCGAAGAAAGCATTCAGGAAACCCTGAACAGCCTGACCATCCAGGGGTGGAACTTCGACGGCATGCAGTTTGCTATGCGCGACGCCAGCCGACGTCCGGCAATGGCCTTCCTCCTCTTCACCCGCGATGAACCAACCGAGAGCACCCCGTCATGAGTCACGACGACACGCTCTACCTGGTTGACGGTTCATCCTACATCTACCGTGCCTACTACGCCATTCGCCACCTCTCATCCCCCACGGGGCATCCCACTAACGCCATCTACGGCTTCACCCAGATGCTGCTGAAACTGCTCAAGGATCACCAGCCGAGGCAGGTGGCGGTGGTCTTCGACCTGGGCAGAGACACCTTCCGCAACAGGCTGTACCCGGACTACAAGGCCAACCGCGCCGCAGTGCCCGATGACCTGCGGGTCCAGATGGGGCCGATCCGCGATCTGGTTCGCGCCTTCAACATCCCGGTGCTGGAGCTGGCGGGGTACGAAGCCGACGACATCATCGGCTGCCTGGCTGCCCGCTTCAGCGCCCGCGGCGGCAAGGTGGTGGTGGTCACCGGCGACAAGGACCTGATGCAGATCGTCACCGACCGGGTTACCCTGCTGGACACCATGAAGGACAAACGCTCCGGCATTGCCGACGTCATCGAACGCTTCGGTGTGGAACCGGCGCGGGTTGCAGACATCCTCGGCCTGGCCGGCGACGCGTCGGACAACATCCCCGGCGTGCCGGGCATCGGCGAGAAGACCGCGATGAAGCTCATCACCCAGTTCGGCTCCCTGGACCAGCTCCTGGAGCAGGCCGCCGAGGTCAAGGGGAAGAACGGCGAAAAACTGCGTCAGTTCCGGGATCAGGCCCTGCTCTCACGCCAGCTGGCCACCATCGAATGCAACGTCCCGATCCAGGTGGAGTTGGACGACCTGATCACCCAGGAGCCGGATCAGGAGACGCTGAACGCCCTCTTCCGGCTTTACGGCTTCACCACCCTGATCAAGGAACTGACCGGACGGTCCACCCTTTCCTGCGACGGCTACCGCACCGTCGCCACCCGGGAATCGTTCGAGGAGCTGCTCCTGGCGCTTCAGGGTTCGGACGAGTTCGCCATCGACCTGGAGACCACCAGCCTGGATCCCCGGGATGCGGAGATCGTGGGGCTCTCCTTCTCCTTCAGGGACCACCAGGCCTGGTACATCCCGGTGGGGCATGTGGACGACAACGGCCTCGTAGCCGACCAGCTCCCCCGGGAGCAAGTGCTGGAACGGCTGCGCCCGCTCCTGGAGAGCGCAAACCCGGCCAAGGTGGGGCAGAACATCAAGTACGACATGCAGGTCCTGGCCACCAACGGCATCTTCCTGAACGGTGTCAGCTTCGACACCATGCTGGCCTCCTACCTGCTCAACCCCTCCCGCCAGGGACACGGCCTGGATGTCCTGGCCCAGGAGCACCTGAACCATCGCATGATCAGCTACGACGAGGTCACCGGCAAGGGCAAGACACAGAAGAATTTCTCCCAGGTGGAAATCGCGGCGGCCTCTCGCTACGCCTGCGAGGACGCCGACGCCACCTGGCTCCTGCACCGGAAATTCGCCCCGCTCCTGGCGGAGAACCGGGTGGAAGAGCTGTTCCGGACCATCGAAATGCCGCTGGTCCCGATCCTGTCCGGAATGGAAAACCATGGCGTGCTGCTTGACACAGCCCTGCTGACGGATCTTTCACAAGAGTTTTCCAGCCGCATGGCCGGCCTGGAGCAGCGCATCCTGGAACTGGCGGGAACGACCTTCAACCTGAATTCCCCCAAGCAGCTGGGGGAGGTTCTCTTCGAGAACTTGGGACTGAAGACCGGCAAGAAGACCAAAGGGAAGACCGGCTGGTCCACGGACAACGAGGTGCTCAGCTCCCTGGCCGAGGAGCACGAAATCGCCCGCCTGATTCTGGAGTTCCGCGGTCTCTCCAAGCTTAAATCCACCTACAGCGATGCCCTGCCGCGTCTGGTGCACCCCCGCACCGGACGGGTACACACCTCCTACAACCAGACCGTCACCAACACCGGACGGCTTTCATCCTCCGACCCCAACCTTCAGAACATTCCGGTGCGCAGCGACGAGGGGCGCATGATCCGGCATGCCTTCATCGCCCCCCAGGGGCATGTGATACTCTCGGCCGACTACTCCCAGATCGAGCTGCGCGTCCTTGCCCACCTTTCCGGAGACCCGGTCTTCTGCCACGCCTTCGAGCACGACGAGGACATCCACACCCGCACCGCCAGCGAGGTATTCGGCCTGTTCCCTGAGATGGTCACACCTGAGATGCGCCGCCAGGCCAAGACCATCAACTTCGGCATCATCTACGGCCAGGGCTCCTTCAGCCTGGCAAAGCAGTTGGGAATCAGCCGCAAGACAGCCGAAGAGTTCATCTGCGCCTACAGGGAGCGCCATGCAAAAGCGGTCGGCTTCCTGGACGACTGCATCCGCCAGGCGGAAGAACAGGGATTCGTCACCACCATCCTGGAAAGGAAACTGCCCATTCCCGATATCACCAGCATGAACGGCAACGTTCGTGCCTTTGCCCAGCGCAACGCCATCAACTACCCGATCCAGGGTTCAGCCGCCGATATCATCAAGAGCGCCATGATCAGGGTGGACGGCCGCATCCGCCGTGAGGGGCTCGCAAGCCGCCTGATCATGCAGGTACACGACGAGCTGGTCTTCGAGGTCGTGGCTGAGGAACTGGTTGCCATGGAGCTCCTGGTGGAGGAGGAGATGTCACGGGCGGTGGAACTGCGCGTTCCGCTCAAGGTGGACATCAACCACGGCGCCAACTGGAGCGAAGCGCACTGAGTTAACAGTCGGTTTTTCTGAAATATTTTACAAACACATAAGGGGAAGAGCCTGTAATGGCCGTTCCCCTTTTTCGTTGACAAGGTTGAGCGAGATTACGAATGAGGTAGCGTGACCAGTACGCGGCACATTTCAGAAGGTGTCAGGCCATTGACGCGAACCGTGCAGGATTCTCAGTATCTGGATCCTGCCGGCTTTGATGCGGTAGGGGACGACATAGGGAGTGCGGACTATCACCAGCTCTCTGGTCCCCTTGACACGGCCGATCCTCCCTCGTTGGCGGTACTCACGCAGACCGGCGATCTGGGTTTCAATTTCGTCGCCCTGCTCAATGGCGGCCTGGGGATTGTCTTCAGCGATAAAGTCGACAATCATGGCAAAGTCACGTTCGGCGGCCGGCAACCACTCGATGATCACGAACGGATGTCCTGCGCCGCAAGTGCTTGCAGGGCCTTCTTCTTCTCCGCCCAGCGGGACCTGACCGATTCATGGGAGACAAGCTCCGTGGCCGGATTTTCGGCCTCGGCAACGGCTTGCCGTACCTGGCTGCGAAACCATTCGTCATGCTTCTGCGCCGCATCGGCGGGTAATTTAACCTGAAAGGGCAATCCCTTTTCGATCACCACCTGATGCAGGAAAAGGCGGATGGCTTCGCTCATGGACAGGCCGAATTTTTCGAGCAGGGCCTGGGCTTCCAGCTTGATTTCGGCATTGATGCGGGAACGGATAACGGTTTCAGGCATGCTGAATCACCTCCGGATTGTGTAGCCACATTGTAGCCTTGATAAGGTCACAATACAAGAAACTGAAAAACAAAACGTAGAATGAGGATGCAATGAGCAAATATGACGACCTGACCACCAAACTGCGGGAAATATTCCAGATCGACCGACCAGAGCTGGACTTCGGAATCTATCGCATCATCGGCGCGCGGGCCGACGAGATCAACGACTACCTGAACAACCGCCTCAAGGCGCGGGTGCGGGAAACGCCCATGGCGAACTGTTGGAAAAAGAGCTGAACGACGCGGTCAGAGGTGCCGAAGCACTCGGAATGACGCCCAACAGCGTTCCCAAAGTCCAGGAACTGCGTCAACGACTTGCAGAACAGGGCACGGCGGCCGCCGATCATGAAAACGCGGTATCCTCACACCTGCTGACATTTTTTCCCGCTACTACGACAAAGGGGGGTTCATCAGCCAGCGGCGGATACCTACGCCATCCCCTATGCAGGGAAATGAACGTTTCCTGCGGGGCGGTGTTTTCCTCTCTCCAGAACCTTCCATATCCGCATCCGGCTCCCGTACGAAGTGGGTATCAAAAATGTAGAATCCCCGCCGGCCGGTTGCCGACGGGGATTCACTCGTTTCGTACACGAGACGCCTCAATCCGCTGCTCCTCGATGAGGCTCAGCCTCACCGAACTTCGTCCCCTTCCGTCGATCCGCTTCCACCTCGGGAGTCCGTCCCTGAAGGCGGCCTTGTGGTAGCCGTAACCACGGTTTCCTTCAGCGCTTGTAGCCGATGCGCCGCAGCAGGTCGCGCCGTTCCTTGCGATCCGCATCCGTCTCCACCCCCTTGGGGGGGAACCCGTCTATCACCCCCAGCACTCCCCACCCCTGCAGGGTGGATGCGACGATGACCTGCAGCGGATTGGCGGTAGCGCAGTAAATGCGGCACACCTCGGGGCAGTTCTTTACCTGGGTGAGGATGTTGATCGGGTAGGCATCCCGCAGCAGGATGCAGAAGACATGGCCGGCACCGATCGCCTTCAGCGCGGTAACGCACCCCTTGACCAGCGCGGCGTCATTGCCGTCGCTCCGGATCAGACAGGGCTCGGATGCCTCGGTGAAGGCAATGCCGAAGCGGGCCTGGGGTACGCTGGTGGCGATGATCTCGAACAGATCCTCAACCGTTTTGATAAAGTGACTCTGACCGAGAATGATGTTGCACCCTTCGGGATATTCGATCGTAACGGCGTGCATTTCCAGGTTCATGGCATGCTCCTTTCCAGGTTGTGCAAAACTGTCGGGACAGTCTGCCGGCGCCCCGAGCCGAGCGAAGGCCTTCACCACCCCTCGGCCCCCACCAGGGGAACGAAGCGGACGCCGCAGAGTTCTTCATAGCGAACCTCATCGTCGCCGACTCTGCGAACCCGGACGAGGTTCTGCAGCAGCGAAGAGGGTCCCACCGGAATGACCAGTCGCCCTCCCCCGGTGAGTTGCCGGAGCAACGGCGTCGGCACCCGGGGCGCTCCGGCCGTGACCACGATGGCATCGTAGGGAGCATGTTCGGGCCACCCCAGGCTGCCGTCCCCCACGAGGACGACCACATTGCCATACCCCAGCCGCTCCAGACGCCGTCGCGCGTCCTCCGCCAGTTCCTCCAGACGCTCCACGCTGTAGACCCGGTCAACGATACGGCTTAGTACCGCCGCGGCATATCCGGAACCGGTGCCGACCTCCAGCACCCGGTCTGAGCCGGTCAGCTCCAGCGCCTCAGTCATGTAGGCTACGATGAAGGGCTGAGAGATGGTCTGCCCCTTGGCGATGGGAAGCGGATGGTCCTCGTAGGCCAGCTCCCGCATCCCCGGATCGACGAACTCCTCCCGGGGCACCTGGCGCATGGCAGCCAGCACGGCGGAGTCACTGATTCCGCGTCCCATCAGCTGGTCCCTGACCATGACTTCCCGACGCAGATCCTGTATGGGGGACGAGTCTCGATTCATGGGACAACGGTAGCGCATTACCGCCGTTTGGCAACCGCCCGCAGGAACAGCCACACACCTGGGCCAAATCCCTTGACCGATTCCCCATCCCCCAACCGGGAAACGGCACGCTTTGAAAGGACCTCGTCATCCGTTACGCTCTTTACAGAGACGGGGAACAGCGGCCGGAACGGCCATTCCCCCTACCCGGGGAGGAACCATGCTCGTCATCGAACGATATACCGGCGGCTCCGCCAGCCAGCAGAGAGTCGAGCTCGTGGAGCGCACAAGCACCGGTCACCCTGACCTGATCCGCGACTCGATCATGGAGGCGGTCTCCGTCGCCCTCAGCCGCGAATACCCGGTCATTTGAGGTGCGTTTTTTCAGCAGCGCCCGGCACTCCGGTATATACGGGCTGCGGAGGTCAGGCCAGGACTCCCCCCTCCTCGAAGCGGATGATACGATCGGAGATACGCGCCACCTGCTCCGGGGAGTGGGAAACCACAAGGATACACAGCCGTTCCTTCAGCGAGACCAGCAACTCCTCGATAACGTCGGTGGAGACGCGGTCCAGGGAAGAGGTCGGCTCGTCCAGCAGCAGCACCTCGGGCCTCAGCACCAGGGCCCGGGCGATGCAGAGGCGCTGCTGCTGTCCCCCCGAGAGTGTGCGGGCATCGTCTCTCAGCCGGTCCTTGACTTCGTTCCACAGGTTCGCAACTCTGAGGACCCGTTCGAGCCGTTCTTCCATGACTCCCCTCCTCCTCTCTCCGGATATCTTCAGGGGGAAGAGGATATTGCGGCGGATACTCATGGGCAGGGGGTTGGGCGTCTGAAACACCGTGGCCACCCGCCTCCTCAGCTCCGTCACCGGCAGGGAGCCGTCGTACAGGTTACGGAAGACTCCCCCCAGCCTGATCTCCACCATACCGGTCATGGCGGCATCGGGAAAATTCTCCCACAGGCGGTTGAGGGTCGTCAGGAAGGTGGACTTGCCCACCCCCGAGGGGCCGGTGAGCGCGGTGATGGCGTTGCCGTCACACGCAAGGGACAGGCCGTTCAGGACGGTGCGGCCGCCATAGGAAAAGCCGAGTTCCTTGACCCGGATGATGGTGGTATCAGTCATGGCAGGTTTCACAGCCTCCGCACGGCAGCCAGGCTCACCCCTTTCCTGACGCACAGGGCCAGCAGGAAGAGCAGAGCGCAGATGATCAGCAGGATGATTGCGGCCCCGTATCCCCGCGCCAGTTCATCGGGATCGGCGTACTGGGACGAAATGTAGTAGATGGAAAATGGCAGCGCCTCATAGGGGGAGAGGAGCGACCGGGGAAGACCGGCCGATGCCACGGCACCGGTGAGCATGATCACGGCGGTATCCTCGGCGCAGCGGCCGATGGCCAGGATGACGCCGCTGAGGATCCCGGAAGCGGAGCCCGGCACGAGCACCAGCGCGATGTTCTGCAGCCTGGTGGCTCCCAGAGCCAGGGCTGTCAGGCGCTGTTCATGGGGGATCCCCTCCAGTGAAGCCTGGGTAGTGCGGATGATGTAGGGGAGCACCAGGAAGGAGAGCGCCAGACTGGAAACCAGAAGCGAAGGCCTGATGCTGCCGCAAACGTGCCGGTGGAGGAATATGGTCAGGGAAAAGCCGAACAGGCCGACGACAATGGAGGGCATGCCGGACAGCACATCGAAAACCAGGTTGAAGGCTGCACGGGATACGGGGCCGGCATACTCGGCCAGATAGATGCCGGTGCCGATCCCCACCGGGATGGCCCAGACGATGGAGAGGCACACCAGCGCCAGCGTACCGGCAATGGCCGGGAACAGCCCGTCAAAAACCCGCTCCCTGAGCAGCAGCGCCCCCAGGGGAGACGCCTCGCCGAACAGCAGGGAGAGGTCCAGGGTGTGGTAGCCGTTCATCACCAGGTAACCGAGCACCAGCAGCACGCACGAAATCAGCAGCAGCCCGGCGGTCCAGGAGAAGACCACGACCAGAAGCTCGACGGCACGCTCCCGCGTCACCGCGGCTCCCCCTCCCCGCGGTCCCAGGCACGAAGGCCGACCGTCACCAGCATGGTGAACAGATACAGCACCACGCCGCAGGTGAAGATCGACCTGAATTCCAGGCTCTCGTAATCCGCCGCGATCACCAGGGCGATATGCGCCGTCAGGCTCCTGGCGGAATCCAGCACCGACGCGGGCATGCGCACCGAATTGCCGGCTATCATCAGCGCGATCAGCGTATCTCCCACCGCGCGTCCCAGGGCAAGGATCAGGCCGGCGAGCATGCCGCGTCGCGCGGCGGGCAGCATGACGTGGATCAGCGTCTGCACCCGGTTCGCCCCCAGGGCATCGGCGGCGGTCAGGTAGGAGCGGGGTATCCTCTCAAGGCTGTCACAGAAGAAGAGCGTCATGGTAGGGGAAATCATCACCCCCAGCATCAGGGAGGCGGCCAGGATGCACATGCCCGAGCCGCGGGAAAACAGTTCGCGCAGCAGCGGCACCAGCAGGAAGATGCCGACGAACCCGTAGATGACCGTGGGGATGCCGGTCATGAGCTGGATCAGGCGCCGCAACGCGCCGCCGAACGCTTTCGGGGCGATGGAGGTAACAAGAAAGGAACTACCCAGACTTAGGGGAAAGGCAACGGCAACCCCCAGAAACGAGATGGCGCCGGTGGTTACGATCATGGGCAGGATGCCGTAGCTTCCCCGGTAGGGATCCCACGAAGTGAGCAGGAGCCGATGAACACCGCCCCCCATGGCGGGAAGCCCCATGCAGACCATGAAAGCCAGCACTCCCAGGGTCAGGCACGAGCTGGCCAGGGCGGAGAGGAAAAAGAACCTCTCTGCCAGCAGTTCCCGGACTCTGCTCATCGCACCGGAATGAAGCCGTGTTTCCTGATGATCGCCTGACCGGCCGGAGTGCGCAGGTACTCGATGAACTTCCGGGTGAGGCCGGTGGGTTCTCCCCTGGTGTTGCTGTACAGCCCCCGGGAGATGCCGTAGCTGCCGTTCCGCACGGCCCCGATGGAGGGGGTGACGCCGTCCAGGCTGACCGGCGCCACGGTCCGGTCGATGTGGCCCACCGAGACATACCCGATGCCATAGGGATCCTTGGCCACGGCCGACTTCATCGCACCGTTGGAAACCACCACATTGGCTCCCGAGGCAATCTGCCCCTTGGCGAGCCCCTTTTCCCAGAATACCTCACGGGTGCCGCTGGCCTCGTCGCGGGTATAGAGGTTGATACCGCGGTCGATGCCCCCCAGCTGTTTCCAGTTGCTGATCTTTCCGGAAAAGACGTCGGCAAGCTGCCCCCTGGTCAGCTTTGTGACCCGGTTTCGGGGATTAACCACCGGCGCCACGCCGTCGATGGCCCACTGGTAGACCCGGAGCTGGTAGCGGGCGATCTCGTCGGCGGTCGGCTTCCTGCCGGTATTGCCGATACTGACCAGCCCCTCGCCCACCTGCTTGATGCCGACCCCCGAGCCCCCGCCGGCGATGCTGATCTGAATCCGGGGATTAGCGGCCATGATTCTCTGGGCTGCCTCCTTCATGACCGGAATATGGGCGGTACCACCGGAGATCTTCACCTCCCCAGCCTCATTTCTGAATGCGTCCAGCTCTCCGGAAAACGCCGGAAAGGCGGACAGTGCCAGTGCAACCAGCGAAAACGCCATGCGTGCCAAAGGTTTCTTCATCGTTCTCTCCTCGTTGACGTACGTAACCTGCGAATGGGGGGAGGCTAGCAAATCGACCATCCGATGTCAAACGGCTTCAAAACGGCACAACCGGTACCCGGGGTCGGCCCAATCCCGGATTCACCGAACGGGAGCTTCCCGCGCGAAGAGCGGCAATTGACACATCCCCCCCGCCATGGCAGAATGCACCAGATTCCACCCAGGGAGCCCCGACGTTCATGAAACACAAAACCGTTTCAGGATCACGCAAAACCACCCGCATGCTTGAAATAAAGCCGGTGCGCGGCTATGCACGGACAGCATCCATGCCGGAGGGGCATGTCTAGGTATTCTGAACCAGAGCACCTCAACCCCACCGGCCACAGCCGGTGGGGTTTTTTTGTATCCTGAATACGGGAGCGACCGCACCGGCATTCACCCTGACCGCTCCACCCGGTTCGGTCAGGGAGGGCGCGTCCATCCTGCCTACTGCACATCCAACGGGAAAACATGAACTGACGACGCCATATCCGCCGACCAGGGCGGAACAACCACCATATACAGAAGGAGAGGTTTATCGTGAAAAAACACACCGCACAGAGGCAGATTTTCATTACTGATTTCGACATGCAGCGTCTGGAGGAGTTGATCGAGGGCGCGAAAGCCAGGGTATCCCGCGACAGCCGCAACATCGTGGAGCTCGAACAGGAGCTGCACCGAGCGGACGTGGTGGCTCCCGACGGCATTCCGCCCGACGTGATCACCATGAACTCGCGCGTCTGCCTTCAGGATATGGATTCCGGGGAAGAGCTGGTCTATACGCTGGTCTTTCCGGGGGACGCCAACCTGGAAAGCGGCAGGATTTCCGTGCTCGCGCCGGTTGGCACCGCCATGATCGGCTACCGCACCGGCAACCGCATCAGCTGGCCCGTTCCCGGAGGAATGAAAAAGCTCAAGGTCAAAAAGATCCTCTACCAGCCTGAAGCGGCCGGCGACTTCCATCTCTAACAGCGCCGGCATGCCACGGGCGGAGCAGGAGCACGAAAAGGCGCACCCCGACTCCGCCCATGGCAGCCCGGCATTTCCATTCAATTCGTCCGTTTCAGTTCCTTCTCCATCTCCAGCACCTTCAGGGTGATCTTCATGACCGAGTCCGGGTTGAGGGAGATGGAGTCGATCCCCTCCCTGACCAGGAAGGCGGCAAACTCGGGATAGTCGCTGGGCGCCTGGCCGCAGATGCCGCTGTGGCGGTGGTTGCGCCGGGCCCCCTCGATCACCCTGGCCACCGAACGCATCACCCCCGGGTCCCGCTCGTCGAAGACATGGGCCACCAGGGCCGAATCCCGGTCAACCCCCAGGGTCAGCTGGGTCAGGTCGTTGGAGCCGATGGAGAAGCCGTCGAAGAGCCGGCTGAACTCGTCGATCAGGATCACGTTGTTGGGGATCTCGCACATCACGTACACCAGAAGCCCGTTCTCTCCCCGCCTGAGCCCGTTCTTCTCCATCTCGGCCAGCACCCGCTCCCCCTCCCCCACCGTACGGCAGAAGGGGATCATGGGAATCACGTTGATCAGCCCCATCCGGTCCCGCACCCGCTTCAGGGCCTGGCATTCCAGGGCAAACCCCTCTCGGTAGCGCTCGTCGTAGTAGCGCGAGGCGCCGCGGAAGCCGATCATGGGGTTCTCCTCATCGGGCTCGAAGGCCCGCCCCCCCACCAGGCTGGCGTACTCGTTGCTCTTGAAATCCGACAGTCGCACCACCACCGGCCGGGGATAGAAGGGGGCGGCTATGGTGGCGATCCCGCCGGCCAGCTGCTCCACGAAATACTCCTCCCGTGGACTGAAAGCGGCGGTGAGCCGCTCGATCTCCCGACGCTCCCCAGGGTCCGCAACCCGCTCGGGATGCACCAGCGCCATGGGATGCACCTTGATGTAGGTGGTGATGACAAACTCCATGCGGGCCAGCCCGACCCCGTCGTTGGGGATTCTGGCCAGGGAATAGGATTCGTCCGGGTTGCCCAGGTTCATCATGATCCGGGTGCGCGGCCGCTCCAGATGGGACAGGGAGATGCGCTCCACCCGGAAGGGGAGCAGCCGGTCGTAGACCCTCCCCTGTTCCCCCTCGGCACAGCTGACCGTGATCGTCCGGCCGTTTGCGATGCGCTCGCTGGCGTCGCCGGTCCCCACGATGGAGGGGATGCCCAGCTCACGGCTGACGATGGCGGCATGGCAGGTGCGCCCCCCCCGGTTGGTGACCACCGCCGCGGCCTTCTTCATGATCGGCTCCCAGTCCGGCGTGGTGGTATCGGCCACCAGGATCTCCCCCGGCCTGAACGACGACAGACCGCTCGGATCGGTGATCACCCGGGCAGTGCCCGAGGCGATCTTCTCGCCCACGCTGGTGCCCGAGATCAGCAGTTCGCCCTTCTCTTCCAGGTGGAAGATCTCCAGGCAATCCATGGCCTTCTGGGACTGGACCGTTTCCGGCCGGGCCTGGACGATGAAGAGCTGTCCCGTTTCCCCATCCTTGGCCCACTCGATATCCATGGGCATGTCCCGACCGAGCCGTTCGGCGTAATATTCCTCGATGATCACCCCAAAGCGGGCCAGCTCCAGCGCCTCGTCGTCACTGATACAGAAGCGGCCGCGCTGTTCCTCGGGCACCTCTTCGTTGCGGATGGACTGCTCCTCTCCGTCGCCGGTGTAGACCATCCTGATCCGCTTCTCCCCCAGCTTCTTGCCGATCAGGGGGCTGTAGCCCATCTTCAGGGTCGGCTTGAAAACATGGAACTCGTCCGGGTTGACCGCCCCCTGGACCAGATTCTCCCCCAGACCGTAGGATCCGTTGATCAGCACCACGTCCCTGAAGCCGGTCTCCGTATCGATGGTGAACATGACCCCGCTGGCGGCCAGATCGGAGCGGACCATCTTCATCACGCCGATGGAGAGGGCCACCTGGAAATGGTCGAACCCCTGGTCCATGCGATAAGAGATGGCCCGATCGGTGAACAGGGAGGCGAAACAACGGCGGCAGGCCTCCAGGAGCCGCCCGGCCCCCCGGATGTTGAGGTAGGTCTCCTGCTGGCCGGCAAAGGAAGCGGTGGGCAGGTCTTCCGCCGTGGCGCTGCTGCGCACGGCCACATCCGTATCCTCGCCGTACTGGTCGCACAGACACCCATAGGCAACGCCGATCTCCGCCGCCAGCTCCTCCGGCAGGGGTGCCCCGTAGACCAGTTGTCGCAACCGCTCTCCCCGGCGGGCGAAGTCCGCCAGGTCGTTCCTGTCCATCCCCGCCAGCAGACACTCCATCTCGGGGAGGATACCCGCCGAAGCTACCATGTACCGATAGGCCTCGGCGGTCACGGCAAAGCCGTTGGGAATCCTGACCCCCCGGGAGCCGAGCTGTCGGTACATCTCCCCCAGGGAGGCGTTCTTGCCCCCCACCAGCGCCACATCATCGATGGACACCTGCTCAAACCAGCGGATATAGACCTGTTGTTCTGCCATGGCGTTTCTCCCCGGGGTATCCCCCTGACCGGCGCGGGTCCGCGCCGCGCGTCACATTATCCGACGGACGTTCCTCTCCATGGTGAAAGTCTACCCGCCAGGCCCCGGTTCGCAACGCCGGACAACAGGTCTCGGTACAACAGTCTGAAAGCACGTGACAAAGGGGGCGCGCACCGCCAGGGGTACGGTCCGGGCCGAACGCGGACGGCCGGGAAACGGTTGAAAGCCGCCCGTAACCCGGTATGATTAGCCACGGCAGAGTCCGGCGCCCGTGGCGGTTACCGGAATTTCCGAAAGGGAGGGAAGCGATGGCATCCCGGGAGCAGGACGACAGGAGTGGGGCACAGCAGCGGGCCGACCGGATACAGGCCTTCAGGGCGGAACTGGACCAGGTGGAGGCCGAGGGGGTGCTGAGCCTGGACGACGGCCAGCGCCGGAACCTGGGCGACTACCACGCCAGGCTCCTGACCGAGCTCGCGCAGCGCTTCGACATCGACACCACACCTACGGCCCGGCGCATGTCCGCCGGCATGCGCATCGTCTCCTTCCTTGGCGCGCTGGCCCTGTCTGCGGCGGTGTTTTTCTTCTTCTACCGTTTCTGGGGACTCCTCTCCACCTCCTCCCAGGTGATCATCCTGGTGAGCGCACCGCTGCTCCTGCTCCTGGGGGTGGAGGTCGCCGCCCAGCGCGAGCGGACCCTCTATTTCGCCTCACTGATCAGCCTGGTGGCCTTTGCCGCCTTTGTCCTGGACCTGAGCATGTTGGGCCAGATCTTCGCCATCACCCCCAGCCAGAACGCCTTCCTGGCCTGGGGCCTCCTGGCCCTGATCCTGGCCTACAGCTACAGGCTGCGCCTGATCCTGGTGGCCGGTCTACTCTCGCTCATGGGTTATCTGGCCGCCACCATGGGGACCTGGTGCGGCCTGTACTGGCTCTCATTCGGTGAACGGCCGGAGAACTTCATCGCGGCGGGGCTCGCCATCTTCGCCGCGGGGTTCATCCCCCATCCCGGCCGCCGGGAGTTCCCGCCGGTGTTGCGCACCTTCGGCCTGCTGGCGCTCTTCATCGCCGTTCTGATCCTCTCCCACTGGGGCGCGGGGAGCTACCTGCCGTTTTCCCATGAGCTGATCGAAACCGGCTACCAGCTTATCGGGTTCGCACTGGCCGGACTGGTGATCTGGCTCGGCATCACCCGCACCTGGCCCGGACTGGTCAACCTGGGGAGTACCTTCTTCGTGATCTTCCTCTACACCAAGTTCTTCGACTGGTGGTGGAAATGGATGCCCAAATATCTCTTCTTCCTACTGTTGGGAGGAGCGGCCGTGCTGCTCCTGATCCTGCTCAGGAAGATGCGTTCGCTGCTCCGGGAGGTGACGCCATGAAACGCGGCGGACTGCTGTATGCCCTGATCCTGGTCCTGGTCGTCAACGGAATCGTACTGGCGGGGGTGGCCTACAACCGCTCGGGAGAACCGGACGCAGTGGTGCGGCTCACCGAGCGCGAACTGCGCCTGGAGGCGCACGACCGTGAGAACAGCGCCGTCTCCCTGAGAGTCGCCCTGCAACGTCAGAACGATGATCAGAGAGGACCGTTTCCCTGGCTCGACCGCGGGAAGCTGGAAGAGCTGGGATTCGACTGCCGGACCCCGCCCGATGCTCCGGACGCAGGGGTGCGCTACGGCCGTGCCCTGCCCCGCCGGGTCTGGCTGGTGCTGGAGTACGAGGGAGCGGCCTGGCAGGCCTGGCTCATCCAGGCCCGGCAACGCCTGGCTGAGCTGTCCCGCCGTAACTGCAAGCCGGAAAAAGAGTCCCGGAGCAGGGAGTTCGAGGCGAAACGCCTCAGCCAGGCCATGGCAACGGGATCGCGGCTGTTTGCCATCGACGCGGCTAACGACCCCGCTCTCCTGCGCAAACGCCACCCCGACCGGACACGATGCATCGTCACCCCCGCCCTGGTACGGATCCAGCTGCTCTCTGCCCGGGATCAGGAGCCGCGCCGCGCCGCCCGGCTGACCGGCTACGTGCAGCAGCTCTTGGGAGATTCCATCCAGGTCCCCCCTGGACACGGGAAACTCCCGGCCTCCCTGGCCGCATCCGGCCCGGAACCGTATTTCGACGGCAGCCCGGGCGACCCCGTCGCCCCGCGCTACCAGGTAGAGCTCCGCTACGGCAGACGCCATGAGCCCTGGGTCACGGCCGTGCATGCCATTCCCCCGGCCCGCTCCACCCCACGGGAGGAGCGGGGGGCTCCGAAGAAATGACTGTTTCGACCCGGCCGGAGACCGGGCAGCGCGAACCCCCAAGGCGGCAACCGCGCAATGGCGGGGCGAAAGGAGCGGCGGTCATGACAAGTGACCAGTATGACGTCATCATCATCGGCACCGGCCCGGCGGCCCTGGGGGCGGCCTTTCAGCTGAGCGACAGCGCCCCCTCCCTCTCGATCCTCATGATCGACAAGGAACCGGTCTGCTCCGGCGGGCTTCTGAACGACTGCAAGCAGAACTACTCCTACCCCATCGGCTTTGCCGAGGAGTGCTGGACCAGGGAGGAGGCCGAGCGCCTGCTCCCGCTGGTGGAGGAGAAGCTCCGGCCGGTGTTCAAGGAGAAGAAGAACCTGGAGACCTACCGCAGGCGGGCGGAGCGGATCGGGGTAGAGCTGTTCGACATACGCCAGGCCCACGTGGGGACCGATCGGAGCCGGTTGCTGATCCGGCGGCTGATGGACGAGCTGGCGGAGCGTGGGGTCCAGGTCATGCTCAGGCGCGAGGTCAGCGACATACGGGAGGAGCGGGAATGCAGCCTGGTCACATTGGTCGACGGCCTGACCCTGCGCGCCGGGGCAATGGTGGTGGCGCCGGGGAGGAAGGGGTTCGCCTTCCTGCAGCGGCTCATGGAGCAGCTGGGGGTGGAGTACGTGGACAACACCCTGGACGTGGGGATCAGGGTCGAGACCCGGCTGGAGAATTTCCCCATCGTCCGCGACTACTACGATCCCAAATTCTACTTCCCCGACCGGGTGCGCACCTTCTGCACCAACTCCGGCCAGGCCCGGGTGACGCTTGAGCGCTACGGTGAGTTCAGCCTGGTGAACGGCCACGCCCTCTCCTCGGAGAACAACGGCAACGGCCTGGTCAACTTCGCCCTGCTCAAGACCATCGGGCTCAAGGACCCGGTGCGCAGCGGCCACCAGATGGCCCTGATCCTGGGACGCCTGGCCAACGAGATCGGCGGCGGCAGGCCGCTCATGCAGCGGGTAGGGGATTTCCGCATGGGGAAGCGCTCCACCACCGAGACGTTCAACGACGACCTGTACTCCTTCCGGCCCACTTGTCCGGTGACCGCCGGCGACCTGGGGCTGGCGGTTCCGGCCAAGATCATGCGCCACATCTGGGCGGCCATGAAGAGGCTGGACACCATCGTCCCCGGCGTTCTCCATCCCAGCACCATCATGTACTACCCCGAGATCAAGATGTACGCCAACAAACCGACTTTTTTGGATCCCCATTTCCGGGTCACCCGCCACATCTACATGGTGGGCGACGGCGCCGGGGTCTCCCGCGGCATCACCGGCGCCTGGGCCAGCGGCATCAGGGCGGCGGAGGGGATACTGAAAGGGAGGGAATGACCAGCATGATCGTAACCGCTCCCATCCAGCGGTTTGAGAAATTGCACTCCACCCCCGGCAGTTACACTTTCAGTACAGCTGAAAGGGAGGTGGGTCATGAAGAAACCGGACGATGTGGAGATCACGGCGGGGATGCAGGGCTATATCGATGCGGCCGCCAGGTACCTGGCGGAGCGTGACCGGTACATCCGGGACGTGGTAAAGAAGTGGAGCTTCGACACCATCGCGGTGCACGGGCTCTATTCGGTCAAGGACGCCATCGAGGACTACCAGGGGGCGATCATCGAGCCGGTGTTCATGAGCACCGCCCAGGCCTTTCGTGACTCGGACGAGATGGCGGCCGCCCTGGCCTACAAGATCCCCTCCTGGTGCTACTCGCGCATCGCCAACCCCTCCACCTACTACTACGAATGGACCATGGCGCTCCTGGAAGGGTACGGCTGCGACGTGGAGACCTCCTGCTGCTCCACCTCCTCGGGCATGGCGGCCATCATGACCGCGGTGACCCCCTTCCTGCGGATCCTGAAGGACGCCTGCGAGAAGCGCAACTTCGTCGCCACCGTGCAATGCTACGGCGGCACCTTTCATCAGTTCACCGAGCGCATGCAGGAGCAGAACATCGAGTGCCGCTGGGTCCAGGACGCCACCGATCTGGACGAGTGGGCCTCCAAGATCGACGAGCACACCCGCTTCCTCTACGGCGAACTCCCCAGCAACCCCCAGCTCGGCTTCTTCGACATCCAGGCGGTGGCCGACCTGGCCCACAGCCACAACCTGCCCCTGATCTGCGATTCCACGGTCGCCACGCCGGCGCTTTTGCGCCCCATCAGCCATGGCGCGGACATCGTGGTGCAGTCGGCCACCAAGAGCCTGACCACAAGCGGGTTCGGCGTCTGCGGCGCCGTGATCGCCCGCAAGGAGCTGGTGACCTTCATCGACGACGACCAGCTGAAGAACGATTTCTCCCTGCACATCAAGTTCCAGCAGAACCGCGACTTCGGGCCGAACCTGCATCCGCTGCAGGCGGTTCTGACCCTGAACGACATGCGCACGCTGCGCTCTAAGATGGACCTTTTGAGCCGCAACACCCTGGAGGTGGCGCAGTTTCTGGAGCGGCACCCGAAAGTCGAGAGCGTCCAGTACCTCGGACTGCCGAGCCATCCCCTGCACGAGCTGGCCAGCAGATACCTGTGGCTGGTGGACGCGGAGTACGACAGTCAGTACGGAAGGCCGGTCAACCGCTACGGGCACCTGCTGTCGTTCTGCGTCAGGGGAGGGGCGGAGAAGGCCCACCGGTTCTTCGACGGCCTGCAGCGCATCTGGCGTGCCACCGACCTGGGGCGGATCAAGAGCGTCGCCACCATCCCGGCCATCTCCACCCACCAGCAGCAGGGGGCCGCAGGGCGGGCGCTGGCCCAGTTCCCGCCCCACATGGTCCGCCTGAGCGTGGGGGCGGAGCATCCCACGGACGTGATCGCCGACCTGGACCAGGCGCTGAGCCGGCTCGCCTGATCCTCCGGCACCATCAGACTACAATCAATGACCCCACTGACTGCCCCTCATCTTTCCATGGCTTGACTCTAACGTCTTGTTGGCTTATTGTGCCCCCATGATCCAGTAAGTACCCTCCATACGGCGACCAATTGACGGTCGTTGCCAACCTGATCCGCTCTGCCCCGCAGCACGGCACCACGCAGTGGTGTACCCATTCCCATCCTTGTAGTGCAGTTTCAACTCTCTGCTGCAGGCGGTTATGTGCCTATTGTTCCCGATTACGAGTCGGAACGACAGAAAAGGATATGACTATGTATGAAGAGCTTATTGACATCAACCGATGCCCCGAATGTTTTTCTACGTATACGGCGGAAGAACTCTGGACTGACCCACACACCGCCAAGCAGATGCTGAGGTATCACCTCGATAAAGAGGTGCCCATGGCTTCTCGCAAGCATGAATTTATCGACCAATCGACTGACTGGATTGCCAAACACTTCGAACTCTGCAACGGCAAAAAGATTGCCGACTTCGGTTGCGGACCAGGGTTATATGCTTCGCGCCTTGCACGAACCGGAGCCAAGGTGACCGGTATCGACTTCTCAGCCAACTCCCTCGCTTATGCCCGCGAGAATGCCCTCCGAGAGGGGCTGAATATCGATTATCAGCAGATGGACTATCTCAACTTCAGAAGTGATGAACGCTATGACGTGATCATGATGATCATGTGTGACTATTGCGCGTTAAGCCCACCCCAGCGGACTCGGCTTCTAGAAATTTTCAGAAGGCACCTTGCATCAGAGGGGCGAATATTGCTTGATGTGTACACCCTGGCCAGCTTCCACGCCAAAGAGGAGGCATCCTCATATGAGCGGCGTCAACTGAACGGCTTCTGGTCTCCCAATGACTACTTCGGGTTCATCAACACTTTCAAGTATGACGACGAAAAAGTGGTACTCGATAAGTACACGATTATCGAAGAGAATCGTATTCGAACTGTCTACAATTGGCTTCAGCACTTCGATGTAGAAACTTTACAGTGCGAGTGCGAAGACAACGGTTTTGCCATAGAAGAAAGCTATCGTGATGTCGCTGGGACCCCTTACAGTCCTACGGCTGACGAAATGGCGGTTGTACTTCGCATGAAGAAAAGGTGAGAGAAATAGAGCCCCGCTCCCTTCCGGACGGGGCTCGCAATATGCCCAAGAGTCTCTGCTGTATGTTTTTCTGGCTTGTCGCTACTCTTGAACTGAAAAAGCGTATGTCGATCTTGCCTTGTATCACACATTGACGGGCGATTGCCCTGCTGATACGTTCCACTCAACCACACCAACGAAAGGAGAATTTCATGGAGATTGTGATCCTGCGCAACAAGGCAAAGAGGGGTCCGGGAGTTTAGCTTTTCACCGCCCAACATCCCCTCTTTGCCCGGCCATCATGCCGGGTTTCTCTGATTTCACAAGAAACCCAATCCGATTTTCCTGACGGCCAGAGCTGTCAGGTCATACTGCTTTTCGGACAAGAGCGTCCGAAGGGGGTTTCTATGTCAAATACAGCGTATTCTCTGCCCCAACTGGGTTGGAGCCATTTTTTTCAACAACAACTGAGCCTTGAAGAGTGGGAATCGATGTTTCCCGCTCGTGTTTCTGCTGTGTACCGAAACAGTATCCATAGTGCCAGCGTCCATGGGCAGAGGCAGATTCCCCTTCCGGGGACCTGGCATTTACGGGATCCTGAAGAACTCCCCACGGTCGGTGACTGGCTGCTGATCGATTCCGCAACCGGGCAGCCGCAAAGAATGCTGGAGCGCAAGAGTCTGTTCCGGCGCAGAGCGGCCGGGAATGACGCCAGGCTGCAACTGATTGCCGCCAACGTCGACACCCTGTTTATCGTCACATCGTGCAATCAGGACTTCAATCCGTCACGTCTGGAGCGCTATCTGGCGCTTGCACTGGAAGCCGGGGTGGAGCCAGTACTGGTCCTTACCAAGGCGGATCTGAGCGATCATGTCTCCGACTATCGCCGGCAGGCGCAGAGCATACATCCCAATTGGGCTATCGAAGCGGTCAATGCCCTGGAGCCCTCCTCCGTCGAGGTACTGCATTCCTGGTGCAGTGTCGGCCGGACCATCGCCTTGGTGGGATCTTCGGGTGTAGGCAAATCCACACTGATCAACACCCTTTGTGGTGCAGACGCCCAGAAAACAGCTGCGATTCGCGAGGATGATGCCAGGGGCCGCCACACAACCACCTCCAGAAGCCTGCACATGCTCCCGGGGGGAGGCATTCTCATCGACAACCCGGGCATGCGCGAACTGCAGCTCAGCGACTGTGCCAGCGGCGTTTCCGTCCTGTTTGAAGAGATCGAAGAAATCTCAAAGGGGTGTCGCTACAACGACTGCCAGCACCAGAGTGAGGACGGCTGCGCGGTACAATCGGCTATTACACGGGGAGACATCGACCCGAGGCGATTGGCGAACTATCAGAAGCTCAAAGCAGAGCAAGAGCGCAATGCGGAAACCATTGCAGAGAGACACCGCCGGGAGCGGAAATTCGGCAAATTATGCAGGAGTGCTTCCGCTGTCCAGCACAAAGAACGTGGTGGTGCTTGACAACAAAAATGGGAACCCCGGACTACGCCGGGGTTCCTGGTAACCACGATTTTTGAACACTAGTCGGCCCCCCCTGTTTCCAAAAGGTTGGGCCGACTTTTTTTTCGAATTGGTTGGGTATACCGGAAGGGAGGGAATGGGGGGGTGACAGGTGAACAATTCGAAATTATTGGACAAAGTCTGTTTAAATTGCATATTCAGCATTAATTTATCAAAAACATTGACCGCACTGAATTAAGTGCTTTATAAGGGTGGCTCGTCAAGACAACCGAATACAGTTTCATGTCGCCGAAAGGGTAAAGCACGGGTAACCGTGTGGCACAAAGCTACCATCCAGGATGATCTGGATAGCGGGGCTGTCGAAGTGACGGATGATGATCTGTCAGATATGCCAAAACCCACCGACTCCTGCTGGTGGGTTTTGTGTTTTGGGGGATGGTTGGGCGGTTGAGATTTGATGCGTTTGTACGCGAAGGAGATGTCATGAACGGCGAGAACGGAAAACAGGAACCACAGGTTAAGGGAGGTTCTTTGGATGAGAAAAAGAGTCGAATAGTTTCATATACTGTCCCCGGAATAGTCTGTCCCCGGAATAGTCCGGAAAGCGACGCAATGGGGAATAGTGGCCTTCTTATGGGCTCTGATCGGGCTTGCTTTGGTGGTTTACTGGTACGCATCGCCGATATTGGCCCTTTTGGTGGTTTACGGTACCTATAAGCTTGCCAGCTATTGCCGCAAGCGTTACCAAGCCTACATGCTGCCCCCTACAGTAATGGCCCGGTTACGCGGAGATGAATTATATCAAATCTATGTGGTGCGGGCTGTGCGCCGGCCCGGATCCCATCTTCTGCTTTGGGTTGCTGCCATCTCATTCGTTTTTACATTGGGCAATTTGATCGATTCTTTAAATCCCGTTTTAGACCTTACAGAAATGGATGTAAAAACAGGAACAGTTATAAAAGTAGTTAAACGCCAGCATGTGGGGACTCGAAAGGGATGTGGGGATACCGTCTATCTAAAGACAGTGGATGGCACCCTCATTCGGTACAACGCGTTATTGAATAATGATGCTTTAGATATTTTGCACGGCAGAACAACCAAGGATGTAACGTTGTGGAGCCAAACAGAAATAAAGTTACCGCCATGTGAGGTTATGAATTGGATTAGGCAAGTACAAGTTGATAACCAAATTGTTCATCGCTACAACATGAATAGGAATAAAAATGTTAGGAAATGGCTTTTGAGACTTAACATTATCTATCCGGCAATAGGAGTCTTAGCATTATTCGGCATCTGGCTCGCCGATAAAAAAGTCAATAATAAATAGTCCATAATATTTAAACTCGAATCCGCAAACCTCTTTTGGGTAGGCCGTCCCCGAAATAGCCCTTCTGGCGTCTAATGTGGAAAGGATCTTCAGATGAATCAACACAAGAACGGCATACTCAGGATCATGTCATTTTTCCTGAAAGTGCTTGGAATGAGTCTATTGCTCATTGGACTTATCGCCTGCAAAAGTGACGGAAGTAGTCAAACTGCTGCTAATGTGCCCATAGTTTCTGGTTCGCTGCAACTCATAGCGGGAAATATTGACGGCCCAGGGGCGAATGATGGAGTAGGGAGAGAAGCGCGGTTTGCCAGCATCATTCAAAATAGTCATAAATCCGGGGAGGGTTATCATACAGGCATGGCTATTGATGCGGTGGGCAATATCTATCTTACCGATTACAGCAATCATACCATCCGCAAAATATCACCAAAGGGTGTCGTGACGACTCTGGCAGGAGTCGCCAATAAACCGGGAAGCACAGATGGTATTGGGACAGCAGCGCAATTCAATCATCCATGTGGACTTGCAATTGACAAGGCGGGCAATCTCTATGTATCGGATGAGGGAAATATGACCATTCGAAAAATCACCGCTTTCGGAGAAGTTACAACTCTGGCTGGATCAGCCGGTAAAGAAGGAAGTGCTGATGGAACTGGTTCCGCCGCAAGGTTTCGATGCCCGAAAGGGATTGCACTGAGCCAGCGGGGCATTCTTTATGTTGTCGATAGCGGGAACGAAACCATCCGCAAAATAACCCAGGCCGGTGTTGTTACAACATTTGCCGGCACTACTGGTAAGCAGGGGCTTGTGAATGGCGTCGGGACTGCAGCACAGTTCCATAGCCTGAATGGCATTGCGGTAGATATCGCTGACAATATCTATGTCACGGATGTCGTGCAAGTACGGAAAATTCTTCCATCTGGCGTTGTAACTACTTTTGTAAAGATGGGGGATCCCAGTTCGGTAGACATTCCCTGGATAAGTCCTGATGCTATCACAGTCGATGAAAGGGGTTACCTGTATATTGCCTCATTGGATAACGACATTATATTAAAGGTTGCTCCCTCTGGTACCGTAACCACCGTGGCGGGTATGGATAAAATTAAGGTTCTTCAGCAGAATTTGTGGGTTCCCTCTGGCTCAGGGAGATTGCCAAGTGT
>CAZIUE010000023.1:0-52704 GCA_964542535.1 uncultured Pelobacter sp. | reverse complement strand
CTGTCAAACTTTGTGAGTCCCCCGGCAAAGCCGGGGGTTTACCTAAGAGAAATTATTGAGTTCTGACCCCTTTCTCCCTGTTGTCGCCTTTGCTCTTTTCTATACTGGGCACTTCAACCCACGATCAAGCCATTCAACTAAGCAGAACAAAACAAGGGGCATTGCCATTAGATTTATCGTCATCAATACAATTGCTTTCTTCCAGTCAAGTTTACTTCTACTTGTATAGATCGGTGTTCCGACTACAAGAGTCAGCCAGATAACAATGGAAGGAGCAATTATTAACGGTTCAATTTTCAGCCAATAGTCATAGTCCCCGCGCAGCCCCCCGACGTTTATCATGTTCTGCATGTGAGAAGAATAGGCCCACCCAGTGGCAAGGATGGTTCCGACGCAATTAAGCAAAATCAGCCTCTTTATGCCTTTTTTCATCCCATTATCTTCTTGATCAACTGGTTATTGCCCATCTCCAGCCATCCCTCCATTCAGGAGAACTAGACGGTGAACATGAAAAGTTATCCAACGAATCGTGCCGTTCAACTATCCGTCTGCAAGGAAAAAAACAACAAACCCGCTCCGCGCGGCGTTCAGACGTTCCAGCGCCGTTTCCAGCGTACCGATGCAGCGGGCGTAATGATCGGTGTTGAGGGTCATTTGACTATCACTTAACGTTTCGCAGCAAACCCCTCCAAACCTCCCCTTGTCAGGGGAGGCTTAAAGGCTTCCCCCCTGACAAGGGGGGATTGAGGGGGGGTTGTTTTAGGCATTACAGAACACCAGCTACTGACTACTTACAGCTCCCGCAGCGTCGCCTGCCAGGACTCCTTCAACTCGACCAGGGGGGCATCGACCACCACCGCGCCGCACTGACCGGTGACGGTCAGACGTTCCTTCGCCGTCACCACGCCGATGGGGGCGAAGCAGCTGCCGGCCATGACGGCCTCGAACTGGTCCTTTTTCTCCGGACGCACCGTGACCAGCAGGCGGGAGGCGGACTCGGAGAAGAGAAGCGTCAGGTCGTTCCTCCCCTCCTGCCCCGTCTTCCAGGGGACCGCGGACAGGTCCAGGGAGATGCCGAAGCCGCCGGCAAACGCCGACTCGGCAGCTGCCACGGCTAGGCCGCCGTCGGACAGGTCGTGGCAGGAAGCCACCAGACCGGCCAGAATCGCCCTGTGGTAGGCCTGGTAGCGAGCATAGGCCGAGGCCGCATCCACCACCGGCACCTTGTTGCCTATCTTCCCCTTCAGGGCCAGGTATTCGGAACCGCCCAGCTCGTTGCCAGTGGCGCCCAGCAGGTAGACAACGTCGCCGGGACGTTTCACGTCCATGGTGACCGCCTTCCGGGCGTCCTCCATCTTGCCGATCACCGAGAAGAGCAGCGTCGGCGGGATGGAGATCTTGGTGCTGCCGTCGTAGAAGTCGTTCTTCATGGAGTCCTTACCGGAGATGAGCGGCAGGTTGTACTCCATGCAGACGTCGTACAGCGCCTGGTTGGCGCGCACCAGCTGGGCCATCTTGTAGGGGCCGTCCGGGGTCTTGTCGGAGAGAACCGGATCGCACCAGCAGAAATTGTCCAGGCCGGCCACCAGATCCAGTGAGCCGCCCACTGCCACGTAGTTGCGCAGCGCCTCGTCCACCGCGTTGGCGGTCATGTGGTAGGCGTCGATGTCCGAGTAGCGGGGACAGATGCCGTGGGCCGTGACCACCCCCTCGAAGGAGTCCAGGATCGGCCTGACAACGGCGGCGTCGGAGGGGCCGTCGTTGGCCACGCCGGTGAACGGCTTGACCACCGAGCCCCCCTGCACCTCGTGGTCGTAGCGCCTGACCACCGACTCCTTGGAGCAGACATTGAGAGCACCCAGAATCGCCTTGAGGTCGGCGGTATAGTCGCCGACAGGTACCAGCTCCGGTTCCTCGTAGCGCGGCGGGGTCCACTTTGCCGGGAGTTGCAGCGGCGGTAGTCCCTCGTGCATGAACTCCATGGGGAGCCAGGCCACGGTGCGATCACCGTAGAGCATGTGGAACACGCCGCTGTCGGTGAATTCGCCCAGGACGGTGGCCTCCACCCCGAAGCGCTTCGCCATGGAGAGGAATTCGTCCAGTTTCTCCGGCGGCACCGCCAGACTCATGCGTTCCTGAGCCTCGGAGATCAGGATCTCCCAGGGGGCAAGACCGGGATACTTGAGGGGAGCCAGGGAGAGATCCATGCGGCAGCCGCCGCATTCGCCGGCCATCTCCCCCACGGATGAGGAGAGACCGCCTGCACCGTTATCGGTAATGAAGCGGTAGAGCCCCTTGTCCCGTGCCCGGATCAGGAAGTCGAACATCCGCTTCTGGGTGATGGGGTCGCCGATCTGCACCGCGGTTACCGGGGAGTTCTCGTTCAGCTCCTCGGAGGAGAAGGTGGCGCCGTGGATGCCGTCCTTGCCGATGCGGCCGCCGGTCATGACGATCAGGTCGCCGGGCAGGATGGATTTCTCGTGTCCCGGCTCGCCATGCAGCCGGGCAGGCATGATACCGGCCGTGCCGCAGAAGACCAGCGGCTTGCCGGCAAAGCGCTCATCGAACACCAGAGAGCCGTTCACCGTGGGGATGCCGCTCTTGTTGCCGCCGTGCTCAACCCCTTCCACGACCCCCTCGTAGATGCGCCGCGGGTGCAGGAGACGGCTGGGGAGCGGCTTGTCGTAGAATGGATCGGCGAAGCAGAAGACATCGGTATTGAAGATCAGCTTGGCCCCCTTGCCGGTGCCGAAGGGATCGCGGTTGACCCCCACGATGCCGGTGAGAGCCCCGCCGTAGGGGTCCAGGGCCGACGGGGAGTTGTGGGTCTCCACCTTGAACACCAGGGAGTGGTCGTCGTTGAATTTGATCACCCCGGCGTTGTCCTTGAACACGGAGAGGCAGAAGTCTTTGTCCCCCATCTTCTCGCGCACATCTTTCGTCGTGCGTTGGATGAAGGATTTGAACAGGGAGCGGATCTCCTGCTTGGTGCCGTTTTCGTCCTCGTACTGCACCGTGCCGGCGAAGATCTTGTGCTTGCAATGCTCCGACCAGGTCTGGGCCAGGCACTCCAGCTCCACGTCCGTGGGCCTGGCCCCCAGCCCCACCTTCTTCCGTTCTTCCAGCACCTTGGCATCGCGGTAGTGGGCCTGGATGATCTTCATCTCGTCCAGGGTCAGGGCCAGGATCCCCTCCTTGCTGATGCGCAGCAGCTCCTCGTCGGAAACCTCCAGATCGATCTCACGAACGGGCGACCGGCCGGTCGCCCCTACGGCTCCGCTCACCTTGGGGACCGTGACCGGAAAGCCGCGCCGGGCCATGAACTCCGCCGCGGGGAGGATACCGTAGCGCTGGATCAGGGGGTTGCAGAGGAGCCCGGTGGCGATCGTCTCCACCTCGGCAGGGGTGAGGTTCCCTTTCAGCAGGTACTGCACCGAATGGTAGACCCTCTCGTCGTCATCAAAGGGGCGGCCGGTCAGGTAGGTCAGAGCCTCGCGGGCCGTACGCCCCACGTTGTCGGTCACGCCGGGACGGAACCCCACCTCGACGGCGAAGTCGAAGCCGGTCCCCAGGGGGAGGTCGATGCTCCAGCGCTGGATGACCGGGTCGCTGAAGGGACCGGCCGCGGCCTGCCTGAGTTCTTCGTCGGAGAGGCGGGCATCGACGGTATAGACGTCGAGGGTGGCGACCTCCTCCACGGCCAGGTGCAAAACATGCTCGATCTCCCGCTTGATCCGCTCGCCGCGGGCGTCGCGGACCCCCTCGTTCAGGGCGATTTCTATTCTGTTGGCCATATCAGTCCAGTCCTTTTTCCATAATCACCGTCCGGGTGGGGAACGGTATCTCGATAGCGTTGTCGGCAAACCGCCGCAGGATCAGCGTATTGATCATGTCGGTGGTCGAAAACAGGATTTCGTAACTCTCGACCCAGAAGAAGAGGCTCAGATCCAGGGAACAGTCGCCAAAGGCGACGAAGAAGGCAGCCGGCTCCGGGTCCCGCAGCACCTCTTCCACCTCCAGGGCCGTCTCCACCAGCACCCGCTTGACCAGCTCCACATCGCTGCCGTAGGCCACGCCGATGTTGATGCGCCCCTTGGCACGGACATCGGGAGTAGCCAGGTTGGTCAGCATGCTGTTGCACAGTTCCGAGTTGGGAATCACCAGCATCTGGTTGTTGAGGGTCATGATCTTGGTGCTGCGCAGGCCGATATCCAGGACGTCCCCCGTCTGCCCGCCGCTCAGCTGGATCCGGTCGCCGATCCTGAACGGGCGGTCGAACATCAGGGTGAAGCCGGAGATCATGTGAGCCAGGGTATCCTTGGCTGCCATGCCGATGGCCAGGGAGCCGATCCCCAGGGCAGTCACGATGGAGAAGATATCATAGTTGAAATGCTTCAGGATGACGATCAGGGCCAGGCTCATCAAAAACAGCAGGGCCAGCTTCTCGGCCACCGGCAGCATCTGGCGCGAGATCAAGGCATCGCTCCGTTCGCGCCGGCTTGAGATGTACCACTGCATCGACTCGTCCAGCACGTGGTAGACCAGGTTGAAAAAGACCAGCACCAGGGCCACGTAGAGCAGACTGGAGAGGATCAGAACCAGCCGTTCGTGCAGCGGCAGGGAACGCATGGCCAGATACAGGCCCAGCACGTTCAGCAGGCGCGACACGTGGGGGATGATCCGCTGCAGGATGCGGTCGTCCAGATCGGTCCTGGTAATGCTGGCGAGCTTCCTCCCCCACCTGCCCAGGACCCAGCAGACTGCCTGGGCCAGCAACCAGAAGCAGGTCAGGATCAGCAGCGCCACCAGCAGCTCCTTGGCCCAGACCCGCAGGATCCCGTCGGTGTCCTGGGGCCGGAGAAAGCTCAGGAGCAATGTGAGCAATCCGCTATTCACCGAATACCCTTGTGAAGATGGTGCCAACATGCTTCAGGTGGTAGTTCAGGTCGAAGGACTCGCGGATCTTGGCCTCGCCCAGGGCGCCCACCACCTCCTGGTCGTTCAGCAGCTCGGTCAGGAAGTCCTTCCCCTGCTCCCAGACTTTCATGGCGTTGCGCTGCACCAGGCGGTAGGAATCCTCCCGGGAGACGCCGGCCTGGGTCAGATCCAGGAGGATCTTCTGGGAGAAGACCAGCCCCTTCATCTGGTTCAGGTTGCGGAGCATGTTCTCGGGATAGACCACCAGCTTGTCGATCAGGCCGTTCAGACGGCGCAGGGAGAAGTCCAGGGCCACGGTGGCGTCCGGGCCGATGTAGCGCTCCACCGAGGAGTGGGAGATGTCCCGCTCGTGCCAGAGTGCCACGTTTTCCAGGGCCGGAATACAGAGGGAGCGGATGTAGCGGGCCTGACCGGTGAGGTTCTCGGAGAGCACCGGGTTGCGCTTGTGGGGCATGGCCGACGATCCCTTCTGCCCCTTGCTGAAGAATTCCTCCGCCTCCAGCACCTCGGTGCGCTGCAGGTGGCGGATCTCCACGGCGATGCGCTCCATGGAGGAGGCGATCAGGGCCAGGGCGCAGAAGAACTCGGCGTGCCGGTCGCGGGGGATGACCTGGGTGGAGACCGGTTCGGGCTTGAGTCCCAGCCTGGAGCAGACGTACTCCTCAACAAAGGGATCGATGTTGGCGAAGGTCCCCACCGCGCCGGAGATGGCGCCAGTGGCGATAGTCTCCCGGGCAGCCTCCAGGCGTGTGCGGCTCCGCTGCATCTCTGTGTACCAGGTGGCCAGTTTGAGGCCGAAGGTGACTGGCTCGGCGTGGATGCCGTGGGAGCGGCCGATGCAGACCGTGTCCCTGTGTTCCAGGGCGCGGCGCTTGATGGAAGCCAGCACCAGGTCCAGGTCGTTCAGCAGTTCGTCGGCGGCCTGGGTCAGCTGCACCGACAGGCAGGTGTCCAGCACGTCCGAGGAGGTCATCCCCTGGTGAATGAAACGCGCCTCAGGCCCCACGAACTCGGCGACCGAGGTCAGGAAGGCGATCACGTCGTGCTTGACCTCGGCCTCGATGGCATCGATGCGGGCGATATCGAAGTTCCCCTTCTCACGGATTACCGGCACCACCTCTTTGGGGATTACCCCCAGTTCCGCCTGAGCCTCGCAGGCCAGGGTCTCGATCTCAAGCCAGATCTTGAAACGGTTTTGGGCGGTCCAGATATGGGTCATCTCGGGGCGGGAATAGCGTTCGATCATTGTCGGTATGGTCTCCTGTCGTTGGTTGTATCGGTAGGGGCAACTCCATGTGGTCGCCCGGTTATTTCATGCTGTTGCCCGGATCTTCCGGGACGGCCGCACAGGAGCCGCCCCTACGGATCAGATCTCGATCACGCCGCCGGCCCGGTACTGGTCGCCGATGGCCACGACCGGTGCGCAGACGTTCTGGTCGGCCAGGAACCTGTCGGCGCTCGCCCTCACATGGTCCGGGTGGTTGTTCACTTCCGACAGGTGGGCCAGCACCAGGGCCTCCAGCCCTCCGTGGGCCAGCTCGAACAAGAGCTCCAGGGAATCGGCGTTGGAGAGGTGGCCGTGGCGCGACTTGATGCGCTGCTTCAGCTCCCAGGGATAGGGGCCGTCCATCAGCATGTCCATATCGTGGTTCGACTCCAGGTTGAGCGCCCGGCAGTCACGCAGTTTGTCCCGCACCAGGCGGGTGGCGATCCCCAGATCGGTGACGGAGCCGCAGCGTCCCTCACGCGATTCCAGCACGAAACCAACCGGATCGCAGGTATCGTGGGTAATGGGAAACGGATCGACGCGGATATCCCGGAAATCGAACGCGTTGCCCGACTGAAACTCGATCAGCGGGGCCTTTTTGAACTGTTTTTCCATCTTCCGGCAGACCAGGTGGCTGGCAAGAACGGGAACCTTGAACTTGCGGGCAAAGGAACCGGCGCTGCGGATGTGATCGATGTGCTCATGGGTCACCAGCACGCCGTGGACCCCGGCGGCATCGATGCCGCGCCCCTCCATGCGCGCGAGGGTTTCGCGCAACGACAGCCCCGCGTCGATCAGCACGCGGGTATCGCCGGTCTCCAGATAGAGGCAGTTTCCCTTGCTGCCGCTGGCCAGGGAACAGATTTTCACACAGACTCCAGATGGTGCGGATTGATCATGTGCCGACGTGAAACGTGAGTGTTATCGAGAGAGTTGGACGGAATCCGCATGCGGGACGCCAGAATCGCGGCCATTGCCCACGGAATTAAACGAACAGTATATACAAGAAAGATGGCCCGGTTTCAAGGCCAATCGCGCCGCCCCAGGCAGGCCGGACCGCTGCCGACCGTCCGGATTGCCCGTGAAGGCGGGCAATCCGGACGAAAAACAGGGGAGCGCGGGGTAATTCCAGTTTCAAATCAAAGATGATATCAAGGCGGCGAGGAAGAAGGCGACGGAGGCGTACGAAAATAGTACGTTGAGGAGCCTTCGACAAGCCAACGAAGAGAGCACTTTGAGGTGGAATTGGAACAACGCCGCCGCGGCTCCCTCCCCCTGCATCACGGCTTCCTGTCCAGGATTTCCCGGACCTTGCGCAGCAGGTCCAGCGGCTGAACCGGCTTGGGGATAATCTCCATGTCACCGTTTCCCACCCCGTGGTCGCGGATGAAGTCGGCACTGTAACCGCTGGTATACAGTACCCTTACGCCGGGCTTTATCTTCCGGATTTCGTCGCTGGCTTCCCTGCCGCATTTCTTCGGCATGACCAGGTCCATCAGGACCAGATCAATCCCGTCCCGGTGCGCACTGAACGTATCAACGCACTCCTGGCCGTTTTCCACCAGCATGACCCGGTAACCGTAGAGGGTGAGGATCTTCTCCACAAGTGCACGCACCTCCTGTTCATCCTCGGCCACGAGGATGGTTTCGGCGCGTCCCCGCGGTTCGGAGAGGGGGAGGGGTTCCTCCTCCCGCTCCTGCTCCGCCTCAAGGAGCGGGATATAGATCCTGAAGACGGTTCCCATTCCCGGTTCGCTGTAGACGTTGATAAAGCCGCTGTGATGCTTGACGATCCCGTACACGATGGCCATGCCCAGGCCGGTCCCCTTGCCGGCCTCCTTGGTGGTGAAGAACGGTTCGAAAATCCTGTCACGGGTCGCGTGATCCATACCGGTGCCGTTATCGGAAACCATGATAACCGCATACGGTCCCGGCACCCCATAGCCATGGGCCTGGAGGAACGACTCATCCAGCATCCGGCGCTCCGTTTCGATCGTCAGTACTCCTCCCGACGGCATGGCATCCCTGGCGTTGGCGGCCAGGTTGACCAGCACCTGCTCGATCTGGGCACCGTCAACGTATACCCCGATCGGATCATGCATGAAGCTTGTCTTGAGCCTGATATCTTCGCCCACGACCCTGACGAGAAACTTCTGGACATGCTGCACGATGTCGTTCAGGTTCTGGCAGCGCAGATCAAGGGGCTGTTTGCGGCTGAACGCGAGCAGCCCCGTCGTCAGCTTGGCGGCCCGCTGCGCCGCCTGGACGATCTGATCCACTTTTTCCGACTGTTCCGGATCCAGAGTTTTACCCATCTTCAGGAGGTGACCGTATCCCACGATCACCGTCAGGATATTGTTGAAATCGTGGGCCACACCGCCCGCCAGCCGACCGACGGCCTCCATCTTCTGCGCCTGCCGAAGCTGCTCCTCCAGCCTGTTGCGCTCGGTGACATCCTCCTTGATGGCAAGGTAATGACTGATGTCTCCCCCGGGGGCTCGAATCGGCGAAATGGTGACCCGCTCCCAGAACACCTCGCCGTTCTTCCTGCGATTTTGCAGTGTCCCCTCCCAGACGGAACCGGAGCCGATGGAGCGCCACAGGTTCCTGTAGACGGCCTCCGGAGTGTTCCCCGACCTCATCAGGCTCAGCGCCTTCCCGATCACCTCGTCCGCCTGATAGCCGCTCACCCGGCTGAAGGCGGGATTGACGAACTCGATCCTTCCCTCCCTGTCGGTAATGACGATCGACACGGGGCTCTGTTCCACAGCGTGGGAGAGCTTGAGGAGCTGCTGTTCGCTCCTCCTGCGCTCGGTGAGATCATCCACCAGGGCGATCAGGTAGTCGGGATTGCCCTGGCCGTCAAAGGAAACGGACGCCGTGAGACGGCTCCAGCGTTCGCCCGTTGGCGTGGGAACGGAGGTTTCCCGCACCAGCGAGGCGCCCTGCCCGGCAGCCAGCGCCAGCAGTTCAGCGGGATCGAACTCCGCAAGCCACCGCCCCAGCGGTTCCCCCACCAGTTCGGCCTCCACCACCCCCAGAAACTCCCGCAGTTGCCTGTTGGCCCGCAGGACCTTCCCCCCAAGCTCAAGGTGCGCAATCCCCAGCCCCGCCTGTTCGAAGGTCCCCCGGAAGCGGCGCTCGCTCTCGATCAGGCGACGACGCGTCATGACCGATTCGAGCGCGTTGGCCAGGGTCAGGCGCACCTCGGCTTCGTTCCACGGTTTCTTGAAATAGTAGTAAATCTGGCTGCGGTTTATGGCGGAGACAACCGCGTCGATGTCGGAATAGCCGGTCAGGATCATACGCACCGTGGTGGGAAAGCGCTTTGCCACCTTTTCCAGGAACTCCGTCCCGCTCATGCCCGGCATGCGCTGGTCGGAAACGATCAGGGGGATATCCCGGCTCTCCAGCAACCGGAACGCCTCATCGGCGTTTTCCGCGATCAGCACCTCGTAGGTGTCGCGCAGAAGGGCGCGGAAAGCGACCAGGTTTGGGCGTTCATCATCCACGTACAACAGTCTCGCCTTACCGGCGGCGCGTTCACTGGTCATGGCCGGCGCCCTCCCCTATCTGCGGCAGGATCACCCGGAACAAGCTGCCGCGCCCCGCTTCGCTCTCCACTTCGATGCAACCGCCATGGTCGCGAACGATGCCGTGGGAAATGGCCAGCCCCAGCCCGACCCCCTTGCCCACCTCCTTGGTGGTGAAAAAGGGCTCGAACAGGCGCTGCTGAACATGCGGCGTCATGCCGGTTCCGCTGTCGCCGATCTCCACCACGGCGCAATAACGGCCATGACGCTCTTCCACGCGGGTGCTGATACGGATGACCTCGTCACCCCCCGGCTCCTGCTTGGCCAGAATCGCATCCACCGCATTGGAAAGCAGGTTCATGAACACCTGGTTGAGCTTGCCTGGCTGGCAGAGCCAGGGAGGCAGCTCGCCGTAGCAGCGTTCGATGCGGATGTGTTCCTTGTAACGGTTGCGCAGGAGCATCAGGGCGGCGTCCAGACATTCGTGCAGGTTGGCGCTCTTCTGCTCGGCCTCGTCAAGGCGGGAAAAGACCCGCAGGCTGTCGATGATCTCGGCAGCCCGCTTGGCGCCGTAGCAGGCGTTATCCACCAGCTCGTTCATGGTCTCGCGCAGTTCCGCGGGCTGGCAGTCCCGGCTCCAGGCGGCAACCCGGTCGCCGAACTCCGTGCTTCCGCCGGGCAGCTCCTCGCAGAGGGCCAGCAGCTCATCCATCGGCGCAACGGTCTTCTTCAGAGCCTGGACGCTGGCGGCGATGAAGTTCAGCGGGTTGTTGAGTTCGTGGGCGATGCCGGCGGTCAACAGGCCCAGGGCCGCCATCTTTTCCGACTGCACCAGCTGGGACTGGGCCAGCTGCAGCTCCCGCATGGCCTGACCGAGCTCCCGGTTTTTCTTCTCCAACTCCCCCCGGATCCGGAACAGGGAGAGATGGGTTTCCACCCGCGCCAGCACCTCCAGCGGCTGAAAGGGTTTGGTGACATAATCCACCCCCCCTTCCTGGAAGGCGTGCAGCTTGTCCGCCGTATCCACGGCCGCGGACACGAAGATAACCGGAATTTCGGCCGTCAGCGGATCCGCCTTGAGCGCGCGACAGACCTCATATCCGTTCATCTCCGGCATGTTGATGTCCAGCAGGATCAGGTCGGGCGGCTGATGTCTGACCGCCCTGAGCGCCATCCGGCCGTTTATGGCGGCCCGCACCCCATAGCCCCGTTCCTGGAGCATCGATTCAAGCAACTGGAGGTTGGCCGGAGTATCGTCCACCACCAGAATGGTTCCCCTGCTGTCAGTCATGATATACGCTCCATTTCATTCCCCGGCTCTGGCGTTCGCCGGGTATGCCTCTTCGGGATTCGGACAGGCACCCGGATGCGCGTCCGGAGAGCACAGAGAGACCTGCCTGAATTCATCCTGCAGATCCACGAAGGCCTGCAACACATCGCCATCGAACTGCTGGGGAACGGTCCGGCCATCGCCGGTGGTGATGATGTCAAAGGCGCGCTCATGGCTGTACGCCGGTTTGTAGACCCGGGCGCTGGTCAGCGCATCGTACACATCGGCCACCGCCATCAGGCGCCCGGCAACCGGTATGGCGTCACCCCGCAACCCCTGGTAGCCGCTGCCGTCCCAGCGCTCGTGATGGCTGAAGGCGCACTCCGCCGCCAGCATCAGGAACGACGAGGCGGAGTCGTCATTCATGCCGGCCTTGATGCGGTCGATGGCCTCCCGGCCGTAGACGGTGTGCAGTTTCATCTGTTCATATTCCGCCACCGTCAAAGGTCCCTGTTTGCGCAGGATTCTATCCGGAACGCCGACCTTGCCGATGTCGTGGAGCGGGGCGGAGTGGTACAGCAACCGGATGGTCGTATCGTCGAAGTAGCCCTGGAAGCGGGGATGACGCCTCAGATGCTCGGCCAGCATCCTGACATAGAGCTGGGTGCGCCTGATGTGCAGACCGGTTTCCAGATCCCGGTATTCGGCGAGGATACCCAGGCCGAAGATAACGGCATCCTGCGTGATCATCAGCTCCCTGGTCCGTTCCCGCACCATCTCTTCCAGGTGGTTCCGGTGACGCTTGAGCTCCAGATGGGTCGCCACCCTGGCCAGTACCTCCAGCGGCTGGAACGGCTTGGTGATATAGTCCACGCCCCCTTCCTCGAAGGCGCGCAGCTTGTCGGCCATGTCCACAGCAGCGGTAACGAAGATGACCGGGATCGCAGCCGTCAGCGGATCGGCCTTGAGCGCGCGACAGACCTGGAAGCCGTTCATCTCCGGCATGTTGATATCCAGCAGGATCAGGTCGGGCGGCTGCTGCCTGACCGCCCTGAGCGCCATCCGGCCGCTTATGGCGGCCCGCACTCCATGACCCCGCTCCTGGAGTATGGATTCGAGCAACTGAAGGTTGGCCGGGTTGTCGTCCACGGCCAGGACCACTGCCCTGTTTTCAGACATACCGCGCTCCATTACCCGGCCTCCTCCGGCTGCCGCGCAAGCAGCTCCTCGATCAGGTCGAAACGGTAGCCATCGGCAAGGCTCCGCAGCCGCACCGCGAGCCCCGGGGCGTGATTCCCGCAGGCACCGACAAGCTCCAGCAGACCGCCCTTATCCAGCATTCCCGCGGCCGCGCGCAGCTGCCTGAGCAGTTCCACCGGCAGCTGCGCCAGTTCGTCATCGAGCTCGGCCGGAGCCAGGGCTGCGGGAGTGCCGTCCGTATCGTCCCGGCCACCGTCGGCATAGTCGAACAGAAAGGGCAGATGGCGGGCCAGGGCCGCGTACAGTTCTTCTTCCCGCAACGGTTTGCGCAAAAACTCGCTGGCCCCGGCCCGCATGACCTCCTGGAGCTGGTCCTCGAACACGCTGGCAGACACGGCGATGATCGGCACCCCCCTCCCCTGGGGAAGGGCGCGGATGCGGCGGGTCGCCTCCCGGCCGTCCATGACCGGCATGACCACGTCCATCAGCACCAACTGCGGGACATGGGTCTGGAACGCTGCAACCCCGTCCTGGCCGTTGATGGCCTCGATGACGGAGCAGCCCAGGGGAGCGAGCATCTTGACCAGAATCTCGCGGTTAGTGTCGCGGTCGTCAACCACCAGCACCCGGCACGGAGGCTGGTCAGGCGCGATCCGGACGATGGGGCGCGGAGCTGGAGCCGCATGCGGCACCAAAACCCCCTCCACGGGCGTGACCGGAATGGTAAGTCTGAAACAGGAGCCGCGGCCGGGATGGCTGGTAACGGTCAGGTCCCCTCCCATCAGCCGGGCGTATTCGCGGCTGAGCGTCAGTCCCAGTCCGGTCCCCCCCTGGCTCGTCCGGCCGGCCTCAGCCTGCTCAAACGCGGCGAAGATGCGATCGAGAGAATCCGCCGCTATACCCTGGCCGCTGTCCTCCACCTCCAGCTCAAGCCAGGTCCGGCCATCACGGAGACATGCCCGGGCGCGCAGGGAGATCCCCCCCTCCCGGGTGAACTTGACCGCGTTGCCCAGCAGGTTGATCACGATCTGGCGCAGCTTGCCCGCATCCCCCGCCACATGGCGCGGCAGGTCCGGATTGAGCTCGTGGACCAGCCGCAGCTTCTTTTCCGCCGCCCGGGGAGCGAACAGCTCGGCGACATCGCCCAGCAGGCCCGGCAGGTCGAAGGGCTCATGTTCCACGCTGATGCGACCCGATTCGATCTTGGCCATGTCCAGCACGTCGTTGATCAGGGTCAGCAGATGTTCGCCGGAGCGGTTGACGGTCGCAAGGTTATGGCGGTTCTCCTCCGAGAGGGTCGGATCGTGCAGCGCGATCTGGCTGAAACCAAGGATGGCGTTCAGCGGGGTGCGGATTTCGTGGCTCATGTTGGCCAGAAAGATACTTTTGGCCCGGTTGGCCGTTTCCGCGCGTTCCTTGGCGCGCGCCAGTTCCCCCATGGCCGTTTCAAGCCGTGTGGTGCGGTCGTTGACGCGCTCCTCCAGGTGGCTGTTCAGCTCGCGGAGGCTGTTCTCGCTCGAGCGCAGCTCCGCCGTCCGTTCCAGTACCAGCTCCTCCAGTCGCTCACGCCGTGCGTACAGGCTCCGGAAGTAGAGCGCCAGCACGAAGGTCACCAGCATACCCATGGGGAGCAGGCTCCAGTAGGCCAGGGGATAGTTCCGCTCCATATACGCCTGGTTGGGCTTGAGCCGCAGTGCCCATTCCCGTCCGCAGAAAGAGAACTTCCTGATGATCAAGGGCCCTTCCGGGAGCAGCCGCGCCAGCCACGGGTTCCCCCCGTTCAGCCGGGGGATCCAGCGGCAGAGCAGCTGTCTGTCCACGGAAGCGGAGAGGTCGAGCAGGTCAAACGGCAACCCGATCGGCCATGACCTGTCCAGGGCCGCATGGAGGAGCTGTTCCATGGTGATGACCGCCACGGTAACTCCCAGAAACGCCCTCCTGCGTTCCGCCACGGTAGCAACGGACCGTCCCGTGGCGTAGAGCGGCGTGAACACCAGGACACTGTACCTGTGACGGTCATCCTGCACCAGCCTGATCCGCTCCGTCGCCGACGGTTCTCCCGTATCCCGCGCCCGCTCCAGGGCCGCCAACCGCACGGGGTCCGATCCCACGTCAAACCCGAGCGCCTTGTTATTCTCGCCGGCCGGTTCGATGTACAGCACCGGACAATGGAACGCCCTGTCTCCCGCGACACGCCGTCTCCCCAGCCGGTCCTTCTCATAGATGAAAAAGGATCCGGCCGGATTCCCGCGCTGCCGCTCCTCAAAAGCTCTCCTCTGGTCGCGGGAAACGGCCGGATTCCAGGAGACGGCCCGCAGTTCCTCCCTCGTCTGCAGAAACGGCAGGGCAAACTCGGCGAATTCCCGGCGGGTCACGTGCCGCGAGGACTGGAACAGGTTGCGCAGAGCAACGGTGACCAGGACGCTGTCGTCGATCTTGTTGACAACCGCTTCGGTGCGCAGGAAGGCGTCACTTTCCAGGCGGACGTTGAAGGCGTGCAGCTTGGTCCGCTGGACCAGCAGCAACAGGGCGCCGGTCAGGAGCAGGCCGGTCAGGGCCACAACGGGAACGCTCCAGCGAATCCGGCGGGGTATCCGCTCCGTCATGCTTCTCATCCCTCCACCTCCCGGCCGGGCGCACCGCGCAGCAGCTCGTCCTCGATCAGGTCGAAACGGTAGCCCTCGGCCCAGGTGCGGATGCGGCCGACTACGGCGGGCGCGCCCTCCTCCAGGGGGGCGATCACGGTCATGATGCGCGCCCTGTCCAGCCGGCGGGCCGCCTCCAGCAGCTCCGCGCGCATGGCCGCCGGTATCAGCTCCATGGAGTCGGCAGGTTCCTCTCCCGCCCCGACCGCTCTTTCGGCGGCGGGCGGTGAGAGCTCCTCGTCGATGTACTGGAACTCCTCCGGGAGGAACCGGGCGATCGTTTCAAACAGCTCCTCCTGGCGGAGCGGCTTCCTGATGAAGTCATCAACCCCGGCATCCATGACCTCCTGGAACTGGTCATCGAACACGCTGGCAGACACGGCGATGATCGGCACCTCCCTCCCCTGGGGAAGGGCACGGATGCGGCGGGTCGCCTCCCGGCCGTCCATGACCGGCATGACCACGTCCATCAGCACCAGCCGGGGCTCGTGGGCCAGGAACGCCTCCAGCGCGGCCTGACCGTCCGGCGCCTCGATCATGACGAAACCCAAAGGAGCGAGCATCTTGACCAGGATCTCGCGGTTCGTGTCGCGGTCGTCGACCACCAGCACCCGGCAGGGGGGGCGGCCCGACCTGAGCCGCGCAATGCGGCGCGGGCTTCCCTCGGGGAGCACGGCCGGCAGCCGGGTCGTCTCGGTGACCGGCAGGGTCAGGCGAAAACAGGCTCCCTGGCCCGGTTCGCTGGCAACGACCAGATCCCCCCCCATCATGCGCGCGTACTCCCTGCTGATGGCCAGCCCCAGACCGGTGCCGCCCTGGTTCTTCCTTCCCGCTTCCGACTGTTCGAAAGCACCGAACACGCGCTCCCGCTCCTCGCCGGCTATGCCGGGGCCGCTGTCCTCCACCTCCAGCTCAAGCCAGGTCCGGTCATCACGGAGCCGGCCGCGGGCACGCAGGGTGATGCTCCCCTGGTTGGTGAACTTGACCGCGTTGCCCAGCAGGTTGATCACGATCTGGCGCAGTTTGCCCCCATCCCCCTCCACGTGGCGCGGCAGGTCCGGATGGAGTTCCAGGATCAGCCGCAACTTCTGTGCGCCGGCCCGGGGAGCGAACAGGTCAACGGCATCGCGGAACAGCCCCGGCAGGTCGAAGGGTTCGCGTTCCAGGCTGACACGGCCCGATTCGATCTTGGCCATATCCAGTACGTCGTTGATCAGGGTCAGCAGGTGCTCGCCGGAACGGTTGACGATCTGGAGGCTGTGGCGGTGCTCCTCCGCGAGGGTCGGGTCGCGCAGCATGATCTGGCTGAACCCCAGAACCGCGTTCAGCGGGGTGCGGATCTCATGGCTCATGTTGGCCAGGAAGGTGGATTTGGCGCGGTTGGCACTCTCGGCCCGCTCCTTGGCCCTGCCCAGCTCATCCAGGGCGGTCTGCAGGTGCTGGTTGGTTTCCCGCAGGGCAAGGGTGCGCTCGTCGATGCGTCGCTCCATCTCCTGGTTTATCTGGCGCAGTTCCCTGGTGCGCGCAGTCACCTGGCGGTTCAAAACAACGCTTCCCACCAGGCTCGCGAGCAGCAGAACGCCCAGGACCGGTCCCGCGATCCGCAGCCACACCGGCAGCCTGAACTGGACATCTTCGGACGTCCACCGCTTCATCGCCGCATAGTACGCGGATTGAGGATCTTTCTTCAGCTCCGCCAGGTGGCGGTCGATGGCGTCCAGCATCTGTCGCGAAGCGCCTTTGGGAGCCGCGAAAAAGAAGGGGGCCGGATCGAACATGATCGGCGTGTCCTCCAATCCGGCTTTTCGGGCATTCATGAGCCCATAGAAACGGTTGGTGAGACCGGCGTCCGCCGTGCCGGCGGCGATCATCTGAAATTCGGTTTTGTAGTCCGGAACGGGAATCAGGGTGATTTTCAGGCCGAAACTGTCGGCCATGCGGGTAAAGGTCTGGAGCTGGATCGAGTTTGCCAGGGCGGCAACCCGCTTCCCGTTCAGATCCAGTATCGACTGGATATTGCTCCCCCTGGCGGCATAGACCTGGGACCAGGCGGTCAGAACCGGAATCCTGTGAAAGGAATAGAGTTTTTCCCGCTCGGCCGTATAGGCGACATCGGGCATGAGGTCGATTTCCCCCCGTGCCGCGCGCTCAAGCCCCTCGGTCCAGGTTCCGGAGACGTAGCGCAGGTTCCACCCCTCGGCCCGGGCAATGTGTTCGATGATATCGATGAAGATGCCCGAGGGGGTACCGTTCTCCGCCGTGAAGACCTTGGGAGCGTTTTCATAGACGCCGACCGTCAGGGTCCGGCCAGCGGCCTTCGCCGGAAGCGAGTACAGGCACGCAACCAGCAGGACAAGCAGCGGAAGCAAACAACCGGGACGACGGCAGAGATGACGAAGCGGGAAAACGGTCAGGACGGTTATCGCTACTGCGGCAGCCACCATGCAGGGCTCTCTTTGCTACGGGTTTCAGGCAGTCCGCTCAAGGACAGGGAGGGGGATGGGCGACGCTGTTTCCGCCGGCATCCCCGGCACCGGGTTCTGGGGTGATACGGCACGTCCGGCCTGGTGATACAGGGAGGGATAAAGCGCCCCCGGATCATTCACGCGCACCGTTTCCTCCTATCATCCCTACCCCTTCACGGGCCAGAGTCAAGGGCGCCATCGGCAACATTCCGCTCTTCCCCCGGCAAACTTCCGCTGCCGGCTTTATGGAACTCCGTGCGCCGCTCTCTTCTGACCTCCTGTGACGGCCGGAAGCGCGCCGCGACAAACAATGTGCGCGGGGAGAGCACTCAGGGAGCAAACGACATCTCGTAGACGAGATCCGGCGGCGCGGCAACCGACGGGGGCCGTTTCCTCCACAGATGAAAAACGAGCCGGGTAGTGGCGTTGATGTCTTTCAGCCGTATGCGCCCCCTGGCGTCATGGGGGCTGATATTGTTCTTCCGGTGCTGCCCCACGTGGAAAAAGCTGGACTGACTGTAGAAGGCGGTTCCGACAGTATCCGGTGCGCTGGCCGGCTCAACATTTTCGCTCAGGCTCTCCACAAGATGGACATGGTAGAAGCCGGCATCCCAGGCATTGACCATGACCAGGCTGATGACCCCCCTATTTTCGGTGTCGTTTTCCAAAAACGCCTTCCATATCAGGGTATTTTCCCCCCTATGGGTCTCGGTGATCTTCCCGTCTGAGTAAACGATATGCACCTGATCCAGAAAAGCGGTAAACGGCGCCACCTTGCCGTCATGGGTCAACGACAGCAGAATGTACGGGTTGGCGACATAATAGGGAACGACCGTGACCCAGGCCGTCTTCGGGGTGATCTGCCCGTATATCGTGGCGTGGGGCGCCTTGAGCGGGTCATACCCCGGATGAAAGAAGCCGAGCCGGGCATGGTTCTGAACTTTCTCCTTCCGATATGCCGCGATCTGCTCCAGATCCATGGTATCGAGAACAGTGGGACCGTCGAACCGGTCCGCCTCCATGAACGTCCTGTCGTGTGTGATCTCGACCGTTCCCGCAAAGGGGGTGTACGCATATGTCAGATTCGGATCGTTCCGTTCCAGAATGGGTGCACCGCTCCCGGCGCCGTCCTGTTTCCCGCTGTTCCTGCCACTCTGCCACCAGACAACCGCAATCAGTATCAGCAGCAGTGCGACAAGCAGACCGGCTGAACGCTTCGAACTGGGCGATGCCGGTGCCTGGCCAACGGTTCCGGCTGCGCGCCGCGCCTGCGCACGATGGTATTTCTCGAAGATCAGCCCGCACACACGGCATTCCACGCCCTGTTCCTGAACAGTGTGGCATGCGGGGCAGGAAAAGTCGTCCGTCGGCACCGCCAGATCTGGCGGAAATTTGTTCTCGGTCTTCATTGTCTCCTCTCTTCATGTTCATGCGGACGCGTCTCCCCGAGTCCAGCCCGCTTCCGCAGGGATGCTGTCTGAAGTATTCCACGCAGATGACCGGAACTCGCCCGCTCCACCCGGCCGCCCAAACCATTCCCCCAAAACAGAGAACCCACCAGCAGGAGTCGGTGGGTTCTGAAAGAGCGGACAGGATAGTGCGGTTTCATATCAGAGTTGGTAGCAAGGCGGAGAGAGAGGAGACAACGGCGGAGCGTCTTCCCCCCATACGCGGAGAAACAGGGGGTACCCCCTCCCTTGTGGGGAGAGATACGGAGACGGGGGCGAGGCGTTGGGAAGCCTTCGACGTGCCTCTCCTGAGCGAAGTCGCAGGTCCTGAAAAGAATACGCGCTGATGTGGAAGCGGAATCATTCATACGTCACTTCGGCAGCCCCGCTGTCCAGACAAGACTGGATGGTAGCTTTGTGCCACACGGTTACCCGTGCGTTACCCTTTCGGCGACATGAAAACAACAGTGGGTTGAATGATGCAAACAACTTATAGAGCATTTATGTTTTGAGTGTCAAACAATGATTCGAAAGACGTATGTCGCAAGCCCAATTTCCAACGCCTGTGGCATCTACCATGCTTGAGTCGGCGAATCACCCGTCCCCGATGAGAACAGATCAGTGATGAATCGCACCCCACGGGCCCGCCTCGACAGTCTGTTCAAGCAGTCCACCCCGCATCTCGGGGAACGAGCAGTAGCCGTCGATTTCGACCTGTGACGGATTGCATGTCCACGTCGCACAGGACCGCATTCAGTCCCCCACGGAAAAAGCCGCTTAAGCAAAGCCTGACCCGATGTTCTTTCGATGTGGGGGACCGACGGCACGAAGATATTTACCGTTGACGATGGCTGGTGCTGGCTCTTTACCGCCGTCGAGCATTGGAACGCTGAATGTGTAGGCTGGCATGTTGCCAAAACCGGAGACCGGTTTGCCGCCCTACAACCGCTTTCCATGGCGCTCACGCAACGTTTCGGGTCGGTAGCTGCCGGCGTCGCACGCGGTCTTACCCTGCGGATGGATAACGGCAGCCAGTATCTTTCGGAGCATTTCCAGAACCAGATCAAGTTCTGAGGGATAGCGCCGAGCTTTGCCTTCGTATCACAACCGCAGACCAATGGCGTAACAGAACGATTTAACAGGACTCTCAAAGAACAGGTTGTCTACGGCCGCACCTATCGGAACATCGAAGAATTGAGGGTTGCGGTCACGGCATTCATGGAAAGATACAACCGGCACCGGCTGGTGGAAAAACTCGGATTCAAAAGCCCAAAACAGGCTCTGAACGATTTCTACAATGAGCAACAAAAGGCAGCAGCGTGACTCTTAACTTGTGTCCAAGGTACCGGGCGCGTTACACCCTCTATCCCCTTCAAAGGGATGGTAGCTTTGCGACATAGGGTTGCCCCTGCTGTGTTTTTTCGGTGACAACCGGCAGACAACTTGGCCGATTTTTAACAGGCTTAAAAAAAGGGCAGACAGCTTCAGTGTTGTCAAACGTTCTAATGATAAAACACAGCGCTACGGGAAGGAGTGGTTGAACCAGCAGTGAAACAGAGATGATGCCCACCTGTATTCGATCCCACCGTCATCCTGGCTGCTGCCGTCTCCCCAGCTTCCGCCGCAATCCAGACTCAACGTGAGAATCACTCCAACTCGCCGAGCATCTGTCCCAACCGGGCAGCATCGTTCAGCGGCGGTCGACAGGCCCCCCGCGCGCAGACATAGGCGGTCGCCACCCCTCCCACCAGGGGATATGCGCCGCCTTCCTCCTCCTGGAAGCGAAGAACCAGACCGGGGATGAAGTGACGATGGACAGCCCCCAGAAGGGCACCCATATCCGGTTCCCGCCTGGCACCCACAAGGGTTATTTCCACATCCGGCCCCAGGAAGAAGTCGAGGGCATTCACCATCTGCACCTGGGCCAGCGGCTGTTCCGCAAGATGCCCCATCCAGAATCCCAGACAGCGTTCACCCGCTTGGCTCAACGCCCCGTCGCCGCAGATTTTCCCCAGCTTCAGCAGACAGAGGCTGGCGATGGAGTTTCCCGATGGAATGGCGCCGTCATGGGCATTTTTCATCCTTACGAGCATCTGCTCCGCTTCGACAGCGCTGTCAAAGAAGGCTCCCGTATCCCCGTCGAGGAACAGCTCCAACATCTCCCGGGCCAGGCCCCGCGCCTCCTGAAGCGCGGCCGGATCCCCGTCTGCCTGGTGGAGTTCGATCAACCCCCAGCAGAGAAACGCATGGTCCTCCAGGAAGGCAGGCACCGAGGCTGTTCCCCGATACCAGCTTCGCAGCAGTCGCCCCTCCGCGGTGCGCAGGTTGCGACGGATGAATTCGAGCGCGTTCCGCGCCGCCTCCAGCAACCGCGGGTCTCCGCTTACGGCTCCCCCCCGGGCCAGAGAGACGATCATCAGGCCGTTCCAGGCAACGAGAATCTTCTCATCCCGGAAGGGCATGGGCCGCCCGGCACGCACCCGGGCCAGGGTTTCGCAGGCGTCCTTCAGGCGCTGTTCCAGTTCCTTGGCGTCGAGACCGTTTTCCCGGGCAAGCAGGGAAGGAGAACGGGGCAGATAGAGGATATTGCTCCCTTCGAATGTGCCGCCGTCGGTAACGCCGAAGGCTTGGCAGAAGAGCCGTGCTGATTCACCATCCAGATGATGCTCTATCTCCGAGCGCGTCCAGAGGTAGTACCCCCCTTCGCGTCCCCCGCTGTCGGCTCCCAGTCCCGCGTAAAACCCCCCTCCGGCGGAGGTCATGTCCCGCAGAACAAAGGAGAACACATCCCTGGCCGTTTCCATCAGGAACTCATCGCCAAAGGCCTGAAACGCTTCCAGACAGGCTATGGCCACAAGCGCCTGGTCGTAGAGCATCTTTTCGAAATGGGGCACACGCCACGCCGGATCCACGGTGTAGCGATGGAAACCCGACCCGAGCTGGTCGTAAATCCCGCCGTCGCGCATCATGCGCAGGGTATAGGCCACCATCTCTTCGATATCCTGACTGCGGGTCCTGCGCCACATGCGCAACAGAAACGCGAGGTTGAGCGGCAGGGGAAACTTCTGGCCGGCGCCGAATCCTCCATGCAGGTAGTCATACGCTCCCTGCAAGGCCGCCAGAGTCGTGTCCAGAATCCGGCCATGGTCACTCCCGGCAGAGCCAGGACCATCCATCTCGCGCAACGCCTTGGCGACCACATTACAATTGTCGTCGATAAGCGACCGACTGTTCTTCCAGATCTCGCTGATCTTTTCCACGGTCTCCACGAGGCCCAGCACCCCGTTGGCGCTCGTTCGGGGGATATAGGTGGCGCAGTAAAACGGCTTGCGGTCCGGAGTCACAAAGACCGTCAGGGGCCATCCCGCACCGCCGCCGGTCAGAATCCTGGCCGCGGCTATGTAGAGCGCGTCGATGTCGGGCCGTTCCTCCCGGTCCACTTTGACCGAAATCAGGTGCCGGTTGATGACCTCGGCCACCTGCGGGTCCTCGAACGACTCCCGGGCCATGGCGTGACACCAGTGACAGGTGGCATACCCGATGGAAACCATGACCGGCTTATCCTCGTTCGCCGCCTTTTCAAAGGCCTCGTCCCCCCAGGGGAACCAGTCAACGGGATTATCGGCATGCTGCAGCAGGTAGGGACTGGCGGAGAAGACCAACCGATTATATGCCTCGCCCCCATCCGCCGGCAGAGATGTCCGGTCCACCTCCATAAGTCGCCGTATCCGTGAATTCTCGTCCTTTTCTCTGGTAACACTCTCCATACCGCCTCCTTTCCCACCAGACTATCGCCGTTCACCGCATGTACGCGCCACAAGTGTATCCGAAAAAATCCCCGTTGTATTTGCACGGTAAAATCAGTACTATTTCTCACCGGATTTCCGGGCCGCGACTCGCGCAAAATACGCCGTTAACACGCCGTTAGCCAGGAGGAAACCATGCTTTTCATCATTCTCATCATGATTCCGATCGCGCTGGTCTACCTGTTCGGTCTGAAGTCGCTTTACTATGCCGGCATTATTCTGGCAATCCTGTATGCGGCTGCCATCATCCACGCCAGGAGGTCTCCCGCAAAGGCAACATCGTCCAGCCAGGACTATTTTTCAAATCCCACCCGCGACTGACCTTCTTCCCGGCCGCCAGATACACTACAACCTCATCCCTCCTCCGGCCGCCATCAGTGCCGTTCCCTGGTCTCCCACCATATTGAGCCGTTACCGCCCCCCTGAATCCGTATTCGACTCTCATATTCCCACGACACGATTTTCTTCTGACGGAAAACGGCTTTCATGTTCACGGGATAGCGGGCCGTTCACCGGCATGAAACAAACGCTTGCAGCACGCCTCCAAACCGGATAAACTATTAAAAAATGAGGGTATTTATATGCCTGACAGGAAATTCAGCAGAATCAGATTTGAATCGCCGGCAACGGTGAGGATGGATGACCAGTGCTTCGAGGCCCAGACCGCGAACCTCAGCCTCAACGGCCTCTACATCCGGACCGACCGCCAGCTTCCGGTGGGCAAAAGAGCTGCCATATCCCTGAATCTGCCCAGCGCCTCCACCGGCCTGCCCATAACCGTAGACGGGGAAGTGGTGAGAAACGACATGAATGGCATGGCATTTCAGTTCAAGTCGATGGGGTTCGACCAGTTTTACTATCTCAAGACGATTATAGGCGGAAAAGAATCACTGCGCTCAAGAGAGCATTATCTTGTCTGACAGGCAACACTGACCTTCAACGAGGAGAGGCAGCAAAAAAAAGGGGCTACGCGTATCGCGTAACCCCTTGTTTTTTTATGGCGCGCTTGGAGAGATTCGAACTCCCGACCTACGGATTCGTAGTCCGTTGCTCTATCCAGCTGAGCTACAAGCGCAGTTCTCAATTACTGAGGAGGAGATACTTACTACCTTCGACGGCTGATGTCAAGAAAAACAATGCAGGGAACCTGCCGAACAGCAACGCCGTGGACAAATTGGCGTGGCAAAAAAACACCTCCGCCAGACGTGCCCTAGTGTAACCTTTTTGACTCCGCCGCGTCTGTCGTAATAGTAACACATCACACGAAGGAGGAATCACCATGAGAAAAATCGCCACAACCATCGTAGCCGCCGCAGCGGTCGTCACAACCATCGGTCTTGCCCCTCTCTCCGCATCAGCCTTTGGAGGCGCATGCACATCCCCCACGGGTCGTCACTACAACAAGATGGGAACGCAACTGGGACTCACCGACAAGCAGAAGCAGGAGATCCGCGATATTTGCGGCAAGAGCCGCGCAGAGAATGAGGCACTGGTCAAGCAGCTGGCAGTGGAGCAGCGTGCGCTCCGGGCACTGATACACGCCGACACGGTCGATGAAGCGGCAATACGTGCACAATCCGCCAAAGTTTCCGACATCAGGACAAATCTTGTGGTACAACACGCCAAGACATCGCACCAGGTACGCGCGCTCCTGACGCCGGAACAGATCAAGAAACTCAAGGATATCCAGGCCAAGCGCGAAAGCAGGATGAATGAAATGCACAAACGCGGACCGGGCCATCACGGACACCACGGAAACAACAGATAGCGACAGCATGGAAAGTACGGCAAACCAGACATCCGACGAAACCCTGATAGGAGCCGTGCGTTCCGGAGATGACGGAGCTTTTGCCCAACTGGTCGGCAGATACAAGCGGCGGGTCTTCAGACTCGCCGCCCGTTTTGCCAGAGACGGCGACGAACAGGATGACATCTGCCAGAACGTGTTCGTCAAGGTCTACGAGAACCTGTCCTCGTTCCGAAACGATGCCCCCTTTGAGCACTGGCTGACGAAAATCGCCGTGCGCTGCTGCCACGACGCGCTTCGGGCCAGGCGGCACGAAAAAAACGCCGTGCGCCTGGATGATCAGGTTTTCGATATCCGTGACAACGCAGAACGGGCCCGTAACGAAGCGCGCCAGGCCCGCGACTTTTTACGTTTTGCCCTTTCCCGGCTCACGGCGGATGAACGGCTGGTGATTACCTTACTGGAACTGGAGGAATTTACCGTGCGGGAGATTTCAGCCGCCACCGGCTGGAGTGAAGCCAACGTAAAAGTACGGGCACACAGGGCACGAAAGGCGCTGAAACGGATTGTGGAGGAGCACGATGAACAGCAGACTCGATGAACGCCTTGATCGGCTCTTTGAAATCGCCCGGGCCGAAGAGATCGACACCACTGCCCAGGAGCAACATTTCGAAACCCGTCTTATGGCTCGCATACGGGAGATGCGCGGCACTCCCCTCCCCTGGTATGCGCTGGCTTGGCGCATGGTGCCGGCATTCATGTTCGTCGCCGCCGCGATCACAATCAGCGCATATGTCTATGCTCCGCCGACGGCAAACGACATGTTTGCAGCCATCGGCGATGAGCAGGAAGAATATGTCGTAGCAGGTTATCTGATGGGAGAATAGCATGAAATCGATCAAAGCCCTTGTAGGCCTGGCACTGGTCTTTATCCTCGGAGCAGGCAGCGGGTCACTGGCAACCTATCTGCTCGCGCGGCCACACTTCGAAACGGCGCGGCACGGCACGTCCCACTCCCGGGAAGAGAGACTGGTGCGCAAGCTCACCGAACGCCTCTCGCTGGACAACCGGCAGCAACTTCAGGTCCAGGCCATCGTCCGGGATACCCATGAAAAAATCCAGAACGTACGTCGGCGCACCCGTCCCGAAATAGATGCCCTGCTGGTTGACAGCCAGCGACGTATCGGCTTGTGTCTGCGCTCTGACCAGCAGCAGGCTTTCCAGGGCATGCTCGCCGAAAGAAAGACACGCGGCCATCGCCATGGCCAGTAAAGCCTTCCAGAGAAGGGTTCACGCCACGAACAGCACGCAACACCAGCCGACTGTTGACGCTACCACCTTTGCCCACATGACAATGCGGATGTTCATCGTACACCATGGCGTGAGAGACTGCGACGCTCCATGTCCGTAACCACCTGCCGTCCCGCAACAGCCTGTCCATGCCATCGCAATGCCCCGGAAAACAAGTTTATCTTGTAGGCCCCATTTGTTATGGGGTATATATCAAGTTAAATTCCAATACCTGGAGGCACCATGACGAAAGCAGAGCTCGTAGCGAGAATGGCAGACAACGCCGGCATCCCCAAGTCCGCGGCGGAGAAGGCCCTTGGCGGTTTTATCGAGGCAGTAACCGAAGCGATCAGGGCTGGCGAAAAAGTAACGCTCACCGGTTTCGGCACCTTCAGTGCCGTGACGCGGGCAGCCAGGATCGGTCGCAACCCCGCCACCGGCCAGGAGTTGCAGATCGCTGCCAAGACCTCCGCCAAATTCAGTCCCGGCAAGGAACTGAAGGATCTGGGGCAGTAGACCTCCCGCGAACCGGGGGCCTGAATGCGGCCCCCCGTTTATCCCCCGTGTGCGTAACGCCGCCTGCCCGCCAACCTGACCGCCCCCCACATCACCCTTGACATCACCGCCCCGCATGGTACCATCCACGATACAAGTACCGGTAAATACTGGCTGCAATCATCCCACCCCCCCCAAGGTATACCCACAGTCATGAAACAGGAACGCTCCAGCGCGCTTTTCCAGCAGGCCAGGCAGGCCATCCCCGGCGGCGTCAACAGCCCGGTCAGGGCCTTCAAGTCAGTCGGCTCCGACCCTCTCTTCATACAGTCCGCATCCGGTAGCAGGATCACCGATGTGGACGGAAACAGCTACATCGACTATGTCGGTTCCTGGGGACCGATGATCCTCGGGCACTGTCACCCCCAGGTGGTCGATGCGGTCAAGCAGGCCGCCGAACGGGGCGCAAGTTTCGGTGCCCCAACGGAACAGGAAATCACCCTGGCCGAGATGGTGATCGACGCCGTTCCTTCCATCGAAATGGTCCGCATGGTAAGTTCGGGCACGGAAGCCACCATGAGCGCCATCCGCCTTGCCCGCGGCTTCACCGGACGGGACAACATCATAAAATTCTCCGGTTGCTACCACGGGCACGCCGACTCGCTGCTGGTCAAGGCCGGTTCCGGAGCGGCGACCTTCGGAGTGCCGGACTCTCCCGGTGTTCCCGCCGACTTCGCCAGACACACGCTGACGGCGGAATTCAACTCGCTGGACTCGGTCAGGCAGCTGGTGACCGACAACCCGGGCAGTATTGCCTGCATCATCGTCGAACCGGTTGCCGGCAACATGGGCACCATCCCGCCGCGTGAAGGTTTTCTGGAGGGACTGCGCCAGCTTTGCAGCGACGAAGGCATCGTCCTGATCTTCGACGAGGTCATGACCGGCTTTCGCGTGGCCTATGGCGGGGCGCAAAAACTCTACGGCGTCACTCCCGACATGACGACCCTGGGCAAGATCATCGGCGGCGGCCTGCCGGTGGGCGCCTTCGGGGGCAGGCGCGAGATCATGGAGATGCTCTCTCCTGCAGGGAGTGTTTACCAGGCGGGAACCCTGTCGGGCAACCCTCTGGCCATGAGCGCCGGTATCGCCACCCTCTCACTGTTGAAACAACCGGGATTTTACGACCGCCTGGAAGAAATGAGCAGCCATCTGGCGCAGGGAATCGTTGATGCGGCCCGCCAGGCAGGGTACCCCATCCGGGCGACCCGCGTGGGAAGCATGCTGTGCGTGTTCTTCACGGACCGGGAAGTACACGACTGGAACGGCGCGTCGACCTGCGACACCGCGGCCTTCTCGGCATACTTCAGGGCCATGCTCAACGAGGGGATCTATCTGGCCCCGTCACAGTTCGAGACCGCTTTCGTCTCGGCCGCCCACAGCGACGCCGACATCGAGGCGACCATCCGGAGTGCCGCCAGATGCTTCAAGCAGCTCGCGTAACGCGCGATATTGCAATGATCCGACGGAACAAAGCAACGTAGTGTAGAGACGGATCCCCATGGAACCTGACAGACGGAACCTTTTCCGCGGCTTGGCCATGATCTCCGGCATGGGCATATCGGTGGTCCTGGCAATCGCCATCGGCTCCTGGATCGGCTTGACACTGGACCGGTGGCTGGGCACCGCACCCTGGTTTTTCTATATTTTCCTCTTTTTCGGCATCGCAGCTGGATTCAGGAACATCCAGGTTATAGCGGGCAGGGAGATTCGCAGGAATGATGACGACACCTGAGGACCGTTACCCTGCCGCCTCCGGCCGTGAAGGAGTGGCGGCGCTACTGGCTATCTCGCTTGCGGCAACGGCTGGCCTGTCCCCCCGGACAGGGATTGGCGTCTTGACGGGCGGCATTGTCGGCATTGCCCATTTTCTCTGGCTGCGCGGTACGTTGCGGTCGATTCTCAGCGCTCTCCCGGCCCATTCGGGACGATACGCCGCGTTCCACTTCATGGCACGCATGGCAGTCCTGGGATTTGTCCTATACCTGCTTCTGGTGTCGGGATTTTTCTCTCCCCTTGCCCTTCTGGCAGGCCTTGCAGCCAGTTTTTTGACCATGGTCGCGTTGTCGTTTCGCGGCGCGCTGCGTACGGGAGGTTAGGCCATGATCCATCCGCTCCTGTTTCTCGAGTTCATGCGCACACTGTTCGAGCCGCTGCACATCCCCGACTCCAGCGTGGATGCCATCAGCTACACCTGGCTGGTGATGGCCCTGCTGATCCTGCTCTCACTGTTGGGCAGCAAAGCGCCGAAAGCCGTCCCCTCCGCCTTTCAGAACTTTCTCGAGGTGGTCGTGGGCGGTATCGAGAACATGATCGTGGAGACCATGGGGAAGCAGGGACGTCCCTACTTCCCGCTGATCGCGACCGTAGCTCTCTTCGTGCTGGTGTCAAACCTGGTGGGGTTGATCCCCGGCTTCTTCCCCCCCACCGCCGACATCAACACCACGGCCGCCTGCGCCATGGTCGTTTTTCTCGCCACGCACATGATCGGAATCAGACGGCACGGACTTAAATATCTCAAGCATTTCTGTGGACCAATCATCTGGCTCGCGCCGTTCATGTTCTTCATCGAAATGATCGGCCATCTCAGCCGTCCCCTCTCCCTGACACTGCGTCTGTTTGGCAACATGAACGGCCATGAGTTGGTCCTGCTGATCTTCTTCGGCCTGGCCCCGTTTCTGGTGCCGCTCCCCATGCTGCTTATGGGGGTGCTGGTCTCCTTCATCCAGGCCTTTGTCTTCATGCTTCTGGCAATGATCTACATCCAGGGTTCCCTGGAGGAGGCCCATTAGCCGCGGGACGCTCCGTTCACGCGCCCATGCCCGGCACCACCTGGAAAGACGTGGAAAACAGATCCCCATCCGACCGGAACGACTGAGCCGGTTCAGGCCGGTTCTTTTTTTAACGGAGGAAGCTGGTAATGCGAATACTTGTCGTTGGCGCAGGCGCCGTTGGAGGGTATTTCGGAGGCAGACTGGCCGAAGCGGGCCGCGACGTCACCTTTCTGGTCCGGGAGCAAAGGGCCGCTCGGTTGTCCCGGGATGGACTCATCATCAGGAGCGGTTTCGGCGACGCGATCCTCCGACCCAGGCTTACACGAAGCAAAGAAATTGCGGATCGTTACGATATGGTGCTGCTAAGCTGCAAAGCCTATGATCTGGAAGCGGCCATGGAGTCATTCGCCGCAGCAGTGGGACCGGGAACAATCATCCTGCCGCTCCTGAACGGCATACGCCACCTGGAGCAGTTGGATGCCCGCTTCGGTGCGGACAGGGTTCTCGGCGGGCTGTGCCAGATCGTCGCGACCCTGGACCAGGTCGGCGCCATCGTGCACATGAACGACTCCCACCTGATAGTTTTCGGAGAGCGCGACGGAATCCGCTCGGACCGGGTGGATGCCATTGCCGACCTGATGAAGCCGGCAGGTTTCAGTTCCCGGGTCAGCGACACGATACTGCACGACATGTGGGAGAAATGGGTGTTCCTGGCCACCCTGGCAGGCATAACCTGCCTGATGCGCGCGCCGCTGGGTGATATCGCCGCGGCCGGCGGAGCCGACCTGTCCCTGGCGCTCTTTCGGGAGTGCTGCATGATCGCCGCACATAACGGCCAGGCACCAGGCTCCAAATTCACCAAACGGATCCAGGACTTGCTTCAGTCAACAGACTCATCCATGACAGCATCCATGCTGCGCGACATCGAGCGGGGCGGACCCGTCGAAGTCGATCAGGTTATCGGTGACCTGCTGCTGCGTGCCCCCCAGGACAGGGAGTCCCCCCCCCTGCTGCGCATCGCCCACACGCACCTGAAAGCCTATGAAATCAGGAGATCCCGCGGCCAGACAGCGCCCTGAACCGGGATAGGGGGCAACCACACGCACGAACGGCCAGGCAGGCTCCCGGGGAGCCTGCCTGGCCGTTCGTCATGGCACACAGGGGGAATACGAGTATCCCACTTAAGTTACTGTTTTTCGGCCTCCGCGGCGGCACGGGCCACATAGGCGGTGCTGCGCTGTTCCGCGAAGGTGAGATGCTCGATCATGGCTTCACGGGCAGCATCCGCATCCCGATGGCGGATCGCCTCGAAAATCCTGCTGTGGTGGGTATAGAGCAGGTGATGGTCTTCCCGGGTGAGATAGACCGCCCGCCAGACACTCTGCTGGAACTCCTTCATGGCATCGAAGAGGCTCTGCATCAGATGCAGCCAGACGATGTTGTGGGTAGCACGGGCAATCACCACGTGGAAGTTGGCGTCCAGATCCTCTGACGGCTTCCCTGATTCGAGGTTGCGCTCCATACCCATGACGATCTCTTCCAGACGCTGGATATCCTCGGGGAGTGCACGCTGCGCAGCGTAGTAGACGGTCCAGGACTCCATCCCCTTGCGCACCTCGATCACATCCAGTGCCCGTTCCTGCTGAACTCTGATCAGTTCGGAGAGGAAATTTCCCACCGCGGTATCCACAAGCGACAGCACTACCGTGCCGCCGCCGTGATAGGACATGACCATCCCGGCCGCGGAGAGGATATTGAGCGCCTCCCGCACCGAGGGACGGGAAACACCGAACATCTCGGCCAACTCCCTCTCAGGAGGAAGCTTGTCACCAGGAACGAAGTCGCCGGCCAGGATTGAATTACGGATCTGCTCTGCGATCTGCAGGGACACCTTCTTTGGTTTTATCGGCTTGAATTTCATGGGATTCAAAACATGTGGGGTAGTACAGCGCCCGACCTTTCACTATTGATGGTATAACTCCACGTAAACATTACAGAGTCTCCCGTCTGTCCGCACGGCTGTTAACACACAGCCCCCGTAATGCAACTTGTAACACCACATTACCTTTTTCGTTTTTAATGTCAAGAAAAAGCTGAAAACATCCACAGGCTACCCGCACCATGAACACGCCAGCAAGCCGGAATCTACTTCATCAGGACCTTCAGGGCCTGTTTGAGCACTTCCTCCAGCGAATCACGCGGACCGGGATTCAGACCGGCCAGGGCCTTGCGCACCTGGGGTTCACGGTACCCCAGATTGAGCAGCGCCGAAAGCACGTCGTCAAGTAGCTCGTCTTCAGGTATCTGCCGCGCGACCGGCTGAGCCACGGATGTCAGGTCCAGCTTGCCCACTTTCTCCTTCAGCTCCAGAACCAGACGCTCGGAGGTCTTTTTGCCGATGCCCGGCACGGCCGACAGCATGCGGATGTCACCCTGTCCGAGGGCTTGGGCCAGCTGAGCGGGCTGGATGTTGGAAAGAATGTCCCGCGCCAGACGGGGACCGACACCGGAGACGGAAAGCAGCAGCTGGAAAAAGGATTTTTCCAGGCTTGTACGAAAACCGTAGAGCTGGATGGCATCCTCGCGCACGCTGGTATGAATGTGCAGGCGGACCGTTCCCTCCTCGGGAAGGTCGTAATAGGTTGAAAACGGTATCTGCACCCGATAACCAACGCCGTTAACGTCGAGAATGATATGGTCGGGAGACTTGTACGCTATCTGACCGGTCAGAAGAGCGATCATGGCCTGTAGTTCCTCCATGAGGTCGCACGACGCGACAGCGCGGATACGGACGTACGGGCAAGCTGGTGGGAATGCACGTGACAGACGGCTACCGCCAGGGCATCCGAAGCGTCGGCCTGGGCCACCTCGGGAAGTCCCAGGAGCACCGTGAGCATCTTCTGCACCTGCTCCTTGGCAGCCTTGCCCCGCCCCACCACGGCCTGTTTCACCTGAAGGGCCGAGTATTCGGCCACCGGCAGGCCGGCGTGAACGGCAGCCACGATGGCAGCTCCGCGCGCCTGTCCCAGCTTGAGGGCGCTCTGGGCGTTATTGGAAAGAAACACGTTCTCCACCGCGACCTCATCCGGCCGATACTGGGCGATCACCGTGGTCAGGCCATCGAAGATCGCCTTCAACCGCCCGGGAAAATCCAGGGCGCTGTCGGTAAAGATGGCGCCATTATCCACATGTACGAGACGGCTCCCCGCCTCCTCGACGATGCCATAGCCCGTGATGCGCGATCCTGGATCGATGCCGAGAACTCTCATGATCATTAACAACCGCGCATGGGTGTCCGTGGAGACCATATACCACGCACACCCACGTCGCCATGGCCTACATCATCTTTTCCATCTCTTCTGCCGAGATATCGAAGTTGGAATATACGTTTTGTACGTCGTCGTTATCTTCCAGCTTGTCCATCAGCCGGAGCATGCTTTCGGCCTGTTTCCCTTCCAGAGCAACCATGGTCTGGGGAAGCATGGTCACCTCGGCGTTTGAGAACGAGAACCCCCTGGCCACCAGCGCTTCGCGCACTTCGATGAAACTGGACGGGTCGGTGGTGACCTCGAACTGCTCATCTTCTTCACTCACGTCCTCGGCTCCCGCCTCGATGGCCGCTTCGAAGAGTTGCTCGAAGTCCACGTTCTTGTCAAAGGTGATCAGCCCCTTCTTGCTGAACATCCAGGCAACGCAGCCCGCCTCCCCCATGTTGCCGTTGGACTTGGTGAAGATGCTGCGGATCTCGGAAACGGAGCGGTTACGGTTGTCGGTCATGACCTCCACCAGCACGGCGGCTCCCCCGGGACCATAGCCTTCGTAGACGATCTCCTCGTAGGTGACCCCTTCCAGACCGCCGGCCCCCTTCTTGATAGCCCGTTCGATATTGTCCTTGGGCATATTCTCGGCCTTGGCCTTGTCAACCGCGGTGCGCAAACGCGGATTGGCCGCCGGGTCACCACCACCCAGCTTTGCAGCAACGGAAATTTCCTTGATCAGCTTGGTAAAGACCTTGCCACGCTTGGCATCGGCCGCACCCTTCTTATGCTTGATGGTACTCCACTTATTATGACCTGACATCTTTGCTACTCCCCTGAAATTTATGTGCTAAAATCAATAGCGATATTTTGCTGTTGCCATATAAAGCGCGAAATATTAGCATGCGCACCAGACGCTGTCCAGAAGGAAATAGAACGCATAAGGGAGTCTCCACGATGACCAGACCACGCACACCGCTCACCCTCGCCTCGCTTCTGTTTCTGGCCCTTCTGCTCGGCGGATGCGCCACGTTGAAGTCAGCAATGACCCCTGTCCTGGGCAATGCCCCCCCGATCCTCTCCCAGGAGGACATCGTCCGTCCCTACACGACCATCGGCAGGATCCAGATCACCCGTGAAGTCTACGGCATCGCGGACCCCATGCTGACTCCCGACATTCGCGAGTGGGGATTCGGCGCCATCCGCGCGGAAGCAGCTAAAATGGGAGCTGACGCAGTGATACTGCCGGAAGTGAGCGGCCGCAGCATCACCTACCTGGTCATACCAACCACCGAATACCGGGCCACCGGAGTGGCCATCAGGTTCAAATGACCATTCGCCATCCCTGACGCTATCTGCACCGGCCATCAGGACAACGAACATTAGCAGGACGGACAAAAAGGGATTGACAGGTCGGGAACAAATTATATATAAAAGTCACTCTTCATACGGGGCGACGTAGCCAAGTGGTAAGGCAGAGGTCTGCAAAACCTTTATTCAGCGGTTCAAATCCGCTCGTCGCCTCCAAAAAAGTCAAACGGTTAGCGAACATTCGCTAACCGTTTTTTTGTGCCTGAATCCATGGTGTCTCCCTGTCTCCGTCATACGAATCACCACCCATGGAGGAGCTCTTGATCAACCGTTTCGCGATCCCTCTCCCTTCTCCCTCCTTGCCGTGCTGACAGGAGGCGCCACCGGCAGCGCCGACAGGATGTTCGCCACCACCTTCTCCGGCAACATCGCCATGCCCTGCGCCACGCTCCCGCTGCACACGTACCTCTGCATGAGATTGTTTTGATTTTTATGTCCAATGGTGGCACTCTTTCCGCACCAGCGGCCCTGCATCCGAACACAACATCACCGTGGAGGCTTTCTTGATGAAAAAATACCGGCTGATCCTCATCCTGGCCATTATCGCCCTGGCGGTTTCCCTGTTTTCGCTTCTCCTGGTTTTCTGGAGCGACTGGCTCTTCTTCACCGAGACCGGATACAGGTCGGTATTCACAACCAGGCTGACCACCCAGGCAGGTTGCGGCCTGGCATTCGCCGCCATAGTGTTCTCCTGGACACTGTTCAACCTGTTCCTGACGGAAAAGGCTGTTTTCCCTCCACGCCCAGCGTACGGAGGAGCGGACGCCTTTTCCCCCCGCCTCGACGATGCCCGCCGCTTGATCAGGCCGCTGGGCACCATCGCCTGTGCCGTGCTGGCCCTGCTGGCAGGACAGTGGGGCACCCTGCAGTGGGAAAAGCTGCTGATCTTCATCAACCGGATCAATGTTGGAACCGGCGACCCGGTCATGGGCCGGGATATCGGCTTCTACCTGTTCAGTCTGCCACTCATGGAGTCGCTCACGGCCTTCACCGGCTTTACGCTGACGACCTCTCTGTTCATCACCGCCGCGGCTTATGCCCTCCGCGGCGGCATCTCCCTGACGGAACGGGGCGTAACCGTTGATCTCAGGGTTCGCCGCCACCTGGCGCTCCTGCTGCTGCTGGTCTCCTGCGTTGTCGCCGCGGGCTTCCATCTGGACGGCGTCAGGCTGCTCTTCGCAAACAACGGCCTTTTCCACGGCGCAGGCTATGCGGACGTTCACTCCCGCCTCCCCACTTACCGACTCCTTACCATCCTGGCCCCCTTGGCGGGAGTGCTCCTGGCGGCCGGACTCTGGAAGGGGGGCTGGCGCATGGCACTGCTGGCGCCGCTGGCAATAATCACGCTGCACGTCGCCGGCATCCGCGTCTATCCGGCACTGTTACAGAAATTCAAGGTAGCCCCCAACGAACTGGCTCTGGAAACCCCCTACATCGACAACAACATCAGGCTCACCCGCTTTGGCTACGATCTGGACAAAATCGAAACCATCCCCTTCGATGTGGACACGCAACTGTCCAGCACCGACATCGTACACAACGAAGCAACCATCAGGAATATCCGTCTCTGGGACCATGCCCCCCTGCTCAAGACCTACAGCCAACTACAGCAGATCAGGACCTATTACCGCTTCTTCGATGTGGACAATGACCGCTACCTGGTAAACGGCCGCTACAGCCAGGTCATGCTCTCTCCCCGCGAACTCTCCTACACCGACCTGCCCAGCCGGAACTGGATCAACGAGCGGCTGATCTTCACCCACGGCAACGGCATCACTTTCGGCCCGGTCAGCCGCATCAGCAAGGAGGGACTGCCGGAATTCTTCGTCAAGGACATTCCCGCCGTGAGTCTGGCCGACATACGGGTAACCCGGCCGGAGATCTACTTCGGCGAACTGTCCAACGAGTACGTGATCGTCAGGACCAGGGTGCCGGAATTCAGCTATCCGACCTCCACCGGGAACATCAACACCACCTATGCCGGCAAGGGTGGTGTCCCCATGGATTCCCTGGCCAAGAGAATCCTGTTTGCCGCCAGGTTCAGGACGGAGAAAATCCTGTTCTCCTCCGACATCACCAGTCAGAGCCGCATCATCTTCAACCGCACCATCAAGCAGCGGGTCAGAGCGGTGGCCCCCTTTCTCCATTTCGACGACGACCCCTACATGGTGGTGGACGACCGGGGCAGACTCGCGTGGATCATCGATGCCTATACCTTCTCCGACCGGCTCCCCTGTTCAAAGCCGGTCACGGATGGCGTCACCTACATGAGGAACTCCGTCAAGGCGGTCGTTGACGCCTATGACGGCACCCTCTCGTTCTACATCAGCGACCCCCGTGACGTCCTGATCCGGGTCTATGACCGTATGTTTCCGGGGCTTTTCAAGCCGATCACGGCCATGCCGGATGATCTGCGCAGGCACGTGCGCTACCCGCACCAGCTGCTCCAGCTTCAGGCGGCCATGTACACCGCCTACCACATGACCGACCCCAAGGTCTTCTATAACAAGGAAAACCTGTGGCAGGTTCCCGTTCTGGGGGAAAAACCGATGGAGCCCTATTACACGATCATGAAGTTGCCGGGTGAAACGATGGAAGAGTACATCCTGCTGCTCCCCTTCACCCCCTCCAAGCGGGACAACCTTGCCGCCTGGCTCACCGCCCGCAGCGACGGGGCCAACTACGGCAAGCTCCGGGCCTACACCTTCCCCCGCGACCGGCTGATCTACGGGCCGAAACAGATCGATGCCCGCATCAACCAGGATTCCTTCATATCCCAACAGTTGACGCTCTGGAGCCAGCGCGGCTCGGAGGTGATCCGGGGGAGCCTGCTGGTGATACCGATCGAAAAATCGCTTCTCTACGTCCAGCCGCTGTTTCTGGCAGCCGACAAGGCCGGCCTGCCCGAACTGAAGCGGGTGATCGTCGCCTTCGGAGAGCAGGTCGTCATGGAGGAGAACCTGGAACTGGCGTTGCAGCGGCTCTTCGGCGGCAAGCGGGTGGCCGAGCCCGCCAGCAGCACTGCCACACGGGATGCAGCGACGTCTCCGGCTCAGCTGGCCAAAGAGGCCATGGCCGCCTATGAGAAGGCGATCAGCCAGCAGCGCCAGGGCAACTGGAGCGGCTACGGCGAGGAGCTGCGCAGGCTGGAGCAGCTCCTGAAGCGCATGGCGCAGTAACGACGGCTTCAAGCCCGTTTCCGGGGCGAGCGGCTCCCCATTCACCCCAGGAGGAGGTAGTTCATGAACACCCCGCGATAGCCCGGACGCATCGGCGGAACGGTCCTCGGAATCGCCACGATGCGCCGCCTTTCCGATATCGTGGCGGTAACGACCTCCACGGCCCGGAGCAGCTGGCCTGGTCACTCACGTACGACAGCGTCCACGGTAGCTATCCTGATCGCGTGGAACGACAATGAGTAGGGGTACAGTTCGCGGGTTACGGATCTGATCAAACGGATGGCAGTGATGGAGGGGGAGTCGCCGGAGTTTCGTGGGTGATCCGACATCAGGGGAAGAGGGGCATGCGCAACAGCGACTCAACTTCACGCTGGCGGGGGCGGGCGACGCCCCCCCGCAATGCGGCTACCGTTTCGAATCCACGAAATAGTTGTTCCAGGCCGCCCGGACGGTTTCCCGCGTCAGCACGGGGGGGCAGTTGTAGAAATGGGCGATATCCACGATATGCTCGACGATGTCGCGGGGATGGCAGGCATTGAACCTGACGCTGTTCTTCACGTAACAATCCTGGACCAGGAAGCTGAACACCTCCTTGTCAAAACCAACGCCATACCGGTCGCAGACCCGCCTGAATATGCTTTCAAACTGGATTTCCGTGGGATGATCGATCTTGATCTTGTACCTGAGCCTGCGTAACAGGGCGTCATCAATCAGGTCTGCCGGCTCGAGGTTGGTGGAAAAGACCACCAGTACGTCGAAGGGGATCTGGAATTTCATGCCGGTGTTGAGGGAGATGAAATCGATTCTCCGGTCCAGGGGAACGATCCAGCGGTTGAGCAGCTGGTGCGGCTCGATCTGCTGCCGCCCCAGGTCGTCCATGACGAACAGCCCGTTATTGGCCTTCATCTGCAAAGGGGCTTCATAGAACTTGGAAACTTCGTTGAAATCCAGATCCAGCATTCTGAGGGTCAGCTCTCCGCCGGTCATGACCACCGGTCGTTTGATCGGCATCCAGCGCTGGTCGATGAATCCGGCATCCGAGGCCAGCGGCACCCCGATATGACTGACCGGATCATAGACGCTGATGATCTGCCCGCCGACGGCTATGGCATACGGGATATACACCTCATTGGGGAGGATCTTTCCGATCGCCTCGGCGATGGCCGTCTTGCCGTTGCCGGGAGGGCCGTAGATGAACAGGGATTTTCCGGAACAGATCGCCGGGCCGAGGCGTTTCAGGACACTCTCATCGATGACCATGTGGGCGAATGCCTTGTCGATATTCTCCTCGTCGATGATGATGTTCTTGATACTCTGATGCTCGATCATGCGCCGGTACGCTTCCAGGGAAACCGGGGCAGGCCCCACATAACGGCACAGCTCGAACAGCTCGCTGCTGCGGTTCTTTCCGGTCTCGGTAATCTTGAAGGTGTAGGTCACGGTGGCGTATCCGGCTCCCCCCTTGACCTCCACGAACTTGTCCCGGCGCAGGGTCTCCATGATGGAGTCCACCAGCTTGATCGGCAGCTTCACCTTATCCGCCACGTCGGCCAGCCGGAACTCTCCCATGAAGAGAATCTGTTTCATGATCAGGTCGGTCAACAGGGAGGTGTCGATTTCCGTCTCCTCCAACGTGGCGGGGGGCGCGGGGTGCCTTCTGAAATGCGCGTCAAGAATCTCGCCGGTGATATGACCAAGGGCTACCAGATTCTGCCCGATCCTGCCGCCGTAGCGTTTCTGACGTTCCAGCGCCTGGCCAAGCTGCTGCTCGGTAATCGTTCCCTCTCTGACAAGCCGTTTTCCCAGTTCTTCCATACGTCCGCCTCTCCGAATACGTCCATGCCGGCCCTTCTGTTCACTGCCCTCGTACCAGGCAACAACCGGCGTTCGCCTTCACCTGCGCCAGCGGCACGACAACCTGGCGCTGCCCCCCCTTGAGGGCGATGCGGATCCTGGCCAGATCCCTCAACATGCGCAGGGAATCCAACAAGGGATGCACGGTTGATGCGGGTGAATTGGCCCAGGTGATGGGCACCTCCACCACGCGATAGCCACGCTTCAACGCAAGGGCCAGGATCTCCACGTCAAAGGCGAAGCGATCGACACGCGCCGCGCCGAACAGCCTGCGCGCAACAGATCCCCGCAACAGTTTGAAGCCACACTGGGTATCGCTGAAGCCATCCAGAACGGACCAGCGGACGATCCTGTTGAAGATGCGTCCCATGGCCTGCCGCCACCAGGGCTGCCTCCTCAGAATCCGGCTCAGTTCCTGGGCGCGGGAACCGATGGCCAGGTCAAACGATTCCCGTTCCACAAACGGCAGGAGTCGGGACAGTTCTTCGATCGGCGTGGACAGGTCGGCGTCGCTCAGGAGCACCAGTTCTCCCCGCGATGCCAGGACGCCGGTCCTGAGCGCGTACCCCTTGCCCCTGTTTTTGACGTATCTGATGGTCTCGATCCGCGGAATGAGCAGAGCGGCCTGGCCGGAGACGGCCGCGGTGCGGTCGCGACTGCCGTCGTCCACAACTATTATTTCGTATGCCGTCCCCCGGCTGTCCAGATACCGGGCGATCCTGCCCAGAGTGTCGGGAAGCCGCCGTTCCTCGTTATACGCCGCAATAATGATCGAGATCATGGTCCCTCCCGTTTGCCGTGGAGTTTCACTTCTCGCGGAACCTGCACACCACCTGTCACCAGTCTACCATGAAAAAACGCCCACACATGGTAGTGGGACACTTACCGGTACTCCTTCCACTCCATGCCGGTCTCGGCATTGAATCTGGTGACGCTGTCGGAGTCCTCCAGGCTGCCGCTGAACGCGGAAGGATCCTCCCAGATCACCCCTTCCGGCATCATCAGGCGGATGACCGTGCGGCTGCCGGCAAGAGCCCCCACCTGCACGGTCCTGTTTCTGGCCCGGGAACTCCCCGCGAACAGCCTGATGGTGACGGAGACATCCGCAAGCTGCTGCCCGGCCTCGACACGCAGGTAGTAGACCCCCTCGGCGGCGCGATCAATGACAGCATGGATGGCATGTTCTCCCGGCATGACGATCGTCGGGCTTATTGTTCTGATGCGCGTGGCTTCGCCACGGGAGAGGGGGCTGCCCCGTTTCCTGCGGGGAAAGTCCCGGAAACCGACCGACACCCTGACCCCCCGCCGCAGGTCATCGGCGGAGGTCAGTTCGAAGGCAATATCACCCGGTATCGACGCCGAAAACAGCCCCCTGCCCCGGTCCGACCCCTCCCGGCCCTTTCCGTCCTCCACCCCGGCGGTGACGCCTCCTGCCGCACGGGACCGTGCGGGTTCCGGAGTCCCCCCTCGCGTGGCTGCGCCCCCGGGACCTGCCTCGGCGCTCCCCGCCGGCACGCTCTGCCGCGGCACCCCGCCTGCGCTCCTCGCCGCATCAGCGGGTACGACAACGGCACGTGCGGCAACCGTACCTCTCTGCGCGCCTTCCTTTCCAGGAGCAACCGCCACGCCGCCACGGGGGCGTTCCCCCTCTCCTTCCCGAGAAACGGCTGCCGGTACAGCCGGAGGCACCACGGCACCGGAAGCGACCCGTGGTCCGGGCGCCACCGCCCGTGCTCCATCTCCCTGATATTCCGGTGGCAATCGCTCCCGGCCGCCCCCCAGGCCATGCGATGTGGTTTGTCCCTGGCGCGCCGCGTCCCGGACCGGGGAGTATTCTCGTTCACCTGTCCGGACTTCGACAGCCGTTTCCGTCGATAATTGCCCCGTCGCAGGAGAACTGGCGACAGCGGGAGCGCGTTCCGCCACCCGCGGCGGCTTCAGTCGCTCCCGGGGCAGTACCGTTTCGACAACCGCGGGCACCTCCGGAGCCCCCTTCCCGGCGAAAACAGGCGGCTCGGGAACGCCCGAACGATTCGTCGAGACCAGGGAAAGCCCTTCCGGGCCGGCCGAAACCAGAGGACGCGCTGGCGCCGTACCTGATGGGGAGAGTTCCCTGGAAAGAGTCACGGCTTGGGACGCGGAACCCAAAGACGACTGGACAGAGCGGCTCGCGGGGGGGGATGCCGACGTGTCGTCCAGCCCGGCTCCGTTCCGCCACGAGGCGGCAGGTGGGGCAGCCGGCACGGATGTGCCGAACAGCAGGGAAGGATAGAACCAGAGCACATCGTCCGCCGATGGCGTCGCGACCACGGGGTAGAGGGTAACGTTGTGGGCCAGAATAACAAAGGCGGCGCAGTGCAGGAGCACGGATGCGGCAGCGCTGCCGAGCAATCCGTAACGATCCGACATCGTATTCACGTCCGCATTACGTTCCATCGCCTCTATTCCCACCTGCTCCGTTAGTCTGCCGCACGGGGCGCACATCCCGATACCGGGCGATCAGTTTCCGGTAGCGGGGAATGTCTTTCACGACTATATGGGCCACCCGGTCGGCATACACCAGTTTCCACCCCCCCACGGCGGCCAGGTAGCGGGAAAGGGGACTCGCAGCTTCGATGATGAACCAGTCGATTCGGTACTTCTCGATTACCCGTTCCCAGCCCGATTCGAAACCGGCGATCCTGAAGTACTCCTTCATCCGCTCCGTGCCGTACATATCCGATCTGCCGTCGAAGAACACCCGGTATTCCGGCCAGGCAGCATAGATGATGTAATCGCCGAACTCATCGTTGTCGAACATATTGCCGCTGATCCGCTCCTTTCTCAGGAACTCCACGGCGGCAACGGGTTTCAGTTTCTCGTCAAAGCTGTATCCGATTGTACCGCCGGCGGCACTCATTACAACAACGGCCATCCCGACGGTCAGCCAAAGCCATCCCCGGGCCGTGGCATCCACCGCGGCGATTCTGGCGGAGCGCACCCTGAACGATTCCACCATAACGCCGCGCGCCTCTTCAAGCAGATCGTCGCAACGGCGCAGGAGAATCGGCGCAAAGACGATGGCGAACAGCGTCACATAGCGGATGGAGTAGAGCGCCATGTTGGTGAATACCAGCATCTGGACCAGTTCAACGGCAGTGGGCCGTATGCGGGAACAGGCGGGAACAACGATAGCCAGCAGCAGCAGGTATTTGAACATCAGCGGTTCATGGAAGTTGGGCGAGAGGAACTCCGATACGTGATCCATGAGAAAGCGGTTGTTCACCAGATTGAAGGGAAAGAGCAGAATCTTGAAGCCGATGGGATTGACCAGGGAGACAACCAGGCAGAAAAACGAGCTTGTCAGAAAAACCCGGCATTTCCGTCTGGCGGTTTCCCTGTCCGAGGGAGTACTGAAAAATGACTGGACAAAATTTCCTGCCGCGTAGCACCCCAGCAGCAGGAAGCCGGTGATATAGCCGCCGTGCAGGTTGACCCACGGCACCATCAGGAGCGGGAGCAGATACAGGCGATTTTCCCCCTCGTACTGGTAACGGTCCAGAATCCGGCACCAGACGATCATGATCATCAGGGAAAAGATATGAGGCCGAGCCAGCCAGTGGATCTGGGATGAGCCGAAGGCGAGAATGGTGAGTGCCACGGCAATGAAGATATTTCCCTCGCGAGAACGCAGCCAGCAGAACAGCAGGAAGTAGGTCAGGGCGATCAGAAAGGAGAAGAAAAGCACCACCCCGGTCAGGCCGAAGCGGCCGTGCAGCAGGGCCATGATCACCTCGGAAAGCCATTCATGGGCCGTCCAGGGGATCGGCGGGGTATGAAACGAGAAGATGTCGTGACGTGGTATGGACAGGGTCCGCAGGATGTACTCGCCGGCACGGATGTGATAGCCGGTGTCGGCATCGTTCAGCAGAGCCCTGCCATGGCAGAAGGAGAGAAACATGAAAACAGCGAGAAAGATGATCTCGGCAATGGACGGAATCCAGATGGTTGATGTTTTCTTCAATGTCATTTTTCTCCTCCGCGGCCTTCTATGGTATCGCCTGTCGTTTCCTGGCGCCATCCAGTGCCAGGCGCACGTCGCGGGCATATTCCCGCTCTTTATTTCTGGTGATGCCCAGCTCCCCGGCCCGGGCAAGGTGGCGTTCGGCCTGGTCCAGGTCGCCGGCGCTGATCAGTTCGGCCGCCAGCAGGAGGTGCGGCGTGCCGAAGCCGGGAGCCTTGCGGATGGTGTCGTTCCAGAAGGCAACCGGATCCGTCCAGGTGGCGACCCTGAGGGACGTGGGAAGCGCCAGAAAGAGTGTAACCGCGACAAGCACCGGCGCGGAGAGCCGCGCCAGCCAACGTTGCAGCACAAACGCTGCGAGGAGTGAAAACCCGACCATGGGCAGGTAGAGGTAGCGCTCCGCGTAAGGGGTCCAGGCCAGCCGGGCCAACATGGCGTAGAGCGGCGGCGACAGCACTGCGGCCATCAGGGCAAGGGGAAACCGCAGCTCACGTCTGACAAAGAAGAGACCGGCCAGGAGCGGAAGCAGGAGCGCGAACACAACCAGGCCGCGCGTGACACTGATGGAGGGAATGGCGAAACTCAAGGGAAACGGCCAGAGCATTTTCCCGAGATAGAACCCGGCACCGGCCATGCACTGCACGACCCCGTGCCCCAGCCCCCCCCGGGAGGCAGGGACCAGCGCCTCTCCCATGCCTCTGTCGGCGACGATGTTCAGACCATTCCTCAGATACAGGTAAGAGATGAGCGCCAGCACCAGAGAGCAGAGGAGAGCCCCATCCCGGCCCGAGATGCAGCCTGGGCGCCGGTTCATGACAAAGATAGTCACCGCTGCCGGAACCAACAGGGACGACTCCTTGGAAAGGAGCGAACAGAGAAACAGAAGCGGTAGCAGCAGACAAGATACGGAGGATGCGCCCTGGCGCACGATCAAGAGCAGGCTGGCCAGCATGAAAAAGCAGCTTAAAAGATCATAGCGGCAGGAGATCCAGACGACCGCCTCGGCGTTGACCGGATGCAAGCCGAACAGCAGGGCCGCCGTCAGGGCAGTCCGGTGCCCGGAATTCCGCTCTTCCGCCAGATGCAACGCCACCAGATAGACCAGAATCCCGTTGCCCACATGGATCAGGATATTGATAAAATGCATCCCCACCGGATCGGCCCCGAACAGGGCCATGTCGACGAAATAGGAGAGATGGGCCAGGGGGCGGAAGTAGCGCGGCCCCTCCCCGGAGAACAGCGTCGAGAGAGAGGGCATACCGTCCCTCACGCTATCGATCAGGACCATGTCGTCAAGCACCAGGGCACCGGCCCCGGTCGCCCGCAGATAGGTGACGAGGATCGCCAGTATCAGTACCAGGAGATGCCTGAACGCCGGAAAACGCCCCATACCGTTTTTTTCCTCCACACGTCCTCCGTCAACCACGAATGACAAGCCAAACCAATCCGGGGTGTACGTCCCGCTTCCTCCACCGGACATACCAGCATTACTTTTCAGTCGTTTTAAACAAGGCCCAGGGACCGGAAGTGGCAATCACTTCACCGTATGGCTGCATGAGTCGCAACAAATTCGCCGGAGCCCCCCTGAGCAGAACATAATCATAGTAGCGTCCATGCTCCTGCCATGAAAACAAATCCGGCCCACCAGGAACAGGGAGCCTGATTCCGGCACGATACTGAACCGGAAGCATGCTGCTGGGAAACAGGGTCGGATTTGCCCCACCACCAACGATGACATGATAATAACCGGGCTCGTGCTTGTGAAATTCGCCGAAAAAGACAGGATCGATAATGGTAGTCCCTTCATCGAAGAGCAGAGGCAGCACCAGGGCATTTCTGTTCATGTTTGCGAGTAACGGTATGAGGGATTCGGATTCTTTCGCAACCTGCACCTGGGTTGCCGTGATATGGAGGACGAGCAGCGCGGCGGAAGCGCCCACAAGCCCTCCAGCCGCCAGTCCCATTGTCAGACGGGCACACACTAGGGCAAGGAGAAAGTAGCATACCGGCGCCAGACGCAGATTGAAGTACGAATAATATCCAAACCAGAAGGGTAGTACGAAATAGCCGGCAATCGTAATCCCTGACAAAGACAGAGGGAGTTTCAGATCCCGCCAATGTCCACGGGACGTTCGCCAGGCATGAGCGACACTAACCACAACAACAGACCAAGCCGCCAAAGAGAACCAGGCAACGCCGTTGGTGAGGCGCCCCCCTGTGAACATGAGAACAAGATAGAGCAGTGAATAGTTCGGCGGCAGCCAGGTCAGGTGCCATGCGTACGGGTTGGGTCCCGGGCTGGGGCCGTGACGGAACAGATACCAGACCAGAAGCACTCCCCCCACTACAAAGGCAGGCGTCAGCAACGGTACCGCAATGTCCCGCCTGTCCCGGAAACAGAGCGCGGTGGTCGCCGCCAGACAGACATAGACGAGCACGGTGTAGGGGTGGCTCAGATAGATCAGCACGAGGTAGAGCCCGTGCAGTGCGATTCTCCAGCCGGGGAACCGTCCCCGGGCAAAGGCCTCCAGGTCGAGTACGGCCAGCATCAGCAGCGGCAGGGAAAGTATGTAGTTGGGAAAGCCCATGAAATAGATCTGGTTGAAGGCAAAGGGAAACAGAAGCAGGGCTCCCCACGGCATGGCCCCCTGGGGGCAAAGCCTTCGGGCCAGATGGACCAGGAGTGACACCAGCAAGATATACAGCGAAAACAGCATCTTACCGGCAACCTCAACACCAAGAAGCAGGGAGAGCGGCTTCATGACCAGATACCAGAGCATGTAGGGGCCGGGAGTCAGGTCTACGGTATAGAACGACTTCCAGTTATAGGCAGGATCTTCATAGGTTGCGATGACATGGGCCAGGAACAGGTGCTGGGGATAGTCCTGCATCGGCAGCAGACGGTTCATCCAGATCGGGCACAGGGACAAAAGCGTGAGGACGGCCAGGAAAGCGTAGAATACACACAACACCGCAGATGACGGAGAAAACGGCCGGGCGGCATCGCGAGACGGGTATGTTGCAGATTGCGAGTGAGCCAAGAATACTCCGCGACGAGGTTCAGTGGACGATGATCCTGTCTCCCCTCTTCACGCTCAGGCATGCCAGGGTCCCGGCGGGGAGTTCCAGTACACTGGCAGCCGCCACGTACAAGGGAGAGAAGCGGTTGACGGGGACGCGCTCCCTGAGCGCCACGACCCTGTTGTTCCGGTCAAGAAACACCAGATCCAGGGGGAACTTCATACCGAAGGTGTGGATCGCCCGGCAATGCCGCAGCAGAAGCCCCTCACCCCAGGAAAAGGATTCCTTCCCCAAAAGCCCCCTCATCCTGTCCAGCAGCCTCTCGGCAACCACAAGGCTGTCCGCGAGACACTCTCCGCTCTCCGCATTGATCGCTTTCATGGTTCCGTCCACCATCCAAAAAAATCAGCCGCCCCTGATCCGGCCGGGCGGCTGAGCACGGGCGACAATGCCCTCATTGTTTGCCAAGCTTGACATAAATCAGCGCCAACTCGACCGCGATAATCATCAAAACTATTGAGTTGAAGTCTATCGGCATCTCGTTCACCTCCTCTCCTCGTTCATTTGAAGATATCCATCAGCTTGAAAAATGCCGGTCCGACCAGAATGATCATCAACGCCGGAAAGATGAACAGAATCAGGGGAAAGAGTATCTTGATGGCGGTCTTGGCGGCCCGCTCCTCAGCGATCTGGCGCCGTTTGGTGCGCAAGGCATCGGAATGGACCCTCAGGGCCAGGCTCAGGCTGGTGCCGAAACGTTCGGTCTGCACCAGCATGGTTACAAACGCCCTGACATCCTCCACATCGGTACGTTCGGCCATGTCCCTCAGCGCATCTCCCCGGGGTTTGCCGGCACGGACCTCCCGCGCCGCGACCTTCAGCTCCTCCGCCAGCGGATTGCCCAGAAATTGCGGGCTCTCGCAGGCGCGGTTGAGGGCCGCATCGATCCCCAGCCCCGCTTCGACGCTCACGGTCAGCAGGTCGAGCATGTCCGGCAGGGTGTGGAACACCTCGGTCTTGCGATTATTGACCAGGTACATCAGCCAGACGCTGGGAAGCAGGAAACCGGCGATCGCCAGTCCCGTGGCGTACAGAAGCGGCTCCGGTTCCATCAGCACGCCCTTCGGCAGGGCATACAGGAAGATGAACAGACCGGGAAGAACCAGAGCCAGAGCAAGCTTGCTTCCCAGAAACAGAAACAGGGACTCCCGCCGCATGCCCGCCGCCATCAGCATCTTGGTGTATTTCGACTGTTCCTTGGGAGCCACCGGCAGGCTCGAACCCAGGCTCTCAATGTAGCTCCTCCAACGCGGCTTTTCCTGGGCCAGGGTCAGGGATGCCTGTTTTTCCGGCATCATGTTCTCCAGCCGCTCCTGCAACGCGCCTTTCTTCGTCAACAGGGGGTAGAGCAGCACCGCCGTAAGCAGAGCCACGGATGTAAAAATAATGGCAGAAATCAGCATAATCATGGGAACGCCCTCATATCCTGATGTTTATGATCCGCCTGATGAACAGAAACCCGATGATCTGGGAGATGACCGCATAAGCGATGACGATGTGCCCCTTGGTTTCCTTGATAAACACGTCCTCATAACCCGGCAGCATCACATAGTGGAGCATGAAGAAGGCAAAGATGGGCAGAGCCACCAGGATATAACCCGACATGCGACCCTGGGCGGTATAGACCTGCACCTGGCGACGCAGCTTGATCCGCTCCCGGATGGTCGCGGCAAGCTTGTCGAGGATTTCGGAAAGATTGCCGCCGGTCTCCGCGTGAATCGTTATGACCGTGACGAAAAAACGCAGATCGAGACTCTCCATCCTCCGCAGCATGCCCCCCAGCGCATCGGTGATCCTCAACCCCAGCTTCTGCTGTTCGTAGGCGGCCCTGAAGAGCCCACCCAGCGGTTCGGGAGTCTCGCTGGCCACCAGTTCGACGGCACTGGTCAGTGAGTGACCGGCCCTGAGAGAGCGGGCGATCATGGTCAGAGCCTCGGGGAGCTGCTCCGTAAAGGCGTTGTACCTCCTCTTTCTGGCACTGGACACATAGACGCATATCCCCACAAGAACGCATGCAGCCACGAACGCCGCAAACAGCAGGCTGTGCCGGAACAGGTAGGACAGCAGGAAACCGGTAAGCACCAGCCCCCCACCGACGGCCAGAAACGCGAGCGGCTGCATCCTGAATCCGCACTGGTCAAGGTAGACATCCAGCTGTTTCATGAAGGGAATGCGACTGACAATGGTCTCCAGCGGCGTGGCCTCTTTGAGCAGTTCCGCGCGGAGGTCGGCGGGAATGCCGTCAAACCTGGAGTCCAGGGACATGCGCCGCAGGCGCCGCTTCAACTCGGCGGCAGGAGACTCCCGAACCGCCGTCAGCCAGAAAAAGACGGCCATAACCGCCACGAACACCGCGAAAAAAGCCAGAATAACAGTCAACAGCACGACTCACCACCTACCTTTCAAAGATCCCCGGGGGCAGTTCGAAGCCATAGATCTTGAAGCGTTCCGCAAATCGCGGCCTGACTCCGGTGGGCCGGTAGGCCCCCACGATATTCCCGTCGCCGTCCACCCCTTTCTGGTCAAAGACGAAGATGTCCTGCATGACGATGGTATCCCCTTCAAGTCCGTTGATCTCGGTCAGCTTGACGATCTTCCTGGTTCCATCGGCAAAACGGACCAGCTGGACGACGATATTGATCGCCGACGCGATCTGCTCGCGGATCGCCTTCTGGGGCAGATCCATGCCCGCCATGAGCACCATGGTTTCCAGACGCGCCATGGCATCCCGGGTCGAGTTGGAATGTATGGTGGAGAGCGAACCGTCGTGCCCGGTATTCATGGCCTGGAGCATGTCCAGGGCTTCCCCGCCGCGCACCTCGCCGATGATGATCCGGTCCGGCCGCATTCTGAGCGAGTTTCTGACCAGATCGCGCTGGGTGACCTCTCCCCTCCCCTCGATATTGGGAGGCCTGGTCTCCAGCCTGACCACATGCTCCTGTTTCAAATGCAGTTCCGCGGAGTCTTCGATGGAGATGATCCGCTCCGTCGAGGGGATGTTTTCGGAGAGCACGTTCAGCAGCGTGGTCTTGCCCGTTCCGGTACCGCCCGATATGAGGATATTGAGTCGGGTTTTCACCGCCCCCTCCAGGATCTTGAACATCTTTTCGTCCAGTGCCCCCAGACGCAAGAGATCGCCGATCTTGAGTGGTTCGACGCCGAAACGCCTGATGGAGAGCGCCGGACCATCGATGGCCAGCGGCGGGATGATGGCATTGACGCGGGAACCGTCCGGCAGCCGGGCATCCACATAGGGGGACGACTCGTCGATTCTCCTGCCCACCTTGGAGACGATCCGCTCGATGATCTGCAGCAGGTGGCCGTTGTCCCTGAAGACGATGTCGGTCTTGCTCAGCCTGCCGAAGCGCTCCACATAGACATTTGAGCAGCTATTCACCAGAATGTCCGAAATATCGGGGTCGGCCAGAAGCGGTTCCAGGGGGCCGAGCCCGAAGGTTTCGTGCTGGATTTCGACGATCAGACGCTCCTTCTCCTGCTGGTTCAGGGGAACGCCTTCCTCCGCGATCAAACTCTCGACGATATAGCCGATTTCCCTGGCCAGATCAGGGCCCTTGAGCATTTCCAGTTTGCCGATGTCCACACGCTCGATCAGCGTCCGATGTATTTTGGTTTTCAGTTCCTGAAAAAAGGGGACCGCGCCTGAAGTATCGGTCCTGGAAGAACCGGATGAAAAAATGGGAAATGGCATGGCGGAACTCCATCTGTGGCAGGTGACCGCTGAACGCGGCTATTTCAGTAGGTCGGACAGCTGGACAATGGACTTGCTGACCGCCGACCTGGGGTAGAGTTTGACCAGCGGAACCCCCTTGTTGATCGACTCGACCACATCCTTGTACTCGTTGGGAATCGTGTGAAACACCTTCCAGTCCAGCACCTTCTCGGCATCATCGATGCTTATGTCGGCGCGGGGGATATACCGGTTGACGACCAGCTTCACCTTGTCTTTCTGGAACCCCTTCTTTTCCATACTGGCGATGTAACGCTTCGTATTTTTCAAGCCGGGAAGGTTCATGACCGTGTTGAAAAGAATGTGATCGGAAGCTTCGAACACCGAAAGGTTTCCCCCCACGATATGTCCGCCGGTATCGATCACGACATAGGCGAACATCTCGCTGAGAACATGCAGGATACGGGAAAGCTGTTCCGGAGTGACATCGCTCGATTCGTCAACGTCCAGCGCTTCGGTGAGCACGGACATGCCCAAAGGATGCTGGGTCATGACCGACGCCAGAAAATTGGCATCGAGACGGGAAATGTTTTTCGTGACACTGCTCAGGGTATAGTTCGGCTTGATGTTGAGGAAGGTCGCCACATCGCCGCTGAACAGATTCAGGTCGATCAGGGCCACGTTGCCCGCGTCCGCCGCCAGACAGGTTGCCAGATTGACCGCGATTGTCGTTGTCCCCATCCCCCCCAGGGGGTTGTAGACGGTAATGACCTTCCCCTTCTTTGTCACGCTTTCGCCCGCCGGGATCCAGAGTCTGCCGACCTTCTGGATGGCATCCCGGAGGGCCGATGTCTGCAGCGGATGGAACAGGTACTCGATGGCGCCGGCGCGCATCAGGCCCAGCACCCATTCAGTCGTGTTGTTGTCGGCAGCCACGAAAACGGAGACGCGCGGGAAGTTGGATACGATGTAGTTGACTTCCCTGATCCCCCTTTCGAGTTCATCCACGCGCAGGATGACCACCATGGGGTTTGTTTTCTGGATAACCTTCAGCCCTTCCAGAAAACTGTCCGCAACCCCAACGACTTTCAGCACCTCGCCGTACTGTTTCTGGAGCGCCTCCAAAGCACCGATCGAAGCCGTGGTTTCGTCTACGAGAAGTATGGTTATGTGAGGGGACATGGAAGAAACCTTTCTCGTTACCTGGTGTACTGGTCCTGAACGTGTACGAGCACCGGCCGGAGCCCGGGAAAGGACGAACCGGACGAAGTGCAGTCAACGCACTGGAATTTATCGATAATCATCTTGTTGTGAATTTCGCTGGCGGAAAATCCGAATTTGCTTCTGATCAGATTACAGACACTGCTGGGCGCCGAATAGGCCGAAGAGCAGGGAGCCTTGATACTGCCCGAACCGCACCCGGTCGTGCATATTGCCAGAACGCGCACTCTGGCGTATCCGATGACCGGCTTTGGATCCCAGGCATTGCCCTGGGCGCCCGGCGGGCAGGACTGGGTAATCGGAACCACAAGCCACCAGGCGGTAGTCGTCACCCCACTGGAAATACCGACAGTTTCCTTGTTGCCCGCGTCAAAGTAGGGGTTGTACATCTGGGACTCAAGGTTGCACAGACTTGAGGCCTGGTTCCCCATGGAGGAATAGATCGAACGACCACAAGCCGTCTGGCTGATTGAGTCCTGATTGCAGATCAGGTCACGGACATCCGTCGTGGAAGTGACATTTGAATCATAGGACGTCCAGGCATATATGTTGTTCGACGGGGTGGAAGGTCCGGTATCCATGAGAATGGGACGCGTCGATCCACTCTGGCTGGTATAGTTCCGCATCACATTGGCTGATACGCCTCCTACGCAGAAGTCGGGGCAGAGAGCTATTGACGAGGTGGCTCGCGCCGGAATGGCGGCCGTGGCCACCGCCGACGCGCTCATCTTGTCCCATCCGAAATATCTGCCGAACATGATCGGAACCTGTCTCTGCGGTGAACCGGGATTTGCCGTATCATTTCTCCTGGCCCTGACCTGAATCGCGTTAATGTAGGCGCCGTTTTTGTCAAAGGTGCCGTCGGAAGTCCAATACCCGAACCTGATGTCGTTGCTGACGGTAAACTCTTTTTCCCCATTGACCGAGGCGATGATCACATCGAGCTTCGCCGCCTTGTTCTTCTGAGCAAACGTGACCGCCTCGGTGCGGGCCAGAGCCTGGTAGGTGGAATCGTTGCCATCCGCCAGAATGGCCGCACCTGCCAAGGCAGCGGCATCGGCGGCGTTCTGCAATTGCCCCTTGGCCACGTACATGTAGCTGAAATCCATGGCCATGGCGGCGAACAGCAGCACAACCGGCAGAAGCGCCACAAACCAGACAACAACGAAACCCCTGTTGCCCCTGCCCGGAGAGGCTATTGTGCTGTCGGTATCCATTGGAACTCCTTCTCCTGCTCAGGAGTGAGCTTCTTGTCCGTCGGCAGCTCAACCCTAGTTCCCGGAGCCTCGGGGGTGACAAGCTTGGGAGTTATGAAGAACACCAGCTCTTTTTCCGTCTTGTCATCCTGGGTTGAGCGGAAGAGCGCCCCCAGTATCGGGATATCTCCAAGAAGCGGCACTTTGGACAGGGACTTGATCGTCTCCTCCTGGAGAAGTCCCGCCAGAATGAGGCTTTCACCATCCTTCAACTCGACACTCGTGCGAACTTCGCGGGTATCGATAATCGGATACCCATTGGCCTCAAGGACCCCCTGGATGCTGCTCACCTCGGCCGGATCTATCTTCAGATGAATCGTGCCGTTATCCATGATTTCCGGTGCAAAATTCAACTTTACCCCCACATCGACAAAAACGATCGTTGTCGTAGCGGTCCCCCCGGTGCTGGTGACGATATTGTAGGGAATCTTGCTGCCGGCCAGAAAGTTACCCTTTTGGCCGCTCTTCACCAGGAGATTGGGTTCAGCCAGAATTTTGGCCATATTCTTATCCGCAAGCGCTTTCAACACCGCGGTGATGCCGCTGCCGGCATGCGTAATCCCCATGGTATAGGAGTCGGTAAGAGGATCGAAACTGCCGATGGACGTGGTCACGGCCTTTGCCAGCTCAGACCCCAGGCCACCGTCAGGAGCGCCGATGATATTGGAAAAACCCTCAGCTTTTTTCCCTTTAACCATGAAACTGACACCCAGATCCTTCATCGCGCTCTTGTCAACCTGGGCCACCTTCACCTGGAGAAGCACCTGCTGGGAATCGTCAATGCCCGTATTTCCGGTGACATTGACATCGAAGAACAGCGGTTTTTCTCCCCCTTTTTCCCAGACAATCAGAGAGGTTG
>CAZIUE010000022.1:0-54472 GCA_964542535.1 uncultured Pelobacter sp. | reverse complement strand
TCAAAAGGGACTCAGTTTCTAACACAAACTAAAACAAACTGTCAATCAGGAAAATTGCAAACATATAAAAAAATCAGCGTGGGCTCGAAACCCGCGGCACAGGGACAACGCCAACTTAATGCTCAGCCGCCAAAAACGCCCCCAAAGCGAGCCATCCACGCGTCAAAGATATCAAGCTTTGTCGCACCATAGCGAGATACCTGCTCTCTGACCTGCTCAGGGGGCTTCATATATTCAAGCACCCCGGGGTGTTTGGAGAAGAACAGATCAGCAAAACAGACTATCTCTTCCGCAAGACCACACGGCGACATATCACGTACCGGCAACGGCAATCCCTGGACAACAATATCATCTTCGGTCAACCCAACACCAATATGGCGCTCACAGACCAAGGCGTGGCGCACCAACCCCTCGCCTTCAAGAATTTCCCTGCCACAAACACCGTGCATCATATAGGGATGGCTCCCAAAAAGCCCGATGTGGGGTGCATACACACGACAAATACCAATATCATGCAGCAGGGCGGCCTGTTCCAGAAAAAGCAGATCATCCGATACCAGACCAAGCCTACGGCCCATTTTAAGGGACAGGCGCGACACCATCGTGCCATGGGTAACCACCATATTGAGAGCAGCTCCCTGAAAATAGCGCCCCAAAAGAGCACGGCCATCCACTCCCTTTCTCGCATGTGTCAAAATATCGTCACAACCACCAACTCCCACCACAACCTCCGTGTCAAAATCCCGTCAAAACAGTCTCAAACCAGGCCATATACCCGCCATAACGCAAAAATACATATTGGCACAGAACCTGCTTTACAACCGACACAACACCTATAACACGGAGTGTGTCTGCCATGTACGCCAAATTTCCCTTTTATTCAATAGCTCAACTCTATGCAATCGGACTGAACACCCCTGTTTCCATCCTGATCGGACGCGACAACCTCTACTGGGTCGTCGATCAGCGACAGGCTGTCGCCTACACAAAACAGGGCTGTTCGCCCATGAAAATCAGCGCATAGAAATGTACGCCTATCGGATTTCGACGTTACCCCGCCGGGTTTTTCACCGCAAGCGACATTTCGTGATCTCACATACGAGAGCCATCTCCGAATGAAAAGTTATCGTACTACTTCCCACCAGACGCGATTACCGCGCAAACCAAAAATTCACCAATAAATCAAAGCAGTTGCTCTTCCAACATAGCGTGTTTCTGGTCATGACAACCGGCTACTGGCCAGTTTAATCTGAAAAAGGCTTGACAAGACACCATGGCTAGGTCTACGTTCTTTACCAACATATCCGCCGCAGTCAAGCGGAGCTTTAATAAATCGGATCACGGTGCCCGAAAGGGCTTGATAGGGAAGAGGGGTGCCGCTCTCAGAATGAGCCATTCCCCCGCGGACCCGCCGCTGTAAGCGATGACAAAGGGCTGTATGCCACTGGTCGAAAGATCGGGAAGGCGCCCGGAGGATGACTCGCGAGCCAGAAGACCTGCCTGATCCTTGCCACTGACAAACTTCCCGGGGGACTGGGAGAGTGGAACGCCCCTCAACAGGACTTTTAATACGGAAAGTCCGCATGCCAACGGTATGCGGACTTTTTTTGTATCTTTCCCACGTTGTACGGCTTTTCGACCCTTTTCATCCCCGGTTTGTGTTCCTCGATGATAGGAGTCGGCATGTCGTGTCTCAAACATCCCGTAACACCCCCTTCCATAACGGTCGGCTCATGCCAGGGGAAGCCCCTTGTCCCGCTCTCCGGGCCGACCGTGATTGTAACGACTCGTATGAGATTCACCACCAGAACCGGTGCGCACGACGAATTTCTCCTCCCATGCGCCGCTGCGCTTCCCTCGCCACACCATAAGTCACAACATCCACCCCATTCACCGGCTGCCTGTCATCCGGCAACCAATATAGTATTCATCCGCTACCCATCTGCGGAGGAAGCAGATTCTGCCGTGCAAAGATCACGCTCCTTGGGGGGAGATTATCGGTGCATGGCAGACAGCCGGGCGGTCAAATCCGCCCGGCACACTTCAAGGTACAACCGGGCATACCCCGGATACTATCCGGTTACTCTTCCACGGCACGGAGCAACCGGAGTTGGGGAGGGCACGGGGCATATCTGCCAGTGTCACGTGACCTCCCCCTTTTTCTTTCCCGCCAGCACCGCCATGCCCGCAACAGCACGACACACATGGCGGCAGGAAGTGATCGCACGTCTGAATTCGGCAGATGACATGCGCGTATATACAATGACGCGGACCAAAAGGAGGATCAGAGCACATGGCGGAAGCTGAGGTAACGGTCGATATATCCAAAATCGACGCGGACAAGGGGTTCTTCGATGAATTCACGTTTCCTGACTATGGGGAATGGAAAGAAGAAGTCATCAAGGCATTAAAGGGCGCACCGTTTGAAAAGGTCATGTTTACCCAGACATATGAGGGGTTGACCATCAATCCGATCTATGGTCCGGAGGATATCCAGGGCCTCCCCCATCTGGATTCCCTTCCCGGGGACGTACCGTACGTCCGGGGAATCCGAACCGGCGGCTACCTGGAAAAAGCCTGGGATATCTGCCAAGAACTGCACGTAGCTTTTCCCGAGGAATTCAACAGCGAAGCGCTGTTCGACATGAGCCGCGGACAGACCATGCTGAACCTGGTCGTGGACCAGCCGACGCGCACCGGTCATGACCCGGCCGAAGCCGGGACCGGCCAGGTGGGGCGCCGCGGAGTATCAGTGGCAACGGTCACGGATGTCCAACACGCCTTGGTCGGCCTGAACCTGGAGCAGACGCCCCTTCTCTGCTATACCGCTGCCGTTTCTTTTCCACTGCTTTCCCTGATCGCCGCTGGGTTGAAAAAGGACGGAGTTGCCCTGGAACGGCTCACGGGATGTATCGGTTGCGACCCCCTGGCCGAACTGGTCCGCGAGGGAACGGCGCGTTTCCCCCTGGAGTCCGCCTCTGCCCTGATGTACCAGACCACGGCCTGGGCCAAGGATGCCATGCCGGAACTGCAAACCATCTTCATCCAGGGGCACCCCTACCATGACGCCGGCGCCAGTTCCACAGAGGAGGTGGCCTTCGCCCTGGCCACGGCCGCGGAATACCTGCGAGATCTGATCAATCGCGGCCTTGCCGTAAACGACATAACCCCCCGCATGCGCTTCGGTTTTTCCCTCGGTTCCAACTTCTTCATGGAAATTGCCAAGCTGCGGGCAGCCCGCATCCTCTGGAGCCAGATAACCGGGGCGTTCGGCGCGGACGAACAGGCCCGAAAGATGTGCATCCACGGCAGGACATCGTCCTATAACAAGACCGTGTACGACCCCTACGTGAATATGCTGCGTATCACCAGTGAGGGGTTCTCCGGCGCCGTGGGGGGTGTGGACAGCATGCACCTGGCTCCCTTCGACGAACCGATCCGGGTTCCGGATCGGTTCTCGCGACGCATCGCCCGCAACGCCCAGATCATCCTGCAGGAGGAGTCCCGCTTCACCATGCCCATTGACATGGGGGGGGGCTCGTACTACATCGAGAAGATGACCGACGAGTTCGCCCGGACAGCCTGGTCGCTGTTCCAGGACATAGAAGCGATGGGCGGCATGGCCCGGGCCATCGCCCAGGGATATCCCCAGAAGAAAACGTCGGAAACGGCGGCCAGGCGTGCCCAGCGCATCGCCGGACGCCAGGAGGTTATCCTGGGGACCAACATGTATGCCAACCTCCTGGAAAAGCCGGTGGAAGTTCCGGACATCGACTACGAAGCCATCAAACGCCAGCGCATGGCCGCGGTGGCCGATCACCGCATGAAGCACGCGAGCACATCTCTCCCTGAAATGCTCGCGGAGTTGACCCGCCGCCTGGAAGAACGATCGCCCCGGGCCATGGACGCAGCCCTTGAGGCGGTCATGAACGGAGCAACCCTGGGCGACCTGGCAACGCTCCCCCCGCTGACCCGCGGTACGGCCGAAACGGCCCAGACGCTCCGCATCCACCGCGCGTCGGAACCATTCGAAGAGGTGCGCCGCGTCTCTGAACTCTATCAGGAGAAGACAGGAACGCGCATGTCCATCTTCCTGGCCAACATGGGTCCCATCCCCCAGCACAAGCCGCGGGCCGATTTCACCTGTGGATTTTTCGAGGTGGCCGGGTTCGAGATGCTGAACAACGAAGGGTTCGCCACGCCGGCGGAAGCCGCCGAGGCGGCCCTCTCCTCCGGGTCGAGGGTCATGGTGATCTGCTCTACCGACGCCACTTACCCGGAGTATGTCCCCTCCCTTGCCGCGGCAATAAAGGCCCGTAAACCGGACATGACCGTACTCGTGGCCGGCAAACAGCCGCCCGAAGTGGAACAGGAGTTCCGCGCCGCCGGCGTGGATGATTTCATCCATATCAGATCCAACTGCCTAGAAATAAACAGGAATCTGCAAAGCCGTTACCGTGAGGAGAAATAGCATGAGTACATTCCCAAACTTCAAGGATATTGCCTATCAACCGCCCCGAAAGGGAGCGGATGTCGGCGCATGGGAACAACGCTTCAGAGAGACTTCGGGGGAACCGCCGGTCTGGATGACCAACGAGCAGATCCCGGTCAAGGCGCTCTACACCGAAGAGGATATCAGGGGGATCGAGCACCTGGGCTCCACCGCAGGCATCGCTCCCAACCTGCGCGGCCCCTACCCCACCATGTACGTGCAGCGCCCCTGGACCATCCGCCAGTACGCCGGTTTCTCCACCGCCGAGGAAAGCAACGCCTTCTATCGCCGCAATCTGGCCATGGGTCAGAAAGGTCTCTCCGTTGCCTTCGACCTGGCCACCCACCGGGGGTACGACTCGGACCATCCCCGGGTGGTGGGTGACGTGGGCAAGGCCGGGGTGGCCGTAGACTCCATCCTGGATGCCGAGATCCTCTTCTCCGGCATTCCGCTGGACAAGATGTCCGTCTCCATGACCATGAACGGCGCGGTCCTGCCGGTTCTGGCCTTCTACATCGTGGCCGGACTGGAGCAGGGAGCCAAGCTGGAGGAGTTGTCCGGAACCATCCAGAACGACATCCTCAAGGAATTCATGGTGCGCAATACCTACATCTATGAGCCCAAGGGCTCCATGCGCATCATCGGCGACATCTTCGAATACACCTCCAAGTACATGCCCAAGTTCAACAGCATCAGCATCTCCGGCTATCATATGCAGGAGGCGGGCGCCACGGCGGACATCGAGCTGGCCTATACCATCGCCGACGGCCTGGAGTACGTCCGCACCGGCATCGCCGCCGGTATTGACGTGGACAAGTTCGCGCCGCGGCTCTCCTTCTTCTGGGCCGAGGGGATGAACTACTTCATGGAGGTCTCCAAGCTGCGGGCCGGGCGTCTCCTCTGGGCCAAGCTGCTCAAGCAGTTCAACCCCAAGAACCCCAAGTCCCTGGCCCTGCGCACCCACTCCCAGACCTCGGGGTGGAGCCTCACGGAACAGGACCCCTTCAACAACGTGGCCAGGACCTGCATCGAAGCCATGGCCGCGACCCTGGGGCACACCCAGTCACTGCACACCAACGCCCTGGACGAGGCCATCGCCCTGCCCACCGATTTCTCGGCCCGTATCGCCCGCAACACCCAGATTTACCTGCAGAGCGAAACCTCCATCTGCAAGTCCATCGACCCCTGGGGCGGCTCCTACTACGTGGAGTGGCTCACCGACCAGCTGCGCAAGAAGGCGTGGGCTCACATCGTTGAGGTGGAATCCCTGGGCGGCATGGCCAAGGCCATCGACACCGGCCTCCCCAAGATGCGCATCGAAGAGGCGGCGGCCCGGCGCCAGGCGCGCATCGACTCCAAGGCCGAGCCGATCATCGGCGTCAACAAGTTCCGCCTGGACCAGGAAGATCCCATCGACATCCTCTCCATCGACAACACTGCCGTGCGCGCCGCCCAGCTGGAGCGGCTGAAGAAACTGCGGGCCGAGCGGGACAACGCCAAGGTCCGGAGCATCCTTGAGGCCATCACCAGGGCGGCCGAATCACGGGAGAACGGCAACCTGCTGGAGCTGGCCGTTGAGGCGGCACAGGCCCGGGCCAGTCTGGGGGAAATCTCCGACGCCATCGAGAAGGTCTATCCCCGCCACAAGGCGGTGATCCGCTCCATCTCCGGGGTCTACAGCTCCGAGTACGCGGAAACCGAAGAGGTACAGGAAGTCCAGCGCATGTGCGCCGAGTTTGAGGAGCAGGAGGGGCGGCGTCCCCGCATCCTGATCGCCAAGATCGGGCAGGACGGCCACGACCGGGGCGCCAAGGTCATCGCCACCGCCTTCTCCGACCTGGGTTTTGACGTGGATGTGGGCCCCCTGTTCCAGACCCCGGAAGAGACGGCCGACATGGCGGTGGAGAACGACGTGCACGTAGTCGGCTTCAGCTCCCTGGCCGCCGGGCACAACACCCTCCTCCCCCAGCTGGTGGAGGAACTGAGGAAGCGGGGTCGCGGGGACATCCTGGTGCAGATCGGCGGGGTCATCCCAGCCCAGGACTACCAGTTCCTGTACGACCACGGCGCCGACCTGATCTTCGGACCGGGCACGGTCATCCCCATCGCCGCCAGGAAGACTCTTGAACTGCTCAAAAAACGACTGGCATGACAACCGACGGCACGAAAAAAAACCGTCCCGAATGGGTACCGGAACGGGCCGGAGCAGCCGAAGGCTTCACCACCCACGTCATGGACGGGATTCACAGTCACCATGACGGCATGTCGAAACGTCCCCCTGCCGCTCCCCGGCAGGGGGCGGTGGTGAAGCGCAGGGAGCTCTCCGTGGAAGAGTACGCGGAAGGGGTTCTGGCCGGTGACCGCGTCGTCCTGGCCCAGGCCATCACCCTGGTGGAAAGCAACGCCATCCGCCACCGGGACAAGGCCCAGGAACTGCTGCGGCTGATCCTGCCCCGCTGCCGGGACGCCATCCGCATCGGCGTAACCGGGGTGCCGGGAGCGGGCAAGAGCACCCTGATCGAGGCGCTGGGAACCCGGCTCTGCGACCGGGGCCACCGGGTGGCGGTCCTGGCGGTGGACCCCAGCAGCAAGGTCACCGGCGGGAGCATCCTGGGGGACAAAACCCGCATGGAGTCCCTCTCCCGCCATGCCAACGCCTTTATCCGCCCCTCCCCCTCGGGGGGGGTACTGGGTGGCGTTGCCCGCAAGAGCCGGGAGACCATGCTCCTCTGCGAGGCGGCCGGATTCGACGTGCTGCTGGTGGAGACGGTGGGGGTCGGCCAGAGTGAGGTCACGGTTCGCTCCATGGTGGACTTCTTCATGCTGGTCACCATCACCGGCGCCGGCGACGATCTGCAGGGAATCAAGAAGGGGATCATGGAGCTGACCGACCTGATCGTGGTCAACAAGGCCGACGGTGACAACCTGGTCCGCGCCAATGCAACGCGGGCCGACTACGAGCAGGTGCTGCATTACCTCCAGCCGGCCACCGAGGGGTGGCTCACCGGCGCCCGGACCTGCTCGGCCATAACCGGTAACGGCATCGACGAACTCTGGCAGGTGGTGGAACAGTTCAGGAGGGTGACCCGGGAAACGGGGGTCTTCACCCGCCGCCGTCAGCAGCAGAATCTGGAATGGGTCTACACCTTGGTGCGGGAGTATCTGGAAACCAGTTTCTTTACTCATCCCGCCGTTACTGCCGCCATTCCAGCCATGGAGCGGGGGGTCATGGAAGGGACCATCGCACCGACCATGGCAGCCCTGGAGCTGCTGAAGCGCTACTCCGGAGACACATTACATTCCTGATTTGCAACAACCTTCAGCCAATACCGCTGTCGTGCCTAAGTCCCCCTTTGGAAAAGGGGGACTTAGGGGGATTTACCTCTGATGCCACCGCCGATACATCCCCCAGCCCCCCCCCTTTTTAAAGGGGGGGAATAATTGAATTCAGTCTTGTTGAAGATTGGTGTTAGTTGACTATGCATTTCATTCGAAAGGAAACAACCATGCTCAAAAAAATCAACCATATCGGCATCGCTGTCACCTCATTGGAAGAGAATATCCCTTTCTACCGCGACCAGCTGGGCATGGCCTTCGCCGGCCAGGAGGAGGTGGCGGAGCAGAAGGTCCGCGTGGCCATGTTCTGTATCGGCGAGGCCAAGATCGAACTGCTGGAGCCCACTTCCGCCGACAGCCCCATCGCCAAGTTCCTGGAGAAGAACGGCAGCGGCGTCCATCACTTGGCCTATGAGGTGGATGACTGCTCCGCCGCCATCGCCACCATGATTGCCGGCGGCGCCCGGATGATCGACGAGAAGCCGCGCAACGGCGCCCACGGCACCCTGATCGCCTTTGTCCACCCCAAAAGCAGCAACGGCATCCTGACCGAACTCTGCCAGTGCGGGCACTGAGTCGACGCTAACGGCCGGCCACGGAGAACAGGGCACAACCGTGTCTGATGCTGATGCACTCATGTGGACCTCGTTTCCACGCTGCCACCGCCGTTTCTCCGTGGCCCCTCTTTTCCTTTTCAGTTTCAAAGGAGCACTCCCATGTCCCTCGCCACCAGGATTCTCAACGGCGACATCCGCGCCGCGGCCCGGATCATGCGTGATATAGACGACAACCGCCCCGGCGTGACGGAAGAGCTGAAGCAACTCTTCCCGGCTACGGGCAATGCCCATATCATCGGCATCACCGGCCCGCCGGGCGCGGGCAAGTCAACCCTCACCGACCGCCTGATCGGCGCCTTCCGCTCCCGGGGGCTCAGGGTCGGGGTGGTGGCCATCGATCCCACCAGCCCCTTCAGCGGCGGCGCCGTGCTGGGGGACCGGGTGCGCATGCGCGACCACTTCACCGACGAAGGGGTCTTCATCCGCAGCCTGGCCACCCGCGGCGCCCTGGGGGGACTTTCCCGCTCCACCGCCGACGTGGCCATGGTGCTGGATGCCCTGGGCAAAGACGTGATCATCATCGAGACCGTGGGGGTGGGACAGGACGAGGTGGACATCGCCAAAATCGCCCACACCACCTGCGTGGTCACCGTGCCCGGCCTGGGTGACGGCATCCAGTCCATCAAGGCCGGCATCCTGGAGATCGCCGACATTTTCGTGGTCAACAAGGCCGACCGGCCGGGAGCGGATGAGGCTGCCCGCGACCTGAACACGATGCTGGATCTGCGCGCCCCCTCCGCGGATTGGAAACACCGCCCCGCCGTGGTCAGGACCGAGGCCAGCCGGGGGAGCGGTGTAATCGAGTTATGCGACGAGATCTCCGCCCACCGGGAACAGCTGCTGCACAGCAACGCCATGGCATCGTTCACCCGGGAACGCAACCGGACCTACCTGATGGAGATCATCGACTTAGGCCTCAGACGCCGGGCCACGGAATACCTGGAACAGGACAATTTCCTGGATTCCCTCCTGGATGCCATGGACGGCCGCGCCATGGACCCCTATTCCGCCGCGGAGCAGGCCATTTCCGGCATCATGGGCGGAGCGCCATCGTAACGCCCCCCCATCCGACCGATCACCGGACGGCTAGAGCCAAGTCCGCGGTTCCTTTCTCTCCCCGCACTTATCGTTGAGCCACACTGCCTTCTGCCGAATGTTCGCATCCTCCATTACCCTGGCGCCCGTGGGGCAGTTCTTGACGCAGGCGCAGCAGACGATGCAGGCCACCGAGTCCGTGGGCATCCCGACACCGTCAGTGATCGCCGCCGTCGGGCAGAGCCGGACGCATGTCCCGCAACGGGTGCAGAGGGACGCATCCGTCTCCGGCGGGATGGAAAGCCCCTTCCACTCCCGGTAGGGGAAGTCGCCGGGCAGATCCGGCGACTCAACTCCGTCGGGATCAGCCAAAGCATGCAGCTTTTCCCCGATCCGCCTGCCGAACTCCGCGGCAATTTCCAGATCAGCGGCATCGGGGCGCCCCTGGGCGACCGGAACGTCCGGTGTAGAGAAGGAGTGCTCGCCGATAAAAGCCCCACCGGCGACCGGTTTGAATCCCACCTGCAGGGCCAGGTCCCGCAGTTCCAGCAGGGCATCCTCGAACTCCCGGTTTCCGTACAGGACAACCACAGCTGCCATGCCGCCGCCGCGCACAAGCCGCAGCCGTTCCCGGGCCACGGCGGGAAGCCGACCGCCGTACACCGGCGCGCCGAAAATGGTCAGCACGCCATCCCCGGCTTCCTCTTCAGGGAGACGGGCACCGGGAAGGGTCAGGTCATACTGCCGGACAGCCGCCCCCTGGAAGGAGTTGGCAACGGCCTCCAGCACCCTCTTGGTGGTGTGGGTTGGAGAGAAATAGATCAGTCGTACCGATGTGATGTTCATGAAACCTCCTCTGGAGCCCCATCACGGGGCCCTGTTCAACGTTCATTTTTTCAATACCGACACGGGGCGAGCATCAGGACGCAGGCCCCGCGGAGGGAACAGTCTCCGTCTTTCGCGTACATCCGCCTGAATAGTACCGGGGTAGCGGATCGCCTTGACCACGAACTGCGGCACGATCCATTCCGGCTGCTCTGCGAACAGCAGCACCCCAGCCAGGTTCAGTATGCTGTCGTCGGTTGCCAGATTCATGTTCTGCAGCAACCGGGTCAAATCGGCGAAAAAAGGTGATGATACCGGGACGGGAACCTGCAGGAGGGAGTGATTTTACATAGCAGAAATATGCGGGAATGACCATCGGAAAGGAACAATCAGGCAGGCAACGCGTGCGCGTAACCATCTGTTGTTGAGGAAGAGGAGAACTGAATACCCAGAGAATGATCCGGGATTCTCCGCCATCACGGCGGCCATGGGGAGTCAACGGCTGTGGACAGGGGAAGCGACACTCCCCTTCCCCTCCAGGGCAGCGAGGCAGCCGCGATAGAGCGCGCAGGCCAGATCGGGACGGAAGGAGCGGTTGTAGTGCAGTCTGGAGGGGCACTCCCCCGGGCAGCTCCCTTCCAGGGGACAGCCGGGACACTCCCGTGACGCCAGCCGATGCAGGCCGGTCCAGCGTAGACGCTCCAAGTGGGGCTGAAACACGCTGCCGGCATCGAAACGGTCGTCCCCCAGGGTCTGACCGCAGGGGTACAACCGGCCATCGGGATGGACCGCCAGACTCTCGCCGAGACAGGCATGGCAAAACGCCCCCTTCCTCCCCTTTCCCGCCAGAGCCTTCCCGACCAGATCCAGCTCGCGCAGCCGCAGGGGAACGCTCCGCCGGCCGTTTACCGCCTCAAGTAGCGTAACCAGGGAACTCACCTCCCGCTCCAGGGTCCGGGGATCGGGCAGCTCCCCCCTCCCGGAACAGCCTCCCCCCCGGGCCACCAGCAGGTCCAGGCCGATACCGCGCGCGAAACGAAAGCCGGCCAGCATCAGCGCCAGCCGGGACAGATATCCGCAGTTCTCGGAACTGACCACCGTCGTCACCCGGAAGGGGATCCCCATCTTTTCCAGCAGTTTGAGACCGAGCAGGGTCTTGTCCGCCTCCCCCCTGAGTCGCTGCTGGATCGCCGGAGGACCGTCCAGGCTGACTCCCACCTGCACCTTGCGCCCTCTCAGAAAAAGGAGCAACTCCTCGTCCAGCAGGGTAGCGTTGGTCTGGATGCCGACCGTGCAGGGGCGTTTCAGCCGGCCTGTCTCTTCCACCACAGAGCGGATCATATCCTTCGCCAGCGTCGGTTCCCCGCCGCTCAGCTGGACATGCAGCGGCCCTTCCCCGTCGGCGACAAGATCCAGCGCCGTCCGCGCCACCTCGGGGGACATGTCCATCCCCCGCTCCAGCCCGGCGTGGTAGCAGTAGGCGCAGGAGAGGTTGCAGCGCGTGGTCAGCCCAAGCACCAGGTATCTGATCCCGGTCATATCCGTTCCTTTCATGCCGCGCCCCCGGACCGGCCGACCAATGTCCCCTACCCCCGTTCCATGGCGATTACCGCCGCTCCGATGGCGCCGTTGAGCTGCGGGTAGCGCGGAACATGAACATCCGCCATCAGCTCGTCCTCAAGCGCCCTGACAATCCCGCTGTTACGCCCCCCGCCGCCGGTAAGCAGGATTTCGGGGGTAATACCCGCGCGTCGCGCCATGGCGGCGATGCGGCTCGCAAGGGCGAAATGAATACCCGCGGCTATGTCCTCCCGCCGTTTCTTCCTCGCCACCAGGGAGATCACCTCGGATTCGGCGAAGACAACGCAGGTGCTGTTGATGGAGAGCGGCCGCGTGGATTCCAGGGACACGGGACCGAGCTGTGCGATATCGATCTCCAGGACCCGGGCCAGGGATTCCAGGAAACGCCCTGTGCCTGCGGCGCACTTGTCGTTCATGATGAAATTCGCGACCTCGCCCCCCTCGTCCAGCACGATAACCTTGCTGTCCTGACCGCCGATATCCACGACGGTACGGATGGCCACCCCGTCCGGGGCGGACCAGCCAGCCCCCCGGGCATGGGCCTGAATCTCCGTTACCGTATCGTGCGCCGCCTCCATAGTCCTGCGACTGTAGCCGGTAGCCACAATGCCGGTCACCCCGGAGGCATGGATACCCGCCTTCGCGCACAGCCCATCGATGAGCCGGCAGGCCGTTCCGTTGGCATCGATGCCGGTGAAGCCGGTATCGGCGCCCACCAGTTTTTTTTCTCCATCCAGCAGGACCACCTTGATGTATGTGGAGCCTGCGTCAATTCCCGCGAAATACGTTTCCATCCGTCCTGTTCCTTCTCCTTGATTTCAGCATCTCCACGAACGCCTCGACCCTGGTTCTCAGCTGCTCCACATCCTCGGGATGGTAGTCGGTTTCGACCCTGATCATCGGAATGCCCATCTCCTTCAGCATCCGCTCCACCCGCGCCACCTCGAAATCATAGACGACGCACCCCTTCAGCACGTGATACAGCACCCCGTCCACGGCATAATCCCGCAGGTTCCTCTTCATGACGAACAGGCGGTCCTGATTGGGAGCGAATGAGGGACAGACGCATGGCGCCATATATCGTGAGGCCAGCGCCGTAATCTGGTCGGTGAGGGTACGCTCGGTGGCCCCCACCGGATCATAGAGATAGCGGTCCCCGGCGCAGGATTCGTCAGCCACCACTACTCCTCCCATCTCTTCCACCAGTTCCGGCACCTTCATGTTGGGGAACACCACCGGGCTGCCGGCCAGGTAAATCCTCGGGCGCCCTCTCCCCCCCTTCCCCCGCGGCCCGCCACCCGCGGACAGTTCGATATTGAGGCGCGCCAGGGCCGCCGTCCATTCTCCCACCGGCGCATAGGCGTAGGAGTTGATCACGGCGGCGGCCTGCCGCCCCGAAATCGGCGGTTCATCCTTCTTCCTCAGGTCCAGCAGCCGGCGAATCTCCCGTTGCGCCCTCAGCGAGTCATCTATAGCCCTGCCGAGGAGAGCTGCGGTTATCTTCCCGCATCTGCGGCCATCAGCGATGACAAGATTCTCCAACCTGTTTTTCAGCGCCCACATCTGATCGATCCAGATACGCTTCGCGTATTCGCTCTCCTTGACATGGGGAACCTCAAGCATCCACACCGTTGTGCGGCTGGAGAGTTCCTCCCCCAGCTTTCTCTTGGAATCACAGGTGGTCGGAACGATCACGACATCGCAGAGGTCGAAAATCTTCAGCCCGCGCCGCGCCGACAATCCCATGGAGGACTTGACCAGCGGACAGCAGTCGCGGGGCAGATAGTCCTCACTCAGCTTCGCGGCATCGAAACAGCCGGAGCACAGCCGGATCGGGATGGCGCCCGCGGCGTATACCAACTCCTCCGGCGCCATGATGCAGTACAGCCCGACGATCGGCTTACGGGCCACATCCGGGCCGAAGAGAGTCAGGGGATCATTGACGACGAATGCACTTTCCAGCACCCCGTGGAAATACTCCAGAGCGCCGCACCCGTCCCCCTGCTCCGCGAGCGACTCCAACTCGGTTCCCGCCTGCCTGGCTATGGAGCGCAAAAAGCGCTCCCTGTTCCTCTGTTCCGCATCCCCTTCCCGCCCCAGTCCCATGCCCTCACTCCTCATCGCCAGTCTTTCCGCACGTTCCGGCGGAACAGGCGCCGACGCGTCCGTCAAAAAATCTGCGGGACGACGACGAATAGAACGTCTTACCCATAAACCGGAGCGAAAGCGCCCCCTGTTCGGGACAATGCTCCACGCATTTCAGACAGAGGGAGCAATCCTGAAAGGTGACGTCCTCCACCCCCCGGGATGCGTAGACCTCCTCGATCTCGGCCGGACAGACGTTGTAGCAGATCTCGCATCTGGTGCATCTGACATCGTCCTTCCTGAGCCGCGGAAAACTGATCCCACGGTACCAGGAGATGATCAGTCCCAGGGGGCAGAAGATACACCAGAAGCGGCGCTTGACCGTGGCGCCGATGAAGGTTGCGGCCGAAAAGGTCAGCCCCAGCACGGACATGAAAACAGTGGTCCCCCCCTCGAAATTGACGGCGATGCGGTCCGGGTTGCCGGTACAGAAGGGGAGCAGATACTTCCCCGGGCACATCTGGCAGAAGGGGATATACAGATTCAGCGCCACGCCGGGACAGAACAGCGGAAAGGCGACCCATACCGGTATGCCCACGGCTATGGTCAGAAACGCCCACTTGATCCAGGCGATCCTGCGCCTGACGCGCTCTCCGAACCGCACATACCCTCCTCCCATTCTGCCGCGCAGCGAAAACAGCAGATCCTGGATGAATCCCAGCGGGCAGACCCAGCCGCACCAGGCCCGGCCGATAACGATCACCAGCAGAGAAAAAAGCAACAGCCGTTTCAGAAAAACCAGCATGCCGTCAAACGTGAAATCCGCTATCGCCTGCTGCAGCGACAGCATGAAACAGGTCCCGGCCCGTGAATTGACGTAACAGCATGAAAACGTAGGCAACGAGTATCCCAGACGGAGCCCGAGATAGGCGCCGAACATGAGAACCACGAAGGAAATTGTGAGAATCATCCAGCGAAGGCGTGAAACAGTCATACGTCCTCTTTGATCCGGTACGTTTCAAACACCGCCAGTTGATGACGTTCGCGACGCTTGCCGCGCCAGGCCAGCCAGGCCAGGATCACCACCAACACGGCCGTTCCCACGATGGAGAAGAAGGTGAACCCCATGGCCGTGGAGTACCATTCCGGCCTGTTCCTGTAGACCGTTACGGGAAGGGTCGAGGCATGAAACTGGGAGCGTTCCCGGTCATGATGGCCAACCATGAACAGATAGGTCTGCCACTCGCGGTCGGAATCGGCTCTGTCATCGGTGGGAATGACGGTGAACATCCCTCCGGCGTCGGTTACCAAGGTCTTTTCCCAGCCGCTTCCCATGGCATGGATCGTAACCCGGGCCCCCGGCAGCGGGCTGCCCCGGTATCTGACCTGCATCTCATACGCCTTGTGGGGCCAGAGGGTTGCACCGCCGGAACGGTTTTCAGCCGTGTTGATCACCGGGCCTATCTCCAGCGGTATTCTTTCAGGGTCGTCGAAGAAGACGACCGACGCTCTCCCCGTGACGCCGCCGTGCCGGTAATGCCTGATCATCTGCTTGGCCGAGAGCCAGACCGTTTCCTTTCTCCCGTCCCCGTCCACATCCGCCCTTCCGGGGCTGTACAGCGCCCCCAGCAGGTACCGGCCGTTCAGTCCGGCATCATGGGGCAGCCGTACGGAACAGAGTTCCCCCCCGCGCAGGAGACCGTCCCTGTCCTGGCGTTGGGGTCGCGCACGACCAGGGAGACGCGTCCCGCGAGTGGTCCGGCGATTTTCACGTTTCCGCCGGCACGGACCGGCCGGGCGTACAGGTTCAGCTCCGAGGTCTTGATCTCCTGGCCGGCCGTCCTGTTCATCTCACGGCGTTCCCGGATCTCGCGCCAGTTCATGCGTTCCATGTCGTTGCGGAACACGTAGCGCTCCTCGTGCGCGAGCCGCCAGTACAGAAACGGCACATCACCGGCACGCGCCGCAGTGACGGCAAATGTGGTCATGGCGCATACCAAAACCACCACATTCAAGGCTCTGTCACGTAATGCCATTCACGGAATCTCCCCTGTTCGGGTGGCGCGGACCGAAAACCACGGATTCACGCACGGGCGCGCCCCCCACCAAAAAGCAGATGTTTTCAAACCACATGCACTCACCCGGTTCTCAGCAGCGCCCCCATATCCACCCGATCCATGAAATGCTTCCGCCGCACCGTTGTTGTATCGATCAGGGCATGGCACTCCCCACCCTCAGGACAATCCGCGACCTCCCACCGGCTGTGCCCGACCGGCGGCCGGTAGATGGCGGCAGCATTACCGGCGGCCATGGCCACCACCACCCGGTCGATGCACTTGACCCCCATGACCAGCCGGTCGTCCGCGCTCAGCCGTTCCCCACAGGTCACCAGGAGATCGCAGCCGCGCTTGGAGAGCGCCAGGGACTGTTCAGGATGACGTAACGCCTCGGGACTCGCCAAGGCGATGCGGGCCGGTCCGAAATCCATCCAGGCGGAGCCGCTGCCGTGCGGCAGGCGCATCATCTGGTTCTCACCCACAAAGGCCAGGCAGGGGTCGGGTTCCCCCGGAAAATGCACCTGGGCACAGGCCAGAACGGGACGAAAGGAGATAATAGCCCGCAGGGCGTGAGCCGACAGAGGGACGCCGGCCGGCAGGACGATCACGGCCGGCTCGCCGCAGCGCAGCACCTGTTCCCGGAACGCAGCCAGCAGCCCATCCCCGTCCTCCCGTCCGGCAAGGACGCAGACCCGCAGGGGACCCGCCTCGGGGAGCCCCCACAGTGTACCCAGGTCATCGATGCCGTTGATGTCCAGGCAGACATCCCGGTACTCCCGCGGGCTTCGGCTCGCCAGCAGGTCCGACGATCGTGCCGCGCAGAAGCGCCCCCGGCTCAGGGGGTAGTCGATATAATGAATCCTGGTCTCCGCGCTGACCGCGTCCAGCAGCACCCTCCCGTCCGGCGCGAGGGCAAAGGAGGGAGCAGAGCAGCAATCCATGGTCAGATCCCTGCCGGTGCGGTTGGCGGAGACAACGCCGAAGCCGTTCTCCAGACAGCGTGCCCGCCAGAGCTCCCGGGGATCCATCCCCCCCTGGGGCCAATTGGCCGGTACCAGCAGCAGGCCGACCCCGTTCAGGGCCAGGGAACGGGAGAGGATGCCGTAATAGGTGTCGGCGCAGATCAGCATCCCCACCCTGCCCCAGGGGGTCTCGAACACGCTGGGATCGCCACTGCTTCCGGGTGAGGCCCAGCGCCGCTCGCAGACGCGCTTGCGGTGATGGGCCGCCAGTCGTCCGTCCGGACCAACGGCAAACGCGCTGTTGTAAAGGATCCCGCTGTCAGGCTCCCGTTCGGCGAACCCGGCGCAGATATAGACGCCATGGGTCGCTGCCACCGCGGCCAGCGCCGCGCAGGTCTCGCCGCCCAGTTCCTCGGCATAGGGCGCTACGGCTTCAGGGCCGCTGAAGCTGTAGCCGCTGACTGCCAGTTCCGGGGCAACGATCAGCCTGGCTCCGGCTTCGGCAGCCTCCCGGGCGCAGGCGGCGAGCAGGGCCCGGTTTCGCTCCACGGCGCCATGGGCGATCTCCAAATGGATCACCCCGATCCTGAGCGAACCGTTCACGGCGCGGCCAGCACGGCCAGGGCGTTGATCACCGCGGCGGCCACGTTGGATCCCCCTTTCCTGCCGATGTTGGTGATGAAGGGGATATCCAGCCCGGCCGAGGCCAGGGCCTCGTGGCTCTCCACGGCCCCCACGAAACCGACCGGCAGCCCGACGACCAGGGCAGGCACAGCTTCGCCGGCGCGGATCAGGCGCAACAGCTCGAACAGGGCCGTGGGAGCGTTGCCGATGACGAAGATGCGGTTGTATTCGTCCCGGACCGCCTTGCGCATGGCCGCCACCGACCGGGTGATCCCCAGCTTCCGCGCCTCCCCGGCCACATCGTCATCCGCCACATGACAGGCAACTCTGTTTCCGAAGTGGCTGATCCTGACCCTGCTGATGCCGGAGAGAGCCATCCTGGTATCGGTTACAATGCCGTACCCCGCTCTCAGCGCCTCGCACCCCCTGCGGGCAAAGTCGTCGGACATCACCAGGGATTTCACATAGTCAAAGTCGGCGCTGGTATGGACGATCCTGCGCACGATCTGCCACTCGTCCGCGGGCCAGCCGTGTTCACCCGCCTCGGCGTCGATGATGCGGAACGATTCCCGTTCGATCTCTTCAGGTTTCATCTGCAATGAATCCATCAATTCCACCCCAGCCGCTCCAGGGATTCCCGGACACGCTCCAACTGCAACTCGGCCAGTTTGGGATGCACCCCCAGATGCCGCCCCATCTCAAGCTCAAGGAAGGGGTACCGGTTCCGGGCCGCCTCGATCTCCTCCGGCAGGTCTTTCAGGACGTGGGCGCCCATGAACAGGAAGTAGGGCATCATCAGTATCCGTTCGGCCCCCTTGGCCACGCAGATATCAACCCCCTGCTGGATGTTCGGTTCGTGCATCTCCCGAAAGGCGACCTCGACGATGTCATAGCTGCTCATCCCCCGGATCATATCCGCGATATAACGCGCATCATTGTTCGCCTCGGCTATCCGGCTGCCGTGCGCCATCAGTAATACCGCTGTTTTCATGATTCATTCCTCCTTTGGCTTTATTATTACGGTACCTGCTCTACTCAGGCAAAATGCCAGTCCACAGTCCCCAGTCACCGCTTCTCCCCCACGATCATGTAACGGTTGCGGTTGTACGTTTGCTGCTTTTCCGGGCTGCGGCTGCGCATGTCCGCATCCATCAGCCTCTCGATGTCATGGCTGTAGACCCCGCGTAAACCGGCCTGCTCCATCAGTTCCACCACCATATCCGCCGAGGCGTTGCGCATGGGAAGGTGGCAATAGACCTCGCGGGCCGCCACTGTGGCGGCCACTCCCTGCAGCGGAAGCCCCATGGTGGTACCCGTGTGTGCTGCAGCGGAAGTGGCCATGTCCCACATACCATCGATGACAATCAGCCTGCCCCCTGGCCGCAGCACCCGCACCCATTCGCACACCGCCGCCATCGGTTCCGGCAGCGTCCAAAGCAGGTGACGGTTGACCACCACATCAAAGCTGTTATCCCCAAAAGGCAGTTCAGCCGCTTCGGCATGCATGAAACTGCACTGAGCGCCACTCATACGAGCCTGAACAAGGGCCGCCTTCAGCATCTCTTCCGAGGAATCCACACCGATGCAGCGGTACCTCATGCGGTCAAACAGCAGAGCCAGAAAACCGGGGCCGGTGCCAACATCCAGTACACTTCCACGCGGAATACCGGCTGCGGCTGCAAGGGCTTCACGCCACGCCTCAAGCTGTTCCTCATTCAGGTCATAACCGATGCGTTCGGCATAGGTAGCGGCATGCACATCCCACATGTTCCGCATACGTTCCGAGATCTGGAGAGAATTCATGCGGACACTCCGCCGGACAGACGCCACTCCATCTTCCATTTTTCCACCGAATCGACGGTCAGCACATCGATCTTCCCTCCCTGGAACTCCTCGGTGACCTCGCCCATGAGATCCTCCATATCACCCTCGATATCCAGGGCCGCTCCCTTCAACGCCTCCATCTGCTCGTCATCGGCATCCCACAGCCCGCGTGTGGCCGCCTCCAGCAGCCTGCGCACGATCTCCTCCAGGGCATAGGGGGTTCACCTACCGCAGCTCATGAAACCTCCGACGGTTCACCGGCCGGTTTTTCCGGTGCTCGGTCCATTCCGGGCGCCCCGGTCAGAACAACCACTTGGCGCCGCCGATAAACGTCCTGCCGGCCATGGCATAGCCGTTGACGTACTCGTACCTGCGGTCGAACAGGTTGTTGACCGCCAGGGAGAGTTCGAGGGACTTGATCGGCCGGTAGCTTCCCTTGATGCTGGCGGTCAGGAAGCCCCCCTTGTCGGTATACTCGCCGTTGGCGTTGTTCTCGTAGCTGAGGATGCGCTCGGTTCCCTGGTAGTTGAACACCAGCCGCCCCTCCCAGTTCTCCCGGGCGGCGCGGATGCCGAAGGCCCCGGTCCACTCCGGGATGTACAGCAGCCGGCTGCTCTTGGTCGCGGCTATCTCCGCCGGGTCGCTGGACTCGTACCTGGTTTTGTAGGTCACGTTGGCGTACGGCTGAAACACCATGTCGAGTCCGGTCAGCCACCCCATGTCGTAGGAGACATCCATCTCCACCCCCTGGATGATGGCACCGGGAACGTTCTTGTAGCTCCAGTCGATGCCGCTGACCCGGTACTGGTAGATCTTGTCGCTGAAGTCGGTGTGGAAGAAGGCGAAGCTGCTCTTCAGCTCCTTGTAGTTGAAGTCAATACCCGCCTCGTAGGTGATGCTCTTCTCCGGCTTGAGATCCGGATTGCCCACCACATGCTTGGTTCCGGTGGAGTTGTAATCAGCCGCGATCTCCAGGGGCGCCGGGGCGCGGAAGGCGGTGCCGATGCTCCCCCTCAGGCTGAGCGCGTCGTTGACCTTGTACACGATCCCTCCCCTGAAGGTCAGGTGATCCATGGTCTTGGAGACATCCTCCGTGGCGTTGATCGCGTTTGCCGTTGCCAGCATGCTGTTGTCGAAGTAGTCGTAGCGCATGCCGGCCGTCAATATCAGCCGATTGGAGAGCAGGTTGAGTTTTCCCTCGGTGAAAACGGCGTAGTTGTCGTTTCTGGTGTCCGGGCTGTTCAGCGTTTTACCGTCGGTCCTGCGGGACTCCAGCTCGATCCTGGCCCATTCGGCGCCCACCAGGATACGGTGGTTGCCGATGGGAAACACGTTCTGCAGACTGGCCCCCTGGGAGCGGGTACGGCTGAAATACTGGTAGTAAGGGGTGCTGCTGGGATAATTATAGGTATCCTTGTTCAGGGTCAGGTAGTACTTAGCCGTCAGGGTGGAGTTGGCATACTCCACGTCGATGGCGTTGCGCTCCTTGTCGTTGTGGTTCTTCAGCTCCGGCTTCCACCAGTAACCGGGAGAACCGTGTTCCGTCTCCCAGTGCTGAAAGCCGACGGCGATGCGGTGATCCTTCAGGAAGGTATAGCCGAGACGCGTACTGAGATCCTCGGTATCGTAGTGGGTGTTTTCGATGCGGCCATGGCCGGGGCTGCTGAAATCCTTGGTCTCGGACTTGCTGGCTGTGGCATAAAAGTCCACGTTGTGTTTGGTCCCCCCCAGCTCGGCCGCGGTTTTCCAGTACCCCCATGAGCCCCCTTCGGCCAGGATCGAGCCGCTCAGCTCCCCCTTCCCCTTCTTGGTGATGATGTTGATCACCCCCCCCATGGCCTGGGATCCGTAGACCACCGAGGCGGGCCCCTTGACCACCTCCACCCGCTCGATATCCGCCACCGGGATCTTGGCGATGTTGGAGGTGCCGGCCCGGTTGCCGTTCACCAGCACCATGATCCGGTTGCCCACCTCGTTGCTGGAGTCGGTGGTCAGGCCGCGGATCTCGATCCTGGTGGCAAGGGCCATATTGTACTTGTGCACATGGCCGATGCCCGCCTCGGCCAGCAGTTCCCCCACGTCCTTGGCCGAAGAGTTCTTGATGGCCTCCTCGTTGATAACATGAACCGACGCCGGAATGTCCTTTCTGGACTCTGCCGTCCTGGTGGCCGTGACCACGATCTCGTCCAGCTTGGCGTCGGCCTCCTTCTTCCTGGCCAGGTTGTTCCGTTTTTCCTCTTCCGTCTCCGCCTGCTCCATCGCCGGCGACACGGCCGGACGGGACAACACAAGCGCGCCGAGAACCGCCGCATACAGGTACCGCTGCTTCATCTCTTCCTCCCTCGGGAATCAAATAATAATCGGCATCCAAACAGGTCTTCCGGCTCAGGGCTACCTACTTGCCGCCTTCCCACCATGGTATGGCCCATGGCAGTGGCTTTTCGGCGTTCGTTCCCTTCACGGCTGCGGGGCAGCGGGAGACTCTCACTCCTCTTCCCTTGAACGGATCCGTTACATACCTACGATATGTTGGAGCGCTATGCTCCTATGGAGAAATCCCAGTTCAAGCCGCCTACGACGTTGATTCCCGGCTGCTGGTACGGATCCTCGTGTATTTTTCTGTCGAAGATGTTGTTGATCCTGACATAGGTGGTCACTCCCTTGCCGATGATGTAGCGGCCTGTCAGGTCGAAACGGGTATAGCTCGGCTGCTTCACGTCACCCTTCCACCGGTAGCGTTGCCCCTGGTAATGGCAATTGAGCCCAATAAACAGTTTTTCGTCCCAGTTGTATTCCACGCCGATGTTCCCGTTATGGGGGGCTATCTGAACGGTACGATTGGAGACACCGTTGGATATGATACGGGAATCGGTATAGGTATAGTTGCCGAGGAGACTGAGGCTTGGATGCAGATTCCAGAAGAATGAACACTCTACCCCCTGGGTCTTCTGTCTGTCCCGGTTCACGTAGTGACCGGTGGTAAGGGTGATGTATTCATAGACGATGGCGTTTTTCAGCTCGCTCTTCCATCCGGTCGCCTCCAGTTGCAGCCGGCCATCGACAAAGCGCTGTCTCACCCCCCCCTGTACCGTCCAGGCTTTTTCCGGTTTCACATCCGGATTGCCATACTTGGGATCGTACAGGTTGGTGATGGTAGGTTGCCTGAAGCTGGTGCCGTAGTTGACGAACAGGGAGGTTGCCGTGGATTTCAGCGTATACATGGCGCCTACTTTCCAGGTGGCCTTATTCTCAAAGCTCCTGTTGAAATCGTAGCGGACACCGCCATCCAGCATCAGGGCGTCGCCAAAGAGCAGCAGCTGGTCATTGAAGTAGACCCCCTTGGTATCCTGCTGGCCTTTGTTGGCTCCGTACTTGCCCCATTTCCTTCCCTCCTGGTGCGTCCAGTTGGCGCCCAGCAGGGCCGTGTTCCTGCCCCCCGCGATTCCCGCATCCCAGACGAGGTTGTAGTCCCCCTGATAGTTGCTGTTCTCGTAGTAGTACGGCTTCCCGTCTCCGTCGTCGTACACCGGGACCGTCTGCCCCTTACTGTAGTAATTGACGTAATCAACCGTGAAATTGTCGTCGGGCGCCGTAATGGTGCCGAGGAGGCCGTTATTGGGGTTGTTACTCTTGGTGCGCTTCTTAAACCAGCCGAGCATCAGCTTCTGGCGCAGATGTTCACTGATCCGCTGCTTCAGGTTGAGGGTTGTCAGGTAGTAGGTCTCATCGTTGTAGCGCTCAGAATCGGGGATCTGAAACGCCCAGAGGTCCGAGGAACTGGTAACGGCTCTGCTGTTCTCGATGAGCCGGGCATAGTTCCATTTGCTGTTGACATTCAGGAAGGAAAACTCCACATCGAAGACATCTTTATTGCCCTACCCCACCTTGATCTGGGGTGAAACATTATAGAAATCTTCTTTCCTGATTATCCCGCCACTGTCCACGCCCACGGCGTTTACGGAGTAGCGGAAATCGCCTACAGTCCCCCGGGCCCCGATGGAGCCTTTCTTCCAGTCATAGGTGCCATACTCGGCTCCGACGCTGATGTTGTGGCCGGGCACCCCCCCCTTGGTGGTATAGGAGAAGACACCGGCTGTTGTATCCGCGCCGTACAGGACGGACTGGGGCCCCTTGAGCACTTCGATCCGTTCAATGAAAAACGGGTCGAACTTGCTTAGAAAATTCCCGGTACCGGCGGACATGCTCTCGTTGATCTTCATGCCGTCGATCAGCATGACGAAATTCCCGTCCCCATAGCCGCGCAGTTTGGTATAGACGAACTGACCGGGACCTCCCGAGCGTTTGAACTGAACACTCGGTGTATAGCGGAGGATCTCGGTTGTATCGGTCTGGCTGCTCTGTCTGATCTCCTCTTCGTCAATGACCGTCACGGCGTCCGTCATCTGGCTGGCCTTCTTGCCGATCTTGGTCGCCGTAACTACCACCTCATCGATACTGCCATGATGGGCTTCCGTTTCCGCTTCAGTTGGTTCAGGCTTGGATAGGTTCGATTCATCCCCCCAAACAATATGAGGCGCAACGACCGACATCATGCCTACCGTGCATGACAGCACGGTCAATAAACGACACTTCATCTCTTCCTCCCTCGGGAATCACATGATCGGCATCTGGACAGGTCTTCCGGCTCAGGGCTACCTACTTGCCGCCTTCCCACCATGGTATGACCCATGGCAGTGGCTTTTCGGCGTTCGTTCCCTTCACGGCTGCGGGGCAGCGGGAGACTCTCACTCCTCTTCCCTTGACCAGATCCGTTGAAAAACTATCTATGTCCGACTCTTCCTACCTCGTTGTGTCGGACACCTCCATGACCAGTCTGAACCCCCGGTTGCTGCGTCCCGTGTCGGCCGGCGCCTTGTATCTGCGGGATGAACGGATATCGTTGGCGTAACGGATGAACGAACCACCCCTCAGTACCTTCCTGTCTCCCCGTATGCCCTTGGCCGGAGGCTCGGCTCCCGGATACAGGGCAAAGCCGTCCTGGCATCACTCCCACACATTGCCGGCCATGTCGTACAGCCCCCAGGCATTGGGTCTGAAGCTTCCCACCGGTGCGGTGTGGACATGACCATCGTCCAGGTTGCGGTTGATGAAGCGGGCCCGCGGATACGTTGTTGCAAAGGCCTTGTCCCCCAGGTTGGCATAGGCGACATCCGGTTTATCACCCCAGGAAAAGCTGGTGCTGGAACCGGCCTTGGCGGCGTATTCCCATTCGGCCTCGCTCGGCAGCCGGAAGGTTCTATCCGTGTATTTCGAGTTGAGCCATGTGACGAACGCCTGGGCATCGTTCCAGGAGACCGATACCACCGGATGGCGTTCGGTCTGGACGAATCCCGGCTTATTCCAGGTGGAGCCGGCCGGTTCTTTCCACTTACCCTCGCGGCTGGCGGCAGGAATGTCGCCTTTGCCCTTTCTGGAAGCCATGGCCGGTTTGTGAGCCGCGGCCGCCTTTTCCATGTCGGTCACATGGCCGGTCTCCTGCGCAAACGTGCGGAAGGCAGCCACGGTCGTCTCCGTGGTGGCCAAGTAGAACGGTTTAGGAATGGTGACCCTGTGCAACGGCAGCTCGTTCTTGAACCAGCGGGCCTTGCCCGGATCGTCACCGTTGCGCCGGTCAGCCACCAAGGCATCGGGAGATTCGGGACTCCCCATGAGAAACTCCCCGGCCGGGATCGGTGCAAACACAAGCCCGCTGACCGGCTCCCCGAACAGAGCGCCAACCGGAGCAACCTGCTGGGCAGCCAGGTTTCCCGCGGCGCACATCACCAACAAACAGAGGACAAGTGCCCTCTCAATCATCCGTACGTTCCTTTTCATGCCATTTCTCCTCAAACCCCAATGCCAGGGCTCGGCAGGCAAGCATCAGGAAATCCCCGTTGGTCGACACCTCGGCAGAGTTCCCCAGCAGCCGCATATAGGTCTGCATGCGACCATGGTTGCCGCTCACCGCGCATGACAGCTGGGCGGCAGCACTACCCATGATCTCCTTCCAGCAGCCGGCGGGGAGTACCCCCCAGCTGAACTTATCCCTCAGGTGCGCCATGGCGGCAACCGCCGCCACCGTGGTCGGATCGCGCTCGATGGGCATGAAACTGTGCCGCAGGAGCCCGGCCTGTTCCGGCGTCAGAAAGGAACAGATGGCGTCCTGGATCCCATCGCGATCCATGCCGAAGCGCCTCAGATGGGTCACCGCCGAGCACTGACCGGCCGGCGTCAAACCGTTCTGCAACGCCAGCGTCCCCTTGACCGCTCCATGCACCGCCCGACCGATCAACTCTCCCAACTTGGCATGTTTGCCGGCGCTGGTCAGGGGCGCCTCGCCCGTCTGGGCCGCGCATACGGCGATCTGGTCGGTGCCGGTACCGGTCGCAAGGCCGTCGGAGTAGAGCGAGTTCACGGCCAACTCCTGAAGCGCGGCACTCTTCGCCTCCGTGGCGGTCACGATCACCCTGGTCATGGCCCCCGGTATCAACGGCTTATTGATGAACAGCATCATGTTGATGGTTCCTGCCGGCGGGACCTCTGCGGAGGCTGACAGTTTCTCAAAGCCGTCCGGCGTCTCGAACATCGAAGCCGGATCACCGGCTCGGCCCGCATTCCCCTCCACCCCTCCGGTACAGACCACCACCACGGAGAGATCACGGAACGTGCTGGTCTCGATGCAGGCGTTGTGCATGTTGGCCGCCGTACCCAGGGTAGCGCAGACATCGTGGGGCAGGGCGTGACGGTCGCAGATCAGCTTGCGGTAGCGCTCCGGCTCCCTGGCCAGCTTCATGGCCACCCCGTGATGGTGCCCCGAGGGCTCGCAGCTCTGGTGGTTGTAGACATACTCCAGGTCGTCCCGCATGCCGCCGGCTGCCCGGCAGGTGGAGAGCACCTGGTGCGGCAGCAGGAATCTGGCGTAGATGATCCGGTCCTCCCGGTGGATCTCCACGCCGTCGTAACAGGTCTCGATCAGCATCTCGTTTCCTTTCAATCAAAAAAACCTCAACCTGAAAACCGCACTCCCTCTTACGCAAAAGAGTGAAGACACAAAAAATCAAACGCTTTCTGAACAATGATGCTGCCGCTTTCGGGTAAACGGTTACCGTGTTCAATCCCTGGCCTGGTTCACCGAGTTCAGGGCGGCGAAGAAGAAGAAGATCCCCACCCCCAGCATGATCAGGTAGGAAACCGCGGAGGGGGTTCCGCCGAAGGCGCTGGTCCGGATGGCGCCGGAGGCATGGGTCAGGGGGAGGAAGTAGAGCAGTTTCTGAGCCCAGAGCGGCATCCGATCAAGGGGAAAGAAGGTCCCCCCCAGGAAGGCCATGGGGGTGATCACGAAGCTGGTGACCAGGCTCTGGTCGGCGTGGGACTTGACCAGCATGGCCATGGTTACGGCAAGCGCGGCAAAGACGAAGCTGTTGCAGAGCACCGCTAGCCAGAACCAGAGGCCGAAATGCAGCGTGAGCCCGAAGGGGAGACAGAGACAGATCACCACCAGGGCGCCGATCAGGGCCCGGGTCATGCCGGCCAATACCTCGCCGGCCACATAGGCGGCGTTACCGATGGGAGCGGACTGGAACTCCTCGAAGATGAACCAGTAGAAACGGGCCACGTTGATCTCCGTGGCAATGCCGAAGGCCTGGTTCATGCCGTTCATGGCGATCAGGCCGGGAATCAGGAACTCCAGGTAGGGACGCCCCTGGACGATCATGCCGCCCCCCATTGCATAGCCGAACGCCACCAGGTAAAGGAGCGGCGAGACCGCCATGCCGGCCAGTTGCCGCTTCAAGCGGCGCCGCAGGATCAGCAGTTCCCTGTAATAGACCGCGATCAGCCCGTTCATGGTTTCACCTTCTTTCCGGTCTGCGCCAAAAAGGCATCCTCCAGGTTGACCCTGCGGAGGGAGAACTCGTTGGGGAGGCTCTCCGCGTACGCCTTTGCCTCGTCGTTGTCATGGAAATAGGCGGTGCGGATCCCCTCTTCCTCCAGATGGTCCACGGCCCACCGGCCCAGCCGCTCCATAAAGGATGCCGGGGTATCCACGGCCACCACCCGCCCCTGGTCCAGGAAGGCCACCCGCCCGGCAAGAAACTCCGCCTCTTCGATGTAATGGGTGGTCAGGAAAATGGTGGTGCCGTCCTGCTGCACCCTCTTGACCAGGGCCCAGATCCTGCGCCTGATGCCGGCGTCCAGACCGACGGTCGGCTCGTCCAGGAACAGGATGCGCGGCTCGTGCATCAGGGCCCGGGCGATCATGAGCCGCCGTTTCAGCCCTCCGGAGAGCTGCTTCACCGGTGTATCGCGCCGGTCGCCAAGTTCCACGTACTCCAGCAGCTCATCCGTCCTGCGTCGCCGCGCCGCGCCGCTCATGTCGAACAGCCGGCCGTGGATATCCATGTTCTCCCGGACGGTCAACTCGCTGTCCAGGTTCAGGTGCTGGGGGACAAACCCGCACTGGCGCTTGGCCTGCCGGGACTCGTGGTCGATGTCGAAGCCGTTCAGCCTCACCCGCCCCCCCCCCCTTGCGGGTCAGGCCGTTCAGGATGCGGATGGTAGTGGTCTTCCCCGCGCCGTTGGGCCCCAGATAGGCAAACAGCTCTCCTGCCTCGATATGCAGAGCAACGCCGTCAAGGGCCTTGACGGCACCGTAGCTCTTCTGCAGCTCTTCGATCCGTATCACCGCAACTACCTCCCCTTACCGCGCAGGGCCTGAACATTGTCGGCGATATCCATCAGCGGTTGGCGGCGCACGCGGTGGGGCAGGGCCAGTTCCGCCGCGGCCTGGATATCAGCCGATTCCACCTGGCTCCTGCCGTCATAGGCGGCCAGGGTCCTGGCTGTCTTGAGGATGATGATGTCGCCGCGATGGCCGTCCACCCCCACGTCGAGGCAGTACTGGGCGATCTCGTACAGAAGCGCTCTCTCCACGGTCACCTGGGGGTACAGCTCCTTTGCCTTGATGATCTTCTCTCCCAGGGTCTGGGACTCGCCGGCCCACTGATCCACAAACGCCTCGGGGTCGTTTTCGAAGGATGCCCGGCGCTCCATGATGGCCACGCGGTCGTTGGCGGAGCGGATCCCCTCGATGTTCACGCAGAGCCCGAACCGGTCCAGCAACTGGGGACGCAGCTCCCCCTCTTCGGGATTCATGGTTCCCACCAGGGTAAAGCGGGCCGGGTGGGAGAAGGAGACCCCCTCGCGCTCGATGGTGTTCACCCCCATGGCGGCCGAGTCCAGCAGCACATCCACCACATGGTCGTCCAGCAGGTTGACCTCGTCCACGTAGAGGATGCCGCGATGGGCCGCGGCCAGGATCCCCGGATCGATCCGCTTCTCCCCCTTCTTGAGGGCATGCTCCATGTCCATGGTGCCGACCACCCGGTCCTCGGTCGCGCCCACCGGCAGTTCCACCACCCGGATCTTGCGTTTGACCGTCCTGGGCGGTTCGGCCTGCTCGCCAGCCCGGGGATTGAGCATCGCCCTGATGGCGCGGCCGGTCTCGCCCTCATCGCTGGGGGAGAGCTGGAAGGGGTCGTCCTTGTACACCTCTATCTCCGGGAGGATATCCGCCAGGGCCCGCACCGCGGTGGACTTCGCCGTGCCCTTCTCCCCCCTGATCAGCACCCCGGAGAGTCCGGGGGTGATGATGTTCAGGATCAGGGCCAGCTTCATCTTCTCCTGGCCCACAATGGCCGCGAAGGGATACATCGGGGTTTTCTTCATCGAAATGGTTCCTTTCCATGTATCTGTGTGGTTTTTCATTCCTGAGACAACGGTACTACCTGCCGAATACAGTCGAGCCTGGTGCAAAAGTATTCCGTTCATGGTTCGACAAGCTCACCACGAACGGAATGCCGGCACGTTATCACTCCATGTTTGTTCGCCCTGAGCCTGTCGAAGGGTAAAATACGACTTTTGCATGAGGCTCAGTCTCATCAGGAAAGAGCGATTGTTCACGCGAAGCAGCGAAAGAAAAAGGATGGACGGATCGAAGCGTTCATCTTTGTTTTCTTTGCGTCTTCGAGCCTTTGCGTGAGATACATTGCCTCTTTCTGGTCCACGGTTCAGCCGTATCCATGGGGATCTCAGTCCATCCGCTGCTTGACGATATTCACCAGGCTCTGGGCCTTCAGCTGATCGATCTTGAAGTACTCGGCCTCCATGACATCGGCCAGCCTGCGGGCCAGCCCGAAGGAGACCATGCCCTCTTCCTCGGTATCGACCACGATGTAGCGCGCCCGCTCCTCCTTCACGGCCATAGCCCGGGCCAGTCCCATGGCTTCGTCCACCGGCCTGCCGTCCCCCAGGGCCACGTTGCTCTTGCCGTCGGTGATGAAGATGACGATCGGCCGCGCCGTCGGATCCCTGCCCAGCACGCCGCGCAGCTGCTCATAGCTCTTGGCGATGGCTGACGACAGCGGAGTGCGTCCCCCCACCGGCATCTCCTCCAGTAGCTTGCCGGCCAGCTCCACCGAGGTCGTGGGGGGCAGGTTGACGAACGCCTCGCTCTTCCTGAAGGAGATCATCCCCACCCGGTCACGCTTCTGGTAGGCATCCAGAAGCAGCGACATCACCGCCCCCTTGGATGCGGCCATGCGCCCCCTGGCCCCCATGGAGCCGCTGGCATCCACGACGAACAGGAGGAAGTTGCCGATCCGCTTCTCCCGCACCTTGCCACGGAAATCCCGGTCGCTCAGGTTGACGCACATCCCCTCCTTCGTGCCCCGTACCAGCTGGTAGGGGGCAGCGGCCCGCAGGGTGGCGTCCAGGGCGATGTCATTGTTGGAGCAGGCATAACTGCTCTTCACGTAGCGCCCCTGTTTCTGGCTCACGCGGGTGCTGGAGCGTCGACCCGAACCCCTGCGGGAGATGCGGTCCTTGTCGCTCCTGATGGTCTTGACCTTGAAGGTCGCGCCTACCTGGAAGACGCTCTCCCGTTCTTCCCCGGGAGAAGGATGGGGCGGCATGTCGCTGCTTTCCTGTTCGGACTGCTCTTCTTCCTCCCCGGCGTCGTCCCGGTTTTCCCGAGCCTCCCCCTGTTCCGGCTGCCGTTGTTCCTGCCCCTGACCCTGTTCCGGCTGTTGCCCCGGACTCTGTTCCTGCTCCTGTTCCTGCTGCCGGTCGTCCTCCTGCTGTTCCTGCTGTTCCTGCTGTTCCTGCTGTTCCTGCTCTTGATCCTGGGGAGGCGGCGGTGGAGGGGGGGGAGGCGCCTGGGCGTCCCGTCTGCGGTGGGCCAGCACCAGCGGCGCCACCCTGGTGATATGGTCGACCGTCACCTCCAGCCTCTGTTCCAGGGCCGCCAGCCCCAGGGCAGCCTGTTCCAGGACCAGATCGGCCCGGTGGCCGGCCACGTTGTTCTCGACGCACAACTCGGCGATGAAGCCGCGCAGCTGTCTGGGCATGCGCACCCGGGGGAGCAGGTCGCGCGCCTCCCTGATCCGCCGGGCTATCCGTTCGTTGGGCTCATGGTAGGTCTCCCGGAAGGCCGCGCCATCGGTATCGAAAGCGTCCCGCAGCAGCATCAGGGTAACCCGCTCCTCCAGACTCCGGGCCGCTTCCACCTCCACGCAGAGCCCGAAACGGTCCAGGAGCTGCGGCCTCAACTCCCCCTCCTCCGGGTTCATGGTTCCCACCAGCATGAACCGGGACGGATGCCGGAAGGAGAGTCCTTCGCGTTCCAGGACGTTTTCCCCCGACGCGGCCGCATCCAGGACGATGTCCACGATATGGTCGTCCAGCAGGTTGACTTCATCCACGTAGAGGATGCCGCGATGGGCCTCGGCCAGCAGTCCGGGGGCCAGGAAACGCCTCCCGTGACGGATGGCCCTGCCGAAGTCAAGCCCCCCCACCACACGATCCTCCGTGGCGTTCAGGGGGAGGTCGACCACCTTGACCCGACGTTTGGCAATGGCGAAATCACCGTTGCGGGAACGGCAGTCATCGCACTGGAACTCGGGGCTGTCAGGATCGCAGGAAAATTCGCATCCCTCCACCACGTCCATCTCCGGCAGCAGGGCCGCCAGGGCGCGCACGGCGGTTGATTTGGCGGTCCCCTTCTCCCCCCGGATCAGGATGCCCCCCACGGCGGGATTGACCGCGCCGATCAGAAGGCTCTGCCTGAGGGTCTCCTGACCCACCAGAGCGGCCATCGGGTACACGTTTCCGTACATATGCACATCGTCCCTTCCCGGTTCCCGGTTCCTCCTTCGCACATCGGAGAAGCTGAAACCGCGGCTAAAATTTCACGTTCATCCCCAGGATCCAGGTACGCGACGGCCCCTGAAGCCCGTCCACGTACAAGTAGTCCTTGTCCAGCAGGTTTTCTATCTCCGCGAACAGGCCGATCGTTGTGGAAATGGAGTACTCTCCCCGCAGATCCATCAGGAAATAGCCGGGAATGCTCCTGGTGTTGTTCTTGTCGATATAGGCCATAGAGGTGAATTTCCCGGAAATCACGGCGGTCAGGGCCTGAAACGGTTTGAGATAGAGATCCGCCTTGACCGTGTGCCTCGGTTTGCAGGTAACCGTCTTGCCGTTCTCCTGGTCCTTTGCCTCCATGTAGATGTAGCTGGCCTTCAGGTTGACGGCCTGATGCGGCTTCCAGTCCAGGGCCAGATCTCCCCCCCGATAGGTCACGCGGCCGAAGTTCTGATACTGACCGACTCCGCCGAGACTGACGTAGGTGATGCGGTCTTTCAGACGGTTGTAGAACAGGGAGACGCTGCCCGAGAGGGTCTCGTGGGGCCTGGCGAAGAATGACAGGTTGAAGTTGTCCGACACCTCCATGTCCAGCGAGGGGTTGGGAATGGTCGAGCTGGTCCGGTTGTAGCGCTGATAGAAGGAGGGGGTGTTGTTGGCCCGGCCGTACCCGGCGGAGGCGTTCCAATTATTTCCCGTATAGACCAGCTTGACCTCCGGGTTATAGGAGTTGTCGAAGGCAGTGTTGAAGTTGACCCTGATGCCGGCATAGAGGGAGAAATTACCCAGTTCCGCGCAGCGAAGCGACTGGGCGGCATACAGGGAATAGGTCTCCTCGTGGGTGGCGTCGAAGGAACTCCCCGAGGCTCTGAACATCTTGAACGCCCCTCCCAGCTGGGCCTCGCCGAAACGGCCGCTCTTCAGGGTGGTGGAGAGTTCCTGCCCCATCTCCGCGACCCGCAGCTTCTGGTCCAGCTTCCGGCTGATATCGGTATTGTGCTGGCTCCCCCGGTTGTAATAGGTCGTGCTGGTCGTCCGGTCATACATGCCGCTCAGGGAGAGCCCCAGGTTGCGGCTCTCCTTCCGGGAGTGGGGGGTCGGATACGCGGGTTGACCGGCCAGGCCGCGCTCGTCCAGGATGTAGCTGCCCGCCAGCGCCAGGGAACGGCTGTCCGTGAAGTCGTAGGAGAGCCTGCCTCCGCCCTGGTAGCGCGTCTTGTCGTTGTTGACCGTATACCCTCCGGTCGTCTCGCCCCCGCCGTTGATCCCCACCCCCAGTCCGCCGCGCCTGTAGCGCAGGTTGGCCTGACCGTAGCCGGTCTCCTGGTTGCCGCCGTAGGCCTTGACGTTGCCGCTCAGGGTCTGGACCGTGCGGGTGGTTATGAGTATCACCCCGGCGCTGGCGTCCTGGCCGTACTTCATGGCCCCCTTGTCCCTGATGATCTCGATCCGCTCCACGTCCTGGGGGGTCACCAGGTACCAGGTGACCCCTCCCGTGCTGGAGGTCGGGTCGTTGATCGGCCTGCCGTCCAGGAACACCCTGACCTTGGAGGAGCCGTGGATGCTGATGGACGAGTCTCCGGCCGAAACCCCCGGCACGTGGTTGAGCAGCTCCTCCATCCTGTTGGCTTTCATGGCTGCGATCTCATCGGCCGTGATCACGATCATGTCGTCCCGCTCCTGGGCCGACGCGGTCACGGGTCCGAGGACCGACACAACCGCGATCAGCGGACAGAGCAAAAAAGCGCGCCCACCAACGCCAGGCCGATCAGGAAGCGACATGTGAGCCCCCCCTGTCCTTCCGGCCGGCTACTCGGTCCATTCCTCTATCTCCCCTTCCATCTCCAGATAGGCGTTGTGCAGTTCCTCCTGCATCTCGTCTTCCGCGTTCCACATGCCGCGGCCGATGGCCTCCAGCAGCTTGTCCAGGATGTTCTGCAGGGCGTAGGGATTGACCTCCTTCATCCACTCTTGCATTTTGGGATCAAGGGCATAGGCACTGGCGATCTTTTCGTACATCCAGTCCTCGACCACCTCGGCGGTGGCATCCCACCCCAGCACGATATCCATGACATGGGAGATGTCTCCCGCCCCCTTGTAGCCGTGGCGCATCATCCCCTCCAGCCACTTGGGGTTGACCAGCCGGGAGCGGAGCACGTGCTTGGCCTCCTCGAAGGTGGTCCGCATCTTGACCCGCTTGGGATCGGCGCTGTCCCCCATCATGGCAAAGGGGAGTTCGCCACGCACCGTCTTGGCGGCCACGATCAGGCCGCCGTAGTAGTTGTAGTAATCGGTGCAGGACATCATGTCGTATTCGCGGGAATCCTCGTTCTTGACCGTCACGTCCATGCGGGCGAGCATGCGGCGGAACGCCTGGGGCTTCTGGTTGCCGTAACTCCCCGTACCGTAAGCGTGGGATGAGTAGCGGATGTAGTTGTTGCCCAGATCCTCCTGGGTCTGCCAGTTCTTGGACTCGATCAGCTCGGCCACGCCGGCGCCATAGGTACCGGGGGGACAGCCGAACACCCGGAAGCTGGCCTCCCGGAAGGCCTCCTCCTCGCCCATCCCCTCTGTGCGGTACTCCTCCATATCCTTGTAGACGTTGCGTCGGATGAAGTTGGACTCGGGAGGTTCCTTGAGGGCGGTCACGATGCGCACCGCCTCGTCGATCATCTCCATCAGGTTGGGGAACGAATCGCGGAAGAAGCCGGAAACCCGGGGAACCACATCCAGGCGGGGGCGCTTCAGCTCCTCCAGGGGAATGACCTCCAGGCCGACCACATTGCCGCTCCCCTTCTGCCAGACCGGCCTGAGTCCCATGAGGTAATAGATCTCGGCGATGTCGTCGCCGTGGGTGCGCATGGTGACGGTGCCGTAGACAAGAATGCCGATGCTGTCCGGATAGCGGCCGGTCTCGGCCAGATAGCGCTCGATCAGGGCATCACCCAGGCGGACCCCCACCTCCCAGGCGGCCTTGTCCGGGATCTTGTTGGGATCCACCGAGTAGAAGTTCCTGCCCGTGGGGAGGATGTCCGCCTGCCCCCTGGTGGGGGAGCCGGTGGGGCCGGGGGGGACGAAGCGGCCCTCAAAGGCGGCCAGGCTGTAGAAGATCTCATCGGTGCAGCGCCTGATGTTGGGCACCAGGTCCCGGGCGACATACTCCAGCACCGCCTCCACATCGGCATTGCGGCGCTTGATCCGCTCCCGGACGACATCAATCACAGCCTCCGGGTTAAAGCGCCTGAAAGAAAGCTGTTTCACCAGATCCACGGCAATGGCGTGGGCCTCGCGCAGGGTGTCGCCGCCGGTCTTGTTGCCGAAGCGCTCCAGACGCCTCCCCCGGTTCTCGATGACATCGTCATAGTCATGCCCCATCCAGGCCACCACCGACTCCCGCAGGGAAGGGACGTTGCCGTTGGGCAGCCGGGTCAGCTGGGCCACGTATTCGGAGAGCATCTCCCCTTCCGGTGGGGAGCCGAAGACATGCAGGCCGTCGTTGATCATGGTGTCGCCCACCTCATGCAGATATGCGTGGAGTATTTCCAGGAAGGCGTCGAAATCCGCCATGGCCGCGTCGCGGCCGGTTTCCAGGTCGGCATGCAGGTTGGCGGCCTCCACCGCCTCCCAGATCATGGAGCGCAGGATCTCCACCTTGGCCGGGTCCGCGGTGACGGCCAGGGAATAGTCGTTAAGCAATTTTTCAACGGCCGCCATGTCGTCGTACAGGTCGGAATTGGTGCTGGCAGGCGGCAAATGATCGATGATGCAGCAGTAGCTCCTCCGTTTCGCCTGGGTCCCCTCACCCGGGTCGTTGATGATGTAGGGGTAGACGTTGGGGAGTTCCATGATGGCCAGGTCAGGGTAACAGAGTTCCGAGAGTCCCAGGGCCTTGCCCGGCAGCCACTCCAGGGAGCCGTGCTTGCCCACGTGCATGACCACGTCGGCCTTGAACACGTCCCGGATATAGCGGTACTGGGCCAGATAATGATGGGGGGGTGACAGGTAGAGGTCGTGGTAGACCTTGTCGATATTCTCCAGGTAGCCGCGCGGCGGCTGGATGGAGATGAAGACGTTGCCGTTCATGGTGCCGGCGAACATGAGCTTCCCATCGTGGACGAACAGGTCCCCCGGCATCTCCCCCCAGTCGGCGGACTGTTTTTCGGCAATGGATTCGGGGAGTTCCCGGTGCCATGGCAGATACCGGTCCGCGTCCGCCACCGCCTCGGCCCGCTCGAACATCCGGTCCGGGGTCAGCCAGCGCTGGTCGCAGGTCATGCGCGACAGCAGCTCGTGGGCCAGCTCGTCGCCGTCTGCATAGAATCGGTCCACCCGGTACCCCTTGCGGCCCATCTCCTCCAGAAGCCTCGTTATGCTGGCGAAGCTGTCCAGCCCGGCGGCGCAGCCGATCCGGTCGTTGCGGGGGGGGTAGTGGTGGAAGATGATCGCCACCTTCCTCTCTTCGTTTCTGATGCGGGAGAGTCCGGCCCAGTTGAGGGTCAGGCGCACCATCTTGTCCACCCGCTCCCGGATCGGCATGTATTTGGCCAGCAGGGCACCGGTAACCGGGTCGATGGTCTCCTGTTCCCTGGTGGCCACCGGCACGGTAATCAGCGCGCCGTCGAATTCCGGCTGGGCCGCGGAGTAGGAGACATCCATGGTGGGCAGCCCCTGGATGCTCTCCTTCCACTCAAGATAGGGGGAAGAGCAGGTCATGGCCTGGATGAAGGGGACGTTCAGGCCGGGGAGGATGCCGGCATATTCCGGGCAGACCAGGGTCATGGAGAACATCTGGGGGTTGATCAGGGCATGGATGCGGGGAGCGCCCTTGTCGTCCCTGAAGTAATGGTCGGCCACATAGTCGGCCCCCCGGTTCTGGCGGCCCGCGTCCCTGTAGCGCAGATGGAAGACCGGAATGACGTTGTTGCCCGTGGCCTCGATGGAGCGGATGATGGCGTCCACGAAAGAAAGGTTGTTGTTCAGCCAGTAGGTCTGGTAGAACCAGAGGCCGATGGTCAGTTTCCCGGGATCGACCTTTTGGGCCAGGTACTCATTCAGCTCGACCACGCCGTTGAAGTCGGGGTGATAAATTCCCTCATGGGGCAGTTCCAGCGGCGGCTCCACCCCATGCTCCCCGCCATGGAGATGGTTGTGGATGTACGCCATCAGGCGGGCGTAATTCACATGGCTGCCGTACTCCAGGTATCGTTTGACGGTATCCCAGAAAACCGTGCCGAACTCGCTGGACATCTCCCGGGCCGCTTCGATGGAATCCTCGTCTCCGCCGGTCGGCTGCACATGCACCAGCGGACGCGCGTCCGGCTCCAGAGCGGCCAGGCGCTCGCTGAAGAGTTCGAAGGCGGGAAAGGATTTGGTGCCGCCGTGAAGGGTGATGATGACCACGTCCGCGGCCAGGGCCTGACGCACGAAGGCCTCCTGTCTGGACCTATCAAACAGCTGCGTCTGGGTGCGGGCATGGATATGGACCGCGCCACCTTCGTTCCTGTACTGGATGATGCCTTCGCTTAAGGATGGCAACTCCGTAGCAGTGGCGGAAAAATAGCAGAGATCATAGGGGTTCATGTCGCCTCCGGATGTCGGTCCGATACGGGATACCGGTCAAGCGCGGCCAGCAGCTCTTCCTCGTCATTGCACTGAACGCACTCCCCGAAGCCACCCGGAAGCGCCTCCCCGTCCCCGGAGCGGAGCGTGAAAACCGTCTTCCCTCTGGCCCTGGCCGCCTCCAGCAGCTTCAGGTTGGCCTGGTTCATGCGCCCCGGCTCAAAGCCGCTGTCGATGACGAAATCACACTCTTCCAGATAACCCAGGGCCAGGGCCAGGGCTTCCCCGTCGGCAGCTTCGGCCGGCTGCTGAAACGAGCAGTCAGCTCCCAGGGAACGGGCAACGAAGTAGTCCAGGTCGTTGGTGTGAACGATGCCGGTGCTGATGGCATAGCCCCGCTTGGCCAGCAGGCGGTAGAGCGTGGCCCCGCTTCCCATGCCCGCCACCACAAAGGCCTTGCCGCGGCTGGCGGCGCCGCGCAGCTCCATGCCACCCAGGTGGTGGCTGTACTCGACCCCGTCAAACCGGTACAGATCTCCCACCCTGTCGCCGGTGAGCAGCTTCTCCGCGGTACCCCAGTCCGCCACCCCCCCGTCCCTGACCAGTACGACCGTGTCGGCAACCTTGGCGGCCACATCCACATCGTGCAGCGACGCCACCACCGTGATCCCCCTGGTCCGGCAGAGGTCGCGCAGGATGGCCATCACCTCCATGCGGTGCTTCAGGTCCAGGTGAATGGTCGGCTCGTCCAGCACCAGGAGCCGCGGCTCCTGGGCCAGGGCCCGGGCAACCAGCACCTTCTGCCGCTCCCCGTCGCTGATAGCGTCGAACGGCCGGTCGATCAGCTCCAGGGCGTTGACGGCTGCCAGAGATTCATGGACCACGGCGCAATCGGCTCTGCCCAGCCGTCCCAGGCGGCCGGTATGGGGATACCGTCCAAGGGAGACGAACTCAAACACCGAAAACAGGGGCGGCGAGACCTTGCTGGTCAATACCACGGCCATGATCCTGGCCAGTTCTGACGAGCGCGTGTCTTTCAGCTCCTTGCCCATGATGAAGACCTGGCCGGAAACCGCCGGCAAAAGATTGGAGATGGTCCTCAGCAGGGTGGTCTTGCCGGCGCCGTTCGGTCCCAGCAGCGCCACGAACTGCCCTTCCTCAAAACCCATACTGATGTTGGACAGCACCGCCTTGCCCTTGTAGCCGACCGCCAGATTTCTGCATTCAATCAAGTAGTTTCCGTTGCATCCGCTCATAACTCCACCTTCCTTCTGATCAGCATGCTGAGCACGATCGGCGCGCCGAAAAAGGCGGTGATGGCTGACAGCGGCAGCTCCACCGGCGACATGGCCATGCGGGCTATCAGGTCGCAGAGACTGGCCACGGCCGCGCCGGTCAGGCAGGCGCCAGGGATCAGGATCCGGTTGTCCGAGGTGCCGAAGAACAGCCGGGCCATGTGCGGCACCGCCATCCCCACGAAGGCGATGGGACCGGCCACGGCGGTGACCATGCCGGCCAGGGCGCAGGCGCTCATCAGGATCAGCACGCGGAAACGGCGGATGTTGACCCCCATGGAGGCGGCATACTCCTCTCCCAGGAGAAAGGCGTTGAGCGGCTTGCTGAGCGCGAACACGAGGACCAGCAGAGCCCCGCCCACGAGCGCCAGCATGGAGATCTCGCTCCATTTGAAGCCGGAGAAGCTCCCCAGTTCCCAGAGGATGAACCCCTTGATCTTCTCCTTCTCTGCCAGGGCGGTGAGCACGGCGGTAACGGCGCTGCACAGGTATCCCATCATGAGGCCGACGATCAGCAGGGTGATGCCGCTTTTCACCCGCGAGGCGATCACCAGGATCAGGGACATGACCCCGTAGGCGCCGAGAATGGAGGCCAGGGTGCACATGTAGGGGTTCAGCACCGTAAACCCCACGGTCAGGGTGGTCAGCATGACCAGGGAGACCATCACCGTCGCTCCCGAGGAGATCCCCAGGATGTAGGGGCCGACGATGGGGTTGCGGAAATAGACCTGGAGCAGCAGGCCGGAAATCGCCAGGAACGCCCCCCCCATGACGGCGCCCAGAGCCCGCGGGATGCGGATGTCCCAGATGATGGCGCTGGCGGTGCTGCTGTCCGGATGGAGCACGATGTCGATGATCCTGGCCGGCGAAAACGATACGGAGCCGATGCCGATATTAAGCAGCAGCATAAGCAAGGCGAACAGCCCCAGGCCGGAAAAGACCAACAGGATGCGTGACGGGTACAGGCAGTGGCGTCCGTCCATATCCATGGTTGCTTCAGTCATAGCGGTTTTCCTTTGTTCATTGACTCTTTGGCCGGAAGTTCCTCGAAGAACTTCAGCCTGTAGCCGGGATAGACATCGGGATGGACGATGGCGGCAAGCTCGGTAAAGATCTCGTCCAGCCGGTCCCCGGACTGGGAGTAGTGGGGAAGCGGCAGATAGACCGTGCCGTGGGTGATCGGCCTGATGTTTTTGACCAGCGGGTTGACGCGCGCCAGCGCCTCCTTCGAGGTCACGCCGCTGGACCTCCCCCGGTAGGTGAAATAGACGTCCGCCTCTTCTCCGCTGGAGAGGAAGCGCTCCACCGAGATCTCGATGCAGGAGGTGCCGTACACATCGTTGAAGAGATAGTCGGTCTCGGCGTAATTCAGCAGCTCCCCGACCCAGGCGTTGCCCGGCTCCACCAGCACCCTTTTTTCATAGATATCGCCCCACATGACCTTCTTCTTGTTACGGGACTTCGCGCTCTCGGCCCGCAGGGCGGTCAGGGCGTCGTTGACCCGCCGGAAATACGCCTCGGCCTCCTTTTCCCGGTTGAAAAACGGGGCCAGAAATTTCACGAACCCCATCCTGGCGTTGAGACACATGGCCACCGGCGTGCTGGTTACCACCGCCGGTATCTTCAGTTCGTCCAGCATGGGGATCACCGAGGGATCCCAGGTCAGCACCAGCTCCGGCTGTTGCTGCTTCAGCTTCTCGTAATCCAGGCTGTCGGGTTCCCCCAGATAGACGATCCTGCCCGAGCTGAACCCCTTTCTGACATCGTCCCGGTACCAGCGTTTCTCAGGTCTGGTGACCCCCACCAGGGTCTCCTCCAGCACCCCCAGGACGGCCAGGGTGGCCACATCGAAATCGCCGTAGGCCACGACGCTCTTCACCGGAACCCTGATCACCTGGGAGGGATCGCAGTCCCCGGGCAGGGGCGCGTTCCTCGGTATCAGGACCAGCTTCCTGCCGGCGCCGTCGGTGACCTCGGTCCGATCGGCGGATACCCGGTTGATGGCGAACTCTCCCACCTGGAGAAATGATTTCTTCCCGCCCCCCTCGCTCCTGGCGCAGGCGGAGAGAGTCGCCCCAACCAGAGCGGACAGCAGCAGAAAACCGATGAGCCTCTTCAGATTCATACCGTCCCCTTTTTCAGCAATTTGAAGTACAGGATGTCGTACACGTAGAGCACCAGCCCGATGAAGAACAGCAGCATGCCGGCCAGATAGAAGTAGACCCCGTAATCCTCGCGGATGGTCACATCGACCCGGTCCGAAGCCCATTTCATGCCGCCGTTCTTCTTGCGGGGCGAAAAATCCGTGAGGAATATGCCGAGGCCGGCGATGCGGACCGGCCTGTTGATCCCCAGTGTCGCCCGCCGGAAATCGGCGCCGTCGGAGATCAGCAGGGTCGCCCGGGCATCCATGGCATACCCCTGGAAAAAGGGCATGCGGTTACCGGAAAAGTAGTCCAGTTCGAGTTTCTCCATGGTCAGGGTGAGGCCCAGCTCGCGGATGACCGCAGGCCGGCCGGGAAGCAGGGTCTTCACCGGAATCACCCGGGAGGTCAGATAGCTGCAGAGATACCCCGAAAGCATCAGGATGACCGCGTAGTGCATGATATGGGGCGCCAGCAGCAGCGTGAAGCGGAGGAGAGGCATGTTCTTCCGGGCCCTCCCCAGGACCAGCAGCCGTTCGGTGGTGCAGACGAAGGTGTTGATCCCCAGCAGGGTCAGAAGGAGGATCAGGAGGAAAAACCAGGCGGTCACGGAAGGAGAGGCGGTTCCGTAGGTTCCGAGCCAGTGCCACAGGCCAATATCGTTCAGGGGAGAGAAGACACCGGTGTGGCGGCGCATGCAGAGATAGCCGCAGCCGAGGTCAGCCATCAGCATCAGGCAGAGAACGACGGTCAGGTTCATGCTTCCGAAGAAGCGCCAGATTGTTTTCAGGAATGGTTTCATATCAGAAGGGTGACCGGAAGGGGCCCAGTTCCGGGACGCAGGTAAAGAGGAACACCACCAGGAAACCGCAGGCAGCGTAGCAGCCCCTCCCCCGGGGACTCCAGGACCGTGTCAGCTGCAGGTGAAGGTAGCAGGTGTAGAAGAACCAGGTGGCCATGGTTGTCAGCAGGGTCGCATCGTCCCAGACCACCGGGGTGCCCCATCCCAGGTAGCTCCACAGTTCACCGCAGAACAGGGAGAGGGTGCAGAGGGCATACCCCAGTGCCCCCCAGAAAAAGGCTTTTTCCAGGGCATCGGCCAAAGGGACGTTGCCATCCCTGTCGTCCGTTTCCCCAAGGGATGCCAGGCCATGGGCGGAGCTGACGAGGAAACAGGCCCTTCCCGCCGCGCCAAGCGCCACGAAGCAGTGGGAGAAGGGGGTAAGCGACCTGATGAACGGCAGGTAGAAATCCATGGGGAACAGGACGGCCGCGAGCGAGAGCAGGGCCAGCATGAACATCGCCGCACGCAGGGCCATGGGGGAGAATTTCCAGACCGGGAGACAGACCAGCAGGGCCAGGCAGAGCGGCAGCAGAACCGGCCCCAGGTGCATGGGGAGCATGGGCCAGGCCTGGTGATAGCGCAGCCAGACGACGAGCAGATTGGCCAGAATCCCCGGAACCAGCAGGACGCGAACGGCCCCGCACAGCCGGACCGGCAACAGCGACGGCAGCGCCGCCACGACGTACGCCAGGGCCGCGATCAAGAACGCGGTATGAGCGGAAGGAATGGTCACATTGTCACCCATCTATGAAATTGATGCAGTCGCATAGAAGCCCTTTTCATCCTTCGACACGCTCAGCGGGAACGGTAATGGTTGTATCGAAACGGTCTACTCAGGTTGTAGAAGCATGAACCAAGGCTCGTGTTTTTGAAGTTGCGAAAGCAGCTACATTCGGTAACCGCGCACAATGCCGCTGGTCACGCTAAAGAGCGAAGTTCGCGAAGAACAACGGATGGACAGAAAATCACCTGGACGGTGAGTGAATGCCGGCGTTACTCTTTTCTTTGCGTCTTAGCACCTTCGCGTGAGACGAATCGCGGATTGCGGGGGTATCGTTTCCGTCACCGCGGCTGGTTGATACCGGGAAAACCGGCGGGACGGCAGGCGCATGCAACGGGGAAACGGAATATCCGGATGGAATGGAGGAGGTACGGCAAGCAGGGGTTAGCGCGATGAATACAAAAAAAAGGTCCGCATGCATAAGCATACGGACCTTCCGTTTTCAGGTCGTAGTAACGTTCGCTCCACAATCCCATTCCACGGGGACATCATTGTGGCAAAAATCAGAGGCAGGTCTTCTGGCTCGCGAGTCATCCTCCGGGCGCCTTCCCGGTTATTCACCAGTGGCATACTGCCCTTCGTCATCGCTTACAGCGGCGGGTCCGCGGGGGAATGGCTCGTCCTGAGAGCGGCACCCCTCTTCCCTATCAAGCCCTCTCGGGCACCTTGATCAGATATTCAATTGAATCCAATCTCTATACATGTTTTTCTCATTTGTCAAGAATTAGATTTCATCTCAAAAAGCAATCAATCCAACACATTGCGGCCAAAGGACACGGTTGCCCCCACATTCGGCACCGGTGACACTTCACGTTTCCCTTTCACAATCAGCACCATACATCTCCCTTCACCATCCCGGTCAGAACGACATCTTCGCCGATGTCCCCACGGTCCTCCCCGGCAGGGCATAGCCGAAGCGTTCCTGATAGTGGTGGTCCAACAGGTTCTCGCAGTAGACGGAGAGTTCACCCCGTTTCGTTACCGGTATCCTCAGTTCGATGTCCGTAGTAGCGTGGGGGCTGAGCCGAATGAGCCTGCTGGATTGCACGGTCTTGGTGATCCCCACCACCCGTTCCTTGACGCTGAACGTCGCGTTGTAGGGAAGCCGGAAATCGACCCCGGCGTTTCCCTTCCATTCGGGAAGGTACTCCAGCTCGTCGGAATGCAAGAAGAGATCATTAACTCGTTCACCGTCATCTGCGTTCCGTCTGCAGGCTTGCCTTGGCGAAACCGCTTGCCTTGACCATGTCCAACACATCCACGAAATCCTGCAACGCCAGCTCCCGATCCGCCCTGATGATGAAGGGAGTTGCACGGTCCAGGGGGAGCAGGGTTGCCCGCAGTCCCTCCAGGGTCGTGCGCGCCCCCTTGAAGAAGATGGCGCCGCTCTTGTCGATCTCGATAGTCTGGACCCGGGCCGTCTCCGCGGAACGGGCCGATGCCTTGGGGAGCTGCACCGCGATACCGCCGGTGGCGATGAAGGTGGACGTGGTCAGCACGATGGTCAGAAGAACCAGCATGATGTCCACGAAGGGGATGACGTTAATGTAGCTGACTTCCTTCTCTTCCATGCGCGAGCTCCCATTGGATCAGGAGGACCTTGGTCCTCCGCAGCAGCAGATTGTAAAGGGACACGGAGGGTATGGCCACGAACAGGCCGACCGCGGTGGCCTTGAGCGCCAGGGCCAGGCCAACCATGATCTTGTTGGTGTCCATGAACCCTTCCGTTCCCATGGTGTGAAAGGTGAGCATAATACCCATCACCGTCCCCAGAAGCCCCAGATAGGGGGCATTGCTGCCGATAGTGGCGATGACGTGCAGCTTCCTGGTCAGCTCCAGCTCCAGGGCACGCTTCTCCCGAAAATCCCGGATGCTGATCCTTTTGTACACGTACAGCCGCTCGATGGCGCACGCCAGGGCGATCACGCTCAAGAGCGCCAGAAGCCAAATGATTCCGTAATCAACGGCCATTTTCAGTGATTCCATGGTGTGGGACTCCTTGTGTCTGTTTGTGGCGCGTTCCCCGGCAAAATGGAGAACACCACTCGTTTCAATCTGAAACAGCAACTGTTCACGCGAAGCCGCGAAGTTCGAGACGAAAACCGGAAAAAATCCAAGAGGCCGGACTCACCTGGCAGGTGAAGCGTGACAATACAACAACCATTTGGTTTCTTTGCGCCTTCGCGCCTTTGCGTGAGCTGAATTGCCGTTTTTTGCTAACAACCGCATCCGGCAGTAACAGTCGCCGTTTTCAACTTGCCGTTCCTACTCCGCCTTCCGGGCAACCTGAGAGAGCTCACCTCGGGCCGTGCGTCTTCGTGATGCCAGAAGCGACCAGGCGCCGAACAGGGCTAACAGGACACTCCCCCCCACGAACGCCTTGGTGTATTTCGCCACCAGCGGCTTGTCGAAGGAGCCCATGACAAGGTCTTTGTCCACCTGGACCCGGATGGTGGCGCCGTGCATGCCGTGCTCCGACTCCCCCATGACGTTGACGACCCAGGTTCCCTGGCGGTCGGGAAAGAAGGTGGCAAAACCGTTCTTGTCGGTCCGCCCTTTCTGGTGGGGGATTTTGTCCCCCGGCCCCAGCACCTCGTAGGCCGAGTAGTTCACCGGCTCATCCTTGTCGTAGAAGACCCGGACGCTGATGCCGCGGTTCTCCACGCTATAGTTGATGGTGTGGGCCTGGACGGGAGCATTGATTCCGATCAGCAATAGACAACAGAGACAGACTAAAATTGTGCGCGACATGATGACTCCGGAGGGGTGGGATAGTGGCTGGAGGGAATAAAGACGAGCGCCTCTCTCCCCTCCACCGCTCAACAAACTATCTGACGCTGAAGGTGAGCGCCGACGAATAGGATTTTGCGTCGCAGACGGTCGTGTCAGGATAGGCGCTCTTCTGCTTGACCAGCAGCAACCAGGGACCGTTATGGATCAGCTTAACTTTCGCTATTCCTTCCTTGTTGGTGGTGGTGCTGTAGGCAAAGGTGCCCGGATCATCGGAGAACCCGGCGTACACGCCGGAAACCGTCGCCGAGGGAAGCGGCTTGCCCTGGAACAGTACTCTGACAGACATGACCTCGCCCACCTTCATTGCGGAGGGATCCTGCAGCGGGACGATCTCCAGGGAGTGCCCCAGTGTCCTGGAAAAAGCGTTGCCTCCCGCTTTCCCCACCGTGAAGAGCGCCTTTGAAAACTTCTCGGAATAGCTGCAGGAAAGCACCTCCTTGAGATCTTTCCTCGTTTTGCCCTGTTTGTACCCTTCGGTTGTCTTGGAGGAGAATCCTGGCTGGGAAACAACGACCGCCATGTAGGTGCCGGGTGTGCCCAGGGCGTGCCTGGCATGGAACCCCTCCTTTACCGGAGAAGCGGCGATCGTCCCAGAACCGTCAGGGGAGAGAAAGAAAGCCTTTTCCACCCTATCGGGTGTGACATAATCCTTGCCCGGAATCGTAAAGAGATGGCTGGACACAACCCCCAGGGTTGGCTCAGCCGGTCTGTTCAGGGTGTAGTCCTGCATCACCGCCCAGGTGTCGTGGGCATGGGCCGTTGTCGAGCAAACTGCGGAACAGGCAACGGCTACAAGAACCATCACGGTTTTTCTAAAAGCATGCTGTTTCATCTCATTCTCCTTAGTGGTGGTATGCGGAAGTCCTCGACAAAGAGCACGGGAATTCCCTAGAAGGTGTATTTCATGCTGGCGTAGAAGGTCCTGCGGGCATAGGGGTGCGATTCGTGGTAGAGCACGTTGGTGAGGTTGTCCACACCGAATGAGGCGGTCAGGTTTTCATTAACCTTGTAGGATGCGCGGGTATCGAAGATCAGATAGTCATCCAGACCGCCGTAGCCGCCCCGGGTATCGCTGTTGTCCAGACTGTTGTAGGGCTTGCTGGCATAGTTGCCGCTGAAGGCCACGAACCAGCGCTCGGTGGGGGCGTAGTCCAGGGTGAACTTGGTCCGCCACTTCGGCACGCGCGGGAACTGTTTGCCCACACTGTCGGGCACATTGTCGTTCTTGAGGATCCTGGCATCGGCCCAGGCTGCGTTGGCCGAGAATCCCAGACCCTCCAGCGGCAACCTGCGCAGGTCCACGCTAACCTCCACCCCCCTGGTGCGCACCTCATCCACGTTCTGGTAGTTGGTCACGTTGGTATAGTAATTGGTCTGACTGTAGATGGCGTCCTTGACCTCGTTCTGGAAGAAACTCAACCGGGCCTCGCCATGTCCCCACAGGTCGCGGATGATGGTGAAGTCATGGGCCAGGACCTGCTCCGGTTTCAGGTCCGGATTGGGATTGGTGATGATGCCCGAGGAGTTGATGCCGCCGTAGAAGAGTTCCCCCACCGTGGGGTAGCGGTTGGCGATCCCCAGGGAATAACGCAGGCTCCAGTCAGGCGTCGGTTTGTAGGTGATGGCGAACTTGGGCGAGAAATCGTGGTACCCTTGGTCGGGCAGTCGTGTCGTCACCCGGCCTGATCCGGTGTCGGTGGACTTGGAGCCGTCAAAGCCGTCCCACCATTCGTAACGCCCCCCCAGGTACAGGGTCCATTGGGGGGTGATATTCCAGCTATCCTCCAGGAACAGGGCGTGGGTGCTGGTCTTTCCCTTTTCCCCCTTGCTCAGGGTGGTACGGATGTCGCGCTTCCAGTTTGAGGCGTTCCAGGTTTCCGAATCAACCATGTACTGGTCGTAATGATAACCGCCGGCGACAGTATGGGTTCCCAGCCAGTTCAGGTCATGGGAGACATTCAGGTCCGCGGTATACCAGCCACCGCCGTTGTCCCCCACCGTTCCGGCGCCCCCATGCTCTGCCGAGGGGGGAGCTGTGCTGGATTTGCGCGTCTGGTCCTTGTAGATATCGTAGTAACTCAAGCTCGCCGTAAGCTTGAGCCCATCCGCCGGATTGCGCGTGTAGGAGAGGGCGTAAAGCATGTCCTGCTTGTGGGACTTCTGGTAGTAGAACGTGGACGGCGACAGCGTATAACTTTTGCCGTTGACGTCGAAGGTGCCGGAATAGATCGTGTTGCCGTTCGCGTCGCGCAGATAGCTATCGGGAGAATCGGTGTCCTGGGTGGCGTCCCAGAAGACGAAATTGAAGCGGAGTTGCGACTCGTCGGGCAGGTCATAGGCCAGTTTCAATTTGGCCGTGTCGTTGATGACATAGGTCGTGCCGGTGGAACCGAAGATGTAGCGTTGCTGGCCCTTGGGGTCCGTATCGCTCAGGAAGCCGCCAGCCGCGCTTCCGGAAGCAGCCTTGCCCGCGGAAACCGGCGAGGTCATGTAAGTAATGGGCTGAACCCTGGTCTCCAGCCGGTCATACCAGAGCATGAAGGAGAGTGGACCGGCCTTGTCGCCGAAACTGGCATGGGCGTTGTAACCGTGCATGTCTTCGCTGGTTTTGTACTCCTTGGCGTGCTGGTAGGTGTAACCCGCCTCGACGGTCGCCTCCCGTTTTTCGGGCATGCGGGTGCTGATCAGGGCCGTCCCCCCCAGGGAGTTGCCGCTCTGGGCAGCGGAAAAGGGGCCGTAGATCAGGTCAATGCGCTCAATCTCGTCCGGCGCCACCATCTGCCACTTGGGGCCATTACTGTTGCTGGAATTGGTAAAATCGCTGATGCGGATGCCGTCAACCAGCACCAGGCTGCGAGCCGTCAACGAGGCAGGATTGGAGCGAATTGCCAGGGGCCTGTTGGTGGATCCGGGGTACAGTTTCCGCACGTACACATCCGGCATGTTCCTGAACGCATCGGACGAGTCGACCTTGTTGATCCGCTTGAGCTCCTCAGCGGTGCGGGTCTCCACCACCGCCGGAGCGTTGGTCACCTCGTCCGCCACCCTCCCCTGGGGAGTGACCAGGATTTCGTCCAGCCTGGAATCGTCCGTCTGCTCCCCGCTCTCCGCATCCGCTGTCCCTGCCGGGAAACAACAGCCCATCACTCCCACAAGGGAAACCACCACACCCATCTTACGCACGAACACCCCTCCTCCGGAGCCGCCATGGACGGCATGAAATTTTCTTGCTTCCGCACTTATGAATTCTGGATTTCAGTCATCCGCCCGGAGGGCGAACCGGATGGGAAGGCGGACGCGACAGGCGATGGGTCGGTCACCGCTGTGGGCCGGCAGGAAACGGGATTTCCTGACCGCCTCCAATGCAGCGTCGGCGAAACCGTAACCGGGATTTTCCAGCACCTCCGCATGGAGCAGCTTTCCCCGCTCATCCAGGGTAAGGCGAAGCAGGACCTTACCCTCACGTCCCATCCGTCGCGCCGCCAGCGGATAGTTCGGAAGCACCCGCGCCAGGAAGGAGGGGCCGTTGGCGCCGCCGAACGCCACGTCCCGCACTCCTCCGGCGCCTCCCCCACCACCGGTGGCCGCGCTTCCGGAACCGGCGGTTCCGACGCCTCCAGATCCCCCTCCCGTTGCACCGGCAGGAGAACTCGCCGGAGGCCCCGGGGAAGCGGCCAGCGGCACCGCGTCGGTGCTCACCGTGGCGGGTTGCAGCACCTGGGGAGTGGGGCCGGCTTCAGGCTTCGGCGTACTCCGCTCGGTGACCGGCCGGGACGGCGCGGGACGTTCCATCTTCGGTGCAGGGGCGGGCCGGGAAACCGGCTTCGGCCCGGCCATGGGGGGAGCATCCACCTTCTTCATCTCCATGTCCCGGAGTTCCACCTCGATCAGCGGCGAGCGATGGGGAGTGGTATCCATGTTCATCTGGAACGCGATGAAGCCGGAAAGCAGCAGCAGATGCACGACAAGCGACCCCCCGAAAAACCGTGCAAATCCGGGCTGAGACAACTGCCCGCACATATCGCTATCCACCTGATAATACTGGCTGCTAATACCTGGCTCCATGCGCGCCTCCTCACGAACGACGTTTTACCCATCCAGCCACGGGGCGAGAACGTAACACCAACACAAAAAACGTGCAACAAAAAAGTTGCACGTATACACTTTTCGTGCTACCACGTGGATCAAAGTACCTATGAATCAAGCTCCGGGCATCATGGCACGCCCCCCATGTCCGGAGGCGGCTTCTCCCGTACCGTGCAACAGCACCGGCACGCACGGGGAGACGGCACGAATCCAAGGAGCCACGAGACACCGGCAAGAAGAAGGAGGTTTCATCATGCACATGGCCGATGCGCTGCTCTCCCCGGCCGTAGGCGGAGGGATGTGGCTGCTGTCCGGCGTTGCCATCGCCCGCAGTTCGGTACGGGTGCGGTCCGAAGCGGACGATCGCACGACTCCGCTCATGGGGGTGCTGGGCGCGTTCGTGTTCGCAGCCCAGATGTTCACCTTCACCATCCCCGGAACCGGCTCCAGCGGCCACCTCTGCGGCGGGACCCTGCTGGCGCTCCTCGTGGGTCCCCATGCCGCCTTTCTCACCATCGCCTCGGTGCTGGTGGTGCAGGCGCTCTTCTTCGGCGACGGCGGCTTGCTGGCCCTGGGGTGCAACATCTTCAACATGGGTTTCGTCACCATGTTCCTGGTCTATCCCCTGCTGTTCCGCCGTTCCTCCGATAGTTCCCGTTCCCCCTGGCGCGTGGGGACGGCCGTCGTGCTGACGGCGGTCATCTCCCTGCAACTGGGGGCGCTCTGCGTGGCCCTGGAGACCTGGCTGTCCGGCCTCTCCGCCCTCCCCCTGTCCGCGTTCATGCTGCTGTTGCAGCCGATCCATCTGGCCATGGGACTGGTGGAGGGGGGGATGACCCTGGCCATAGCGGTCTTCGTGGCACGGGCGCGGCCGGACATCTTCTCCGGCTCCGCGCTGGAGGTTTTTTTCCCCGCGCCGGTCGGCGCCGTCCCCTGAAAAGTGGGATGCACTACGGTACGTTTCCGGGGAACAAACCATCCACCGGCGCATCTTCCGCCCGTACCCTCCCCGGAAAACCCCTTGACATCTTCACCGATCATGATCTACGTTCCGTCTCACATATCCGCGCCTCACGCGGAGCTGTATACCTGATCACGGCGCCCGAAAGGGCTTGATAGGGAAGAGGGGTGCGAATCCCCCGCGGACCCGCCGCTGTAAGCGATGACGAAGGGCACACCGCCACTGGATTTTGACCGGGAAGGCGCCCGGAGGATGACTCGCGAGCCAGAAGACCTGCCGTTGATCACAATCAAACTCGAACTCCTCGGGAATGGGAGTGTGACACACGGTTTGAGGGCCGAAAATACGGGAAGCCCGCATGTATTCCTTCATACATGCGGGCTTTTTTATCCTCTGTTCCGTTTTCCGCCTCTCCCCTGTTTCAACGCCGAAGCGTTCCCGGAGTCACAGGAGAGAAGACGATCATGCCCCAGACCTCACCCGCCCATCTTCCCCCCATGCCGGTCCAGGTTATCCGTCGCGACGGTTCCCCGGCGCCGTTTGACGAGACGAGAATCCAGGCAGCCATACTCAAGGCCGGTCGCGCCACCGGCGAGTTTTTTGACGAGGAGGCGTGGCTTCTGACCAAACAGGCGCTCAAGGTCCTGCGCCACCGCTTTCCCGAAGCCCCTCCCCACGTGGAACAGATCCAGGACATCGTGGAGCAGACCCTCATCTCCGCGAACCATTTCGCCACCCTGCGGGCCTACGCCGTATACCGGGAGCAACACAAAAAACTCCGTCTGGACCAAAAGACCGTGGTGGATGTGGCCTCCTCGGTCAACGAATACCTGGACCAGTCAGACTGGCGCGTCAACGCGAACGCAAATCAGGGATACTCCCTGGGTGGGCTGATCCTCAATGTTGCCGGCAAGGTCACGGCCAACTACTGGCTGAATCACGTCTATCCGCCGGAGGTCGGCGCGGCCCACCGCGAGGGGAGCTTTCACATCCATGACCTGGACATGCTCTCCGGCTACTGCGCCGGCTGGTCCCTGCGCATGCTCCTGGCCGAGGGATTCAACGGCGTGCCGGGCAAGGTGGAGGCCTCCCCGCCGAAGCACATGTCCAGCGCCGTGGGGCAGATCGTCAACTTTCTCGGCACGCTGCAAAACGAATGGGCCGGCGCCCAGGCATTCAGCTCCTTTGACACCTACATGGCGCCCTACGTGCGCAAGGACCGACTCTCCTACGACGAAGTGCGGCAGCAAATCCAGGAGCTGATCTTCAACCTGAATGTCCCTTCCCGCTGGGGCACCCAGACCCCGTTCACGAACCTGACCTTCGACTGGACCTGCCCGGATGACCTGAAGAGCCAGGTCCCGGTGATCGGCGGCGAGGAGATGGCGTTCACCTACGGCGACCTTCAAGAAGAGATGGATCTCATCAACCGCGCCTATATCGAGGTCATGAGCGCCGGCGACGCAAAAGGGAGAGTGTTCACCTTTCCGATCCCGACCTACAACATCACCCCGGACTTCCCCTGGGACAGCCGGAACGCCGACCTTCTGTTTGAAATGACCGCGAAATACGGCCTCCCCTACTTCCAGAATTTCATCAACTCGGAACTGTCTCCCCACATGGTCCGCTCCATGTGCTGCCGCCTGCAACTCGACCTGCGGGAACTGCTGAAACGGGGCAACGGCCTGTTCGGCTCGGCCGAGCAGACCGGCTCCATCGGCGTGATCACCATAAACTGCGCCCGGCTCGGGTTCCAGCACCGCGAAGACGAGCCGGGACTGTTCAGCCGGCTCGGCCTGCTGCTGGAACTGGCGAAAAACAGCCTGGAGATCAAACGCAAGGTTATCCAGCGCCGCATGGACAGCGGTCTCTTTCCCTACACCAGGCGGTATCTGGGCACGCTGCGCAACCATTTCTCCACCATCGGCATCAACGGCGTCAACGAGATGATCCGCAACTTCACCGGCGACAGAGAGGACATCACCACCCCCCGCGGCCACACCCTGGCCCTGAAGCTGCTGGAGCACACACGGAAGCGCATGCTCCGTTTCCAGGAGGAGACCGGACATATGTTCAACCTCGAAGCAACCCCGGCTGAAGGGACGACCTACCGCTTCGCCCGGGAAGACGCGAAACGTTTTCCCGGCATCATCCAGGCCGGCACTCCGGATGCCCCGTACTACACCAATTCCACCCAGCTGCCGGTGGGATTCACCGACGACCCGTTCGAGGCGCTTATGCGCCAGGACGAGCTCCAGAGCAGATACACCGGCGGCACGGTGCTGCATCTCTATCTGGGTGAACGGGTTTCCACCGCCCAGGCATGCAAGACCCTGGTGCGCCGCTCCCTGGAGCGGTTTCGACTGCCGTACCTCACCATCACCCCGACCTTTTCCATCTGCCCGCGCCACGGCTATCTCAGCGGCGAACACCGGTTCTGTCCGCTCTGCGACCGGGAAATCGAGCAGCACCTACGCCATGAAAGGAACGAGACATGAACGAAGAGCTGATGACACGGGAAGAGATTCCACCGGAGCTGCGCCAGCCGTGCGAGGTATGGACCAGGGTCATGGGATACCATCGGCCGGTGACCTCTTTCAATACCGGCAAACGTGCCGAACACGCCGAGCGCCGGTTCTTCCGGGAGCCGTCAGGAGAAGATTCCCGGGATGCTTGAGATCGGCGGCATCCTTCCCTTCACCACCATCGACTATCCGGGCAAACTGGCAGCGGTGCTCTTCTGCCAGGGGTGCCCCTGGCGCTGCGGCTATTGCCACAACCGGCACCTGATTCCCCCTACGGGCGAGGAGTCGATCCCCTGGCACGCCATCGTCTCCCTGCTCAGCAACCGCCGCGGCCTGCTGGACGCGGTGGTATTCAGCGGCGGCGAGCCGACCATGCAGGCCGGTCTCCCCGAAGCCATCTGGGCAGTACGGACAATGGGCTTCCAGACCGGCCTGCACACCGCCGGTCCCTACCCTGAACGGCTCAGGGAGTGTCTGCCGCACCTGGACTGGGTCGGCATGGACATCAAGGCGCCCTTTGATGAGTACGAACAGATCACCCATGCCCCCGGCAGCGGCGAATCCGCCAGACAGAGCGCGGAACTGCTGCGGCAAAGCGGCATCCCCCACCAGTTCCGAACCACCCTCGACCCGTTCCTCGCGAGCGGTGACAGAATCGACCGGATGCACCGGGTTGCGCGATCATGGGGAGAAGAATTGAAGATACAGCAGATGACGCTTGCTTCCGATCCGTCTTTCTGGTAATACATCCAAGCTTGGTTGGGGTTGGGCTTCATGAGAATCCCGCGGCATGCAAAGCGGAGCGAAACCGACGTATGCCCGACCATACATAACGGAATACCGGATCACGGCGCCCGCAAGGGCTTGATAGGGAAGAGGGGTGAGCTCCGAAACAGGGCGATTCCCCCGCGGACCCGCCGCTGTAAGCGATGACGAAGGGCACACCGCCACTGGTTTTTGACCGGGAAGGCGCCCGGAGGATGACTCGCGAGCCAGAAGACCTGCCTGATCCCACACTCGACGTTCCCGACGGTAAAGGGAGAGTGAAACCACTGACGAGACTTTGAATACGGAAAGTCCGCATACCCCATGGTATGCGGACTTTTTTTCGTACGTATCCCACATATCCGCGCCATACGCGGAGCTGCATACCGGATCACGGCGCCCGCAAGGGCTTGATAGGGAAGAGGGGTGAGCTCCGAAACAGGGCGATTCCCCCGCGGACCCGCCGCTGTAAGCGATGACGAAGGGCACACCGCCACTGGTTTTTGACCGGGAAGGCGCCCGGAGGATGACTCGCGAGCCAGAAGACCTGCCTGATCCCACACTCGACGTTCCCGACGGTAAAGGGAGAGTGAAACCACTGACGAGACTTTGAATACGGAAAGTCCGCATACCCCATGGTATGCGGACTTTTTTTGTGGCCAGGCGCTTACACAGCCTGGCAGCCGCGCACAGCGCACCAACTCAAACAGATAGTTTCCGGAGGATATCCCGTGGCCCTGCTTCTCAACGCCGGCATCGTCGTCAAACTGGTCCTGATCCTGCTGCTGTTCTTCTCCGTAGCCTCCTGGTCAATCATCCTGTTCAAACTGTTCCAGGTGCACCGCGCCAACAATGGTTCCGAGCGTTTCATGGACCTGTTCTGGAAATCGTCCCGCTTCGAAACCATCGCCTCCCAGGTGGACCGCTTCACAGGCTGTCCCCTCACCGTGCTGTTCACCGAGGCCTACGCCGAACTGAACAAGCTGATGGATACGGGCTCCAGGAACAACAACGGGGCCGGAAGCACCGACCTGGGGGGCATCGAGAACGTCTCCCGCGCCCTGCGGCGGGCCACCAACT
>CAZIUE010000021.1:0-55407 GCA_964542535.1 uncultured Pelobacter sp. | reverse complement strand
AACCGGTTCCTCAAAAGGGACTCAGTTTCTAACACAAACTAAAACAAACTGTCAACAACAAAAAAACAGGGGGCCAATTTTATTTCAAAACAGCCTCCCAGCACCACATATCACAGCATATCTTCAAGCACTTGGAACCGGGTGGCGCCAAACAAAACGCGCAGCAGCCGCCTCACTAATGAGAAAGCCCCGGACGGACATACCGTACAGGGCCTTCTGGTCGATTAAGCAAAATCCGTAGCCAGGCTACTCGACAAAACTCTTGAGCTTTTTACTGCGACTGGGGTGCCTCAGCTTGCGCAGCGCTTTTGCCTCTATCTGGCGAATCCTCTCGCGGGTCACGGCGAAATCCTGGCCAACCTCCTCAAGGGTGTGGTCACTCTTCTCACCGATACCGAACCGCATGCGCAGAACCTTCTCCTCCCGCGGGGTAAGGGTCGATAGCACCCTGGATGTCTGTTCCGACAGGTTGGCCTTGATAACCGCTTCTATTGGAGAAATAACCGCCTTGTCTTCGATGAAATCCCCCAGATGGGAATCTTCCTCTTCACCTATGGGGGTCTCAAGCGAAATCGGCTCTTTCGCAATCTTCAGCACCTTGCGCACCTTGTCCAGTGGCAACTGCATCCTATCGGCTATTTCTTCCGGGGACGGTTCACGACCATTCTCCTGAACCAGCTGACGACTGGTTCGAATAAGCTTGTTGATGGTCTCTATCATATGGACCGGAATCCGTATGGTACGCGCCTGATCGGCAATGGCACGGGTGATTGCCTGACGAATCCACCAGGTGGCATAGGTGGAAAACTTGTAGCCGCGCTGATATTCGAACTTGTCCACCGCCTTCATCAATCCGATGTTCCCCTCCTGGATCAGGTCAAGGAATTGCAATCCACGGTTTGTATATTTTTTAGCGATAGAGACCACCAGGCGCAAGTTGGCCTCGATCAGTTCAGATTTCGCAATACGCGCCTTACACTCACCCTCTTCGATGGCCTGGAGAGCCGCGGACAGATCATTGGCCTTAAAACCGGATTCCTGCTCGATTTTCTTGAGTTTGCGAACTGTCGCCAGCAGACGTGTGTCCAGCCTGCCCAGCTCTTCGGCTCCCAACTTGAGCTTGCGCAGCTCAGTCTGGGCTTTTTCTTCATCTTTATGATAACTGTCAATGAACTGTTTCAGTTTTTCCGGCGGCAGCAGCTCCCCAAGATCGGACATCTCCCTCATGAGCCTGTCAACCTTGAAAGATAGTTCTTTCAGACGCTCGGAAATCTTGTTGATGTGACGATCCTTGAGGCGCAGCGAGATTAATTGTTTTGCCTGTGATTCCTTGATTTCCTGGATTCTCTTTTCAAGTTCCTTCTTCTTAGTCAAAGCAGTGCACACCTCAAGCTCTTCGACAAGGGTGGTCATTTCCGTATCACTGGCTGCAATCGAATCGATAATCTCCAGGATACGAAGTTTCGGAAGATCTTCTTCCTCATCATCCAGAGATTCTTCCTCAACCTCCTTACTGATTTCCGAAGCATTCAGCTGAAACTTGCGCAGTTTTTCACCTAGGAGCAGAACCTCTTTTATGGTGATCGGCGTATTGAGAATGACGCGGGCCACATCACGCTCACCATCCTCGATGCGTTTGGCAATCTCAACTTCTCCCTCACGGGTCAAGAGGGAAACCGACCCCATCTCCCGCAAGTACATACGCACCGGGTCGCTCGTCCGGCCGATGGAGCCGGGCTCGAACTCAACCTCTTCCGCCTCCCCCTCGGTTTCCTCGTCTTCTTCCATCTCGATCTTGAGCTTCGGAATCTTGACTTTTTGGGAGGAGTCAACGATTTCAATATCTAGATCGCCAAACATTCCCATGACATCATCGATCTGTTCCGTGGCAATATCCGGCGGCAGGATGTCATTAACCTCTTCAAAGGTCAAAAATCCCTTTTCCTTGCCGAGATCAATCAGTTGTTTCACTCCGTCCATATTTTTCTTAACCATTCGTTCACCTCAAACACAGTCAATCACTATGATTACAATCTCGATTTTCTGGTGCGCAGCTGTTCCGCCTGCTGCAGCAATGTCATATACTCCTCGCAACCAGGATCAAGGTGCGTCAGACGGGCTACAATTTCCCTGTATCCGCAGCGAAGAGCGTTTTTTTCTCTACCCAGACGACAGCTCTCAAGAACCTCTCGCCAGTCCACTCCTTCAAGGTGGCCATCAAGCACTAACAGGCGGGAAAGAAACAACTTCAACTCCGGTGACTCGATCTTGTCAACAACATGCCCCACGATCTGCGACTGCTCCTCAAATGCCATTTCGTCCAGTATGAGCCGCGCCACGGCCAGATACTGGCCGTCAAACAATCGGTCAATACCGATACTGGCGACCTCCCGGCGTGCTTCCGGGTAGCTGCAAATCAGGGCCAGCAAGGTCTCCTGACGGGAGTCTCCAAGCTCAGTGGTACTCCGCCCTCCCGGAGTCAGCTCATGATCACTGACAGCCCCGCCCCCCAAGCGTTTGCGAAAAACATGGATGGCAACTCCCAGCAGGCGGCAGATTTCCTTTTCATACAAATCACGTTCCAATGGATCGGCGATTCTACGAAAGCGCGGAATCAATTCGTCCATTATCCTTACCTTGCCATCAACGCTGTCGGCAGGAATCTTGGACAAAACATGACAAATGAAATAGTCGAAGGCAGGCCGCGCCTGCTCCAGACAGTCACGGAACTCCTCAACGGAATGGGTGGCAAGAAAGCTGTCCGGGTCCTCTCCTGCGGGAAGCTCGACAACATACGCTGGAAGTTTCTGCTCGAGAAAAAGCTCCATGGAGCGTATTGTCGCCTTCTGCCCTGCGCTATCGCTGTCAAAAAGGGTAAAGATCCTGCTGCAGTGGCGCTTGATCAGGGCGGTATGCTGCGCTGTCAATGCGGTACCGCAGGTAGCCACAACATTGCGGATACCCGCTCGGTACAGGGCTAGATGATCAAAGTAGCCTTCTACGATGATGGCGCTGTTTTCGGTCCTGATCGACGGCAGGGCCAAGTCGAGCCCGAAGAGAACCGAACTCTTATGATAAAGGGGAGACTCGGGCGAGTTGATGTACTTTGGAAGCGATCCGTCCAGCACACGTCCCGCAAAAGCGATCACCTCTCCTTTTGGCGACCGGACAGGAAAAATGAGCCGATTCCGGAACAGGTCATACCAGCCATGCTCGCCCTTCCGAACGATGCCCAGCTTCTGGGCTCGCTCAAGGTCGATCTGCCGCGACCTTAGGTAACGAACCAAGCCGTCGCGCCGGTCCGAAGCAAAGCCCAGCCGGTACGCCTCGGCTATCTGCCCACCGGCGTTCCGTTGTTCCAGATACGTCCTGGCACCGTTTCCCTCGGGCGCCACCTCCAACTGGCCGCGGTAGTACGCCTCCGCAAGCTCCTGAATCTGCTGAAACGCCTTTCGTTCATCCTGTGCCTGTCGCTCCGCCAGAGTCAGAAGACGATCTTCGATAACAACACCAGCCCTGCGGGCAAGCAGCTTCACTGCTTCGGGAAACGCGAGCCCCTCAATCTTCATGACAAACGAAATGACGTTCCCGCCCACGCCGCAGCCAAAGCAGTGAAAAATCTCTCGTGCCGGATTAACGTTAAACGACGGTGTCTTTTCAGCATGAAACGGACAGAGTCCGAGAAAGTTTGCCCCCGAGCGCCGCAACGGGACATACTCTGAAACAATCTCCACAATGGAAGAACGTTCCAGTACCTCGTGAACCTTTTGATCGGGAATCATTGCTGGCCCCCTGTCCTCCCACGCCACGTCAAGAGAAGTGTATCACCAATTTTCGCAAGCAAACGTGCGGATTCGGTCCGTTGAATGCCCTGTTTCAGCTTGATCGGCATGTAATCCGCCATACCGATACAAAACAGCATGCTCAGCAGCAAAATACCTTCGGCGGCTCCGACCATCACCCCCCCCGCGCGATTGAGGCCGCCGAGCATAACGATACGCAGGGCCGAGGTAATAATATTACCCAGGATGTGGGCAAGAACCCCGGTCAACATCAACAGAAGCATGAAAGAAAGAAAGGCAGCAATATGTTCGGGCACATGGAGGCTGTTCCCAAGGGGAACGGAGAGTGCGGGATAGAAGCGATACGCGAGCCACCCTCCCATGAGGAGACCGGTAAGGGAAGCGACCTCGTTGACGAAGCCGCGAAGCAGGCCTTTGAGCGAACAGAAGAGAAGGACCAGCAGGATGATTATATCAAGAAGATTCATGGCAGAACCTTGAAACATCTACGAAAGAAGGGGCAATCAAATCGATAGCCCCTTCTTTCAGTTCAGGCAGACGGAGCGGAGCCGCCGGAGACCATTGCCGGTGTACCGGCCCATGTGCCAACGTTTGCCGCACATTTCTCTTCCGTCGTCACTTCCCGTCATCAGACGCGTACAGTGCAATTTCCGCACGCCCTGCTATAACCGCGATCCCGAATATGCACCGCGGTTGCCGGTTCTCACCCAAGAACACCTAGTGACCGGAGAACCGGACAGCTCAATACCCTTAATCCATCATCTTGCGCTGTTTCTTGAGTGCCCGCTTACGGGCCGCGATAGCCTTTTTCTTACGCTTAATGCTTGGCTTTTCAAAATGTTCGCGCTTGCGAACTTCAGAAAGAATTCCAGCTTTTTCACACTGCTTTTTAAACTTTTTCAGGGCGAGTTCAAACGGTTCGCTTTCCTTGACTTTAACTCCCGGCATCCAGTATCCCTCCCCCCATTGTAAAATGATCGATCGCTCGGCTTGACAAAATACCACCGAGCAAAACTGCAAGTTTTTTAAAATATCAGATAACTTGTGTTTGTCAACACCAAAAATGCACCAGAGATCGACTGACTCAGGCTGGCCGGGAGTTTTTCTCCTCTATTCCAGACATGCCGAAGCGGCGACGCAGTTCGTCGAATACCCTCTCCAGCGGGATATCCTGGTAGCCGAGCAACACAAGTGTATGAAAGAAGAGATCGGCCGCCTCGTACACAACCTCATCGACCCGCTCCCCCTTGCCGGCGATGACCAACTCCGTGGCTTCTTCGCCGACCTTCTTGAGAACCGCATCGAGCCCCTTACTCATCAGGCTGGCTGTATAGGAATTCTTCCCCGGACTGGACTTGCGCTCCAGAACGACCTGGTAGACAGCATCGAGAATACTGACCTGTTCAGTCATAAGCGGATCGAAACCCCTTTCTCCCCGAGATAGTGTTTGGCCTCTGCGATGGAGTATTCTCGATAATGGAAGATGGAGGCGGCCAGACATGCGCTGGCTCCCCCTCGAACAAAACCGTCATAGAGGTGCTCCAGGTTCCCTACCCCCCCCGAGGCAATCACCGGGATGGAGACGGCGTCAACAACAGCCCGGGTCAGCTCCAGGTCGTATCCGTCCTTGGTCCCGTCACAGTCCATGCTGGTCAAGAGGATCTCCCCGGAACCGTACTGTTCCATCCTGACGGCCCATTCAACCACATCGATCCCGGTGGGATTACGTCCGCCATGGGTGTAGACCTCCCACCGTTTTTCCCCGGGTACGCGGCGGGCATCGATGGCCACCACCGTACACTGGGAGCCGAAACGTTCGGCCGCCTCCCTGACGAATTCAGGGCGTTGCACAGCGGCGGTATTGATGGAGGTTTTATCCGCACCCGCGTTCAGTAATCGACGGATATCGTGAACCGTGCGTATACCGCCACCGACAGTCAGCGGCATGAAGACCCGCTCGGCGGTACGACGGACGACATCGATGATGATGTCGCGTTCGTCGCTGGAAGCGGTAATATCCAGAAAAGTCAGTTCATCGGCCCCCTGCCGATCGTAGATCTCGGCGATCTCCACCGGATCACCGGCGTCGCGCAGCTCCAGAAACTGAACCCCCTTTACCACCCGGCCACCCTTGACGTCCAGGCAGGGAATGATTCTCTTCGTCAGCATGACTTACTCCCGCCCATCTTTTCTGGTGAGAGCGATGGCCTCAGGGAGTTTGATGGCACCGGTATAGATGGCCTTACCGGTGATCACCCCGCCGACGCCGCTCGCCTCGACGGCCATCAGGCTCTCGATATCCGCAAGCGTCGAGACGCCGCCCGAAGCAATCACCGGAATGGACACCGCCTCGGCCAGGGCTCGCGTCGCCTCGATGTTGGGCCCCTGAAGCATGCCGTCTCGACTGATGTCGGTGTAGATAATGGCAGCAACACCACAGTCCTCGAATTGCCGGGCCAGATCCACGGCAGCTACCCCGGTGACCTCGGCCCACCCCTGTACGGCGACCATGCCGTTCCTGGCGTCGATGCCCACCACGATCCGGCCGGGGAATTTTCCGCAGGCCAGGCGCACAAGTTCCGGGTCGCGCTGGGCCGCCGTACCGATGATGATCCGCGAAAGTCCCAGGTCGAGATACGCCTCGATGGTGGCCAGGTCGCGGATGCCGCCCCCCAGTTGCGCGGGAATGGAGATGGATTTCACGATGGCCTCGATGGCTGACCTGTTCCGCGGCGTACCGGCAAACGCTCCGTCCAGATCGACGATGTGCAACAGCTCGGCTCCCTGGTTCTGCCACTCCAGGGCCTGGCTGGCCGGATTGTCGTTGAAAACCGTGTCCCTCTCCATCAGTCCCTGTTCAAGGCGGACACAGACCCCGCCTTTCAGGTCAATCGCAGGAATTACAAGCATGGTGCACCTTTCGGAATCAATGTTGAGCCGCGAAGTTCTTCAGTATGCTAAGCCCCGCATGCTGGGATTTTTCAGGATGGAACTGGGTGGCAACGATATTGTCCTTCCAGATGGCTGAACAGAACTCCATGCCATAGCCGGTGGTGGTGGCAATGACCCCCTCGTCATCCGGTTTGACGTAGTAGGAGTGCACGAAGTAGACGTTGGTCCCCTTGTCGATTTCGGCAAACGCAGGGGGCCGACGCTTGATGTCGAGCTGGTTCCATCCCATGTGCGGAACCTTCAGCATCTCATCCCCTTCCCGCAGCCCCTCGGGGAAGCGAAGCACATGCCCGGGAATCACGTTCAGCCCCGGATACAGGCCGAATTCCGCGCTGTCGCTGAAGAGCAGCTGCATACCGACGCAGATGCCGAGAAACGGCCTTCCCTCGGCGATCACCCTGAGAATCGGCTCCACAAACCCGGCCTGCTCCAGATTGCGCATGCAGTCGCGGAACGCCCCCACACCGGGGAGCACGATCTTGTCGGCCTCGAACAGATTACGGGGATCATCGGTCACGAGCGCCTCGGCGCCGACCCGTTCGAACCCCTTCTGCACGGAGCGGAGGTTGCCCATGCCATAATCGATAATTGCAATCACGTTACACCGTTCCTGGTCAGATGGGGACCGTACTTCTTGTCGGTCCCCTTGATGTGGTTGACGAGCCAGTTCTGGAGGAAAGTTATGACCTCCTGGGTAAGCAGCGTCTGCCCTTCACGAAACCGCCCCTGCAACGCCACGACCTGTTCCACCAGTTTCCGGTGCAGTTCGCGGTGCTGCGCCTCATCGGGATACGCGGTACGGGAAAACGCCCGCTCCTCGCCGGCAAAGTGGTTGACCGTGTAGTCGGCCAAGCCGTCCAGGATCTCTCCTATGGCCTCCTTGCTCCGCTTCTGCTGCATGGCATCGTGGAGATCGTTGACCATCCTGAACAGGGTTCTGTGTTCGCTGTCGAAGGTTTCCACGCCGGTGGCAAAGGAGTCGTCCCATTCCAGGGCGCTGGAAAGGCGGAAGTGCCCCACCAGTTCGTGCAGTTGGTCCACCTGCTCCGACAGCCTGGCGGTGGCAACCGTCGTGCCGCGGGCGCTCTCAACGTTGCGCTCCACCACGCTGGTAATCATCTGGATATTCTGGGTGATCTCGCTGGTGGTGGCGGTCTGCTCCTCAGCGGCAGTGGCGATCTGACTAACCTGCATGGCCAGTTCGTTGATCCTGCCGAGAATATCCTCCAGCGCCTCCCCCGAACGAGCAGTCTCCTCGGTGCCTTGCCTGACCTGGTCAACCCCTTCTACCATGGAGCCGACCGCGGCCTGGGTTTCCCCCTGAATCGCCGTGATCATGCCGGCGATCTCCTTGGTAGCCTTGGTGGTCCGTTCAGCCAGGGCGCGCACCTCGTCGGCCACCACGGCGAAACCGCGCCCCTGCTCTCCGGCCCGGGCCGCCTCGATGGCGGCGTTCAGGGCCAGCAGGTTGGTCTGGTCAGCGATATCCTGGATGGTGCTGACGATGGCGCCGATCTGATCGGATCGCCGTCCCAGCCCCTCCACGGTCTGGGACGACTCGTTCACCCGCCGGGCGATAGTGTCCATCAGGCGGGCGCTGTTCTGCACGATCTGCGAACCGCTGTGGGTCTGCTCGGTCGCCTTCTGGGCGTTCTCCGCCGCGTAGAGGCAATTGCGGGCGATATCCCCGGAGGTGGCCGCCATCTCTTCACTGGCCGTGGCGATGGTGCTGGACTGGATGGCCACTTCCTCGGCGGCCGAGGCCATGGCTTCGGTGGTTGAGCGCACCATCACCACCGAGTCGCGCACCAGATCGGCAACAGAGAAGAACTGCCGCATGGCCTGGTTCATGTCGTTCATCATGGTATTGAAGGCGCTGGCCAGGCGCACTGACTCTCTCCCCCCGACCACATCGACACGGACGCTGAGGTCACCGGCAGCGGCCCGCTCCAGGGCCGCGACAATTCCGGCCAAGGGCCTTGAAAGGGCGCGGCTGAGCAGCATGATCAGCCCCGAGTTCACCGCCAGGAGCACGAGAGCAATCAACCCGCTGACCAGGAGATCGCCACGCGGATTGAAGATACTGATTGCCGCGACGGAAAGCAGTATGGCAACGGCATTACCGAGGACGATGCGGGCGGTTGCGGTCATTGCGGCTCTCTCCCTGATGAGTTTCTGACAACACGGAACAACGCGCGGACAGCGCGATCGTGTGAACCGGGGTTCCGGTTCACACGGGCCTATGCAATACGTGAAAAGTCGGCGATGCGGGCGAACATGCGGGCGATGGCCGTCAGCAGGGCCAGACGGTTCGTGCGCACTCCGGGATCCTCGGCCATGACCATGACCCGGTCGAAGAAGCCGTCCACCGGTGCGCGCAGGCCGGCGATGCGGGTCAGGGCCTCCTGCCAGGCACCCTGCTCGACCATCGCGGACACCTGCACCTTGACCTCATGGAAGGCCTGGTAGAGCACACCCTCGGCCTCGTCCTGGAACAGGGAGGGATCCACCAGGGCATCGGTGCCCCCCTTGATGATATTGCCGATGCGCTTGAAAGCCACCGCAAGCGGTTCGAAGTCCGGATAGGACTTGAACCCGGCCAGGGCGATGATGCGGTTCTTCACGTCCACCAGGTCGTCGAAATCGGCGGAAACCGCCGCATCCACCACATCGGCGGCATACTCCCCCCCCAGGAGGTTGACGAAACGGCCGCGGAAGAACTCCCGCACATCCGCGGCAACCTGATCCTTGGGGCGCAGTAGTTTGGCCGACAGGAGGTCCAGGGAGCGCTGGACCAGGGAGGAAAGCTTCAGGCGATACCCCCTGCTCAGAACGATGCTGATGATGCCGATGGTGGCCCGACGCAGGGCATAGGGATCGGCGGCACCGGTGGGAATCAATCCGACGCCGAAACAGCCGCAGATGGTGTCCAGCTTGTCGGCAATGGAGACAAAGGCGCCGATATCGCTGGCAGGCAACTCTCCGCCCGCCTGGATCGGCAGATAATGCTCGGCGATGGCGCAGGCCACGTCACCCGGTTCACCCTCCAGGAGCGCGTACTCGCGCCCCATGATTCCCTGCACCTCCGGAAACTCCCCCACCATGCCGGACACCAGGTCGGCCTTGCAGAGCCAGGCAGCACGGGAGGTCTGGGGCTTCACGGCCGGATTGAGGACATCGGCCAGCTCTTCGGCCAGAGCCCTGAAGCGCTCCATCTTCTCGAAGGAGGTACCGAGCTTCTGCTGGTAGACCACCTTTTTCAATTCTTCCACACGCTCGTCCAGCCTGACCTTGCGGTCCTCATCGAAGAAGAAACGGGCATCGGAAAGGCGTGCCCTGAGAACACGCTCGTTCCCCTTGACCACCACCCCCGGATCATCGGTCAGGGTGTTGTTGACGGTGATGAAGCCCGGCATGAGGCTACCCTGCCCGTCCACGATGGAGAAGTAGCGCTGGTGGCTGCGCATGGAGGTAATCAGCACCTCCTTGGGTACCGCCAGGAATTCCCGGTCAAAGGTGCCGTGTACGGCGCTGGGGTACTCCACCAGGTAGGTGATCTGCTCCAACAGTTCCTCGTCGGGAAGCAGGTGCCCCCCCGCGGCGGCTGCCACGCGATGGCTCTCCCGGCGGATCAGCTCCTTGCGCCGCTCCGGGTCAACGATCACGAAATGGCGCTCGCATTCATCCAGGTAGTGGCTGAAATTGCGCACCGGAAAGGACGTATTGGCCATAAAGCGGTGCCCCCGGGAAACGGTGCCGCTCTCCACAGAGCCAAACACGAACGGCACCACGATCCCGTCGAACAGCGCCACGATCCAGTGGATCGGGCGGGCAAAGCGCACATCCTGGTCGCCCCAGCGCATGGATTTCTTGAAGGGGATGGCAGCGATCAGCTGCGGCAGGATCTCCGACAGGAGTTCCGGGGTCGGCCGGCCGGTTTCCGTCTTGGTCACCGCCAGGTACTCACCCTTGTCGGTGGTAACGACACGGAGTTGGTCAACCGTAACGCCCTGCCCCCGGGCGAATCCCTCCGCCGCCCTGGTCGGCTTGCCCTCGGCATCGAAGGCGGCCTTCCGGGAGGGTCCTGTGGCGGTGATCTCCGCATCCGGCTGCACCGCCGGTACCCCCTTCACCACCAGGGCCAGGCGGCGCGGTGTCGCCATGGTCTGCACGCCGGAGAACTCCAGGCGGGCAGCGGTCAGTTCCCTGGTGATCATGGCCTCCATCTCGGCCATGGCCCGGGGGATGAACCCGGCGGGAATTTCCTCGGTGCCGATTTCCAGAAAGAGTTCTTTGGCGCCCATCAGGCAACACCTCCTTTCAGCAGTGGAAAGCCGAGCCGCTCGCGCATGCGCAGGTACCCCTCAGCACAGACGCGGGCCACGTTCCTGACCCGTCCGATGTAGGAGGCACGCTCGGTGACCGAGATGGCGCCGCGGGCATCCAGTAGGTTGAAGGTGTGGGAGCACTTCATGACATAGTCGTAGGCCGGCAGAACGAGATCCTTCTCGGCCAGACGCAGGCACTCCTTCTCGTACATGCCGAAGAGGGCAAGAAGCATGTCCACATCAGCCTCTTCGAAGTTGTAGCGGGAGAACTCCACTTCGCTTTCGTGGTGAATGTCGCCGTACCGGATCCCCTTGACCCACTCCAGATCGTAAACATTGTCGACACCCTGAAGATACATGGCGATGCGCTCGCAGCCGTAGGTGATCTCCGAGGAAACCGGCTTCAGGTCGATGCCGCCGGCCTGCTGGAAGTAGGTGAACTGGGTGATTTCCATGCCGTCCAGCCAGACCTCCCATCCCAGCCCCCATGCCCCCAGGGTCGGGGATTCCCAGTCATCCTCCACGAAACGGATATCATGCTTGCTCGGGTCAAGACCAAAGGCGCGCAGGGAGTCAAGATACCGGTCGAGGATATCAAGGGGAGACGGCTTCATGATGACCTGGAACTGGTAGTAGTGCTGCAGGCGGTTGGGGTTCTCGCCGTAACGGCCGTCGGTGGGGCGGCGCGACGGCTCCACATAGGCCACGTTCCACGGTTCGGGGCCGAGAACGCGCAAAAACGTGGCCGGGTTGAAGGTTCCGGCCCCTTTTTCCGTATCATAGGGCTGCTGGATGACACAGCCCTGTCTGGCCCAGTACCCCTGCAGCGAAAGAATGAGATCCTGAAATGTCACAAGGACACCTCCGATGGGGAGTTTAGTAGGTGAGTCTGCTTCGAAAGGACTTTATCTAATAGCAGGAATAGCCCAGCGGGTCAAGGTCGAGAGCTGTCGAACCAGCTTACACACGGCAGACATTTCACCACCGAAAAACGACAAGACCCGCACTGCCATGGGCTGCGGGTCATTGAGGTGTCGTACGCATGTGGGATGGGAAAGCCGCTACTGGTCGCCTGCCACCTCTCGCGCGAGCTGTCGGTCCTGCCAGTAGCGCTCCTGCTTGCTCCAGATGAGTTGGGTTGCATAATCCAGGGCCCTGTCCAGGTCCTGGATGGTTGCGCGCGGATGACGGTTGGCGATTCTGTTCAGGACCTTGCGGGTCATGACCGGATTGTTGTACCACGGCATCGTCCTCATCTCCTTTCCAGAAGGATTCAAGCCCCACGGAAACACGCACCCGGCCGTCGCACGGTACGCCGGAGACCCGGTCGCGCTGTCTGCCCGGAAAGATGCATAAGTCGCGCCACGAAAGAAACCCCATTGTTTCCAGGCAATTGCCAGTATCAGGGCTGCCACAAAACCAGGAGCAACGCGATTCTGTAAGACTATTTTACAGTTGCGGCACCATGACGGCACTCCTGAAAATCTCCGTCCTCCCCTGCGGACGGGTTCAGGGCTGACGCAAAAAAAACAAGAAGGGCGCCCCAGGCGCCCTTGTATGTCACTTCAGATTCATCTTGATCCGTTCCACCGCTTCGACCACGTCCTCGCGGTTGCCGAAAGCGGAAAGACGGAAGAATCCCTCTCCGCTGGGACCAAAGCCGCTGCCGGGGGTACCGACCACGTTGCATTCGGTCAGGAGTTTGTCGAAGAAATCCCAGCTGTTCATGCCGCCGGGGGTCTTGAGCCAGATGTAGGGAGCGTTGACCCCGCCGTAGACCGTGCACCCCGCCTGGGCCAACCCTTCACGGATGATGCGGGCATTTTCCATGTAGTAGTCGATGATCTCCCGGGTCTGGGCCCAGCCTTCGTCGCTGTAGACCGCGGCAGCGGCCTTCTGCACCGGATAGGAAGCGCCGTTGAACTTGGTGGTGGTGCGGCGCAGCCAGAGCTTATTGAAGCTGTAGCGCTCACCCGCCCCCGTGGTGCCCATGACATCCTCGGGAACAACCACCAGGCCGCAGCGCACGCCGGTGAACCCGGCGGTTTTGGAGAAGGAGCGGAACTCGATGGCGCACTGTTTTGCCCCCTCGATCTCATAGATGGAGTGCGGTATGGCCGGATCGGTGATGAACGCCTCGTAGGCGGCATCGAAGAAAATCACGGCGTCATTGGCGATGGCGTAATCGACCCACTTCTTCAGCTCGTCCCTGGTGGCCACGGCACCGGTGGGATTGTTGGGGAAGCAGAGGTAGATGATATCCACTTTTTCCGTCGGCAGCGCCGGGATGAAGTGGTTCTCCTCGGTGCAGGGCATGTAGACGATCCCCTTGTAGTACCCCTTTTCATCGGCCTCGCCGGTGCGGCCGATCATGACGTTGGTGTCGTTGTAGACCGGATAGACCGGATCGCCGATGGCAACCACGTTATCCATGGCAAAGACATCCAGGATATTGGCGCAGTCGCACTTGGAACCGTCCGAGACGAAGATCTCGCTGGTCTTGAGCTGCACCCCCAGCTTGTTGTAGGACTTCTCGATGACGGCATTGATCAGCCAGTCATACCCCTGCTCCGGGCCATAGCCGGCAAAGGTCTCAACCCGGGACAGATCATCAACGGCATCGTGGAAGGCGCTGAGGATTGCCGGCGGGAGCGGGCGGGTCACGTCGCCGATGCCGAGGCGGATCACCCTGGCCTGGGGGGTGGCTTCCGTGAAGGCCCGCACGCGGCGGCCGATTTCAGGGAAGAGGTACCCGGCTTTCAGCTTCAGGTAGTTGTCGTTAATCTTTGCCATACACACTGGTCCTTTGCTCGCTGTGGAATTGTCGGAAACGGGGTACGAATCGAAAAACCTATCTTAAACCAAGCACATCCTGCATGTCGTAGAGGCCGGGAGCCTTATCCACCACCCATGCAGCGGCGCGGACCGCTCCCCGGGAGAACATGTCCCGGTTCATGGCACGGTGGGTCAACTCGATGCGTTCCCCCATGCCGATGAAGTAGACCGTGTGCTCGCCGACGATATCTCCGCCGCGGATGGTCTGCATACCGATCTCCTCTTTCGTGCGGCTGCCGGTGATTCCCTCACGGTGAAAATTCGCCACCCGGTCGTAGTCGCGTCCCAGGGCTTCGGCCACCACCTGCCCCATGCGCACCGCGGTGCCGGAGGGGGCATCCACCTTCATGCGATGGTGGGCCTCAACGATCTCCACGTCAAAGTCGTCACCCAGGATTGCCGCCATATCCTTGAGAAGCTTGAAGCAGACATTGACCCCCACCGACATGTTGGGTGCCAGGACAGCCGGGATATCCCTGGCCAACTCCTGCGCCAGTGCCCGTTCCTGGGGGGTAAAGCCGGTGGAGCCGATGACGATGGACTTCTTTCCCAGTCCGCAGGCTTCCAGGTTCTTGAGCGAGACCTTGGGGGCGGTGAAATCGATCAGCACGTCGCAGCCGGCGATCACGGCGTTGAGGTCGTCGGAAATGGTGACCCCCAGGGGCCCGCATCCCGCCACCAGCCCCGCGTCCTGCCCCACCAGGGGATGGGCGGGGCGCTCCAGTACGCCGGAGAGGCATACCCCCTGGACCTCCTGCACGGAGTTGATGAGACGTTGTCCCATGCGGCCGGCAGCGCCGCAGACAGCTATCTTGATCATGGCATTACCTCTCTGGATTTCATTTGTTCTGATCGCGTCACGGAGAACCGTATCACCCACATCCTAGATCAGGCCGTAAGATTTCATCACCGCGCACAGCGTGGCCCGGTTGGCGTCGCTCAAGGGGGCCAGCGGCAGGCGCAACTCCTCGTCGCACAGCCCCATCAGGGCCGCCGCGGTCTTGACCGGCACCGGGTTGGTTTCGATGAACATGGCGTTGCTGATGTTGAGCAGCCGCAGGTGCAGGCGGCGGGCCTCATCCATGTCGCCCCTGGAGAAAGCGTCCACCAGGGCGGCCACATCCCGCGGCATGATGTTGGCCACGACGGAGAAGACCCCGGTTCCGCCGCAGGCCATCATGGGAAAGGTAATGAAGTCATCGCCCGAGATGACGGCGATCCTGTCGCCGCACAACTCCATCAGTTCGGAGGCCTGCTGCAATGAGCCGGTGGCCTCCTTGATTGCCACGATGTTGGCGTGCTCAGCCAGGCGGGCCACGGTCTGGGGGAGCATATTCACGCCGGTACGCCCCGGCACATTGTAGAGCACCTGGGGAATGTCCACGGCATCGGCGATCGCCCTGAAATGGCGGTAGAGTCCTTCCTGGGAGGGTTTGTTATAGTAGGGAGAAACCAGCAGCACGCCGTCGGCGCCCAGGTTCCTGGCCTTGCGGGTGAGTTCGATGGCCTCGGCCGTGGAGTTGGAGCCGGTTCCTGCGATGACCGGTACGCGGCCACCGACCTGATTGATGACAACCTCGATCACTCGCATATGCTCATCATAGTCCAGGGTCGAGGCCTCGCCGGTGGTCCCGCACGGGGCGATCCCGTCGGTTCCGTTCTCAATCTGGTACTCCACCATCCGGCGCAGCGTCTCTTCGTCCACCGCGCCATCCCTGAACGGCGTAATCAGGGCGACGATACTTCCTTTAAACATGGCATGCTCCTCCGCATCCACCTGCACGAGCTCCTGCATGAGAAAACCGATCCAGGCCCCGCGGGAATTGTAGCAACGACCGTCCGACGGCCGCCTCCGGCCGGTCGAACCAGGCTGGCAAAAAAACAAAAAAGTGGGTATTTCTAGCACAGCGGCCCAGAAAAGTCAAAACTCTATGCGGCGTTTCGGGCCGCCGCGCCTCAGAACGTGTTGATGCGGTGAATGAAGGCCAGCAGCAATCCGTAGTGGTGGTGGTCGAAGAGCAGAGAGATGCGCGGCAGACCGGCCAGGTCAGGTTCGTCGTTTTCCTCGGGGAACAGCCCGCAGCAACGGATGTGGTCCCCTTCCCTGATCAGCTCGGAAAATTCGTCTTCCAGAATGGCGATCTGGTCAGGGGCAAGGGGTTTGTTCAGGCGAATCACCAGTCGCTGGTCGATGAAGCGCAGGGAGTGGAAGGTGCGGTAGAAGTTTTCGATCACCGCCACCGCCTCGTCAACGCTCTTGGTGATGGTAAAGATGGAGAAGTCTTCGCCGGAGATGAACCCCTTCACCAGCAGGCTCTCCTTGACAAAGTCGAAGAACTGCTCCCAGTAGCCGTCCTGATCGTCAATCAGGATCAGCGGCTTGGGCGACGTCTTGCCGGTCTGGATCAGCGTGAACACCTCCATGGCCTCGTCCAGGGTGCCGAATCCCCCGGGAAAGACGGCCATGGCGTTGGCTTCCTTGACAAAGGCCACCTTGCGGTTGAAGAAGTACTTGTAGGTTATCAGGCGTCGGTTGCGGTACATGACCGGGTTGGGCGCCTGCTCGAAAGGGAGACGGATATTGACGGCAAAGGAATTCTCGCTGCCGGCCCCCTCGTTGCCCGCCTGCATGATGCCGGGGCCGCCGCCGGTGATGATCATGTACCCCCGCTCGGCCAGCTTGCGGCTGAAATCGATGCACTTCAGGTACATCTCGTTGTCCGGCGCGGTCCGGGCCGAGCCGAAGATGGTGACCTTCTTCCGGTCGCGGTAGGGGCCGAACACCTTGGTGGTGAAGCGCATCTCCCGCAGAGTACGGTTGATCAGCTTCAGGTCGGCCAGATAGTCCACCTCCTGACCGATCTTGAGCACCGAAAGCAGCATATCGCGAATCAGCGCCGGTTGGCGGATGTCACCTGCTGTTTCAAGCAGGCGGCCGATGAGCTGATCGACGTCTTCGTTGGCACGGGAAAAACTGAGATCCATATGGGCAACACCCCCTCGTCCGGTTACGGCTGTTGTGGGGCAGCACACTAGCACAGCGCGGGGCGCAATGCAAACCGCCCGGAAGGGGAAAACGATTCCAAACAACGGCTTGCAATCTATAAGGACGTATAGTAGTATTCGAAATCCCGCCGCTCAGAGCGGTTTTTTTGTTTCACCCCACCAACCATAACGGAGGTGCGCCGGAGCCATGCTGGATCTCATTCGCCAGAAGAAGCAATCCATCATCATCAAGGTGGTGTTCGTCGTTATCGTGCTTTCCTTCATCGGCACCATGTTCCTGGTATGGGGCAAGGGAAGCGACGGTTCGGGAGGCCCCAGGGGGTACGCCGCCAAGGTGAACAGACACAAGATTTCCCTGGAGGAGTTCCAGAACGCCTACCAGCGCATCAGAAACATCTATCAGCAAATCTACGGCCAATCCCTGACACCCGAGGCGGAGAAGGCCCTGGGGCTGAAAAAGGCGGCCCTGAACAATCTGATCGACACGACCCTGATCCTGAAGGAAGCCAGGAGGATGGGGATCACCGCCAGCAAGGAGGAGGTCTCCAGCTCCATCGCCGCCATGCCCATGTTCCAGACCAACGGAACCTTCAACTTCAACCTCTACCAGCAGCTGCTCAAAAGCAACCGCATTACCGCCAAGGAGTTCGAAGAGGGGCAGGAGCGGGAGCTGATCCTCAAAAAGACCCGCCAGGCGATCATCGGGAAGGTATCGGTCAGCGACCAGGAGGCCCTGGATCTCTTCAGGAAGGAACATGACCGGATCCAGCTGGAGTACGCAGGCTACGCTCCGGCCGACCTGATGGCGGAGATACGGCCCGGGGAGACGGAGCTGAAGCAGTTCCTGCAGAAAAACCAGGAGCAGTTCAGAAGCGCCGAGAAAGTGGCCATCGGTTACGTGCTGGTCGACCCGGCCGTTCACGCTTCCCGGGTGACCCTGTCCGAAGATGAACTCCAGGCCTTCTACCAGAAGAACATCGACCGCTGGCAGGGGAAAGACGGCATCCTGCCGCTGGCCGAGGTCAGGGAGCGGGTCAGGGCCGAGGCATTGAAACAGAAGACCGGCCGCCAGGCCTTCGAGCTGGCGGCCGACACCCTCTTCAAGAACATAAAGTCGGGAGACCTCAACCTGATCGCCGCCAAGCTGCACACCAGGCCCCAGCAGACGCCCCTCTTCCCGGCGGACGCCCCGCCGCGTGAGCTGGCGGGTGAGACCGCCCTGATCAGGAAAGCTTTCGAGTTGAAGCAGGGGGAGTTGGGCGGACCGGTGGAAACCGAAAGGGGAATCTACATCATCAAGGCGATCCAGCGTGTCCCCTCCCAGTTTCGGCCGCTGAGCGACATCAGACCCCAGGTGGAGCAGCGTTTCAAGGCTGCCAGGGCCGCCGAGCTGGCCCGCAGCAGGGCTGAGCAGGCAGCCGGACAACTGGCGGCAAAAAAACCGCTGGCCTGCCAGACGACCGCCAGCTTCGGCTACTCGCCAACAGGAGAGATCCCCTCCATCGGAACATCTCCCGAGCTGATGGAGACGGCCTTCAAGCTGACCGTCTCGTCCCCGGCCGCCCCGGCTCCCTTCAGGGTCGGCGACCGCTGGTACGCCATCCGCCTGAAGAACCGCAGCGAGGCGCCCCGGACCGAATTCGACCGTACCAGGGCGGCCCTCAAGCAGAGGATACTCCCCGGAAAACAGCGCACGGCTCTCGACAGCTGGGTACAACAGTTGCGGGGGAAGGCAAAAATAGAAATCAATCAGGCCCTTGTCGCCGAAAACTAGGAGAACGCATCTATGTCACAACCTGTCATGCACACCGATTTTCCCGGGCTGAAGCTCGTGGCCCGCGGCAAGGTGCGGGACATCTACGATCTGGGGGAAGCGCTGCTGCTGGTCACCTCCGACCGCATCTCGGCTTTCGACGTCATCATGAATGAGCCGATACCGGACAAGGGGCTGGTCCTGACCCAGATATCCTCCTTCTGGTTCCGCCAGATGGAGGACATCGTCAAGAACCACATCATCTCCACCGAGGTGGATGACTTTCCGGCAGCCTGCCGTCCCTATGCCGACCTGCTCACGGGTCGCTCCATGCTGGTGAAGAAGGCCCGCCCCCTGCCGGTTGAGTGCATCGTGCGCGGCTATGTCTCCGGCTCCGGCTGGAAGGAATACCAGAAGAGCGGCAACATCTGCGGCATCCCCCTTCCTTCGGGGCTTAAGGAGTCGGACCGTCTTCCCGAGCCGATCTTTACCCCCTCCACCAAGGCTGAACTGGGCAGCCACGACGAGAACATCTCTTTCGAACGCATGGTGGAGCTGTGCGGCCGGGACCTGGCCGAGCAGGCCCGCGACTATACGCTCAAGATCTATTGCCGCGCCCGGGACCTGGCCGACCGCAAAGGGATCATCATCGCCGACACCAAGTTCGAATTCGGCGTATTCGACAATGAGCTGATCATCATCGACGAGTGCATGACCCCCGATTCCAGCCGCTTCTGGCTGAAGGAGAGCTACCAGCCGGGCGGTCCCCAGCCCAGCTTCGACAAGCAGTTCCTGCGCGACTACCTGGAAGGACTGGAGTGGGACAAAAACGCCCCGGCACCGCCGTTGCCGGAGGAGATCGTCAAAAAAACCGCCCAGATGTACCGCGAGGCCCTCACCCGCATCACCGGCATCTCTCTGTAATCCACCCCCCTTCACCACGCGAACAGGGCGAATCCCAATGGGATTCGCCCTGTTCGCGTTTCACCTCCGCCCCCGGCCTGACTGGAGCTTCGAGAATCCTGTGCTAGACTTGTTCCCGTCGGAAGAGACCGACGGACACCACTTCCAGGGAGATCGATATGAAACTCGTGGAAATCAGGGAAATCGCCAGGCAGTTCGGCATCACGGCCAGCAAGATGAAAAAGGCGGATCTGGTGCGGGCCATCCAGCAGTCGGAACAGAACGACCCCTGCTTCGAGACCGGCAGGGCCTCGACCTGTTGCCAGGAGCGCTGTCTGTGGCGCGAAGACTGCCGCTAGGGCTCGGGCGGAATGCGGCGTGGCACCGTCCGGACCAGAGTCCCGCCGATGCCGCGCCACCGCCTCCGGTCAGCCGCGGCATAATGCCTGCACACGCCCCCGGCCGGGACCAGCCTACTCATTCTCCCCGCCGCCGCTCCCCTTCTCCGCCCCGCGCCCCTTTCCCTTGTCCCCCTTCTTCTCAAGCGTGACGGCCATACGACGCAACCGCTCGTCCACCAAATGGTAGAGCGTCCCCTTGGGGAAGCGGCCGTTCCGGCACCGCACGCCGGCCTTCATGCCGGTCAGGATCTCGATCCCTTCCTGGATGGTCTCCACGCTCCAGACCGAGAACATGCCGGCCCTGACCGCCGCCATCACCTGATCGTTCAGCATCAGGTGGCGAACGTTGGCCCGGGGGATGATTACCCCCTGGCGGCCGGTCAGTCCCTGGGACGCGCAGACGGCAAAGAATCCCTCGATCTTGTAGTTGACCCCGCCGATGGGCTGGATCATGCCCCGCTGGTTGACGCTGCCGGTAACGGCGATCCCCTGGCTGAGAGGCACCCCGGACAGGGCCGAGAGCAGGGCGTACAGCTCCGTGGAGGAGGCGCTGTCCCCTTCCACACCGGAGTAGGACTGTTCGAAACAGATGGAAGCCGACAGGGAGAGGGGGCGCTCCAGGGCAAAGGTGCTCCCCAGATAGCCGGTCAGGATCATCACCCCCTTATCATGGATCGGCCCGGAGAGCTTGACCTCCCGCTCGATATTGACCATCCCCCCCTTGCCGCTGTAGACGCAGGCGGTGATGCGCGAGGGGCGGCCGAAGGTGTGATCCCCCAGCTCCAGCACCGACAAGCCATTGATCTGGCCGGTCACGGCGCCATCCGTGTCCACCATGATGATGCCGTCCTCGAACAGCTCCTGCATGCGCTCCTCGATGCGGTTGAAGCGGTAGAGCTTCTCCTCGGCGGCACGCAGAACATCGGCGCCCGACACGATGGCGTGACCGTCCTTCCTGGCCCAGAAGCTGGCCTCCCGGATGAAGTCGGAGATCTCCATGAACCGGGAGGAAAGCCGCTGCTGATCCTCCACCATGCGGGCCGCGTACTCCAGCAGGCGGGCGATGCCGTCGCGGTCGAAGTGCAGCAGGTTCTCGCAGCGGCAGTGGGTGGCCACGAAGAGCGCATAGTCGCGCATCACCTCGGGAGTGCGGATCAGGGTGCTGTCGAACTCGGCCTTGACCTTGAAGAACTTGCGGTAATCCGGATCCAGGTAGTACAGCAGGTAGTAGATCCAGGGGGTGCCGATCATGATGATCTTGGTCCGCAACCGCACCGCCTCAGGCTTGAGCGTCACCATGGTCATAAAGCGGTACTGCTCCAGCACGTCCTCGATCCTGATCTCTCCGGTTCGGATGCAGCGCTTGAGGGCGTCCCAGACAAAGGGATTGATCAGCACCTCGCGGGCATCGATGACCAGGTAGCCGCCGTTGGCCCGGTGCAGGGCACCGGGACGGATCATGGTGAAATCGGTCACGGCCACGCCGCCATACTGCATGACATGCTCGATGCGGCCGAAGAGGTTGTTGTAGGTGGGGTTGGCCTCGAACACCACCGGAGCGCCCAGAGTCTCACTGTTGTCCACCAGCAGGTTGACATCGTAGCGTTCGAAGCTCGGTTCCTGGCGCGGCAGCCTGATGCCCGGGATCTGGGGCTGGGCCGCCTGGGGCTTGAAATCCTCAAGATTGTTGAGGATATCCTCCTGCACCGCCTCCAGGTAGGCCAGCACCTTCTCCAGGGAAGCGTACTTCTCCCGGAGCGGATCCAGACGATGGCCCAGACAGGACATGCCCAGCTCGCGGTCGGCCTGGGAGAGCAGTTCCTTGGTGGCCTTCTCGTTTTCCCGTACCTGACGCAACACCTCGTTGAGGCGCTCGGTCAGCTTCTTGCCGGTCCGGTCGAGTCGGTCCCGCTTACGGGCGGTCAGGGCCTCGTACTCCTCCTGGGTATAGTTGCGTCCCTCCTTCTGGGGCACGATCACCAGGCCGGAAACGGTGCGTTGCAGGGCAAAGCCGTGCCTGACCGCCTCCTTTTCCAGAGCCTGGAACAGCTCGTTGTTGGCCGTCTGGTACTGTTCCAGGATCTCGGAACGCCGGAACTCGTACTCGGGACTCTCCAGCGCCTTGGGAATATCCTTCCTGAACGCCTCCACCAGCTCCTTCATGTCGCCGGCCAGTTCTTTCCCCAGGCCGGCGGGGAGGGAGAGGGAAACCGCCGACAGGCTGTCCTTGAAGTTGTTGACGTAGACCAGGTCGTTGGGCCGGGGCTCCTGTCGCGCCCGTTTACCCAGGATGGTGCGGATGGTGGAGGCGCGTCCGGTACCGGTCTCCCCCGCTATGTACAGGTTGAATCCGGTTTCCTCCATCTCCAGGCCGAACTCGATGGAGCGCAGTGCCCGTTTCTGGCCGATGGCATAGTCCAGGTCAGGCAGTTCCTCGGTGGTGGTGAAATCCAGGAGGGAGGTATCGCAGGTCCAGCGCAACTGTTCGACAGGGACACGGCACGGGTCAAGGGGCATGGGGCGACTCCTTCGGAATAGGGGATCGGGCGTTCGGTGCGGAGAGCGCCGGGAGGTGTCGTCAACCGGCCGTGCAGGAGCGTCGGTCAACGTACTCGAGGGCCGCGGCTACGGCGGCACGCACGCCGGGGTCATCGGGAAGCTCCGCGGCCAGGTGGGGCAGATAATCCCGCTCCCGCAGCAGGCGATGGGAGGTGACGAAGTTGAGATCAAAGCACCAGGAGACGAGCAGGAGCTTGTAGTCGTTGACGCACTCCACCGTCTCCAGCCGTACGATCCTTCCCTGGGCCAGCTGGGCGAGGCAGGCAGGAGAAACACCGGGCCGCTCGGGAAGCCCCAGGAGCGCCGCAGAGGCGCGCTCTTGGGGCGGGACCGCGAACAGGTCCAGAAACACCCGCCAGATATCCAGCTTGTCGGCATCACGGATCAGCCGCAGGAACAGATCCGTGGGGGAGTGCATGCGCGACGGCAGGCCGGCCAGGTTGTGGAAGCGCACCGCCTCCTCGATCAGCGCCCGCTCTTCCGGCGTCAGACCGGCCAGCAGACTCTGTTCGCGGATGACTTCCAGTGCCAGGCGGGCGTGGTTGTCGGACAGGCTGTCGCGGAAGGTGCGCCAGCGGCGGTACTGGGGGAAGCGTCCCACATCGTGCAGCAGGGCCACCGCCGCCGCCAGGATACGATCCGGGAGGGAGAGGTTCTCCCCCTGGGTAAGCAGCTCCATTACGCGGCAGACCCGGCGGGTGTGCTCCACCTTGAGACGGATGTTCTCCCGCCCCTCAGGATCGGTCTCCAGATAGGGTTCCACAAACCCCTGGAACCAGTTTTCAAGCCTGTCCAGACAGCGCTGTTCCATGGATCGTCCCGCGGCCGCTGTGATTGAAATCAGGTGCATAATACTGTACGCTGGGTCGTTGTCAACCATATCCCGAGGTTACCCGATGCAAATGTCACTGCCCGCCATGGCCGATTCACTACAAGCCGCAGCAGCCAGGATCGAAGAGCTGCGCGGGCTGATCGAGCACCATAACCGCCTCTACTACCTCCAGGACAACCCGGAGATCTCCGACGCCGACTATGATCGGCTCTTCCGGGAGCTGGCGGAGCTGGAGAAACGCTTTCCCGAACTGGTAACCCCCCAGTCCCCCACCCAGCGGGTGGGCTCCGCACCCCTGGCCGGATTCGCCGCCGTCACCCACCGCCGAGCGCTGCTCTCCCTGGAGAACGCGGCCCACGAAGGAGAGACCAGGGAGTTCGACCTGCGAATCAAGAAACTGCTCGGCCTGGCTGACGGGCATGAGCTGGAGTACTGCTGCGAGCCCAAGATCGACGGCCTGGCCATCGAGCTGGTCTACGAACAGGGGATCCTGACCAACGCATCCACCCGCGGTGACGGCATCACCGGCGAGGATGTGACCGAAAACGTCAGAACGATCCGCTCCCTGCCGCTACGGCTCACCGGCACGGAGATTCCGCCCCTTCTGGAGGTACGGGGTGAGGTATTCCTCTCCCTGGAGGCATTCCAGCGCATCAATCGCCACAAGGAGGAGGAGGGAGAGCCCCCCTTCGCCAATCCGCGCAACGCCGCGGCCGGCTCCCTGCGACAGCTGGACCCGCGCATCACCGCCCGACGGCCGCTCTCCATCTACTGCTACGCCCCCGGCCTGGTGGAGGGAGCCGCCTTCGACTCCCAGCGGGAATTCCTGGATGCCATCGCCGGCTGGGGCCTGCCGGTGAATCCCCTTGCGCGACGGGAACGGGGAATCGAGGCGGCCCTGGAGCTGTACCGCCGGATGCTGGCCGAGCGTGAGTCGCTCCCCTACGAGATCGACGGCATGGTCATCAAGGTGGACTCGTTTTCCCTTCAGCGCGAACTGGGGGAGAAGAGCAGGTCGCCGCGCTGGGCCATTGCCTGCAAGTTCCCCCCCCGCCAGGCAGAAACAGTGGTAGAGGAGATCCTGCTGTCGGTGGGACGAACCGGAGTAATCACACCGGTTGCCCGGCTCGCTCCGGTGGAGATTTCCGGAGTGACCGTTTCCCGTGCCACCCTGCACAACTGGGACGAGATCGCGCTCAAGGATATCCGCGTCGGCGACCATGTGCTGGTGGAGCGGGCCGGCGACGTGATCCCGGCGGTGGTCAGGGTCCTTACGGAGCAGCGCAACGGCACGGAACGGGAGTTCCCCCCCCCTGACCGCTGCCCGGAGTGCGGCTCGGAGCTGGTCCACATGGCCGACGAGGTGGCCATCCGCTGTCTGGGGCTCTCCTGCCCCCCCCAGATCAGGCGTTCCATCATCCACTTCGCCTCGCGCAACGCCATGGACATCGAGGGACTGGGGGAGAAATTTGTGGAGCAGTTGATCTCCCTGGGGCTGGTGCACAGCGTCGCCGACCTCTACACCCTCACCCGGGAGGACTTCATGCGCTTCGAGCGCATGGGGGAAAAGCTGGCCTCCAACCTGCTGGCGGCCATCGATAAGAGCAGGCGGTGTGAGCTGTGGCGCTTCATCTTCGCTCTGGGAATCCGTCACGTGGGAGAGCAGACCGCCAAGGCCCTGTCCCTGGCCTTCGGCAGCCTGGAGCAGATCAAACGGGCGACCCCGGATGAACTGCTCAGTATCCGCGATATCGGCGCGACCGTGAGCCAGAGCATCCTCACCTTCTTCGGCAACCGGGACAACCTGACCGTGATCGAGCGCATGCTGGCGGCCGGGGTGACTCCCACCACGGAAGCCAGGAAGCAGGGAGGAAGATTCACCGCCACGAGTTTCGTCTTCACTGGCGGCCTGACCCGTTTCACCCGCGACCAGGCCCACCGGCTGGTTGAGCAGGAGGGGGGGCACGTGGTGGGATCAGTTTCGAAAAAGACCTCGTACGTGGTCGCCGGAGCCGACGCCGGCAGCAAGCTGGTCAAGGCGCGGGAGCTGGGAGTACCGGTCATAAACGAGGAGGAGTTTGTGGAACTGCTGGGCCAGACAGAAAACGTTGGAGGATTTGATGGGGTCGTAAAAGGTCAGTAGTGTCCGGTTAGGTTCTTGTAGCCTTGATTCCTCCCCCTTCAAGGGGGAGGTCAAAAAGGGGATGGAGTTTGGGGGTGTTCACTTCGGCTCCCCCTCGATTCCGTTGGAGACCGCGCTCAGGGATCGGTTGGTGAGCGGAGTCGCCCCCCATCTCCATCGTCTCAGAGAACGCCATTCATCAGGTTTACCCGCTCGATTTGAACATGCTCCAAAGGCTGATCAGTTACAACGTGACAGCTGTAACCGTCATTCAGCAACAGTTTTTTAATGAACCAGGAGGTTCCACAGCAGGACGCCACATCCCCCCTGAAAACAACGTGCGCCAAGGACGCCATGAGCCCTTTTCCGCACCCCTTCAAAACGGCTTCCCTCCGTGTCCAGCAATCAAAAAAAAGCCGGTTGGCATGATCAGGGTCTGCAATCCCGCGCAGAGAATCAACCTCGGGAACCTGCCCTGAGAAATCATCCAAATTGACAGGACGAATTTTTTCAATATCTATTCCTACGGTCCCCCTGTGGGTAACAGCCAGGACGACCATGTTTCCCGAATGGGAAATGTTGAATCCCGGTCCTCCCGGAACAAAAGGTCTGCCATATCGACTTAGCGCCAACGAATTAAATCGTTGCATCCCGTAATCGCGGAATTGTTTCCGCAGTGCCCCCAGCAGAAGCAACTTACCGAAAAGCGTTGCCTGTCTGTCTTGCCAACGCCTGTAACGCAGTATTGATTCGCGAATCCGAGGGGGCATCAGGGCAAGATACTTCCACTCAAGGTCACCGGAAACAGCGCCTTCGAAGCAGGTAACATATATCCACAGATCAAATCCGAGCAAAGGTCTCGTCACTGGTTCAACGGTAATGCGATTTTCTTTCAGGGATCGGATATGAGCAATTCGGACATTTATTTATCTGTTTTGGATGTTCATCGGAGGCAAGCAGAACCAGCGCTCCTATGACTGGCGTCAAAAAAAGGCTGCAGAAAAAATATCCCCAGTAACCAAATTTTCTGTCGGCACCAATCACGCCGATGACGAAACAGAGCACAATATAGACAAGAGCGCTGATCATGGCATTCCCTCGTGAGATTAATCGCGTGGACATCAACGGCACCTTGGGAAAAGTGGCGCGAACAAACCGGATTCCGTTTATAGCGCCACCCCGCGACAGGCATGCAGACCGCTGTAATCAGGCGGCTGTTTCGGAACACTCTTCCGATTTCAGATCCGTTGCAACTTTTTTACCTTTCGCGAACTGTTCGGAAAAATAAGACTTGACCTTACAGGGATCCAGATCCAGAAACGTGCCGCCCGACTCGAAATGCCGCACGAACACCTTGTAAATTGCATACGTTGAAGCACCAGAAATAACCGGCATGGTGACAGCTCCAGTGGTCTGGCCAACCAGGGGAATAATTTTTATCATGCTGGCGATGGTGCACCCCAGGGTTACCGGAAGGAAGCCTCCCATCAGAGACGTGATGATGGATTTCCCCAGGTCCTGCCTGAACGGGACATCATACTCAGCGGAAAGCTTCTTGATCATGTCGAGCTGTACTCCCATCAGCGCAACCACGTCCACGAGCGGTAGGGGAATAAGCCCTATGCCCATCGATGCCAGGATGTGATTCTTGGCAAGCTTCTCCAGACGCTCTTGCCGCCCTTCAGGGGCGCTTACCGTTTCCGTCGCCTCTTCAGTTGTTGATTCTTCAACCGTTGCCTCTACAGCGGTAGCATCCGTCATTGGTCTTCTCCTTTCTCATGTGATACTGCGAGGTTAGCCATAAGTGCCGTTATCACTACTGTGGTTGTCCTGCTACCCCGGCGTTGGGAGCCTACGGTATCGACAGCGGAAGCGGGTCCTGACTCACGCGATTTCCCGTATCACCTCTCGCCTGCCGACACGGCATCCGCAACGGGCGGCACCATCTGCCCGGCGCTCCGAACGGGGCTGACATCTTGAATCATCACCGACGCCCCGGTTCGATACATGTTGAGAAATATGGACTTGTCCTCAAGATTTCCCTCGCCGTTAAACTTGTATCGACCATTGGCACCCTCCCAGGCGTCCATGTATCGAATGGCGTACGACAGATCGAGAGGATTGCGGGATCCCGTGAATTTGATGGCTTTTGCCAGTATGTGCAAGGCGTCGTACCCCTGCGCTGCCCAGGCGTCCGGGTTCTTGCCGTAGCGGGTGCGGAAGGCATGGACGAAAGCCCGGTTTTTCGGGGTCGTGGAATTAACATTGTACATCTCAAAATACATAGCACCCTCCAGCCCCTGCGTTCCAGCCCGCTCGCGCATCTCGGGCGTGTCGCTGAAGGCCCCGATAATGGGAGTTTTCAGGCCGACTTTGCGAGCCATGCGCAGGAAATCCCCTGCCCAGGGTTCAAGGCCCGAGAAGAAGATCAGGTCGGCATCGATCCCCTTCAGTTCGTTGACCGGCAGCCGAAAGTCAACGCGTTCCCGGAAATAGGACCACTGATAGACGATTTTGCTGTTCAAGGAGTCAAGGCTGACACGGTATTGATACGCCAGATCCTCCCCATAGGCATCCTCCTCCCAGATAAGAGCGACCTTACGATAACCGCGGGCCACTGATATGCGCGCCAGAGACTTGGCAATCTTGTCGCTGGACAGGGTGGTGCGAACGATATAGTTGAATCCATGCGACGTCATCGACGTGTTGTTGGCGCCGACAACGAGATGCAGGAGACGGCTCGACTCGAAGATCGCCGAAGCCTTGACGGCGGGCGTATCATCATAGTACCCGATCACGGCGCTCATGTCGGGCGTAGAGGCAAACTCGACCGCAATGTCCTTTGCCTTGTGCTCATCAAAAGCATCGTCCCGGATGACGAGGCGAATGGTGTGATTGCCCGCCAGGTTGCGGGCATGTATCTCATCCAGGGCCAGCTGAAGTCCCTCTCGCATGCCGTCTTTGTTCACGGAAAAAGGCCAGCAGACCCCGACCAGCACCTCCTGCGCCGGGCGGCTCAGCGCGTCGAATCGACGTTGTCCGAACCGCTCGAAGGACCACCACTGGTGAGACGCGAAGAACAGGAGCAGTCCGAGCGCGGCCGCGCTGAAGAGCAGCTTCCTCATGCCTCAATCCCTTCCCAGGATCAACGGCAGACCGGACTTGCCGGAGCCGATCACCACAACCTTGGAATTTGGCGATTTCGACAACGCCTGCGTCGCCTGGATGCCATGCCACTGGAGCACGGTGGGGGTCAGACTCCGGCTTACGGTGCCATTGTACACCTTGAGCCCTTCGGATTCGATCCGCAGACGTTCAGCCTCTTTCGTCGCTATCGAGAGCCGGTAGATATATTCGCCTTCCCGTTGCTGCTGAACCATCTTGGATTCGACCGCCTCGGAGATCTTGACGGGCAGGGTGATTTTTTCAATGGGAACATCGTCAAGCGTCACGAAGCGCGCCGCCAGGCGCACCTTGGACTGTTCACTGACACTCTCCTGAATGGCTTTTTGCGAAGTATAGATCTGTTCGGGCTTGTACTGTCCGAACAGGGTTCGAATGACCGATCTGACATCGGGGCGCACCACCACGTTGACGTAATCCGGTCCAATGCGTTGATGCAACAGCGGCAGGGTATCCTTGTCGAGGAAATAGCGCACGGTATACTGAACCTTAACCGTGAGCCCGTCCAGGGTCAGGACCTCGATCGAATCGCTGTACTGCTGTTTCCTGATGTTGTAGACATACATCTTGTTGATCGGCAGGATCAGGTGCACCCCTTCGTGGTACACGTTTTCGATCACCGTCCCGCTCCCCAGACGCCTCCATAAAACGCCAAGCTCACCGGAATGAATCGAGATCACGACCCGGTCAAAGAAAAAGAGCAGGACAAGGATCATCAGCAAGAACATCGAGATCAGCGGCAAAGGGTACCGCCTCATGAACTCCCTGATACGCCAGCCCAGTCCGGCGACCCATTCGCGAATCGCCTTCATGGTCCGTACTCCTCGAGTATGGACACTGCCAACATCCGCTGGTTTCGACTCGGGCGTCCCGGCCTCATCAGCGTGGGAATCGGACATCGTCAGTTTCTCCTGTGTTCAAGTAGGTCATGGCGACCGCAGTTACTATCTATAGCAGCCGCCGCTCCATTGTCAATCTAATTATCGAAAATAACTATCCTTTTTACATTGACAGCTGTCCAGACAACGGCTTATAGTTCTGCCCTGCCCATGGCCCGGCATCATCATACCCGGGTAAATCCACCGGTATACGGCGGCCAGGAACCCTGAATAGATTTCGTTACCCCGTTCATCACGTCAAGGAGGGCTCACCATGGTAGAGTTTCAGTATATTTCGCACAAGCCCGCGTGTTACGACCTGGAAGGTTTTGCCCCATTGACGATCAACCGGAAGCTGCTGGCCGGACTGGGCGTGAAGTATCCGATCAATGACGACATTGGCGCTCAGCTGGAGCAAGGCTCTGCATGGTTCTCCCGGCTGTATGCAACCAGAAACCTTACCGCAGATGCCCGGTATACCGAAAGCCTGACGGACAGCGGCGAAGAGCTGGAGATCCACAACTACACCGGCATCTGCCCGACGAACGTGCTTGAGGTGTCGCCGTCATCGGGGTCGTGTGCGGTCGCCTGTCAGTACTGCCTGGTAACCGACGGCAACCATGTAACGCCCATCACGGTCTATGCAAACTACGCCGAACGTCTGGCGAACTCGCTGGAACGCAATCGCGATCAGCCCCTCTATTACTATTTTTCCCCAAAAACCGAGGCATTCTCCGAACCGCATCTGTTCAACGGCCTGGCACACGACATCCTGCGGACCTTTATCAGCCACTTCGACAGGCACCCCGACTCGGCCGTGCGCATCTTCATCGCGACCAAGGCCGGCCCCCGTCACCTTCAGATCAAGCACAAAGGGGATACCCTCTTCTCGTTGATGGGGCAAATTGCATCCAAAATCCAACTGAACGGCAGCATCGGCATCATGCCGCACTACTTGCGTGAAGTGCTGGAGCCGAACGCCGCACGCATCGAGGAAAGGCTTGAGTCGCTGGTTCAGTGCCGGGAACTGGGGATATGGTCCGAGTCGGTCCTGTGTCAACCACTGATTCTCCCCTACCTGACCGAGGAACATATTCATGGCTATTGCGCGCAGCTGGCCTCCGCCGGTGTCCGCAACATCAAGCCGGAGTTCCTGACCACCGAAATCCGGAATCTGGTCGTATTGGCCCAGTACATCAACCATCACGACCCGGACCTTGTTGGTGAGTTCTTCCACCCCTATCTGGCGGACACCAATCTGGATCATATCAAGCAACGCTCACGACTGTCACCTGACCGGTCCGTCTGTGTCAACAAGCTCGAACAGATACGGAATATAGCGCAACAGCACGGCATTACGATCAGCATATGCAACTGGGTTAAACGAGAACTGAGCTCCGTGGCCCAATGGGTTCAGGACATTGACCAGGAATCCGCAGCAAACGGCTACCGTTGCCTGGGTTATCAGACCCACCTGTTCCCACGGCAATGAGCCGACACCATCAAGCCGCCCCCTGCTTCTATCGATCAGGGGGCGTTTATCCACAACATCACGGACAGTTACATGCATGTGACCAGCAGAATACACGAGTGCTTCAAGTCCCTTGCGTACGAGCAGCCTTCAGCTCCCGCGGTTATCACCGATGATGGCATCCTGACCTACGCCGCACTTAACTCAGCCAGCGACACGCTTGCCCGGGAACTCTGCGACCGCGGCATCGGCTCCGAAGAGCCAATCGGCGTGTTTGTCGAACGTTCAGCTGATCTGCCGACGGCGTTTCTGGCGATTCTGAAGGCTGGCGGCGTGTACGTGCCGATGGTTGCGAACCTCCCCGCCGACCGCCTGGCAAACATGGCCCAACAAGCCGGCATCCGGCGACTGATCGTGCTCGATGGCCTTGAACCGCCCGCGACCCTGGTCGCCATCCTGACCAACAACGGTACGGCCGACACCGCAGGTGCGATCATCAGACCCGACTCCCTGCCGGCCGATCCGAGCGGCAGCTCCTCCCTCCCCGCGCTCACGCTCCAGCCAGATGCGCTTGCGGCGATTCTGTTCACCTCCGGATCAACCGGGACCCCGAAGGGGGTCATGATCCAGCATGACGCCTGCGCGAACATGGCCCTCGGTCATATCCAAGCGCACGGGATCAGCCGGGAGGATCGGATACTGCTTTCAGCCTCGCCGGGATTCATCCTCGGTTTCCGCGAACTCTGCCTGCCACTCATGTCCGGCGCGGCCTTCGTGCCGGTCACCCGCGCCACCATCGACGTCCCGAACCGCCTGCTGGAACTGATGAGCCGGCATCGCGTTACGATAGCCATGTTCACGCCATCATACTTGCGTCTGCTCAAGGGGGTCGTGCCCCAGGGGTTACGCTGTATCATCACTGCCGGCGAGCGGCCGAACACCGACGATGCCCGGCATTACGGGCGACAACTCGCCTACTGGAATGTGCACGGGGCCACGGAAGTATGCGGCACCATCTGCATGCATCGTGTCCAAGCGGATGGAACCGGTCCCTTGCCGAGCGGCCGCCCGTTCGCCAACACCTCGGTTCACCTGCTTGACGAGCAGGGCATGGAAGTTCCACAGGGCGAGACAGGAGAAATCCATGTCGTCGGCATCGGTGTGTCACGCGGCTACCTCAACCAGCCGGAACTGACGGCCGGGGCCTTCATCGAAACGCGCTTCGGGCGGGCATATCGCACCCGTGACCTTGGGCGCTGGAACGCGGACGGCAACCTGGAAACGTTCGGTCGGTCTGACGACTTCGTCAAGGTTTCGGGGCAGTCGGTCTCACTTGGAGAGATCGAACGGGCCTTGCAACACTACCCCGGCGTGAGGCGGGCGGCGGCCTTGCAGCGTAACGGACGACTGGTCGCCTGGGTGGAGTGTCCAGACCCGGATCGGGTCCGCGGGGTGGATTGGCGGGAGTTCCTCGGCAAAACACTCCCCTCCTACATGATTCCAAGCCAGGTTGCGGCGCTTGACGGCATGCCGATCAATTCCGCCGGCAAGGTTGACCGCCAGGCTCTGCTGGAGCGTGCGGATTCCGTCTTCGAGAGCGAACGCGAACGGGCGGGGGGAACTCCGCCTCGGGGTGATCTGGAACGGGAGATTGCCGGAATATGGGAGGAGCTCCTCGACCTGAGACCGATCATGAGGGAAGACAATTTCTTTACCATCGGCGGCACGAGCCTCCTGGCGATTGCCGTAAGCCAGCGTCTGCTGGATCGAGGGCATAACGTTCCGGTGCAAATGGTACTGGCGTCGCTGACGATTGAGACGTTGGCCGCACGGATCACCGAAGAACAGGCTCGCCAGCCAGTTGAATCAGATGCCTCGCCGCTCGAGAATGTCGCCACCGCGGATCAGGAAGATTTCTGGATTGCCGCGGAGATCGGGCTGGCTCCGGGCGCATCCCACATCGTGCGGATTCTGAGTATCAACGGAAGCGCCCCGCAACCGCACGCGTGGCACAGAGCGTGGAACCGCCTCACGGAGCGCCATGCGGCACTGCGCACAGCGTTTTTCCCCGATGACGATGGTCGTCTCTGCTGGCATACGGTTGCCATGGCCGAACTCGCTCCCCCGCCACTGTTCTCGTTCGATCACTGCGCAACAGTCGAGGACGCACGTGACATCGTGGCACGCTGGGCAAACGAGCGCTTCCGGTTTTCCGAGCCCCCCCTTGCCCGGGCAGGGCTGATAACCGTCCATGAGAACAACGAATCGCTGTTCTGGATCGTACTGCACCACGCCGTCGTGGACGGTATCTCGGCCAGCCTGATTCAGGAAGAGATGCTTGCGCTGCTTGCCGAGCGTCCGCTTGCGCCCGCGCCACACGGAATAGCCCTGGCGAGTTACGCCCAACAGAAGTACCTTGCTTCTGATCGCGCCGCGGCGGACCGAGAGTTCTGGCATGCCAGACTCGATTCACTGGTCGAGCAGGGCGGAGAAGCCTTCACGGGATACGTTGCCGAGCAGCACCGGCCAGCCGTGGCCAGCGGTCGCGGCGCCCCCCCCCTGATCGAACGACTCGGTCCTGACACGACCCTGGCGCTCGCTCGCCTGGCGAAAGCCAGCGGAACCGGCCTGCACGCCCTGCTGCTGGCACTGCTGGCGGTTGAGGTCAGGCGACGCAGCGGAAACCGGGACATCATCGTCGGCAGTGGGGTCTCCATCCGGCCGGCGGGAGGCGAGACCGCGGTCGGCCACTTTGTCAATCTGCTTCCCGTGGTTCTCCGACAGAGGGATGAGGTTTCCTTCACCACTCTGCTGCGACGTACCCAGACGTCGCTGACCGAAACCGTCGAACACGCCGCGTACCCCGGGGGGCTGCTCTCTCGTGAGTTCCGCCAACGTCACCCCTCACAGCGCCCGCACTCACGAAGTTCACTCTTCGATATCGCCCTGACCGCCATCCTTCCCCGCACCAGCGTGGACCGGGAGAGAGGCATCATCCTGGCGCCCCGGACAATTCCCGGCGCGGTTGAGTATGCGCCGAGCGGGCTTGACCTTTCCTTCAGCCACGAACCATCTCCCGAGGATGGCGGCGGTTTGAATCTGCTGCTGGTCTGGAATCCGGATGCTTGTTCGGAAGGAGCGGCCACGGCATGGCTATCCTCCCTGGCGGCCTGGGCACGGTGGCTGGCTGATAAGCCTGAACGGGCCGACCAGCCACTTCCCGCCGTGCTCCCCCATGAGGCGGCACTGCTGGAACAGTGGGAGCACGGGCCGAATCGTACCTACCCGAATCGCCGCGGCCACGAAATATTCGAAGAACTGGCCGACAGGCAGCCGCAGCGTCTGGCGGTGCTCGGACGTGAGCATGCGGAAACAGGCGTCCAGCTTGACGCCCGGGCCAACGGTATCGCCCACAGCCTGATCCAACGGGGATGCGCACCGGGGACCACCGTGGCGGTGTTTACGGGGGTTTCCGCCGATCTTCCCGCAACCGTGCTCGGTATCTGGAAAGCGGGCGGCGTGTATCTGCCGCTTCCCCACGAACTCCCTCCGGCACGACTGGCGACCATGGCCAGGGATGCGGGCGCACGACTCCTCGTCGCGCTCGACCGGCTCGCGGTCCCGGAACTGCTGACGGATTCGGTGGCAGCGGTTATCCGGCCCGAAAAATGTCCCCCTTCGGAGCAGCGCCCGCGTACGGAAGGTTCCGCCGGAGATCTCGCCTACGTCATCTATACCTCGGGCACCACCGGCACGCCGAAGGCAATTCCCATAACCCACGCAGCCTATGTCAACACCCTCTTTGGCGTAGCGGAAAGGGTGGGGCTCCGGCAAGAAGACCGCATGTCGCTGGCGGCCTCGGTCGGTTTCGACGCATCCCTCTGGGAACTGGGACACGGCCTGCTGAACGGGATCACCCTGGTGCCGGTATCCCGGGCATTGCGTGACGACCCCTGGCTGCTGAAACGGTATTACCGGGAGCTGGGCGTCACCATCGCCTTCCACACTCCTACCTACCTGCGCGTCAGTGAGCAGGTGCCCTTCGAGGGACTGCGCATCCTGTTCACCGGTGGGGAAGCCCCCAATCATCGCGACGCGCGCCTTCATGCCGATCAGATGGAGTTCTGGAATTTTTACGGCCCCACCGAGGCGACCATCGTGGTTTCGGGCAGCCGCATCATGGTCGATCCTCCCCCTGACACCCCCCTGCCGGTGGGACGCCCCCTGCCCAACGTCCGCATTTCAGTGCGGCGCGAAGATGGTACACCGGTCCCTCCGGGTCAGCGGGGGGAGCTCTGGCTCGGGGGCGCCGGTATCGCCACCGGCTATCTGAACCGCCCCGATCTGAGCGCCGCAAGCTTCGTGACCACGCCGGAGGGGCGATTCTATCGTTCCGGCGACCATGGCCGCTGGACAACGGACGGCCAGATCGAGATCAGCGGCCGCACCGATGATCAGGTAAAGCTGAACGGTCAACGGGTGGAGCTTGGCGAGATCGAACAGACGCTCCGTTTGCACCCCCAGGTTCGCGATGCCGTTGTGCTGGTGGAGAGTGTGGCGGCCGATGCCAAGGTGGTGCGGGCCTTTGTCCGCCGCGCGGATGATGCCGTAACGGAAACCATCTTGACGGAGTTTTTGTCCCGAGAGCTTCCCGTCCATATGCTTCCCGCCAGTATCACGCCGGTCAGCACGATCCCGCTGACCCCGGCGGGGAAGATCGATCGGGGAGCGCTGATCGAGCATGCACGGCGAGAAGCGGGTTCCCGAGTAAAAGAGGCGCCCCGGGGAGAGCTGGAAGTGGCGGTTGCCGCGATCTGGACCGATCTCCTCGGCGGTCCGGTGGCCCGCGAGGACAACTTCTTTGCACTGGGGGGTAACAGTCTGCTGGCCGTTACGCTGGCGCACCGGGTGTCGGAGAACCTGAGCCGCCAGGTGCCGGCGCGTTTGCTCTTCACGTCGCCAACATTGTCGGCCTTTGTTCACGCGATTGCGACGCAGCCATCCGCCGAAGAGCCGGCCGCCGTTGTTTCTGAAACAGACTTGACCACAGAGGGGGAACGGGAGTTCTGGGTGGCCGAGGCAGCCGGACTCGACACCCGCACCTTTATCATTCCGGTCCAGCGCGTGGTGACCGGTGCTATCGAACCGAATCGTGTGCGGGACGCATGGGCAACCCTGGTGGAACGACACGACGGTCTGCGGAGCTATTTTGAAGAGGACGGTTCCGGACAGCCGAGGCGGAGAATCGCCTCCAGAGTCGACGTAACCCTGGAGACCGCAAGCAGACCCGACCGGGCGACGGCCCTTGCCCATATCCGGCAGCGTCAGAGCGAGCCCTTGTGGATGCGAGCTGCCCCTCTCTGGCGGCTCGGCCTCGTCGAGGCGGACAAGGAGGGAGAACGCTTCTTCTGGCTGGCGCTCCACCATGCCATCGGCGACGGCCAGTCGGTCGGCACACTCCTGGACGAATTGACGCTACTGCTTGACGACGGAGTTATCCCGACGCCGGACAACGGCGGGCGCCTGATTGCGGCCCGCGAGCAGGTCTACGTCTCCGGCAGGAGCGCCACGGAAGATGCCGCCTACTGGAGAACCCTCCTGAACGACGTGCCCGACGAGGCTTTCGCGGAGTGGCCGCTCGACAGGGCGAGATCAGCTGAAACACCGCCGGGAACACACCGTTTCCAGCTGTTCCTCGACGCACGGACGAACGAAGGGCTCAAGGCCCTTGCCCGCCGTCACGAGTCGAGCCTTCACGCGGTTATGCTCAGCCTGCTTGCCCTTGACCTGATGCGCTGGACCGACCGCAACGACATGCTGATCGGCACCACCGCGTCGATCAGGGAAACAGCCGCCGATGCGCGGATCGTCGGCTATGGGGTTAATATGCTGCCGCTCTACCTCAGGCCGGCAGCGGATCAGAGCTTCGGCGACCTGCTGCGCGCAACGCAGCTCGGCCTTGCCCGGGCTCTGCAGCATGCACGCTATCCCTTCGCCCGCATCTACCGGGACGTTTGGAACGAACGGCCCGAACTGCGGCACCCGCAACGTTACCCGCTCTTCGACATCGCCATCACCGAGAATCCCAGTATTGTACGCAACCACGCTCCACAACGCTTCACGCGGGTAGCGACAACGGCCGAACCCATCGGCTACGAACTGACCGGGTATTCGCCCGGACAGGACATCGTCCTGATTCACGAAGATCTGCCCGAGGGGGGGCTTCTCCTGCAATGGCATGTCAACGCGGCCGTTTACTCCGCGGAAACAGCGCGTAACCGACTGGAGTCCCTGGTTGCATGGGCGCGCTGGCTGGCCGAGGATCCGGCGCGCGGCTCCCGGAGTCTGCCCCACCTGTTGCCAGAGGAAGAGCAACGCCTTGCCGTATGGGAACAGGGGGAGACGGTCACCCGCCCCCCCGTCCGTTTCCACGAACTTTTCGAGACGGTTGCCGACCGGCCGGGTCAGGCCGAACGCCCTGCCGTGATCACGCCAGCGGGCTGTATCTCCTATCGTTCACTGGACGAGGATGCCAATGCCATTGCCCACGCCCTGTTGCTACAGGGGCTCGGACACACTGACGTTGTCGGCGTACTGACCGACCGCTCCCCGCGTCTTCCCGCCGCCATGCTGGGCATCTGGAAGGCTGGCGGGGTCTATCTTCCGCTTGCGGCCGATCTGCCTCCGGAGCGCCTGCTCTTCATGGCCAGGGACGCCGGGGCCACGCGTCTGATCGCGCTCGATGGCGTCGCCGTCCCGACCGGGCTGGCTGAGGAGCTGTCTCCACTGTTTCGCCCGGAGGAGCTGTCCGACGCATTCCGCCGGACGCACAGGGAACGCCCTTCCCTGACCGGCCAGCATGATGATCTGGCCTACATCCTCTACACCTCCGGCTCAACCGGTCAACCCAAAGGGACGCTGATAGGTCACGACAGCTATGTGAACCTGCTGCTCGGCGCGGCCGGGATACTCGGGCTCACGCCGAACGATCGGTACCTGATGTTCGCATCACCCTCATTCGACGTATCGCTCTCCGACATCGGGACACCACTAACCTGCGGCGCCGCGATCTGTCCGGCACCCTCCGCGATCATCGAGTCGCCGAACCGCTTCCTCGATTTCCTGCGGGACCAGGGCGTGACCGTGGCCGACCTCACGCCGACCTACCTGCGACTGTTCGACGGGGCCGAGCTGCCGCCGACCGTTCACACGCTGATCACCGGCGGCGAACCGCCATACCCGGCGGATGTGGCTATCTATGCGGCACGCGTGAAGTATTTCAACGCCTACGGCCCTACGGAGAATACCATCACCAGCAGTATGGGCGCCCTGAGAGTGGGGGAGCGGGGCGTATTCTCGATCGGTCGTCCACTGCCAAACACCAGCGTACACATCCGCGGCCGGCACGGGCAACCGCTTCCCCCCGGCGTGACTGGTGAAATCTGGCTTGGCGGAACCGGCCTGGCCCAGGGGTACCTGAACCGACCGGAACAAACGGACGCGAGCTTCGTAGACACCCCGGCGGGACGGCGCTACCGCACCGGCGACCTCGGCCGCTGGCGGCCGGACGGCACGATCGAGATCCTGGGCCGCATCGACGACCAGGTCAAGCTGAACGGCATCCGCATCGAACTGGGCGAGATCGAACACGCCCTGACCAGCCATCCGGCGATCCTTCAGGCCGTGGCCCTGCTCGCCGGGCGGGACGGTGGCCCGAAGAGCCTGTGGGCCGTGGTGCTCCCCCTGCCGGGAAAGCAGCTGCCCAGGGAGGAGGCCTGGCGCGCACACCTGACGCAGCGCCTGCCGTCCCACATGATCCCGTCCGGAGTGATCCCGGTACCGGCGATCCCGGTGACATCCTCGGGCAAGGTTGACCGGTCGGCACTCCTTGCCCTGCTTGCGGAACAGCCGGCATCATCGGGATTGACTCCGCCCCAAGATGACCTGGAACGAAGTGTGGCAGAAGTGTGGGCCGCCATACTGGGACAGGGTCCGATCCACCGCGAAGATAATTTTTTTGCGCTTGGGGGACACAGCCTTCTGGCCATAGCGGTCGCCCACCGCCTCGAAACACTGCTCGGTCGCCCCGTGCCGGCACGCGAGATTTTCGCCAACCCGACTCTCTCCGCCTTTGCCGGGCGCCTGCGTGTCCTGCCCCCCCCGGAGCCGGTCGTTGCGGCGAGATCCGACCTGGCCACGGAAGGGCAGCGCGAATTCTGGACAGCCGAACAAGCGGGGCTCGACACTCGGGGGTTCACCATTCCCCTGACACGTGCCGTCCAGGGGGACGTGCCCCCCTACGATCAATGGTGCGCGGCATGGAACGAACTGATTTCGCGGCACGACGCTTTGCGCAGCGGCTTCCGCGAGGACGAGTCAGGTATCCTGCGACGTATGGTCGTTGCACGTCTGGAGACTCAGCTTGAATTCCATATCGCAGCGGATGCCGACGAGGGGCTCGACCATATCCGAGCCTGCCAGGCAGCCCCCTTCGCCATGAGCACGCCGGGCCTCTGCCGCGCAGGGCTGGTCCAGGTTGCGGACGACGGTCAGACGTTCTTCTGGCTCGCCCTGCACCATGCCGTTGGTGACGGCCTGTCACTCGGCGTCCTGATCGAGGAACTGGCGACGCTGCTGCGCGGCGAGCGACTCGCTCCGCCGCTGGGCAGCTTGGACCGGGTGGCAGGAGGAGAGGAACTCTATCTCGGCAGCGCGGCCGCCCGCGCCGATGCCGATTACTGGCGAAACGTTCTCGGCGACCTGAATGAACGCGTGCCTGATCTCTTTGATGAATGGCCGCTCGACAAGCCGCGACCACGCACGCGAACCGCCCGTTCATCCAAGGGTGCCCATTGCTGCCGCTATCGCCTCGAAACGGCCACTGCCGATGGTTTGCGCCGTCTGAGCAGGCACAACGGCGCCAGCCTCCACGCACTGATGCTGGCTCTACTGGGGATCGAGGTGCAGCGGCGCACCGGAAGAGCCGAATTCCTGCTCGGCACCGCCGCCTCGACACGTCAATCAGCCGCAGAAGCGCGGACCGTCGGCTATTTCGTCAACATGCTCCCCTTGCCCTGCCGTGCCGCCGTAAACGAGCCGATCGAAGTGTCGCTGCGAGCCATGCAGCAGAGACTGGCGGAGGCACTGCAACACTGCCATTACCCCTTCGCCCGCATCTACGGCGACTTCCGCCGAGAGCATCCCCAGGCCACGGACCCGGGGCGTTACCCCCTCTTCGATAGTGCGGTCACCGAGAACCCCGGTGCCGGCATGAGTAACCATACCGGTCCATGGTTTTCCGGCATCGGTTTCCCCGATCATGGTTCCCTGAGCTACGAACTGCGTCAGAGCGCTCCTGCCCAGGACCTGGTCCTGATCCATGAAAGTCTGCCGGACGGCGGTATTCTCCTGACATGGTTCGCCAATGCCGCCCTCTATACACGGGACACGGCTCACGCCTGGCTTGAGGCTTTGATCCGCTGGATGCGTTTTGTGGCGGATGAACAGCAGCAGGGTAAAGCGCTGCCATCCCTGCTCCCCGAAGAACAGCACCTGCTGAACGCCTGGCAACAGGGGCCGTCGCTCCCCATGCCGTCACCATCCTTCCCCGATCTGTTCCGCCGCCTGGCGGAGACGCATCCCGAACACCCCGCGATTGTCACCAAAACCGGCGTTCAGAGCTTCGCTGAGGTTAACGCCCGTAGCGATATTCTGGCCAGCACTCTTCTCGACCGTACTCTGAGACGGGGGGAGCCGGTCGCGGTGTTCACGGAGCGCTCGGCCGCTCTCCCGGAAACCGTGCTGGCGATCTGGAAGGCCGGAGGGTGCTACCTGCCGTTGAGCGCGGATCTGCCCGCCGAGCGCCTGGCCTTCATCGCCGCTGACGCCGGCATCCGCATCCTGGTGGCGCTCGATGGGCTCCCCCTGCCATCGGAGCTTGCCCTGCCGGGATACACGGTTCTCCGACCAGAGGAACCGCCCGCCACCGGTTCCCCCTCGACAAGGGGATATCCGAGGAGATGCGCCGTTGAAATCGCCCCCGATGACCAGGCCTACATCATCTATACATCCGGCTCTACCGGAGTCCCCAAGGGAGTCGTGCTCTGCCACGGCGGTCTGCTCAACCTCGGAGTGGGGATGACGCATACATTCGGCACCAGCTTCAGCGATCGCGTGCTGCAGATTTCCTCCCCCTCTTTTGATGCCTGGATTGGCGACCTGATGATGGCATGGTCAGCCGGTGCCGCGATCGTCCCAATCCGACGCGAGGAGATGAACGATATTGACGGCATGCGCGATCTGTTCAAACGGCGCGGCGTTACCATCGCGACAATGCCCCCTTCCTACCTGAGGCTGTTCGAGCGCACCGACCTGTCGGGACTACGGATTCTGATGACTGCCGGAGAACCCCCCATACCGGATGACGCACGGCACTACGCGGCACGACTCTCCTATTTCAACGGCTATGGTCCGACCGAGAACACCGTTGCCGCCTCGTTCGGACCGATCCGCCCGGACGCGGAGTCTCTCGCCGCGGGACGTCCCGTTGCCAACACCTCGGTCCATATCGTCGGCAGCGACGGTTCTCCCCTGCCGCCGGGTGTTGTCGGTGAGATCTGGCTTGGCGGACAAGGTCTAGCGCGCGGTTATCTCAACCGCCCCGAGCTTACGGCGGCAAGCTTTGTGGGAACAGGCAGCGAACGGCGCTACCGTACCGGCGATCTGGGTCGCTGGCTCCGCTCGGGAGAATTGCAGGTTCTGGGGCGTCTCGACTCGCAGGTCAAACTGCGCGGACAACGGGTCGAACTGGGTGAGATAGAATATCACCTCGCACGGTATCCGGGCGTGCGACAAGCTGTCGCGTTGGTGGAAACAGAGGCTGATAGAACGCAGACACTGTGGGCTTTCGTGGCGCTGGCACCGGAGATGACGGAACCGGACCCGGCCGTGTGGTCAGCCTATCTGGCCGAGAGCCTGCCGACATACATGATTCCAGCAGCTGTGGTGCGGGTTGAAGATATTCCGGTTACGGCGGCAGGCAAGGTGGATCGGCAGGCGCTGTTGGCACACAGAAACAACGGTTCCTATGACTCCCATGATCCGACCATGTTTTGCCCCCCCCAAACAGGCATCGAAAAGCGGATTGCTCTCATCTGGTCAGAGCTGCTCAATCACCCGCGGATCAGCCGCAGGGACAATTTTTTCAATCTTGGCGCGGACAGCCTGCGGGCAATCGCCGTAATCACCCGGCTGCGCCGCGAGTTTGATTGCCAGGTCAACGATCTGTACGAGAATCCCGTGCTGTCTGATTTTGCACGTGTCTGCCGCCCACGTCGGGATCATCTGCGGGAGCTCATCGGAAACGTCTGCGCTGAATGGAAAGCTGGGGGAGATACGGTGGCAACGGAGGCGGATCGCGAAGAAGCATTAAAAATTCACCGCGCCGCATATGGAGCCAGGGTTGCTTCAGCCCTCGAATGTGATCTCAGACAACGCAATTCTTACCGGCATCTGCTGCTCACCGGGGCAACGGGTTACCTTGGCAGCTACCTCCTGCGCGAACTTCTTTCCGACCGGGAAGTCAGGGTTACCGCACTGGTACGGGGTGACAACGACCGAGCGGCCCGGGAGCGCCTCGGTCAGGTGCTGAGCCACTATTTCGGGGACGACACCGGTGCCGCCATACGCGACAATCCGAACCTGACGGTGCTGGCGGCTGACCTGCGCCATGCGGATCTGCGGCTTGCTCCGGGCGACCACGATCAGCTCGCGGCAACGGTAGACGCCATCTATCACTGCGCCGCCAATGTTAACCATTTCGGCCATTACCGTGATTTTCATGCCGACAACGTCCTGGCGACGCGCCACCTGCTCTCACTGGCAAAACTGCGGAAAGCGGCGACAGCCGACTTTCACCACATCTCCACATTGTCGGTGGCAGGCAGCGCGTCACACGACGGGTTCAGGCTGTTCACGGAGTATGACCTCGTCCCGTCCCCCCCCAATGACAACTATTACGTTCGCAGCAAACAGGAAGCCGAGCGTTTGGTAATCGAGGCGCGTGGTGAACTGAGCAACACATGTATCCACAGGGTTGGCAATGTCGTGTTTGCATCGGATAGCGCGCGGTTGCAGCGCAACATACCGGAGAACGCTTTTTTCCGCCAACTTGCCGCCTTTATTCACCTGGGCGTGGTGCCGCTGGAGCTGCATGCGTCGCTCTGTTACGTCGATATTGCGGCCCGCGCGATTGTTGCGCTGGCGCGTGTTACGGCATTGGCCAACGAGATCCATCACATCGAAAAAGCGCGTCTGGAGCTGCTGGCCGACTTTATCCGGACCGGTGACGGGATGGCCGGACTGGTCCGCGCCTGCGATTTCGGCGGGTTCCTCGAACGACTCCGCGCAGCCGTTGATGAGCCGGAGATGGAGATGGCAGTGGCTGAAACAGTGGAAACATTCGGGATTCAGGCTGACCGTTCCCCCCTGGCCCGTTACAACCGACTGGCCATTGCCTCGGACCGGACGGACGCCCTGCTCGACCGTCTCGGCGTTGTCTGGCCTGACATTCCCGCCGCAGGACAGAATGCCATGCTGCGCGCAGCCAGGGAGACGTTCCGACGCTGAAGTCGAGTGATACGCAACCAGCTTGTGGATTCAAGAGAAACACGGAAGCCAGAGCAACGTATTTCGAGAAGAGATAAGCGGTCGATTCTCCGGAGAAACCGATGAACCTGTTGCGACTCCTGCAATCGCTGGAAAAAGATGCGCTGCGACGTCTCCTCTGCGGGGCGGCGGTATCGGCACTGAGCACTACGGCCGTGCTGGCGCTGGTCACCTACGCCGCGAAGGAAATTGCCGACACCAAACAAGAGTTCGTCGATCTGCCGCTGGCGGCGATCTTTGCGCTTTGTGTACTGCTGTACGTGGCTTCGGAAAGCCGAATGGTCGCGCGATTGGCCGCAGATATCGAAAAGGCTCTGGATCGGTTGCGGATGCGCCTGATCGAACGTCTTCGCCATGCCGATCTCTGGCAACTTGAACACGTTGGACAGAGTCGGCTGTATGAGAGCATCACTCAGAGCTGTCGGGTCATCTCGTCAAACTCCCAGTACCTGGCCCAGGCCATGCGCTCGCTTGTTCTGATCGTCACGATCCTGCTCTACATCGCCACAGTCTCCCTGGTAGCCTTTGTGCTTCTGACGGCGTTGCTGGCAACCGCATCCCTGGTCTACCACCAGTACGGCCTGACCGTAGAGGAGCATCGTGGGGAGTTGACCAGTCACGAGGCAAAACTCTTTGAATGCGTCTCCGACCTCTTCGACGGTTTCAAAGAACAGCGGCTCAACAGCGCTCGCAGCAACGCCCTGACCGAGACCTTTGTGCGGTTGTCGTCCAATACGGCGGCAGCGCGCGGCAAGGTACACCTGCATCGATGGCAGCAATACGTGTTCGGAGAGACGGCGTTCAACCTGATGTTGGGGCTCGTGGTTTTCGTGGTACCGGCCTATTCGCCCTCGGTCAGCGCCGAATTGGTGAAAATCTCGGCTGCGGTACTCTTCCTGATGGCTCCTGTGTTCGACCTGATGCAGTCACTGGCCGTATTGCGAGCAGCGGATTCTGCCGCCGGCCGCATGATGGAGCTCGAAGCTGAACTCGCCCCCCTTGTCGAGCGTGGAAGCGAGGAAGCGTCTGAACCGGTTTCGGCAGATTTTACTGAAATACGGTTGGAGGGTGTAGAATTTGCCTTCCCGGCTCCCGCGGGTGAACACCCCTTCACGGTCGGCCCTCTGGAGGTTACGCTCCGGCGTGGAGAGGTTATTTTCGTTACCGGAGGAAACGGTTCGGGCAAATCGACCTTTATCAAACTGCTGACCGGGCTCTACCACCCCAACCGGGGGCGTTTGACATGCGACGGAACCGAGATTTCTCCGTCCCGCCTCGCCGGATATCGTGCGTTGATGGCGCCAATCTTCTCCGACGTTCATCTGTTCGAGCGGCTCTATGGCCTTGACGCTCCCGACCGGATTACGGTCGGAGATCTTCTACGCTGGATGGAGATGGAACGGGTATCCGGGTTTGACGGGGACCGGTTCACGCGCACCGACCTGTCGACCGGACAACGCAAACGGCTGGCATTAATCGCGGCGCTACTTGAAGCCAAACCGATCCTGATTCTCGACGAGTGGGCCGCCGACCAGGATTCTCCTTTCCGGTTCAAGTTCTACCGCGAGATCCTGCCAGAACTGAAACGACGAGGGCTGACCATTGTCGCGGTAACACATGACGATCACTACTTCGATGCCGCCGATCGCCGTCTGCATCTCGATGAGGGACGCCTTAGCGAACTGCCGGTAACCAGGGAGGTCGTCGGATGAAAATCTTCCACGCTGTCCTGCGGGAAATCCCCGAGAACCTCAAAACCCTCCTGCTGATGAATGTGTTGTCGGCTGTTGCGGCCACATCAATCGTCGGACTCGTATCCACCGCTGCCCAGCAGACGAAAGGCGGTCAGGTCAGCGCGCGGCTCCTGTTGATGTTCGTGGTCAGCGTGACGCTGTTCCATCTGACGCATACCTATACGCTGGTGACAGCCTCCCGGGATGCCGAGCGCCTGATCCACAACCTGCGCATCCGGCTGTTCGATCTCGTCCGCCAGACCGACCTGGTGACGGTCGACCGGATCGGCTATGCGAGCTTGCAAGCGGTGCTCACGCAGGAAACACAGGTCCTGGCCCAGATCCTGCCGATGCTTGTGTCGGGCTTCCAGCAGGCGGTGATGCTGCTCTTCCTTGCGGCCTACCTGGCCTGGCTCTCCCCTTTGGCCTGTATCCTCGCCTTCGGCTTCTCCGGAATGGCGGTCGCGATTCGCTCCGCGCGCGTCAAGGCGTTGCGCAGATTCATGCAGTCGGCGTCCGAAGCGGAGAAGCGTGTCTTCGATGGTCTTACGGAACTTCTGCACGGTTTCAAGGAGGTCAGGATGTGCGGGGCACGCGCAGACGGGGTGACCGGGGCACTGGCAAACTCCTCGGCTACCGCCCGGACGACCAACGCTTCGTTGAAGGCGCAATGGGGTCGGAATTTCGCCATCATGGAAGCGATGCTGTATTCGCTGGCCGGGCTGATGGTGTTCGTCGTCCCCCTGCTCGTAACCGGTTACCACGAGGTGGTCCTGCCGGCGACAATCGCCGTACTGTTCATCTCGGGCCCCGTGTACTCCGTCTCCTTTATTACACCGCTGGTGACACAGGCCGAGCTTGCGCTGGAGAATATTGAGCTGATGCAGGAAAAGCTGATCGCCGTTGCGGGCACCGCGGCAGGCAAAACAGCGCGTCCGCTGGACAATCCCCCCTCCGTAATCGCGCTGGGAGACGCGCTGCTCACCTACAGGGACGCCGAACAGCAGCCGCTGTTCACGGTCGGCCCGCTTTCGGTGGAGTTCCAGGCAGGCCGGATTACGTTTATCACCGGCGGAAACGGTTCTGGCAAGTCAACCCTTCTCCGTCTGCTCACCGGCCTGATTCCCCTCGATGAAGGAGAGCTCTTGGCCGACGGTAAACCGGTTGCGACCGATCAGATGCAGGATTACCGGGACAGGATCTCCGCGGTATTTTCCGATTTTCATCTCTCGCGGCGGGTTTACGGTATCGACGACCTGGACCCCACCAGAATAGCACGCCTGCTGGAACGCCTGGAGATGCATGATAAGGTATCGGTGCATGCTGGCGCCTTCAGCACGGTTGACCTCTCCACCGGCCAGCGGAAGCGTTTGGCATTGATCATCGCCGAGCTTGAGGACAAACCGGTGATCGTACTCGACGAATGGGCCGCCGACCAGGATCCCCATTTCCGCCGGATTTTCTACGAGGAGCTTCTGCCGGATCTCAAGGCACGCGGCAAGATCGTCATCTGCGTGACCCATGACGACCGGTGGTTTCATATCGCCGACCGGATGTACCACATGAACGAGGGCCGGATCCAGGTAGTCCCAACGCCACGCCTGACGTGACGGGCGCTGAAGTCGTATCGTTTCCGCTGCGCCCCCCGGATACGTACGGGTACCACAGCCCCTTGACAATACCGCACCAGTCATTACCTTTTAGGGTACAGGAACACCCCGTAGCAAGCACCATCCCGCAAGGAGGAGACACCATGGCACTCGTTAAGTACAACCCCTTGAGAGAACTGCGCGGCATGCAGGAACAGATGAACCGCCTGCTCAACCTTTCCTGGAACCACGACCTCGCCGGAGAAGATCTGAAGGAGGGGCTCTGGCAGCCGGCGGTGGATATCTACGAGACCGAGGACTCCATCGTCATCAAGGCCGAACTGCCGGACGTTGATCAGAAGGACATCGAGGTGCGCATCGAGGACAACACCCTGACCCTGAAGGGGGAGCGGAAACATGGCGGTGAGGTAAAGAAGGAAAATTACCACCGTATCGAGCGCTACTTCGGATTCTTCCAGCGCAGTTTCAGCCTTCCGGCCAATATCCAGCAGGACAACGTCAGCGCCACCTGTGACAGGGGCGTACTGACCATTACACTCCCCAAAAAGGAGGAGGCCAAACCAAAACAGATCAAGGTTGAGGTCAAGTAATCCTCTACCGTACCAGCGCGTAACGGGGGGTGGCGCGAAGCGCCTCCCCCCGTTCGCGCGTCTCCCCTCCCGGCTCCCGCAACGTACGACCGTTTTTCCTCTTGCCATTTGGCGCAGCCATGCTATTATGCCCAAATTTTAGGCAAAAACATGGCGATCATGGCACGAATCCATCCCACCCATATGTACCTATCATGCTGAAACCACTGAAAATTGGCACACTAGCCCTGGAGCACAACGTCGTGCTCGCCCCCCTGGCCGGAATCACCAACCTCCCCTTCCGTGTCATCTGCCGCCGCAGAGGAGCGGCGCTGGCCTTTACCGAGATGGTCAGCGTCAATGGCCTGGTCCGCTCGGGGAACGCCACCCTGGCGTTGCTGAAGAGCACGCCGGAGGACCACCCCCTGGGCATCCAGCTCTTCGGTGACAAGCCGCAGGACCTGGCCGAAGCGGCCCGCAGGGTGCAGGGCATGGGAGAACTCATAGATATCAACATGGGCTGCCCGGTGCGCAAGGTGGTGGGAACCGGCGCAGGCAGCGCCCTGTTGCGGGAACCGCTCAAGGTTGCCGCCATCATCCGGGCCGTGCGGGCGGCGACCCCCCTGCCGCTGACGGTAAAAATCCGCTCCGGCTGGCAGTGCGGGGACGACACCTACCTCCAGATCGCCCGGATCGCCCAGGAGGAGGGGTGCGATGCCGTAACCCTCCACCCCCGCAGCCGCGGCCAGATGTTTTCCGGCACGGCGGACTGGAGCCAGCTGGCCGAGCTGAAACGCCGGCTCTCCCTACCGGTCCTCGGCAGCGGCGACCTGTTCACCCCGTGGGACTGCCGCAGGATGCTGGAAGAGACCGGCTGTGACGGCATCATGGTGGCCCGGGGAGCCTTGGGAGCCCCCTGGATATTCAGGCAGATCCTCGAACTGGACCAGCATGGTTCGTTCCGAGAGGCCGATACCAGAGAGCGGGCCGACGCCATCCTTGAGCACCTGGAACTGTACCGCCAGAGCTTCGGCGATGCTGTCGCCAGCCGCGAGATGAAAAAGCACATCGGCTGGTACGCCAAGGGATTCCCGGGGGCGGCGGACATACGCCGGGAGGCCAACACCGCACGCTCCACTAACGACATCATCTCCCTGGCGGACAGAATCCGGGGGATCGGCGACCTGAACCATGAACCAGCCTGATACACCGCCCCAGGGGCCTGCCCAGCTGGACGACTACTACGCAACGGTCATCGACAGCGTCGGCGACGGCGTGATCGTCATTGACCGCGACGGGCTGATCACCCTCTGCAACCCGGCGGCCGAGGAGATCTGCGGCCTCTCCCGGCGCCATGCACTGGGCGCCAGTTTCCCGAAGCTTTTTGCCCGCGAAGCCACGATCCTGGAAATGGTCGCCAAGACCATCCGCACCGGCATTACCATAGCGGACCACGAAAACGTGGTCGTCCGCGGCATGGGACGGGTCACACCGGTGGCAGCCACCTGCTATCCCCTGATGCGGGCCGACGGCGAGTACATCGGCGCCATCCTGACCCTCAAGGACATCACCTACATCCGCGAACTGGAGGCGGCGGTGCGCCAGGCGGACCGGCTCTCCACCCTGGGCACCCTGGCCGCCGGCCTGGCCCACGAGGTCAAGAATCCTTTGGGGGGGATCAAGGGGGCGGCCCAGCTCCTGGAACAGGAACTGCCCGCGGAGAGCGAGCTCTTGGAGTACACCCGGGTGATGATCCGAGAGACGGAGCGTGTGGACCGCATCATCAGGGAGCTCTTGGAGCTGGCCTCGCCCCGGGGGCTGAAGCTGGCGCCGGTCAACCTGCACCGCATCCTGGGGGACATCCTGCTGCTCCAGAAGCAGGCTCTGTCGGGACAGAGGATCTCGTTCACCACCCACTTCGACCCCAGCATCCCCGACATCATGGCCGATGGCGAGATGCTGACCCGCCTGTTCCTGAACCTGATCCGCAACGCCATCGACGCCATGGGGGATGAGGGGCGGCTGACCGTCACCAGCCGGGTCCTGTCCGACTACCGCCTGGCCCAGAACGAACGCCGCTCCCGCATGGTGGCGGTGGAGGTGGACGACGACGGCCCCGGCATTCCCGCCACCGACCTGGAGAACATCTGGACCCCCTTCTTCAGCGGCAAGACCAGCGGCACCGGCCTGGGGCTGACCATCTGCCACAAGATCGTCTCCGAGCACCGCGGCATGATCAAGGTTGACTCCGACCCGGGCCATGGAACCAGATTCACGGTCCTGTTGCCGCTGGTGCAGTGAAGGCGGCTCACAGTTCGGTTCAGAGTTCGCCGTTCCCGACTCATGGGCTCACCCCCTTGACCCCTGATCACTGATCACTGATCACTGATCACTGATCACGGAACCACCACACCGATTACTACCGAGGTTACCCATATGACACTTTCGAGAATCCTGGTTGCCGACGACGAAGAGAGCATGCGCTGGGTTTTGTCCAAGGCTCTCAAGCGGAGAGGGTTCAACGTCGATCTGGCGGACGACGGCCGCCAGGCCCTGGCCCTGATCCAGGAGAACAGCTACGACCTGGCCATACTGGATATCAAGATGCCCGGCATGAGCGGGCTCGACCTGCTGGACCGTATCCGTGAAATGAAGGGGGATCTGCTGGTGGTGATCATGACCGCCGAGGCCAGCATGAAAAACGCCGTGGAGGCCATGAAGCGCGGCGCCTACGACTACATCACCAAACCCTTCGACCTGGACGTGATCGACGCCATCGTGGAAAAGGTGGGCCGGGCACGGGAGATAGCAGGCCAGGTGTCCCTCTTGAAGCAGGAGCTAAAAGAGCACTACCAAGTTGAGAAGAACATCATCGGCAACTCGGCCGCCATGCAGAGTGTCTACAAGACCATCGGCAAGGTGGCCGACAGCGACATCACCATCCTGATCCAGGGAGAGTCGGGCACCGGCAAGGAGATGGTGGCCCGGGCCGTGCACTTCAACTCGGCCCGGCTGGGCAAGCCCTTCGTGGCCATCAACTGCGCCGCCATTCCCCGCGACCTCCTGGAGAGCGAGCTGTTCGGCTCGGAGCGGGGAGCCTTCACCGGCGCCAGCGAACGCAAACAGGGAAAGTTCGAGCAGGCCAACCACGGTACGATCTTCCTGGACGAGATCGGGGACATGCCCCTGGACTTGCAGGCCAAAATCCTGCGCGTGCTCCAGGAGCACGAGGTCACCCGCGTGGGGGGCACCCAGAGCATTCCGGTGGATGTGCGCATCGTGGCGGCCACCAACCAAGAGCTGCAGGAACGGGTCCGCCAGCGGGAGTTTCGCGAGGACCTGTACTACCGCCTGAACGTGGTGCCCATCACCCTGGCTCCCTTACGGGAGCGGCGAGACGACATCCCCGAACTGATGCGCTACTTCCTGGACAGGACCTGCACCGAGCTCTCCATCCCCCCCAAACAGCTCACGCCCGAAGCCCTGGCGCTCCTGGGGAGACACAGCTGGCCGGGCAACGTGCGCGAGCTGGAGAACACCATCAAGCGGGCCGTGATCCTCTCCAACGACCCCATGCTGACCGAAGCCGATTTCGAGGGTCTCAAGCCCGAAGGGGGCGAGACGGCCATGATCCCCCAGGAGGCCTCCCTGGAAGCCATCGTAGAGGCAAAACTGCGCAGCTGCCTGACCGGCATCGAAAAACTGGACAAGGGAGACATCCACGCCAAGGTGTTGCAGCAGGTGGAGCGCCCCCTGATCCGCTTCATCCTGGAAAAGACCCGCTGGAATCAGGTCAAGGCTGCCGACCTCCTGGGGATCAACCGCAATACCCTGCGTAAGAAGATCCACGAGCTGGAGATCGAACTGAAACGGGGCTGACCGCCTTTGGTCAACCCCGTGATGTTCACACGACGCGCCACGTTTTTCCCATCAGTTACGGAAAAAGCGCCAGCCCGCTCAGCCCCGCGGATTCGTAGAACCCGCAAACGATGTTCATGTTCTGCACCGCCTGGCCCGAAGCCCCCTTGACCAGGTTGTCGATGGCGGAAACGACGATGATCCTGCCGGTGCGCCGGTCAACAACCGGCGCGATATCGCAGCAGTTGGAACCACGCACGAACGCGGTGGAGGGGAGACTCCCCACGGGGAGCACCCGCACGAAGGGCTCCTCGGCATAGAATCCGCGGTACAGTTCGTTCAGCTCCTCGGTGGTGACCCGGTTCAGGGGGTTGGCGTAGATGGTGGAGAGAATACCCCGGTCCATGGGCACCAGGTGGGGAGTGAAGGTAAGGTTCACGGTTTCCCCCGCCAAAAGGGAGAGTTCCTGTTCGATCTCGGGGGTGTGGCGATGCACGCCCCCCACGCCGTAGGCCTTGTACCCCTCGTTCACCTCGCAGTACAGCGAATCCACCTTTGCCCCCCGCCCCGCGCCGGTCACCCCTGAAGCGGAATCGGCGATGATGCTCTTCGGGTCGATCAGGCGGTTCTTCAGCAGCGGCGCCAGCCCCAGGATAATGCTGGTGGGGTAGCAGCCCGGATTGGCCACCAGCTTCCTGCCGCGAATGCTCTCGCGCCTGATCTCGGGCAGACCGTAGACGGCGCTCTCCAGCAGTTCGGGGTTCAGATGCGGTTCGTACCATTCCCCGTACACCCCGGCATCGGAGAGGCGGTAGTCCGCCGACAGGTCGATGACCGTCTTGCCCAGCTCCATGAACGTGGGCATCACCACCATGGCGGCCTTATGGGGCAGGGCCGTGAAAATCAGGTCGGCCTTCTGGGAAACCCGCACCGGCTCCAGGTTCTCCAGCACCAGCGTGCAGCGGTCCCTCAGGGAAGGAAAGACCTCGTCGATGCGCTTGCCGGCGCTGCGTTCCGAAGTTACGCAGGTCACCGCTACCTGCGGATGATTGTAGAGGATGCGGAGCAGTTCCAGGCCGGTATAGCCGCTGGCACCGACGATTGCAACGTTAAGCATGAAAACGACCTCCTGATTGGTGGGGATGGGCACGGCGGTACCGCCGGTGACGTTTCACGGCGGCGGACGGATGGCACGGCGGAGAGGGTAGACCATGTGACCGGCGCTGTCAATCTCCCCCTGCCAAAGAGCGTGTCCCGCTCCGCGGAGAAAACAGGCCCGTTTCAGGGGGGAGGCTGCAACCTGCGATAGACCGTATTCCTGCTGATACCCAGCTTTCTGGCCACGGCGGTGATGTTTCCCCCGCACTCCCGCAGCGTCTCCCGGATCAGGCTCCGCTCCAGGCTCCCCAGACTCGTCCCTTCGGCCACCAGTACGGCGGTAGCCTCCCTGCGCCTTTCGGCGACCGGCCCCCGCTCCAACACCGAAGCCTGTTCAAGAAAGTCCTCGGAGAGGTGCTCCAGAGCGATCTCGCTGCCGTAGCCCGCAAGGGCAACCGCCGTGCGCAGCACGCTGTGCATCTGGCGGATATTGCCCGGCCAGGGATGCTCACGGAAGAGTTCAGCCACCCGCGGACTGAGGCTGACGTTCCTCCCCTCCGGCACCAGACCGGAGATGATGGAACGGGCCAGCTCCAGGCAGTCTCCACGCTCCCTCAGGCAGGGGAGCGTGATCAGCATGCCGTTCAACCGGTAGTAGAGATCCTCGCGGAACCTGCCCGCCTCCACCTCCTCGCGCATCCTGCGATTGGTGGCACAGATCAGGGCGAAATCCACCTGGTACGATTCGGCTCCCCCCAGGGGCGAGACAGTGCGTTCCTGCAGCACCCGCAGCAGCCTGGCCTGAAACCTGAGCGGCATGTCGCCGATCTCGTCCAGAAACAGAGTTCCGCCATGGGCCTGCCTGATCTTGCCGCTGTACCCCTTGCGCTTGGCGCCGGTGAAGGCCCCCTCCTGGTAGCCGAACAGCTCCGACTCGACCAGCCCTTCGGGGAGCGCCGCGCAGTTGAGCGCCACGAACGGCCCGGTACGACGCGAGCTGCTGGTATGCATGGCGCGGGCAAACATCTCCTTGCCGGTACCCGATTCCCCCTCCAGCAGCACAGGTATGTCGTGTTCCAAAACCTTGCGCGCCCGGGCAATGATGTCGCGCATGGCCGGATCTCCCAGTTCCAGGTCCTCCAGCAGCGGGCCAGGCGCGGCCGTCCGGGGTCCTGGACCGCCGCCCGCGGAAACCATGGTCGCGGCGGGCAGACCGGTCCTGGCGCGACAGAAGAGGGCAACCCCGGTACTGGTATGCATCTCCCGCGAAGGCGGAGGGAACGCGCCCCTCTGGTGAAACACGTCCCCCAGTCGTGCGTTGAACAGGGAGGAGAAGCTGTGGGATTCGGCCTGGCAGCGGTCCAGGCCGAGAACGTTGAGGGCGGTGTGGTTGGCGGCCAGAAAGCGCCCTTCCGGGGAGAAGACAATGATCCCCTCGCAGGAGGTGCCGATCAGCTCGGCGTGGACATGAAAGGAGAGCACCAGGTCGTTGTCGAAACCGTGGGCGAAGAGCTGGTTTTCGATCTGCTGAACCGACATGCGCACCAGGGCCATGGTGTGCAGCTGTTGGATGCGGCCATTGCCCGACACATCCAGGACGCCAAGGATCCTGCCGAAGGGATCGGAAATGGGGGCCGCCGAACAGGTCAGGCAGTGGTTGGAGTCGATGAAGTGTTCCGCGCCATGCACCACCACCGGTTCCCGTTCCACCAACGCGGTGCCGATGGCGTTGGTGCCCTTGGTGAACTCCGACCATACGCCACCGGGGAGCAGCGAGATCTTGCGGCGGGTCCTGCCCAGAGTGGCGGAATCGCCGAAGGCGTGCAACACGACGCCGGACGAGTCGGCCAGAAGCACCCTGCATGAGGTGCGGGCGATCTGGGCGTAGAGGTTCTCCATGACCGGCAGGGAATTGGCCAGCAACCGCCGGTTTTTCTCCTTGACGCAGCCCAGTTCCTGGATGCTGAGCAGGGGAACCTCGGCGGAATCTCCTTCCGTCGACACCCCGTTACTGGCGGAGCGCCGCCAGGAGCGGACGATGAATTCCGGCACCAGTCCGTCAGGGACCATACCGTTGGTAAAGAAGTAGTGCCTGGCCCGCTTGATCTTCACCGGGCTGGCAAGGGGAAAGGTATTCACGAGAGACTCCCCGCATGGCTGTTACTTAAACTCAGTGTATATAGCAAAAAGGCCCGCACATTCAACTGAATTCTGCGGTTGCCGCAGGGGAAAGCCGACGCCCTAAAACAATTAATGACGTCATATTCGTTCATTTTTGCAACAACAGTTACACTCAAGAAAATGCCGTGACAGTTTTTACGCTCCTTTTCTCAGTTTTTTCCCCACCTCTTTTCATCCTAAAATAGTCAATAAACCAGAAACCTGTTTTTGCGTTTGCTCCTAACCGACCAAGTCTGCACCGGAAATCCCCCCTGTGACCAACCTCGGGATGTTGCGCCACGCCGACAAACATAACAGCGTTCATTTGTGGCATGCATCCTGCTGATTGCTTCCACAGCGAAACTGTGGTCGTTCATCCGCCCGGAGAGCCTCTACGGCCCATTCCCACGACAAGGAACGGCCGTGACGCGGGATCTGTTCCCGCAGCACGATCCGGAAGGATACGGCGTCAGCTGCAGCAGCCCGCACTGCCCGTGTAGGTAAACGCAGTGTCATAGCCATGATTAATGTCAGGCGCTCACTTCGTCCTCCGTCTCCGACGGACCCAACGAAACCCGCCCCGTTACCGAACCATACGGTAGCAGTGCGGGTATTTTTATTCAGAATCCCAGACCTTTGAAAGGCACACAGATCATGACGAGAGAGATCCCGGTCCAGCAGGCAGTC
>CAZIUE010000020.1:0-65084 GCA_964542535.1 uncultured Pelobacter sp. | reverse complement strand
CTGTCAAACTTTGTGAGTCCCCCGGCAAAGCCGGGGGTTTACCTAAGAGAAATTAATGCCGAAATGAATCATTTTATGATATTTGGATTTAGGCAATTAGTATATTTATTGCTCAGTTTGATAGTTTATATTCTCTTTATATTTAGTATAGGTATGATTATATCTCTTGCAACACGATCTTTTTACAGCAAATCGCAATTCAGCAACACCACGCCATGACTCCGCATGCGTATCCCCCCTCACCCACTGTGCAGTTCTCCCAGCAACTCCGGCCGATCTAGGGCCTGACGCAGACTCTCCTTCAGCGACTCCACCTGCTCCATCCCCTCCTCCCGGGTCATCTTGCCGCTCTTGTATAAAAGACGCAGGTTTCCGCGGAAAGCCCCGGCCATGGCCAGGGCCCGCTCGCCGGTGGGATCGGCCCGCAGGAGCCGCGACTCGCAGGGATGTTGCAGGAAATCCACCACCCCCTCCTGGACCAGTCCAAGGTATTCGTCACGATCCTCCTCAGCCAGCACATAGTGGGAAGCCTCGGACAGGCGGCGCATGACCTGCTGCCACTTCTCCAGCCGCGACAGAAGCATGATGGAGTTGAAGATGCGCTTGTTGGTGCCGAAGGAGAACAGGGTCGGCGCAACCACGCTGCGCAACAGGGCATCGTTGGCGCTCTGGTCACCGGTGCAGACCTGGTGAGCCCGTTCCCAGGTCTCCTGCTCCACGAAGGTCTCGAAACGCATCTCCCAGTAGGTGTGCTTCATGGCCGCGGCAGGAAAGGAGCGCATGATCTTGTAGGGTACGTAGTAATTGTGGGCGATGACGTCCGCCGCCAGATGGCTCAGGTAGCCGTAGGCGCAGGCCTGCTGGGCGTCGTTGCCGGCAACCAGCAGCACCTTGTTCCCCACGCTCCAGCGGTGACAGTTCAGCAGGTAATGGGTGTATTTCTTTCCCAGGGTGATATCGGCGGCAATGTTGCCGTACAGATAGTCCAGGGGATGGGCCGCCAGGAGGGCGGCCAGTCCGGCCGGCAACAGTTCCGTATGGGAGAGGATATGCAGCCCCACCTGCAGGTGTATCCCCCCGCCCCAGGCTTCGGCCGACTGGGGGAGGCAGAGCAGGCAGAGCAGCGCGCAGACGAAGATCATGGTTCATCCATCCTGTAAAAAGCAGTTAAAACTCGGATACATGGGATAAACACGGATGAAAGCAAGCGAACCGGACAAACTGTCATTCATCGTCAGGATGTCTGCATTTTTGTATGCATCATACCGATGTATCTGTATTTATCCGTATACATCCGTGGTTAACCGCCGTTTTTAGGTTCATAGGTTTTGACAGGAGCGGGACCATGCTGCTAGAGTTCCCGGCATGATGGTATCCCAGTTTCCAGGTCGATTCAACAGGAGCAACGGAACGTGACCCACAACCTCGTAAGAGCGTCCCTCAGGGCCTACCTGCAGGGACTCCAGGAGAGCGGTCTGGACGGCATCCCCTGCTCCCTGACAACCGAAACCCGGGCCGTTGCGCCTGCCGCGGGACGCGACAATTCAGCCATGGGCGATGCTCCGGCGATGCCTCGGGAGCTCCCGCACCAGGTCGAGCCTGCGGGGGTGCTCTCCGCTGACGGGGTAACCTCCCCAGTGGAACAGCCACGGGCGGGCGGGCCATCGCCGAACGAGTCCCTGGAGGAGATCAGGATCGATCTGGGAGACTGCCGGCGCTGCAAACTGGGAGCCACCCGCACCAACCTGGTGTTCGGCGTCGGCAACCCGCGGGCACGACTGGTGTTCGCCGGTGAGGGACCGGGCAGGGACGAGGACATGCAGGGGGAGCCGTTCGTGGGCGAGGCCGGTCAGGTGCTCAACCGCATCATCACCGCCATGGGGCTGAACCGGGAGGACGTCTACATCTGCAACGTGGTCAAGTGCCGGCCGCCCGGAAACCGTGACCCGGAGCCGGACGAAATCGCCGCCTGCTCAACCTTTCTGCTGCGCCAGCTGAGAGCGATCAACCCGGAGGTGATCGTGGCCCTGGGCAAGTTCGCCTCCCAGACCCTGCTCTCCACCAGGGAGCCGATCTCGCGGTTGCGGGGTACGTTCGGCGACTTCCACGGCATCCCGCTCATGCCCACCTTCCACCCTTCCTACCTGCTGCGCAACCGGGGCAACACGGCTCCCTTCTGGGAGGTGTGGGACGACATGACCCAGGTGCTGCGCCTGCTGAAGCTTCCGGTCCCGGAGAAGAGCAGGAAGCGCTAGTCCCTCGTAACGCTTGTTTTTTCACCAAACCCCTCCAAACCTCCCCTTGTCAGGGGAGGCTTAAAGGCTTCCCCCCTGATAAGGTGGGAGCGGGGAGGATGTGGATGGTACTCCTTCACCTTCCCTCAGATGGCCTGCGGTCGCAGCCGCACCGCCATCATGGTTGCGGTCATCCTGGCCACCAGCTTCTCGCCGTTGTCATCCCCCTTCATCAGGCCATCGGCTTCGCAGACGATGATCCTGCGGCCGTTGCGCATCACCCTGCCCCGCGCCAGGAGCAGTTCACCCGCCGCCGGCGCCAGAAAGTTCGCCTTATACTCCACGGTGAGAACCTCGTCTTCGGCACGCATAAGGGTCAGGGCCGCATAGCCGCAGACGGTATCCAGCATGGTGCCGATGATGCCGCCGTGGAAGAAACCGTTGGTCTGGCTCAGTCCGTGGCGAAAGGGAAGCTCCAGCTCGGCCTCCCCCGGCGCCAGGCGCACCAGCCTGGCGGCCAGCGTCTCCATGGTGCCGGTGGTGGAAAACCGTTCGTGGATGCGTGTCTCATACTCGGGATTGCGTACGGAAAAACTCAAACAAAACTCCTTGTGTCGCGTGTGTGCCCCCTCAGGGCTGCCGGTCGGACGGCCCGTTATCCGCGGCAGGCTCCTCTTCGGGAGTGGCCGTGTCCGGGGCAACCCGTGCGCCATGGTCGGGACAGGTCTCGGTGGGCTGGGTGCCCTGGACGAAGAACTCAACCCGCGTGCGGGGACAGTCAGGGGTGGCAAGAAAACCGGTGTCGGGATCGATGGTCACTGAGACCACCGTTTCGGGCCGGGGGAAATCGGCGGCCGGCCGGGAAGCCAAGGCCTGCTCCATGAAGCGCCGCCAGATGGGCGCCGGAATCGCCCCCCCGGTAAAGCCCCTCCCTTCGGGTCGCGGCCGGTCGTGCCCCACCCAGATGCCGGTTATGAGCTGGGGAGTATAGCCCAGGAACCAGGCATCCCGGTAGTCGTCGGTGGTGCCGGTCTTGCCCGCCGAGGGGCGTTTCACGGCAAAGCTCTTCAGGCTCTTGGCGGTCCCGTAGATCATGACATCTCTCATCATCTGGGTGGTGACACAGGCGGTTGCCGGAGAAATCACCGGGGTGAGCAGCGGGGGATTGCTGGTCCAGCCCTTGGTTTTCCGGTCGTAGATGCGGATGATGCTGCGCGCCCGGGGGAGCGAGCCGCCGTTGGCCAAGGGGGCATAGGCCAGGGCCAGGTCGCCCAGGCTGACCTCCGCGGTTCCCAGGGCAAGGGTCAGGTCGTGCGTCCGCAGGGACAGCCCCAGACGGGTGGCCAGATCGGAAAACGCGGGGATACCGATGCTGTCCAGCAGCTTGACCGTGATGACGTTGTTGGAGTAGGCCAGGGCCTGCCTGAGCGACAGGCTGCCGAAGCTCTCTCCGCCGTAGTTGCGCGGTTTCCAGGTTCCACCGTTGCCGCGGCTGTAGCTCACCGGCCGGTCGTCCCAGATGTCGGCCGCCGTCCGCCCCTGCTCCAGGGCCGCGGCGAAGATGAGCGGCTTTATGGCCGAGCCGGGCTGGCGCCGGGCCGCCAGGGCCCGGTTGTAGCCACCGGCGTCGGAGCCGACTCCCCCCACCATGGCCAGCAGATCACCGCTGGCGGGATCCAGGCAGACCAGGGCCCCCTGGGGCCGCGACGGCACATGCCGGAGCCCTTCTTCCATGGTTTTCTCCGCCAGTTTCTGGAGCCTCAGGTCCAGGGCCGTAGTCACCTCCAGCCCGCCCCGCTCGACGATCCCTGCTCCGTACTGCTGGACCAACAGGGCGCGGATATGGGCCAGGTATGACGGGGCCGAAGCAACGGGGATGACCGAAGGGGGATGGGTCCGCAGTTTCTGCTGCTTGGCGCGGGAGATCATGCCCAGCTCCACCATGCGCCCGAGCACCAGGTCCCTGCGGGCCGTGACCCTGGCCCCCGGGCCCCGCGGATTGTAGACGCCCGGCGCCTTGGGCACTCCGGCCAGAAGCGAGCATTCCGCCTCGGTCAGTTCCTCCGGGTTCTTGTCGAAGTAGAGCCGGGCGGCCTGGGCGATGCCCCAGGCGCCGTTGCCGAAGTAGATCTCGTTGAAGTACATCTCCAGGATCTGCTTCTTGGTGTACTTCTGTTCGAACTCCAGGGCCATGCGCCCTTCCTTCAGCTTCCTGTCGAGGGTCTTCTCCCCTGAAAGATAGCGGTTCTTGATCAGCTGCTGGGTGATGGTGGACCCCCCTTCGGCCATCCTCCCCTTGACCACGTCCTTTACCAGGGCCCGGGCAATGCCGCGCATATCGATGCCGTTGTGCTCGTAGAAACGGGCGTCCTCCACGGCGATGAGCGCCTTCTGCAGAAATGAGGGGATGCGGTCGATGGAGACCCAGTACCTGCCTTCATGAAGAATCCGGCCCACGAAGCGCCCCTGGCTGTCGAAGACCCTGATGGAGCTGTAGCCCCGCGGCAACGTGGGATGGGTGGCAAAGCTTTCCCGGGCCAGGAGCGGCGCGGAGGGCATGAGGAGGAAACCGCACAGCAGGATAAAGCAGATCCATATTCTTGAAGAGTGGGATGGGTGGGAAATCACGGTGATCGTGTACTCCTTTTGGGTGAAAAACGTGCATTGGCATTTAGGGCTGCCGGAGGCCCTTCTGAAGAGCTGGTACAACTGGGCGATCAACGGCCTCGTCCAGGCTGCCAAGAGAAGAGCAAGAGGGGTCCCGGTCACCGAAGAACCAGGTCACCATGGCTTATCTCATAACTGGTAAACTCGATTTTTCGCTATCCACGTGAAACGGTGAGGAGCCTGATTCAGACCAACGGGGCTGAGGCACCAGCGGTTTGACCGTTGTTGCCGATGGTTATGCAATCGTCTGTAGTTACTTTTCCAGCCTAAACTTCAATACGGCCCTGTAAGGTTTTAGCTCACCTTCTATCGGCTCAAACCACTCAATTTTATGCGTCAATCGATTTACTCTGAAACGATCTACCACTGGAGATGTGTCAAGATCGCCAGGACACTTGCCACCATGTTTCTCAAGGATTGCAATATCTATGAATTTCTTTGTTTTTTTCTCTGTGACAAAAGACAGGCAGGCCAAGCTAGTCCATCTTTCATAAAGTTTGTCTTTCTGAATTTGCGCCACAAGAACCTTTAATGCATGCTCTTCGTCAATAGGGTTGCTAGCACTTGCAGGCAAAGCGACAAAGAGAGCTACGAGCAGAAAGAATCCGAGGATAAAAGCGCTGTTTCTCATGTTTTTCCTTTTATTGTTTTCTTGCATAACGGCGTGGGCGGTGAGCGGGTTCACCGCTCCACTGGCCTTGTTGGGCTTTTCTCGCCACCCCATTCAAGCGTTACCCTCGATCCTTTATTTGTGTCGGCCACTTTAAAGCGTGCAGATGCAGGAGTATAGCCCTCCTTGCGGTAGAGGCCAGCGAAGTCACCATAGTATCTCTTGAAATTCAATGTTGCGACTAATGCACCCTTGTTTGTGAAGACCAAATGGCTGTGGCCCTCATCGACGTCGACTCTTCTGCCGTTTTCATCTATGTAATTTGTGTACGGCGTGTAGATGTCGAGTCTGTCCCACTTGAACGGCGTCACCTCTTGGATGGTCAACGTTCCGCCTCTCTTCTCCGCAATAGCTTTTCGTAAAGTGGATTCGAGTTGATTTGATGGGAAAATTTCTAGTGCGACGAGGAAATACCCGATGATGATAACGAGGCAGCAACCGAAGGCGACAATTCCTATTTTGGTTTTGGCTCTCATTTTTCCTCTCTTGATGTGCCAATGGGGCCGACTATGATTCAACGATACTCAGAGAGATATAGCCACATTCCAGCCTTTGCCATAATGCCCATTGATTCTGGTGAGATAGTCGCACCGGCACCACAGGCATCGTTTCTTTGAGTAAATCCGATGTCTGCTACATAATCAACTGCTCCGGACCGTACCAGCGCCGGACCACAAAGCCGTCCCGCCGGCTGCTCCCCGAAGGCCAGGCATCCAGGGGCCTCCGGGTGGCCATGATCTGTTCCAGGCGCCGGAGCAGCGGCGTCACCACTACCCCGCCCCGCCCCGGCCCGTCGCACTCCAGACGGCTCTCGATGACCGTCTCCCGGTCCAGGACGATGATCACATGACCGTTCCATACGATCAGGTCCAGCGGTTCCAGCAGGGGAGCCAGCTCCCGCGCCCCCCTGCCCGCCACCGGCAGGCCCCTGCCGAAGTGAACCAGGCGTGAGGTGTTGCGGGGAGTCAGGCCGTTGGTGGCTGCATAGAGCAGGCCGGAGCAATCAAGCCCGGCCAGGGTGAACCGTCGTTCTTCGTCACGGTCAAAACTCCCCCGGTAGTACAGCGTCAGCAGTTCGGGAATCCCCTGGCGCACATTGCCCCCCCACACATAGGGACTCCCCAGGAAACTCCTCAGGCCGGCCAGGATGGCATCCCGCTCCGGCAGGCGCCGCACGGGGGAAGGAGGCGGCTGGGTGCTGAACGCCACCATGCGGCTGTCCAGGTAGAGCGCGCCTCCCGGGGGGGACGGATAATCGTCCGTCTCCACCTGCAGAATCCTCAACTCCCCCCGGCGAAGCTCCGACCGCACCCTGAAGACCGTTCCCGGCAGGGCGATGAACTCCAGCTCCCGCACCTGACCGCACCGGTCGACCTTCAGGCTCCTGCCGTCCCTGCCGCCGAACAGCTCCCCAAGAGCGGGGCTGTTCAGCACCGGCGTTGCCAGGCGGGCAACGGCGTAGAGATCGGCCCGGGCCGGCAGGGGCGCCAGACAGAACAGGAGCGCTGCCAGGAGTGTGGAGAGCAGACTAGCCATGGGCGTTGAGGGCCTGGCGCACCAGCTCTTTCTGGGCCATGGTGAGACGCTGGACGGAGAGCAGCTCCCGGAGAACGCGGTGGGAGAGCCCGGGCAGGAACCGGCTGAACCAGACGGCCGGGGTACGGGGGTTCTTGAGGATGGCCAGACGGATATTGGGGCGTCCCTGCCAGCGGGGGCTGCGGGCCACCATGGAGATGGTTTCGTCGGTAGCCTGGTAGGAACCGATGAACTGGTGCACCGCCCCCTCCTTCAGCCACGGATTGGAGAGGCAGGCCTCCACCACGGCCGGCTCACCTGCCCGCAGCAACGCCTCCACCACCGGAGCGGTCCCCCGGCGCGCCAGGGTCAGCCTGGTTCCCAGGGGCTGGGTGGGGAGGCGCTGGATGATGCAGCGTTCCGCCAGCAGGCGCAGATCAGGAGACAGGCCGGGGAGAAGCGAGATCCGGGCCAGATCAAGGATATAGAGTCGGGGGAGCAGGGCCTGGGCGATAGGGGCGGGAGTGTCGGGGTGACTCCCCAGGACGGAGAGGACCCGGTACTGTTCCAGCAGCCGCCTGGAGGCGTACAGGGTGGTGAAAAGCTCCTCCGGCAGGCCGCGCCGCTTCAGCAGCGCCAGGAGGTGGTTTTCGTCCAGGGCCGGGTTGCGCAGGGCCGCCAGCAGCAGATCACCCTCCTGGCTCTGCATGATCTGATACAGCTGTTCCTTGTCCGCCGTCATGACCTGACGAAGTCGCCGCGCCGGATCAACGGCGTCCTCTCCCGGTCGTATCTGCTGATCCATGGCCAATTCCACCCCTCGGAACGAAGCCGTGCGCGCCCCCTGGCCGGTTGCGCGCCGCACCGCTTCGTGATAGAAGAGTCACCATACTAGCATTCAGAGCCCACTCGTGCCACCAGGAAAACATAACCGTGCGCGAGTCACGACCGCTGCCCGCCGCACCGCCACCGCCCTGAAATCAGGAGGAGTGTTCATGCGCATCCCCATAGGGTACAAGTTCATCCTCGGATTCATCGTCGTCGTGGCTGCGGTGGCCTTCAGCCCCAGGCTGGTGGCGCTTCTGGGCTATTCGCCGGCGATCAGCGCCATCCTGGGATACGTGGTGGCCCTCACCGCCGGCCTGATCCTGGGTTGGATCTTCTCCAGGCGCTTCACCGCCAACATCGGCCGGCTCACCCATGCGGCGGAGTCCATCAGCCGGGGAGACCTGACCCGCGACGTAGCGCTCTCCCCTTCACGAATCCCGGACGAGACCCATGACCTGGCTGGTCTGATCAACCTGATGCTCCAGAACCTGCGCGACCTGGTGGGGCACATCAAGACCACCTCGCGCCAACTGACCGAATCAGCCCGGGAGCTCAACTCCACCGCCCGGGAGATCAGCTGCTCCACCGAAGAGGTGACCCGCACCATGGAACTGATCGCCCAAGGGGCCGAGACCCAGGCCGCCATGGTGGAGCAGAGCTCCCGGACCATCCGCGAGATGGCCATCGCCATCGAGCTGGTGGCCGGCCGGGCCAGGGAGACCGCGGCCGCTGCCCGGGAGACGAGCCAGACCGCCCGCCATGGCGGCAGCCAGGCCACCGAATCCCTGGAGCGGATGAAAATCTTCTTCGACCGCCAGGAGTCCATCGGCCGACGCTTCGACGGCTTCAACGCCCGATTGCAGAAGGTGAGCAAGATCGCCTACTTCATCGGCGAGGTGGCCCGCCAGACCAATCTGCTGGCCCTGAACGCCTCCATCGAGGCGGCCCGGGCCGGGGAATACGGCAAGGGGTTCGCGGTGGTGGCCGACGAGGTGCGCAAGCTGGCCGACGGCTCGGCCGAGTCGGCCTCCGAGATCAGCGAGATGATCGAGGGGCTGCGGGAGGAAAGCCACCGTTTGCACGACAGCATCCTGGAGAGCACCCGGACCATCAACGAGGGGAAGAAGAGCATCGACATCGCCGCCAGCGCCTTCAAGGATATCATCTTCACGGTTCTGGAGACGGAACGGAGAGCCGCCAGCATCGCCGACCTTTCCCAGCAGCAGCTGGAGGGGTCCAAGGAGATGGTCAAGGCAGTGGACGAGATCGCCCGGGTGGCCGACGGCAACGCCGCGGCAACGGAACAGGTCTCGGCGGCGACCGGAGAACAGCTGTCGGCCATGCAGGACATGGCCAGCTCGACCAAGGAACTGGCCGACCTGGCGGAGAGGCTGCTGACCGTGGTGGGACGCTTCCAGGTCGTGCCTGAGACGGATACGCACCATGGGGAATGACGCCGGCCGCTACCTGATCTTCCTGCTTGGCGGCAGACTGTTCGCCCTGTCCCTGGACCAAGTGGCCGAGATTCGCGAACCGGGAGAGCTCTCCCCCCTGCCAACGGCGCCCTCCTGCTATCGCGGCGTAACCAGTTGCCAGGGCGTCATCACGGCGGTCATGGACCTGGCCTCCTTCATGGGGATGCCGCCGGATCATCGGCCGGAGAAGCTGGTGGTGCTCCATCCCGACGTGGCCTCCCTGGCCTTCCTGGTGCAGCGGGTCCTGCGCATCGTACCGGCGGACCCGGACCGGATCCAGGTTCGCCAGATGGCGGACGGGCCCTTTGTCAGCCGCACCCTGGACCTTCCCGAAGGGAAGGCCCGGCTCCTGGATGCGGAAACGATCGCTGACGAGGCGACCGCCCGCATCAACGCCCCCCAACAACCGGCGGGAACATCCTGAAACCGCCTTCCCCCCGACACCCGCCTCGCCTTACCCCCCTTCACTTCGCCCCCGCCGACCAGGCCTCCCTTTACACCCCCCGGATCTTCGCTATCTTTTTATAGTCAGTACCGCCGGACTACGGAGGCGACCATGAACACGCGCGAACCCTTGGCCGAACGCATCGACCCGGAAAACCTGCCCCCCTTCGCCAACCACCCCCTGGCGGATTTCAGCCGCCACGATCAGCGGGATGCCTTTGCCGCGGCCCTGAGCCGGGCCCGCTCCCGCCTGGGCGCGCTCTATCCGCTGTACATCAACGGCCGGGAGACGAGAACCGACGACATGCTCCCCTCAGTCAATCCGGCCCGCCCTTCCGAAGAACTGGGACGGGTCTGTCTTGCGGGAAGCGCCCAGCTGAACCAGGCCATCGCCGCCGCCAGAGCGGCGTTTCCCGTCTGGCGCGACACCGCCCCCCAGGAGCGGGCCGCATACCTGCTGAAGACCGCCGCACTCATCCGCGCACGCTCCTTCGAACTTGCCGCCTGGCAGGTTCTGGAGATCGGCAAGCAGTGGGATCAATCCCAGGCCGACGTGGCTGAAGCCATCGATTTCCTTGAGTATTACGGCCGTGAGATGCTCCGCCTGGCCGTCCCCCGCACACTGGGCGCCGTTGCCGGTGAACGGAACCTGTACCTGTACGAGCCGAGGGGGGTGGCGGCGGTGATCGCCCCCTGGAACTTCCCCCTGGCCATCAGCATGGGCATGACGGCGGCTGCCCTGGTCACCGGCAACACGGTGGTGTTCAAGCCCTCCAGCCTCACTCCCCTCGTGGGCTACCAGCTGGTGGAGCTGTTCTCCCAGGCCGGCCTGCCCGCCGGCGTCTTCAACTTCCTTCCCGCCCGGGGGAGCCTGGTGGGAGACTCCCTGGTGGACCACCCGGACATCAGCCTGATCGCCTTCACCGGCTCCCTGGAGGTGGGGCTGCGCATCATCCGACGTGCCGCCCACGTACAGGAGGGGCAGGCAACCATCAAGCGGGTCATCGCCGAGATGGGGGGGAAGAACGCCATCATCATCGATGACAGCGCCGACCTGGAGCAGGCCGTCCCCCAGATCCTCTCCTCGGCCTTCGGTTTCCAGGGACAGAAATGTTCGGCCTGCTCGCGGGTCATCGTAACGGACGGGCTGTACGACGAGCTCGTGGAGCGCCTGGTGGAGGCAGCCAGGGGATGGAGCATCGGCCCGGCCGAGGAGCCCTGCTTCAAGATGGGGGCGGTGTGCGACGGGGCCGCCCAGCGCAGAATCGGGGAGTATATCCGCATCGGAGGTCAGGAAGGGAACGTGCTCTCCTCCGGACCGGTCCCCTCCGGCGAAGGGTACTGGGTGCCTCCGACCATCATCGGCAACATCAGGCCGGAGCACCGCATCGCCCAGGAAGAGATCTTCGGTCCGGTCCTGGCGCTCATGCGGGCCAGGGACTTCAACCAGGCGCTCCAGTGGGCCAATTCCACCCGCTTCGCCCTGACCGGCGGGATCTTCAGCCGCACCCCGGAGTATCTGGAGCGGGCGCGCCGCGAATTCCGGGTGGGCAACCTCTACCTCAACCGCAGGATCACCGGCGCCCTGGTGGGGCGCCAGCCTTTCGGCGGTTCGGGCATGTCCGGGCTGGGAGGCAAGGCAGGGGGGCCCGACTATCTGCCCCACTTCATGGACCCGCGGGTGATCACGGAAAACACCGCATGATTCGTCATCCGGCGGACGCGACTTTCGAACAGAGACGCGGCAGTCGGGGGCTACCGGAGAGAGCACATCAGGGCTATTTCATCGTACTTCCTGGCGAAATGAAGCGGCTACAGCCGATACTGTCTGAAGCCCGAAGGGCTGAGTTTATCGGCTGTAGCTTCATCAAGCCTTGGAAGTACAGAAATAGCCCGTCCACGCGAACGCAGGCAGCCCCCGACTGCCGCATGTGTAGCATAAGGGAGCACTGACCATGGCAGACCAGGCCCTGCTGCAGAAGATCTTTGTCGGCAAGGGATTCTCCGATTACTGCTGGATCGATCCCCGGGAGATCGTGGTGGCCCAGTGGGTGCGCATGAAGAGCATGTTCGGCTGCGACAGCTACGGCAGCGCATCCTCCCCCCCCAATACCCCGTCCCTGGCCGAATGCCGCGAATTCTTCCGTGAATTCCGCCTGGGGGTGCTGTTCCACTTCAGCCGCCACTTCAGCGACCCGGAGGAGCGCCGCGCCTGGTCCCGGGACCTGAACCGCGCCCTGGGGGATCTGGAACGGGCCGTGTTCATCGCCGGTTGTCCCAAGGCGTTCCTGCTCTTCATGGACAGCTGCAACCTCTGCCGCGAATGCGCCGGCTCCCGCGCCGGCTGCCGCAACAAGAAACTGGCCCGCCCCAGCCCCGAGGCCATGGGGGTGGACCTGTTCGCCACCGTTGCCAAGTACAACTACCCCCTCCGGGTCCTGGAGCGCTACGACCAGGAAATCAACCACTACGCCATCCTGCTGATCGAATAACGGGCAGGGACGCTCCCGGCGCGGGGTCGGGATACCGAATACGGTTGCACTGCCGCCCGTCCCCGGGTATACAGGGAGCCTCAGGATTATGTCCCGTATCTTCAGGAGGTTCCATGCCCACCCCCGCCATGTCGATCCGGTTGCCCGACTGGATGGAGTCTTTCCTGGCCGCGGCTCCGGCCAGGTTCATTACCCCCGAGGAGCGGATGGAGTTCGTCATCCGGCTCTCCCGCCTCAATGTACGGCACGCCGGCGGCCCCTTCGGCGCCGCGGTCTTCGACCGGAGCGGCCTGCTGATCGCCGCCGGCGTCAACCTGGTTGCCAGCGGCGCCTGTTCCCTGTTGCACGCCGAGATGGTGGCCCTGGCACGAAGCCAACTGCGGCTGGGCCGTTTCGACATCGGTGATGGAGGGCGCTACCCCTGTGACCTGTACGCCTCCAGCGAACCCTGTGCCATGTGTTTCGGCGCCATTCCCTGGTCAGGGGTGTGCGGACTGTTGTGCGGGGCGCGGGACGAGGATGTGCGGGCCATCGGCTTCGACGAGGGGCCAAAGCTCGCCGACTGGGTGGAGGCGCTCACCCGCCGCGGCATCGGCGTGGAGCGCGACCTGCTGCGCGGTGAAGCATGCGCGGTGCTGCGGGAGTACGCGGCGGGTGGGGGAATGATCTACAACAGCGGCCCATCAGCGGACCGGGCGCGCCAGACCGAAAAGGAGCAGCAGACGTGAAACGACACCTGAACATGCTGCGGGAATTCTCCATCCCGCTCATCTCCGGCGTGATTGTCGCCCTTGTCTGGGCCAACCTTTCTCCCGAGAGCTACCACCAGTTCGACCACGGAAAGAACTTCGGGCCCTTCAGCTTCCACTTCATGGTCAACGACTTCTTCATGGTGCTCTTCTTCGGCATTGCCGCCGCGGAGATCACCCAGAGTTGCCTGCCGGGGGGAGACCTGTACCCGCTGCGCAGGGCGGTCAACCCGCTCCTGGCAACGGCGGGCGGCGTCATCGGGCCGGTCCTGATCTACGTCGTTCTCAACGCCCTGATGGGCGAGCCATCACTGCTGCGGGGCTGGGGCATTCCCACGGCAACGGACATCGCCCTGGCCTGGCTGGTGGCCAGTCTGGTCTTCGGCCAGCGCCACCCCGCCATATCCTTCCTGCTGCTTCTGGCCATCGCCGACGACGCCATCGGCCTGGCCATCATCGCCCTGTTCTATCCCGACCCGACCATGCCGGTGGAACCCCAGTGGTTGGTACTGGTCGTAAGCGGCATGGGCGCCGCGGCGCTGTTGCGCCGCGGGAACCGCACCAGCTACTGGCCCTACCTCATCATCGGCGGCGGCCTCTCCTGGGCCGGCCTGTTTCTGGCCCATCTGCACCCGGCCCTGGCGCTGGTATTCATCGTACCGTTCCTCCCCCATCCCCCCCGGGAGAGCGGGCACCTCTTCGAAGAGGACAGTCGGGACCTGTCCCCCCTGGCGAGCTTCGAGCACGAATGGAAGGTCATGGTGGATTTCGGCCTGTTCCTGTTCGGTCTGGCCAATGCCGGGGTGCGTTTCGGCTCCGTGGGAACCGCCACCTGGCTGGTGCTGCTCTCCCTTGCCATAGGCAAAACCGGCGGTATCTTCGTCATGGGATGGCTGGGGAAACGCCTCGGCTACCCGCTCCCTCACCGGATGGGAGGTAAGGAACTGGCTCTGGTGGGGCTGATCGCCGGCATCGGCCTGACCGTGGCGCTGTTCGTGGCCGGTGAAGCATTCACCGACCCGCTCCACCAGGGTGCCGCCAAGATGGGGGCCCTGATGAGCGCCGGCTGCGGTCTGCTGGCCCTGGCCGCGGGCAGGATCTTCAATGTGCGGAGGATTACATGAAAGAGATACTGGAGGAACACTGGCACCACCTGCCGGAAGCGGAGCTGATCGAGTTCCTGGAAACCTCACCGGACAAGGGACTGGACACGTTTGAGGTGGAGCACCGCCGCGAACGCTTCGGCGCCAATACCATCACCCAGAAGAAGGGGCAGAGCCCGCTGGTGCTGTTCCTGTTGCAGTTCCACCAGCCGCTGGTCTACATCCTCTTGGCCGCGACCCTGGTCACCCTGCTGCTCCGGGAGTGGGTGGACGCCGGGGTGATCTTCGGCGTCGTGCTGGTCAACGCCATCATCGGCTTCATCCAGGAGGCCAAGGCCATCCGGGCCATCGAGTCCCTGGCCCACTCCATGACCAGCAACGCCACGGTACTGCGCGGCGGCGGCAGGCGGCAGATTCCCGCCGCCGATTTGGTTCCCGGGGACATCGTGCTGTTGCAGTCCGGTGACAAGGTCCCGGCCGACCTGCGCCTGCTCAGTTCGCGGGAACTGCGCATCGACGAGTCGGCCCTGACCGGCGAATCGGTTCCGGTGGAGAAGCGCCCCTGCGTCCTGGAGCACGACACGCTGCTGGCCGACCGGAACAACATGGTCTACTCTTCCACCCTGGTGACCTACGGCATCGCCAGCGGCGCCGTGGTGGCCACCGGCAACAACACGGAGATCGGCCGCATCAACGAGCTGATCGCCTCGGCCGACATCCTGCAGACCCCTCTGACCAGGAAGATCTCCCGTTTCAGCGGGCTGTTGATGTACGTCATCCTGGCCATGGCCGTTGTCACCTTCTGCGTGGGAGTCATGCGGGGGGAATCCTGGATCGGCATGTTCATGGCGGTGGTGGCCCTGGCGGTGGGAGCGATCCCGGAGGGGCTGCCGGCGGCGGTCACCATCACCCTGGCCATCGGCGTAGCCAAGATGGCCAAACGCAACGTGATCATCCGCAAGCTCCCCGCAGTGGAAACCCTGGGCGGCACCACGGTGATCTGCTCGGACAAGACCGGCACCCTGACCCAGAACCAGATGACCGTGCAGGAGATCCACGCCGGCGGCCGGCTCTTCCGGGTCAGTGGCGGCGGGTACGCGCCCGAGGGGGAGTTCAGGCTTGATGGCGCCGCCATCGCGGTCCGGGACTACCCGGCCCTGGTGGAGTGCCTGGCCGCCGGCCTGCTCTGCAACGACGCCGTTCTGGTCAGGGAGGAAGAAGGCTGGCGGGTCGAAGGAGATCCCACCGAGGCGGCCCTGGTGGTTGCCGCCGCCAAGGGGGGGCTGGAGCGGGAGGAGCTGACTGCCCGTCTCCCGCGCCGGGACGCCATTCCCTTCGAATCCCAGCACCAGTTCATGGCTACCCTGCACGGCGCCGCAGAGCAGAGCCTGGTCTACCTGAAGGGATCGGTGGAGAGCGTGCTGGCCCGCTGCGACCGGGCCCTGACGTCCACGGGGGAGACGGTCCCCCTGGTTGTGGAGGAGTGCAACCGCCTGGCAACGGAGATGGCCTCCCAGGGACTGCGGGTGCTGGCCCTGGCCCGTGCCGAAACGAGTCCCTCCCGCAGGAACCTGGACCAGGGAGATGTGGCCACGGGCATGACCTTCCTGGGCCTGCAGGGGATGATCGACCCGCCCAAACCGGAAGCCATTGCCGCGGTGCGCGCCTGCCATACCGCCGGCATCCGGGTCAAGATGATCACCGGCGACCACGCCATCACCGCCACCGCCATCGCCCGCCAGATCGGGCTGATCGGAGGGGACGAGCATGGCACCCCCCGGGCCCTGAACGGCAGGGAAATCGCCGACCTGAGTGATGAAGAACTCATCACCGGCGTGCGTGACTGCGCCGTGTTCGCCCGCGTGGCGCCCGAGCAGAAGCTGCGCCTGGTGGATGCGCTGCAGGCCACCGGCAACATCGTCGCCATGACCGGCGACGGCGTCAACGACGCCCCGGCCCTGCGCCAGGCCGATATCGGCGTGGCCATGGGAGTGGCCGGCACCGAGGTGGCCAAGGAGGCCGCCGACATGCTGCTCACCGATGACAACTTCTCCTCCATCGAAGCTGCCGTGGAGGAGGGGCGGGGCGTGTACGACAACCTGGTCAAGTTCATCACCTGGACCCTCCCCACCAACCTGGGTGAGGGGCTGGTGATCCTGGCAGCCGTATTCGCCGGTGTGGAGCTGCCCATACTGCCGGTGCAGATTCTCTGGATCAACATGACCACGGCGGTCCTGCTGGGGCTGATGCTGGCCTTCGAGCCCAAGGAGCCGGGCATCATGGAACGCCCCCCCCTGGATCCGGCCAAGCCGCTGCTGACCTCCGAGCTGGTGGTGAAGATCTGTCTGGTGGGGTTCCTGTTGCTGGTGGGGTCCTTCGGCCTCTTCGAATGGGAGCTGAGACAGGGGAGCAGCGTGGCCGCGGCACGCACCTGCGCGGTGAACATCTTCGTGTTCGGTGAGCTGTTCTACCTGTTCAACTGCCGCTCCCTGCGACTCTCCCTCTTCAGGATCGGCCTGTTCAGCAACCGCCCCCTGCTGCTGGGGGTTGCCGCCATGATACTTCTGCAGCTGCTCTTCACCTACCTGCCGGCCATGCAGACCGCCTTCGGCAGCCAGGCCATCGGCATCAGGGAGTGGGGCGTGATCCTGGCCGCCTCAACGGTGATCTATCTGGCCGTAGAGGTGGAAAAGAGCCTGCGGAGACATCAGACGTAGTCGCAGAGAAACAGCGCCACCAGGGTCAGCAGGATGTAGAGCATGTACTGCTGCAGATGCCCCCCTTGCAGCCGGCGCACCCCGGCAAAGCGCAGGTGCAGGCGCCGCAGAACAGGGAGGTAGACCAGCTCCAGCACCGCCTCGGGGACATGGCTGTGAAAACGGACGGCCCGGGGAAAGGGGCCGCGAATCAGGGGCGCATGGCTCTCCTGCCTGAGCAGGAAGGAGAACAGGCTGGTCAGCATCTGGGCGAACGACGAGGCAGTGTACTGGATTCGGGGCGCGGGACGCTGGTAACCGCAGCTCCAGGTGATGGTCTCTCCCCGGGGGGAGGCTGCCAGCCGCCGCCGATACCAGAGGCCGAGCACCGCCACCACGAGCAGCAGGACGAAAGCCAGGGGGGTCAATACCGCCAGTGGCGCCAGACCGGTCAGGTGCGGAACAACGGAGGCCATCCCCGGCGGCAGGAAGGCCAGGGAGGCGGTGTGCAGCAGACCTGCCGGGAATGCGGGGACCAGGCCGATCCCCAGGCAGACCGCGGCCAGGAGCCCCATGGGGAGCAGCATCCGCCAGCCGGCCTCCTCCCCCCCGGCATGCTCCTCCCGGCGCGGCATGCCCAGAAAGACGATCCCGTAGACCTTGACGAAGCAGGCTACGGCCAAGCCTCCGATGAGCGCCAATGCCGGCGCCGCCAGGGCGCTCATGGCAGCACTGCCGCCGCTCTCCCGTATGCCCCGGAAACAGCCGAGATAGACCAGCAGTTCGCTGACGAATCCGTTCAGGGGCGGCAGGCCGCAGATGGCCACCGCCCCCACCCCGAACAGCAGGGCGGTGAAGGGAAGCCTGCGTCCCAATCCTCCCATCAGGTCGATGTCGCGGGTAGCGCCGGCATGGATGACGGAGCCGGCCCCCATGAAGAGGAGCGCCTTGAACACGGCATGATTGAGCACGTGCAGCAGGCTCCCTGCCACCCCCAGGAGCGCCATGGCCGGGGAACCGACGGCCAGCCCGATCAGTGCCACCCCCAGTCCCATGGCAATGATGCCGATATTCTCGATGCTGTGATAGGCCAGAAGCCGCTTCAGGTCGTGCTGGCCGATGGCAAAGGCCACCCCGGCCACGCCGGAGACGATCCCCAGCAGCAGTATCAGGCAGCCCCACCAGAGCGGCAGGGAATGAAAGAACGACAGGGTCCGCACCAGGCCGTAGACCCCCACCTTGAGGATAACGCCCGACAGGGCGGCGGAGACGTGGCTGGGGGCATTGGCGTGGGCCGAGGGGAGCCAGATGTGCAGCGGCATAATGCCGGCCTTCATGCCGAAGCCGAGCAGGGCGCACAGGAACAGGGCCGTTGCCAGGGGTGACGTGCCGTCCAGGGCGCCGTTTACGGGGAAGAGCCAGGCACCGCCGGACAGGTTCAACAGGGAGAAGAGGGCGAACAGCCCCAGGGTAGCGATGTGGGTGGTAATCAGGTACAGGGTTCCGGCATCCCTGACCTCCCGCTCTCCATCCTCGGTGATGACCAGGAAATAGGCCGACACAGCCATGATTTCCCAGGAGAACAGGAAGCTGAGCCCGTCGCGGGCCAGCACCACACCGGCCATGGCGGCCGTCATCACCCCGAAGAAGAAGGTCATGCGCCGCACGGTGCCGGGATTGGACTCCGCGGGCCAGTAGCCGCGGGCGTACAGGGCGGCGCACCCGGGGATCAGGAAAATGGGGAGCAGAAACCAGGCCGAGAGCGGATCCATACCGATCTCAGGCCGGCCGAAGGGGAGCGGCCAGGAGAGCTGGAAGGTTTCGGAGCCGGCACTGAGGAGCGCCCACAGCGCCCCGGCCAGGCCGCTGCCGGCGGCAATCAGCATCAGTACGACCGACGACAGCTGACCGCGTGCTCTCCCGGTGGCCGGGAAACAGAGCAGCGGAACACCGGACAGGGCCGCCGTCATCGCCGCGGCCACGATCAGCAGACAGGGTGAGACCAGCTCCTCCTCCATGATGCGGTTACCTCCTGATGATGGTTTCCTCCATCGCCCGGATGGCGGCCATGATCTCGGCCGCGCTGCCGGGACGGTGCAGCAGATCCCTGAACCGCTGGTCGTGCAGCATGAAGGCCAGTTTGGCCAGCAGGTGCAGATGGGTTTTCACGGTAGGTGTGATCAGGGTGAAAAGAATGGTGACCGGCTTGCCGTCAATGGCGTTGAAATCGATGGGAGTCTTGAGGAAGCAGAGACTGATGGCCGATTCATGCACCTGCCCCACGATGGGGTTGCGCACATGGGGGATGGCAATGCCGTTGCCCAGGGCGGTGGAGCCCAGGGCCTCACGGGCCAGCAGGGTTTGCAGCAGAAACTCCGGGTCCAGGCTGGGGGGGAGCTTCATGCGGGCGATCACCTGGCGCAGCGCCGATTCCGGGGTATCCCCTGCCAGGTCGTAGTGGATTCCCCCCTCTTCGAGAGCTTCGGAGAGCGTGGAGAGGCGCGGCGTCTCCGAGCCGCTATCGAAGACATCCGGCGGGATGGTGATGTCATGGCTGGTGGCCCACTCCAGCAGGTCGATCCGGTTGATGCGGTAACGATCGTTCTGCATGTGCGCCGGAAGCCCCTGGTTCTTGATCCATCCCAGCACCGTCCGCTCGCTGACTCCCACTCCCTTGGCGATTTCCTCTACCCGTAGAAACATTCGTAAATCTCCATACATGTTCGATGCACCGTCAGGCCGGCGGCTCCTGAACGGTTAAAGGCCGACAATATGACATCCCCGAGCCAACGTCAATGTCCTTGTGGACGGCCACGCACCGGTCACCGTTCCCGCCGGTCGCCGCGCCTCCGGAACTCCCAGGGCGGCCGGGGATCGGCGTCGCGCCAGAGGCCGCGGCGGCTGGCCCGGGCGGACTGTTCCGCGTCGATGTACTCCGCCGCGTAGGTCCCTTCCAGGTAGGTACGATAGGCCCATGCCATCCCCTCGGCGACCATCTCGCGATTGATGTCCCGCCCCCCGTAGCGGATCACCGCCACGCCGCGCCGGTACTGGTCACTCTCCACGATCTCCGCCGACACCTCCCGCCCCATGACCTTGTACATCAGCGTCCGCCGGGAAACCGCGCCGAAGGGCTGCCCCGGACGGTCGGGCTTGGACGTTTCCGGCGCATCGATGCCGTAGAGCCGCACCATGAGCCTGCTTTGGCCCGGGGTTGCCAGAAGCAGCGTATCCCCGTCAAACACCGCGCGCACCATGCCCCGGACGGTCTGGCCGGCATGGACGGGGGAACCCGCCAGAAGCAGGGACAGGAAGATAGCCGGGAACGTCAACATTCCGTGGAACCTCCCCGCCAGGTTCGTCAGTATATCGGGTGACCGTCGCTGATGACGAAACATTTCCTCCCCCTTGCGAACGAAAAACCGGCTACACCAGCCCACCGCCGTAGTTGAACTCCGTGCTGTCCGGAATCGGCCGCCCCGCGCGGAAGGCCGCGATGATGTCGCCCCAGGATTCCCGTCCGGCCCGGCGCAGGTCGATCACGAATGACCGGCACCCCATCTGGCGCAGTTCGGCGTGCCGCGCGGTGATGGAGAAGGGGGGCAGGGCGCTGATGGTCTGAAGGCCGTCGCGGCTGGTAACAGCATACTCCTCCCCCCGATCCGACTGCAACGGGACACCGTCGCGCACATCCTTCAGACGCACCTTGGTGGTCATGACCGGCAGGGGGGCGTAGGCGATCACCCGCCGCTCAACTCTGGAGGGAAGAGAGAGCAGATCCGCCAGGTTGGCGCCGTCATCCTCCAGGTAGAGGGTCAGGCTCTCCGCGCCCAGCTCGTTCCAGGCCAGCAGGGCCTGGCTGTTCATGGTGAAGCAACGGTACCAGGTGGAGATGCGCACCCCCTCCAGCCCTGAGAGCAGCTGGAAATGGGAGATGTTGGCCGCCTCGAAACGGCGGAATCCGGCCGCGTGCAGCTGCTTCACGGTCTGACGATAGAGCGGAGCGTCCCGGTCGAAGATCATGAAGGGGAGCTGCCAGATGATGCGCTCTTCCGACCCGCGCATGCGCGGCACCAGGGAGGGGAGTTGATGGATGGTGGCTTTGGTGAGCTGCAGCAGGGTATGTTCGGCCCCCTGCTGCACGGGAAAACGCCAGTCGCGGGGGTTGTCCATGATCACGGAGAACGACTCCCGTCCGCCCGCCGGACGTGCCCCCTCCTCACGCACACGGGAAAGCTCCCGCAGGGCCGCCTCACGGGCCGCGGCGATCTCGTTCCGCCTCCCTCCCCGGGAAACCGCCTCGGCCAGTTCCCGATACAAGCGGCCGCGGACCTCCCGGAAGAGGGCAGCAGGAATCACAAGCGCCGGGAAGCCGGGCGCCTCCAGGGATTCCAGGCGAAAGGGGAAGTCTCCGCTCTTGGCCAGCTGGGACCGCAGCACTTCTTCCATATCCGGGGTACGGGCCGGCTCCAGCTGCCCCAGGGGGAAGTCCAGATCCAGGTGCGCCCCACCGGCGTCGGCCGACACGTGCAGGATGACCTCCGCGCCCTCCCTTTCATCGTCGGGGGAGCTGGAGGCGGAAAGTCTCAGGCGGCAGGGGAGTTTCCCGGCTCTAACCGACTCCAGACGCCGCATGCAGGCGTTCTCGCTCAGGGAGAACGCCTCCTTGGAGGAGACCTTGTAGACCGCATCCCCCACGCTGAACCTGAAGGGGGTCTCCAGCTCCACCAGGCTTCCCGCCCTGGCCTGCATCACCTTCCTGCGGTTACAGAAGAGTTCCCGCACGGTCCAGGCCTGGCCGGCCATGTCGCTCGTGGGCTGGACCCGTACCCGATCCCCCACATGCAGGTCATCGCGGGTCTCGAAACTGAGCCGGTTCCCCCTGATCGACCTGATCTGTCCCACGAAGCGCCCGGTCCCCCCCTTCTGCCAGGGATTGACCATGTCGTCCGGCTGCCGGGAGGAGAGAAACCCCCTGGTGGGAGTGCGGCCGAAGGAGTACTTGAGCAGCTCCTTGGCCTGCTTCAGCGCCGCGGGCCGCTCCGCCTCGGGAGTATCCAGCACCATGCGGTAGGCCTGCACCACACCGGCCACGTACTCGGCCGATTTCATGCGTCCCTCGATCTTCAGCGACCCGACCCCGGCCCGGGCCAGGTCCGCCACCATGTCGATGGCCGAGAGATCGTTGGTGGAGAAGAAGTACCCCTGCTTCCCCCGGTGGCCGTAGAGCCGGCGGCAGGGCTGGGCGCAGCGGCCGCGGTTGCCGCTGTGCCCCCCCAGGTAGGAGGAGAAGAAGCACTGCCCCGAGATGGAGAAGCAGAGCGCGCCGTGGACGAACACCTCCACCTCCAGCTGAGTCGCCCCCGCGATGGCCGCCACCTCGTCCAGGGCCAGCTCCCGCGCCAGCACCACCCGCCGGAAGCCGAGCTCCTGGAGCACCCTGACACCGGCGGTGTTGTGCACGGTCATCTGGGTGGAGGCATGCAGCGGGATGGAGGGAAAGTGGCGTCGCACCAGCCGGGCCACCGCCAGGTCCTGGACGATCACGCCGTCCACCCCCATGCCGGCCAGGGCAGCCAGACTGTCCACCAGCTGGGGCAGCTCCCGTTCCTTCACCAGGGTGTTCAGGGTGACGTAGATCCTCCTGCCGTGGAGATGGGCATAGGCCAGCATCCGCTCCAGCTGGGACAGGGTGAAGTTCCTGGCCCGGGCCCGGGCCGAGAATTCCCGCAGGCCGACGTACACGGCATCTGCCCCCTTCTCCATGGCGGCGAAGAAAGACTCCAGGGAACCGGCCGGGGCCAGCAGTTCAGGTTTGTGCGTATTGTTGTTCATGGAAACCGCGTACTTTCGTGAAGTGCCCACGTCTTTCGGGACATGGGAGGGACATCATGCCCCCGACACTCTGGTCGTATCAGGGGAAGTATTGCTCCAGCTGGTGTAGGATCGAGTCGGTGCACTCCTCCACGGAAGAGATCGCGCTGTCCAGCCGGAGTTCCGGCGTCAGGGGCGGTTCGTAGGGGGAGTTGATGCCGGTGAGGTTGGGAATCTGTCCCGAACGCGCCTTGCGGTACAGCCCCTTGGGGTCGCGGCGTTCACATTCCTCCAGGGGGGTGGAGAGATACACCTCGCAGAACTCCCCCGGCGGCAGAAGCCGGCGCACCATGTCGCGGTCGGCCCGGTAGGGGGAGATGAAGGCGGCGATCACGATCAGGCCGGCGTCGGTCATCAGCCTGGCCACCTCCCCGATGCGACGGATGTTCTCGATGCGGTCCGCCTCGGTGAAACCCAGGTCCCTGTTCAGGCCATGACGGACGTTGTCCCCATCCAGCAGGACGGTATGCCTCCCCATGGCGTGGAGTCTGCGCTCCAGGCTGTTGGCAATGGTTGACTTTCCGGAGCCGGACAGCCCGGTGAACCAGACCACGACCGGACGCTGCCCCTTGATCCGCGCCCGTTCCCCACGGCTGACCTCCTGGGGCTGCCAGTGGACGTTCGTGGCGCGGCGCAGGGGATGGAGAATCATGCCGCAAGCCACCGTGGCGTTGCTGATGCGGTCGATGAGAATGAATGACCCGGTCTCGCGGTTCTCTGCGTAGGGGTCGAAAGGGACCGGACGGGAAAGGTGCAGTTCCACCTCGCCGATGTCGTTTTGATCGAGCCGGTCCGTTGCCAGCCGTTGATAGCTTTCCGGAACGATCCGGTCCCTGATCCTGGTCGCCTCCACGGCCACCGTGCCGCCCTGTCCCCGAAAGAGATACTGGCGGCCTGCGTAGAAGGGGTGACGCTCCATCCAGACCAGTCGCGCCTTGAGCCGGTTGGCCTGCTCCGGCCGGCCGGCCTCGGCAACGATCCAGTCTCCCCGGGCGATGTCATGTTCCCCCTCCAGTTCCAGGGAAACCGCCATGCCGGCCCGCGCCTGATCCAGGCTCCGGCGGTCGGATCGGATGCGGCTGACACTGGTCGTGATCCCGGATGGAAGGATCAGCACCCGCTGGCCAGGTTCCACCTTTCCTCTCAGCACGCTCCCCGCATAGGCGCGATAGGTGCCCATGCCCGACTCCAGCACCTCTTGTTCCGCATCCCGGCGCAGCTCCCCGTTGGAGCTCCCCCCCTTGATCACGTACTGGACCGGCATGCGAAACGCTCCCTCGGCGGCGGCATCCGCAGCGGGAACCCCCAGCAGCCAGTGAAGGATCGTCGGACCGTCGTACCAGGGCATGCGCGACGAGGGGGTGACGAGGTTGTCCCCTTCCAGGGCTGAAAGCGGAATCACGGTGCACTCAAACTGAAGGGGAACGAAATACTCCAGTTCCGCCGCCAGCCGGTTGCAGGCTGAGGAGAGCCGCTGAAAAGCCTCTTCGGACCAGAAGACCGTGTCCATCTTGTTGACCGCGAAGAGCAGGTTGCGAATTCCCATCTGGGCGCAGATCAGGGCATGGCGTCGGGTCTGGGGCAGCAGCCCCTGGCGGGCGTCGATCAGGATCAGGGCCGCCGCGCACTGGGAGGCGGCGGTAGCCATATTGCGGGTGTAGCTCTCGTGTCCCGGCGTGTCGGCCACTACGAACTTCCGTTCCGGAGTGGAGAAGTAGCGATAGGCCACGTCGATGGTGATCCCCTGTTCCCGCTCGGCCATTAGCCCGTCCAGCAGCAGCGAGTAATCCATACTTCCAGCGGCGCTCCCGGCGCGATTACTCTCCCGCTCCAGCAACCGCAGCTGGTCGTCGTAGATGTTCCCGGTCAGGTGCAGCAGGTGGCCGATCAGGGTGGATTTTCCGTCATCCACACTCCCGCAGGCCAGAAAGCGCAGCACATCCCCCGCCATCAGAAATACCCCTCCTGCTTCTTCTTCTCCATGCTGCCGGCCTGGTCGAAATCGATCAGGCGGCCGCAGCGCTCCGAAGTGTGCGACCGTTCCAACTCACCGATGACCTCCTCAACCGTGCCGGCCCGCGATTCCACGCCGGCGGTCAGGGGGTAGCATCCCAGGGTCCTGAAGCGAATCGTGCGCAGTTGGGGCCGCTCCCCCCGTTCCAGGGGCATGCGTTCGTCGTCCACCATGATCCACTGGCCGTCCCGCCGTACCACCGGCCGTTCCGCTGCGAAGTAGAGCGGCACCACCGGTATCCGCTCCCGGGCGATGTAGCGCCACACATCCAGTTCGGTCCAGTTGGAGAGGGGAAAGACCCTGAAGCTCTCCCCGCGGTTTTTCATGAGGTTGGGGATGCTCCACAACTCCGGCCGCTGGCCGCGCGGGTCCCAGCGATGAGAGTTGTCCCGGAAGGAGAACACCCGCTCCTTTGCCCGGCTCCGCTCCTCGTCGCGCCGGGCACCGCCGAAGATCATGTCGAAACCATGCTCGTCCAGAGCCGCACGGAGCGCCTCGGTCTTCATGACATCCGTATAGATGCGGCTGCCGTGGCTGAAGGGGGTGATCCCCCGCTCCACCCCCCGGAGGTTGGTGTGACGGAGCAACCGCAGTCCCAGACGGGACGCCGTAGAATCGCGGAAGGAGATCATTTCGCGGAATTTCCAGGTGGTGTCCACGTGCAGGAGCGGAAAGGGGAGCATCAGCGGGTAGAAGGCCTTGAGGGCCAGGTGCAGCATAACCGACGAGTCCTTGCCGATGGAGTAGAGCATCACCGGCCGTTCCGCTTCAGCCACTGCCTCGCGGATGATGCGGATCGCTTCCCGCTCCAGAATATCCAGGTAGTCATCGTAATCGTTCATGAAGGAAATACGTTCCGATATGAGGCGGATCCGCCCCGGCGATCAGGTGGACGATGCGTCATCCCTGGCCTGTCAGCCAACGCGCGATGCATCTGGTACGTTCGGCCTGACTCTTCAGGGGGGTATCGTTGTCCCGGTAGCGTCTCAGGGTCGGGGTATGACGACGAAGAACATCCACGAGACGGCGCGGATAGCACCCCAGAATCCTGATGGAATCAGACGGCACGCCGTACAGGGAGGCAATTATCTTCCGGGGCAGAAAGAGACGCCGCCAGAAGATGCCTGCTTTGGTGACCAGACTGCCGCTTTCCAGGAGTTCGGCAAACGCCGGGGGCAGCGAAGCAGAGAGACGTTTGTCTCCCAAAACCTGGGCCAGGGCCGTGGCACGGAGCTCGTCCGACATGTCAACGGGACATAGCAAGTCCAGCACCGTTTCCGGCACGGCCGCGCCCGCCAGCTCCCGCGCCAGCAGCAGGGCCAGGTAGACGCCCCGCTGCCATCCCCAGCGCAGCGCCCGCTCCACAACTTGACTCCAGTCGAGGACCGGCCCGAAGCAGGTGATGACTTCGGCGATATCGCAGGAGGGGCGCAGGCCGAAAGCGAACAGGTGATGGTGGGAGGTATGCAGGCAGAGATGCAGCAGCAGATCCTCGGGCGCCAGGGTTAGCGCGCTGCAACCGGCGACCCGCGTCGGTACGGCGCGCCGCCACAGTTCTGCGGGATCGATGTTGAACTGCTCGTCGGGACGGGTCAGGTTGCCGTGGATCTCGAAGGCCCCCCATCCCTCCCGTACCATGCGGGGGATGTGGTGCTGAGCCTGGAGCACGATATCAGCGGAAATAGGCAGCAGGGAGACATAGCCCATCCCCTCCAGGATCTCCGCGATCCGGGGAATATCAACAGGGCGGGCCAGAACGTCGATGTCGTTCATCTCCCTGAGCCCCATGTCGCCGTACACCGCCTGGGCCAGGAAGATCCCCTTGAGCAGGATCAGCGGGATCCCCTCCCCTTCCAGGGCGGCAAGCAATCGGCGCAGTTCGGCGTACAACCTGAGGTTGCGCAGCGTGTTGCTGCGGGATGCCCCGCGCAGCTCATCGGCCACCCCGACGGGAAGAAGTCCTTCCCCCCCCCGCTCCCTGATCCGCTGCCAGAGCAGGGGGCGCACCCGCTGCTCTGCCGCCAGGGAGAGGAAATCCCGCCACTCTTCCGCAGACAGGGCGGAGAAACCCGAGACGTTGGCCGGAGAGTCGTCTCGTTGCAGCCAGTCCAGCAGGAGCCGTTGGAGATCCGTCACCCGCCTGTTGTCGGGCGCTTCCACAGCTGATGCCATCACCAGGACTCCTGCCCCATCTGGCGGCTCCAGGAAGATTCGTAGCGCCCCTTCAGGGCCAGCAGCTCTTCATGGCTGCCCGACTCGACAATTTGTCCTTTTTCCATGACGTGGATCATATCCGCATGCAGGGCCGTTGTAAAGCGGTGGGTAATCATCAGCGCGGTCCGGCCGGCAACCAGCCGGCGGAAGCGGAGCAGCCAGTCCGCCTCGGCCCAGGAATCCATGGCGCTGGTCGGCTCGTCCAGGATGATCAGGTCGGCATCCCGCAGGAATGCCCGCGCCAGCGCCAAACGCTGCCATTCGCCGCCACTCAGCTCGGAGCCGCCGAACCATTTTCCCAGCACGGCATCGTAACCGTCCGGCAGGCGGCTGACGGGCAGATCGGCCCCCGCGGCCCAGGCCGCTTCTTCCACCCGTTCCATGGATGGAGCCGCAGCGATATCCCCCAGAGCAATGTTGGTGAAGGCCGTGTCGTGGTAGCGCAACGGTTCCTGGAAGAGCACCGTGATCCGTCGCCTGAATTCCGGGAGCCCCAGCTCGCGGATGTCGGTGTCGTCCAGGAGCAGGCATCCCTGCTGGGGATCGTAGAAGCGGCAGAGCAGCTTGATCAGGGTGGTTTTCCCCGCCCCGTTCTCCCCCACCAGTGCGGTAATCCGCCCAGCAGGTATGTGCAGGCTGAAGTTCTCCAGGGCATGGGAGGAGGAGCCGGGATAGGAAAAGCTGACATCCCGCAGGGCGATCCCCCGCCTCAGTCCGGGATAGGGTCGCGATTGACGAGCCTCGCCGATCCGGGGCTCCAGGGAAAGAAACTCGAACAGGTTTTCCAGAAAGACCAGGTTGCGGTAGATCTCCCCGGCGCTCCCCAGAAGGGAGCGCATCATCCGCTGTCCCTGGAAGAACGCCTGGAAAAAGAGGGCCAGTCCCCCCAGGCTGACGGATCCGTTAAGCGCCCGGTACGCCAGCCAGGCGAGAGGAACCGCCATACTGGCCAGACCGATCAACGCCGCGATCACCTGGGCAACGGCCTCGCTGCGGGCCAGCTTCACCCGCTCCTGTCGCAGCCGTTGGCGAAGGTCACGGAACAGTGCCCGGAAGTGAGGGCCGAGGCCGAACAGGCGCATCTCGGCCGCTGCCTCGCGCTGGGTAAGCAACAGGTCGTAATAGTTGCTCTTGCGCATGGCAGCGGTGTTCCGGAGCCGCCAGCGGTGGAAACGGACCGTATGGCGGAGCACGACCAGCAGGGCGGGCAGGGTGCTGAACAGCAGCAGCAGGGGGACCCACGGGCCAAAGGTCAGCAGGACCCCCCCCATGGCCACCAGGGTGATCAGGCTCTGCAGCAGGGCGCCGCTGTTTTCGATCAGGGCGGCAGGCCTGCTGAGTGCATCGGTGCGGGCACGGTGCAACTGGTCGTAGTATCCGGGATCATCGTAGAAGGAGAGATCCAGGCGCATCGCCTGTTGGTGAATGAGCTCGTGGACGTGGTCCTGTACTCGTTCGGACTGGGCCGTGCGCAGCCATTTGGCAACGCCCTGGCACAGCTCCATGCCGATCAGCGCCAGAGCCATGGCGCCGGCTGCCGGAAGCAGCGACCTCAAGGCCGTCCACCCCCCCCCCGATCCGGTAATGGCGGCCAAACCATCCACCAGCGTCCGCGTCAGGAAGACGGTGACCACCGGCAGCAGCCCCTGGAGCAGCAGCACCAGCAACCAGACGAGCGTCAGCCCCCCGGCGGCACGCCGGACCAGACGGAACGCGCGCGGCAGGTAGGGAAGTTGGGCTTTAAGGCGGTCCATCGCGGCAGCAAGCTGTATACGGGCCTGGCCCATGGGAGATGACCGCGGCACCTTACCTGCCCCAGACCTTGTACAGAACCCAGACGCCTTCCAGCAGGACCAGGACACCCAGGGTCTTTTTCAGCATATCCCTGTTGGCGATGGCACTCAGCACCCGAGGACCGAAAAATCCGCCCATGGCTGCTCCGGCGCTGAGGGCAAGCCACAGTGGCGCAGGGGGGAACCCCTTGAAGCATACCCACAGCAGGAAACTGAACAGACAGATGGGAGCCTCGGCAAAATCCGTAGATGCGATGGCCCCTTTTTCGCACCGGTCACGGAAGATCAACTGTCCTCCCGCCACCAGCGGGCCGAACCCACCGCCGGACAGCGCCTTGTTGAAAGCGCTGATGAACCCGAGCAGATAGACTCTGCCATCGGTCAAAACCAGGGAGTGCCTGCCAAGAATCAGCACACCGATGACCGTCACCAGCAGACCGATATAGGTGTTCAGGATTTTCGGGGAGATGGATACGGAAAGAGACACTCCGATGACACAGGCAAAGAGACCGAACCAGATGATGGTTACCGCAATACGCCGATCCGTCGCACCGGCGCCGAAGTTGCCGTTGTTGAAGCGCTGATGTCGCCAGGATGCGATGAACCCGCCCACTGCCTGGGAAATGAGAAGAGAGGGCACGACGTCTTTCGGGCTGTAATTCATGATGATCAAAAGCGGGCTTAAGAGCGTTCCGAACATCATTCCCAAGGCACTGTCGATGACTTCCATGACAAAGGCCGCTGTGGCGAGCCAGACAAATTCCATGATTCTCGGTTCCTTGGTGCATGACCGGCCATCCGGCTGCCGGTTGCGTTTACTCAGGTGGAAAACGAGGCAACCACCGTGAACTGCCGATGGCCGGCGGCGCCGGTGATGATCCGGTCACCGCAGCGCAGCCAGGCATGGGCGGAGAGTTTCTCGGACGTGTCGTTCGCCTTCGCCACCCCCAGGTACAGCGTGGCGTTGATCCCGCGGCGCTTCAGCATCCACTGCCCCGCCACCGCCTGGGGGAGGCAGACGCTCTCCCAGGGGGTATTGTTCGCGGCGGAGCGGACCGCCTGACCGATCATGCAAGCCCGCCGCAGAGCGGAAGGCTCCAGGTCTGGAGCAGATTCGGTCATTCGCTTGCCCAACGAAACGGCCAGCCAGCGGAACGGGATGGCAAGGATCAGGAGGCGCGCACCCCCCAGCAGCGCAAAAGCCTCCAGCAAGAGCAGCCGCTCGGCGCGGTTGCGGCGACGCCACTTGGCAGGGGCGCTGCCCAGGGTACGGAACCATCCGGCCATTGTTTCCTCATCTCCAGGCATATCCCACCCGGTCCATCAGTCCGTCGAGCAGACGCACCTGTTCCAGATATTCAACCTTCTTGTGTAGCACCCGGAACACCTCCAGCAAGGCACCGCTTACGCATGTCACGCAACAATTTCCCCACGTCCGTCCAGGTAACCGAAGCGGCGCATCACCTGGCTGTGATCATTCACAATTCGTTGCACCTGCTCATGTGTAAGCTCCTCGCGCCATGAACCAACCTTCCCTTTGCGGAAAAAACATTCGGCCACAGAGCTTCTTTCACGGAAGTTTTCTTCTTCTTCCTGCTGTTTCACGACGTCGAACGAACTGAACCTGATCGCTTTCTCAATCTGCGCCTCTGAATGGGGTAACCCGGCACAACGGACTGCCCTGGTAAAGGTTTCCAACGACTCCCTCTTCATGTCTTCATACCGTAGGACACAAACGGGAAACGGGGCACGCTCCACCCAGCTCAGCACATGGTCGCTCCAGGAGAGGAGCTTCTGGCGCAACTGGTTGTGCAGGCGGTCGGACTTACCGCAAAAGGAAAAAGACGAAAGGCTCATCTTTGCTATGGTGGTGTCGTAATCCCAGCCGCTGTGATAGGCAAAGGAAACCGCAACATCCAGCGGGTTGCGGATGATATAGATGGCGCCCGCCGTGGCCTCGGCCGGAATCAGCGGCGTATTGTTCGCCATGACCGTGTAGGCGTCGTGGATCTTCATAAAAGGGGTTTCTTCCGACTCTTCGGCAAGCCGACAATAGAGTTCGGGGCGCAGCCGGTCGATCTCGTCGGCGTTCAGGTCGGACGCCTCAAAGCCCATGCTGGTATCGAACAGGCCCCGGGCGCTGGCAATGGGGGTGCTTTCCAGTTCGTTGATATTCGCCGGTTCGTCCGCGTTCCGCAGCAGGTTGGTCAGGAAGACACGGAACCAGGTGTTCCCCGATTTGGGGTACGAGGCCAGCCAGATTATTCCTTTCATGACAAAAACCTCTCTTCCACCAGGTCCATCAACTCATTCAGCAGAAATCCGCGCTTCGGACGGACTACCTTGCAGACATCGGCTTTGGCCGCCACCGCGGCGCATTGTTTGAAATGATCCGTTTTCCCGCCCAGCCCTTCCAGGAAGCGAACACGATAGGTATTGTCGATGATGGGATCGAGTTTTTCTCCCCCTTGTACAGCGGTGATCTCCACCCTGTCCGTGTTGGTGGTCTCCAGGATGAATATGGAGCGCAGCGGAACCGGAGTCCGCCGCGTGTAATCCACCGGGAGGAAATACTTCTCCAGGTCTCCGCTCCAACGGACGCTTTTAAGTCCTTTTTTATCGGTGTCCAGCTTCTTCAGGACATCGGCCCACAACTTGAGGCGCGGAAATCCGGGAAGCACCGCCGGAAGGCCGTTGTGGAGCGTTACCGCACACACGTCGTCGGACAGAAAGGGGTAGCCCCGCCGGTGGAACCCGGCGGTCAGGGTGGACTTGCCGATACCGGAGGGCCCGGCGAAGATGGCACCGACGCCGTTGATCTCAACTGCGCCGGCGTGCAGAACCAGGATGTTCCGCTGATGCAGCAGCGCCCCCATAGCCGAGCCCATCAGGAACAGGAGGATATCGTCTTCGCTCGACCCCTTGTCCGGCGTGATGGTGACGTGGTCACCGTTGCACACGTGGTAGCGGGCGATGTCATCCACTCGTAGCAGAAATTCTCCCGGCGCGGCCTGGAAACGGATCCCTTTGAACAGGGGATTCGCCAGGGTCTCGGGTATATCGCCGTATTCAATGGTGACATCAGGGGCGTCCTCCGACCGTGGCTCAGACGCGGGTACGGCAGGCAGGGGGATTGCGGAGGCTATGTTCAGGCCGAAGATATGGTAATGATTGATCATGAAAGTTCCGTCAGATTCTTGAGAAACGCGATTGATTTACAAGGTGATCTCGGATGATGTTATTCGAGGCGACCTTATGTACGCCCGGTTCATGGACGACCGGCTGATTGTCACCCCCAGCAGATGGAAACTGCGCAAAGCGGTTCACGTGGTCAACCGGGTTCTCGACGCTTTGAAGCTGACAAAGCACCCGGACAAGACCTTTATCGGCAAAGCGTCGAAAGGTTTCTATTTTCTGGGCTATTATTTTGCGTCGAACGGCGGTGTCACTGTCGCAGGCGCAACCATCCGCCGTCACTTCGAACGTATGGCCGGCTTTATGAGCAGGGTGCGACTATGGATCGCATCCGGCAATACGTCTGGAGATGGGGTGGATGGATCGGCTCGTTTCTTCGAAATTCACCGACGATCAGCATCCAGAGACCATACACGTGCCGTTTCTTTGCATCGCGATTCTTTTGTTGATGTTTGCCCTCGACTGGGCTGATGTTGAGGTCGCTCATGTTGGTATTGCGATATGTTACGAGGCTCCTGAACCGTACGTTTCGAGTGTGCTAGGTATCTTGGCTTTTGTACTTATTATCGTAATAAAATTTATCTTCAACCGTTTTCATGATGCCTTGATTGTTTGGCGATTTTATTGATTACTTTGTTTGTACACTTTTACCCCGTTTTTTTTATATTATCCTCTTTCTGTTTGTAAAGTATCTTGTTGATCTGTTTAACTAGTGTCATGCCAATGTTTAATTTACATTGAAAAACATGTCATGATGCTCCTACTCCAGGGGTAATATCCTCTGTAGCAGTTACAGCTTTTCCTTGGGTTTTGTTTTTACTTAATCGTCGTATACGGGGCCTACTCCATGGGTGATGGAGTTCTACAACTGAATTAATCTTTTCTACTCTTTCTTTTTTTTGTCCGTTACTCGCCATGTCATCCTCCTGATTACTTAAATGTTCATATGGTGTTACGCAGCCACAGGGAAACCACGCTCGCCGCCCTGTCATTCCTTGCCTGATGGTGATATTGAGGATTAAGCGAACCAGAGACGGGCAGAGGTCCCGTGGAGCTAATCTGATTCCGAAGTTTATCCCTATCGATAAACACCGTCATCTCTGGATACAGCCCCTCTGCCGCGAACGGAGGCGGAAGGTCACCGGCACTGAGAGAATCTACCACACTTCCCATGTCTTTGCCCGATTTCCACGCAACCATTTTCGGCACGATCCCGTCAACGGCACGGCGGTGCAGGTAGCGCCCCATGCCGCGATGATAGTTCTCCCGTGAAGGAATGGACAGAAACAACCGCACCAGCCGCACGTCCAGCAGGGGCCAGCGATATTCGATCCTGCGGCCCCCGGCCATGAGGGTGCAGTTTTCCATCCTCGTCGGGACGAAGGGCTGCCAGCGCTTCTCCAGGGTGAACCGCTTCAGGTCGGTGTAGCCGGCGTCAAAGCGGGCGGAATCAAAATAACGCTCCTCCAGGTTGTACTTTTGTACCAGCTCATCCCGGACAATGTGGTGGGGCCAGCGCAGTCTAAACGCCTCGAGAAAGCGGGGATTATGGGATGGGACGGTGAAATTGCGAGTTGTACGGCGTCTCATCTCCATCTTGACCAACCGCAGGAAACGGAACAGGGCGTTTCCCGGCAGGATATTGAAGAGCTCTGCATAACGCCCCTGCACCGCCATTTCCATGGGCACCATATAACCATGGATCGTGGTGCCGAACTCGTCCCCACCGAAACCGGAGAGCAAAGTCCTCACCTCCAGCTTCTCCGCCAGCCGGTAAAACGGCTCGTGAAAAGTCGCGGTGCCGTGTTCCACTGGATAGCCGAGAAGGTCAAGGGAGCGGTGCGTGGTCTCTTCCGCCTCAGCGTCCCGACTGGAGAAGATATGGTTGTTGCTAAGCCGGCACTCCCGAACGACGGCCATGATGTACTGCGGCTCCAGTTCCGCGAAGGCAAAGCCGAAGGTGTGCAGCCGCGATTGCGGCCGCTCCATGAGCCTGGCGGCGAAGGCGGTGATGGTGGAGGAGTCGATGCCGCCGCTCAGTTCCGAACCGATAGCATAGTCGGAATCGAGGCGGCACCTGATAGCCTCTTCAAGCTGTTCTCGATAAGCCTCCACGTATTCGTGGGAGTCCCTCAGCTTTAGTTCCGGTTCGGAGGAGAGCAGGAAGTAGTGCCGCAGTTCGGTCCGCTCCGCCGTGACGGTCAGACAGTGGGCCGGAGGCAGTTTTTTGATCCCCGCGTACGGCGTGCGGTCGAAGCTCATGGAGAGACGCAGCAGGTACTCGGCCACCCACTGTTCCTCGATCTGGATCGGAACGCATTCCAGCCGCAAAAAGGGGGAGAGACTCGTGGCGCAGACGAAGACATCGCCTGAGGAGAAGTAGTAGAGCGGTCGCACCCCCATGTGGTCCCGGCCGCAGAAGATCCTGTTGTTCCTCCTGTCATGGATGACGAAGACAAAGTCACCGATCAGGTGGTCGACGCACGCTTCGCCCCACTTCAGGTAACTCCTTAGGATCAGTTCCGTGTCGCAGCATCGTGCTAACTCGGTCGGGGCGATGTCCAGTTTTTTCGCCAGTTCCTCCCGATTGTCCAGCCGCGCCCAGGACGCCGCCGCCATATCGCTGGGCCCGTGATAAAGCGGTGCCGGTTCCAGCCGGGAGCGGGCAGTGTTCCAATGGAGACACTGCACCAGCAGGCTGTCTTCGTCGTCCGCCAGAAAACCGCTCTTGTCCGGCGGCGCACAGGGCATGAGCCGCTTGATAATACCGGCCGGATCGATACGGTGGGCGGGTTGTGATGCTTGCCGATTGAAGTAGAAGAAGAACATAGCGATTGGTTATCCAATGGAGGTTTCATGCCTCAGCATGCCGCCGTGGAGCATCTGGTGCGTTGTGGCACCCCAGCCGCTGTTACCCTCCAGCATGACCGGCCCGTCCGGGGTGACGACGAAATCCCAGGCGATGGCGCGCACATCGGTGAAACAGTGGTGGGCGCGCATGGCGCTTTCCATGATCCTGTCCCAGAAAGGAAACACGGGATTTCCGATCCGGTCAAACACGTAGTCGTGGCGAGCCCGGACCTCGGGCGGCAGATGTCGCGGAAAAGGCGTTATCCGGCCGGACGACGGTTCGATGGGCAGCATGATATGCCCTTTGAGGGAGCCGTCCTCCAGATTAGGTACCTCCAGAGTTGCGCAGTAGCATTCCATGCCGCGCGCCGGATGGTTTTCCGTGATAACGCGCAGGGTAACGACGTCCTCTCCAGGACACAAGCCGGCAAAATCGGGATGATTTTCCAGAAAGGGTTGAAGCAGAAAGTCATCACGGGCCATGGCCTTCTTCAGGCAATCGCGGTTGGAAAGCTGGGCTTTCACGCCGTTTTTTGCCGAAAAGATAGCAATATCTTTCCCCCTCCCCTCGACGACAAAGGCATCCCGACCAGCGGAACCGCGGTTGGGCTTGCAAAAGATCCGGGAGCGCGTTCGCAGATACGGCGCCGGATCGAAGGCGCCGCCACGGGGAATCAGTTCCAGAGCCGATGCCATGGGAACGCCGCGACTCCCGAGAAATTCGGACAGGCGGAACTTGTCCTGCAGCATAGCCAGAGACTCCGCTGTTTCGCCGGCCCGCGCACCGCGCCAGCGGTGAAAGGCCTGTACTTCATGGATAAAAACGTAGTCCCAGAAATTCTGCCTCGATCTCCGGCGATAGAGCCCGAAGGCGTACACCTCGCTGGAAGGGATACAGTGGCAAATCCCCAGGTGGAGGAGCTGGCCCAATTGGGCGGCTCTATTGATACCCTCCTGCTCAGCGATTACCCTGCCCCGGAGTTTCACCGCGCGCAAGGAACTGCGCCAGCAGGAGAACAACACCCAGCGCAGCCACAACAGAAATTCAACGCCCCAAAAGAGCGGCAGCGGCATGCGGGAAGGTCGGGCGCTGAGCCATAACGTCCGATGAATACGCACCTTTTCCGATGGACGGGGAAGCAGATACCGCCAGCTTATGATTCCGTGCGGCAAGGTGCGGCGCAGGACATGATTTCGAAAACCAGCCGCCATGCGCCCCAGCCACATGGCGCTATCCCTCTATCCGCACTATCCCGGCTTCATGGAGTTCCCGGAGAAACGCCAGCACGTCATCCTCGCAGGTCTCGCGGTCTACATCGTATTTCAGTAGCAACTCATCGATCAGGGCGGAGACCCTTACGGGGTTCTCGATCAATTCCCACACCCGGCTCCCGATGGGGTCCAGACCGAAATACTCCCCCTTTTCGATGCTCATCATGACCTTCTCGTCGTCGATATCGCTGGCCACTATGTCGTCGATTTGAGAAACCACACTCTCTGGCGAGATCTTCCTTGTTGCCATACCACCTCCTTCGGGATGCCGCGCTTATCGGCACAAAATACGGGAACTTCCGCGGTCGCGCAAGCCAATAGTATCGCCGGATACTTTCCGTTCAGGTGTGGTGCTGCCGGTGAAAAATTCGGAACCCGCTCGCTCGGGGAAAGAGGCAATCAGGGAATTCGGGTCTCACGGTGGGATGGGGACAGGGATTCGGAAAGGTGGGAGAGTTGCGGGAAGTCTTGGGTATTGCTCCGGCAAGTAAGCATCAAATCTGTAGCGGACACAATATTCGCAATTACTGGTGGTTATACGCATATTTGCTGCTGTATTTAGTTGCCAAAGTAATGTCGGGCAGTTATCGGTGCACGCAATATGCTCTCCTCCATCCTAAATCCACTTCAAGTCACGTCCCCCCGGCAAAGCCGGGGGATTCCCATCGAACTAATTTACGAAAGAACCTAAGCTTTTTGAAATACTGGTTGATTTTATTTGCTACTTCACGATTATATTCTCTTCAAGAAATTGTAAAACCTTATCCAAGGGGGGATTTGTTGAAGATGTCAGAACATTTTAAAAAAACAGATTTTGAGCCCTATCTGAACGAAACATTTATGGTTCACAGTCCGGCTGCCGGCAGCCAAGAGGTCGTGCTGGCGGAGCTGACGGAAAAAAACTATCCCGGCCAGGAGTGTTTTTCATTGTTTTTCCGGGGACCCAAGCAACCCGTGCTGCAGCAGATGACGTATACCCTCACTCACCCTCAGATGGGCGAATTTCAACTCTTTATGGTCCCTGTTCAATATCCGAAACAGGATGGAGTTTATTATCAATCCTTATTCAACCGAATAAAATGAATAGTACGCCGAATAGAGATGTAGGCGGGCAAAACATCATGACATACCGCTACACTGTTTTTGGTTTAACCATCGATTCCTGCCTGGAATTACCCGAATTGGTTCCCGGCGATGGTGTTCCGGACATCCATGTTCGTTGGGGAGAGGTTCCCGTTGTTTTACCGGAATCGCGAAAGACCACCGCACGCTTTCAAGCCAAGCCCGGGTCTCTCCTGTTCACCGCCGAACATGTCGCGCGGCTGTTGGTTTCCGATGGCAACCGGATCGCGGTCGAGCTGTTGCCAGGGGCCAATGAAGCCGAGGTACGGGCATTTGTACTCGGTTCCGCCATGGGCGCCATTCTTCACCAACGGGGACTGTTGCCCATGCATGCCAGCGGCATTAAAACCGGGGATGGCTGCGTGCTGTTCTGCGGCAGGCCCGGCACAGGAAAATCCACTCTTGCCGGCATGTTTGTACAGAGGGGCTTTGAATTCCATGCCGATGACATCTGCGTGATCGGGGCGGACAAAGAGGGGATGCCATGGGTGTATCCCGCCTACCCGCAACTGAAGTTATGGGGAGATGCCCTGGAAAAAATGGGCGACGAACCCTCCGCGTATCGTCCGGTACACTCGCTCCCGGAAAAATTCGCCGTTCCGGCGCTCCACTTCAACAGGGAGCCTCTCCCGATCAAGACGATATTTGTCCTCTCTCCCCATAATAAAGAGAGTATTGAAATAACACCTGTTACGGGGATAAATAAATATAATGTTTTGAAGAACCAGACCTATCGCAGGAGATTTTTGGAGGGACTGGACACTGCGGCGTCTCATTTTCATGCGGCGTCATCAGTCGGCAAGCACATCCCGATATACCGCGTACACCGGCCCCAAAAACTGTTTTTATTGAACGAGCTGGTCGAAATATTGGAACAACATATAAACGGAGGTGATTGAGATGAGTAATGGAGATGTAATCACGATGGATTCAATGATAGTCGGTGAAACCAATATCGTTTTTAACGAAATGGACGGCGAGACCATCATGATGAGTATCGAAAACGGGGAGTATTATGGCTTGAATTCCATTGGCAGCAGGATATGGCAGTTGCTGCAAAGCACCAAAACGGTATCTGAAATCTGTGACGCGGTGTTGCCCGATTACGATGTGACGCCAGAGCAATGCGCACAGGATGTACTGAATTTCTTAAACAGGATGGCGGAAAAAGGGGTCGTTAAGATTGTCACTGAGTAACAGATGAAGCCATCTCTGAATTCCTGGCGAGCAGGTTGACTCTCTCCTGTAAAAAGTAGCAGCGATTGCACAGGGGGAAATGGCGCCGGCCGCCTGTTTTTTTTAAAGTACGGGCAATCTTGATATGTTTACTTGACCACCATATGGTGCTCAAACTGTCGGTAAAAGTGTTGCCCAAGCCAAATTGACAGTTGTCATCTTCACAGCAGAGTGAAACGTTGCCATCGTATCGAATATGAAGAAAGAACGAAGGCTGGTTGCAAGGTAGTTTCAATGCCTCGGGATTTTTTGGGACTTCACCGTAAAATTTGCTCCCCTGTCGGATGATGCAGTGCTCCCTGGGTAAACTGAAGGACAGTTTGGTTTTTTTGAATCTGCTGTGCCAGAAGATCATCTCCTGCCGTTTTTCCAATTCGGTCCTGTAGTCATATAAACCGATGGTGAGGCGATCAATAAGACCGTCCAGTCTCGTGCAGAGTTCACGATCTTTGCGCAGGATATCGCCGTTGGTGTCTTCCGCGAGGGATAACCCTTTCTCCTTGATGTAGCTGGCAAATTCCAGGTATCTGTCGTCCAGCAAGCCTTCGGAGAGGCGGTGCAGCTTTGTTTTTCCACGGAAGCCCAGGGCATGGGCCTGGTCAATGATTCGGTACACCTGGTGCGTGGGCATCTTGTGATGAACTGGGGCACCGTTGGCATCCTTGCGGACGCCGGAACGATCGAGGTAACGGGGACAAAAATCGCAGTCCCGGTTGCAGGCGGAGTGGATGTCGATTTCAAGGCTGTGCCAGAGCGGAAAGCCAGACGTTGACTTGAGTGTGCGGGCGATGAGCTGGCGAAGTAATTTTGCCATTACATTTTTTTGTGGATAAATGATCCGGCACATATTCACGAAAGAATCCCGGCTTGTGTCATTGAAAAATCGCACAAGCCGGGAGATAGTATGTTCTCACGCTACGATGGTCGGTCCAAGCTACCGGTTTCACACTTAGGAGGGATGATAGGCGGCCGCCTCATCGTTGACATTCAGACCACCTGCGGTGGTTCCGGCATTTAAAACGGTGAATTCCGGTGCGACCCATTGGCGACTGGCGTCCAGTGCAGTATCTGTCACCGGTTTTCTTTCATTTGCATCTGCCATGGCAATCTCCTTTGCATGTGGAATTGGTGCAAAACAACCATCGATCTGTCATTACCCTTCATGTCAGGACAGAACGTATCTAAAACAGGCAATCGAGTCAATTCATTATAATATTTATTTTCCCTCTTGGTGGCTCACATGGCCCGAAGGCTTTTCCTTTCAAGAGAACTCTCATGGCGATAGTTCTGTTCCCTGCCGGTTTTCTTCGAAATACAGTAACAACTTTAATGCATTGAAAAATACCCCCTGGCGTATTGGCTCCGTGTCCGTTCCCATGTTCACTATCCGTTCGAGGCGTTTCGCCATCTGCTCCAGATCAATGTATTCGGCGGCCGGGGTGTCTCTGCCTTGCAGGATCAGCTCTTCGATTGCCGTGGCGTCACGGATGAGACGATAGCGGACTGAAGGAATGGTAGCCCCTGTCTTGTCTGTTCGCCACTGGACTTCTGGGGGAACGACTCCTTCAATGGCTTTACGGAAAAGATACCGGCCATAGCCGTTTTTTCTCTTCAGATGGGCCGGCACAGCCAGGTGAAATTCCACCAAGCGGATATCCAGCAGCGGACAGCGGTATTCCATCCGCCGGGCCGCGGCTTCGATGGAGCAGGTTTCCAGGCGCGCCGCCACGGAACCGTGCGTGAGGCGCAGGCACTGGGACGACCTGACATCCCCTCCCTTGGGCAGACGAGGGATATCGGCCAACCGCTGGTGGATAGCTGCGGATTGATAAAATTCTGGGGTGATGGGGAATGATTCCAAGTGGCTGACAGGGGAGTTCATTCCGGTTTTCCGGAGGCTATCGCGGACATGGCTGTAAACTGTTTTCAACAGCGGCGCATATTCGCCAACCATCTTTGAGAGAATGGTTCTTAACGGTAGTTTTTCTTCCGGCGCAGGGTATTGACGGAATTCCCGCCAGAGATCCCGCCAAGCTCTCCGGAGCGCCAGTTCGTCCAGATACTCCTCCGCCTGATGAGTAACCACCTCGTCGCCGCCAAAACCGGAGAGCAGCGTTCGGACACCCTCCCGGGCAGCGGCTTCTTGCAGGGCATCGGTCAGAATACCGTAGACCCGGTGGCTGGGACCGTCCTGCACCAGCAGGGAGTTCCGAAGTGTTTCGATCACCCCGCGATCCTGGGCCGCGAGGCTGTGGGCGTGGTTGATCCGGGCGTGGCAACGGAGCATCTCCTGGAAACCGCTTTCATCTTTTTGAGTAGCTCTAGCCTGGTCTGCTTCTCCGCGCACGTGGGAGAACGTGATGAATTTCAGATTCCGCGCCTCTGCCTGGCGTACCGCCAAAGCCGCCACAGTGGAGGAATCGAGACCGCCGCTTAATTCGGCGCCGACGGGAAACGCGCTTCTCACCCGGCAGCGCACCGCTTCGGTCAACTTCTCGCGGAAAGTTTCCACATAATCGTTCTCCGAATGGAGCTGGATTTCCTTTTCCGGGTCCGGCCGCCAATAGCGTTCTTTTTTCATTTCCCCGGAGGATACGGAGATCCAATGGGCAGGGGGCAAGCGCCGGATATCCCGGTAGGGCGTGTATTCATTATCCGCTATCAGGACGGTGAGCGCATCGGCGATCCAGTCCGGATCCAGTGAGCGAGACAGATTCCTGACCGTGAAAAGCCCTTTCATTTCCGTGGAAAAGATGAATGCATCATCGGCAACGAAGTAGAACATCGGCTTGTTGCCCAGATGGTCCCTGGCACAGAATAATCGTTTTTCCCCTTCATCCCAGATGGCAAAGGCAAAGTCGCCGATCAGGCGCGCGACGCATTCCCGGCCCCATTTCTGATAAGCCTCAAGAATCAAGCGGCTGTCCGGGATCGAATTCCGTTCACGGGGCGGGATATCCAACAGACGGCATAACTCCTCACGATTGTCAATACGGGCATCCGCCGTGATGGTCAACCCGGAGGCCGGATGGTTAAAGGGGAGGATTTCATCAAGGGATTCAGGGGTGTTGGTCAACATCAGATGCCCAAATGCAACAGCGTCTGAAGTGTTGCGCCAGGCGCCGTTCCTGTCACCCTCTCTTTGCCAGTGCCCCAGGGTAGCGACCATGGCGTCGATTGCTTCCGCTGTGACCGGTTTCCCGGTGCGGTTAAGTATCCCACAAATCGAACTCATGCGTTCATCCTCTGTGCTCCCAGAGCCGGTAGCGCCGCAACAACGCCTTGGCTGTGTCCGTCAACAGGGATTCACTGGTGCGACGAATATAGTCCAGGTCTTCCCGGTCCAGGTATTCGGCGCTCCCCCCTACCCTCCCCTTGCGTACCCGTCTGTCCTCGGGGTCATCCAGCCGAGCCCGATGGGAGGGCATCCCCCGTTCGTTTTCAATCGCCTGCATCGCGTCAAAGGTGGATAACTGCACAGCATCCCGTAACAACGCTGTATCAAGGGGAATTTCCAGAAACTCCAGCAGGCCGGCCACGGTTTTTTCCGTATCCTCGTGGAGCATCTCATAGGTCAGCGCCAGGGAACGCCTGTTTTCCACGACAGGCGCCCATAGATTGAGATAGCGGCAGTATTTGGCTACTCCCTCTTGGGGATTCCGGATAAACTCCTTCAATTCGCCGCCATACCATTTCATGAAACGGGAACGGTGAAAGTAGTCGGAGACAACCACATCGGGAATGGAGCGGAAGATAAAAACGATGCGGGAAGCCTTGTCCCGGTCGAACTGCTCTGTTCGCGGGGAATTATGACTGGCAAGCAGCAGGGGAAAGCGGCTGTCATTCTGGAAACGGTAAGAGCCGATACCCTTGAGGTCATTAAAATCATCGGTGGGCATCAGGGAGAAAAAGGTGTTCAGGTCGATATCCATGCCCAGGTTGTAGTGGCGATTCAGGTAATGGGCCAGAATAAAACGGAGCCAGGTGCGCCCGCATTTGGGGTAGGAGCAGAGATAATGCACCGCCTTGTTCCGTTGGATATGATCAATGGGGTAAGCTTTTTTCCGGCTGAGCTTGCGGCTCGCCTCAAGGGAGCCTTTGGGCGCCAGGGGCACCAGCTTGAAACGGGTAAACCCCATGTCCGACAGTTTCTTCACATTAAAAAAAACGTGTCCCATGTCCAGGCGGGGAGTCTTTCCTTTGGAGCAAACGGAAGTGACCGGTTGTCCGAAATTTTCCTGGGAAATCCCCAGGTAACAGGTCCGGGCCGGACAGGTGTAGGCGCAGTTGGCATTGCCGAATAATACAATGCGCTCCTTATCACGGATGCTGTTCAAAAAACCGTCATCGTCATTCTTGTCCATGGGAAGCGTCAAGGAATCGTAGATCTCCAGCGCACGGTTGATTTTATCGAGGGTGTCGATCTGTTTGATGATACTGGCTTTAACCTCATAGAGGGGAAAATCCCGTTTCAGGCGGAGAGCCAGTGTGTCATTGGTGCAGATGATGGAATTTCCCTGTTTGTGGTGTGCTTCCAGCAGGGGCAGGCTTTCCCGGTAAGCAGCGTCATCGAAAAAATGGCTGGTAAGGGTAAGCGCTAGGTGGATGTTGTTTTCCGCCAGACGTTCCAGATGTTTTTCTGTCAATTCGTATGTGTTCCGGACCGGCCGCCCCCCATACAACCGGGAGATCTGGGCGGTGCTGCCGAATACGCTTTCGATGTGCCGGGGATCGCAATAGGCGTAAAAAATGCGCAGATAATCAATGATATCAATATCCGGTCGAATGTTCCGGCTGGAAACGGAGAAGGTCAGCCGCTTGTCTTTGAAATCCACGAAGGAATCCTTCAGATCGACCCGATTGTGGGATGGATTCATCATATACTCTTCACCTTGTATGGCTATAATCAGTTCCCCGTTGAAGCTTGTCCCATCTAAAACAGCGGCTCATCGTGGTCGTCCAGGTAGCCGAACCGTTTCATGGCAATCCGGTGGTCATGGATGATTCGTTGAGCCTGCCGATCTGTCAGGACCTCCCGCCATGAACCGGTTTTACCTTTTCTGAAAAAAGACTTTGCCCGTTGGGATTTCTCCCTGAACCCATGGGCCTTCTCTTGTCTTTGCAGTTCACGGATGTCGCTGAAACGCAGGGCCTTTTGGATGCGGTCCGGCTCATCGGGTAACCGGGCGAAACGGACGGCAGCGGTAAAGCTTTCCAGGGGGGCGCGCAGCATATCTTCGTAGCGCATCAGATGCAAACGCGCTCCCAGACCATCCACCCAGCCGGTCACATGGTTGCTCCAGGATAGCAGCCGCTGACGGAACTGATTGCCGATCCGGTCCGTCCTGTCGTTGAGGCAGTGGGAGTCAGCGGCCATTTTCCCGATGATGGTATCGATATCACAGTTGATGTGATGGGCAAAGGAGACCGCCACGTCCAGGGGATTGCGGAGAAAGTAGATGGCTCCGCGGGTGGCCTGCGGGGAAACGAGCGGGCAACCGTCACCGGTTCGGGTGAAGGCGTCGTGGATCTTCATATAGATCGGCTTTTCACCATTTCCTTCGACGCGGGAAATGGTCTCGTAAACCAGGGGCCGGAGCCGTTCGATTTCATCCGGGCAGAGATCGGATGATTCCACCCCGGTGTAGTCATCAAACTGAGTCCGGCTGGAGGCAATAAGGCGAGGTTCCAGCTCATTAACGCTGACGGGGGTATCCAGATCCCGGACCAGATTGGTGTAAAAGACGCGGAACCAGGTATTTCCGGACTTGGGATACGAGGCCAGCCAGATGATATTTCCCGTGAGGCCCTCCATTAGACATCCCCCGTAAAGTGGTTGATCAGGCTCTGCAGGTCAAACGGGACTGCCGGGCGTTCCAGTCGCTTTACCTCGATATGCCGGGCGGCGTCGGCGCATTGCTTGAAATGGGGCGCGCTTAAGCCATGACCCGCCACCTGGTGGACCCGGTAGGTGCAGTCGATAAGGGCATGGTTCTTTTTTATTCCCCGAAGCGTGCTGAGACTAAAGGAAGGCGTGTTGCCCGTGTTCAGAATATATAGCTGCTCCAGGGGCAGGGATTCAGGGGCATAACCGCTTTCCAGCGGCAGGATATATTTTTCCATGTCAGGTCGAACCGGAACCAGCTGTCCGATGTCCCTCTTAAGTTTTCGAAGCGAATCAGCCCAGAGCAGGAGTTGGGGGAAGCCGGGCAGCAGTAGCGGTGGTGAATTTTCTTCAAAATCTAGGGCGCACAGTTCATCGGCGATGATAGGATACCCCCGTTCCATCAAGGCCGCGGCCAGGGTGGATTTGCCGTTGCCGCTGGCTCCTGCCAAAATAACAGCCCCGTTCTTGACCCGGATTGCACTGCCGTGCAGCGGCAACAAACCGCGCTGGAGGAGCAGGGCGCTCCAGACGGCGCCCATCAAAAAAAGGCGGATCTCGTTATCTGTTACACCGGGAGCGGGCTCGATGGTAATGCAGGTACCATTTTCAACCAGGTATTTCGCCACATTATCCAGGGTGAGCAGAAAATACCCGGGGCGAGCCTGGGCGCAGACCCGGATCATAACAGCGCCGGGCAGGGAATCGGGAACCGCTCCATAACGTATGGTCACATCCGGTGTCTCCACGGCTTCGACGCAGCCCGGCAGAGGGATGACGGACTGGATGTTCAAGCCAAAGGGTTTCATGTGGTTCATAGATTATTTCGATCCCATTGATGCCGTGCATTGGACACGGCTTTTTCAAAAAAAAGCGCAAGATATTCGACAGGTGTTTTGTCGGCATAGAGTTTATGCCTATTGGCCTCTATTCTGTTGCCGATCAGTTTCCGCCAGTGCCTGTCCGTGCCCAGCCTGGCGGCAATCCGTACATAGTCGTCCACCGAATCCGCGATGGTATCGGTTAGGTCCATCATCTTCAGTATGGCCATGCTTTGCCTGCCGCGCATCATGGGGCCGGGGAACGTGACAACCGGAAGGCCATGGAGAACCGCGTCCATCGTGGTATTGCAGCCGGACCAGCCGATGCTGTCCAGGAAAACATCTCCTGAGCGATGGAGGCTGAAGTATTGTTTGTCATCCAGGTAAGGAAAAAAGACAATATGATCTTCACTCTTCAGGCCATACCGGGAAAATGCTCCGGCCAGACGACGGCGGAGGATATCGATCACCGACTTGGACTGCCTGCCGGTCATAAAGACGAATTGACTGTTGTTCACCTGTTGGGCAATGCGCGGAAGCAGCTCGTCATGCTGTGGAAGGTATTTGAAGAGAGACTGGAGACACAAATAAAGAACCGCATCTTCTTTCAAGCCCAGTTCCGCACGACCTCCCCCATTCGTCTCGATTTCAGGAGGGGGATAATATACCCCCAGGTTGGGCACGCGAATCAATGTTTCCGAATAATGGTTTGCAGCGTCAGCCGGTTCCATCAGGTCGCTGCTTAAAAAGTAATCCATGGTGGGGAGCCCCGATGTGGTGGAATGTCCCCATGAGACGCATTGAACCGGGGCCAGCCGCAAGGATGACAGGCGCACCGCCAAACGATTCATGCCGATTTCCGGGTAGAGCAGCAGGTGAAGCTTGTCCGCCAGAATTTTCTCGCACAAGCTGGCAAGGGAGAAGTCATCTTCCACAAAGTGGTCAAACGACTGCCTGGCCAGATCAGTATTCTGATCACATCTTCTGCCGGTGTGATAGCCGTACAGGGTAAACCGCTTCCTGTCCATGTTCAGCAGCAATCCGCTGGTGGGGAAATTCCAGGTTGCGTGATTACGAAAAAAACCGGAAACAATCCCGATCCGCAACGGTTCGCCGCTTTCTTGAGGCGGGGGAGGGAGCGGTTGGCCCCATTGCGGGTATCGGGCCGACTGGATACGGCAGATGAGGTTTCCGTATTTCCGTTGCAATGAACGGTCGTTATACCCCTGGTAGGCCAGATGAAAGGGGTATTCGCCCACGGCATCGGCTGCCCTTGCAATCGCCCCGGGGCCCTCGAGATAAATGGTCTCACACAATTCGTTGAGTTGCCCGGCATAGGCCGCACGCGAAGCAACGATTTCTTCTTCCTTTTCATACAGTATCGGGCATTGGCTATTCATCAGGGAAAAACGGGCAGGTACCAATCCAGGGTCCAGGGCCAGCGCCTTGTGAAGGGCTGATATTGCTTCCTCCTGTCGGCCCAGCAGTTTGAAAACAGCGCCTAGTTTATGGTAGGCAGCCGGATTGTCGCCATTCAGTTCAAGTGATTTTCTATAGCAGGCCAGACTGATGGAAAAACGTGCCGGGTTCCACCGTTGCGACAGCAGGGCATCTCCCAATTTCAACCAGGTGGCAAAATCATTCCCATGGGTCTTTAGCCGTTCCCGGTATCGGTTGATAGCTGCCTGGCTTCTGTCCTGTGCCTGCGGGGTACCGGTAACAGCCGTATCAAGCGAGCGTGAAACACTGTGTGGATTTGTCATGGTTTGGGTTATGGAGAAGAAAAAAGGGAAATGCAAGGAATACAGAAGGTGCCGCGGCGTTTCCCCCGCGCCCAAAACCGGGCGCGGGGCACTCTCAACATTATCGGTTGATGCCTGTCCGTCAATTATGGTCTTACCGGGAAAACGCCTTCCACTGCCAGGCAAAAGTTGACCGGCAGGTAAGGCTGCCTGTTTTCGTGCCCCAGGCCGGAGCCGGTAGGCCCTACCGCTTGCGGAGCGAATTGTGCATCCAGGGTGGGAGTCGTTTTATATACATTCCCCTTCGCCGTATCATTGTGAATACCGGCATAAAGGGCGCCGGGATTGTTTGTGGTGCCGTTGCTGGCCGTTGCCGTCATGGAGTGGTTGTGATTGGCTATCTGGGCTAAGCTCAGTGTGACCGTCGCATTGCCGCCGGCCGCTGCTATCGCATAGGGACTCAGGTTTGTTCCCTGGCCGAAATTTATGGGAATCCGGCCCATCAGGTTGGGGACTCCCACGGTGTTTTGTCCGTCTCCGCCATAGGTTGTGCCGATAACAGCCAAAAGCGCCTGGTATTGAGAGGCAGGTAACAGTTGACCATCGCAAAAAACCCAGCCTATTGGGGCGTAATCGAAACCGAATATTCGTATTTCACCGATATATGGATCTGACATGACATTCTCCCTGTATTTCCAAATAGATTATTGCTGCTGCGGGAAATACCCATTGAGCGCGATAATATAATTAAGCGCGCGGTACGGCATTCTGTTGTCGTGCAATGAGCCGCCTCCGGTGTTTCCGATCACGCCGTTTACGAGATTGACCTCAAGTGGGGGATTGCTGGTGGATTGCGCGGCGTAAAACAGATCGCCCGCCGGTGTTGTAGCCAGTATGTTTCCTTGGATTGTCAAGGACGTCGCTGCTTGACTAGATGCGGTAAAGGCGTGCGTATGAGCAGGGAGCTGAGTCGCTCCGATCGTTTCACTTTCGGTACCCAGTTTTGCGCCTAGTACCCGTGGGGACAATGCCGGATTTGCCCCCGTCCCCTGGTGAATGGGGGCACGGCTTCGCAAGTCAGGTAGTGCGAAGTTGGTGGCGCCGTCTCCGCCATAGGTGGTTCCCAATACCGCGTACAGCGTATCGTATCCTGAAATCGGCAATACTCTGCCATCGCAAAATGCCCACCCCTCCGGGGCGTAATTACCCGCAAAAAGTCGTATTTCTCCTACAAATTGATCAGACATGTTTACCTCCTTCTTTCACTATTTGTTCCCCAGCGGCTTACGACCGAGGAGGAAAAATGCCTGTCGTGGCAATGCAGAAGTTGATGACCAGGCTGGGTTGCATGTTGTTGTGGGGTTGACTCCCGCCCGTGTTTGCAATGACATTGGGGTTCATGGCGACAAGGTTTTGAGCAACTCCGTAAAGGGGGTCACCGGCATCGGAAGACGTTGCCAATGACTTGGTGGTTCCCGGTTTAAACGCATCGCCCGCCACAGTAGTGCCGAAGGCGGGATGGTTGTGGGCGGGCATGGTGTCGTTTGTAAGAGTCACGCCTTCGCTGCCCCCCTTCTGTCCAATGGTATAGCCCGTTGCCCTGTGCAGTGGAACGCGCCCTCTCAGGTCAGGCAGGTTGAAGTTTGTTCTGCCGTCACCGCCATACCTGATTCCTAACAATGCATACAAGGCATTGTTCTGGTTAATGGGCAGCAACGCACCATCACATTTTGCCCAGCCCTGCGGTGGAAACCCAAATCCGAACATCCTGATTTCGCCTAAAAACGGATCTGCCATGTTGCCTCCTTTTTTTCCTATATTGATGAGAATTGCTCTCACCTCGAGCCGGTCTTCTCTTGCCTCCACGCGGCCTCCACAGGCACGATGTCATCAATAGGAACCTGGAGCCGCCGCTCATGTGTGGTCCGGCATCGGCCTTTTGCGGCCCTTCACGTATCTGTCCTCCCTTTCACCTCATCCTCTCCATATGATAATAAATCCCTTTAAGTTCGATCTCTTTAAAGCCGAGAGCTTTGTAGAACGGCAGGACCGGGTTGTTCATCTCCACATAAAGGCTTATTGCGAGCCCTTTCGCGTCAGCCTCCTTGACAAGTCCGCGCATAATCCGGCCACCTGTCCCCCTTCGTCTGAACTCAGGTAACAGTGCAATGTCGATGATCCGTATTCCCTCCTCCGAGCGGACTACATACAGCCTTCCGGCGGGCATGCCGTCGATGGAGACAATATCGAAAGAAGCACTGGGATTGTTCCGCATGTATTGAGTGTGCTGGAGGCCAAACTGCATCCTCAGAAAATCCTCGATCTGGCGTGCGCTCCATCCCGTAACCGCCATTTCCGCAAGCCGGGTGGAGGCATACACACGGTAGAGGAATTCCATGTCCGCGTCTGTAATGGGGCGTAGGGTGATAGGCGGGGCTGCTGTCTTGATACCAGCCGGTCGCCGGTCGCGTCTCAACCGCGCGACCTCGGCAATCATCCCCGCATAGTCAAAATCATCGGGAAGCAACAATGGCAATCCGGTGGTGCCGGCAACACATTGCAGCACCGCCTCCCCCCATTTTTCTTCACAACACATCTCGGCACTGAGTGCCGCCAGCGAGTGAATCGCCAGTTCCTGCCCCCAGAAATAGACTTGTCCGGCCCCCACGTTGGCCTGCATCCGGCGGACGTCGTCCAGGGTCTGCGGCTCCTCCAGGCGCTGCCAGATGTCGGCGTAGAGAAAATCAACCGCTTCATCCGGCCGCCACTCAAGCGCGTCAGCCTTCACGATACGAAGCTTGTCCATAACGTCATCCCTAAGACCGTCCAGCGCCCCGGAGTGGCCGAACAGATCGATTACCTCCGGATCGCGTTCGATCACCGTTACCTTGTGTACGGCCGGGTTGAGCGCCATATTGATCGCCACCCATCCCATGCCGAGTCCCATCACCGCAGTATGTCCTTTGGCGTAGCGACATCCCAGTTCTTGGCTTTCGATCTCGTGGGGCGAGAGTGACATCCAGGTTTCCCACGATTGTTCCGCACCATTCGTCCGGCGCAGGAGCAACGGCATTCCCTGAACGGTCCAGAGGCCGCTGTAATAGCCGCGATCAAGACCAATACCGCTTCGGGTCAGTTTCCAGCGCCCAACAGCGGCCTTACGATATGGAGGGATATATATCGAGGTACAAAAAAACGGAGCGCCGAGCGCTGTAGCGAGTTGTTCGGTTTCTTCATCTGTCATCTTTTTCCCTGAAAAAAATAAAAAAGCCTGCTCCAAATCTTGAAGCAAGCTTACTTGTATAGTAAGGTTTGTGCTTTGTTTGTCACTTCGATAACCCCTCTGCCCAGCTTAAGCTGGATGGTAGCTCTGTGCCACACGGTTACCCGTGTTTTACCTTTTCGGCGACTGTTTGATGTGATTGTGTTTTTAAGACAGAAAACAACGAAATACTATTAATTTTTTATGCCTGAAGTATATAGCCGCTCAATTAGCACATGTCAATCGCCTGTTTCGGTTTTTTGTGAAAGAGAGGCTGATTCATGAAAACATGGCCCTCTGAAGCAGCCAAACCACACGACAACAGGGATATTGCCAATATTCACTTATCAGGCTGCCTACACACCTCGCCCCCCACATCAAAAAAACGCCCCATTAAGGGGCGTTTTTTCGTTAAGTCCGCATGGCCTGAATGACCAGGCTTCATTTCAGCTGCTGCTCCACCAGCAGCTCGGCCACCCGCAGGCTGGCCATGGCTACCTGCCGGGTGTTGTCGGCCGCCAGCCAGAGATTGAGGCCATTTTCGATGGAATCGTCTTCACGGATGCGGCCCACCTGGACCAGGTCCTGGCCAACGGCGTCGCACGGCATGGGGTAGCTCTGCTCGGCGAGGTCGTCCACCAGCTCGCAGGCAACCGATTGGCCGATCAGCTCCCTGGCCACGTCCGCACCGATCCTGGTGGCGGTCTCCACGTTGACCGACACGGCGTGGCCGTAAAAGAGCGGCAATCGAACGGCGGTGATGCTGACCCCGATATCACTCCCCAGGATACCGCGGAACTCCGCTGCCGTATCCCGCTCCTCGTCCGTGACGCCGTCGCCCTGGAACTCCCCCACCTGGGGGATACAGTTGAAGGCGATACGGTGGGGGTAGACCCGGCTGTCGGGGGAGCGACCGTTGAGCAGCTCCAGCACCTGGTGGTGCAGCTCGTCGATGGCCTCCCTGCCGCTGTCGGAAACCGCCTGGTAAGTGGAGACAACGATGCGCCTGACGGTTCCCTGGTCGTGCAGCGGCTTGAGCGCTGCCAGCAACTGGAGCGTCATCGCGCCGGGAATGGCGACGATACCCCTGTCGCCGAAGCCTGAAATGTCCTGGGGGTTGATCTCGGGCGCCACCAGGGGAACATCCGGCTCTCGTCGCCAGGCAGGGCTGATGTCGATGCAGACCGCCCCGCTCCCGCTGGCCGCGGGGCAGAATTCACGGGAAACGGCCTCCGAAGCGCAGAAGAAGGCCAGGTCGATCCCGGTGAAGGAGTCGTGGGTCAGCTCCTCCACGACCGCTCCCCTGCCCCGGAACTCCAGATCCCTGCCCGCGTCGCCGGCATCGGACAGGAGGCGGATGCTTCCCAGGGGAAAATCCCCCTCCTCCAGGCATTCCAGCAGCTGCTCGCCCGCAACGCTCCCGACTCCCGCTATGGCGATATTCCAACGCTTCTTCGTCACGGTTTCTCTTCTCCCTATCGTTCCATCAGTATGCGCAGCATGCGGCGCAACGGCTCGGCAGCCCCCCAGAGGAGCTGGTCGCCACAGGTAAAGGTCGAGATGTACTGGGGGCCCTGCAGCATCTTGCGCACCCGGCCGATGGGTACCTTCAGGGTACCGGCAACGGCGGCCGGGGTCAGGCGGGAGAGGCTTTCGGCCTTGGTGTTGGGTACCAGCTCCACCCACCGGTTGTCAGTGGCGATCATATTTTCAATGTCGGCAATGGGAAGGTCCCGGTTCAGCTTGATGGTCAGGGCCTGGCTGTGGCAACGCATGGCGCCGACCCGCACGCAGAGGCCGTCCACCGGGATGGGGGTGCGGGTCCCCAGGATTTTGTTGGTCTCCACGAACCCCTTCCACTCCTCGCGGCTCTGGCCGTCCTCCACCTCGCTGTCGATCCAGGGGAGCACATTGCCGGCCAGGGGATAGCCGAATGCCTTGGTGGGCAGGCTGTCGCCGCGCATGGTGGCGGTCACCTGGCGGTCGATATCCAGGATAGCCGAGGAGGGGGTTGCCAGCTGGTCGGCGACACAGTCCCTGAGCACCCCCATCTGGTTGAGGAGCTCGCGCATGTTGGGAGCGCCGGCTCCCGAGGCGGCCTGATAGGTCATTGAGGAGACCCACTCCACCAGCCCGGCACGGAAGAGTCCCCCAAGGGCCATGAGCATCAGGCTGACGGTACAGTTGCCGCCGATGAAATCCTTCTGGCCATTGGCCAGAGCAGCGTCGATCAGGTCGCGGTTGACCGGATCCAGCACGATCACCGAATCCTTCTCCATGCGCAAGGTGCTGGCGGCGTCGATCCAGTAGCCGTCCCACCCCTGACGCCGCAACTCGGCGTGGGCCTTGGTGGTATAGCCCCCCCCCTGGCAGGTGACGATGATATCCTGTTTCTTCAGTTCCTCGAAATTCAGGGCGTCGATCAGCACGCCCCCGTTCATCGGGGCCGGCTGACCCTGTTGGGAGGTGGTAAAGAACAGCGGTTCAATACCTTCGAAATCGTTTTCCTCCCGCATCCTCTGGAGGAGTACCGAGCCAACCATGCCACGCCAACCGACCAGTCCGACTTTCATCGTTGAATTCCTTTTCCTGTAAGTAGATTTATCCCGAACCCGGCAGGTTGCGACCGCACGATTCGGGCTTGTGCATGCACGTTCAGAGCGCTGCGATGATTGCGTCCCCCATCTCCCTGGTGTTGACCAGCTTCTCAGCCGGCTTGTTCTGGTAGATGTCGTGGGTACGGTATCCCTGCTCCAGCACCGTTGCCACGGCGGTGTCGATGGCGTCGGCCGCCTCCAGCATGCCGAAGGAGAACTTGAGCATCATGGCGGTAGAGAGGATCTGGGCGATGGGATTGGCGATCCCCTGACCGGCGATATCCGGGGCCGAACCGCCGGACGGCTCGTACATGCCGAAGGAACCCTCGGCCAGGGAGGCACTGGGGAGCATCCCCAGGGAGCCGGTGAGCATGGCCGCCTCGTCGGAGAGGATGTCGCCGAACATATTCTCGCACAGGATCACGTCGAACTGCTTGGGCCACTTGACCAGCTGCATGGCAGCGTTGTCCACATACATGTGGGACAGCTCCACGTCGGGGTACTCTTGTGCGATGCTGGTGACGATTTCGCGCCAGAGCACCGACGAGGAGAGCACGTTGGCCTTGTCGATGGAGCAGACCTTCTTGCCCCGTTTCCGTGCGGCCTGGAAGGCCACGTGGGTGATGCGCTCGATCTCGGGGACGCTGTAGCGCAGGGTGTCAAAGCCGACCCGTTCACGCCCCTCCCCCTCGATCCCCTTGGGTTGGGAGAAGTAGATCCCGCCGGTCAGTTCGCGCACCACCAGCACGTTGAAGCCGCCGGCGATCACCTCTTCCTTCAGGGACGAGGCGCCGGTGAGCGAGGGGAAGATGATGGCCGGCCGAAGGTTGGCGTACAGGCCGAAGATCTTGCGCAGCGGCAGCAGCGCCCCCCGCTCCGGCTGTTCCTCCGCCGGCAGGTTCTCCCACTTGGGGCCCCCCACGGAACCGAACAGGATAGCGTCCGACGCCCGGCAGATGTTCACGGTGCTCTCGGGCAGTGCCTTGCCCTCGTTGTCGATGCCCGCTCCCCCCACGTTGGCCGGGGTCCTCTGGAAGGTGACGCCATACTTTGCCTCGATGCGGTCCAGCACCCTGAGCGCCTCGGCCATAACCTCCGGCCCGACGCCGTCGCCGGCCAGGACCGCGATGTTATACGTTTTCGACATGATCTCTCCTTGGTAATAAAACAGGGCGGTTGATGCAACCGCCCCGGCCTTGCCCTGTTCCGTCAAACGGTATACTGGATGTAAGCGTACGGTCGGATCGCTCAGCAGCCGGCTTTTTCCTTGAGAATTGCGGCCTTGTCGGTCTTTTCCCAGGTGAACTCCGGCAACTCCCGGCCGAAATGGCCGTAGGCGGCGGTTTTCTTGTAGATGGGGCGCAGCAGGTCCAGCTGCTCGATGATGGCGCGGGGGCGCAGGTCGAACACCTCGCGCACCAGTTCGGCCAGACGCTCTTCCGAGACCCTGCCGGTGCCGAAGGTGTGCACCATGACCGAGACCGGCTGGGCCACGCCGATGGCATAGGCCACCTGCACCTCGCAGCGGTCGCACAGGCCGGCCGCCACCAGGTTCTTGGCAACATAGCGCCCCATGTAGGCGGCGGAACGGTCAACCTTGGAGGGATCCTTGCCCGAGAAGGCGCCGCCACCGTGGCGACCCATGCCGCCGTAGGTATCAACGATGATCTTGCGGCCGGTCAGGCCGCAGTCACCCATGGGCCCCCCCACCACGAAGCGGCCGGTGGGGTTGATGAAATAGCGGGTAGCGCCGTCCAGAAGCTCGGCTGGGATGACCTTCTTGACCACCTCTTCGATCACCTGCTCCTCGATCTGCTTGTGGGTAACGTCCGGGGTATGCTGGGTGGAGATGACCACAGTGTCAATGCGGGCCGGCTTGTCATTCAGGTACTCCACCGATACCTGGGACTTGGAGTCGGGACGGAGGAAGGTCAACTGCTCCGCCTTGCGCACATCGGCCAGCTTCTGCACCAGCTGGTGGGAGAGCTGGATCGGCATGGGCATCAGCTCGGGGGTCTCGTTGCAGGCATAGCCGAACATGAGCCCCTGGTCGCCGGCCCCCTGCTCCTTGAACAGGCCGTCCCCCTCGGTGACCCCCTGGGAGATGTCGGGAGACTGCTTGTCGATGGAGGTCAGTACGGCGCAGGTCTCGTAGTCGAACCCCATGGCGGAATCGTTGTAGCCGATCTCCTTGATGGTCTGGCGAACCGTGGCGGGAAAATCGATGGAGGCGGAGGTGGTAATCTCGCCGGCAACAACCACCATACCGGTGGTCACCATGGTTTCGCACGCCACGCGGGATCTGGTGTCCTGCTCCAGAATCGCATCAAGCACCGCGTCTGAGACCTGGTCGGCGACCTTGTCGGGATGCCCCTCGGATACCGACTCGGATGTAAAGATGTATTTTTCAGCCATGATGCCTGACTCCTCCCGTTTCCGTAAAATAGTGTGTCCAGCGGCCCTTCGGCCGCGCCGCCTCGATAAAACAAGACTGCTTAATGTATAGGCAGGTACCTGTTTTGTCAAGCAAAGAGCATCGCCGGGATGCCCGGTGGGTCAGTTTATCAGCCGGGAAAAGCCGTTCCGCAAAACCCTGGCAAAAAGCACCGCTCCCCCGGACATCAGGGCAACGCCTTGCTCCTGTGAAGCAGGTCGGCCAGGGCTTCGGCCAGTTCCCGATAGCCGGCGGCATTGGGATGGACAATGTCCGACTTGAGCGACGGCTTCGCGATGATGCGGGAAAGGGCCTTCCGTTCGCAGGGAATCTCCGCCTCTCCGGCCACCTGGTCATAGAAGGGGGGCGGCGTGAGGCTGAGGCCGATGGCAGGCACCGACACCAGCAGAGCCGAGGCCCCTCCCTCCCGGATCAGGGCCAGCATGGCCCGCAGGTTGTCCGCCGTCCGTCCCTGGTCCATCCCCTGCATCAGGTCATTGGCACCATGACAGAGGATCACCAGCGAGGGTTTTACCGTTTCCAGGATTGACGGCAGACGCCGCAACCCCTCGGCTGAAACCTCTCCCGGTATGCCGGCATTCACCACCCGCCGCCCGATCAACCGCGAAAGAACGGCGGGATAGCTCTGGTCCGGTCCGGCGCCGGTCCCAAAGGTCAGGCTGTCGCCAAAGGCAAGAACCACGCCGTCCTTTGGAAGCGTCGGCAGCACGGGCCCCGACGAGCAGGCCGAAAGCTGCAGCAGGGCAAGTCCCAGCAGAAGCCCGTAATAGCGCATTTTTGCTCCTTTTTCGCATGATCGCTCAAGTTATCGCCCTGTCCGGCCGAAGAAAGCCTTTCGTCCGCGCTTACCACAAAACCCCAGATTCAGGCGCTTGTCAAGAGGGGAGTCCGCCGGCCGCACGGGAATTGATGCGCCCCGCCGCCACGGGCTGCCTTTCTCCCGGCGCCTGCTATACTTTGGGAGACTTTGGAGTCGCGGAACGACAGAACACTGAAATCAGAACGCAAAGGAGGACACAATGGCTAGTTCGGGTAAGAGGTTGAGCTTCGGCAACAAGATCCTCGTGATGGTGCTGCTGTGCAGCATCGGCCTGGCTTCGCTCACCTCGCTGGTCGCCCTGCGGGAGTACGTGGGGTCGTACACCAGCTTTATCGAGATGTACCGGACGTCCCTGTTCAGCGACTTCGACAACCAGGCCAGGAGCCAGGTGGAGACGGCGGTGAGCATGCTCAAGGCCGTCTACGAACGTCAACAAAGGGGAGAGCTTTCACCGGAACAGGCCAGGAAACTGGGCGCCGATCTGCTGCGCGACCTGCACTACGGCAAGGATGGCTACTTCTGGGCCGACACCACCGAGGGGATCAACGTAGTGCTGCTGGGCAAGCCCACCGAGGGGACCAGCAGGATCGATCTCCAGGACAAGAGGGGTAAATACATGATCCGGGAGCTGATCGAGAAGGGGAGACAGCCGGGCGGCGGCTTCACCGACTACTGGTTCCCCAAACAGGGGGAGACGGTCCCCTCCCCCAAGCGCGGCTACTCCCTGGAATTCAAGCCTTTCGGCTGGGTGATCGGCACCGGCAACTACGTGGACGATCTTGAAGGCCTGGTGGCCAAGGCCGCGGCAGAGAGCAAGGAGAACCTCCGTCAGGGGATCTATCTGATCCTGGGGGTCACCCTCGTCCTGGCGGTTATCATAGCGTTTGTCTCGCTCATGGTCACTCGCCGCCTGCTGGGCCACATCGGCACCGAACCGGAGCACCTGGAGGAGATCACCCGCCAGGTGGCGGATGGCGACCTGACCCATCACTTCGAACAGGGCAAGGGGGGCGTATATGAGGCAATGCGCCAAATGGTTGAGCAGCTGCGCCAAGTCATGGACAAGGTCAACCGCAGCTCCCAGGACGTGGCCTCGGCATCGGTGGAGCTGAACAGCAGCGCCGACCAGATGGCCAGCGCCTCCCACGAGGTGGTCAGTCAGGCAAACACCGTGGCGACTGCCAGCGAAGAGATGTCGGCCACCAGCATGGATATCGCCAACAACTGCCACCGCGCCGCCGAAAGCTCCAACCAGGCCAGCAGGACGGCCCAGACAGGCGCCGACATCGTCAGGAGCACGGTCGACGGCATGAGCCGTATCGCCGAAAAGGTGCGCGGTTCAGCTACGGTAGTCGAGCAGCTGGGAGTCCGCTCCGACCAGATCGGCGAGATCGTGGCCACCATCCAGGATATCGCCGACCAGACCAACCTTCTGGCCCTCAACGCCGCCATCGAGGCGGCCAGGGCGGGCGAGCAGGGGCGCGGCTTCGCGGTCGTCGCCGACGAGGTCAGGGCGCTTGCCGAGCGGACCACCCGCGCTACCCGCGAGATCGGCGAGATGATCAAGAACATCCAGAACGAAACCAGGTGCGCCGTTTCGTCCATGGAGGAGGGGGTCCAGGAGGTGGAGCAGGGAACGGTGGAAGCGGCCCGCTCCGGCCAGGCCCTGGAGGAAATCCTGGAAAAGATCAACGAAGTCACCACCCAGATCAGCCAGATCGCCACGGCGGCCGAAGAGCAAACCGCCACCACCCGCGAGATATCCAACAATATCCAGCAGATTTCGGAAGTCGTGGACATGACAGCCAAGGGCGCCCAAGACATATCCCACTCCTCTTCCAGCCTCTCCCAGCTCTCCGTCGACCTGCAAGACCTGGTGAGGATGTTCCGGGTATAGCCAGACCCGATCCGACTGAAATCGGTATAAAAAGGGGGGCGGCATCACGAGATGCGCCCCCTTTTTTCATTTCCAACGGATGAACCGCTCAGTAGCGGTAGTGGTCGCTCTTGTACGGCCCCTCTTTTTTGACGCCGATGTAGGCGGCCTGGGCATCGTTCAGTTCGGTCAGCATGGCGCCCAGGTTCTTGAGCTGCAGACGGGCCACCTTCTCGTCCAGCTCCTTGGGCAGGGTGTAGACGCCCACGGGATACTTGTCCGGGTTGCAGAACAGCTCGATCTGGGCCAGGGTCTGGTTGGCGAAGGAGGAGGACATGACAAAGGAGGGATGACCGGTGGCGCAGCCCAGGTTGACCAGACGCCCCTCGGCCAGCAGGATGATGCGCTTGCCGTCCGGGAAGATGACGTGGTCCACCTGGGGTTTGATGTTCTCCCAGTGGTACGCTTTCAGCTTGGCAACCTCGATCTCGTTGTCGAAGTGACCGATGTTGCAGACGATGGCGTTGTGCTTCATGGCCTTCATGTGGTCGTGGGTGATCACGTCGATGTTGCCGGTGGTGGTGACGAAGATGTCGGCCTTGTCGCAGGCATACTCCATGGTGACCACCTTGTACCCTTCCATTGCCGCCTGCAGTGCACAGATCGGGTCGATCTCGGTCACCCACACCTGGGCCTGGAGCCCGCGCATGGCTTGGGCACACCCCTTGCCAACATCGCCGTAGCCGCAGATCACCGCCACCTTGCCAGCCACCATCACGTCGGTTGCGCGCTTGATGCCGTCCATGAGCGACTCGCGGCAACCGTAGATGTTGTCGAACTTGGACTTGGTGACCGAGTCGTTGACGTTGATGGCCGGGAACTTGAGGGTCCCCTTTTTGTGCATCTCGTACAGCCGGTGCACGCCGGTGGTGGTCTCCTCGGTGACGCCCCTGATGGTTGCGGCGGTTCGGGAGTACCAGCCCGGCTGCTTGGCCAGGCGTTTCTTGATGGCGCCGAACAGGGCCTGCTCCTCTTCGCAGCCGGGATTGGCAAGTACAGCCGGGTTGCTCTCGGCATCGCTCCCCAGGTGCAAGAGCAGGGTGGCGTCGCCGCCGTCGTCCAGGATCATGTTCGGGCTGCCGCCGTCGTGCCATTCAAAGATGCGGTGGGTGTACTCCCAGTACTCCTCAAGGGTCTCCCCCTTGTGAGCGAAGACCGGGATGCCGGCCGCCGCGATGGCGGCTGCGGCATGGTCCTGGGTGGAGAAGATGTTGCATGATGCCCAGCGCACCTCGGCCCCCAACGCCGTCAGCGTTTCGATCAGCATGGCGGTCTGGATGGTCATGTGCAGCGAGCCGGCAATGCGCGCCCCTTTGAGCGGCTGCGTTTTGGCAAACTCCTCGCGGATGGCCATGAGTCCCGGCATCTCGGTCTCGGCGATGACCATTTCTTTGCGGCCCCATTCGGCCAGGGACAGGTCCTTGACGACAAAATCGTTATTACTCATGTAGTTCTCCTTTTCGTGATGAAACTTCAGCTCGGTTCATCCCTGTGGACGGTTTCAGGGGAAAACGCCGGCAGACAGACGGCGATGTACTCCGCTCCGTGACCGGGGGTGCTGTAACGGACCCACTCTCCGGCAGGGACAATGATCGCCTGTCCGGCGACAACATTGTACTCCCGCCCCTCCTGGGCCACATGGAGCACCCCTTCCAGAACAAGGGTGTATTCGTCGAACTCAGGCGTCTGCCCCGGCTCCGACCATCCCGGAGGACTCTTCATCCTGGCGATGCTGAGACCGTTGGTGGCGCTGTTGATCCTGCCCACATACTCCTCGATCCGCTTGGGAGGAGTCCCGGCCGCCTCCACCAGGGTCGGCGTTGTGATATGACGTGCCATGTTCAACCCTCCTTAAGGTTTCCGCAGGAGCGCTGGAGACTCCGGCCGGCACGGGGAAGCGGCCGTTGAGCCCCCTGCTACGGCGCTCCCGTCCCGCCCCGGAGCGGCGCACCGTATCAGCAGTACATCCTCCCCGTTGTCGCCCGAAGCAACCCGCTCCACAGCCACCCCTTCAAAGGCGGCCGCGCTCAGCCATCCCGTCAGCTCATCCTCTTCGAAGCCAAGCCACTGGTCGGCCAGCCGCTCCCGTACCCACTCCCGTTCATGGCGGGCCAGATCGGCCACGACCAGCAGGCCGCCGGGAGCCAGGACCCGGCGCAACTCCCTGAGCACCGCCGGCGGGTCAGGGGCGTGGTGCAGCACCATGTTGGCCACGACACAACCGACACTCCCGTTGGGGAGCGGCAGGTGGGCCATCTCCCCCAGACGCAGCTCCACATTCTCCAGCCCGGCGTCCCCTATCCGGCGGCGGGCCTCCTCCAGCATGGCGGGAGAATGGTCCACCCCGATCACCCGACGGTCGGCCCGGGCCAGCTCCAGCAGCAGGCTGCCGGTACCCACCCCCACCTCCAGGAGCGTACCCCCTGCCGGGACAATGGCCAGCAGGCGGCGCTGATAGTCCGGTACCGGCAGCAGGGACCGGCACAGGTCGTCCCACTGCCGGGCATGGCGGTCGAAGAACCGCTGGCTGCGGCCGCGGCGTTCTTCCATGACCAGCGCCAGGGCAGCCAGGTCTTCCTCCCGGCCGGGAAGCCGGGAAAATCCCTGCTCCAGGGCCGGCAACAGAGCGGTGAAGAGCGCATTCCCCTCTCCCACCCGGTAGTAGCTCCAGGTCCCCTGGCGCTTGACGCTCAACACCCCCGCCTCGGTGAGGATCTTCAGATGCCGCGAGATGCGCGACTGCCCCATGCCGAACATGCGGGTCAACTCCTGCACAGTGAACTCTCCGCGCAACAGCACGTCCACAAGGCGGAGGCGGCAGGGGTCGGCGAGGGATTTGAGAAGCTCGAGCATGGCATATATCAACTATTGAGATTTTTATAAATCAATTTTTCTTGATATAACATCCGGTCACAGCCGGAGTCAAGTTGAAATTCAGGTCACAAACGATCATGGCCCGCGGGAAAGATCCCAGCGGGCCATGGAAGCGGCAAAAAAATCAATTGGCCACAGAGCCCACAGAGTTCTCAGAGACAGGGAACTATCCAGGTGACCCTGCATATCAGGATTCCTCTGTGTTCTCTGTGACCTCTGTGGCTAACGGCCGTTTTCACGTTTCAAATTTTCCGAATTCTTTGAACACCTTGAGCCTTCGCGGTTCGTATCTGTTTTTCAGGGCGTTACCCGAACAGTTCGTCGAAGATGGCCTGGACGGTGGTGATGCGGTCCGCCTTCCAGGCGTTGGTACCGCAGAACAGCAGGCCGGTCTCGGTGTCGCCCCGCTGGGCCCGGTCCAGGGCGCCTACGATACAGAAGCGCTCGCCGTTCTCCTTGTAGGTGCATTTCTTCAGGCAGGCCATGCGGCAGACGGTGTGATGCTCCAGGTCATAGTCGCGAACATTTTTGAAATTATTCAGGATTACCCGTCCCGGCAGGCCAGCCGGGCTCATGATCAGGCCAATGTCCTCTTTCCCGCACTCCAGGTAGGCCCGCTTGAAGGCATCGTCGGCGTCGCACTCCTCGGTGCAGACGAAGCGGCTGGCCATCTGCACGCCATCGGCCCCCTGGGCCAGGGCATATTCCAGGTCCTTACGATCCCAGATGCCGCCGGCGGCGATGATCGGCACGTCGGCACCATACTCCGCACGGAACAACTCCTTGACCTGGCGCACCGTCTCGTACTGATCGTACTCACCGGTACCGATATGTTCCATCTTCTCCCCCAGGTGCCCTCCGGCCGTATCCGGGTCCTCCACAACCACGGCATCCGGCAAGCGGTGATAACTCTTGAACCATTTCTTGGTGATCAACTGGGCCGCCCGCAGGGATGAGACGATGGGGACCAGGGCCACCTCGGGGTGGTCGGCGGTAAGCTCGGGCAGGCTCATGGGGAGGCCGGCACCACAGATGATCACCTTGGCGCCCGCATCGATAGCAGACCTGACCAGCTCCTCGTAGTCGGCCAGTGCCACCATCACATTGACGCCGACGATCCCGTCCGGGGCGATCTCACAGGCCTTGCGGATCTCCTCCTTGAAGGCCTCGCTGTCGGCGTAAAAGAAGTTCTTGCCGTTGTAGAAACTGCTGTTGGCGCCGATGCCGGCCGCGGCAACCACCCCCACACCGCCGCACCTGGCAACGTGGCCGGCAAGGCTTCCGGCCGAGATGCGTACTCCCATTCCCCCCTGGATCAGGGGATAGGAAACGCTGTACTTTCCGATTTGTAACGGCTGCGTCATAGGTCGGACTCCTGTTGAACCTATCATAAACAGGTGAAACTCGGATGCATGGGATACATACGTGGTTACCTGCCGATTGTAGGTTGAATTGTGCATGAAAATCGCACTGGCATCTTAGCAGGAGCCGGACAGCGGCTTTGTAATAGTTTTGTAAAAACAGAGGTTGAGCCGGTGCAGGGATACGACAAAACGAAATAGCGGGAATACGCGAAAAAGCTGGGATGGGGAGCTGTTCGACGAGGGGAGCGGGCTGCTCCCCTCGCAGGGAAGGGCTCAGAAACGGTTGGACACTAGCGCGGCAGTCCGGGGCCATCCCCCGGTCCCACCGACTCCACCCGGGGAACCACGTCGGCGAACAGCGACCGCGCCAGGGAACGCACATCCTCGGCGCTGACAGCGGCGATCCCTTTCAGCACCTCTGCCATCGGCTCGGCCTCGCCGAAGATCGAGGTGCTGTTGGAGATCCTGCGTACCTGTGTTTCGCAATCGTCCAGGGACATCAGCCTCCGGCAACGGAGCTGCTCTTTGGCCGACTCCAGCGTCTCGGCGCTGACCGTCTCGCTGCAAAAGCGCAGTATCTCGCCATGGCAGACGTCGATGGCCTCCTGGGCCCGCTCCGGGCCGGTACCGGCAAACACCAGCAGGCCGGCGCTGTCACTGTAGGAGACCGTGGTGGAGTAGACGGCATAGGCCAGACCGCGGCGTTCCCTGACCTCGCGGAACAGGCGGGAGCTCATCCCTCCCCCCAGGATCTGGTTGAACACCGCCAGGACATGGCGATGCTCGTTTCCCGCCGGCGGAGCCGGGTAGCCCATGTAGAACTGGGTCTGCTCCATGGGGCGCTGGTTGTGGGACGGCACGGCGATGGCCGGCTGCCACCCCGGATCCGGTGCGACACAGGGAACCGTGCCGCGGGGGAGACCCTTCAGCAGCCGTTGTGAGAGTTCCACGATCCGGTCATGCTCCACGTTGCCGGCGGCGGAGACGATGGTGGCGTCGGAGACGTAGTGGGAGAGTTTGTGGGCCAGCAGCTGGTCCCGCCCCACGGCGGAGATGGCTTCAGTCGTCCCCAGTACGCTCCGACCAAGAGGATGGTCTCTCCAGAACCCCTGGTGGAACTGCTGGTAGACGTAGCGGCCAGGGTTGTCCTGGACCATGGAGATCTCCTGCAAGACAACCCCGCGCTCCTTCTCCACCTCGGTGGGGGGAAGGATGGAGTTCACGAACAGGTCGGCCAGGATGTCGAAGGTGGCGGGGATGGCGGATGCCAGGCAGGTGGCGTAGTAGAAGACCTCCTCCTGGCTGGTGTAGGCGTTGGCCCCGGCGCCCAGTGCGTCGAACTCTTCCATGATCCGGTCCGCGCTGCGCCGCTCGGTCCCCTTGAAGAGCAGGTGCTCGATGAAGTGTGACGCTCCCCCCAGATCGGTCGGCTCGTTCCGGGTGCTGCTGTCGATGCGGATGCCGATGGCGGCGCTCTGCATGCCGGCAATGGTCTGGGTCACCACGCGGATGCCGTTATCGAGGGTGGTCATGCGTGGCCTGGGTAGTTCCGTCCTGTGCGGCATTACTGCTCCTTTGCATGCTCCCGATCCGTTACGGCATCGGAGACGGGCAGGTGATGGTCGATTCGACAAAGAGCGTACCATAGCAACTTTTTTTCGGATACGCATCAGGGAAATGCTCTCTCCCGGCGAAGACAACCTTTCAACAGCAGCACACTCCACACCTGGTACTACGCCCGGCTCCAGCCGGAACCGAGAATACACAACAAGGTTGACATTCCGGCAGGTTCACGGGTATGCCTTCCATAAAAACCTCGAACCGGAAAGGACGTCCATGAACAACCTACCCCTGATTCTGCTCATGTTCTGCGGCGGCATGGCCATTGCCGTGCAGCCCTCCATCAACGCCCGCCTGGCCCAGAAGGTCGGCGCCCTGGAGAGCTCCATGATCTCCTTCGGCGTCGGAACCCTGGCCCTGCTGGCGGTGGTGTTGATCAGCGGGCGGGGAAGCCTGCGCGGCCTGGCAAATGCCTCTTGGTGGGAACTTACCGGCGGTTTTCTGGGCGCCTTCTTCGTCACCCTGACCATCGTCTGCGTTCCGCGTCTGGGCACGGCGGCGGTGATGGCCATGGTCATCGCCGGCCAACTCGTCACCGGGGCACTGTTGGACCACTTCGGCCTGTTCGGCCTGCGCCAGCTGCCGCTGACCCCCCTGCGCCTGATTGGGATGCTGCTGCTGGCAGGCGGAGCGGCGCTGGTCATCAGGCGCTAGCCTTTATCCGGCTGTCCCCTCCCCCCTCTTCCATACCCTCCAAACGCGAAGCGCCCCGCGGAACCTTTTGGTCCGCGGGGCGCTTCCGGTTACTGCCACCCCTTTCAGTCCCCCTTATCAGGGAAGCCGTTAAGCCTCCCCTGATAAGGGGAGGTTTGGAAGGGTTTAGTCTGACGGCTTATTCGAACTCCACCAGAACCTGGCCGTTCTTCACGGCATCGCCCTGGTTGACGTGGATGGCTTTGATCTTGCCGGCCACGTGGGCGGTGATGTTGGTCTCCATCTTCATGGCTTCCAGAACCAGCAGCAGGTCATCCTGCTTGATCTCCTGGCCCACTTCGCTGGTCACCTTGAACACCACACCCGCGATCGGGCTGCGGCAGACCTTGTCGTCAGGCAGGCCGTCGGCGGCCGGAGCAGCCGGGGCGGCGGCAACGGGGGCGGCGGCAGTCGCCTGTTTGGGCGCGGCCGTCGGGACCGGGGCGGTGGCGGGCGCCATGCGCACCTCTTCCCCTTCTACGATCTCTACGTCAACGACGTATTTTTTCGATTCTATGGTTAAGGTCAGCTGCACGTTGAGTCTCCTCTGAAAGATAGTCTTGCGTTCGTGGG
>CAZIUE010000019.1:0-71445 GCA_964542535.1 uncultured Pelobacter sp. | reverse complement strand
CGAGAATTGGGAGGTTTTTGCAAAAAGACCCGATTGGCTTTGCGGGCGGGGATGTTAACCTGTATGGGTATGTCTCAAATAATCCGGTTAATTTTAGAGACCCATCTGGCCTCTACACTCTTAATTGGTTTAATCAAGCCAAAGATCCAGGATTTTGGCAATTAGTAGAACAAAAGCACTTAACAGATAATGACCCTAATATACTTAATATTGAAGCTCACGGCAGTAGCCAATCTGTTGGTGGCAGGAGAATTGATCAGTTGGTGAATGATATGGCTCCTTGGGTTCTTTTTACACCTAGTTACACTGACACATTTGAATAATATGAAATATTTACTTGCAATTATAACAATTTTTTTAGCTCTTTTTTCGATAGTATTTTTACTATCAAAAGAAGTACCAACTGACGTTATGAGTGCACCTCAAATTGACAAAATGGTTGAAAAAGCGAGGGGCGGTGATAAAGAGGCTTGTTGGAATCTTTATCTTCATTATGATGAGGTTGGCGATAAAGAAAAAGTTTTGTACTGGCTTAAGTTGGGATCTTCATTTGGAGATGCAAAAGCACAGTACCAACTTTTTGCAATATTAAAAGATAGTAGCAATGCCAATGAAAAAAGAATAGCTATTGAGGAATTAGAGAAATCTGCTAATAATAACAATTCTTTTGCACAACTAGAGCTTGGTAAAGAATATATAAATGGAACTTTGATTCAAATAAATAATGAAAAAGCAACACATTGGTTAACAAAATCCGCTTTTAATGGTGAGATCGCTGCAATGTTACAGCTGGCTAACTTATATTTTTCTGTCGATCACGCCCTTGTTAAAGCTTATGCCTGGACAATACTTGCTAAGGATGTAGCAAAAAATAATCGAGCATATGACGAAGATATAAAGAATATTCAGAAAAATATTACCCAATACACTATTGAGCACAATAATAGTATTGAGACATTAGTAAAACAAGCCGAGATAGAGGCAAAAAAATATAAGACATCTCTGTCAGGAAGCAAGCCGTAGGGGTCAGGTTCCTATTCTTCACAAAATGACCAAAACGAAACGCCGTGAACCCAGATACTACAAGGCTTCACGGCGTTTTTGTTTGTGCTGAAAAAAAACAGCGTCAGGCGGCTTGTTTTTCCGGACCGCTTGCCAGCTTCTGAAAGCTGTTCTTTAAAATGATCAAGTCGAGGAATTCTTTAGCTAATGATTTGTCGTGTTCAGTGGCGCTGTCGAGGGCCTCAAACCGCCGCAAAAGCTCCCGGTCCTGAATGTTTATCTTGGCGGGCTGCCCCTGGGCTTCAAAGGCCAGATAATCGAGTGTTACATTGAAGGTTTCAGCAAGTTTGATAAGCACCTCGGTTGAAGGAATATTCACCCCCCGCTCATAGAAAAAATCTGCGGGTAGAGTAGAGGGCAGGTATCACCCTGCCCTCCCTCATCAAACCGTGCGTGCGGTTCTCCCGCACACGGCTTTCCGATGTTCTTCACTACAAGGCATGCGCTCTCGTCCAGCCTGCTGATGTCGGCACCTTGTACAAGCCGTACTTCTGGTACAGCACCCTGCTACCGAATCGGGCAAATCCGACTCCTCTGTCTCTGACCTTGTGACGTTTACGCAGATGGGTCCGCAATCGCTCTTCTACGTGGCCTTTAAGCTGGGCCAGCGATTTGCTGCAATTTCCGTAGTGGAAATAGCCCACCCATCCTCTCACGGTCTGGTTGACCTCATTCACTACCCCTTCAAGCGGAAGGAGGGTCCGTTTTCGCACCGTGAGTTTAGTCACCTGGTCTTTGACATGTTGCAGGGCCTTCTCCGATGACTGAACATGGGGGTAATGATTCCCTGTTCTCCTGCTCTTTCCCATCCAGATGCTGAAGCCGAGAAAGCGGAACTTTCCTTCATAGGCATTGACGATTTTCGTCTTTGTCTCATTCAGGGTCAGTTCCAGGCGATCGAGGATCTGACGCAGCACCACCATTGCCCGACCGGATCGGTTCCTCCGGCAGAGAATGACAATGTCGTCAGCATATCTGACGATGCGGGCGCCCAGTCGCTGTTGCAGCTTGTTCCGCTCCCATATCCTGTCCAAAAGGTGCAGGTAGAGATTGGATAACAGCGGAGAGATAACCCCGCCCTGCGGTGTTCCTCGGTTGTTGCCCTTGCCGCCGCCGATATTCCGCTTCGTCCCATCCCTGTCCACCTCCATGATCGGGGCTTTGAGCCACATCTGGATCAGGCGCAGTATCTCACCATCACTGATGCGCTCACCAACCACCGCCATCAAGTTGGAGTGGGGAATAGTATCGAAGTATTTGGAAAGATCGGCGTCGATGACTTCGGTGTAGCCGGTGTTCATGGCGTACTTTACGTCATCGACTGCGTCGTAGGCTGATTTCTTCGGCCTGAATCCGTATGAGGTCTTGCAGAAATCCGCCTCGAAGATCGGCTCGATGACCAGTTTTACGGCCATCTGAGCCACCCGGTCACGGATGGTCGGAATAAATACCAAGAAGACGCTGACTACCGTCAGCTTTCGGTATCGTTGCCCGCTTTACCGGAGCCGGTCTGTACGACTTGGTTCTCAGTGCTTCTTCCAACTCCGCTATGAATGCGGATACCCCTTCATGTGCCTCGACGGCCTCGAAGGTGACACCGTCTATCCCGGCTTTCCCTTTGTTGGCACGGACAAGCTTGTAGGCAAACGCGAGGATGTCAGCCCGGTAAATCTTGTCGTACAAGGCATAGAAGCGGAAGGCCGGTTCCTGCTTGGCCTTGCGGTAAAGCTTCCTCTGAAGCCTCCTGATTGTTTCCGGGGTTGTTAGCATCTCTGCAATCCCCATCTCCTCGGCTCGTTGGTTGCGTGAACAAAGCAGGGTCCCTTCCCTCGGACCGGGTTATGTTGTCCCGCGTCCTCAAACGGTACTATGGACCCCTCCGACTCCCGATGCGGCCCTGAGTGATTTCGTTGCCTTATACACTCAGGTTGATGCTCCTCCAGCGTCACCGCAGCGGGTCTCCAGCACTGGGTTGAGTATCTTCCGCAACATGCCGCCCTTGCTACCCCGGAAGATTGCGCGGGACGCTTCCGTTGTCGAATCCCGCGTGCGTCGGCCTTCCCCTTCTGACCACAGGGTCGGCATCTTCAGATCAATTTACGAGGCTACGTATGGGTTCACTTGCGTTACGGCCTGCTGCTTTGCCAATTGGGAACTTACGACCCCCTGTTACCAGGACGCCGCTCCCTTGAGCTACCGGGGTGAACGGACAATTCCCCGGACGGGACTTTAACCCGTGAGATATCCAACTGTTACTGCGAACGGTCTGGCTTTTTTTGTCTTCACTCCCATGGCTCGCAAGCACCGCATACATTGTCCGTGACCTGCAAGCGGTTGTTGATGCAGGCGGAAAAGAGCCGGAAGGTGCGGGAAACTCTGGAGCAAATCGGAAATCAGTTGAAAGTCGAGCTCTGACCTCGCAGCTACGACGCCAACGGCCACGTCACATCACTTGCGTACGACACTCACGGTAATCCGCTGCGGATAACCGGCCAGGGGATCGGCATGTACCGCTTGTGTATGCAACTGAAAGAGGAATCCCCCCGTCTGCAGTTCGGCCACCACAACCGCACGAGGGAGAACTTCTCCCACCCCCCCGGGTTCGACGCGACTGGCCACTCTCGGCCCTCCTGGGCCTCGGGTGGTCGCGGAACGACCACCGCGCCTGCCGGGTGACGCGGGCCGAGCGGGAGCCACACTCACGCGGACCGGTCCCCTTCGGAAGCAGGAAATTTCCTGATATGCTCCCTTCCCTTTTTTCGTATCCACGCTAATATTCCTATTAATGAATTGCATGACAGGCGCTGCACACAACGCACCGCGAAGAGGAGACGGCAGATGGGCGTGGGACGACTGTTTTCCGGGATGAAACTGCTCCACAAGCTGTTCTGGGCCATCACCCTCCTCAACCTCATCACCATCACCGCCTTCACCACCTACAACTACCTGAACCAGAAGCAGACGGTGCTGCGGGGCATCGATGCCCGGCTGATGGCCAGCGCCCAGGGACTCAAAATCGCCATGGACCGGTTCCACGAACGGGTGGCGGCCGGGAAGCCTCCCTCCCCCGCAGAATACCGGCGAGAGCTGGACAGTCTCTCCCAGATGGTCAACCAGAGCGGCGTCCAGTACGCCTACACGGTGGTGATGAAGGGGGATGCCGTCCTCTTCACCCTCTCCAGCTATACCAGGGAGGAGCTGGAGAAGGGGGAGTTGACCACCCTTTTCGAAGCCTACGAGGACGCCTCGCCCGGGCTCAAAAAGTCCCTGGCGGGTGAAGAACCCGTGTACGATGAGTACACTGACAAGTGGGGGGCCTTCCGTTCGGTGTTTCTCCCCTCCCGTCTGGCCAACGGCTTCACCTACGCCATCGGCATCGACATGAGCATGGACGAGATCAACGCCACTCTACGCACGACCCTGCTGGGATGCCTGCTGATCGGCCTGGGCGTCTTCATCGCCGGTACCGCCGTCGCCTTCTGGGTGGCATGGTACATCTCCCGCCGCATCGAACGGCTGGCCTCCCACCTGAACCGGATCGCCGACGGCGATCTGGGGGTCCTGATCCAGAAGACATCCGATGACGAACTGGGCAGGCTGGCCGGTGACATGAACCGCATGGTGGAGCGACTCAGGCTGCTGCTGGAGAGCGTGCGTCAGGCCTCGGACAACGTGGTCGCCGCGGCCCGCCAGGTTCACGAAAACTCGGCGAACATGTCCAGCGAGGTGGATGAGATGGCGTCCCAGGCCGTTGCCGTGGCAGCCGCGGCAGAGGAGATGGCCGCCACCTCCCGGGAGATCGCCGGAAACTGCGACAGCACCGCCCGGAACGTCACGGAAACCGAGCAGATCGCCCGGGACGGCGAGACCGTGGTGCAGCGTAGCAGGGAGATGATGAACGGCATCGCGGAACTGGTCATGAGTTCCGCTACCGCCGTACGGGAGCTGGGGGCCAGTTCGGAGCGGATCGGCGACATCATCGGCACCATCGATGAAATCGCCGACCAGACCAATCTGCTGGCTCTGAACGCAGCCATCGAGGCTGCCAGGGCCGGCGAGCAGGGGCGCGGCTTCGCCGTCGTCGCCGACGAGGTGCGCGCCCTGGCGGAACGCACCAGCCGGGCCACCGGGGAGATCGCCCGCATGATCGGCTCCATCCAACGCGACATCCGCGACGCGGTGCGCTGCATGGAAGAGGGAGTCGCCCGGGTCGGCAGCGGGACCGACGAGGCAGCACGGTCGGGAGAGGCGCTCCAGGCCATCATCAGTCACTCCCACGCGATTACCCAGCAGGTGAGCCAGGTGGTCATGGCGGCCGGAGAGCAGGCCTCCACCACCGCCACGATCAGCGTCAACATCCACCAGATCACCAGCATTGCCCAGAAGACCGTCCAGGAGGTCCAGAACTCGGTTGCGGCCGCGCGGCAGCTGATGGACCTGGCCCACGACCTGGAAAATCAGGTCGGGCAATTTCAGCTCACCCCATGAGGTTTGCTCCAGACCTGGTGCGTCGTGCGTTCGGCCGTTTACAGGGCACGCCCCGGCTCAACCCAAGGAGGAGCAATGCGCAAAATAACCAGAGAACTCCTTCTGCTCGTTGCGCTCATTGCGGGTATTTCCTCGTTTCTGTACATCTCTTCCCGCCTGATCCTGCTCAAAAGCTTTGCCCAACTCGAACAGGAGTACACAGCCGAAAATGTCAAGCGGGCTCTCAATTCCATCGCCGACGATATCCGGCAGATCGACACGATCACCGGCGACTATGCCGGATGGGATGATGCCTGCGCCTTTCTCGACAACGGAAACAAGGCATTTATCAGGACCAACCTCAACGACGCGATTTTCCCCAAGCTCCGCCTGAATGTCCTCATCTATGTCAGGAATTCTGGCACTGTGGTCTTTGCAAAAGGTTTTGACCTCCGCACGGGGAAGAATTCGCCGTTTCCCCCTTCACTCAATAAATTGCTCACGCCAAACAGCCCGCTCCTGCGCCACATGTCCAACGATAGCGTGGTGTCCGGAGTCCTGCTCCTGCCGGAAGGACCGCTTCTGACAGTCTCACGGCCCGTGCTGACCAGTTCCTATAAGGGGCCGATCCGTGGAGCGCTGATCATGGGACGGTTTCTCGGAACCGACGAGGTCAGGCGACTGGCTGACATAAGCCACCTCGACCTATCGGTCTTCAGCGTCAATGCCCCCCTGCAGCCCGGAGAAGCGAGGGACATCCCTGCCATACTTTCAGCAACGAGACCGGTCATGGTCAGAGCCAACACCAGCAAAACCATCAGCGGTTACGGCCTGATACGCGACATCTACGGAGCACCGGCCCTTGTCGCCAAAATCAACATGCCGAGGCGGATTTTCGCCAAGGGGGCTGAAACGATCCAGTATTTTCTTTTTTGGTTTCTGGGGTTTTGCCTGATGTTTTGCCTGACCGGCTATATCCTGTATGCAAAACTGGTCATCTCTCGCAAAGCACGAAAAGACACCGAAAAACGATACCACTCCATAATAAGCCAGGCATTGGATATCATTCTGCTTGTGGACATTGACAGCAAGCGCATCCTTGAAGCAAACCAAGCCTTTCAGCAACTTCTGGGCTATTCGCTCTTCGAAACCATGCAACTGTCATTGTATGACATCCTGGAAGAGGACCGGACCAGAGTAGACCGGTATGTCAACCGGATCCTTTCAGAAACGAGCTGTTTCCTGGGAGAGCATGTTTTCATAGGACAAAACGGGATCAGAGTTGAAGTTGATCTCAACGCCAACCTGATATCCTACGGGGACCACCAGGTGATCTGCATGGTCATCAGGGACATTTCCGAACGGAAGCGTTTTCAGGGCGAATTGATGCACATGGCACACCACGATGCGCTGACAGGGCTGCCAAATCGCACCCTGTTTTTCGACCGTCTGAGACAGGCGCTCTTCAAAAAAGACCGTTCCGGCAAAATGCTAGCCGTCATATACCTGGATCTGGATCAATTCAAGTTTGTCAATGACACCCTCGGACATCACACCGGAGACCTGCTTCTTAAGGACGTAGCAAACAGACTGAGGGGAGTCATCCGCAAAGCCGACACCGTTTCCCGACTAGGTGGAGATGAATTCATCATAATCATCGATGACATCGCCACTCATGCGAATTTAATACTGGTCGTCGATAAAATCCGGCATGTTTTTGGGACACCATTCAGTCTTGATATGCACGAGATCTTCGTTACGGCGAGCATTGGTGTAACCCTGTACCCCTCTGATGGCGACTCGGCAGAAAAGTTGATGAAGAACGCCGATACGGCCATGTATCACGCCAAGGAAAGGGGACGAAACAACTATGAATTCTTTTCGGAGGAAATGAACGTCAGGGTCAGCGAGCGCCTGTTGATGGAGACTGGCTTGAGGAATGCCCTGGCGCGGAATGAATTTCTGCTCCATTATCAGCCGCGGGTCAACACGGCAACCGGCAGGATTGTGGGAGTGGAAGCCCTGATACGATGGCAACACCCGGAAAAAGGCATTATTTCACCCGACGCATTCATCCCGTTGGCCGAGGAAACCGGGTTGATCGTACCGATTGGCGAGTGGGTGCTCCGGACCTCCTGTGCACAGGCCAGGGCTTGGAGGAGTGCCGGGCTAGAAACCATGAAGGTCTCGGTTAACATCTCGTTCAGACAGTTCACACACGACAACCTGCCCGCCACCATCCGGAGCATATTGCAGGATACCGGTCTTGAGCCTTTCTGCCTTGAACTGGAAATTACGGAGAGTCTCATCATGCTCGATCCGGAAGGGGCCGTAATCATTCTCAACGAACTGAAAGAGATGGGGATCTCCATCGCCATTGATGATTTCGGAACCGGCTATTCATCCCTTTCCCACTTGAAACGCCTTCCGGTCGACACCCTGAAAGTGGACAAGAGCTTTATCAGAGGCATATGCGAAAGTAAAAGTGATGAGACGCTCACAGCAACCATCATCAATATGGGGCACAACCTGGGGCTCAGCATGGTGGCGGAAGGGGTGGAGAACGAAGACCAGCTGCAATTCCTGAAACGCAGCAACTGCCAGGAAGTACAAGGCTACTACTTCAGCAGGCCGCTGTCGGCGAAATCCCTGCAAACCCTCGTGGCCACCTGGGGGTCTCCTGAGACATGAACGACCACCTTAAGGCGTGCTGTTGCGTGCCAGGGCATCGCTGGCACGCAACAGCACGCCTTTACCATGTGGAGGACGTACGCCTCCCGCTCCTTGCCGGCTTTTACCGGCGCTTTCCCGTATCCATCCCAGGCTACCAGCCGTTTTTTAGGTTCAATGAATTCCCGAATCCCCCGCGGTCCGCACCCGAAGGCACTGCATTCAGGCGCGCCGGACACGCCCCGGCCGGCAGTTCACACGCATGCCGTCAGTGCCAGCGCTCCCTCAAGGCCTGGGCGATCTCGCCGCAAACCCCCGCCAGCCCGCGGCTGAAGGCCGACACCACAGCGGCCTCCCCTCTACCCGCGACAGCCTCGACGCGGCGCGACCTGCCGCTGCCGGCCAGGCCGCCGTCGGCCCCGCGGATCGTCCAGAGGGCGTCCAGCTCCACCCGCTCCCCCAGCGCATCGAAACGCAGCAGATCCAGCTCCATCCGGTAGTCAGCCGCCAGGGAGGCATTCTGGGGATAGCTGGAAACCTGCTCCGCGGCCAACAGCCGGGAGAGATTTTCCGCTACCGTACGGGCGATGCCCCCTTTCAGCGGCTCGGCCCAGCGGTGGGTCTCCAGCAGCCGAACCTGGGTCCCGCCGCTGGACAGCACCAGCTGGGGGCGGTCCACCAGCTCCGGGACGGTCACCGACGTGACGGCCAGGGAGGGGCGCCGGGCCGGGGGGAGCGGGGCCCCGGACTGCGCCGTTGCCGTCAGGGTATAGAAACTGCAGCGGGGGGAGCGGGCGCAGGCGCCGCACAGGAGCAGAGCAGCGGCCAGAACCATGACCGCCAGCGGAACACGGGCACTTTTCATCGATCATCCTCCTTCTTGCCTCTGACCAAAGCCTCGGGGTGCCGTTCCAGGTAATCACCCAGCAGTCGCAGGCTCTGGGCGGCGCGACTCAGTTCGCGCAGGGTCTCCCGCAGGTCACGCTGCAATGGCGCATCCGCGGCAAGGGTCTGCCGCACCCCGGACAGGGCACCGTTGGCCTGGGCCAGGGTCGCGCGCAGCTCTTCCAGGGTCCGGCGCGCCTCCGGCACGACACCGGCATCGATGTTCTTCAGCATGCGGTCGGCGTTCCTGACGGTTTCATCCAGGGAGGCGAGCGTCCGGCGCGTATCACCGGAGAGTTCCTCCAGCGGCAGGCGCTCGATCTTCTGCACGATCTGCATCAGCATGGCCTGGAACTGCTCCATGTTCCCGGCAATGGTGGGAAACTCGGGCGGGTTCTGGGACCAGTTCACCCTGGCGTGAGGGGCCTTGGGGAAGAAATCCAGCGCTATGTACAGCTGCCCGGTCAGGAGGTTGCCGCTTCTGATCTGGGCGCGCATGCCGTTGGCAACCAGGGCGCTCATCAGCTGGCGGGAGTTGCGGCCGGTGGACAGCTTCGAGCCGGAGCGGGAGTTGGCCCGCAGGCGCTCGGGATAGAAGCGTACCTCCACCGGCATGACGAAGCGCCGGTTGCGCGGGTCCAGCTCGACGCTGATGCGGGACACCTCCCCCACTGTCACGCCGCGCAGGTCCACCGGCGCGCCGATGGCCAGGCCGCGTACGGACTCCCTGAAGACCAGCAGATAGGTCTCCACGATGCCGTCGATGCGCTTCATCGCCTCCTCCCGGGTGGAAAAAAGCGTGAACGCGCTGTTGGCCGGCACCGCGGCAGCAGCGATGCTGTCCTCGGGGGTCTGGAAGGTGATGCCGCCCAGGAGGAGTGAGACCATGGACTCGGAGTTGACCCTGATGCCGTTGGCGTCCATGCTCAGGTCAATGCCGCTTGCATGCCAGAAGAGGGTATTGGCCTTGACGAAGCGGTCGTAGGGCTTGCGGATAAACACCTTCAGCGTGACCCCCTTGCCGTCGCGGTCCAGCTCATAGGCAATCACTTCCCCCACCTGGACGTGGCGGAAGAAGACCGGTGACTTGACGTTCAGCGAGCCGATGTCGGCGCTGTGCAGCCGCAACTGCACACCCGGCTGGTCCATGGTGATCACCGGCGGCTCTTCCAGCCCCGTGAACTCGTCCCGTGGCGCCTTTGATCCCCCCACGTCCATGGCGATGTAGGAGCCTCCCATCAGGGTGCCCAGTCCCGAGACGGTGCCGCCGGCGATGCGCGGCTTGACCACCCAGAAGAGGGTATCGGCCACCAGCAGACCTTCGGCCTCCTTCTTGAACTCCGCACTCACCACCACCCGGGAGCGGTCGGGAGAGATGGTAACGCTCCTGACCTCGCCGATCTGCACGTCCTTGTACTTGATCTTGGTCTTGCCGGCCTCGATCCCCTCGCCGCTCCTGAAGCTGATGGTGATGACCGGCCCCCGCTCCAGGTAGGACTTGACTGCCAGGGAGATGCCGATCAGGGCGGCGACGAAGGGGATCAGCCAGATCAGTTGGGATGCCCTGCGGCGGCGTCTGTCCACGATGGCATCGGGGATGGCGATCGCTTCCGGCGACTGGTGCTCTTCGGTCATGGTACAACCTCTCTGTTCTGGATGGATGTCGAACTATCAGCAGGCACCGGCTCCCACGGTGAGGGTCCGGAGGGGCGACCGGGCAGGGAAGAATCCCAGATCAGCCGCGGATCGAAGCGCATGGCGGCGAACATGGTCAGCACTACCACGGCGCCAAAGGCGATGGCCCCCGGACCGGCCTTGACCACAGCCAGGGAGTGCAGCTGCACCAGGGCGGCCAGGAGCGTCACCACGTAGATATCCAGCATGGACCAGCGCCCCACCAGTTCCACCAGGCGGTACAGGCGGGTCCGTTCGGCCAGGTGTCTGGTCGAGCACCGACGGACCGAGATCAGCAGATAGGTCAGCACCAGCAGCTTGAACAGCGGCACCAGGATGCTGGCCACGAACACCACCGCGGCGATCCCCATGGAGCCGTTCTGCCAGAGGTGGACCACACCGCTCAGGATGGTGTCCCTGCGGTAGCTGACCAGGGTGCCGGTTTCCATGATGGTCATCAGGTTGGCCGGCAGATAGAGGATATAGGCCGCAATCAGAAGCGCCCAGCACTGCTCGTTGCCGTGGGGTGTGCGCGAATGCAACCGCGCCGAGCAGCGCGGGCAGCGGCAAAGCTCGCCTCCGGACCCCGGCCGCGAGACCAGGCCGCAGACATGGCAGGCGCACAATCCCTGGCTGGCTGCCGTAACCGGCTCGTCGTTCACGGCGTCTCTCCGTCCGCGTTCAGCCGGTCAAGCCGCTGCCACAGGTCGCGGGGGTTGAAGGTGGATGCCACCGCCGCCAGCAACAGCGTCACCCCGCCGAAGGACCAGAGCGCCACCCCGGGAATGATGCGGAAGGTGTCGGCCAGCTTCACCAGGGAGACCAGGATACCCAGCATGAAGACCTCCACCATGCCCCAGGGCTCGATGGCGCGCAAAAAACGCATCAGCGGGGCCATGCCCGGTGGCACCCGGTCCAGCCGCAGGGGGAGCAACAGATAGATCAGCAGGGAGAGTTCCAGGAAAGGGACAAGGATGGTGGTGACGAGCACCAGAAGCGAGATCAGGCGCATCTCCTGGTTCCAGAGTGAGACCACCGCTCCGTACAGGTTCGTGGCACTGCCGGTCCCCTGGGATTCGATTCCCAGAATCGGATAGATGTTGGCAACGATCAACAGAAGCAGGGTGCCGAGGGCAAGGGCCAGCGTGCGATCGAGGCTGTCCGCCGAGGCCCGGTACAGGGTCGCGCCGCAGCGTCGGCAGACGGCGCTGCGGCCGGGTTCCAGTTCTATTTCGCGCAGCAGCAGATCGCACTGGGGGCAGGCGATCAGCGCCCGGGAGGAGTCGTACATGGCTGTCCCTTCGCAGGTGTGCGGGCTACCCTACCACAGGTGCGCCGCCGTCGTCGCCCTGTTTTTGAGCGGTTGCCTCCCCTGATACGAATCCGGGCAGGAAATGGGATCAGGCAACGCCGCGGGACGGGCCACCGCAACCATGCTCCGCGCATCGGCCTGCACGGAATTTTTGGCTTGACGGAGAATATTTTGATGCTAAATTGGATTTAAATGATCCTGTTGGATTTATTTCGTCACAAGGAGGCAGTTCATGTCACTGGAAGGAACCAAGGCGCCGGAGTTCACTCTGGAGGGAAGCGACGGCAAACGGCACACCCTGGGAGAGTACACCGGCAAGACGGTCGTCATCTACTTCTACCCCAAGGACAACACCCCCGGCTGCACCAAGGAAGCCTGCGGCTTCCGTGACACCCACGACACGCTGGTCGCCAACGACATCGTGCTGTTGGGAGTCAGCAAGGACAGCCTCGCGGCCCATGCCAAGTTCATCGACACATTCAAGCTCCCTTTCGTGCTGCTGTCCGACCCAGACACCAGTATGATGCAGGCCTACGGCGCCTTCGGCGAAAAGGTCGCCTGCGGCAGGAAAACCGTCGGCATCATCCGTTCCACGGTGGTCATAGGTCCCGACGGAATCGTGAAAAAGCACTGGCCCAAGGTCACCAAGGCCGAACAGCACCCGGCACAGGTGCTGGCTTACCTGGGCCTTTCCTGAGGAAGCTGGACAATCAATAAGGGGGATGTCATGCAACGGATACTCTCACTGGTACTCATGCTAACCCTGGCCCTGCCGTTTTCGGCCCTGGCCTCCACCTGGAGCCTGGACCCGGACCACAGCGCCGCCCAGTTCAAGGTCAGGCACCTGATGATCAGCAATGTCAGGGGCAACTTCGAGAAGATCAGCGCCACCCTGCACCTGGATGACAGGGACATCACGAAATCACGGGTCGAGGTCAGCATTGACGTTGCGTCCATCAACACCGGTGTCAACAAGCGGGACGACCACCTGCGCAGTCCCGACTTCTTCGACGCAACGAAATTCCCCTCCATGACCTTCGTCTCCACCAGGGTGGAGAAGGCAGGGCCGGGCAAACTGAACGTCACCGGCAACCTGACCATCAAGGGGATTACCAGGCCGGTGGTACTGCGGGTTGACGGCCTGACGCCCGAGGTGCGGGATCCCTGGGGACACTCCCGACGCGGCGCTTCGGCCACAACGACCATCAATCGCAGGGACTTCGGCATCACCTGGAACAAGAGCATGGACAACGGCGGCGTGGTTGTGGGAGAAGAAGTGGCCATCCAGCTGGAGGTGGAGTTCGTCAGGAAGTAGCACGGCAGGCAGCGGAGCAGGAAACGGGAGAGGGGTGCGGCTCGGCAAAGAGCGGCACCCCTTGTTTCGTGCGTACGCTCCGCCACCGCGACACCTGAACAAGTTCGGAAAACATGCCGGAGCAGGCACGGTTCTGATGCGAATCCGCCATCAGAGTCTGGGGAGACAGACGAACAGGAGCAGCGACAGGAGCGCCAGCACCCACATGCCGGGCCGGACCTCCCTCCCCCTGCCGGTGAACAGCTTGAGCAGCACGTACGTAATCATCCCCGACGTCATCCCCACCCCGATGTTGTAGGTAAAGACCATCAGGCAGACGGTCAGGAAGGAAGGGACCAGTTCGGTCACATCGTCGAAATCGATGCGGGTGACCGGGCGGATCATGAAGGAACCGATCACCACCAGGGCAATGCCGTAGGCGTGGGGCGGGACGATGGTGAACAGCGGGGCGAAGAAGAGGGACAGGAGGAACAGGAACGCCACAACCAGGGCCGAGAAGCCGGTGCGGCCACCCTCCTCGATGCCGGCGGCGGACTCGATGTAGGCGCCGGTTGTGCTGGTTCCCAGCAGCGGCGCCGCCATGGTGGCCAGGGAATCGGCCAGCATGGGGCGTTCGATCTCCGGCAGGTTGCCGTTCTCGTCCAGCAGGTCGGCCCGCATGGAGAGCCCGATCAGGGTGCCCACCGTATCCAGGAAGGCCATGATGAAGATCACCGCCACCACCGGCAGGAACCGCACGGAGAGTGCGCCGGCGATATCCAGTTTGAAGAGGACCGGCTCCAGTGACGGCGGAAGGGAGGCAATGCTCTCCGGCAGGGGGGTGAGCCCCAGGCTGATGGAGCCCAGGGTGGTGGCCATGATGCCGATCAAGAGGGCGCCGCGCACCCGCCGGGCCATGAGTGCCGTGGTCACCAGGAAACCGGCCACGGCCAGGAGGGAGGAAGTCTGCCCCAGGTTGCCCAGTTTCACCGGAGCGCCCGGGACCCCCAGCACCACCAGGCCGGTCTCGTTCAGGCCGATGAAGGTCAGAAACAGGCCGATCCCCACAGCAAAGCCGGCCTTGAGGGAGAGCGGAATGGACTCGGCCAGCCACCCACGGATGCCGCAGACAGTCAGCAGGGTAAAGAGCGCGCCGGCGATAAACACCCCTCCCAGGGCAGCCTGCCAGCTGTACCCCATCACCTTGACCACCACGAAGGCGATGAAGGCGTTCTCCCCCATATAGGGGGCGATGGCAAAGGGGCGCCGGGCCCAGAGCGCCATGATCACCGTACCGATCACCGCGGCCAGGATCGTGGCGGTGAGGGACGCTCCCCGGGGGATGCCGGCGTTTTCCATGATGGCCGGATTGACGATGATGATGTAGGCCATGGTCAGGAAGGTGGTGATCCCGGCCATGGTCTCCTGACGGAAGCTGGTATTGTAGCGTTCGAACTGGAAGAACCGTTTCACTGCCTCACATCCCTTTCACCGCGTAGATTCCGGGCGCGTTGCGCCAGTACCCCTTGTAGTCCAGGCCGTACCCGAACAGGAAACGATCGCCGGTTTCCAGGCCGGTGAAGTCGGCCCGCATCCCGGGGGTTACCTTGCGGCTGTGCAGCTTTTCCACCAGCACCGCCGTCAACACCTCAAGTGCCCCCATCTGGCGGCAATACCCGCTGATGGCGGCCAGGGTGACCCCCTCGTCCAGGATATCGTCCAGGAGCAGCACCGTCCTGCCCACCAGGTTCAGAGTGGGTCTCACCATCCAGTTCAGTTCGTTCCCCCAGGTGGCACGACCGTAACGGGTGGCATGGACGTAATCCAGCTCCAGGGGAAAGCGCAGCCGGGGCAACAGCTGGCCGCTGAAAATCAGGCCGCCGTTCATGATGCAGAGCGCCACCGGATCGGCATCCGCCAGCCGCTCCGTAATCTCCCGAGCCATCCGGGTAATGACGGCCTGAATCTCCTCTTCACCCACCAGCAGATCCGCCTCGTCCAGAACACGCCGCGCCTCGTCAATCTTCATGCCGCCCCCCCTTTCGCGCCGCACCCACTACCCGTTCGATTCCTCCGGGATCGCGGGCCGTTACCACCCCATCGTACCCGGCGGCATCCCCGAACAGTGCCGCGACCTCCCGCGCCTGCCCCTGCCCCACCTCCACCAGCAGCCACCCCCCGGGATTCAGGTGACCGACTGCGTCCGGTATCAGGCAACGGTAGAGATCCAAGCCGTCGATGCCGCCGTCCAGCGCCAAGCGGGGATCGCCGTCCCGCACCTCCGGCTCAAGGGTTTCGATCACGGCGCGGGGAATGTAGGGGGGGTTGGAGACGATCAGGTCGAACTGGCGCCCAGCCACCGGTTCCAGCAGAGAGCCGTGCAGGAACTCCACCGCCACGTTGTTGGCCTGGGCATTATGGTGGGCCACCTCCAGGGCGGCTTCGGAGATGTCGACGGCAGTGACCCGGGCATGGGGCAGACGGAGGGCCAGGCTGACGGCGATGCAGCCGCTGCCGGTGCCGATGTCCAGCGCCGTCCGCGCCTGAGGCGTCCGCCCGAGAGCCTCTTCCACCAGGGTTTCCGTGTCGTGGCGTGGGATGAGTACGTCCGGCGTCACCCGGAATTCCAACCCGCAGAACTCCTGGCTGCCGAGGATGTGCTGCAGCGGCTCCCGCCTTCCCCTGCGGGCCACCATGCGGCGGTAACGGGCCAGTTCATCCCGGTTGAGCGGTTTATCGTGGTTCAGGTACAGCCCGACCCGGTCCAGGCCGGTGGCGGCGCAGAGCAGCCACTCGGCCTCCAGGCGGGCATTCTCTATCCCCCGGGCACCGAAGTACTCCTTGGTCCAGGCAAGGAGCCTGAGGGTGGTCCAGGTCTGTTGATCCGTCATACCGTATCTCCTTGGAGCGAGGCATAGTACCCCATTCTCCGCCGCTGCTCCAGACAATTCACCAACCTTGACGGTCCCGGGGGGTGTGCTATTTTTAAGGCTGCATCTTCACCATCCCACGGAAGAGGTCGTATGGCCCGCTCACAGGACACCACCCCCCCCCCGCCGTCCGGAACCTGGTTCGCGCCGGCCGAACGAGCCCCCGCAAGCCGCGTCCGTGCCATGGCCGACGCTTGCCTGCGCCACCCCATCACCCAGGTCATCCTGGACTCGGTAGACGGCTACGTGCTGGTGCTCAACCAGGAACGCCAGATCCTGGCCGCCAACCCGGAAGCCCTGCGCGCGCTGGACATCGAAACGCCCCAGCCGGTAATCGGCCAGCGGCCGGGGGAGGCCTTCCGCTGCATCCACAGCCAGGAGGCCCCCGGCGGATGCGGCACTGCGCGCGGCTGCACCAGCTGCGGCGCAGCCATCGCCATCATGGCGAGCCAGACGGACGACCAGCCCCGCAGCGGTGAGTGCCTGATGACGGTCTGCCGCAACAACCGCCTGGAGGCCCACGAATTCAGCGTACGCGCCACCCCCCTGAACCTGGACAACTGCTGCCTGACCGTCTTCGTGCTCCACGACATCAACGCCGAGAAGCGCCGCGACGTGCTTGAGTCGATCTTCCTCCACGACCTGAGCAACGTCATCACCGGCTTGCAGGGGTGGAGCGAGCTCTTGATGCGCCGCCCTCAGGACGCATCCCTGATCGCCCGCAACATCGTCAGCCTCTCGGATCGCATCAACCAGGAGATCCAGACCCAGCGCCTGATCTTGCAGGCGGAACAGGGACAGCTGGTCGCGGCACGGGAGCCGACCACCAGCGTCCACATCCTGGAGGGGGTCGGTGCGTTCTTCAGCGGCTACCCTCCCGACATGGTCTACCGCCTGGACATCGACACCGGCGGCACGGCAGCCTGCCTGCTCACCAGCCCCGTGCTCCTGATGCGCGTCCTGGTCAACATGGTCAAGAATGCCCTGGAGGCCACCGGCCGGGGCGAGCAGGTACGGCTCTGGTTCGAGCTGCGCGACGGAAGGCCCTGCTTCCTGGTGCACAATCCGGGCAGGATCGCGGACGGGATCGAGCCGCGGATCTTTCAGCGTTCCTTCAGCACCAAGGAGGGACAGGGGCGGGGAATGGGGACCTACAGCATGAAACTGTTCGGTGAACAGTGCCTGGGGGGGGAGGTAGGGTTTTCCAGCGACCCGGACCAGGGGACCTGCTTCTTCATCACCCTTCCCGCCGATTCGCTTCGGTCGGCCATGCCCTGATGCCCTTTCGCGGGGCCACGGGCGGAAAAGGGTTCCGGTTTGGTCCGCTCTGTGCTACATAACGGAACGTGCGGCCGGACAAACCTGACCACCGCACCACAACGCACCGGAGGTTTCGATATGTCAGAACAAAATCCGCGGGTCCTGCTGGAAACATCCATGGGGCCGATTACCGTCGAACTGTTCAAGGAGAAGGCGCCCATCACCGTCAAGAACTTCCTCGGCTACGTCAGGGACGGCTTCTACGACGGCCTGATCTTCCACCGGGTGATCAAGGATTTCATGATCCAGGGAGGAGGCCTGAACGAGGCCATGGAGCAGAAGAAGCCCAAGTTCGCCATCAAAAACGAGGCTGCCAACAAGCTTTCCAACAAGCGCGGCACCCTGGCCATGGCCCGCACCGCCATCGTGGATTCCGCCACCAGCCAGTTCTTCATCAACACCGTGGACAATCCCTTTCTGGATCACCAGGGCAAGCAGCCGGACCGCTTCGGCTACTGCGTCTTCGGCCAGGTGCTGGAGGGGATGGACGTGGTCGACCAGATCCGCGCCGTCAAGACCGGCAACAAAAACGGCCACGGCGATGTTCCGCTGGAGCCGGTTTTCATCACCAGCGCCAGGCTGATCGAAGCCGAGTAACGCCAGGCAGTCATCTCACCAGGCAACGCCCCGGATTCCGAAATGGGAACGGGGCGTTTTCCATGCTCATTCCCCCCCGTTCTCCCGGCACGCGATGACCTCGTCCAGCACCCGTTTCAGTTCGTTTACCCGATAGGGCTTGGTAATCACTCCGCTGAATCCGTACGCCCGGTAATCGGCCATGATCGGGTCGTTGGAGTAGCCGCTGGAGACCACCGCCGTCACCGTCGGGTCCAGCTCCCGCAGCAGGGCGATGGCGTCCCTCCCCCCCATGCCGCCCGGAATGGTCAGGTCCATCAGCAGGGCTGAAAAGGGGCGGCCCTGCTCTTGCGCCCGACGGTACAGCTCCAGCGTCTCGACACCGTCGCCGGCAAAGTCCACCTCATACCCCAGATAGGAGAGCATCTCGCCGGCCACGTCGCGGATGCTTTCCTCGTCATCCATGACCAGGATGCGTCCCCTGCCGGGGGTGGCGAGCACCTCCTCCGGAGGCGCCTCCACGGCGCTGCTGACGGTGGCGGGGAGGTGAATGGTGAAAACGGTCCCCTCGGCCGGGGACGACTGGACACCGATGTGGCCGTCGTGATTCCTGATGATGGAGTAGACCGTGGCCAGGCCGAGCCCCTTACCCTGTTTCTTGGTGGTGAAGTAGGGGTCAAAGACGCGTGGCAGCAGTTCTCCGGGGATTCCCTCTCCCTGGTCGCTGACGCTGATGCGCACATAGAGACCGGGCGGCAGCGGCAGATGGGAGTCCCTGCCCAGAGAGACATTGGCGCAACAGATCCGGATTTCGCCCCCTTCGGGCATTGCCTGATCGGCGTTGAGCACCAGGTTGTTGATCACCTGGCTGAACTGCCCCTCATCCACATCCACCGGATACAGATCGTCGGGGATCAGGAAGCGGCAGCCGGCCCGGGAGCCGGACAGGGTGAACATGGCCGAGTCCCTGATGATGGCCGGCAACGAAACGGTCTTGCGCACCGGAGCGCCGCCGCGGGAAAAAGTCAGGAGCTGCTGGGTCAGATCCTTGGCCCGCAGGGATGCTTTTTCCGCCTCATCCAGGTTGCGCCTGAAGCGTTCATCCTGCCCCAGCTGCGTTCTGGTAAGGGAGATGTTGCCCAGTATGGCGGTCAGCAGGTTGTTGAAGTCGTGGGCGATGCCTCCGGCCAGAAGGCCGATGGACTCCAGCCTGCGGGCGTTGAAGAGTTCCTCCTCCATCTTCTTCTTCTCGGTGATGTCGCGGAATACCAGCACCACTCCCACAACCCGGCTCTCGCTGTCGCGGATCGGCGCACCGCTGTCGGCGATGCTCCGCTCCCGGCCGTCCCTGGCGATCAGCAGGGTATGGTTGGCCAGCTCCACCACCCCGCCGCTGGCAAGCACCCGCTCCACCGGGCTGGAACAGGTCTCCCGGCTCTTCTCGTGTATAATCGGGAACACCTCCCGGAACGGCCTGCCGACCGCTTCCTCCTGGGTCCAGCCGGTCATCTCCTCGGCCGCCCGGTTGAGCAGCTGCACCATTCCCCGGGTGTCGGTGGTGATCACGCCGTCGCCGATGGAACGCAGCGTCACCGCCAGCCGTTCCTTCTCCATGGCCAGGGAATCGGCGGCCAGTTTGCGCTCGGTTATGTCGCGCACATGTTCGGCCACCAGGATCACGTCCCCTTTCTCGTCCAGGACGGGATAGGCCCGCACATCCATGAAACCGATACGGGGGTTGTATTTTTCCCGGAAAACGGGCCGACCGCTCCTGAACACGTCCCGCACGTGACACATATCGCAGACCTCGTCCCGGTCGTAGTACGCCTGATAGCAGTGAGGCTGCGTGTCGCGCAGTTCCGTCGGAACGTACTCATACCCGCCGTGCCAGTTGGAGAGCACGAGACGGTACTCCCGGTCGATAACGGACAAGAGATCAGGGATGGTCTCGAAGACATGGCGTAACAGTCCCTCCGACCGGCGCAAGGCATCCTCGGCCTGGACCCGGCTGCGCTCCAGGCGCCCGCGCTCCAGACGCGCCTGCAGAATGGGGGAGATGAGGTCGGCGATGATCTCAAGCAGCCTCCGCTCCTCGTCGTCGAACCCTCCCGGCCTGTTGGCCAGGGCGATCAGGCCGATGCTGGCCCCGCGGTACACCACCGGGATGGCCAGGAAGTTTTCCATGGCGATATGGCCCAGGGGAGTCTTGAAGGGGCCGTCGCCGCAACACGAGACCCGCTCCTCCAGGGCGCGTCCCCAGAGACCCGTCCAGCAGTCGGAGGAAAAGCGGATCGTCTTGTCCGGCATCAGGCATTCCTGCCACACCTCCCCCATCAGGGTTGGTACCACCAGGGCGCCATCGTCGTCAATGTAGCCGAACAGAGCATGGGTGCAGTCAACGGCATGGCGGATAACCGACAGCACCTCGAAGAACATCCGGTCATCGGGAATGGTCAGAAAGATTGTGGCGATCTGGTTCTTCAGCGTCAGGATTCTCTCCGAGCGCCTGAGGGCCTCTTGGACGCGCCGCTGCTCGGTAACATCGAGCATGACCAGCACCATGCCCTGGATATCCTCCCCGCCGCCCGAGATGGGGGTCAACCGGGCTTCGACGGGGATCTCGGCTCCCGTTGCCGTCACCAGAACACTGTCCGGCGGCAGGACCAGCGTCTCCCCCGCTCCCATCACCCGGCGCATGATCTCCTCGCCGCTCAGGACGCCGGTTTCGCTGCGATAGCGGAACAGTTCGCCCAGCAGCTTCCCCCGCGCCTCTTCCTGGCCGATACCGACCAGGGCCTCGGCCACCGGGTTGAGATAATTGACCCGGCCGGATACGTCCGTGGCCACCACTCCATCGCCGATGCTGCGCAGGGTGGTGGCCAGCCACTGTTCGCTCCGCTTCAGCCGACGTTCCATGCGGTGCTTGTAGAGAGCCATCTCGATGGCCGATTGCAGGGTATGGTCCTGAAACGGCTTGACGATATAACCAAAGGGTTCCGTCACCTTGGCCCGTCCCAGGGATTCGGCGTCGGTGTAGGCGGTCAGATAGATTACCGGCAGATCCAGCCGGGAACGGATGCACTCCGCCGCCTGGATTCCGTCCATCCCCCCCTGGAGGTTGATATCCATGAGAATCAGGTCCGGCGCACTCCTGCCGGCGACCTCGATCGCCTCCTCGCCCGAGGGTACGGTGTCAATGACCTCGTATCCCATCCCCTGGAGGCGTTTCTGGATGCCCCGGGCGATGATCAGCTCATCCTCGACGATCAGTATCCTGTTTCCGCGCGGCACCGGCGCCATTTCCTCCATCCTCTCCCCCCTCCACCCCCCTCGGGGCGCCTTTCCATTCCAGAACAGACATGAACGGCAAACCAACTACCCGGTACGGGCACGCAACCGGCATCGGGGCATCGCTCCCGAAACAACCGTCACCCCATGCATCTCTCCGGAAAACGAATCTCGAAGCAGGCGCCTCGGGAGTTGTCCAGGGCAACCTCGCCCCTGAGCTGTTTGACCAGCATCCTGACCAGCTGCAGTCCCAGGGTCTCGCCGGAACGGAAATCCAGTCCGTCCGGCAACCCCACGCCGCTGTCGGCAACCGTCAACAAAACCGGTCCACCGCCCCCCCCTTGGAACCTGACGATGATGCCGCCCACCGAATCGCCGGGAAAGGCATACTTGAGGGCGTTTGAAACCAGCTCGTTGATAATCAGGCCGCAGGGAATGGCCTGGTCGATCCCCAGACGGACGTCGCCCGCATCGATGGAGAGGGAGACCCGTTCCGGGTCGATGGCGTAGCTGTTATAGAGATGGGTGGTCAGGCTCTCGATGTAGCCCGCAAAATCGATGGAGGAGAGGTTTTCGGTCCGGTAGAGCTTTTCGTGAACCAGGGCCATGGCCCTGATGCGGTCCTGGCTCTCCCGGAAGGCCCGCAACGCCCCCTCATCCCGCAGAGATTCGGCTTGCAGATCCAGGAGGGTGGAGATGATCTGCAGGTTGTTCTTGACCCGGTGATGAATTTCCTTCAGCAGAACCACCTTTTCCGCCAGGGCGGAGCGGATCATCTCCTCGGCCTGCTTGCGCTCGGTGATGTCCATCACCACCCCCTGAAAGTGGCTGACTCCTCCCTGGTCGTCCCGTTCCATCGCCGTACGGTCGTCGATCCAGCGCACATCCCCCTCCTTGGTGACGATGCGGTACTCCTGCTGAAAGCGATCCACGCCTCGACGGGAGAACTCGGCCACCTCGGCCGCGACCCGCTCCAGGTCGTCGGGATACACCAGTGACGAGAACGGGACAACACCGGAGGTAAGTTCGTCCGGCGTATAACCGAAACGGATGACATTGCGGGATACCAGCTCCACCGGCCACCCCTCGGCTACCCGCCAGCGGAACAGCACCGCCGGACTGTTCTCCACGATCAGATTGGCCAGACGCAGCGACTCCTCCACCTGCCTGCGCTCGGTGACATCAACCAGGACGGCGATACTGCCCGCCACCTGTCCCTCGGCGCCGTGCAACGGTGAGGCATAGACGCAGCAGTCCAGGCAGGAGCCGTCCCGGCGCCGGAGCCGGAGCTCGCTCCCGGCCCCGTGCCCGTCTCCGCCGGCCAAAGCGCTGAGGCTTTCCATCCCCTCCGGTTCAGCGCCGGGAAACGGTCTGCCCATGACCTCTTCCGAACTCCAGCCCAGCATCCGCTCCGCCCCCGGATTCCAGACGTGACGCACCCGCCCCTCCCGGTCCAGACCGATGATCGCCGTGGGAGCCGCCTGGATGATGGCGCGCAAAACGTCATTGCTCAGCAGGAGCTCCTGTTCAGCCCGCTTGCGTTCGGTGATGTCCGTGATGGCCCCCACCAGGCCGGCCACCCGGTTGTCCGGATTAACGAAGGTGGCCTTGTTGAAGATCACGTACCGTTGGGTCCCCTGCCGGTCCAGGAACTCGGTCTCATACTCCTGAACCCCGGGGGCCTCGAACAGGGCGGTATCAGCCTGCTGGTAGACCCGCGCACATTCCCGCGGCACCAGCTCATGGACGGTGGCGCCCACGATGCGCTCCCGGGAATAGCCACAGTACGTCTCGAAGGCCGAGTTGCACCCCAGATACCTGCCATCCGTCCCCTTGTAGAACACCGGCAGGGGGATACTGTCCAGCAGCTGCTGGAGAAAATGAACCTGCGCGTTCAACCGTTCTTCCGCCCGTTTGCGTTCGGTCACATCCTCGACAAACCCCTCCAGCTCGGGAGCTTCCCCATCCCGGCGGGGAACGGCGCGCAGGTGGAAGGTGCTGGTGATGATGCTGCCGTCCCTGCACCGGAAGCGCTCCTCGAAGATCCGCCATCCGCCGTGCCGCACCACGCTCTCCACCTGGTCCCGACAGCGGGATGGCTCCTCGTACACCGTGTCGGCCATGCCGGAGCAGTTCACCAGCTCGATCATCTCCCCGGGAGAGCCGTACTTCAGGAGGCGCGCCAGGGCACCATTGACGTTCAGGAGCCTACCGTCGGGAGTGGAGCGAAAGATGCCCAGGGGCGCGTTCTCGAAGATGACGCGGTAGTTCCGTTCGGAGCGGTTGAGCGCCTGTTCCGCGCGCCTGCGGGGGGTAATGTCCAGGATGATGCCGTCCCAGACAATATCGCCGTTCAGGTGACGCTCCGGTCGCGACATGCAGTCATACCAGCGCAGCTCTCCGTTCACCAGGTGCCGGAGTTCCTCCCGCCAGGGCGTGAGCGTCCGGGCCGACGCCTTGACCGAAGCGAAAAATTTTCCACGATCGTCGGGATGGATCAGCCCCATCAGCAGGCCGGCATCGGCCATCAGCCTGTCCGGTTCGATGCCGAACAGGTCCCGCGACGCGCCGTCCACCTCGGGAAAGGAAAAACTGCCGTCGGGATGCAGCGCGAAGCGGTAGACCATGCCGGGGATGTTGGCCTTCAGGCGGCGATGGGCCTCCCGGCACTCCTTCAGCTCGGCTTCCGCCCGGATTCGGCAGTCACGCTCCGATTCCAGGCGTTCCATGAGCAGCCCCAGCTCGCGCGTCAGCTTCTCCACAACGTCGTTGCCGTCCCGGTCCGGACAAGCGCCGCCCTCTCCCTGCCGGGCCCGGCGCGCGGCAGCCAGGGGGTCGATCCGCTCCAGGCCGTTTTCCTCCCTCATGATCTCCCCATCCCGATCCCCGATCCCCCGTGCGCGGACGTTATCCCCCGGGTAGCGCATCGGTTCATCCGTGCGCACCACCCCGGAAGCTGAGGGTAATTTTCGTTCCACCGGCAGGCCGGCGCTCCATCAGCAGTGTTCCCCGCAGTTGCCTGACCAGCATGGTCACCAGCTGTAACCCCAGGGTCCTGGCGGCGGCCAGGTCAAGCCCGGCAGGCAACCCTACGCCGTTGTCCGAAACGGACAGCCGGATCAGACCGTCTCCGTCGCGGCGGCACTGAACCAGAATCCGCCCCTCCCTTCCCTGGGGAAAGGCGTGTTTGAGGCAGTTGGATACCAGCTCGTTAACGATCAGTCCGCAGGGAACCGCCTCATCGATGTCCAGGGACAGTGCGTCGATGGCGCATTCCAGGGTAACCCGCGCCGCATCGGCCACGTAGGATTTACACAGATGGTCGGTCAGCCCTTCCAGGTAGACGGCGAAGTCGATCCTGGCCAGGTCCCGGGAGCGGTACAGGGCCTCGTGCACCAAAGCCATGGAGTTGATCCGGTCCTGGCTTTCCCGGAAATACCGCAGCGCCTGCTCGTCCTCGATGTAGTCGGACTGCAGATCCAGCAGCGTGGAGACGATCTGCAGGTTGTTCTTGACCCGGTGATGGATCTCGTGGAGGAGTATCTCTTTCTCGCGCAGCGAATCCCGCAGCTGCTCCTCGGCCCGCTTGCGCCCGGTGATATCGAAAATGGTGGCGATGCCGGCCGGCCGGCCCTTGTAGTCGATGCGGCCGGAGGAGAACAGAGCCCAACGTTCTTCGCCGCTCCTGGTCAGGTACCTTAGCTCACTCTCCAGCGGCGAAGGGAGTTCCTGCTGGCGCTGTTCCGGTTCCCGTTCCCGCGCCAGCCCCCTGAAATCGTCGGGGATCCATGCGCCGCGGTTCATGGCCAGAAGTTCTTCCTCCGTATAGCCGGTCAGCCGCTCGGCCGCGGGGTTGACGTACACGATCTCCTCCCCCTGGAAGAGGATGATCGCCGCCGGCGAGGTCTCGGCCAGGACCCGGAACTGTTCCTCGCTCTCCCGCAGAGCCAGCTCGGCCTGGCGCCGCTCCCGCCGCTCCTCCGCCGCGGCCAGCTCCCGCTCCACGGCCGGCGCCAGACGTTCGAGGTGGTCCTTTTTGATGCAGTCGCAGGCCCCCTGGCGCATGGCCTCGATGGCCACCTCCTCGAGAATGACCCCCGACACCAGGATGACCGGTATGTCCAGGTTCCTCCGCTGCACGATCCTGAGGGCATCCAGTCCGCCGAAACCGGGAATGCGGTAATCAACCAGGACGATATCCCAGGTCCGGCGGCCGAGCGCCTCGTTCATCCCTTCGGGGGTATCGACACGCTCGAAGGTCAGCTCATACCCGGAACGCCGCAGGCTCAACGCCACGAGCGCGGCATCGTCCTCGTTGTCTTCGGCGATCAGGACCCTGAGCCGGTTCTTCTTCTCCATGGAAACGCCTCCTGCTACACCACCCGGCCTCCAGCCCATTGTCTCGCCACTACTCCACCCCTCCGGCCGGACTGGTGAGCCGCCCCCCGTCCTGGCAGCCTCTCCCGGCGAAAGGGGAACGCATCCCCGAATCCCTGAGGCGTCGCGCATTCAGGGGAACGGGAACGGTCCGCTCGCCAGGGCTCAGGGGGGTGGTTCGTTGAGCACCAGCCAGTACATCCCCAGTTGCTTGATGGATTCGGCAAACTGGTCGAAATCCACCGGTTTGCGGATATAGCTGTTGGCCCCCAGGTCATAGCTGGAGATAACGTCCCGCTCCTCCTTGGACGAGGTCAATACCGCCACGGGAAGCCGTCTGGTGCGACTGTCGGCACGGATGCGCCGTAGCACCTCCAGTCCGTCCACCTTGGGGAGTTTCAGGTCCAGGAGCACGATCTGGGGCAGCACGCTCGTGTCTCGCCCCTCGTAACCGCCGGTACCGAAGAGATAATCCAGAGCCTCCACCCCGTCCCGGGCCACGACGATCGAGTTGGCGATGTTGCTCTTCTTGAGTGCGCGCATGGCGAGCATCTCGTCATCAGGGTTGTCCTCCACCAGCAGTATGACCTTCTGATGTTCCATCACACCCCTCCCCGGCTGCTTCGTCACCGAATCAGCCCCGGATTTCCACCTAGAGTAGAGTAGTGTACCCGCAAAATTGCGCCCGGCACGTCCGTATTCCCGCGTTCGAATCGTTACACAATGAAAAAGAAGCTGGCGCCCCTGCCCGGCTCCGCCTCGGCCCAGACCCGGCCGCCGTGGCGATGAATGACCCGCTGCACGATGGCCAGCCCGATGCCGGTGCCGGGAAACTCCTTGGCGCCGTGCAGCCGCTGGAAAACGCCGAACAGCTTGTCACCGTAGGCCATGTCGAAACCGGCCCCGTTGTCGCTGACGTGGAACACCCGCTCCCCATCCTGCTCCCGCGCGCCGAATTCGATGCGCGCCTGCTCCTTCCGGGAGGTGAATTTCCAGGCATTGGCCAGCAGGTTCTGCAGGGCGATCCGGAGCAGGGCCGGGTCGCCATGGACCGTAAGAGCGGGGGCAATGACGAACTCTCCCTGGCGCCCCGGCTCGGCCGCCCGAAGTTCTTCCGCGATCTCGCCGGCAATGGCGCTCAGGTCCACGGTCTGGTAGTGCATCTCTTCCCGCGACAGGCGCGACAGGCGCAGGATATTGTCGATCAGAACCCCCATACGCTGGCTCCCCGCGCGCAGCCGGCCCAGGTACTCCCTGCCGTCGTCATCCAGCCTGTCGTTGTATTCCTCCAGCAGGGCCTGGCTGAAGCCGTCGATGGCCCGCAGCGGCTGACGCAGGTCATGGGACACCGAATAGGCGAAGGATTCCAGTTCCCGGTTGGCTGCCTCCAGATCACGGGTGCGGGCTTTGACCCGCTCGTCCAGCTCGTCGTAGGCCTTCAGCAGCTCCTGTTCGGCGCGTTTACGGTCGGTGATATCGTTCAGCGTCTCGATGGCGCCGATGGTGACGCCGTTCACATCCTTCATCTTGACCGTAATGAAGTGCAGCCAAGCGCCCCCCTCGCCCAGATCGGGGAAAAAGTCGCTGCACTCGTAGCAGTCGGGCAAAAGCCGCGACCGGGTGACCCGGTCGCCGTACAGGCACGCCATCCGTTCCTCGGCGTCGTCCACCAGGATATCGGCCAGACAGGGGCGTTGGGAGCGGTAGAAGGCGCTCCAGTGCCGGTCCGTTCCCACCAGGTCGCAGGATTTTAGGCCGCTGCACGCCTCCAGGGCACGGTTCCAGTAGACCACCCGGTGGTTCCCGTCGATGACGAACTGGGGGATGGGATAGGCCAGCAGGATGTTGCACAGCTGCTCGTCCTCCTCGCGCAATGCCGCCTCCACTTGCCGGCTGTGTTCGTTCTCCTCCCGCAGGCGCCGGTTCTCCTCCGCAAGCCCGTCGCTCAGCTCCCGCGTCAACCGTTCCAGGCAGGCGCGGCTCATGAGCACGCAGCCCTCTCCCCTGTCACCGGCCGGGGGCAGGGCCTGGCGCCAGTCGGCGACCTCGGTCAGGTCGCGGCCATGCTCCGCCAGCAGGGTTGCCACGTCCCCTCCGCACTCACCTACCACCACAATATCCGTCCGCCCCTTGTCGTTCTGCATAGCCCACCTCCAGAGTCCGGCTACCAGCTGCGCTTCCCGGCCCGGAACACGCCACGTCACTCTCCAACTCTACCCCACAGCTCCGGCGAGTCAAAACATTGTCCTGAAACCGTTAATGTCGGACGACCGGAGAGCCTGAAAGAAACAGGGCAGCTGTGCCGCAACCAGGGGCAATTTTCAGTTTTTCTTCCTTTTCCTTTGCTTTCAGCCCAAAAAACTCTATAATTCATCATTTTTTAATAGTCGTATGAGCGCGCCTCATGTGAAAGGGATCGACACAACAATGAGCAAGGCCGTGAGCAAAAAGATGCTGATCAACGTCATGCACCCCGAAGAGGCCCGTGTGGCCATCGTGCACGACGGCAGACTGATGGAACTTAATATAGAGATAACCGGCAAAGAGCAGACCAAGGGCAATATCTACAAGGGGGTCGTGCTGCGCGTGGAGCCGGGACTGCAGGCCGCCTTCGTGGACATCGGCCGCCCCAAGCCGGGCTTCCTGCAGATGGGCGAACTGCACCCCGACTTCTGGCAGTGGCGCGACGACGTGCCCGAGGAGCAGCGCAAGCGCCGCCCCCGCATCCAGGAGGTGCTGCGTCGCGGCCAGGAGCTGGTGGTGCAGGTGGAAAAGGACGAGCGGGACAACAAGGGCTCGGCCCTGACCAGCTACCTCTCCCTGCCGGGGCGCTACATGGTGCTCATGCCGGGGAGCGACTCCAGCGGCATCTCCCGCAAGGTGGAACAGGAGAGCGTGCGCAAACAGCTGAAGGAGATCATGGCCGGGATGAGCATCCCCGAGGGGATCGGCTACATCGTGCGCACCCAGGCGGTGGGCCGCACCCCCGAGGAATTGCACAAGGACATGGAGAACCTTCTGGCCCTGTACGGAGAGATCAGGAAGAGCGCCGCCGAGATACGGGGCGCCGGCGAGATCTACCGCGACAAGGGGCTGATCATCCGCTTCATCCGCGATTACTTCTCCGACGACATCGATGAAGTGGTGGTGGACAGCAAGGAGGCTTTCAACGAGGCCAGGGACTTTTTCCGCGAGACCATGCCGGGGTGCGAAAAACTGGTCAAATTGCACAAGGAGAAACGACCGGTCTTCTCCCGCTTCCAGATCGAGGAGCAGATCGACCAGATCTACGAGAAGCGGGTATCGCTCCCCTCCGGTGGCTCTCTGGTGATCGAGCCGACCGAGGCCCTGGTCAGCATCGACGTCAACTCCGGCAAATCCAGCGGCGAGCGAGGCATCGAGGACACCGCCTTCAAGACCAACATGGAAGCCGCCGAAGAGGTGGCCCGCCAGCTGCGACTGCGCGACCTGGGCGGCCTGATCGTGATCGACTTCATCGACATGCGCGACCGCAAGCACAACCACGAGGTGGAAAAGACACTCAAGCATGCCCTGAAATCGGACAAGGCACGGGTCAACCTGGGCCGCATCTCCGAGTTCGGCATCCTGGAGATGTCCCGCCAGCGCATCGCCAAGACTCTGAACGACGCCATACACCTGGAGTGCCCCCACTGCGAGGGGCGGGGGAAGGTCAAGTCGGTGGAGGCCATGGCCCTCTCCTTTCTGCGCAAGGTTCACGGCGCCGCTGCCAAGGGGAACCTGGCCGAAGTGCACGGCGGTCTCCCCCTGGAGGTGGCCTACTACCTGCTCAACCGCAAGAAGCGGGAGCTGACCCAGATCGAAAATGACTACGACATCCAGGTAACGGTCAAGGGAAAGACATCCTTCCTGCTCAACCAGCTGGAACTGGACGTTGTCAAACGGGAGAAGAAGCGCCCCGAAGAGACGGCCAGGGACGACGGAGACAACGGAGAGCAACTCCCGTCCACACCTCCGGCCGAGACCGCCGCGCCCCCCCTGGAGGGAGAGCAGTCCCAGGAAAACACCGGCGGCGAGGCGGGCAAGAAGCGCAAACGCCGTCGCAAGAAGAAGAAAACAGCGGCGGAGGACGCCGCGCTTCCCGGCCAGACCGAGGAAGAGTCGGCAACGGAACAGGCCGACACGGGAGTGCCGACGGAACAGTATCCCGGGGAATCCGCTGGCGTCGAACAGCCCGAAGAAGACGCGGCTGCCGGCGAGTCAGCAGCGGAACCGGCTGCCGAGCCATCGGTGGAGCCCCATGAGGAGGAACCCGCCACGGCTCCCAAGAAGCGCCGGCGCCGGCGCAGCCGCAAGGGAGCCAAGGCTGCCGAGGAAGCGGGAGCGACGGAAACCGACGAGACGGCGCCCACCGGTGAGCCCCGGGAGGGAGCCGGGGAGGAGAACATCGCTCGGCAGCCCGCGGACACCGGGGAAGTGTCGCCGGAGCCCGCCCCGGAGTTGGAGAACAAACGGGAAACGGTTGCGGGAGAGCCACTGTCCGCTGAGGCCGCTCCAGAGGTAAAGCAGCCAATGGAGTCGACGACCGTGGAGATCCCCCCCGAACCGGTGGTCCCGGAAGCAGCCGCTCCGCAGGATGCAACAGCCGTGGAAGCGGTTGCCGCGAAGTCGCTCTCCGAGGAGGGCATCGCAGAGCAGCCAACTGTTGCCGGCGAGAGCGCCACGCCAGAGACCACGGCGGAGCAGCCGGCAGAGCCCGAGCTTCCCGTCAAACCGAAGCGGACCAGGGCGCCGCGGGCCAGGAAGAAGCCCGCGGCAGGCGAGGAACAGCAGGCCGTCCCGGCAGCGGAGACGGTTCCCGAGAGCGTCTCCGCCGAGCCCGAACCGCCCGCGAAAAAGCCGCGCCGGCGCGCCCCGGCCAAGAAGAGCGCGCCCGCGCCGGACACAACAACGGAGCCGGCAACGGAAGAACCGAAGCCGGCGCCGCGGAGAAGGCGCACAAAAAAAGATCAGGAAAATCAATGAGTTCATGCCTCGGGGCGCGCCACCGGACGCGCCCCTTTTTTGCTTGACGTCACAACACATCGGCGATATTTTTAGCAGTCTTTTTCCCTGCTGCCACACACTCATCGCCGAGAAAGGCCCCGATCACCATGGAAGAGCTGAGCGAACTACAGCTCCAGAGACGACGCAAGGTCGATACCCTCTGGGAGGCTGGCATCAATCCCTATCCCAACGACTTCAAACCGAGCCACACCTCGGCCGATATCTTTGCCGCCTACGGCGACAAGGAGCAGATCGAGGCGGAAAACCAGACATACATCCTGGCGGGACGCATCCTGGCGCGCCGCTCATTCGGCAAGGCCGCCTTCATCAAACTTCAGGACCGCACGGGCCGCATCCAGCTGTACGTCAAGAAGGATGAGATCGGCGCCGAAGCGTTCGAGACCTTCGAGTCCTTCGACATCGGCGACATCATCGGCTGTGAAGGGTTCCCCTTCCGCACCAAGACCAACGAACTCTCCCTGCACGTGAAGAAGATCCGCCTGCTGGTCAAATCCCTGCACCCCCTGCCGGAGAAGTTCCACGGCCTGACCGACGTGGAGACCCGCTACCGCCAGCGCTACCTGGATCTGATCGTCAACCCGGAATCACGGGAAATCTTCATCAAGCGCTCGCGCATCATCAACCTGGTCCGCGCCTTCATGACCGCCCGGGACTTCCTGGAGGTGGAAACCCCCATGATGCAGCAGATCCCGGGGGGCGCCACGGCCAAGCCGTTCATCACCCACCACAACGCCCTGGACATGCAGCTGTTCCTGCGCATCGCGCCGGAACTGTACCTGAAACGGCTGGTGGTGGGAGGGCTGGAGCGGGTCTTCGAGATCAACCGCAACTTCAGGAACGAGGGGATCTCCGTCCGCCACAACCCTGAATTCACCATGATGGAGTTCTACCAGGCCTATGCCACCCACGAGGACCTGATGGACTTCACCGAAGAGCTGTTCTGCCACGTGGCCCAGGAAGTGCTGGGAACCCTGGACTTCGTCAACCAGGGAAGGGAAATCAGCTTCCGGCGTCCCTGGAAGCGCCTGACCGTGCGGGATGCCATTCTGGAGTACGGCGACATCGACGCCAAGAGACTGGACGACCGCGACCTGGCCCTGGTCTATGCCCGCGGCATCGGCCTGGACCTGCCGGACGACATCGGCTATGGCAAGCTTTTGATGGAAATTTTCGAGGAAGTGGCCGAGCACCGGCTGATCCAGCCCACCTTCGTCACCGCCTACCCCACCGAGGTATCGCCCCTCTCCCGCAAAAACGATCACAACCCGGACATCGTGGACCGTTTCGAACTGATCGTCGGCGGCCGGGAGATTGCCAACGCCTTCTCCGAGTTGAACGATCCGGTGGACCAGAAGGAGCGCTTCCTCTCCCAGGTGGCCGAGAAAGCCAAGGGGGACGAGGAAGCACACTACATGGACGAGGACTACATCCGTGCCCTGGAGTATGGTCTGCCGCCCACCGCCGGCGAGGGGATCGGCATCGACAGGCTGGTGATGCTCCTGACCGATGCTGCGTCGATCCGCGATGTCATCCTCTTCCCGCAACTGCGAAAGGAGAAACGGGATTAGGTGGTTGGGGACCGGGGACGCGGAACCGGGGACTGGTAAGAGCTTTTACCGGTTCCCCGTTACCGGCCCTCGGTCCCCGATCCCCGGTCCCCGCGTTACCATGCCTTTCGAATTCTTCATAAGCCTTCGCTATCTCAGGGCGAAACGCAAATCCACCTTCATCTCCATCATCACCCTGATCTCCACCGCCGGGGTCAGCCTGGGGGTCATGGCGCTGATCGTGGTGCTGGCGGTCATGACCGGCTTCGAGGAGGATCTGAAGGAGAAGATCCTGGGAACCAACGCCCATGTGGTGGTCATCCGCAACGGGCTCCCCATGGAGGAGTACCGCCAGGTCATGGAGAAGCTGACCGCCATGCCGGGGGTTATCGCCGCCACCCCGTTCATCTACAACCAGGTCATGCTCTCCTCGGGCAGAAACGTGTCCGGCGTGGTGCTGCGAGGCATCGACGTCCCCACGGACAGCCGGGTGACCCGCCTGAGCGCGTCGCTGGTGGAGGGGAGCACTGCCGGCCTGGAGCCCAGGATGAGCGAGGGCGCCGATGCCCTGCCGGGGCTGCTGGTGGGCAAGGAACTGGCCCGGAATCTCAACCTGCGGCTGGGGGACCGGATCAACGTGGTCTCCCCCATGGGGAACATCACCCCCCTGGGGATGATCCCCCGCATGAAACCGTTCCGGATAGCCGGCATTTTCAACACCGGCATGTTCGAGTACGACTCGACCCTGGCCTACGTCAGCCTGACCCAGGCCCAAGCCTTCTTTGATCTGGGGGACACCGTAACCGGCATCCAACTGAAGGTAAGGGACGTGTACCATACCGGCGAACTGGCCGTCGCCATCAACCGCCTCCTGGGCACCGACTACTACGCCCGGGACTGGATGCAGATGAACCGCAACATCCTCTTCGCCTTGAAAACGGAGAAGGTGGTCATGTTCGTGATCCTGACCCTGATCGTGCTGGTGGCTGCTTTTGGTATTGCTTCGACCCTATTCATGGTGGTAATGGAGAAAACCAGGGACATCGCCATTCTTAAATCCATGGGCGCCACCAAGGGCAGCATCATGAAGGTATTCGTCATGGAGGGGCTGATCATCGGCGTAATCGGCACCCTGGTGGGGGTCTCTTTAGGGCTCCTGATCGCCCTCAATCTGGAGCCGATCATCGACCTGATCCAGAGCGTCACCGGCCTGAACTTTTTCAACAAGGATATCTACTACCTGGACCATTTCCCCTCCCGGGTGGTCCCTTCCGACGTGGCACTGATTTCGGTCACGGCGGTCCTGATCTCCTTCATCGCCACGCTCTACCCAGCCTGGCAGGCGTCACGCATGCTTCCGGCCGAGGCCCTGCGCTATGAGTAACCTTCTGGAGGCGCGCGACCTGCGCAAGAGCTACGGCACCGGCGCCAGCCGGGTAGACGTCCTGAACGGTATCGACCTGGACCTGGAGCAGGGGACCACAACCGCACTGGTGGGAGCTTCCGGCGCGGGTAAGAGTACCCTGCTGCACCTGCTGGGAGCCTTGGACCACCCTTCCGGAGGTACGGTCCGCTTCCGGGGCGAGGAGCTCTTCCGCAAGAGCGACCGGGACCTGGCCGCGTTCCGCAACCGGAGCATCGGCTTCGTGTTCCAGTTCCATCACCTGCTGCCCGAATTCAGTGCCCTGGAAAACGTGATGATGCCGGCCCTGATCGCGCGGGTCCCCCGACAGGAGGCGGCCTCAATGGCCAGGACGCTGCTGGGCGACGTGGGGCTGGAACACCGCCTGACCCACCGCCCCGGCGAACTGTCCGGGGGAGAACAGCAGCGGGTGGCCATTGCCCGCGCCCTGGTCCTGTCACCGGACTTGCTGCTGGCGGACGAACCGACCGGCAACCTGGACATGAAGACCAGCGAGGGGGTGCATGCCCTGCTTGGCGAGCTGCAGAAGAGACACGGTCTGACGCTGGTGGTGGTCACCCACAACGAGCGCCTGGCCGCGGCCATGGAGCGCACCGTGCACCTGACCGATGGAAGACTGGAATAGAGTTCACTATTGATCCATAGCGAGGGAACATTGCCCATATCATCACGCATAGTCACGGCCGCGGCGGCCCTGCACCTGGCCCTGGCGGCGACGGCCTTCGCCGAAGGGGAGACCATCGCCGAAATATCCATCAGGGGTAACCGGCGCATCGAGGCGTCGGTTATCCAGAACGCCATCACACTGAAGGTCGGCGATACGCTCTACAGCGACAAGACCGATACCGACCTGCGGGCGATACACAAGCTGGGGCACTTCCAGGAGGTGCTGGTCTCCACCGAAGAGAGCGCCAAGGGTACGGTGCTGATCTACACCGTACAGGAAAAACCGGTCATCCGTGACATCAGATTCGAGGGCAACAAGGAACTCTCCAGCGAAAAGCTCACCAAAGACGGCCTGGAGTTGCGGCGGGACACCATCTTCTCCATCCGGGACCTGAACAAGAGCGTGGAGAAACTGCGCAAGATGTACCTGGACGAGGGGTATTACCTGGTGGAGATCACCCCCCGCACCAGGATGCGCTCCCCTTCCGAGGTATCGGTGACCTTCCAGATCGTCGAGAACCAGAAGGTGCTGATCGACTCGATCCGCTTCGACGGCAACAAGTTCTTCAGCAACCGCAAGCTGCGCGGCTTCATGGAAACCAAGCAGAAATGGTTCATGTCCTGGCTGACCAACGCCGGCACCTACCGGGATGAAGTGCTGCGCAACGACGTGCTGATCATCGCCGACCAGTACCAGAACAACGGCTATATCAACGTCAAGGTGGGCGAACCGGTGGTCAAGCTGAACGAAGCCCGGGACGCCCTTGAGGTCCTCATCGGCATCACCGAAGGGGAGCAGTACCGCATCGGCCAGATCGAGTTCACCGGCGACCTGCTGGAGCCGGTCTCCACCCTGCGTTCCAAACTGAAATCGGAGCCGGGCGCCATCTTCAGCCGCGCCGACGTGCGCGCCGACATTATCAGCCTGACCGACCTGTACGGCGACAAGGGGTACGCCTTCACCAACGTCTCCCCCCTGACCAAGCCCTTGGCGGAAAACAAGACCGTCAACCTGACCTACGACATGGAGAAAGGGGAGCTGGTTCACATCGAACGCATCTCCATCGCCGGCAACACCAAGAGCCGCGACAAGGTCGTGCGCCGTGAGATGAGGGTCACCGAATCGGGCCTCTTCAGTGCCACCGGCATGAAGCGCAGCAAGCAGAACCTGATGAACACCGGCTACTTCGAAGAGGCGAACATCTCCACCTCCAAGGGGAGCAGCGGCAACCTGCTCAACGTCAACGTGGACGTAAAGGAGAAGTCCACCGGCAGTTTCAGCATCGGCGGCGGCTACAGCTCCCTGGACGGCGTGATCGGCCAGGGTTCCGTCTCCCAGACCAACTTCCTGGGGCTGGGGCTGAAGGCCAACTTCTCCGCATCACTGGGTGGCAGTTCCTCCACCTTTGCCATCGGCCTGACCGACCCCTATTTCCGTGACACGAAATGGACCCTGGGTATGGACATCTACCGCTCCGAGCGGGACTACCTGGACTACACCCGTCGGGTCACCGGCGGCGACATCAAGGCCGGCTACCCGATCAACGATGACATCAGCACCTTCATGATGTACAAGTACGAGATCAAGAAGCTGTTCGATCCGGAAGACGCCTACGAGAAATACAACGAGATCGATCCGGACAACTACCCTCTGGATACCACCACGACCAGCTCGATCATGGCCAGCATCACCCACAACAACACCGACTACCGGTTGGACCCCAGCACCGGCTTCGTCAACAACCTGTCCGTGGAATACGCCGGCCTGGGGGGGGACAACCGCTTCGCCAAGTTCACCACCGACCACACTTGGTTCCACCCGCTGTACAAGAAGCTGATCTTCTCCACCAAGCTGAGCTTCGGTTACATCCAGGATGTGGGCAAGAAGATCCCCATCGACGACAAATTCTATCTGGGAGGGATCTATTCCCTGCGCGGCTACAAATCCCGCACGGTCTGCCCCACCAAGACCATAACCGTGGACGGTGATGAGGATCGGGTCTACATGGGGGGGAGCAGGGAGTTCTTCGGCAACACGGAACTCACCTTCCCGATCCTGGCCGAGTCCGGCTTCAAGGGGGTGGTCTTCTTCGACTACGGCAACTCCCACGACAAGACCAGCAAGCTGTTCAACAACATACTGATGAGCTACGGCGCCGGCATTCGCTGGGCATCCCCCCTGGGGCCGCTGCGCCTGGAGTACGGCATACCGATCAACCCCCGCGACGGCATTGACAAGAAGAGCGGCCGATTCGAATTTTCCATCGGCAGCATGTTCTAGGGCGGGTCACGAGAGCGCACCCACCGGCACCCCCACCAGGGGCCGAATTTATGTACCTGAAAAAGGAGACTGCTGTATGAAACGTCTTATTCTGGCCGTGATTCTGCTGGGCTGCATCACCGCGGGAGCCGCCTTCGCGGCTGAACCGAAAACCGGCGCCAAGATCGGTTACATCGACATGCAGCGCGCCATCAACACCTCGGAGTCCGGCAAACAGGCCAAGGAACAGCTGGGAGTACGCCTGAAGAAGTACCAGGACGAGATCAACACCCGTCAGAACGAATTGAAGCGCTTGAAGGACGAGCTGGAAAAACAGGGGATGCTCCTGTCGGAAGCGGCGCGGGGCAACAAAGAGAAGGACTACCAGCAGAAGCTGAAGGAATTCCAGCGCTTCACCAAGGATGCCCAGGAAGAGCTGCAGGGCAAGGACGAGGAGCTGACCCGCAAGATCCTGGAGGGGATGGAAAAGGTGATCCAGGAATACGGCACGAAGAACGGCTACACCTTCATCTTCGTCAAGAACGAGAGCATGCTCTTTGCCGACGACAAGGCCGACCTGACCGACGAAGTCCTCAAGCTGTACAACGCAACCTACAAGAAATAGTCACCACGCGGGGACCTGACCATGTACACCACGAAAACGCTGAAAGAGCTGGCTGATTATCTGGGCGGAACGGTACGGGGCGACGAGACCCTGGTGGTCAACGGGCTGGCGCCGCTGGAGTCGGCCACGGCTGACAAGGTCACCTTCCTGGCCAACCCCAAGTACAGCGCCAAGGTGGCCGAGACCGGCGCCGGAGCAGTGCTGATGGCACCCGGAGGGGAGGCCTTTGGCCGGAACCTGATCGAAGTGGCCAACCCCTACCTGGCTTTCGCCAAGCTGCTGACTCTCTTCTACGTGCACAAACCGGCGCCCCGGGGGGTCATGGAGGGGGCGTTCGTGGGTGCCACCCCGACCCTGGGGAGCGATATCACCATCCATCCCGGCGCCCTGATCGGCGACAACGTCCGCATCGGCGACCGCTGCGTGATCCACTCCGGGGCGGTGATCTACGACGGCGTCAGCATCGGCGACGACTGCCTGATCCACGCCAACGCCGTGGTGCGCGAGCGCTGCCGCATCGGCAACCGCTGCGTGCTCCAGCCTGGGGCGGTAATCGGCAGCGACGGCTTCGGCTATGCTCCGGACGGCAGCGGCTACTACCCCATCCCCCAGATCGGCATCGTGGTGCTGGAGGATGACGTTGAAATCGGCGCCAACAGCTGCGTGGACCGGGCAGCTCTGGAGGTGACCCTCATCAGGCGGGGCACCAAGTTGGACAACCTGGTGCAGATCGCCCACAACTGCCAGATCGGCGAGGACTGCATGATCGTCTCCCAGGTGGGTATCTCCGGCAGCACCAAACTGGGGAACCACGTCACCCTTGCCGGCCAGGTGGGAGTGGCCGGGCACCTGACCATCGGCGATAACGTCATGATCGGCGCCCAGTCAGGCGTGCCCAACTCGGTTCCGGCCAATGCCGGCTACAGCGGTACTCCCATCATGCCCCACAAGGAGTGGCTTAAGGCCATGGCAATCGTGCCCAGGCTGCCGGAGCTGCGCAAGAGCGTCGGCGCCCTGGAGAAGAGAATCGCCGAACTGGAAGCACGGCTGGCTGAAAAATGAGCAGAAAAGCAGCGAGCCACGGAGGTCACGGAACAAGCGGGGAATCACGCCAGAAACCAGGTCGCTGGTTTTCACGCACAGCTCTTTAAAGAACTCCGTGTGCTCCGTGTCAACCATCGTGAGACACAACCACAGCGTACGAACAACGAAGGGGGTATACCCATGGTACTGGATGTCAACGAAATCATGAAGATTCTGCCGCACCGTTTCCCGTTTCTCATGGTGGACCGCATCATCGAGGTGGAACCGGGCAAGCGTTGCGTGGGACTGAAAAACGTCACCATCAACGAGCCGTTCTTCCAGGGGCATTTCCCCGGCCACCCGGTCATGCCGGGCGTGCTGATCGTGGAGGCCATGGCCCAGGTGGCCGGTATCATGGCCTATCTGGCATCGGACGACAGCACCAAGAAGAAGGTCAGCTACTTCATGTCCATCGACAGCGCCAAGTTCCGCAAGCCGGTCTTCCCCGGCGACCAGTTGCGCATCGAGGTGGAAACGACCATGAACCGGCGCGGCATCTGGGGCGTCAACGGCAAGGTCTTCGTGGACGGTGCCCTGGTCACCGAAGCAGCCCTCAAGGCCACCTTCGCCGACGCGGCCAGCTGATCCACCCGCCACCCGGGGGAGCGGCGGTCCAGGCCGGCCGTTCCCCCGCCTCCCCCGACTCACTCTTACGCTTCATCCCGGAGAGGTTCCCATGATACATCCCAGCGCGGTCATCGACCGGAGCGCACAACTGGCAACGGACGTGGAAGTCGGCCCCTACGCCATTATCGGCAAGAAGGTCACCATCGGCAGCGGTACGACTATCGGGCCCCATGCCGTGATCGGCGACTTCACCACCATCGGCGAACAGAACCAGATCTACCACCAGAGCTCTGTGGGCGCGGCGCCCCAGGACCTGAAGTACCGCGGCGAGGAGACCTGGACCCGCATCGGCGACGGAAACATCATCCGCGAATTCGCCACCATTCACCGCGGCACGGTCACCGGAACAGGTGAGACCGTGGTCGGCAGCAACAACCTGCTCATGGCCTACTCCCACGTGGCCCATGACTGCCGTATCGGCAACGGCGTGGTCATGGCCAACGTGGCTACCCTGGCCGGCCACGTGACCGTGGAGGACAACGTGATCCTGGGCGGCCTGGTGGCGGTGCACCAGTTCTCCACCATCGGAGCCTATGCCATGATCGGCGGCGGCACCATGGTCGGCCTGGACATCGTCCCCTACTGCATCGCCACATCCGGCAAGCGGGACGCCAAGCTGCGCGGCCTGAACCTGATCGGCCTGAAGCGGCGCGGCTTCTCCGACGAGACCGTCAAGAAGATGAAAAGCGCCTACAAGACCCTCTTCATGGCCGACCTGAAACTTCCCGAGGCCATCAGCCGCCTCAGGAGCGAGATCACCGACTGCCCCGAGGTGGAGTATATGCTCTCCTTCATCGAGCGCTCCCAGCGGGGCATCTGCCGGGGATGAGCACGCTGCCCGACACAGGGACGACGCCCCTCCTCAGGGTGGCCGTGATCGGCGTGGGGTACCTGGGCGCCTTCCATGCCCAGAAATACGCGGCTCTCCCCCATGTGGAGCTGGTGGGGGTGGCGGACAGCGACCGGAAGCGCGCGGAGCAGATCGCCGGCACCCTCGCCACAACCCCCTACGCTGATCACCGCGAGCTGATCGGCCGGGTGGATGCGGTCAGCGTGGCCGTACCCACCCAGTTCCATCACGCCGTTGCCCGGGATTTCCTGGCGGCCGGCGTGCACGTGCTGATCGAGAAACCGATCACGGTCACCATCGAGGAGGCGGATGACCTGATCTCCCTGGCCGCCGCCCGGAAGCTGGTCTTCCAGGTCGGCCACCTGGAGCGCTTCAACCCGGTACTCATGGCCATCGATGGTGTCCTGCGCGAGCCGCTGTTCGTGGAATCGGTGCGCATCGCCCCCTTCAAGCCGCGGGGCACCGATGTCAACGTGGTGCTGGACCTCATGATCCACGACATTGAAATCATCCAGCATATCGTGCGCTCCCGGGTCGAGCGGGTGGACGCCATCGGCGCTCCGGTGTTCACCGGCGAGGAGGACATCGCCAATGCCCGCATCCTCTTCGAGAACGGCTGCGTGGCCAACGTCACCGCCAGCCGCATCAGCCTGAAGAGCGAGCGCAAGATGCGCATCTTCCAGCGGGACGCCTACATCACCCTGGACTTCCAGAACCGCAAGGTGCTGGTGGCCAGAAAGGGGAGCGGCGAGCTGTTCCCCGGCATCCCCAACGTCAGGGTCGACGAGCGCGAACTTGGGCAGGCCGATCCGCTGCTGCGGGAGATCGAGTCCTTCATCGACGCCATCAGGAGCGGCACGCAGCCGGAAGTGAGCGGCCTGGACGGCCGCATGGCCCTCTCCACGGCTCTGACCATCAACAACAGCCTCGGCAGGAGACCTTCATGATCCCCATGGTGGATTTGAACACCCAGTACCACAACCTGAAAGACGAGATCGACCGGGCCGTCATGGAGACCCTGGAAAGCAGCCAGTTCATCCTGGGGCCCCAGGTAACCGCCTTCGAAGAGGAGGCTGCCCGGTATCTGGGCACCGACCACGCCGTGGCCGTCGCCTCCGGCACCGACGCCCTGCACCTGGCGCTCCTTGCCGCCGGCATCGGGCCGGGTGACGAGGTGATCACCTCCACCTTCACCTTCATCGCCACCGCCGAGGCGATCCGCTATGTGGGAGCCACGCCGGTGTTCGTGGACATCGACTCACGTACCTTCAACATCGCCCCGGAGCTGATCGAGCGGGCCATCACCCCCCGCACCAGGGGGGTGATCCCGGTACACCTCTTCGGCCAGCCGGCTGACCTGAAGGCGATCAACCGGATCTGCGACCGCCACGGCCTGGTGCTGATCGAGGACTGCGCCCAATCCTTCGGCGCCCCGGTGGATGGCAGAAAGACCGGCACCTACGGCGCGGCCGGCTGCTACAGCTTCTTCCCCAGCAAGAACCTGGGGTGTTACGGCGACGGAGGGCTGGTGGTCTGCCGGTCGGATGACATGGCCGACCGGCTGCGGATGCTGCGCAACCACGGCAGCCGGCAACGCTACCATCACGACCTGATCGGCTTCAACAGCCGACTGGACGAGATCCAGGCGGCGATCCTGCGGGTCAAGCTGAAACACATCGACGAATTCAACGAGGGGCGCCGCAGAGTGGCAGCCAGGTACAACGAGCTGCTGTGGGACATGGTCCAGACACCGCTGATCGACGGTAACGGCCTGCACGTCTACCACCAGTACACGGTACTGACCAATCACCGCGAGCTGCTCATGGAGAGGCTCGGTCAGGCAGGCATCGCCTCGGCGATCTACTATCCGATACCGCTCCACCGTCAGGCGGTGTTTGCCCAGGAGTACAGCGAGTCGATCCTGCCGGTGGCCGAGCATGTGACCGGCCGCTGCCTCTCCCTGCCGATCTACCCCGAGATGCCGGAGGAATCCATCCAGCTGGTGGCGGAGACCATCTCCCGGGCGCTGGTGGAGAGCTGAGCTCCCATGGCTGAACGACGCGTCATGATTGTCGCGGGGGAGGCATCCGGCGACATCTACGGCGCGCAGCTGGCAGAGGAGACCGCCCGGCTCGCCCCGGAGGTGCGCTTCCTGGGCATCGGCGGCCAACGCATGCGCGAGGCCGGTGTCGAGACCCTGGTGGACTCGGCCGATATGGCCGTGGTGGGGCTGGTGGAGGTGCTGCGCCACTTCGATGTCATCGCCCGGGCCTTCCTCAGGCTGAAGAAGATCCTGCTGGAAAATCCTCCCGACCTGCTGGTCCTGATCGACTACCCCGGCTTCAACCTGCGCCTTGCCAGGGTTGCCCGCCGGGCAGGGGTCAGGGTGCTCTACTACATCAGCCCCCAGATCTGGGCCTGGCGCCGGGGAAGGGTTAAGAAGATCGCCCGGCTTGTGGACCACATGGCGGTGATTTTCCCCTTCGAACTCCCCTTCTACCACGACGCGGGCGTCGCGGCATCCTTCGTCGGCCACCCCCTGTACGACCTGGTGAAGGTGGACAGGGAGCGTGCCGACGCGGCGGCCAGCTTCGGCCTGGACCCCTCCCGCGGGATACTGGGACTGTTTCCCGGCAGCCGGCGCAGCGAAGTGCACCGATTGCTGCCGGTGATCCTCCAGGCGGCCGCGCTCCTGAAACAACGCTTCCCCGATCTTCAGCTGGTGCTGCCGCTCGCTTCTACCCTGGAACACGAGGATATCGCCCCCCACCTCGATAACGCGAAGCTGCCCGTCACCGTCACCCGCGAGCGCATCCACGACCTGATCCGCGCCTGCGACGCCATCATCTCCGTATCCGGAACCGTCACCCTGGAGATCGCCCTGGTGGGCACCCCTCTGGTGGTGATCTACAAGCTTTCCCCCCTGACCTTCCAGCTGGCCAAACGCCTGGTAAAAGTTGACCACATCGCCCTGTGCAACATCGTGGCCGGTGGGCGGGTGGTAAAAGAACTGATCCAGGACGACGCCTCCGCCGAGGGGATCGCGACCGAGATCGGAGCGATTCTGACGGACCGCGCCCATGGCGACGCCATCAGGGCCGGTCTGGCAACGGTGCGCTCCCGCCTCGGTGGGGGTGGCGCGGCCCGCAACCTGGCCCGCCTGATCCTGGAAATGGTGGAACAACCATGAACCCGACCCTGACCCGCACCATCTCCTATTTCAAACCCTACTGGAAGCTACTGGTAGTTTCCGCCCTCTGCTCCGCCATCGTGGGGGGCATGGACGGCGCCTTCGCCTACCTGGTGGAGCCGGTACTGAAGAAGATCTTCGCCGGCAGGGAGACCGACATCTTCCTGCTGGTCCCCCTGGGGATCGTGGCCCTGTTCGCCATCCGCGGCCTGGCCCGCTTTACCTACGACTCCACCATCCAGCTGGCCGGCCAGAAGGCAATCCAGGACATCCGCAACCAGGTCTACGCCGCCACCGTCCGCATGGACATGGCCTTCTTCACCCGCCGCACCACCGGCGAGCTCATGTCCCACGCCACCAACGACATCAGCACCATGCAGAACGGCATGGCCAACGTGGTCTGCGGCCTGTTCCGGGAGATCCTCTCTGCCTGCTCCCTGCTGGGTGTTATTTTCTACCGCAACTGGCAGCTGGCCATCTTCAGCTTCGTGGTGATTCCCCTGACCGCCTACCCGGCCCAGCTCATCGGCAAGAAGATCAAACGCGCCTCGGGCAGGAGCCTGGACGTCATGGGGGGGCTGACCGCCATTTTGCAGGAGTCCTTCTCCGGCATCAAGGTCATCAAGGCCTTCGGCCTGGAGGAGAGTGCCATCGAGCGCTTCCGCTCCGGCAACCGCGACTACTTCACCCAGTACCGGAAGTTCATCAAGTACGATGCCATGTCCATGCCGGTATCGGAGACCATCATCTCCTTCGGCATCGCCGCGGTGGTCTACTTCGGCGGCAGCCAGGTCATGTCCGGCCGCATGACCGCATCGGAGTTCTTCTCTTTCATCGCCGCAATGGTAATGGTGTTCAACCCCATCAAGAAGCTGCAGAACGCCTACAACGCCCTGCAACGCTCCGCCGGCGCGGCCGAGCGGGTCTTCGCCCTCCTGGACGAGCCGCGTCGGGTACAGGAACGGCCCGGTGCCGTTGCCCTGGGCCGCTCCACCGGCCTGGTGGAATTCCGCGATGTCTGCTTCAGCTACGGCGCTGAACCGATCCTGCGGGACGTTTCCCTGGAGGTGCGCCCCAACAGCATGGTGGCACTGGTGGGACCGTCGGGGAGCGGCAAGTCCACCCTGGTCTCCCTGCTCCCCCGCTTCTACGACGTGGAGAGCGGCATCATCTCCATTGACGGGCACGACATCCGCGACCTGACCCTGGACTCCCTGGTGGCGCAGATCGCCCTGGTGGACCAGGAGACAACCCTGTTCCACGAAAGCATCGCCAACAACATCCGCTACGGCAAACCGGACGCCACGCTGGACGAGGTGATGGAGGCTGCCCGGACCGCCTATGCCCATGACTTCATCATGCAGCTCCCCCAGGGGTACGACACCGGCATCGGCGACCGGGGAGTCAGGCTCTCCGGGGGCCAGCGCCAGCGTCTCTGCATCGCACGGGCTCTGCTCAAGAACGCGCCGATCCTGATCCTGGACGAGGCCACAAGCGCCCTGGACACGGAGAGCGAACAGATGGTGCAGCAGGCCCTGGACAACCTGATGCAGAACCGCACCACCTTCGTGGTGGCCCACCGCCTCTCTACGGTCCAGCACGCCGACGCCATCGTCGTCCTGGACCAGGGGCGCATCGTGGAGCAGGGCACCCACGAAACCATGCTGGCCGCGGGTGGGCTGTACAGCCGTCTGCACGCGCTGCAGTTCTGCGACGCCGGCGGGACGGAAAACCACCAGCCATGAAACGGATCGTCTGGCTGCTCCAGGCGGCAGTGTTCTACCTCTTCACCCTGAGCATGTCCGCCATTCCCGCCGGCCGCGTCGCCACGGCCGGGCGAATGCTGGGACTGCTGATGCACCGCCTGCTGCCGGGACGGCGACGGATCGCCAGGGACAACATCCGTCAGGCCTTGGCCTTCATGAAGCGCCACCCGGACTGGTCGTCCTCCCTGGATACGGCCGAAGAGATTGCCCGGCAGAGCTTCATCCACCTGGGCATCTCATTGGTGGAAACCTGCCGCCTCTATCACGGCAAGGGGAACGCCATCATCGACGCCATAGAAATTCGGGGGCGGGAGCACTACGAGCGGGCACGGGCCAAAAACCGCGGACTGATCTTCGTCACCGGCCACTGCGGAAACTGGGAGCTGGTGGCCCTGGCCTTCGGCCGCATCTTCGACGACAGCATGTCCGTGCTGGCCCGGCGCCAGAACAACCCCTTTCTGAACGCCATGGTGGAGAAGATGCGCATGGGCTACAAAAACAGCGTCATCTACAAACAGGGGTCCCTCAGGCAAATCATCGCTGTAATCAGGAAACGGGGAGTGATCGGCATTCTGGCCGACCAGGCGGTGCTGAGAAGCGAGGGGGTAATGATCGACGTGCTGGGAAGAAGAGCCTGGGCCAGCAAGGCGCCCATCATCATCGCCCAGAAGACCGGCGTCCCGCTGGTGCCGGCCTTCATCCACCGGGAAGCGGGGCGCCACGTGATCACCATCTGGCCCGAATTCTTGCCCAGGGGCGACGGCTCCGAAGAGGGAATCCGTCAGGACGTTCAGGCCCTGGCGCGCTACCTGGAGGCTTTCGTCTGCGCCCACCCCCAGGACTGGTTCTGGGTGCATCGGCGCTGGAAGCGGGCCGGCGAGCCGGGCGAGCCCGTTCCGGTTCTTCCGGGGGAGTGACAACTCCCGATTCCGGAGCGGCTACATCTCCCATACCATTGACCCGCAACACGCCAGGTGGGGGCTGCCTGGGTTCGCGCATCAGGGCTGTTTCGTCGTAATTCCTGGCGAAATGAAGCGTCAACAGCCGATACTGTCTGAGCCCGAAGGGCGAGTTTATCGGCTGTAGCTTCATAAGCCTTGGAATTACAGAAAGAGCCCGTCAGCGGGAACGCAGGCAGCATCCACCTGCCGAACAAGACCCATGTTCTACCTGACCTACAACATACTCTCCCTGGTGCTGCTCATCCCGGTCCTCGGCTACCACCTGTACCGTTCCATCAGCCGCGGCAGGCCACCGGCCCTGGCGCAGCGTTTCGGCCGTATCCCGCACAAGGAATTGGCCAGGATCAACGGTCGACCAGTGATCTGGCTGCACGCCGTATCGGTGGGCGAAGCCCTGGCCTCCCGGCCGCTGCTCAAGGCTCTGCGCCGGCGTCATCCCGGCCACGCCCTCGTGATGTCCGCCACCACCGAGACCGGTCGCGCCCTTGCATCCACATTCCCTGAGAACGATCTCTGCATCTACTTCCCCTTCGACTTCCTGCCCGGCGTACGGCGCGCTTTGGACAGGGTTCGACCGGACCTGGTCATCATCATGGAGACCGAGATCTGGCCAAACTTCACCGCCGAGGCCCATCGACGCGGCATCCCGCTGCTCCTGGCCAACGGCCGCATCTCCGACCGATCCTTCAGGGGATACCGGCGTTTCAGCTGGTTCTTCCACCAGTCCCTGCGCCGTTTCTCCCGGCTCTGCATGCAGAGCGCGGACGACGCCCAGCGGATCATCGCCATCGGTGCCCCCCCTGAGCGGGTGCTGGTGAGCGGCAACCTGAAATACGACATCCCCACACGTACGATCTCCCCGGAGGAGCGGAAGGAGCTGCGGCAGCACTACGCCATTCCCCTCGAACTGACGGTGATCACCGCCGCCAGCACCCACGCCGGCGAGGAAGAACCGATCATCCGCTGCTACGGTGAGCTGCTGAAAGAAAAATCCGACCTGTTTCTGGTGCTGGTTCCGCGCCATCCGGAGCGCTGCAACGAGGTGGCCGCGCTTCTGCAGCGAAGCGGCATCCCCTACCGTTGCCGCACGGAACTGGGGGAGGGGGGATCTCCCCAGTTCGCCGGGGGCGAGGTGCTGCTGGTGGACCGGATCGGTGAGCTGATGGGGCTGTACGCCCTTTCGGACCTTGCCTTCGTGGGGGGAAGCCTGGTCCCCACCGGGGGGCACAACCTGCTGGAGCCGGCCTCGGTGGGGGTGGCCAGCCTCTTCGGGCCGCACACGACCAACTTCCGCGAGATCACGGCCCTTGTCCTGGCATGCGGGGCAGGCGTCCGGGTGGAGTCGGGAGACGGTCTGGCCGCCGCCTGTCGCGGGCTGCTGGAAGATGCCGACCTGCGCCGCCGAATGGGAGCGAACGGCCAGGCCATGGTGAAAGAGAACGGCGGCGCTACGGAACGGCACATGCGCGCCATCGCTGACCGTATCGTTGCGCGGGCAGGGGAACCATGAACGGTTCCTTCTCCGCATACTGGCGTTCACTGGCCAACGGCACTGCCACCGCTCTTCCGGACCGGCTGCTGCTGATCCTGCTGGCACCGATCTCCCTGATGTACTCCCTGGCGCTGCGCCTGCGTGCTGTCTGCTATCGCGCGGGGATACTGACAACCCGGCGACTTCCCCGGCCGGTGATCTCCGTGGGCAACCTGACCGTGGGGGGCACCGGTAAGACCCCGGTCACGGCATATATCGCCCGGGCCCTTATCGGACAGGGGTATCGGGTGGCAGTGCTCTCCCGAGGCTACGGCGGCTCCCTGGAGGGGCAGACCCTGGTGGTCAGCGACGGTCGGACCGTCATGATGGAGGCTGAGCAGTGCGGCGACGAGCCCTATCTCCTGGCCTCCACCGTCCCCGGCCTGATGGTGGTCATGGGGAGCGACCGCTTTGCAGCCGGAACCCTGGCCATGGAGCAACAGACACCCGATATCTTCCTGCTGGACGACGGCTTCCAGCACCTGCGCTTGAATCGCGACCTGAACATCCTGCTCCTGGACCACGAGCGCCCCTTCGGCAACGGCTGGACCCTGCCGGCCGGACTGCTGCGCGAGCCGCTGTCAGCGGCACGGCGGGCTGACCTGGTCATCCGTACCAGATGCCCGCTTGTATCTCCTGCGCCACCTCCCCTGCCCCATCTCCCCTGCTGTGACGCGCGCCATACCCTGGGGAGCTTCCTCCCCATGGGGGGGAGAGAACCGCTTCCCCTGGAGACGTTGCGAGAGAGGAGAGTTCTGGCCTTCGCCGGCATCGCCGATCCGCCGGCCTTCTTCGCCAGCCTGGAGAAGCTGGGCCTGGACCTGGTTGCCGTGCTCCCCCTGCCCGATCATGTCGTCTACGATGACACGCTCATGGCCGAACTGAACCGTCTCATGGTCGCCTCACACGCCGACCTGGCCGTCACCACCGAGAAGGACGGCGTCAAGCTGCGCTACCGGTCAGGCACGCAGGGGGAGAAGATTCTGCTGGCCCGCCTCGACCTGGAGATCGCCGATCCCGCCCCCCTGACCGCGGCGCTGCTCAATTTGCTTCAAAAATGAGGTGGGCTGTGGCAGTATGAGAACCTTAAAAATCACACCAGATACGGTTTCCATGATGACAAACGATCAGCTCACAACCCTGGCCTGCCCGACCTGCAAGGGCCCACTCACGCCGAACGACTCACAGGATACGCTCCGTTGCGAGACCTGCCGGATCGACTATCCGGTACGTGACGGGATCCCGGTTCTGCTGGAAGGAGACGAGCGCGACCCGTCCCGTTCCTGACCGTCGTGCTCCCCCCGCAACCGGGGGCCTCCCATCCTTTCCCCCGCAGGTAGCATCCGGTACGAGTAATCTCCCGCATCAGGAGCAGTGATGGGCCGCACCGTCAACCTCTATTTCGTTGCCTCTCCCCTGCAGTACCTGGCGGCACGGGCAATAGCCCGTCAGCTGGACCCGGATAACCGGCAGGTGCTGGTCTGGTACAAGCGGGGGGTAGAGCCGGTCGTATCGCCCGGGGAGTGGGACGCGGCCTGGTACATGCCCTGGCCGCGCTTCGAACCGCTGCCCGGCAGGTTCGGTCGGCACCGGCGCCTGCTGGAGAACATCGACAGAGTCGCGGAACTGGCGGGACGTTGCGACAGACTGCTGATCCATAGCGCCGTGTTCGACACGGAGGCGATCAACTACTTCCTGCGGGCCCTGCCGACCGTCTGCGGCGCAACGGAGGTGCACGGCCGCATCCTGCCGGACGGCCTCATCAGCATACGCCGCTACCCCTTGAGTCCGCTGAAGCGGGCCCTGCAATGCCTGCGCACACTGCGCCGCCTCACGGACGCCCGGCTCGACTACTATTGCTTCGGGGGTGACAGGATCGGCTCCGACGCGCCGTTCTGCGACCGAATCTACACCATCGCGGGACTGCCCCACGAGTATCCGGCCGAAAAGGTTGTTCCTCTCCCCCCCCTGGTCACCGGAGCATCTCCCCGTGCCAGACGGACGGGGAAATCGGCCCTGGTGATCGGCCAGCCGCTGGTGGGGGCCGGCCTGCTGGCAGCATCGGATCTGGCGGGACTGAGCGAAGAGATCGTTCAGTGGCTGGAAGCCGAATCATTCGACGTCATCGACTACAAGGGGCACCCCAAGGACCCCAACCGGGAGTTGTATCACCGCGGCTACAACCTGCTGGAGTTGCGTGAACCTCTGGAAATCTGGATGTCCGGAAATCGGTACGATGCCGTGGTGGGCGTGCGTTCCTCGTCGCTCCTCTTCGCCCGGCAGATCTACCCGGCCGAGACCCGGGTGATCGCCTTTGGCTGGGACCGGATACGCTTCAAATCTACAGCCGAGGAGCGGGACATGCGGAACGCGTTCACCGCTTGCGGCATCCAGCTGCGTTGAGAGCAGTGCGCCTGTTCACCTCCAACCACGCCTCACCTCGTGCCGCTGAATCAATGCACGGGGAATCTCAGCGCAAACAACAGCCCACTCCTCTGATCACGGAATCCACCATGACACACACCAGGGCCAGGGTTGCCATCTTCAACGACACGCGGCGTACGTCGCACTACGGCTGCGAAATAGTCATGCAAGTGCTTGAAGAACAGCTTCGGTCGCGAAACATGACGATCGCATTTTCCTGGCCCATGGGAAGGGACTGGCGGGACGGAATCCGAAATTTCAACGTCTTCAACGGAATCGATGCGGTCATCGTCAACGGCGAGGGTTCCATCCACCACAGCGACACCCGGGACAGGGCACACTACCTGACCGAGATTGCCCGTTTTTTTTCCGAACGGTTCGGGATTCCCTGTTTCCTGATCAACGCGACGCTGTACGAAATAGGGGATGATATCATACATAATCTCACGTATTTTAACGGCATCTGGGTACGCGAGAGCGCTTCACGGGATCTGCTCGGGACCAGGGGCGTTTTTGCCAGGGTCGCTCCGGACCTGACTCTCATGGCCGATACTCCCGCCTCGACGGACAAGCCATTTACCGTGCTGGCAACGGATTCGGTGATCCAGCCGGTCACTACCCGTCTGAAAGAGCTCTGCCGCAGCAAACACTGGCATTTTTCGCAACTGACCCATGCAAGTCGCCCCCTGGCCCAGGATCACTTCCTTACGCGGGAACTGCTGCGCAGATATATCAAATGGGGCCTGGCACTGCTGACGGGGAAGAACACCAGAAACCGCCACCAGTTTCTGCGCTATCTGGCATCCCACCAGCTCGTCTGTACGGGCCGCTTCCACGCCGTCACTCTGGCGCTGGCAACAAAAACACCGTTCCTGGCCGTAGCTTCCAACACGCCCAAGATCTCCAGCCTGACCAGCGACGTTTTCGGGACAGACAAACGAGTGGTTCCCGTGGAGAGCCTCGCTTCCGTCATTGACCCGCTGGCAGTGGCATGGAGCCCTGAGGAGCAGGACGCCCTGGCCAGGTTTCTGGCATCGGCGCACGCCAGCATAACCGCGATGTTTGACGACATCCGGGCAACCATCGGCAGTCGCGCGCCAGGCCACGAATGAGACGACCGGCCCTGCGTCCGGATCATTGATACGCACTGCGGGGCCGCGAGAGGGCACATGAACCATCCCAGCATCCTGATAATCCGCACCAGCGCCATGGGCGACATCGTCATGGCCTCACCCCTGGCCGAGGGGTTGCGCCGGAAGTACCCCCAGGCGCGCATCTTCTGGCTGGTAGAGCCGCAGGTAAGCGGTCTCCTGGCCCAGAATCCCCACCTGGACCGCCTGATCACCTGGCCCAAGACGGAGTGGAAGAAACTCTTCAAAAGCGGCCGCTGGCTGCGGCTGGCTGGGGAGGCGCAGCGGTTCCTGCGCATGCTGCGGCAGGAGCGCTTCGACCTGGCCCTGGACGCCCAGGGGCTGCTGCGGTCGCGACTGCTGGCCTGGGCCAGCGGGGCACGGCGCCGCATCGGCTTCACATCCCGGGAACCGGGCAGGTTTCTCATGACGGGCATGCTGGACAAGGGGAAAAACTCGCGCCGCATGGGGAGCGAATACCTGCACCTGCTGGAGAGCCTGGGGTGCGACACCACCGGACTCGCCCCGCGGATTCACCTCTCCCCCCAGACCCGTGAGCAGGCGACTGCCGCCCTGAACAGCGCCGGAGTGAGCGGAGCGTACGCCGTCTGCGCCCCCTTCACCACCCGCACCCAGAAACACTGGGTCGAGCGGCACTGGGTCGAAGTGGCCCAGGGAATTCTCCAGGATCTGGGACTGACCGTGCTCTGGCTGGGAGGCCCCGCCGACGCAGTACAGGCGGACCGTTTCGTCCTGGAAGGGGGAGGCGTGAGTGTTGCCGGCAAAACGTCCCTTGCGGTCTCGGCAGCCATCATCGAAGGGGCGGCTTTGGTGGTCGGCGTGGATACCGGTCTGGTGCACCTGGGAACCGCGTTCCGGCGTCCCACGGTGGCGCTGTTCGGAGCCACCTGCCCCTACCTGGAGGCCCCCAGCCCGCTGACGACCGTGATCTACCACCCCTTCCCCTGCTCCCCCTGCCGCCGGTCCCCCACCTGCGACGGCCGATTTCCCTGCATGGGTGATATTTCGGCGGCAGAGGTCCTGGCCACTGCCACCGCACTGCTGGAACGCGGGACAGCCCCGTGAGGATCATGCACGTAGAAACCGGACGCTACCTGTACGGCGGCGCCCTGCAGGTGCTGTTCCTGTTGGAGGGGCTTACGCGCCGCGGCATCGACAACCTGCTGGTCTGCACCCGGGGAAGCGAGATCGGGCGCCGGGCCACCCCCTTTGCCCAGGTCCTGGAGCTCCCCATGGGGGGCGAACCGGACCTCCTGTTCCCGCTGCGCCTCTCCCGCGCCATCGTCAGACACGCTCCCGACCTGCTGCACGTGCACAGCAGACGTGGCGCCGACATCTGGGGCGGCGTCTGCGCCCGACGCCGGGGCATACCCGGCCTGGTGACCAGGAGGGTGGACAACCGAGAATGGCCGCCCCTGGCCCGCCTGAAGTACGGCTCCTATGACGGAATCGTCACCATCTCCCGGGGTATCCGTCAGGTGCTGCTGGAGGAAGGGATACCGCCGGAGCGGGTGCGCTGCGTGCACAGCGCGGTGGACATGGAGCAGTACCGCACGCCACGGGACCGGGAATGGTTCCATGCGGAGTTCGGCGTTCCACCGGCCGCGCCGCTCATCGGCGTCATTGCCCAGCTGATCCCCCGCAAGGGACACCGCTATCTGCTGGAGATTGCACCGCGGCTGATGGCGCGGTTTCCGGAACTGCGCATGCTGTTCTTCGGCCAGGGCCCCCTGGAGGGGGAACTGCGCAACAGCATCAACCGCCTGGGGTTGGCAGCACAGGTGCACTTGGCCGGTTTCCGCGACGACATGCACCGTATCCTCCCCTGTCTCGACCTGGTGGTGCATCCTGCCCTGATGGAGGGACTGGGGGTGTCGCTCCTGCAAGCGGCAGCCAGCGGCGTTCCCCTGGTGGGGGCCCGGGCAGGAGGGATTCCCGAGATTGTTCGCCACAACGAGAACGGACTGCTGGTGGAGCCGGGCAACACGGCGGAGTTGGAACAGGCAGTCGGCGGCCTGCTGGCCGACCCTGAGCGGTCCGCCAGATTCGGCGCCCAGGGACGCCGGATCGTCCAGAGGGAATTCTCCATCGACGCCATGGTTGCCGGCAATGTTTCCGTCTATGAAGAACTGCTGAAAAGGAGTAGAGAGTGAGTGAAAAACGGCTGATGGCCGCCTATTACATCGTCCTGTCCCTGCTGGGACTGCTGTTCGCCTGCTGCACGATCCTGGATTACGCGACCATGAAGGAGTTCCTCGCGGAAGGGGGTCCGATTGAACTCGCCTCGGCCATCCTGCACCTCGTCTGTTTCGCGCTGGTAGTGCTCCGGGGCGGTGCATCGTTCGTCAAGCGATACCCCTACTTCGCGGTCATGCCGCTCGTCTTCGCCATGCGGGAGCTTGACTTCGACAAGCGCTTCACCACAACCGGGATCTTCAAGAGCAGGTTCTACCTGCGCCCCGACGTGCCCCTGCACGAGAAACTCATCGGCGCCCTGGTGATCCTGACACTGGCGGTTCTGGTTATCATGATGGCGCGCAGACACACCAGGGACTTCATCGCCGCACTGAGGCAGCGTTCGGCACTTGCCGTGGGAGCCGCCCTTACCATCGCCCTGTGCGTCAGTTCCAAGTTCCTGGACGGCCTGGAGCGGAAATGCCGGGGCCTGGGATTCCAACTGAACGAGCTCATCGCCCGCTACAGCTCACCACTGGAGGAAATCCTGGAGTTGGGCATCCCGATCATCATGATCCTGGCGTTCAGCCACTACTTCAGCCGGCAGAGCCGGTCATCTGAAAGCGCAACCATCGCACGCTAATTCCATGATGTAATCAAAATGACATTCAGAACCCGGGCGTAGGAGCGTATCGCACACACCCCGATTGGGCAAACGGCAGCTCACTCCTACGCATACATACGTTTTTTTCACAACTTCAGGTAAGTAGCCGTTTGTTTTGAGCTCATCCGTTCATCGCATTTCCTGAGCGCCGCAACCTACGAGGAACCACGCATGTCCATTACGCACCTTTTTTCCCGCACCGAACTGCTTATCGGCACGAAAGGCCTTGTGACCCTCGCCAGCCGGCACGTCCTCATCTGCGGCATCGGCGGCGTGGGGAGCTACGCGGCCGAGGCCCTGGGACGGGCCGGTATCGGCCGCATCACCCTGGTTGATTTCGACACCATCTGCCTGACCAACGTCAACCGCCAGATCCATGCCCTCTCCAGCACCCTGGGCCGCCCCAAGGTGGAGGTCATGGCCGAACGGCTGCGGGACATCAACCCCGAGGCTCACATCGTCCCGGTCAGGGCCTTCTTCTCTGGGGACAACGCCGGTGAGCTACTGTCCCCCCCGCCCGACTACGTGCTTGACGCCATCGACCACTTCACCGCCAAGGCGGCCCTGATCACCTTTTGCCGAAGCCGGAACATCCCGGTCATCTCCAGCATGGGGGCGGCCAACAAGCTGGACCCCACCAGGATCCGCGTGGACGACATCGCCGCCACCCGCCACTGCCGCATGGCCCGCAGCATGCGCAAGATCCTGAGAAACAACGGCATCGAGAGCGGGGTGAAGGTGGTCTACTCAACCGAAGAGCACCGGGAGCTCGCCCCGGAGACAACCGTCCACTGCGGCAACGCAGCCAGCTGTCCCCACCGTGACGACAAAAGTTTCCGCTGCGAAGAGCGGGATATCGTCCTGGGGAGCATCTCCTTCATCCCCTCCATCTTCGGCCTGACCATGGCCGGGGTTGTGGTAAACGAACTGCTGGCACACCGCTAAAAGCATTTGCCACAGAGATCACAGAGTAGATTGCTTCAAACGTCCTTTTTCAAAGCAACCTGATTGACGTGACAAACTAAATCCATATTCTTGTGTTTTTCCGTGTGTCCTCTGGGGCTAAACGTTTTTTTTGGTTCAAAGCCCTGTTTCAGACTACAACCTTGCAGGAACGCAAAATCGGCCGGAGATAAAATCCCCGGCCGATTTTTTTGTAGGTACATGCGCTTCGTTTACATCATCTTGGCCAGAAGCGGCACGATCAGCAGCGATACGATGTTGATGATCTTGATCATCGGGTTGACCGCCGGACCGGCGGTGTCCTTGTAGGGGTCGCCGACGGTGTCGCCGGTAACGGCCGCCTTGTGGGCTTCGCCTCCCTTGCCGCCGTGGTTGCCGTCCTCGATGTACTTCTTGGCGTTATCCCAGGCGCCGCCGCCGGTGGTCATGGAGATAGCCACGAAGATACCGGTGACGATGGTGCCGACGATCACGCCCCCCAGGGCCTTGGGGCCGAGGGTGAAGCCGACGATGACCGGAGCGAGGATCGGAATCAGGCCGGGGATGACCATCTCCTTGAGCGCGGTCTTGGTGACGATGTCCACGCAGGAGGCGTAGTCCGGCTTGCCGGTACCCTGCATGATCCCCTTGATTTCGCGGAACTGGCGGCGCACCTCGATGACCACGGCGCCACCCGCCTTGCCCACCGCTTCCATGCACTGGGCCGCGAAGTAGTAGGGGAGCATACCGCCGATGAAGAGACCGACGATGATGTAGGGATCGGACAGGTCGAAAGTGATGCTCTTGCCGGCCAGTTTGAGTTCATCGACGTAGGAGGTGAACAGGATCACGGCGGCCAGACCGGCGGAACCGATGGCGTATCCCTTGGTAACGGCCTTGGTGGTATTGCCGACGGCGTCCAGCGGGTCGGTGACGTCGCGGACCGACTTGTCCAGTTCGGCCATCTCGGCGATACCGCCGGCGTTGTCGGTGATGGGACCGTAGGCGTCCATGGCCACCACGATGCCGGTCAGGGAAAGCATGGAGACGGCGGCGATGGCAATGCCGTACACGCCGGCGCAGGAGTAGGAGATGATGATGCCGGCGGCGATGACGATGACCGGCAGGGCGGTAGCCTTCATGGAGACACCCAGACCGGCGATGACGTTAGTGCCGTGACCGGTGGTGGAGGCCTGTGCGATGTGGCGCACCGGAGCGTACTCGGTGGCGGTGTAGTATTCGGTGATCCAGAAGATGGCGCCAGTAACAACCAGGCCGACCACGGAGGTGATGAACAGATTGGTGGCTGTGAAGGTCACACCGTCGGCGTTGGTCAGGCCGTTGGGGAACATCTGGGCGGTGATGAAATAGAAGGCAACACAGGCCAGAACACCCGAAGCGATCAGCCCCTTGTAGAGAGCCGGCATGATCTTCTGGCTGCTTCCCAGTTTGACGAAGAAGGTACCGATGATGGAGGCGATGATGGAGACGCCGCCCAGGATCAGCGGGTAGCTGACCGCTCCCGGATTGCTGCCGAAGGCGATGGCGCCCAGCAGCATGGCGGCGATCAGGGTCACGGCATAGGTCTCGAACAGGTCGGCGGCCATGCCGGCGCAGTCGCCCACGTTATCCCCCACGTTGTCGGCGATAACGGCAGGGTTGCGGGGATCGTCTTCGGGAATTCCGGCTTCGACCTTGCCCACCAGGTCGGCGCCTACGTCGGCGCCCTTGGTGAAGATACCGCCGCCCAGACGGGCGAAGATGGAGATCAGCGAGCCGCCGAAGCCCAGGCCCACCAACTGGCTGGTAATCTCCTTGACCGTCGCGTCCGGCATGATCTGCTGCAGCACCAGGTAGTAACCGGCAACACCCAGGAGTCCCAGGCCCACGACCAGCATGCCGGTGATGGCGCCCCCTTTGAAGGCAACGTTGAGTGCTTTCTCGATGCCGGACTTGGCCGCTTCGGTGGTACGTACGTTGGCCCGCACCGAGACGAACATGCCGATGAAGCCGGTCAGGCCGGAGAAGATGGCACCGATGGCGAAACCGACGGCGGTCTTCCACCCCAGAGACGCGAACAAAGCGACGAACATGACCGCGCCCACCACGGCGATGATCGTGTACTGGCGCTTCATGTAAGCACCGGCGCCCTCCTGAATGGCCGACGCGATCTGGCGCATCCGCTCGTTACCCTGGGGAAGTCCCAGGATCCACTGCGCGGACACCAGACCGTACGCGACGGCCGCAACGGCGCAGGCCAGTGCAAAGATAACGGCATACTGTTCCATTTTTACACACCCTCCTGAATATATTCAGCCACTATGGCTGTATTACGCTACGGCGTAAAAACGCGAAATTGTTAAATGAAAACACATAAATTGTCAACAACTTTGTTTCTTGTCACGCCGCGGGCACCGTTCATCCGCCGTCTCCGGGGAGAGAACGCAGCGCCGTTTCAAGGCGGTATTGTCATGATATGCGCTTCCATGCTATACATGACAACACTTTAACCGGAGGAGCAACTCCCATGAAAACCAGATCAATCACGACCCTGCTTTCGCTCTGCCTGGCCCTGACCGGCTGCGCAACCCAAGGTTCCCTGGATATGACCCGCAACGATATCAACGCCATCAAAACCCGCCTGTTCTCCGTTGAAAAGGAACTGGGCAGCATCCGCGACGAATCACGGGAACGCCTGACCGTGTTGGAACGGGACGTGAAGTCTGAAATGGCCTCGGTCCGCAAGATAGCCGCCGATGTCCAGGCTTCGGGTGACACCACCCGAAACGAGATGCTGGCATTGAACGGCAAACTGGATGAGATGGCAAAACCGGACGACGAGCAGGCCCGTTACCGGGCGGACACCGACAAACGCATCATCGCCCTGGAAGAGCGTCTCGCCAAGCTCCAGGCAACGGTGGACGGCCTGGCCGCCGGAAAGGGGGCCGAAGCGAACCGGCACCAGGACGCCCCCCCTCCCGCGGACGCCGTCTACCTGAAGGGACTGGAGGCCTTCAAGGCCGGCAACATGTCCGCCGCCAGGGACTTCTTCGCCACGTTCATCGCGGAGCACCCCAAGCATGAGCTGGTGGGCAATGCCCGCTACTGGACCGCCGAGGCCCTTTACGCCGAGAAGAACTACGAGGCGGCCATTGTCGCGTTTCAGGATGTCATCAAGAACCACCCCAAGCTGCCCAAGATCCCCGCCGCCATGCTCAAGCAGGGCAGAGCGTTCAAGGCAATCAAGGATGGGGACAGCGCCCGGTACGTGCTGAAGAAACTGATCTCAACCTACCCCAAGAGCGAAGAGGCCCGAAAGGGGCGGGAACTGCTCAAGGAGATCAAGTAGCGCCTGCCTCCACCCGGAAACGGGTAGCTCGGGAATTAAAAATAAAGGGCGATCCCCAAAACGGATCGCCCTTTGTACATGAACGCGGGTGAGACTCTACAGGACACCCTTGGTGGACATCACTCCTTCCACCCGCGGGTCGCGGCGGGTGGCCATGCCCATTGCCCGGCCGAGGGCCTTGAAACATGCCTCGATGATGTGGTGCAGATTGTCGCCGTACAGCAGGTTCAGGTGCAGGTTCATGCCGCAGTGGTTGGCCAGGGCCTGGAAGAATTCCCGGGCCAGTTCAACATCGAATTCTCCCACCTTGGCCTTGGGAAGGTCGACGTTGTAGATAAAGCAGGGGCGACCGGAAATGTCCACCACGGCACTGGCCAGGGTCTCATCCATGGGGATGGTTACCTGTCCGTAGCGGTTGATCCCCTTCTTGTCTCCCAGGGCATCCTTGAAAGCCTCTCCCAGCACGATGCCGATGTCCTCCACCGTATGATGGCAATCGATCTGGATGTCGCCCCGGGCCTCCAGGTTCAGGTCAAAGAGCCCGTGGCGGGCAAACAGGTTGAGCATGTGGTCCAGAAAGGGGACGCCGCTGTCGATGACGGTTTCCCCTCTGCCGTCCAGATTCAGGGTCAGCCGCACCCTGGTTTCGCTGGTATTCCGTTCAATGGTGGCCGATCGGGTCATGGGTTCCTCCGGTGAGTCCTAGGCAATGTCCGTCAGAGCCGCCAGGGTCTGTTCCATCTCCTGCCGGGTACCGATGGAGATCCGCAGTCCATGGCACAGGAGCGGATCGGAGAAGTAGCGCACCAGAATTTTGCGTTCGTACAGGGCGTCATAGACTCTCCTGCCATCGCGGTCAGGGGGGGATGCGAAGACGAAGTTTGTCTGGGAAGGAATCAGGCTGTAACCGATGGAGCGCAGCCCGGCGGAAAACCATTCCCTGGTTTCCCGTATTCTGGAGCAGGAGTGACGGAAATAGTCCTGGTCATCCAGGGAGGCGATGCAGGCGGCCTGGGCCAGGCGATCAAGGTTGTAGTGGTCGCGGATCTTGTCCAGGGCGGCAATGATCTCCGGCCGGGCAATAGCCAGTCCCAGGCGCATCCCGGCCAGGGCGTAGCTCTTGGAGAAGGTACGGGTGACTACGACATTCTCGTACTTCCTGACCAAATCCAGGGCGTTGGCGTCGGCGAAATCGGCGTAGGCCTCGTCGATCACCAGTACTCCCCGGCATCGCCCGGCAATCTCTTCCACATAGGAGAGCGGAAACGCGAAGCCCAGCGGCGCATTGGGAGTGGTCAGAAAGAAGACTCTCCCCTGATAACGCTCGGGAAACCCGGCAATACGGAAGTCGTCGGTCAGGCCGAAGGTCCGCACCCGCGCCCCCTGGACCTCGGCCAGGGTTGCGTAATAGCTGTATGAAGGGTGCACGTACCCAACCTCTTCACCCTCGGAGGCACAGGCGCGGATCAGGTTGTTAAGCAGTTCATCGGAGCCGTTGGCCATGATGATCCAGGAGGGATCGAAGCCGTAGAGCCGCGAAGCAGCCTCGCGCAGCCTCTGGCTTGAGGCGCTGGGATAGGTGCGCAGCGAGGCGGCGTCATCACCCATCTCGGCCAGGATGGCTTCCCGCACCTTCGGCGAGGGGGGATAGGGGTTTTCGTTGGTATTGAGCTTGATCCAGGAGGCTATATCCTCGGGCTGGAAGCCGGGGACGTACCCCTGCATGGCCTGTATGCTGGGACGAAGTAGGGACATGACAAAAAAACCTTTTACGTTACGGATGAGTGCACGACAATTACCCGTCAAGCCGCAGTGAGGCGGAGCGGGCATGCGCCTCCAGCCCCTCCAGGCCGGCGATCCTGACAATATCTGAGCCCAGGCGTCGGAGCCCTTCTTCCGAGAGACAGATGAGGGAGGACTTCTTGACGAAGTCGTCCACCGACAGGGGGGAGAAGAAGCGGGCCGTGCCGCCGGTGGGAAGGGTATGATTCGGTCCGGCCAGGTAGTCGCCGGCAGCCTCCGGAGTCCAATGCCCCATGAAGATGGCTCCGGCGTTGATGATGGCCGGCAGCAGGGCAAAGGGATCGCGGACCGCAAGCTCCAGATGCTCGGGGGCGATGCGGTTGGAAAAGGCCACCGCCTCTTCCAGAGAACCGGCCACGATGATGGCGCCGTAACGCTCCCAGGAAGCCCGGGCAATGCTCTCCCGTGAGAGGAGGGCAAGCTGTGATTCCACCTGGTCGGCGACCAACTGGGCAAAGCCGCGGTCGGTGGTGATCAGGATCGAGGAGGCCAGCTCGTCATGTTCGGCCTGGGAGAGCAGGTCGGCGGCCACATGGGCGGCGATACCGCTGCCGTCATTGATCACCAGGATCTCGCTGGGACCGGCAATCATATCGATCCCCACCCGGCCGAAGACCTGCTTTTTTGCCGTTGCCACGTAGATGTTTCCCGGCCCGGTGATCTTGTCCACCCGGGGGATGGTTTCGGTGCCGTAGGCCAGGGCAGCCACCGCTTGGGCACCGCCGATGCGGAAGATGCGATCCACGCCGCAGAGATGCGCCGCGACCAGAACGTGGGGACTGATCTCCCCCCCCGGAGTGGGCGCCACCATGACGATCTCCCCCACACCGGCTACACGGGCAGGCACCGCGTTCATGATGACGCTGCTGGGATAGCAGGCCTTGCCCCCCGGCACGTAGATGCCGACCCGCTCAAGCGGAGTGATTTTCTGCCCCAGCATGACATCCGGCTCCTCGGTGGAGAGCCAGGTCTGCTGGCGCTGTTTTTCGTGAAAACGGGTCACCCGCTCCACCGCGTGCCGCAGGCTGGCCAGGTCGTCGGCGTCAATGGCGGCAAGGGCGGCCCTGACCTCGTCCTCCGTAACCTCAAGTTCGGCCACGGATGCGGCCTCCTGGCGGTCGAAGCGGCGGGTCAGCTCTAAAAGTGCCTGGTCGCCCCGGCTGCGTACCGCGGCGATAATCTCCGCCACGCGTCCTTCTACGGCCCGGTCGATCTCGTCGCCGCGGGAGAGGATCACGGAGAAACGCTTCTCAAAATCGGTATCGCGTATATCCAGCAGTTTCATACGACCTGCTCCAGACTGCGGATGATACCGCTGATGCGCTCGTGCTTGGTCTTCAGGCTGGCGCGGTTGACGATCAGGCGAGTGGTGATTTCGGCAATGGTCTCCACTTCCACCAGGCCATTCTGGCGCAGGGTCTCACCGCTGGATACCAGATCGACGATCCGCTCGGAAAGACCCACCAGCGGCGCCAGTTCTATGGAACCGTACAGCTTGATGATTTCCACCTGGATCCCCTTGGCGGCGAAATAACTCCCGGCCACGTGGGGATATTTGGTGGCGATGCGGATGTGGGACCAGCTGGAGGGGTCGTCATGGGTTGCCAGGTTGGCCGGTTCGGCCACCATCATGCGGCAGTAGCCGAACTTCAGATCCAGAGGCTCATAGAGGTCCTTCCCCTGCTCCATAAGTGTGTCCTTACCCACGATGCCCAAGTCGGCGCTGCCGTACTCCACATAGGTGGGGACATCGGTGGCGCGTACGATCATATAGCGCATCCTCTGGAGCGGGTTTTCGAAGATCAGCTTGCGGGAATCGCTCAACAGTTCATGGCAATCAATACCAATCCTGCCGAACAGTTCCACGGATTCTTCCAGAATCCGCCCCTTGGGAATAGCTATGGTAATGAAATCGTTCATAAACTCAGGAACCGGGAACCGGGAACCGGGAACCGGGTCAGTTACTGATCCCCGGTCCCAGTTCCCTCGTCCCTGCGCCCTTACTCCTTTACTCTCACGATGTCGGCTCCCAGGCCAGACAGCTTCTTCTCGATGGATTCGTAACCCCGGTCCAGATGGTAGATCCGCGACACCTCGGTCGTATTATCCGCGGCCAAGCCGGCCAGGATCAGGGACGCGGAGGCACGCAGGTCGGTGGCCATGACCGGTGCGCCGGAAAGTTTCTTGACCCCTTTGACCGTAGCCACGTTCCCCTCGATGACGATGTCGGCGCCGAAACGCAACAGCTCGGCCACGTGCATGAAACGGTTCTCGAAGATGTTCTCGGAGATCACGCTGGCACCGTCGGCTTTACACATCAACGCCATGAACTGGGCCTGCATGTCGGTGGGGAAACCGGGGTAAGGACGGGTCTTGATGTTGACGCTTTTGATCTTCCGCGGCCCCTTGACCCGTACCAGGTTGTCGCGGCTGGTAATCTCCACTCCGGCATCCTGAAGCTTGAACACCAGAGCGTCCAGATGCTCCAGCTTCATCCCCCGGATACGGATGTCTCCCCCGGTAATGGCCGCTGCAATCATGAAGGTTCCGGCCTCGATACGGTCAGGCATGACTTCATAACTGACCGGCGCAAGCTCCGAAACTCCCTGGATTCTGATGGTATCGGTGCCGGCCCCCTCGATCCTGGCGCCCATGCGGTTCAGCAACCGGGCCAGGTCGATGATCTCCGGTTCGCGTGCGGCATTTTCCAGGATGGTGTCCCCCTTGGCGGTGGCGGCAGCCATCATCAGATGTTCTGTGCCTCCCACGGTGGAGATATCGAAGTTGATTCTGGCCCCCTTGAGCCGTCTGGCTTTGGCCGCCACATAGCCGTGCTCCAGAACGATTTCCGCCCCCAGGGCCTGGAGCCCCTTGAGATGGAGATTGATCGGCCTGGCACCGATGGCGCAGCCGCCGGGAAGGGAGACGCGAGCTTTACCGAAGCGGGCCAAAAGGGGCCCCAGCACCAGCACCGAAGCGCGCATGGTCTTGACCAGGTCGTACGTTGCCTCGTGGCTGTTGATGCCCGCGGTATCAACCTTGACCAGATTGCCGTTACCCTCGACCCGGGCACCGAGAGACTCCAGTACCTTGATGGTCGTATTGATGTCCCGCAGAAAAGGGACGTTGCTGATTACGTTTTCACCGGACGCAAGAACGGTCGAGATTAGAATCGGCAGGGCTGCGTTCTTGGAGCCGCTGATCTGAACCTCGCCACTGAGTTTCGTGCCGCCCTGAATGATGAGTTTGTCCATGCCACTTCGCTTTCTGGTTTGAAAAATGGCTATATTAGCCCATGGCTGGGCTGTTGAAAAGGGAAATGTGAGCGAAACACCATCACAATGTGGTGCAAAAGTTTTCGTGCAACGTCAAAAACATGCTAGACTTTTTCTTCATGAAATCCCGATTTCACCTTAATCCCCGTTTTCAGCCGACACCGTGGGGCTTTTCATGACATCATCACCATTCAGCACCAGAGTTTCCCTGATGATCTCCCTGTCAGCCAGTATCGCCACCGCATCGCTCTTCTCTGCCGCGTGGTACATCGCGTGGACCGGCGAATCGTCAAGCATGACAGTGTTACAACGTTCCCCGTTCCCGTGGATAAACCTCACCACCTTCATCCTGCTGCTCTTCTTCGCCATCCGTTTTATGATGATGAAAATGACGAAACCGTTTTTTTCCTGCTTCAGTCATCACGATCGCCCCTCCGGCAAACCTGTCGACGGCACCATTGCCCTGCCCCCAGCCTCCCACCACCTGCCGGACCAGCCCCCCACCCCCGACGACCTGAAGGCCCAACTGGACGAGCAGCGGGAACAGGCTGCTCGGTTCGAAGAACTGTACCGTACCGTGGTGGAGTGTTCCTCTGAGATGATGTACTGGGTCTCCGCCGACCGGAAAACAGTCCGCTATGTTTCTCCCCATTGTCGGGACCTGATCGGTTACGAACCAGAGGATTTCTATCGCGACGCCACCCTGCTGGATCGCATCGTTCACCCGGATTTCCGGCAGCACTGGCAGGAGCGCCGACACGCCATGACCAGCCCCTTCCAGACCGAACTGGCACTGGTAACCAGCCAAGGGCGTACGGTCTGGGTCACCCATACCTGCCGTCCGGTGTGCGATCGGAACGGCGTGCACAGCTCCACCCGCGGCAGCTTCAGCGACATCAGCCATATCAGGGAGAGCGACCGCGCCCGACAGGCCAGTGAGGAAGCGTTACGCCTGCAAAACGACTACCTGCGCGCGCTGCACGAGACGACACTCGGCCTGATCGGGCGCCTGGAGATCCACGGTCTGCTTTCCGCCATCATCGCCCGGGCCGCCGCGCTGATGGAAACAGAGCACGGCTTCATATGCCTGCTGAATGAGGAAAAAGCGGAGATGGAAGCGCGGGTGCGACTGGGGTTCTTCGAGACCCTGGAACCGACCATCCTCAGGCGTGGCGAAGGAATCCCCGGCTATGTATGGGAGCAGGACAGGCCCTGCGCGACCGCTGACTTCCGCCAGTGGGTCTCGGGGCCTGACCTCTCGCGCTACGCCCCCCTCAGAGCCACGGCCGGCGTTCCGCTCACCTCGGGAGGAGAAGTCATCGGAATTATCGGACTCTCCTATACCGACCCCGACAAACGGTTCGACGACGGAAAGATGCAGCAGTTGCGGCAATTTGCCGAACTGGCTTCCCTGGCACTCGACAATGCCCGCCTCTACGACTCCGCCCGCGCTGAGCTGGAACAGCGGGCCAAGGCGGAAGAACGGCTGCGTAAACTTTCCCAGGCAGTCATGCAGTGCCCGGTTTCAATCATGATCACCGACCTCAATGGAACAATCGAATTCGCCAATCCCCAGGTAAGCCGTGCCTGCGGTTACGAGACCGACGATCTGATGGGCAAGAATACCCGCATGCTCACGCCAGGGCTCACCAGTGAGGCAAAGTACAAGAATCTGTGGGAAACGATACTTTCGGGCAGGCAGTGGCGGGGGGAACTCCAGAATCGTCACAAGAACGGTCGCCTCTACTGGGAACGGGCGCTTATTTCTCCGGTTCGGGACACGAATGGTGCCATCACCCATTTCATTACCATACAGGAAGATATCAGCGACCTGAAAATTCTCGAAGACCAGGTGCGCCATTCCCAGAAAATGGAGGCAATCGGACAGCTGGCAGGCGGTGTTGCCCATGACTTCAACAATATCCTGACCGCCATACTCGGCTATGGCAACATACTGTTGATGAAGCTTTCAAATGACAGCCCGTGCCGCAAAACAGCCGAACAGATTCTCGCGGCCGCAGAGCGGGGCGCAGGGCTCACCCAGGGATTGCTGACATTCAGTCGTAAGCAGGCCAGTAACCAGGTCCGCATGGATCTGAACGACACTGTCGTACGGGTTGAGAAATTGCTTGCCACTCTGATCGGCGACACCAGCACCCTCGTGACACACTTGTCCGAGGACCCTCTGCCGGTCATGGCCGACAGAATGCAGATTGAGCAGGTCCTGATTAACCTTGCCACCAACGTACGCGATTCCATGCCCGAAGGGGGTACCGTAACCCTCAGCACCGAAGCGGTACAGCTCGATTCCACCTTCGCCTCTTCATACGGGTTTGGGAACGGCCGTTTCGTACTTCTGACCATGTCGGATACCGGCCACGGCATGGACGAGGAAACCCTGAAAAGAATCTTCGAACCATTCTATACGACCAAAGAGACCGGTAAAGGCACCGGCCTCGGACTCTCCATAGTCTACGGAATTATCAAGAAACATAACGGTCATATTCTCTGCACCAGCAAACCAGGCGAGGGAAGCTGTTTCAGTATATACCTTCCCTTTGCAGAAGATGCGCAAGCCCTTTCGGCAGGTCAGCAGCCACCGGCACCACCTTGCTCCGTTCCTTCGCCTGCTGCTCCTCCTATTCCGTCTGACCGGTGCCAGCTCCTTTTAGTCGATCCTGATGCAGGCAGCAGACATACAACCAGAACACTGCTCGAAGAATTCGGTTACAGGGTCATCGAGGCGCAAGATACGACGCAGGCGGCACAGCACTACCGTATACACAAGGAAAATATCCGGATGGTCATTCTTGACAGCACACCAGGATGCCAGGAGATCGTAAATACCGTTCCCCGGGAAAAGATTCTCTTCTGCTGCAACGCTCAAGACGATATACTCGACTCGTCGCCATCAGCAGTCACCAGACGGCATATCCTTACAAAACCGTTTCCCCCCAAGGAACTGCTTATGAAACTCAGTGAGGTTCTCCAAGATGCACGCTGAATCACCTGGTAACATTTTTATCGTTGACGACGACCGCTACGTCTTGGAAAGCGTAAGCCTCCTGCTGCGCGAATCAGGATTTTCCGTCACTTCGTTCAGCTGCGGTCGCGACGCTATCAGGCAATTCGTAACCGAGCCGGTTGACTTGATTCTCACCGATATAAATATGCCGAGTATGACGGGAATAGAGTTACTGGAAAAGATCCGCTACCTGGATCGTGAAACCCCCGTTCTTCTGATGACAGCCTAAGCAGACCTCGATACCGCGGTGCGCGCGATTCAGAAAGGGGCGTTCGATTTCATCATCAAACCATACCGCCCCCCCTACCTGATCCATGCGGTTGAAAAAGGTCTCACCTACAAGAGATTGACTAATATTGAAAAAAACTACAAACGAGAACTGGAAAAGACAGTCGAACTGCGAACGTCAGAACTTAATGTCGCACTCAGCAAACTGACCAACATGAGCGTTGAAATTATCGAGCGCCTGACTGCAGCCGCGGAATTACGTGACGAAGACACCGGAGCCCACATCACCCGTATCGGAAAATATGCGCAGTGTCTCTCGGCCCGGCTGCACCTCTCAGAAGAATTCACGGAAACCATATCCATAGCCAGCGCAATGCATGACGTTGGGAAAATTGGAATTCCCGACTCTATCCTGTTAAAACCAGCCTCACTCACCGCTGAGGAATTCAACTGCATTAAACAGCATACGGTAATTGGTGAAAAGATCCTCCAGGGATCATCCCACACTATGCTGCAAATGGGCGCTGTCATAGCAGCGACTCACCACGAGAGGTGGGACGGCACAGGATACCCGTATGGCCTCAATGGCGAAGCGATTCCCATGGAGGGGCGTATCGTCATGCTGGCCGACCAGTACGACGCACTACGTAATAGCCGCGTGTATAAGCCGGCATTCAGTCATGCCAAAACATGCGATATACTGCTGAATGGAGATGGGCGGACATTGCCCGCACATTTCGAGCCCCGTGTACTGGAGGCGTTTCGGCAGAGTGAAAAGGTTTTTGAGGAGATTTTTGAAACGAGTCTGACGCTTCAACCAACAGGTTAAGCGTTGTCGCGGGGAGTTCAGTATGATATGGATCGTGCAAACGCACAAAGCCCCAGCATTTTCATGCTGAGGCTTTTGATAATTTTTCCCGGCGGCGACCTACTTTCCCACACAGCTGCCCGTGCAGTATCATCGGCCCTGAGGGACTTAACTTCCGTGTTCGGGATGGGAACGGGTGTGACCCCCTCGGTATAGCCACCGAGAAACTCTTGGTGAAGGGTAGGAGGTGAGGAGTCAGGGTTACCCTACTCTTCACGTCTCACTCCTCACGGATTGTCATCAATTGCATGGTGGTGTGCGTTTTGTATGTCTGTTGGTATATCTCGGCCTGGGGAAGGTTGCCCTTCCCCGGCCGAATTTCATTTTTATGGTCAAGCCTCACGGCCGATTAGTACTGGTAAGCTAAACACATTGCTGCGCTTACACACCCAGCCTATCAACGTTGTGGTCTACAACGGGCCTTCAGGGGATTGCTCCCAGGGATACCTAATCTTGAAGGAGGCTTCCCGCTTAGATGCTTTCAGCGGTTATCCTTTCCATACGTGGCTACCCAGCGACTGCGCCTGGCGGCACAACTGGAACACCAGAGGTATGTCCATCCCGGTCCTCTCGTACTAAGGACAGCTCTTCTCAAGTATCCTGCGCCCACGGTAGATAGGGACCAAACTGTCTCACGACGTTTTAAACCCAGCTCGCGTACCGCTTTAATTGGCGAACAGCCAAACCCTTGGGACCTACTTCAGCCCCAGGATGCGATGAGCCGACATCGAGGTGCCAAACCTCCCCGTCGATGTGAACTCTTGGGGGAGATCAGCCTGTTATCCCCGGAGTACCTTTTATCCGTTGAGCGACGGCCCTTCCATACAGAACCGCCGGATCACTAAGACCTACTTTCGTACCTGCTCGACTTGTGGGTCTCGCAGTCAAGCTCCCTTATGCCTTTACACTCTACGCCCGGTTTCCAATCGGGCTGAGGGAACCTTCGCGCGCCTCCGTTACTCTTTGGGAGGCGACCGCCCCAGTCAAACTACCCACCAGACAATGTCCCCGACCCGGATAACGGGCCTAGGTTAGAACTTCAGAATAATCAGGGTGGTATTTCAAAGGTGGCTCCATGGAAACTAGCGTTCCCACTTCACAGCCTCCCACCTATTCTACACAAACCAGCCCAAAGTTCATTGTCAAGCTGTAGTAAAGGTGCACGGGGTCTTTCCGTCTAGTTGCGGGTAACCGGCTTCTTCACCGGTTTATCAAATTCGCTGAGCTTCTCGTCAAGACAGCGCCCAAATCGTTACGCCATTCGTGCAGGTCGGAACTTACCCGACAAGGAATTTCGCTACCTTAGGACCGTTATAGTTACGGCCGCCGTTTACCGGGGCTTCGGTTCAAAGCTTCACCTTGCGGCTAACAAATCCCCTTAACCTTCCGGCACCGGGCAGGCGTCAGACCCTATACATCGTCTTACGACTTAGCAGAGTCCTGTGTTTTTAGTAAACAGTCGCTACCGCCATTTCTCTGCGACCCCCTTCGGCTTCACGTGCAAATCGCTACACCTGATGAGGGCACACCTTATCCCGAAGTTACGGTGTCATTTTGCCGAGTTCCTTAACCAGTGTTCTCTCAATCACCTTAGGATTTTCTCCTCACCCACCTGAGTTGGTTTACGGTACGGTCACCTACTGTCTGAAGCTTAGAGGCTTTTCTTGGAAGCATGGGATCAACGACTTTATGAGCATACGCTCTCGTCATCACGTCTCGAGGTTAACGGGAAAGTGGATTTGCCTGCTCTCCCCCCCTACTCGCTTGAACCGGGACAACCAGCGCCCGGATCGCCTACCCTTCTCCGTCCCCCCATCGCAACAATAGGTGGTACAGGAATATTAACCTGTTTCCCATCAACTACGTCTTTCGACCTCGCCTTAGGGACCGACTAACCCTTCGCAGATTACCTTGACGAAGGAAACCTTGGGTTTACGGTGTGCGGGTTTCTCACCCGCATTTTCGCTACTCATGTCAGCATAATCTCTTGTGATACCTCCAGCCGTTCTCGCGATCGACCTTCACAGGCTTACACAATGTTCCTCTACCGCTGCTACCTTGTGGTAGCAACCCGTAGCTTCGGTACCATGCTTAGCCCCGTTACATTTTCCGCGCAGACCCACTCGACCAGTGAGCTATTACGCTTTCTTTAAAGGGTGGCTGCTTCTAAGCCAACCTCCTGGTTGTCTGGGCATTTCCACATCGTTTTCCACTTAGCATGGATTTGGGGACCTTAGCTGACGGTCTGGGCTCTTTCCCTTTTGACGACGAATCTTATCACCCGCCGTCTGACTCCCGCGCTCTTCGTTAACGGTATTCGGAGTTTGATTGGGTTTGGTAATCTGGTGAGACCCCTAGCCCATCCAGTGCTCTACCCCCGTCACGCATACGCGAGGCTATACCTAAATATATTTCGAGGAAAACCAGCTATCTCCGAGTTTGATTAGCCTTTCACTCCTATCCACACCTCATCCCCTGGCTTTTCAACGCCAGTGGGTTCGGGCCTCCACGAAGTGTTACCTTCCTTTCACCCTGGACATGGATAGATCACCCGGTTTCGGGTCTACTCCTACTAACTAGACGCCCAGTTAAGACTCGCTTTCGCTTCGGCTCCGTTCCATGAACTTAACCTCGCTAGTAAGAGTAACTCGCTGACTCATTATGCAAAAGGCACGCGGTCACACCTGATATACATGGTGCTCCCACTGCTTGTAGGCATACGGTTTCAGGTTCTATTTCACCCTCCTTATTGGAGTACTTTTCACCTTTCCCTCACGGTACTAGTGCACTATCGGTCAGAGAGGAGTATTTAGCCTTGGGAGATGGTCCTCCCAGATTCCCACGGGATTTCTCGTGTCCCGCGGTACTCGGGGTTCCTCTAAGGTGAATCAGAGTTTCGCTTACGGGGCTATCACCCACTATGGCCGGACTTTCCAGACCGCTCAGCTACCCTTCATCAATCCCATGTTGAGGCCCCACAACCCCGGTATCACCGAAGTAATACCGGTTTGGGCTGCTCCGCGTTCGCTCGCCACTACTTACGGAATCACTATTGTTTTCTTCTCCTGCGGGTACTTAGATGTTTCAGTTCCCCGCGTTCGCCCTATGTACCTATGAATTCAGTACACAGTGACCAGACATTACTCTGGCCGGGTTTCCCCATTCGGACACCCCCGGATCAAAGCCCGTTTAACGGCTCCCCGAGGCTTTTCGCAGTTTACCGCGTCCTTCATCGCCTCTCTCTGCCTAGGCATCCACCGTACGCCCTTAGTAGCTTGACCATAAAAAATTGAAATCAAATCTACCCGTATGAACGCACTTGCGTGCGCCCCTACTACATACGTTCTACCTAAACGCTTTACCACTATGCAATTGTCAAAGAACAAGTTCGGGGACCGGGGTTCGGGAACTAGGGATCGGTAAAAGCTTTTGGCTTTACCGGTCCCAGGCCACTCATCCCTGGTTCCAGACTTTTTGGTGGAGGTGAACGGGTTCGAACCGATGACCCCCTGCGTGCAAGGCAGGTGCTCTCCCAGCTGAGCTACACCCCCAAATGGGGACCGGGGATCGGGGACTGGGGACCAGTAAAATCTCATGACTTTACTAGTCCCAGGTCACTAGTACCTGGTCCCAGATTCTCAATGGTGGGCCTGGCTGGACTCGAACCAGCGACCTCACGATTATCAGTCGTGTGCTCTAGCCAGCTGAGCTACAAGCCCATTCGTCATCGCTAACCACGCTACCTAATTCAAAAGAACAAAAAACCAGAGCTGACCCTGGTCTCTCAAAACCGAATAGCAGACAAACATGATAGTGTTGACCTAGGTAATGATTGGGATATACCCAATATTCATTCCTTAGAAAGGAGGTGATCCAGCCGCAGGTTCCCCTACGGCTACCTTGTTACGACTTCACCCCAGTCACCGACCATTCCTTAGGACGCTGCCTCCCTTGCGGGTTAGCTCACGCACTTCGGGACCAATCGACTCCCGTGGTGTGACGGGCGGTGTGTACAAGGCCCGGGAACGTATTCACCGCGGCATGCTGATCCGCGATTACTAGCGATTCCAACTTCATGGAGTCGAGTTGCAGACTCCAATCCGAACTGAG
>CAZIUE010000018.1:56151-75444 GCA_964542535.1 uncultured Pelobacter sp. | reverse complement strand
ACCCACATCAACAACATCTTCAAGAAGACCAGCATGACCCGCCGCACCCAGCTGGTGCCCCTGGGAATCAAACTCATGTCCCAGTCATCGGGCTGATTCCGGTCCGAAACCAGCGGGCCGGTCCGGGGATCACCATCCCCGCGGCGGCCCCCTCCCCCGCTGTTCTCATACCAACGTCCTACCCCCTCCGCCGTTCAGAAATAGCCTGTTGACCGATTGTCCCCTCCGCTTCCATCTGCTACAACCGTCACCAGTTATACCCAGGGGCGCACAGGCGACGGCCCGGCCCCCGCGCTCTCCGCGCGCCATTCCGTATCCGGCGGCAGCAGCCCCGGAAAAATCAGTCAACCAGGAGGACACCCATGAGAATACGATTCCTAACCAAGGCGATGCTGCTCTGCGCGACACTTCTCGGCTTCGCCGCTCCCTGTCCGGCCAGCGGCCCCCCCGCGGCTTCCGCTGACTCGCTCCAGCAGGCTCAGTCCGAAGAGGCCGTAATCGTCAGCATCAACCAGAACAAAGTCACCCTGCAGTCAACCAGCGACAAGGACAGGATCAGCACCATAACGACCGACACCACCACCGGCCTGAAGGTGGGTGACCGGGTCAAAGTAACCGGCAACGTACTCACCAAGGCGGAACTGCCGGCCGCCGGTGAGACAGGATCGTCCGCCCCGGCACCGTCCGGGCACAGGATGTAGACACCAGGCCCTGGCGGCGACCACCGCCCGCTTTCGGGTAACACTCATCCCGGAAGCAGCCAGGCCAGAAACCAGCGGAGAGACGCACAAGGGGTACCCCGGATCAAGCCGGGGTACCCCTTGTTTTTCTGGAGATACTGAGCGGGAAGAAGCGGAACGGCACCGGCCGCCTCGGTGGCGCGTCAGCTTCCCAGATGCCACTGGAAGTTGACCGCCTTGCATCCCGGCACCAGCCGGCGGAAACGTTCCAGCCCCTCGGGCGTGATCAGGGTGCCGCTGCACGTCAGCCACTTGAGCCCCGTGAGCCGGGCAAGGCTGTCCAGCCCCCGGTCGCTGATGGCCGTGTGATAGATGGAGAGGCGGCGCAGACCGGAGAGCCCCTGCAGCAGGTCCAGGCCCGTGTCGCTGACTCTGGTGTTGGAGAGGTACAGCTCGTGAAGACCGTCCAGGCGGGTCAGATGGGCCAACCCCGCGTCGTCCACGTCGTACAGGTACAGCGCCTGCAAGTCGTCGGACTCCAGCTGATCCAGAAACCCCAGGCCTGCCTGGCCGGTCCCCTTCACATCCAGACGCACCGCCCGGTCCACGAGCACCTCCAGCACGCCGCGGGCAGACCCCAGGCGCTGCCAGTCCCGATAGTCCACCGAACCGGCGCTGCGCTCGTAGAGCATTCCGCAGGCATGGTCGACGGGGAAGCGCAGCAGGCGTGTCAGGGACGACACCCCCGCGGGATGAGCGACACCCCCCGCCCCCCGCAGCGCCGCCAGGCGGTAACCGGCCCGGGCGATGTCCTGTTCCACCCGTTCCGCCATCTCCGCCATCAGGTCGATACCGTCCGCCCGGGACTGCTCCACCCGCAGCTTGAAGCCGAAGATGTCGGTCTCCTTCAGTTCGCTGATCTGGCTCGTCAGGGCATGGATATTCTGCCTGGTACGGGCGATCAGCCGGATCACCCGTACCAGCTCGAAGGCCACGTCAACACCCGCCCCCGATGCCGGCTCCGGCTCTTCGTCGCTGAGGAGTTCTTCCAGGGCCAGACGATCACCCGCCGCATAGGCCTGGTTGGCGATGGCCATCAGCTCCTGGCGCCGCAGACGATCCTGCTCGTCGGAGGCCAGATCGGGATGGATGGCCTTGGCCACCTCGCGGTAGAGACTCTTCAGGCTCTTGCGCGGCTCCCCGCCAGGGGGAAGTTCATCCTCGTCCAGAAGGTCGGTGCGGCCCGGGAAACAGGCGCCGTTCTCCCCCGAAGCGCCGGAATCGCGGTCTTCCCGGGAGCCGCCGGACTCCACGAGCCCCTTCAGCTGCCACTCCAGCTCCTCCAGCCGGGCGATGCGACTCCCCAGGACCCGCTCGTACTCCTGTTCGAAGCGGCGGATCTCCCCTTTCAGCCGGGCAAACTCTTCCTCCAGTCCGGCCTGCCGGCGCTGGAGCCGGGACAGCTCTTCCTGTTTCCGCTCCAGCTCAATCTCTTCCGGCGTCTTGAGACGGTTGTGAAAGGGTCCCATGTCAGGGAGCCTCCGGAGCCTGGCGCTCCCGGGCCTCGCGGGCCAGGGGGAGGGTGATCCTGCGCTTGGCGGCCAGGGAATAACGGTAGATCGTCTCGAAGAACCCGATCAGCTCCCCCACCTCGCGGCTGGTGGTGATCAGGATGTACTCCACCACATCGTCGGGGACCCTCACCTGGCGGTCGTCGGCGATCTTCTTGAGGATCATGCGCCGGGAATGGTCGTCCGAGGCATCCACCCGGGCCACCAGTCCCCAGAGGAGGCGTGACACCAGGTGATCGTCCAGATGCGGCAGCTGGCGCGGCGGGTGCAGCCCGGCCAGGGCCACGGCGCGACCTGCCTCGTGGAACTCGTTGAACAGCTGCCAGAGCGCCGCCCGCAGCTCCTGCCGGTCGGGCAGCAGGTGCAGGTCGTCCACCACCAGCCCGGGCGCTTCCTGGAACCGCTCCACCAGCTCCCGTGCCGAACGCAGGTCCCGGCAGGAGAGGTAGGGGGCTTCCGGTCCGTCGCCGTGTGCCAGCTCCCGGCCGATGGCCCGGAGCAGATGGGTCTTGCCCGATCCCGGGGGACCGTGCAGGTAGAGCAGGCGCTCGACCTCGGATTCGTCGCAGACGCGCCGGGCAAAGCGCACCGCAGCCGCGTTGCCGTCGCAGACGACGAAGTTGTCGAAGGTGCAGGATGAGGAAACCGGAAATTCGAGGATCTGCTGCATGGTCAGAAGAGAGGTGCCTGGGCGGAAGCGGGAAGGGAGCGTCCGAAATGCTCGTAGGCGGCCAGGGTGGCCACCCGTCCCCTGGGGGTGCGGTTGATGAATCCGTTCTGGATCATGTACGGCTCGTACACGTCCTCGATGGTGTCGCTCTCCTCGCTGATGGCTGCGGCGATGGTGTCCAGCCCCACCGGGCCTCCGGAAAACTTGTCGATGATGGTGAGGAGGATCATGCGGTCCATGTGGTCGAACCCCATCTCGTCGATCTCCAGCAGGGACAGGGTTTCCTGCACCACCTGGCGGGTGATGACCCCGTCGGCGCGCACCTGGGCGAAGTCGCGCACCCTGCGCAGCAGGCGGTTGGCGATGCGCGGCGTACCCCGACTGCGGCGGGCAAGTTCGGCTGCTCCGCGGGGTTCGATCTCCATGCCCAGGATATGAGAGGAGCGGGTGATGATGGTGGCCAGCTCGTCGTGGGTGTAGAAGTCCATACGGGAGATGACCCCGAAGCGGTCGCGCAGGGGGGAGGAGAGCAGCCCGGCCCTGGTGGTCGCCCCCACCAGGGTGAAGCGGGGGAGATCCAGCTTGATGGAGCGCGCGCTGGGCCCCTGGCCGATGATGATGTCCAGCTGGAAGTCCTCCATGGCCGGGTAGAGGATCTCCTCCACCACGTGGGAGAGGCGGTGGATCTCATCGATGAACAGCACATCGTGCGGTTCCAGGTTGGTCAGGATGGCCGCCAGATCGCCGGGGCGCTCGATCACCGGACCGGAGGTGGACTTGAGGTTGACACCCATCTCGCAGGCTATTATGTTGGCCAGGGTCGTCTTTCCCAGGCCCGGGGGGCCGTAGAGCAGTACATGGTCCAGCGCCTCTCCCCTGCCCCGGGCCGCCTCAATGAACAGGCGCAGGTTCCCCTTGATCTTCTCCTGGCCGATATAGTCGTCCAGGGATTTGGGGCGCAGGGTGCTGTCGAACTGGGAATCATCATCGCGTTTTTCAGCGGTTACGGCACGGCTCATCGCTTCTCCGGGGACGTTTTCGGGAGCCGGCCCGCGGCAACTGCTGAGAGCGGGACGACCGTCGGGGATGGAGTATACCCGTTCGGGGCAGGTAAAATCAACCCGCATTCGCCGGCCGGCGCCGGTCAGGGTCGAGACGGGGGACCGGTTTCCGCCGGCCCGCCCCTTGGACGAAGCGGGATAGAAGGAGGTAATTCATGCGGATGAACAGGGGACAGAGGCTCCGTCGCTGCCCGGCGGGCACGCTGGGGTGCCTGCTGATCGCGTTGCTGGCGGCCTGCGCCGCCCCCCGGTACGGGGAAAAGACGGCGGTCCCGCCCTACAAAAGGGGAGAGCGCCCCTACAGCGTGAACGGGGTACGCTACCAGCCGCTGGCCAGCCACGACGGCTTCCAGCAGGAGGGGACCGCCAGCTGCTACGGAGCCGACTTCCACGGCCGCCCCACCAGCAGCGGCGAGCCGTTCGACATGAACGCCATGACCGCGGCCCACAAGACCCTCCCCCTGGGAGTGTACGTGCGGGTGCGGCACCGGCGCAGCGACCGGGAGGTGGTGGTCCGCATCAACGACCGGGGCCCCTTCGTGGGGGACCGCATCATCGACCTCTCCGAAGGGGCCGCGAAACAACTGGGCATGCTCCAGGAGGGGCTCGCTCCGGTAACGGTAACAGCGCTGGGGTACCGCACCGTGGAGCGTGACGGCACCACCAGCTACCGCGGACCGGACAGCTACGACCGCGGCGTCTTCGCGCTGCAGGTGGGGGCTTTCAGGAGCAGGGACAACGCGGACCGGTTGGCGCGGGAGCTGCGGCGAACCGCGGCCGAGGCGGACGTGCGCGAGGGGCTGGTGGCGGGAACCAGGTACTTCCGGGTATGGGTGGGCAGGTATTCGTCACTGAAAACAGCCCAGGCCAATCAGGAACGCCAGCGGGACGGCCGTTTCCCCGGCTGCTTCGTGGTTGCCCGGGACTGAGCGCGCCGGCGGGACACCGGAACGCGAGAGGGGAGCGCCGGACCGGCCCTCCCCTCCCCTCAACCGTTACGTCGCGGGTGAACTCTCCTCAGTGGGTCGTCTCGCCGTACACCTGTCGTGCCCGTTCAAACCCCTTGTTGAAGGCTTTCCTGTTCAGTTCCTGGAACGGCTCCGGCAGACTGGAGAGCACCGCCCGTTCCACATTCTCCCGCGATACCACGCCGGTGATGGCCACCATGGCCCCCAGGGCAACGATGTTGGCCACGATGGCGCGCCCCACATCGGAACGGGCGATAGTGACGATGGGGAGGGCGATGGTACGGTAGTTCCCGACGGGCAGATCCTTCACCAGGTCCGAATCCACCAGCAGCAGCCCCCCCTCCTTGATATCGGCGGCATACCTGTCGCAGGCTTTCTGGGTCAGGGCCAGCAGGGCGTCGCACTGGGTTACCTTGGGATAGTCGATGGATTCACCGGAGATGATCACCTCCGACTTGGCGGCGCCGCCGCGGGCCTCGGGACCGTAGCTCTGGGACTGCACCGCCTGTTTCCCCTCGTAGATGGACGCTGCCTTGGCCATGATGATACCGGCGGTGATCAACCCCTGGCCACCCGACCCCGAAAACCTGAGTTCATATCTGGACATGCGTGTTCCTCCCTTCAGCAGGCGGCTAGTGAGCCGCGCCCTGGGCAAGCCGGATGATGCGATCGTATTCCTGACAGTATTCCGGGCGCTCCTCCCGATGGAGGATCCCGGTGAGTACCTTTCCCGCGAGTTGTTCCTGCGTCATCACCGCTGCCGCCTTGACCGGCACGCAGTTTTCCTTGTGGCGCGCCATCATCTGGATCACCGACCTGAACTTGTTGCGCCTGCCATAGGTGGTGGGACAGTCGTCCAGCACCTCCACCACCGAGAATCCCTTGTGGCTGATGGCCTCGGAGATCAGGCCGTCCAGCTGGCTGGCATGGTAGGAGGTGCCCCGGGCCACGAAGGTCGCCCCCGCTCCCATGGCCAGCTTGGCGATATCGAAGGTCGGATCGGGGTTGCCGTAGGGGGTGGTGGAGGCTTTCTGGCCGGTGGGGGTGGTGGGAGAAAACTGGCCGCCGGTCATGCCGTAGACATAGTTGTTCATGATGACACAGGTCATGTCGATGTTGCGGCGGCAGGCATGGATGAAGTGGTTGCCGCCGATGGCGACCATGTCGCCGTCACCGGCCACCATGATCACGGTCATCTCCGGCCTGGCCAGCTTGATGCCGGTGGCAAAGGCGGGAGCGCGGCCATGGGCCGTGTGCAGGGTGCAGCAGTCCATGTAGCCGGGCAGGCGCGAGGCGCAGCCGATACCGGAGACAATGGCGGTCATGTCCTTGTCCAGGCCCAGCGCATCCATGGCGCGGATCAGCCCCTTCATGACGATGCCGTGGCCACAGCCGGGGCACCAGATATGGGGGAGTTTTTCGGGGCGGAGATAGGTTTCGTAATCGAATGCCATGGCTTAGAGAACCTTTTTGAGGCTGTCGAGAATCTGGTCCGGATTGATCGGCTCGCCGTCCACACGGAAGATCCCCTGCACCGGCACCTTCCCCTCCACGCAGCGCCGCACTTCAAGGGTACACATGCCCAGATTCATCTCCGGAGTAATGATGGCCTTGACCCTGCCGGCCAGTTCGCCGACCTGACGGTCGGGAAAGGGCCAGAGAGTCCTGATGCGGAACATGCCGGCCCTGATCCCCTGCTCGCGGGCAACATTGACGGCGTAGCGCACCGACCGGGAGGTTGAGCCGAAGGCCACCACGGCGATGTCGGCGTCCTCCAGCAGGTACTCCTCGTTGAGCAGGATGTGGTCCAGGTTGGCGTTGACCTTGCGCATCTGGCGCTCCTCCTCGGCCTGCACCAGGGAGGCCTTGGTGGTGGGAAAACCATCCGCCATCTTGTTGAGGCCGGTCACGTGAAAACGGTAGCCGGAGCCAAAGGCCGCCAGGGGCGGCACGTCGCCGAAACTGGTGTCGTAGGGCTTGTAGGCCTCGGGCGGGACGCCGGGGGGGGTGCGGTCGATCACCTCCAGCTCCCCCTGTTCGGGGATGACGATGCGCTCGCGCATGTGGGCGATGATCTCGTCCGGCAGCACGATCACCGGCGTGCGGTACGTCTCCGCCAGGTTGAAGGCGCGCACGGTTTCCTCGAACAGTTCCTGCACCGAGGCGGGTACCAGGCAGATGGCGGGATGGTCGCCGTGGGTGCCCCACCGGGCGGCCATGATATCGGCCTGGCTCGGGCCCGTGGGCATGCCGGTGGAGGGGCCGCCGCGCATGACGTTGATGATCACGCAGGGGATCTCGGCGATACAGCCGTAGCCGATCAGCTCCTGTTTCAGGGAGAGGCCGGGGCCGGAGGTGGCAGTCAGCACCTTGGAGCCGGTCAGCGAGGCCCCCAGGCAGGCGGCCATGGCACCGATCTCGTCTTCCATCTGGATGAACTTGCCGCCGACCTTCGGGAGCTCGACGGAGAGAACCTCGGAGACCTCGGTGGCGGGGGTGATGGGGTAGCCGGCAAAGAAGCTGCAACCGGCATAGAGCGCGCCAAAGGCGGCGGCTTCATTGCCCTGAAGAAATGCGACTCGTTTCGCCACCGTTTCAGTTCCTCCCCTTGTTGGCATCGACGATGACCCTGATGGCAAAGTCGGGGCAGCGCAGCTCGCACTGCATGCAGGCGATGCAGGCCTCGGGTTTCTTGACCGCAGCCACGACCCCTCTCATCTCCAGCACCTTGGTGGGGCAGAATTCGACGCAGATATGGCACCCTTTGCAGTAGGCCTGGTTAATCTCGATTCTGGGCGGTACGTTCTCCATCTGGGCTGCTCCACTTGCCGGTACTCGTTTGTTGGACACAGGTTCACTGTCCGGGGGAGGGCACTGCATCCTCCCTCACAAGCAGTCTGTATTACCGAGGTTTCTGAATCCGTGCGTGAATGGTACGGGGGGCGGTCGTTGTGTTGTAGCTGAATTCATCGGGAAACGCGCCGCGGCGGGGGGCATCGCCCCGCACCGCGGCGCCTGATACGAACGGGTTGTTACTTCAGGCTGTCAACCAGTTCCTTGACGTGGGAAACGGAGCTGTTGAACAGGGCCTGCTCGGTCTCATCCAGATCTATTTCAACGATCTTCTCGACGCCGCCCGCTCCGAGGATACAGGGAACGCCCACGTAGTAGCCGTTCACGCCGTACTCGCCTTCCAGCAGGGCGCATACCGGCAGGACGCGCTTCTGGTCGCGCAGGATGGCTTCAGCCATGCAGATGGCCGATGAAGCCGGGGAATAGAAAGCGGAACCGGTCTTGAGCAGGCCGACCACTTCGCCGCCCGCGCCGGCGGTGCGCTTCACCATGGCGTCCATGACTTCCTTGGCCTTGGCGGCGCTGCCGTATTTCTTTTCAAGCAGGGCCATGACCGGAATACCGAATACGTTGGCGTAACGGACCAGGGGAACCATGTCGTCGCCGTGGCCGCCCATAACCATGGCGGTAACATCCTTCACGGAAACACCCAGTTCCCAGGCGATGAAGGCGGCGAAACGGGCGGAGTCCAGCACGCCGGCCATACCCATGACGCGGTTTTTGGGGAAACCGGTAACTCTCTGACAGAGGGTAACCATGGCGTCCAGCGGATTGGAGATACAGATAATGAACGCTTCGGGGGCATGTTTCTTGATGCCCTCGGCAACGGACTGCATGATCTTGGAGTTGGTGGCGATCAGGTCGTCGCGGCTCATGCCCGGCTTGCGGGGCAGACCGGCGGTGATGATGACCACGTTGGCGCCGGCGATGTCCTCATAGGCATTGGCCCCTTTCAGGCAGACGTCGAAATTGTCCACCGGAGCGGCTTCGGAGATATCCAGGGTCTTGCCCTGGGGAAGGCCTTCAACAACGTCAAAAAGAACGACATCGCCGAGCTCACGCAGAGCGCAGAGCTGAGCAAGAACGCCGCCGATTTGTCCACCACCGATAAGTGCAATCTTTTTACGCGACATACTGTTTCCTCCTGGAGTTAGTAAAATCGACCGTCACTATAAACCAAGACCACGGAGAGATCAAGAATAGAATTACCCGCTTGTGTTTGTTTTTTACACAGTTGACCCCAAATCGGGACAATTTTGGAAAAAGTCTTTTTTAAGCAATAAATCCGGATAGTTAAAGACATATCAGGGACCAGGGACCAGGGAATGGGGAATGGGGAATGGGGAACGGGGAATCAGTGCTTGGCGGAGAAGCGTTTGGCTTCCAGGGCCTCGTCGCGGGAGAAGCGACGGGGAATGCGCAGGGCCTGGCCGGGCCAGAGACGCTTGGGATCGCGGATCTGGTCGCGGTTGGCGCGGTAAATCAGGGGCCAGAGAGAAGCATCGCCGTAGATCTCGGGACGGGCGGCGATCTGGGGGAGCGTCTCGGCGCGACGCACGGTGTAGGATGAAGGCTGGGGTGGCAGTTCCCGCTCCCGCGGCAGGGGAGTAGGCCGGGCGGCCTGGGCCGCCTGGGCGGCGCGCGCCTCCGCGGCCGCCTTGAGCAGTTCCTGACGGCGCTGACGCTCCACCGCCTCGGCAGCCTCCCGCGCCAGGCGCTCCTCTTCCCGGCGGGCAGCCTCCTCGGCGGCCCGCCGGCGCTCCTCGGCCAGCATCCGCTCCTTGAGCAGGCGCAGGTTTTCCCGCAGCACGCTCCCCTTCTGCAGCACCAGCAGGTAATAAGGATCGGCCAGGGACTTCTTCCGGCGCACATAGAAGACCGCCTCACCATGCTCGAAGGTCTCCAGCAGGCTCCGGTACTCATGGGGCATCAACCGCCGGGCCTCCTGCCGGTCTAGATCGCTCACCAGGGAGGCGGCCTGGCTGCGCCAGGTGGGGGCACCGGTCGCGCACCCCCCCAGCAGTGAGCAGCAGAGGATCGCTATGGCGAGGGGCCGGCGGCTCATGGAACGCGGCTAGAGCTGCTTTTCAGCCAGCCTGATTCCCAGTTCGCGCAACTGCCTGATATCCACCGGAGAAGGGGCCTCGGACATCAGGCAGGCACCTTTCTGGGTCTTGGGGAAGGCGATCACGTCGCGGATGGAGTCGCTGCCGGTCATGAGCATGATCAGGCGGTCCAGGCCGAAGGCGATGCCGCCGTGGGGAGGAGTGCCGTACTCCAGGGCATCCAGCAGGTAGCCGAACTTGGAGCGGGCCGTCTCTTCGGACATGCCCAGGAGCTCGAACATGCGCGACTGGACCTGCTCCTGGTGAATCCTGATGGAGCCGCCGCCGATCTCGTTGCCGTTCAGCACCAGGTCATAAGCCTTGGCGCGGCAGCGTCCCGGATCGCTCTCCAGAAGCGGCAGGTCCTCGTCCATGGGGGCGGTGAACGGATGGTGCACGGCGGCCCACCGTTTCTCCTCCTCGTCCCACTCCAGGAGCGGGAACTCGGTCACCCAGACGAAGCGGTAGTCGTCGGGCGAGGTCAGCTTGAGCAGGGAGGCCAGGTGGTTGCGCAGCTTGCCCAGGGAGTCGTTGACCACCTTGGGCTTGTCGGCCACGAAGAAAAGCAGGTCCCCCTCCTCGGCGCCGAAGGCCTGGTTCATGGCATCGATCTCCTCAGGGGTGAAGAACTTGGCGATGGGAGAGCGCCACTCGTTGTTCTCGATCTTGACGTAAGCCAGCCCCTTGGCGCCGTAGATCCTGACGAACTCGGTCAGGTCGTCGATCTCCTTGCGGGAGAAGCGGGCGCACCCCTTGGCGTTGAGCCCCTTGACGATCCCCCCCTTGGCGGCGGTATCGGCAAAGACCTTGAACCCGGACCCTTTGACGATGTCGGTCAACTGGCAGAGCTCCATGCCGAAGCGGAGATCCGGGTTGTCCACGCCGAAGCGGCGGATTGCCTCGTCATAGGTGATGTGCTGGATGGGGAGCTGGACATCCACTCCCTTGGCCTCTTTGAACAGGGTGGCGATCAGCCCCTCCATCACGGCAATGATATCCTCCCGGTCAATGAAGGACATCTCGCAGTCGATCTGGGTGAACTCCGGCTGGCGGTCGGCGCGCAGGTCCTCGTCCCGGAAGCAGCGCACCACCTGGAAATAGCGGTCGAAACCGGAGATCATCAGGATCTGCTTGAAGATCTGGGGGGACTGGGGCAGGGCGTAGAAGTTCCCCTGGTTGATGCGCGACGGCACCAGGAAGTCCCGGGCCCCCTCGGGGCTGGACTTGGTCAGGAAGGGGGTCTCCATTTCCAGAAAACCGTTGTCCGTCAGATAGGTGCGGGTCAACTGGGACACCCGTGAACGCAGGATCAGGTTCTGCTGGAGCTGGGGCCGACGCAGGTCCAGGTAGCGGTATTTCAGGCGGAGGTTCTCGTTCACCTCGCTGAACTCGTCCAGCATGAAGGGGAGCGCCTTGGAGCGGCTGAGCAGCTTGCACTCGCTGACCCGGATCTCCACCTCGCCGGTCTTCATGCCGGGGTTGACGGTCCCTTCCGGCCGGGGAATGACCTCTCCCCTGATGGCCAGGACATACTCGCTGCGCACCCCTTCGGCGATGGCATGGGCCTGGGCGTTGACCTCGGGGTCGAAGACGATCTGGGCGATCCCCTCGCGGTCGCGCAGGTCGATGAAGATCAGCCCGCCATGGTCGCGGCGGCGCAGGGCCCATCCCATCAGAATCACTTCCTGACCGATATGCCGGCCGGTCAGTTCGCCGCAGTACTGTGTCCGTTTCCAGTTCCCCAGAGTTTCCATCAGCTTCTCCATTCGCGAAATTAAATTAAAATGATATCTAAAAACGGCAATCCATCTCACGCAACGACGAGAAGACGCAAAGAAATGAAACAGATGTCAGGCAATGGCGCTCACCGCACAGGTGATTCAACCGTTGCGCATCATCTGTTGTTCTTCGCGAACTTCGCGGCTTCGCGTGAATAACCGCATGTCTCAGGATGCAGGCACTAACGGAACAGCCGTGGCGGCTCTCCCGGCTCGGAAGCGTGTGCCGCGGGCCGGCCGCGCTCAGTCGATCAGTTTGCCGACGCTGCCCAGCCGCGGCCGGAACTTCTCGCTATCCCAGGACCAGTACTTGATGAAGGCCAGCCCCTTGATCTTGTCGCGGCTGACGAAGCCCCAGAAGCGGCTGTCATAGGAGCGGTCACGGTTATCACCCATGACGAAGTAGGAGTTGGCAGGCACGGTCACCGGGCCGAAGCTGTCCCGGGGGTTCATCTCCCTGGGAACGATCTCCCGCTCCTTGTGCACCTCGTGGGGGTTCTGATAGAGCCTGCCGTTCACGTAGACCTTCTTGTCCCTCCCCTCCACCACGTCCCCGGGGGTGCCGACGATCCGCTTGATGAAGTCCTTGCTGGGGTCTTCGGGGTACTCGAACACGATCACGTCCCCCCGGCGCGGATCACGGACCTTGACGATCTGGGAGTCGGTGAAGGGGATTTTGGTGCCGTAGATGAACTTGCTCACCAGCAGGTGGTCGCCCACGACCAGGGTGTCCTCCATGGAGCCGGAGGGAATCTTGAAGGCCTGCACCAGGTAGGTGCGGATCACCAGCGCCAGGAGCAGGGCGATGATGATCGATTCGGCATACTCGCGCACAAGGCTCTTCTTCTTTACGACCGGTTCGGGTTCGCGCATGGTTCCGCCCGTGACTGCTTCTGTTTTCTCTTGCATATGCTTCCTCTTGGGCTGAGGCGCGTCTGTCGCGCCGTCCGCCGGACAACAGGTTGGTACGGTCTGGCCCGTCATTCCACCTTCAGTATCGCCAGGAAAGCGTCCTGTGGCAGTTCGACGTTGCCCACGTTCTTCATCCTCTTCTTGCCTTCCTTCTGCTTCTCCAGGAGCTTGCGCTTGCGGGTGATATCGCCGCCATAGCACTTGGCCAGCACGTCCTTGCGCATGGCCTTGACCGTCTCCCGGGCGATGATCTTGGTGCCGATGGCGGCCTGGATGGCCACCTCGAACATCTGGCGCGGGATCAGCTCCTTCATCTTGGAGACCAGCTCCCGGCCGCGGTAGTAAGCCTTTTCCCGGTGCAGGATGAGCGACAGGGCATCCACCACCTCACCGTTGATCATGATGTTCATGCGCACCAGTTCGCTCTGGCGGTAATCCAGATGCTCGTAGTCCAGGGAAGCATACCCCCGGGTGATGGACTTCAGCCGGTCGTAGAAATCAAGCACGATCTCGTTCAACGGCAGTTCGTAGACGATCATGACCCGGTTCTGGGTCAGGTACCTGATTTCCCGCTGCACGCCGCGCTTGTCCTCGCACAGGGCCAGCACCCCCCCCACGAACTCGTTGGGCACATGGATGTTGGCCAGGATAAACGGTTCCTCCATGAACGCCACGTGCTGCTGCTCGGGCATCTGGTTGGCGCTCTCGATGCTCTGCACCTCGCCGGTGACCCGGTGCACCCGGTAGACGACCGTGGGGGCGGTGGTGATCAGGTCCAGGCCGAACTCCCGCTCCAGCCGTTCCTGGATGATCTCCATGTGCAACAGGCCCAGGAAGCCGCAGCGGAAGCCGAAGCCCAGGGCCAGGGAGGTCTCCGGATCATAGGAGAAGGAGGAGTCGTTCAGCTTGAGCTTGGCCAGGGCGTCACGCAACTGCTCGTACTGGATGGTGTCGATGGGGTACAGGCCGGAAAAGACCATCGGCTTGACCTCCTTGAACCCTTCCAGGGGGGCGGCGCAGGGACGCTGCTGCAAGGTGACCGTATCGCCCACCTTGGCGTCGGCAACGTCCTTGATGCCGGCGATGACGAATCCCACCTCACCGGCGGAGAGCTGCGGAGTCTCCACCATAGTCGGGGCGAACACCCCCACCTTGAGCGCCTCGAAGGAGCTCCTGGTGGCCATGAGCTGGATGCGGTCCCCCTTTTTCAGGGTGCCGTCGAAGATGCGCACCAGGATGATCACCCCCTGGTACTGGTCGTACCAGGAGTCGAACAGAAGCGCTCGCAGAGGCGCCGCGGCATCCCCCTTGGGAGGCGGGATCTTCTTGACGATCTCCTCCAGGATCTCGTGGGTGCCGATCCCCTCCTTGGCGCTGGCCAGAACGGCGTCGTGGGCATCGATGCCGATGATCTCCTCGATCTCCTGGATCACCCGCTCCGGGTCCGCCGCCGGCAGGTCGATCTTGTTCAGGACCGGGAAGACCTCCAGGTTGTTGTCCAGGGCCAGGTAGACGTTGGCCAGGGTCTGGGCCTCCACCCCCTGGGAAGCATCCACCACCAGCAGTCCCCCCTCGCAGGCGGCCAGGGAACGGGAGACCTCGTAGCTGAAGTCCACGTGACCGGGGGTGTCGATCAGGTTGAGGACATAGTCGTTGCCGTCGTCGGCGCGGTAGGTAAGCCGCACGGTCTGGGCCTTGATGGTGATGCCCCGCTCCCGCTCCAGGTCCATCTTGTCCAGGAACTGGTTCTGCATCTCCCGCTGGGACAGGGCGCCGGTATACTCCAGCAGCCGGTCCGCCAGGGTGGATTTGCCGTGATCAATATGGGCGATGATGGAAAAATTCCGCAGTCTGCTGATGTCCATGAATTCCTTGGATATGCTCTGGTGTGCTCGAAAGTGCAATGGTGCACAATAAATAATTGACGCCTGAATGTAAAGAGGAAAAGGGGATCGCCACGGCCGTTACCGGAGCCGATCCCCCCATTTGTCGCGCACTTACATCTCCTCACCCCTCACCCCGTTCCCCGTTCCCTGGTCCTCATCGGGTCTCGCGGAAACGGGAGATGGCGCGCCATCGACAGGAGCGCGAAGGATGGTATCATCTCTACGAACAATCGGAAACCATCCGGGAGGAAACTCATGACCCCAGCGGAACTGCTGAAACTGTCGGGAAGCTACTGGAGCAGCTGCGCCCTGCACGCCGGCGTCAAGCTTGACCTGTTCACCCGCCTCGCCGAGGGGCCCGCCACGGCCGGGGAACTGAGCCGCGCCACCGGCTGCGACCGGCGCGGCACGGCCATGCTGCTGGACGCCCTGACCAGCCTGGAGCTTTTGGAAAAAAAGGGGGACAGCTACGCGACCACCCCGTTCAGCTCCGAATACCTCTCCACAGCGTCGGAAGCCTACCTGGGACACATCATCCTGCACCACCACCATCTGATGGAGGGGTGGAGCAGGCTGGACCAGGCGGTCAGAAACGGCACCCCCACCTGGTCCGGCCCCTCCCGCAACCGGGACGACGGCATCCGGGAGAGCTTCCTGATGGGAATGCGGAACATGGCCACCCAGGCAGCCCCGCTGATCGTGCCGGCCATCGACCTGTCCGCCAGGAAGCGGCTCCTGGACCTGGGGGGCGGGCCGGGCACCTACGCCATCCACTTCTGCCGCCACAACCCCCGGCTTCAGGCGGTGATCCTCGACCTCCCCTCCACCCGGCCGGTGGCAGAACGGAGCGTGGCGGAGGCTGGCCTGGGGGAACGCGTCTCCTTCGTTGCCGGGGACATCACCCGCGACCCCATCGACGGCGGCTTCGACGTACTCTGGGTCTCCCAGCTCCTGCACGGCGAGGGTCCCGCCGTTGCGGCCCGCATCATCGACAAGGGGGTCCGGGCGCTCCTCCCCGGCGGGCTGGTGCTGGTACAGGAGTTCATCCTGGACGACAACCGCGCCGCCCCCCTCTTCCCGGCCCTCTTCTCCCTCAACATGCTGGTCAACACCCCCGAGGGGCAATCCTACTCCCAGGCCGAGCTGGCCGGGATGATGGCCGAGGCAGGGGTACGGGACATCAGGAGGCTCCCCCTGGAGCTTCCCAGCGGCGCGGGCATCATGGCCGGCATCGCGGGATGACGGCCGGAGCCGGTGTGCAAATATTGTGCAATCCGATGGAGGGAAAACAAAAGGGACTGTATTACGGCTAGATGGATACCCGCCAAACAGGTTATCCACACCTCGTCACGGAGTTGTTAAAAAGTTATCCACATTTTGTGTGAACAACTCCTGTCAAGCACTAAATACGGTGGTCACGTGACAACTCGGTCACGAATCGGGACACATCCCGTTGAACCTGCGGCACAAATCCCCGAAAATCATCCCTCAGCCCGGCGAGGTTTTTTTCCGGCCGGCAGACACCCGAAGGCGAGGATGGACATTCACGATCCATCCCCCGTAGGGGCACCCTCGGGCAGAAACGATACCAACTTGATGCCGTCCATCTCAACCGGAATCCTCCGGTTTGTGCCCAGGGTCAGAACATCGAAACCAGACTCGGTGTTGCTGCTCCAGACCATGACCACGTTTCCCTCCTCAACCCCCTGCTCCAGGTTATCCCGTATCATCTCCCGTACCCGGCGGGAAACCTTGCCCACATAGACTCCGGCCCGCACCTCCACCAGCCACAGGCCAAGACGTCCCCGCAGACGCGGCGGCACGTTTTCAGTTACGATGACCAGCATCGCCAAGCCCCTCCTTGTTCGGAATCGCCATGTCAACCGCCTCTTCGTGGGGACGGGGGCGTTCCACCCCACCGGCCGCAAGCACCTGCTCGATGGTGGGAATGATCCGCTGCAGCAGCTTGGTCTGGCGGAAGGAATCACGGCATGCCAGTCGCACCTCCCGCTCCGGATCACGCGGCTTCTTTGCCGCGACACGGAACGCCACCGGCACCACTGTCTCGAACTTGAAGATATCGGCGATATCGTAGACAAACGACTGCGGCTTGCCGGTGTGGATGAACCCCACGGCCGGGGCATAGCCCGCCGCCAGGATTGCCGCCTCGCAGATGCCGTAGATGCAGGCGGTCGCCGAGGAGAGACAGCGGTTGGGCAGGTCGCCGCTCTCCCACTGCGTATGGTCGTAGTTGCGGCTCTTCCATTCCACCCCGTACTGGCGGGCCAGCAGTTCATACATTTTGCGTACCCGCACCCCCTCGATACCGCGCAACTGCTCCACACTGCGCCGCTCGGGCGGTTCCTCCCCGAAGCGGAGCGCGTACATCTTGCGCACCACCTTGAGCCGGGCCGTATCATCCAGGGCAAGTTTCGCCTGGTACAGGAGCCGGTCGGAACGCGCTCCTCCTGGCTGGCCGGCGGCGTACAGGCGCACTCCCGCCTCGCCGATCCAGACCAGCAGGCAGCCCACCCGCGCGGCAAGAACCACCGCCGCATGGGAAACCCGCGCTCCCGGTTCCAGCATCAGGCAGGCCACGGCGCCGATGGGGATATGGGTTCGGACGCCGGTGGCATCCACCACAACGAACGCGCCATCCAGCACGTCCAGGTTACCCCGCTCCACGTAGACCACTGAAATGCGGTCCTTGATGGGGAGTGGTTTCAAAGGAGGAAGAATCGGTCCGGTCATATTCGCGTCTCCGAATACATGAAAGTCGGTGCACCCCCATGTGGATGTCCGGATATTGTTCCGTGGGGAGAGGGGCACGTAAAGGAGGTGGCCACATGGTGCCACCCCTACCAGGTCATCCCGTTATCAAGCCCCCATGGTTCATCCCCGCGTGTGCGGGGAACAGCCCTGCCATGCCCCCTTGGATGCTGATCCATCCGGTTAATCCCCGCGTGTGCGGGGAACAGTTAGAATAGTAGCCGGTTTCACTCTCCATTGCCGGTTCATCCCCGCGTGTGCGGGGAACAGATCTCGCGCATGACCGGCCGCAGGTCACTCACCGGTTCATCCCCGCGTGTGCGGGGAACAGTCGAGACCATGCTTCAATTCCTGTTCAGCGGCCGGTTCATCCCCGCGTGTGCGGGGAACAGGCGTCCCGGTGGCCTAAATGCCGTATCTCCTTCGGTTCATCCCCGCGTGTGCGGGGAACAGCTGGAGGTTAGAAACCGGCATGGCTTCCAGTTCGGTTCATCCCCGCGTGTGCGGGGAACAGACCAGCTGCGGGTCAAGGGGCTCGCAGTTCAGCGGTTCATCCCCGCGTGTGCGGGGAACAGTCGTTCCACCAGGCGAGCGCAATGCATCCGTACGGTTCATCCCCGCGTGTGCGGGGAACAGTCAAGCCGCTCTTGGCGCTCCTCGTCGGTCAGCGGTTCATCCCCGCGTGTGCGGGGAACAGGCCTACGAAACAGGGTACCGAACGACAGAAACCGGTTCATCCCCGCGTGTGCGGGGAACAGTCCGGGGTGGCTGTGAAGCCGGACAAGAGCAGCGGTTCATCCCCGCGTGTGCGGGGAACAGGCTTGTGCTTTGCCCACGGTAGCCGATCCGCTCGGTTCATCCCCGCGTGTGCGGGGAACAGAATGTCGCCGGCAGACGCCCGTTAACGTCCAGCGGTTCATCCCCGCGTGTGCGGGGAACAGACCTACCGCGAGCACATCCCGGCCCCTATCGTCGGTTCATCCCCGCGTGTGCGGGGAACAGCGTGCGGGGGCTTGTTGAGTCAAACGATATGGCGGTTCATCCCCGCGTGTGCGGGGAACAGATGGCGTGATTCCTCCGTCTATCGTTTCCTGCCGGTTCATCCCCGCGTGTGCGGGGAACAGCAGGGCAATCACCACGTTGGCGATCTTGGTGGCGGTTCATCCCCGCGTGTGCGGGGAACAGTGGACTGGGGCCAGCATCATTTCGCCTCGACTCGGTTCATCCCCGCGTGTGCGGGGAACAGGAGGAGTGTAAAAAGTTATCGAGGAACCAAGCCGGTTCATCCCCGCGTGTGCGGGGAACAGACCCTGTAGGAGGTCAATCAATAGGTTGTAGCCGGTTCATCCCCGCGTGTGCGGGGAACAGGGCGGTCGCACTCTTGCCGCTTCCCGGTGTCCCGGTTCATCCCCGCGTGTGCGGGGAACAGAGGACGATGGCTCATACACTGAGGGTGCTGGCCGGTTCATCCCCGCGTGTGCGGGGAACAGGGTCGCGAGCCCAGTTTGATTGTACGCCTTGACGGTTCATCCCCGCGTGTGCGGGGAACAGCCGCCGCCAACGCCGACCCCACGAATCAGGCCCGGTTCATCCCCGCGTGTGCGGGGAACAGACCATGTCGAGCTGATCAGGGGACACGCTGATCGGTTCATCCCCGCGTGTGCGGGGAACAGTTCGGTGGTGGTGAGCCATGCGGCCCACCAAACGGTTCATCCCCGCGTGTGCGGGGAACAGTCCGTGATGGCGACATTTTTGCGCGACCGGCGCGGTTCATCCCCGCGTGTGCGGGGAACAGGATGCGCCAATTTTGATGTTGGTGCATGCTACCGGTTCATCCCCGCGTGTGCGGGGAACAGGGACACTCGAACGTCTCACGGGGATCGATAGACGGTTCATCCCCGCGTGTGCGGGGAACAGCTCACCTCGAAAAACCAACGTGCGCCACCCTCCGGTTCATCCCCGCGTGTGCGGGGAACAGCGTTTCCTGGCGCGGATCTCCGCCTGTCGCGCCGGTTCATCCCCGCGTGTGCGGGGAACAGA
>CAZIUE010000018.1:0-56051 GCA_964542535.1 uncultured Pelobacter sp. | reverse complement strand
CGGTTCATCCCCGCGTGTGCGGGGAACAGACTTCTTCTACTCCCTCAAAATAATTGAGTAATTTTATACATTAAAAAGCCACCATCCTTTTTTACCAGTCAACACGGGCTAAAAACAAGACGACCATCTTAAATTTCGTAAGAGATTTCAAGCCCGTGCCAGCGACAACAGGCCACAACCGAAAGCTTTTGCTGGGCCGATGCCGGTGTGGATCAATGCCATCAATTCATCCGGCTTTTCGACGAAAAACACTCCCTGGAAACTAACGGGTTGTATTTTTCCAGCGCGATCTTCCCTGCTCTTCCTGAAACGGAGTGGAAACACAGGGTCAATAACCAGTGATTCCAATGAAGCCGCGCCCCGTAATTTCCGCTCGATCCAGGCCCGTTGATCCTCCTCGCGTATAAGCGGCACGCGGCACTTCTTCGGTTCACCGGCGGCATTTTTCCTGCCGTTTTCATCGTTGATCATCTTTACCGGGTTGGCAACTAACAAAAAACGCAATTGTTGCCCAGACTTCAGTACCGGTGAATATTCCCGGAGAGCCTTGATTTGCGCGACCGGCGTGGATATTTCCGGTTCCTGAACGGACTGCATCAGAACCTCCGCATACGTTCGTTCCGCCTGCTCGACGCGAAAAAGAAAGTCGCGATTAGCATCCGCATCCTCCGGGAACAGTTTCCATAACACCCGATGTATCTCATACGGATTACTGCAGGCAGTAGCGCTGATCACGATCTTACTCAGGTACATGCTCACCTCCGTGGACATACAGGTTGCGTCCGGCAAACTGGCGCGGCTGATTGACGAGCGGAACATCCCGAACCCGCTTCATGCGAACCTCGGCCTTTTCTTCGCTGTAGACCGTACCACCCCGTGGCGCAACTTCCTTCAAAGCCTCCAACTCGCTTAAAGCCAGGACACGGGAATGAAACAGCGGTCGGCCGAGTGGGCAACTGCGTCGTCCCAAATACGGCGTGAAGAACGGCTTTTTTACCGCCTTTTCCAGTTCATCGAGACTGACAACGGAGTTCGGCCGGCACCAGAGCGCCACGGTGAATTCGGCGTCGTACAAGTATTCGCGCCAGGTCTGAATGGTATCGTGGCTCTTGAGTCCCGCATAATCCTCCCGCGCATCCTTGACGGTGTGGTAGTCGGTCATCTTCACCATCCGTAGAGCTCGCGCTAATCCGCCCTGACGGGTTGCTTGCCGGGTATCGACCCGCACAGCCATGCCGACGCCGTCAGCCAGGGCTCTCAAGAGATTCCTCTCGTTGCGGGCGATGCCGAGGCATGCCCCCAGCAATCCAAGGATACCGCTTCGCGTGGGGAAATTGGCCGATGGCCGCAGCCCCTCGAAGGTATGCTCACCCCAGGTCTGCATGGGGCCTTGCAGCTTCAAAATGAGAAAGTCACCCATGGCTTACCCCTCTCCGTTGGCAAGCACCCATGACTTCAGTTCCTCGAGAGTTGTTGCTTGTTTCACTCCATCCGGCGCGGGAGAGGTAAGGGCGAATTGCGCGCACCGTTCGTCCAGCCCATAACCGGTGTGAACGGCGTGCCAATAGTCGTGCAGCGCCTTGATGGATGGCTTAATGAACCCTGGAGCAGCCTTGACCGGCTCTTCAAAGGCATTTGCCAGAGATACCGGGATATCGGAAAACGAAACCATCGCCAGATCGGCCAGATTGTGGGCGGCAAAGCTTTGCTGCTTGGCGGAAGGCACCACGGTCGCCATCAGGTGCAGGACATGAGATGCAACTTCCAGCGCCTTCTCACGCGGGGCATTGCCGAGATTTGTCTGAAGTTGGGCAAGATTGAGGCTCGCATACCGGTAAAAAACGCCACTGGAAAATTCCTGCGTATCCAGATGACCGGACCCCAGTTCCTGAAGATCATCCACGGCAGTAAACCAGTCGATATCCGCATCCACGGTATGAGTTGTGATGACATGCGCCACGGCTAGAGCGCCATCCACTTTCCCCAATTCACTCAAAAGGCCGGAGGTTGCCATGCGTCCGGAAAGAGCAATATCCAGACCACCAGCCAGAGCTTGGCGCATTGCCACGACTTGCTCCTTAAGTCGTTTGCCAAGCGCCTTGTCATCCAGTTTCTGCTCACTTGCCTTCTTAACCTGTTCACAAAACCAGGCAATCTCTTCCACGGCCCAGGGTGCAACGGCATCGCCTTCAACCGCAACTTCGGCGTTAAACTCCTTTCCGGCTAGCAATGTCAAGGTTTTGGCAATCAGCGCATCATCAAATTGATCTTGCAGACGCTGAACAAGAAATCCCTTCAAGTCGGAGAGGCGCTTTGTCCGTATGGTTGCCTCGCCAAGATGTTTGGCGTAATAAGGACTTGTGCGCATGGTGCGCTTTAGGCTCTGGCTGGAAACGCGAACCCGGCGCTTACCGCCGAAAATGGCTGATTTCTGCATGTTCATGTCATCGCGATTGAGACATGAAGGGCTGTGGGAAATGAGGATATGAAAATTGATGAAATTTTTGTTCATGGCATATTCCTTTCGAGTGAACAGATTTGATTATTTCGGCAGGTTGATGAAGTAGTCTTCCAACATGTCACGCTTGCTCCTGTCGTTCCAGTACCAGAGCGTCTTTGCCGCAATGGGCCAGCTTACGGAGAGTTCGGCCATCTGCACAATCCGGCGCAGTTGGATCATGTCGTTGGGAGAGTCGGAACGGATAACCTGAAACAGGCGTTTTTCACTGACTTTGCCATCTCGGGCGAGTGCCTTGCCTAGTCCGGTGTTATCCACGATGTGCTTGATGTACGGCAGGCAGAAAATGAGTCGCTGGTAGGCCAGTTTTTCCCATTCGGTATGCGCCATGCCGCTGTAGAGCCTGAAAAAGGCCGGGACTTCAAGCAATTCATCCGGTCGTGCAACCCGCCTGAGTTCGGCTTTCGGGCCGTTCGCCAACTGTTCCCAGGCATTGTAGAGCGCCATAAAATCAGGGAGTTTCCGCTGTTCCATCATTCCCTCCTTTATCCTGTTGTGGTTCCATGTTTTTCAGATGCTTGTGCAGCGTTCTCCTGGCAACCGCCAGGGTCCGGATCAGTTCCGGATCATTGAGGTATGGCTGCACCGCTTCATTGAAAAGGTCGTGAGTTATTTCCTTCAGTCCCGCCCTCATCCGCGCAAGCTGCGGAGCGGGGTCGCCGAAATCGATGCGCGCCAGGGTTTTCTCAATAGTCGGTTCGGTGCGGCGAAAAAACACACCCTCTGCTTGCAGATACAACCTACACTTCTTGTCCTTTGGCGTAGAACTATCGCAGTCACGGAAATAGATCTTAAGTCTGTCTTTTTCCTTGTCCTTTCCTCTAAGTGCACCTTTCAGTTCAACACCGCCATTCTCGCCCGCCTTAATTCCGTGGACAAATAGATACAGAGATCTGTACAACGCGTCTCGATACCCCAATGCATCGGAGATAAATTGGCGTATAGCTAACGGGTTACTATCCCAACCATTCTTGAGAGAAAATACATTATGGCAACGTTCTAAAACGGTTGCCTTATTAGTTCGATAGCCGCCTACATGGAGATGAAGGTTAGCGGACTGGGGGCCAAATAATTCTTTAGCCTGAAGCACAACTGATGCTGGCTCTTGACCCTGAGTGTTTGAAGCATCTATTTGTTGCTGTACGATGTAGCGACTTAATTGAGTCCACGCAGGAACTGATGCTCTAAATGACAGAAATTTTTCTTCTAGCACACCATTGTTGGAGGTCAATATCCTGGGTGAGTGCGGGTGTGGCCAAGTGCCTTCAACATTAAAACCAAATTGCTCTTTATAAAAACCGTTGTACGATTGAGTAACGTTCTCGCCACAACATGAGCAGAAAGCAGTTCCGCCAAGCGTTAGCTCAATATGAGCTGGTTGCCAAAACAGCCCTCTTATTAACCCGATTTGTTGTGCTGCAATGTTTTCCTTGGTCTTGATGGGATCTATCCAAATTGGTTTTTGCGTTTTGGTGCTACCATACCAAGGGATACTCTGTTCCAGTTTTTTCTTGTTCAGAACATTTGCCCATACGGTTTGGCGTAGGTGCGGTCCTTGTATCAGTGTCGTAACAGGAGATCCGCCACGTAAACCATTCTTGAAACCGCCATCGCGCCCACCTCCAAAACTCGGTGAGCACGAAGCTTGGTTGAATAAGGCAATTGCACTACATCCACCACAAAGATTAGCAGCCAAATTTTGCTCATTCATAAAGCAGCAATTTTCAGAACCTGTTAGCCCTGCGAACAGCTTGTCCATTGGTGTTATGAATTTGGCCTTAACCCCGAGAACCTGCATGAATGGTTGTTGCGGATGATCTAACACAAACCAGTCGGCAAATGGTTTTACAGCCTCGTCGTATTCCATACCGGTAATCGGCTTTACGATCCTGCTCCGCAATTCCTGCAAGTCCGTCGGCGTTAACAGTGCCTGAGTAATACAGATCAGCAACTGCATTGCCGCCAGTTCCATGTCGTCACGCGGCAGGCATAACTCCCACCTCTCTTCACCGCACAAAAGCCCGCGCAGCGAAATTTTCCGCGACGTTCCGCCCTCCAGAAGGCGGACCGGAATCCACTCATCGGTCAGAAGGTTCATTTCTCTCTCTCCAATCCCATGTCTTTGTGATAGCGAAAGGTCACACCCTTTGAAATCCCCCGATAGCCTTTCCCTTCCTGCTCCAACTCAAGCCAGTACCTCCCCTCGTCAGGATTTTCCAAGTGATACGACCAGGATTTGGGTGTCCCCACGCTGTTCAGCGACAGGGCTTCCAGCCGCTGGTAGTCATCCAGCGACTCATAGAGTGTTCCGTCCATCAGCATTCTGCCCTGCGCTGTCTTGCAAAACGGCACGACAGTCAGGTTCATCTCTCCATCCCGCGTGACGGCGGTTATATTCTCGTCATTATCCGATAGTGGAATCATTGCGGTTGAAATCATCTGACGCGCTTTGCACCGGCTGACGAAAAGTTCCTGTTCGTATGCTTCGTACTCTTGCCGTATTTTAACAGGCTCATCTTCCCAGACATCTTTACAGTAGACAGCTTCGATCCACGTCCGATAAGCGTCGGGAAAAATTACTTCGCCGTCAGGCGCGGACACCAGTTTTTCCGCTGTCCGCCAGAGGGCACGCGTATTGGCATAGATAACCCCATGCAGGCCGAAGTCGTCGTCCTCCGGTAAAAGTACGGTGCAAAGCGGCATCTCGAATCCCGGCGGACGTCTGCCTGTGCGATCATGTCTGTGCAATCGTCCCATGCGTTGAAAGAGAAGATCGACAGGGCAGAGTTGGGTGATGAGCCAGTCGAAATCCATATCAAGCGACTGTTCCACCACCTGCGTCGCCACCAGGATACGGCCTGTTCTGCGTTTTCCTTTCGGACCGAAACGCATGACAACGCGCTTTTCCTTTCTGCGACGATGGCTGAAACAATAACGGGCATGGAACAGGTCAACCGGCAGGCTGGTCATATCCCGCAGGGCACAGGCCAGTTTCTGGGCAACGTCCACCAAGTTGCAAACAATTGCCACCTGAGCGCCTGACTCGGCCGCCGCTATGACACGGCGAAGCAGCGCTTCATCCGGCATCATCTCCCCAATTCTGAGCGGTTCCAATTTGACGGTGATCTTTTTGGGAAGTTGCTTCGACTTCAAAACATACGTGGCTGGTATGTTTCCGGTTGTCCATGTTGCAAGCGGATAGGGAGCTTCTTCTCCTTGGGGAGGCAGCTTTGCCCCCCAGGCGGCACAGAGTTGTTGCCGCTGCTGCTCCGGCAAGGTTGCTGAAAGGAGTAGTGCCGCACCATCCGCTTCTTTCTGCTGCCGGAGAACCTCTTCCAGAAGTCCATACATGTAGGCGTCGTAGGCATGTACCTCGTCTACTATCAGCACGCTGCGTCCCACTCCGAAACCGCGCACAAAACGATGCCTGACGGGAAGAACGGAGATGAGCACCTGATCGACCGTGCAAACGCCAACCTGCCCCAAAAAGACCCGCTTGCGGCTTTCGCCCAGCCATTGGCTGCACTGCGCCCAACCGTCTTCTTGTTCATAGCCTGTGAGTGCGGCATGTTTGATTTTGCTGAACTCGTCGTTGAAACGCGCCGAGCCATGAGCCAGCACCAAATTGGGGTGATCCATGAACAGGAAGGGCGCAACCCGCTTCAGCCGTCCGAGCATAGCATTGGCCGTGGCCTGGGTCGGCAAGGCAAACACAATTGAATCGGCCAAACCGGCCGTGAGAAGACGCCAGGCATAGGTCAGGGCCGCTTCGGTCTTACCACTGCCAGTCGGGGCCTCCACCAGGGTAAGGCCGGTCTGAAGAGGAAGCTCATCCACCAGGGTTTGTAGGGAACGGGGTTGTCTGCCCGTCTCAAGTAATGCCGCAACACCGGCATACGTTCGCGGATACGACACGATGCCAGCCAGTTTGAGAGTTCGCGGGGCATCAAAGGATCGGCGGGCCTCGAAGTAGGCACTCAAATCTTGTGGTTCCTGACAATACGTAAAGTTGCTATCGTCACACCGGGAGCCGAGCCAGTCGGCAACCGAGCAGAATCCTGCCAGAAAAATGGACGAACATGATGGTGGAGAATCGGAGAGGGAAAGACCGGCTGGCTTCAGGAAGAGCTGTTCCAGAGCGGAAAGCCACTGTTGCCGCGTACTGAAATCAACCTGCGCAAGGCGCTTATCACAATGAAACGGCAGTGATGTGTCGGTAACATAGTCGGAGGGCCGAATGTGCCCATGATGAGCGGTAACAGCTTCAAGCCAAGGGAGCCAGGCATTGTGTGTCTCGGCGAGGTTGTCCGGATTATCGAGAAAATCAAATGGATCACCAGGCAGAGTTGTAGTGCCGCATAATGCCGGATTATCCTGCATGAACCAGGAAAGCCCTCCTTCGCCATGATAATATGTTTTGCAATCTTGTACGCTGGGGAGTGGGCGATAAGATCCCGCATCAGGATAGAGCGCCAACCAGACGGAATTGACACGGAGCTGAAAACGCACGTCAAACTTGCCGTAATCATGCAACGCAACAATATACAGCACCCAAGCGCGGAGCTGTTCCAGCGGCAGTTCATTGTTCACTGCAAACGCTCGACGTATCGCCGGACTTAATTCCCACCATGCCGCCGCCACCGCCGCCACATCCAGACAATGATACGGCAACAGATGATACCTGTTCCCGTCCTTTTCGGTTTTCCCCCAATACCCGAAATACCTCACCACCCCCTCCTCCCTCGCCTCCACAACCAGGGCGAACACAAGGAACAAAAGCCGGGCGACCACGCGGGGATCGCCCCTACGTCCCCATCTCCCCACAGCCTCACAGCTCCCCACCCTACCACGCTCCCCCTGATAAAAAACGCATTTTAATATTTTTTTCAAACCTTCGACCTAGCCGGAACAGGCGTTCGTGGCCTGCAACCAACGGCCCATGGGACGGAACAGCCGGCCTGATACGAAGCTCCCTCACCCTACCACACAGCTGTGACAGAATACGTCCTCTTCACCAGGGCAGGTTCATGCTGCCACTCCATTCCCTCCATACTCCACGGGTGACGCGGCGGCATCCCGCACGGATCATGGTACTATTCTGGCAAATGGATCCATGAATACGAGGACGGCGGTTCCCGGCGGGAGAGCGGGGCAAGGAGGCTGACATGACATGGGACGAACGCAGGCTGGCACCAGAGAAACTCTGCTGGAGATGCGATCCCGGAGAGCTGGGATTCGGCACGACCGAAGAACTGGGAGGACTGGAGGGGCCCATCGGACAGGAGCGGGCCTTCCGCGCCATCGAGTTCGGCCTGGACATGTCCGAGAGCGGCTTCAACCTCTATCTGGCCGGCCAGTCGGGCACGGGACGGGCTTCGTCCATCATGGCCCTGCTCAAGAAACGCGCCGCCGACGAGGCTCCCCCCCTGGACTGGTGCTACGTGAACAACTTCAGGAACCCGGACACCCCCATCGCCCTCTCCCTGCCGGCGGGGAGAGGACGGGAGCTGGAGCGGGACCTGAACGAGCTGCTGACCCTGGTGCGGCACGATATCCCCAAGGCGCTCCAGAGCAAGGAGTACGCCCTGGAGAAGACCGCCATCATCCTGGCCAACCAGGAGAGGAACAACCACCTGTTCGCCGACCTGGACCGGGAGGCCCAGGAGAGGCAGTACGTGCTGCAACGTAGCACCAGCGGCCTGATGATGGTGCCCCAGCTGGAGGGGCGCAACATGACCAACGAGGAGTACGACAACCTGGACCCCGAGACGAGAGCCAGGGTTGACGCCGCCGGCAACGAGCTGAAGGGGCGCCTGGCAGACGTGCTGAGCCAGGTGATGGAAAACGACAAGGGGGTCAGGGAGGCTCTGGCGCGGCTGGACCACGACGTGGGGCTCTCCGCCCTGGGGCACCACATCACGCCGCTCCGGGAGAAGTACGACGGCACCTCGGGAGTGGCCTCCTACCTGGATGCGGTGCAGGAGGATATCCTGCTCAACCTGGAGGAGTTCAGGAACGCGGAGCAGCAGCACCCCGGCGCGGCCGCGGGGCAACCCGGCCCCTTCGAACGCTACGCCGTCAACGTGCTGGTGGACAACAGCAACAGCGGGGGCGCGCCGGTGGTGTACGAGCCCAATCCCACCTATCACAACCTGTTCGGCCGCATCGATCATGTCATGCAGGTGGGAGGGGTGGCCACCACCAACTTCACCAGGATCAAGGCCGGCGCCCTGCACCGGGCCAACGGCGGCTACCTGGTGATCAATGTCCTGGATCTGCTGACCAACCCCTTTGCCTGGGATGCGCTCAAGCGCTGCATCCGCAACGGCGAGATCAGGATCGAGGATGTGATGGAGCAGTACCGCCTGCTCTCCATCGTGTCGCTCAAGCCCGAGCCGGTGCCGCTCAAGGCCAAGATCATCATGATCGGCTCGCCCCTGATCTACCAGCTGCTGTTCCACCTGGAACCGGATTACCGCAAGTTTTTCAAGGTCAAGGCCGACTTCGACAGCCACATCCCCCGCACCCCCGAGGTGCTGCGGGAGTACGCCCTGTTCGTGGCCGACCACTGCCGGGAGGAACGGCTGCTCCCCTTCACCGGCGACGGCGTGGCTCGCCTGCTGGAGTACGCGGCCCGCTGCGCCGAGGACCAGCAGCGGCTCTCCTGCCAGTTCATGGAGATCAGCGACCTGCTGCGGGAGGCGGATTACTGGGCGCGCCGGGAAAAGAGCGGCGTCATCGACCGGGAGACTCTCAGCACGACCATCGAGGAGAAGATCTACCGCGGCAACCGCCTGGAGGAACGGATCCAGGAGCTGATCGCCGAGGGGACCCTGCTGATGGACACCGCGGGGAGCGAGATTGGCCAGGTGAACGGGCTGTCGGTGATCCAGCTGGGGGACTACACCTTCGGCAGGCCCTCCCGGGTCACGGCCCGGGTCTACATGGGGAGCGCCAGGATGGTGAACATCGAGCGGGAGGTCAAGCTGTCCGGCCCGCTCCACGACAAGGGGGTACTGATCCTGACCGGCTACCTGGGGGGGAGGTACGCCCAGCAGCGGCCGCTCTGCTTCTCGGCCTCCATCTGCTTCGAGCAGTCCTACGAGGGGGTGGAGGGGGACAGCGCCTCGTCCACCGAGCTGTACGCGCTGCTGTCGGCCCTCTCCGGCGTGCCGCTAAAGCAGGGGATCGCCGTGACCGGCAGCGTCAACCAGCTGGGGAGGGTGCAGCCCATCGGCGGGGTCAACCAGAAGATCGAGGGGTTCTTCGCCGTCTGCAAGCTGCGGGGGCTGACCGGCGAGCAGGGGGTGATCATCCCCGCGGCCAACGAGCGCAACCTGATGCTGAAGGACGAGGTGATCCGGGCGGTTCGAGAGGGGACATTCCACATCTGGAGCGTGGAGAGCATCGACCAGGGTATCGAGATCCTGACCGGCGTCCCGGCCGGAGAGCTTCAGCCGGATGGGAGCTATCCCCAGGGGAGCATCAACGGGCTGGTGGACCGGCGTCTGGGGGAACTGGTGGAGAAGATGAAGGGGTTCCCGGCCGAGGGGGAGCGGGAACGGCAGAACCAGTAGCAACCCCACCAGATCACCCGTAGTTCCTCGTGACGTCCAACGGCGCGCCCCCAGGCCCAACGGACAGCGCGACGGCCGCGGGGAGTTCCGTCAGGTTCTCGGCTTGGCCCTGCGGGTGGGGGGGGCGTTCCAGGGGTCGTCCGGCCAGGGGTGTTTGGGGTAGCGCCCCTTCATCTCCTTCTTCACCTGGTGGTAGGAGCCGTCCCAGAACCCCTTCAGGTCGCGGGTCACCTGCAGCGGCCGGCCGGCCGGGGAGAGGAGGTGCAGCAGCAGCTCCACCCTCCCCCGACAGATGGTCGGGGTGCGCGCCAGGCCGAACAGCTCCTGAAGCTTCACCGCCAGCACCGGCGCATCCCCCTGGCAGTAGTCCAGCCTGATGCGGGAGCCGCTGGGCACGGTCAGGTGGGTGGGCGCCAGCTCGTCCAGCTCCATGCGCCGGCGGTACTCCAGGCGGTTGCCCAGAATCGACGCCAGATCCAGGGCAGCCAGCTGCCGGGCCCCGCGCACCCCCTCCAGGGACGGAGCCAGCCACTCCTCCAGGTTCTCCAGCAATGCCCCGTCGGAGCAGTCGGGCCAGCCATCACCGGGAAACTGCTCACCCACCAGCCGGATGCGGGCCTGGAGCTGCAGGAAGCGCTCGTCGCGTACCAGCAGCGAGAGGCCGGAGGAGCGCACCGCCTCCAGGAGCGGGGCCAGGCTCTGCTCCGGGGTGGCCACAAAAGGGGAGGATGCCAGCACCAGCGCCCCCAGGCAGTCGTCACGGGTCGCCACCACCCTCCCTTCCCGGCTGTCCCAGACCACCCGTTCCCGCCGCTCCATGCGCTCACCCAGCTCCTGTCGCAGCAGCTCCTCCCGCACCTCCTGGCAGAGATGGATCACCCCCTCACCCCCCTCCGCTGCGTCAACGGAGAGCGCCACCAGCGGGGAGGCGCCGCCGGCCATCCCCGGCATGGCCAGACGCGCCCCCCTGCCGTTGGCCAGCAGGCAGCGCTCCCCTTCCCCTTCCCGCCGCAGGGCCACCCGATCGGGATAGGCCGCCAGCAGCAGCCGGCCCAGCTGGTCCGGGCCGCACGGCTGCCAGGAAGAGTCCGGCGCCAGCCCCATGAGACGCATGAGCTGGCCGCGCACCCGGCGCACGTTCTCCAGGGCAGGGGCGTCAACCTCGCCGCCATAGGAGGCGGCGCCCCGGAACCGGCGCAGCAGCTCCAGCCGATCCGCCAGATCGGGGATGGCTTCCCGCCCATGGTTCGACCGGGGAGCGCGGCGGAGGATATCTCGCTCGGAGAGGAGGGCCGCCAGGGCGCATCCCAGGGCCGGGATCTCCAGCTGACGGGAACGCTCCAGCAGGCGCGACAGGCGGGGGTGCAGCGGCAGGCGCGCCATGGCCCTGCCCGTGGCGGTGATCCTGCCGCCGGTGTCCAGCGCCCCCAGGTCCGACAGCAGCCGGCGGGCAACGGTCAGGGAGGCGGCCGGAGGGGGGTCGAGCCAGGCAAGCCGACCCGGGTCGCTCTCTCCCCAGGCAGCCAGTTCCAGCAGCAGGGGGGAAAGGTCGCTCTCCAGGATCTCGGGGGGGGTGTGGGGGGTCATGGCGTCGAAGCTGTGGCGGCTGAAGAGGCGGTAGCAGATCCCCTCGCTCACGCGCCCGGCCCGGCCTGCCCGCTGGATGGCCGAGGCCCGCGATTCCCGCACCGTCACCAGCCGGTTCATGCCGCTGGCCGGATCGAAACGCTGCCTGCGGGAGAGACCGCTGTCGATCACCACCCGCACCCCTTCGATGGTCAGGCTGGTCTCGGCGATGCTGGTGGCCAGCACCACCCGGCGCTCTTTCCCTGGCAGGATGGCTGCCTGCTGACGGTCGAAGGGGAGATCGCCGTACAGGGGGTGGACGGAGACGGCGCCCTTTCCCAGGCCGGTCTCCCCCAGCAGCGAGGCGCAGGAGCGGATCTCTCCGGCGCCGGGGAGGAAGGCCAGGATATCCCCCTCCGTCTCGGCCAGGGCCCGCCGGATGGCGGCGGCCATGCGCGGGGCCAGGCGCTCGCGGGAACGGTCGTCCAGATAGCGCTCCTCCACCGGGAAGCAGCGGCCGGCCGAGCTGATCAGGGGGGCATCTCCCAGCAGCCGGGCCAGGGGCTCACACTCCAGGGTGGCGGACATGACCAGGATTTTAAGATCGTCCCGCAATTGGGTTTGCAGCTCCCGGCAGAGGGCCAGCCCCAGGTCGGCCTGGATGCTCCGTTCGTGGAACTCGTCCAGGATCACCATGGCCACCCCCTCCAGCAGCGGGTCGTTCTGGATGCGGCGGGTCAGGATCCCCTCGGTGACCACCTCGATGCGGGTCCTGGCCGAGACGCGGCTGTCGAAGCGGATGGAATATCCCACCCTGCCGCCCGGCTGCTCCCCCAGGCAGGCGGCCATCCAGCGGGCCGCAGAAACGGCTGCCAGGCGGCGCGGCTCCAGCATGATGATCCTGCCCGCCTGGGGGGGGATGATCTCCAGCAGGGCCAGGGGAACGCGGGTGGTCTTCCCCGCTCCCGGCGGGGCATGCAGCAGGACGTTGGAGTTTTCGGCGACGGTGGTCAGGAGTCGGGGGAGGATCTGGTCGATGGGAAGCGGATTCATGGCTGGCAGGATACTGTCCGGCAGGGGGGGCTGTCCACTGGTTTCAGGAGATCCCCGCCTGCCCTGTCGTTCCATCGCATCTACGGGTAGGTGGGGACTGCCTGCGTTCGCGCGGACGGGCTGTTTCTGTACTTCCACGGCTCATTGCGCTACAGCCGATAAACTCGCCCTGCGGGCTCAGACAGTATCGGCCGTCAACGCTTCATCTCGCCGGGAAGTACGACGAAACAGCCCTGATGCGCTCTCTCCGACAGTCGCCACCTACCCTAACCGACTCAGGGCGTCGCAACTTCCCGCTGTTGCCGGAAACTGCGCAGGAACAGGAACGCCAGGGGGGGGAGCAGGATCAGGAAGGCGTACATCAGCAGGTGGAAGGTCCGCTGGACCCCTACGCCATCCGCCAGCCGCCCCACGGAGGGTCCCACGCAGGCAAAGCAGAGCCGGAAGGTGAGCGACTGCAGGGACAGGAGCGCCGCCCGGTTGGCGGAGGGGGTCTCGCGCTGCACATGGCTGAGCATCATCGGTCCCCGCAAGCCGCGCATGCAGGTCAGCAGGTAGTAGAACAGAAAACCGTACAGTCCTCCCACCACCCCCAGGCCGAAGTAGCCGACCACAATCAGAGCGATGAACAGTAGCGCCATCCAGCGGTCGTTCAGCAGGCGGTGCGTGCGGTGGCTGGCCATGGCTGAGAGCGCCACCACCAGGTTGGCCCCGGCCCAGACCGGGCCGAACCAGGCCAGGGGGACCCCCCCCTGGCGCATGTAGGGCTGGATCAGCCAGACCGGGAAGAAGGAGGCCAGCCCCAGGAGCGTGTTGAAGACGATGGCGGAACGCAGGCGCGGGTTATCCCAGAAGGCGTAGCGGGCGGTGTGCAGCGCCTCGGCCAGGTGGGAGCGGGCCTGGATGGCGCTCTCCCGCGGGGTCTCAACCATTCCCCGGGTAACCAGCAGGGCCAGGACCCAGACCGCCACCTGGAGGATGAAGGGAGAGAGGGGAAACGCGGCGTAGAGCATGCCGGCGAAGACGGCGCCCAGGGCCTCGCCGCTCTGGGAGAAGCCGGTCACCCGCCCCTCGCAGCGGGCGTAGAGCGCCTCGTTCCCCTCCTGCTTCAGGGTCTCGTACAAGAGGGCGCTGTCGGAGCCGCTGATAAAGGAGAGGGAAATGCCCAGGAGGATTTCCGCCAGGAGCACATCGCCGAAGGAGTCGGCCAGGGTGTACATCCCCCACCCCAGGATCCCCAGGAGCGAGGCCAGGGAGAGGGCCATCCGGTACCCCAGGCGGTCGCTGATGTAGCCGGAGGGGTACTCCAGGAGCACCGTGGCGATGGAGAAGATGCTCTGCAGGAGCAGGATCTGGGAGAGGCTGAGCCCGATCTGTTCCTTCCAGAACAGGGTGATGATGGCCATGGGGAACAGCATCATCTGCAGGAAGGCGAACAGGTACAGTTTTCGTATGTTACCGTGGAGGTTACTCATGCAGCCTCAGCAGCCGGTGTCCCTCAAAAACGGTCAGTACCACCAGAGCATCTCCCCGCAGGCGATAGACGATGCGGTAGCCACGAAACATGAGTTCCCGGATGCCGGGGGTGCCGATTTCCGGAACAACCCGTCCACTTTTCGGGTTGTCGGCCAGGATCGTCGCGGCATGGTCAATCAGGGCATCGACGAACAGCGCGGCCCGCTCCGGGCTGTCCCGTGCGATGAACTCCTCGATCTCAAGCAGATTTTCAGCGGCTTCCCGCGACCAGACAACAGTCATCAACAGCCTTCGCCTCTCCGCTCATGCAGCGCCCGCCGCAGTTCGTCGGTTGTCGTGGTATGCCCGTTGTCGGCATCGGACATGCCCCGCTCCACGGAGTCGAGAAACGATTTCCGGTACACCAGTTCATCATAATCCGCGGCGGACAGCAGCACACCGGCAGGCTTGCTGTTCTGGGTGATCACCAGTGGGTGCCCGGAGGTCTGGAGCGTCTTGAACCACTTGGAAATATTGGTTTTAAACTCGGCAATCGGGACAATGTCGTTACTGATCGAAATGGTTCGCACGGCATGGGCTCCTTATAACAGGCTCGTTAGTGGTCTAAATATAGACCTCTACAAAAACCAATTCAAGCGTTTCGGCCAGACGGTTCAGCGCCGTGAAGGGCCGCGTACTCGGCGGATTCCAGGTCGATATGGGCGTCGATCAGTTCCCGGTAGACCCGCTCCACAAGCTCGGGGCAGGCGCCGCATTGGCGGGCCCGGGCGACCACGTTGGAGACCACCTCCTCGATGCGCTCTTCGATCCTGACCTCATCGGCGCTCTTCTTGAAGCGGGGCGCCTGCTTCACGTAGCCGATCCGCTCGGCCAGCAGGTCGACGATCTGGCAATCGATGCGGTCGATATTGGCGCGTACCTCGGCCAGGGAGGCACACACTGAAACTGGTTTCATGACAAGCTCCTTTTCGGGAATAAACGGTTTCCGGCGGTGCCCCGTGTCCTGGTTTCACTTCCATTCCATGAGTCGCATGGACCCGTGATCGGATAGCAGCAGCCTCCTCCTCCGTAACGTACACTCTTCACGACCCTATCAACACGGCGTCACCACTCCCGCCGTGCCATCCACGGTAATCATCTGGCCGTTTTCCAGACGTTCCAGCACACCTCGAATGCTCATGACGGCCGGGAGACCGACTTCGCGCGCGGTTACCGCTCCATGGGACAGGGGGCCGCCGCTCTCCGTTACCACCGCGGAGGCCTTGTAGAAAAGGGGCGTCCAGGCCGGGTTCGTCGTACGCGCGACCAGCACGGCGCCCTGCGGGAAGAAGGCGAAATCGTCCGAAGACAGCACCTTGAAAACCGGTCCTCTGGCCGTGCCGGGACTGCCGGGCAACCCGACAAGCCCCCCTGATGTCGCAACGGTGGCGGGCGCCTTGCCGAGTTCCCAGTCTGGCGAACGCAGACGGTTTTTCAGATAGGCATCCTTTTCCCGGTAGATCCGCTCGGAAAGCGCCGCCCATCCCCGGCAATCGTTGTGCCGTACCGCCAGCTCCATCTCCGCGGCCGGAGCGAAATAGACATCCATGGGGTCCCTGACCACTCCCAGGGAGAGCAGCGTTTCGCCCAGGGCGCGCAACCCCCTGCGGAAGGGGAGCGTCAGCCGCGTTGTCTGGTAATGTTCAATGTCGTCAAGCGCCGTGTAGACCCGTGCCAGACGAATCAGCTCCTGAACCGAAAACCGCAGCGGCTCGGGAAGCCCCGCCAGTAAGCGCTGCTCGGTCTCGGCCATGGTGACCTTGAGCGCCCGCTCCTTTTCCGCCGGGTCCTCCAGGGGGGAATGCAGCATCACTTTCAGGTTTTCGACTACCAGGCAGGGAGCCTCCAGCCAGGTCGCATGGTACGGGTCGAAATCCACCTCGCGATGTCCATGGTCCTGCAGGAAACGCCGGAATGCCGACGCGATCTCCGGCACCTCGTCAAACCCGCCGGCCTCAAGGAAAGCACGGCTCTCCAGCGAGCCGAGTTTCTTCGAAAGGTCCGGATGCTCGGAAATCCTGCGGGCCAGGCGATAGAGCTCCTTGTTGATGAAACCGGTCTTGGTTTCGCAATAGGCAAGCAGGCGGTCGAAGCATCCCGCCGCCCCCTCCTTTCCCACCGCGAACTCCAGAATGCCGTACACCAGCTTGTAGAGGGTGCGCTGGGTAATGGAGATGGCGATGTTGGGGAGAAAATACTCGGCGCCACATTTTTTGATGCGCAGGACGTAATCCCATTGCCGGGCAACGGAAAGGCCGGACAGGGGCTCCGCCATCAGTTCGCCGAGCCCCAGCAGGTAACGGTCCAGGTCTCGTGACCAGGCCAGGGGCAACTCCAGCACCCACCCGTAGCGCTTGCGAAGAGCCGGCAGGGCCGCCAGCAGCGCCTCGATGGAATCCACGCTGAGTGCGTTGGCGGTGCCCTCGGCATAGACTTCGACCGCGTTCTGGTTGCCGTACACGTAGTTATCGAAAAGGGCAAACCACTTGCCGTGAAAGGGAGGCAATCCCATCAATTCGAGCGAATGCGACAATGACTGATGGAAACCCTCTTCCACCAGATCCCAGGCCAGGGGAGTGACCACCGACGGGAAGCGTTCCGCCGACTCGTCACGCGTCCAGCGCGGCGGCACGCGGGTGATCGGACGCGCCTGCAGCAGCCAGAGCCGTCCCCCTTCTCTCCCCCACTCTATGTCCTGCGGATAACCGTAAAACTTTTCCACGCGCCGCATCAGATCGGCCAACCCGGCAAGTTCGGACTCTGAAAGACACGGCTTGCGGGCATCCGGCTCCGTCACGGGTTCCAACCTGGTGCCGGTGGTATCCGCCACAATTTTGTGCTCCTTGTGGGCTATCTGCGCGGTAACCACCGTACCGGAGCGTTTATCAAGAATCCAGTGATCGACGGCATATTCGCCTCCCACCACCGATTCTCCCAGGCCGTAATTGGCATCCACCGATAGTTCCCGGGGATTCCCCGTCACCGGGTTGATGCAGAAGCCGACCCCGGCAACATCGTTGAAAGCCATTTTCTGCACAACCACCGCCATGGCGCTCTCCAGCAGTCCGATGCCGGCCTGCAGGCGATATCTGATGGCGCGCGGACTCCAAAGCGAAGCCCAGCAATCCCGCATGCGGTCCAACACCTGGGCGGCGCCGATGCAGTTGAGATAGGTGTCATGCTGTCCGGCAAAAGCCGCGCCTCCCAGGTCCTCCGAGGTAGCGGAGCTGCGGACCGAAAACGCCGTGCCGTCGGGAAATTCCGCAATGGCCCTCCTGACTGCCGTTTGCAGCTCTTCGGGCATGGCTTCCCGGGACATCCGTTCACGGAGGAGCCGGCAGGACTCTTCCAGGGAGGAAAGATCATCCACGGGAAGAGAGCGCAGCTCCTCCACCAGGCCGCTGTTCATCAGGAAGACCCGGTAGCTCTCGGGCGGCAGCACGAAGCCCGGAGGAACCGCGAACCCCCCTTGGGTGAGCCTGGCCAGATTGGCGCCCTTGCCGCCGGCCAGGGAGACATCCACAAGCCTCGGATCGTGAAAATCAAGTAACAACGACATGTTCAGGCTCCTTTTGGGTGACGGTGGAATAAGCAAGCGCTTCACGCAAGCCGAAGATCGCCAGGGCAAAACCGCACATGACGTCGGTGAAATAGTGATAGCGGAGATACAGGGTGGCACCCCACAGCCCGATCACGGGAATCACCAGGCAGTAAAATTCGCGGCGGTGATACCTCCAGGCAAACCCCAGGATGTATGCCGAGACCGCGCAATGCAGGCTGGGCCAGACATCCACCAGGATATTCCCTTGATGAACCGCATGTTGAATGAGCGTGGTCAGCGGCCGGCCGGTGAGTTCCACCTGAAAAAGATCTGCGTGAGCATACCATGGCCCCGCGGCGGGGATCAGCAGGTAACCGAGAAATCCCGGACCATAGACGGCGAAAAGCCCCGCATAGAATTCGCCCAGCAATTCACGCTGCCTGAAAAAGTACCGGAGCAGACTGAAAAACAGCAGCGGCAGGAAGAAGAAATAGCAGATGGCGAAAAAGTCCGTCAGCACAGGGTGGATGAACGGTTCCAGCAGCAACGACGGCGTTTCTCCCAACAGGTGGCGATCGATGGCAAGCAGGTGATCGTCGAAGCGCGCCACGCGCAGTGCGGGAACGGCTTTCGCCATTGCCTGATAGGAAACGTTCATGCTTATGCCGAGAAACGCGCACATGGCCGCAAGCCGTTCCCAATCGGGCCGCTCGGAACAGCGAACGGCAAGAAGCATTCCAAGGGCAAGCATCCCGTAAAACAGAAGCGCCCAGCGGGTAAGACACACCGTTCCGGCGAAAGCAAACACCGCAAGATACATGCTGAAATAGCGAAACGGCGGATTACATATTCTGTTCATCCGGCAACACTCCCCTTATTTTTCCCCGTAAAGCCAGTATGTCGGCTCGCGCGGACCGATGATACAATCCATTGGCCAATGCAACGGATAACGTGCGAAACCGGTACCAGGAGGCACAACCGGAGATGGTCAGGAACCAGTACACAGCCAACCAGATAAGTTCTGATGTCAGCGCGATACTCACCGTGGCGACGATCGCCCAGATCAACGCCGCCGGCAACGCAACCACCATGCGCCAGAAGGAGATCACGTTGCGGTCGTCAGGCAGCCTTCTGGCGGCAACGAGCCCCGCGCAGAGCACCGGTGCGTTCAGGATTGCAAAACCCGCCACCAGTGGAGCCAGCGCCAGCCAGTAAGCGGCAGAGACAAGCCATGGTCCGAGAGGCATGAGAGGCACTCCCTGATGCAGCCGGAGACGGCCGCCCCGGGTGAGTCGCTCCAGTTCATGCGCAACGTCATCCAGGGCACGGGGCGGGGCTCCCTCGAACCGTTTCAGCGCACGAGCGTAGGACACGGGCGTCCCGAGAGTGTATGCATACGCCAACACCTCCGCCACGCGTTGTTCCTCCGTGCTGTCAAAATATGCGCCCACCGACTCCAGTCCTCTTGAGATCAGGCGATGGATAGCCCCGACCGTAGCGTCCGGTTCCGGGTACACCGCTTCTCCCACCAGCACCTCCACCCGGCTTTGCCAGGCAGTGGGATCTTCATAATGGACGGCCAGCGGGACGATCACCGGTGCCACACCCGCGTCCAGACCGGCCCTGACGATGCGTGCCGCTCCGCGATGAAACGGGAGATGTCCCGGGCCAAGAGAGCTGGTTCCCTCCGGCATTACCAGCAGTTGCCCGCCTGTTTTAAGCACGGCGATACAGTTCCGTACAGCCTCCCCGTTGTCAGCCTCGATCCCCCGGTCACGATCCTTGGAGCGGGCTACCGCAATACCGGCAAACAGGATGGAGCCGAGGGGCAGACGGTGCAACTGGGCGGAGACCATGGGAACCGCGCCGGGAACCGCCACGACATAGGGCGCCGCATCCAGGGCGCCATTGCGGTGCGTTGCCACGAACAGGACCGGGCCGCTGGTCGGCAAGCGTTCCTTTCCGATGACCCGGATCCGGTTGAAGGCACTGCGCCCAATCAGATGCCACAACCATATTCTGGCCAGGCGCCGAACCGCGGAATGCGGCATAGCCTGAGAGTTCATTCCCCGCTCCTTCAAACGAGATACGCGTGCAGAAATCAAGAAGAAGTTCAGAACGTTTGCACTGAATTCAGACAGGAAGCACGGCAGAACCGGTGGTAGTAGCCGGGATCGCCTCGATATCCGCAACTGTTTCCTTCCCAATATTCATGGTGTATGCCATTACCGCAACGGTCTGCTCCAGCAGAACGTGGGAAAGCGAACTGCTCCATTTGTCAATCCTTCAATGCCAGGCACCGGAGAGAAGGTGTTCCGGTTCTCCACAGATAGCAGGCCCACAACAGGATTCCGATTTCCACGGTAAATGACCAATGGAGAAGGAAATTGAGCCACCAGGGAGTATGGAGTGCCGGGACGGTGAACAACGAGTAGGGATTATCGCCAAAGGGCGCAAACCACCAGATATCTCCGACAATAGTGTCAAACAGCATATGAAGCAGGCAGTTAGCGGAGAAGAACAGTGCTGCAATGGCCCCTCGCCTGTTCTGGCCGCTTTTGAACCATAATAGTGAGATGCCGAGCGCGATAATCCAGACCAGCGGATAATGAGTGACATAGGTATGGTGATGATGTTGCCGGTGATCGATGAGATGGAAGTACAGCATGTCAACATCAGGCGCAATCGATCCCAACAGTCCCCACCGCATGAATACGTCACGCTCCGCGTAACTGAGTCTCATGAAGGAGCAGGCAGAACGGGAAACGAGATACCCTGCCGGCAAATGTCCGATAATCATGTTGGTACCGTTTTTTACATCCTCAGTGCATCCGCCTCATTCGTAGTACACGGCGGTTCAATCCTTCAATGTCAGGCACCGGAGCTTGGCTTCCGTCGCATGTGAATAAGCGCAACCAGATTGCCATTCTTATCCTGCCGTTCTTCGATGGCATACGGTTCAAATCCCAACTTTGCATACAGGATCAGGCCGAGGACGTTTTTATTAAAGCAAGACACCGTAATCTCAATGGCACCATGCTTCGAGAACCCGATATCAACCATTTGCTCGACAAGATAGCTTCCGACCCCCTTCCCCCGGACGGTCGGAGACACAATGACGTTTCCTATAGAGCAACCATTCACACCCCAGCGGTAAAAATTGGCAAACGCGACAACCTGACCGTCCAATTCAACTACCGTGCTGTCCGAACGCTGAGAAACAGAGTCCCGCAACTGCCAGTGAGCCAAGGGAAATGTTGCCTTGGGAAAAAGAAAAAACAGTTCCTCTTCGCCTTGCGGAAAACCGCAAACAACGGGAATATCACTCTCTTTAACCGGCCGATGAGTAAGCAGCATACCGCTTGCAACCTCCATAACGAGACAGGTTATCCGAAAAGCTCTGCTCACCCCTTGAGCTGTATCGCCTTGATCTCCTGAAACTCCTCCAGACCGTACCTGCCCAGCTCCCGACCGTTGCCGGACTGCTTGTAGCCGCCGAAGGGGGCCAGGATGTTGAAGGGAGCGCCGTTGATGTCCACCTGACCGGTGCGCATGCGCCGGGCAAAAGCCAGGGCGCGTCCCTCGTCAGCGGACCAGACCCCGCCGGCCAGGCCGTAGATGCCGGCATTGGCGATCCTGAGCGCATCCGCCTCGTCCGTGTAGGGCATGATGCAGAGCACCGGGCCGAAGATCTCCTCCCGGGCGATGGTCATCTCCGGTCTCACCCGGCCGAAGATGGTGGGGGAGACGTAGAACCCCTTGTCCAGCCCCGGCGGCGGCTCGGCGCCACCCAGCAGCAGCTCCGCCCCCTCGGCGATGCCGGTTGCGATGTACTCCCGTACCCGCTCCCGCTGTTTGGCCGACACCAGCGGCCCCAGGCGGCACGTGTCGCCGAAGGGATCGGAGGGGACAAAGCTCCTCCCCAGCTCCACCGCCAGGCCGGCCGCCTCTTCGTACCGACTCTCCGGCACCAGCATGCGGGTGTGGGCGCTGCACGTCTGGCCCGAGTTGAGCAGGCAGGCGCCCAGACTCCCCTTGACCGCCGCGGCCAGGTCGGCGTCGTCCAGGATCACCGAGGCAGACTTGCCCCCCAGTTCCAGGGCAACCTTCTTGATGGTCCCGGCCGCCAGTACGGAGAGGCGCCTCCCCACGGCGGTGGAGCCGGTGAAGGAGACCATGTCCACCCCGGGGTGGGAAGCCAGGGCCTCGCCGATGCAGGCGCCCCGGCCGCTGACCAGGTTGAACACGCCGGCAGGCAGACCGGCCCTGTCCACGATCTCGGCCAGGATGAAGGAGGAGAGCGGCGCCTCGGAGCTGGGCTTGACCACCACGCAGCAACCGGCCGCCAGGGCCGGGGCCACCTTGGCCACGATCTGGTGCAGGGGGTAGTTCCAGGGAGTGATGCAGGCAACAACCCCCACCGGCTCGCGCAGGATGAGCGAGTTGGCGATGCGCTCTTCCTCCCGCTGCTCCGCGGCCAGGGAGACGTAGCTCCCCATGACCGCCACCGGCAGACCGGCCTGGATGCGCAGGGAGAACTTGTAGGGCATCCCCACCTCGGCGGTGACAACGCGGGCAATATCTTCGCTCCGTTCCATCAGCCCCTGATGGAGCTTCTTCAGGTATCCGGCACGCTCCTCGACCGTTGTGCTGGACCAGGAGTCGAAGGCAGCCCTGGCGGCGGCCACGGCCTTCTCCACGTCATCCATCGTCCCGGCCGGAACCCGGCCGACAACCTCTTCACTGGCGGCGCCGATAACCGGGATGAAGGAGGGATCACTTGACGCACCCCACTCCCCGTTGATGTACAGTTTGCCGTACTCATGCATGGTCGCTTTCTCCCATGAAATTTTTCGATTAAAGCTGATCTCTGTAGCTATCGCGTACAGTTCCCCCTTTCCCCGGCGGAGATGACGGGGGTGAGGGGGAAAACGGACACGGCACAGCTGTTACAGGAAGTTGATCTCCACCGGCTTGCGCTTGATGGGGTTTTCCGCCTGCTCCCGCTTCACCGCCGGATAGCCGATGATCAGCGGGGCAACCAGCTCGTACTCCTCAGGGAGACCCAGCTCCTTCTTGACGTCCGGCTCGTCCAGCACGTTGTGGGCGAAGCCGATCCAGCAGCAGCCCAGCCCCTGCTCTTCGGCCAGCAGGTTGATGTTCTGGGCCACCATGCTGCAGTCGTACACCTGCCAGTGGGCCCTGGTGTCGCCGTAGATGATCAGCAGGGTCGAGGCGTTGTAGAAGATGTTGAACTCCGGGTTCCTCATCCACTTCTCGTACTGCCGGATATAGGGGGCGTCGGCCAGGTTGGCCAGCCACTTCTCCTTGGCCCTGTCGGAGAGGCGCTTCAGGCGTTCCTTGTCGGAGATGACAACGAACCGCCAGGGCTGGTTGTTGGAGCCGCTGGGGGCCCAGACCGCGGTGGTGATCAGCGCCTCGACGGTCTCCCGGGGGAGCGCCTCCTCCGTGAACTTCCTGCACGAACTGCGTCTCTTCATGATGGTGGTCAGACTGTCCATGGTTTGCCTCCTTGTGGTTGTTTATCCTGGAAACGGCAGGTGGGGGCTGCCGGAGAGAGCGCATCAGGGCTATTTCGTCGTACTTCCCGGCGAAATGAAGCGTCCACAGCCGATACTGTCTGAAGCCCGAAGGGCTGAGTTTATCGGCTGTAGCGCAATGAGCCGTGGAAGCACAGAAACAGCCCGTCCGCGCGAACGCAGGCAGCCCCCACCTGCCGAATCGAATAACATCCTTCGGCGGTGGTTGAAAACCGCCGTATCAGACTCAGTACAGTTCGTACTTCAGCAGACGGCACTCGATGGGGCCGTTGAAGAGCACGAAGCGGCGCGACGCCTTCAGGCCGATATACTTTGCCAGTTCCAGGTTGCCGGTGATCACGTACCCGGTCCACCCCCGGCAGCGCTGCTTGAAGATATCGCCGATGCGGCGGTAGAGCTCCTTCAGCTGTTCCTCCTCACCCATGCGCTTACCGTAGGGGGGGTTGATGATTACCACCCCCTTCTCCCCTTCCGGCGTGAACTGCTCCAGGGAGCTGTGGAAGAAGTGCAGCTGCCCCTCGAAGCCCGCGGCCTCGGCGTTGCGCCGGGCAACGGAGAGGGCGCGGCCATCGCTGTCGTAGCCGGTGATCAGCCCCAGCGGCAACGGGCGAATTCCCTGCTCGGCCTCGGCCAGGATCTGTTTCCAGAGACGGGAGTCGAAATCCAGCCAGCGCTGGAACCCGAAGGAGCGGTTGCGTCCCGGCGGCACCCGGGCGGCAACGAGCGCGGCCTCGATGGGAATGGTGCCCGAGCCGCACATGGGGTCGGCCAGAGGAACGCTCCCGTCCCAACCGGTAAGGGCAATGATCGCCGCTGCCAGGGTTTCCCGCAGAGGCGCCTCGTTGCGCTCCAGGCGGTACCCCCGCCGGTCCAGGGCATCCCCGGAGCTGTCCAGGCTGACCGTGCAGACGTTCCGCGCCAGATGGATGTTGACCCGCAGGTCGGGTGAGGCGGTGTTCACGTCCGGGCGGCTGCCGCGTGCCTGGCGCACCCGGTCGACGATGGCGTCCTTGCTCTTCAGGGCCACGAACCCGGAATGGGTCAGGGTGGAATCCCGCAGGGAACAGTCCACCGCCAGGGTCATGGACGGGGTGATCAGCTCCTGCCAGGGGATGGCATGCACCCCCTCGTACAGCTCCTCCGGCGATGAGCAGGGAAACCCGGCCAGCCTGACCAGCAGACGGCTGGCGCTGCGCAGCCAGAGGTTGGCACGATAGAGCCCGGCCCGGCTGGCGGAGAAGGAAACCCCGCCCCGAGCCGTTTCCACCGTTTCAATGCCCAGACGGCGCAGTTCCTCCGCGGCCACCTCTTCGGCCCCCCGGGGCACGGCGGCAAAGCAGTCCATCACCCGGTCCGGCCGGGGTTCGGGGCGGGGCGCTTTTCTCAGAATATGTTTCGTCCCGCTCATGCTCCCTCCCCCATCTCCCGTTCCCAGACGGCCGCCACCAGCCGCTCCGTCTCCTCGGGGGTACCGCTGTTGTCGATCACCACCCGGCCGTGGCGCTGCTTCTCGGCCAGGGGCATCTGGCTGTCGATGATCTTCCGAGCATCCTCAGGGCCGATGCCGTCCCGCTCCATGAGTCGCTTCAGCTGGATCTCGGGCCTTAAGGTCACCACCCAGATCTCGTCGACCCGGTCGGTAACTCCCGCCTCTATCAAGAGCGGCGCCATGTAGAACACGATCCGGTCTCCCCGCTCGGCTGCGGCGGCGATGCGCTCCTCGGCCAACGCCCTGATCTCAGGGTGGACGATCCGCTCCAGCTCCCGCCGGTTGTCGTCGTTGCCGAAGACCAGCGTGCGCATTTTCCCGCGGTCCAGGCTGCCGTCCGGCAGCAACACCTCCCGGCCGAAGCGCTCCACGATCCGCCGCAGGGCCGGACTTCCCGGCCGGACCGCCAGGCGCGACAACTCGTCGGCATCGATCACCTCGGCTCCCCGCTCGATCAGGAAACGGGCCACGCTGCTCTTGCCGGTGGCGATTCCACCGGTCAACCCCACCACTCGGATACCCATCGTCTCTACTCCCCGCGCCAGGCCGGCGCATGTTCCGTGAAAATGGCGCCAGTGTAGCAAAGGGACCCGCAAATTGACAGATTTTTGGCTTGAGTTGCGGCAATAATTAGTGTACATGTTAACGTCTGCTACGGCGTGTAGCAGACATGACCGCTGCGGGCGGTTAGCTCAGTTGGATAGAGTACAGGCCTCCGAAGCCTGGGGTCGCTGGTTCGAATCCAGTACCGCCCGCCATAAAAATCAAGGGGTTACGTGAAAAACGTAACCCCTTTTTCGTGTGTCGTGCTGGTGCACATGCCTGCCCCGCGCAGCAACTATCACCAGCCTCGCTCCCCATTGGCCGCGCCAGCCCTCTTCGTTTTCACGACGCGGAGGCGTCAGTGCGCTGCCCATGATCCCACGACCAGCGCACGGGAAAGATCATGGCGCGCGCCTCAACGGTCGAGGGCCTGGGCGACCATGCGCGCCAGGTCGGCCACGCGGTACGGCTTCTGGAGAAAGCCCATGATACCGGCGTCCCGCAGCTCTTCCAGGCTCCCCTCGCGGGGATAACCGGAACTGATCAGCACCCGCACCCGGGAATCCATGTCGCGAATCTTCCGGAAACAGGCCACCCCCCCCATGCGCGGCATGACCAGATCCAGCAGGACCAGATCGATCTCTCCGCCGTGGTCGGCAAAGAGTCGCACCCCCTCCAGGCCGTCGGCCGCCTGCAGCACCCGATACCCCAGGCTCTCCAGAATATCCGCGGCAACCGTCCTGACCTGTTCCTCGTCGTCCACCACCAGGACGCAGCCGTGCCGCGCCGCCCGGGGATACTTCTCCTCTGTTTCAGGGGTGAGGTCGGCATCACTGACCGGCAGACAGAGCGAGAAGACGGTCCCCTCCCCCGGTTCGCTCTGCACCCTGATGCAGCCGTGATGTTCCCTGACGGTGCCGTACACCGCCGACAACCCCAGGCCGGTCCCCTGACCGACCCCCTTGGTGGTGAAAAAGGGTTCGAATATGCGCGGCAGCAGTTCCCGGGGGATCCCCTCCCCCGTGTCGCGGACGTCGATACGCAGGTAAGAACCCGGTTGGATATCGAAACTGCTGTTCCCGCAGTATTCCTGGTCAAGCTCAACGTTTTCGGTGGAGATGGTCAGCACGCCGCCATGTGGCATGGCATGGGCGGCGTTGACACCCAGGTTTATGATGGCGTTCGCCAGCTGGGTCGCGTCTCCCAAGACAACCGACGGGACGGCGTCCAGCCGGTTCAGGATGCTGATGCTCCTGTCCAGGCTGTGTTCGAGAAGCGCCAGGGACGTGGCGATGACCCGGTGCACATCCAGCGGTTCGACCACCACGCTCCCCTTGCGGGAGAAGGCCAGCAGCTTGCGGGTCAGGCCGGCGGCGTTTTCGCCGGCCGAGAGAATGGTAGAGACATGCTTCTGCAGGGGATGGCCATCACCAAGACGCAGCGCCAGTATCTCGGCATTGCCCATGATCCCCCCCAGCATGTTGTTGAAATCGTGGGCAACGCCACCGGCCAACTGACCGATCGCCTCCAATTTTCTGCTCTGGGCCAGCTGCTCCTCGCGCTGGTATTCCGCGCTGATATCCCGGAATACCAGCACGACGCCGACAATCTCGCCATCGTTGGCGCGAATCGGAGCGCCCGAGTCATGGACGCGGTACCGGACGCCCGCGCGGTCGATCAGGAGCGTATCGTTTTCCAGGCTGACAACGCTTCCCGACGACAGCACCCCGTCGACCGGATTGTCCCTCTTCTCCCCGCTGGCGGCATCCACCAGCCGCAGGACCTCGTCCAGGCTCCGGCCAACCGCCTCGCCAAACGACCAGCCGGTGAGCTTCTCGGCCACCGGATTCATGCCGGTAATCCTGCCGCCGGTATCTGCGGTCATGACCGCGTCGCCGATGGAGCGGAGGGTGATGCGCAGGTTCTCTTCGCTGCGTTCCAGACGTTCCCGTGCCTCCCGCAGGCGACGGTTCGTGGCCAGGAGAGCGACGATCATGGCCGAAAAGAGCCCGAATGCCAGGAGCACGCCCCACACCAGCCGGCGGTAGGTCTCATAGAAGGAAAAGGGACGGTGCAGCACGACGCTTCCGGCGGGCAGCTGCCCCTCGTAGATGCCGAAGCGGCTCAGCTGTCGGCTGTCGAACAGGTACCGGTTGCGACTGGCGGTCTCCACCGGAACCAGGGCAGGAGTGGTCTGACCAGAGAGGATGCGCAGGGCCAGTTCCGCCGCGTACTCCCCCTGGACCGCACCGCTGTTCACCTTGCCGCCCAAAAGCCCCAGGCCGAGGTTGGCGCTGGAGGTGGCCATCACCGGCACGGGGGATGCCCCGGCAATCAGCGGATAGATGGAGGTGTTGTCGAACATCCTGCCGTCCCGACCGCGGTACCAGGCCGGGGCGATCACCACGCTCTCCCGATCGAGCCTTTTGAGGCGCTCCAGCATCTCCCCGGTAGTCAACGTCTCGCCGTCCAGATAGACGAACTCGATGCCGGGAAAGTCCGCTTCGCTCTCCCGTGACATGCGCCGCGTCCCGAGCCCGGTGGGGGTGCCGTCGCTGACCACCACGACCCGCCTGGTGCGGGGAAAGAGGCGGATGGCCAGGGAGATGTTGTCCCTGATGTCCAGCGTCTCGACCAGGCCGGTAAAGAAACGCCGCGGCACGGACAGGGCCGCTCCTGCGTCGTTGACGCCGCAGAAGACCACGGGAACCCCGGGAAACAGTCGGGAGTGATGGCGCCTGACAAAGTTCAGGGCGTCATCATCGGAGGTGATAACCAGGTCCGGGAGCCGGCCGCGGTACTTGAGCTCAAGCAGCCGCGCAAAGGCAGGCTGCAGGTGCTCGGCCGAGCAGCGCTTGCCGTCCATGTACTCCACATGCAGTTCGACCTTTCGGGGAGATCGGGCAACAACGGATGCCACCGACGCGGTAACGTCATCGGTCCACCGGAAGCCCTGGTGATAGGAGTGGAGCAGCAGCAGATGCCGGGGGGGAGGTTCTTCGGCCAGGGCCGGTGAAAGCATGACAAGCGCAACCAGCAGCGGAAGCAGCAGCGCGAACGCCGCGGCCAGCGACGGGGGAGTTCCGTCGGCTCTCACGGTGAGGAGGGAGAGCCGCGGAAGCGGCGGTGGGTATACTCGCGAGAATAAGCCCATGAAAAAACAACCTTGTCGTCGAGTTCCCCCCCAGGAGCCCGTGCCGATGCACACCAGGGGGGACAGGGGGCGGAGAGCAGAAGGCATGGCTGATACGGCTCAAAGCATAACAGTTTCCGGAGCGATGTAAATCAGCGCCCCCTCCCCTTCCAACAGGGGCATGCCCGAGAGCTCGGGGGGCACCCTGGTTTTACGGCAGACATCCAGGGCCCGCACCGCCAGGGTAAAGAACGGGTAGTCAACGACCCTGGTTCTGTGGTAGCTTTCAGCCGGCAAGCAAATGGGACATCAGCCCATACCCACCCGAAACGGAGCGATCCCCCGCCAGGAAAACCGGGCGCTCCCCACCAATCCGGAGGCAGATCATGAATCCATGCAGCACCCCCAGCCTGTACGGCGTCATCGGCTATCCCCTGGGGCACAGCTTAAGCCCGCTTCTGCACAACACCGCCTTTCGCGAGCTGGGCATCCCGGGAGTCCTTGTGCCCTGGTCCATCGAACCGGACCGGTTGCCCGACTTCATCCGGTCGGTCAGGCTGCTGAACATCCGCGGCGCCTGCGTCACCATCCCCCACAAGCAGAGCATCATCCCCCTTCTGGACCGGGTGACGGACCGGGTCAAAGCCCTGGGCGCGGCGAATACGCTCTACTGGGACGGCGATCTCCTCTGCGGCGACAACACCGACATCCTGGGGTTCATGTCCCCCCTCGCGGCTGACCCTCCGGCGGAGGGGCAGTCCAGGGTGCTGGTGCTGGGAGCCGGCGGTGTGGCCCGGGCGGCCGTAGCGGGGTTGCAGACCCTGGGGTTGCGTGACATCACCATCACCGACATCGTGGAGGAGTCGGCAGCAACCCTGGGGGAGACCTTCGGCCTGAAGACGGTCCCCTGGGCAGGACGCGGCGACCTGGCCGCCGACATCCTGATCAACACCACCCCCCTGGGCATGAAGGGCACGTTCGAAGGGGAGACCCCCTACCCGGCCCAGTCTTTCGCGGGCAGGCGGGGAATCGCCTACGACATCGTCTACACCCCCTTCGTGACCCGCTTCCTGCGCGAGGCCGCTTCAGCCGGGTGGAAGACCATCGGCGGCCTGGAGATGTTCATCTCCCAGGCCGACCACCAGTTCCTCACCTGGACCGGCAGGAACCTCCCCCCGGCCGCCCGGCAGGCGGTCGCCGACGCGCTCAACGCCGCCTAGGCGCGCCCCGCGAGACGGAAAGGAACCCATGAAGAACGTTCTCGTCCTTAACGGCATCAACCTGAACATGTTCGGCAAACGGGACCCCGCCCACTACGGAAACGCGACCCTGGCGGAAATCGACGCCAGGGTCGTTGCCTGGGGCGCGGAACTGGGGCTGCGGGTGGACTGTTTCCAGACCAACCACGAGGGGGAAATGGTCGAGCGCATCCACCGCGCCCACGGTGAAGAGGTGGCCGCGGTGGTCATCAACGCCGGCGCCTGGACCCATTACAGCTACGGCATCGCCGATGCCCTGGCGATCCTGAAGGTCCCGGTCGTCGAGGTGCACATGTCCAACATCCACGCCCGGGAGGAGTTCCGGCACCATTCGGTCATCGCTCCATTGGCCAGGGGGCAGATCTGCGGCTTCGGGGCCGGCAGCTACCGGCTGGCGCTGGTGGCGCTTTCGGAGCTGCTGAACAACGGGCAGGCGCCCGACTGACCAAAAACAAGGGAACCGGGCAGAACCGGAGCAGCTACGGAAGAACGCGGAGAGCGCGTGAAGACGGATGTGCCGGGATCGCGGAGGAAGAGAGCCCCCTCCGCGACGACGTCCGTTCAGGGAGATGGAGAGGCGCCCAGCAGCTCCCGGGCCCTGGCCACCACAAGCTCCGGCGGTGCCGTGGCATCGAGCACATGGTGGGCCGCGTCGCGATAGAGCGACTCCCGGGCCGCCAGAACCTCGCCCACCTCTTCCACGATGGGGCGGCCGGTGAGCGTCGGGCGCTGGGCCTCTTCGGGATTCGCCTCCAGCCGTGCCGCCAGCACCGCCGCGGGCGCGGAGAGATAGAGCACCGTTCCGTGGTCGCGCATGAAGCGGCGGTTCTCCTCGGACAGCACCATGCCGCCCCCGGTGGCCACCACCACCCCCGGTCCGGTCACCAGGCGCAAGGCCTCGCTCTCCCGCCGCCGGAACCCTTCCCACCCCTCCTTCTCCACGACTTGGGCCACGGTCAGGGAGGAGGTCTCCAGCATGTACTGATCGGTGTCAACGAAGCGGTATTCCAGGGACCGGGCCAGGTTCCGGCCGATGGTCGTCTTACCCGAAGCCCGGGCGCCAACCAGGAAAACAGTCTGTTTCGTCATGGCATTCCTTTCTCCAGATACAAAAATGGGGCCGCCGCGATCAACGCGCCGGTGCGGCACTATCGCCCCGAACGCCGTTCAAGGCAAGCGCTTTGTCGCCCGCAGCCGGTGCCATGCTACCACAGGTCGATTGCCGCTTCGCTCCTGTTCTGCCGCTCGATGGCCTGCTGCCAGCAGTCGCGGTCGCGCTGGGCCAGCCTGCTGCTGTTGCCAGCATTGATCTTTCGGCAGTGGACGCTGAAATCGCCGTTGGAAAAATGGATCACCCTGCCGAATTCACCTCCCAGATCATAGGCATCGAGGGGAATTCCCTCTTCCTCCAGATACTCCAGGATGAATTTGCAGTTAATCTGCCCCACGCACAGGAAGTTGCTCTGGTCACCTTCACAACTGTTGATGGTCGCTCCGCCGAACACCTTGGCCCGCAGCTGACGGCGGTTGGTGCCCCTGGCCATCATGTCGTTGATCAGCAGCTCCATGGCGTGGATGCCGTACCGTCCCGCCTCGGAGGCGTGGATCGGCATGGTACGGGAATAGCGATTATTGCTGAGCATGAAATGGTTCATGCCGATCAGCCGTCTGCGGGGGTCGTACAGGCAGGCAGCGATGCAGGAGCCAAGCAGGGTCGATATGACTCCGGTTTTGTCGGTGGAATAGTACTCACCCGGCTGGATGGTTACCCGTTCACACCCCTGATAGGTCTGAATTCTCATTACTAATGATTCCTGGTGGGTGGATATGCCCGCGTTCCGGCAGCTCCTCGACCTGCCTCCCGCGCCGTATCACGGGGCGTCACCCTTCACGCACGGCACAGAAGCCTGCCGCGGCAGGTCGGCTCGGGCATGAGAATCGAGGGCTTCGGAGGACGGGCCGTGAAAACGGCTCTAGGCGCCGTGCACTGCGCACGGAATCCAAACAATGGACAACAGGCGTAGGGGGAATGCGGCGCGGCGGCCGACGTGGCGCGTCCGCGTGAACGGACGCCATGGGGTCTCGTGTTCAGGTCATCCCGGGCTCAGGAGGCCACCAGGGTCAGTATCTCCTGGGAGAGCGATTCAGGATCGAATTTGGCCACGAATCTGTCTGCGCCCGCCTGCTCGGCCTTGTGGATGTTGGACGGATTGCTCATGGAGCTGTGCAGGATGATCTTGAGATGCCCGTATTCGCTCTTCTCCCGCAGGGTGCGGGTAAAGGTGAAGCCGTCCATGCCGGGCATTTCGATATCGGAAATCACCAGGTCGACGCGCCCATGTTCCTTGTCCAGATACTCCAGCGCCTTGTCGGCCGATGTCATGGCAATGTGGGAGAACCCGATCCTGTCCAAGAGCGACTGCAGCAGCATGATGGCGGCACGGGAGTCATCGACGATAAGCACATGGCGACCGGTTCCATCCGCCGGCACCCCCGTCAGGGTTACCCGGGAAAAATCCCGCTCCACGCCAACGACAGTGGAGAGGATCGACTCGATATCCAGCAGCATGATCGTCTCGCCGCTGTCCGCATAGGCGATTGCCACCAGCGACGCGGCATTCACCCCCTCGGGCTTGTGGATATCGGCCCAGCTGCGCGTCAGCAGCGTATCCGGGGCATGGACAATGAAAGCGGTCAGCTCGCGGTTGTACTCGCAGATGATGATGTAGGCCAGCTCAGTGCGGAAATCCTTGGTGGGCAGACCGACGGCCTCGGAGAGGTCGATCACCGCCAGGGCTTTTCCGCGAAAATCGAGGGCGCCCTTGACTGCGGGGTGGGAGTTGGGCATACGGTCGATCCGCCGGGGGCATTCAATGATTTCGATGATCTTGAACACGTTGATGCCATAGAGCTGGTCATCGGTCAGGCGGAAGGTGAGCATCTCCATCTGGTTGGACTGTGACAGCTTCGTGCGCTGGAGCGCTTCGTCGAGTGGTGTTGTCATGGAGGACCTCCGGAAGTGGAACGGCGCGATTCGGCACGCGGTCAGCCCGGGCCGGAGCACTTCCGAACCCGTCAAAGTTCTTTACCCTTATAGCAGAATGTTCCCGCTTCGCCTACAGGTGCGTTTCGACACCTGCTCTCAGGCCCTCGTCTAACGCAAAAGCCCCGGCCTCCCTTAAAACCTTCTTGGTGAAAGTTTTAGCGAAAGTCGGGGCAGCATGGAAGAAATCTTGAATTATTTCTCAACAAAAAAACAACATTTCAAACAGATAGCGCATCTTTCTGGTTGGTGTCAGTCCGATTCAGACCGGTTGAGAAGTATCCAAATCAGGCGAAATGGGGACAGTTCAGGGACATATCTTGCTTGAGGCCGCGCTTGAACAACGGAATGAGACAATTCATCCCTGATCCACCTCTTGAGCAACATAATTCACAGCCCTGCGCAACCGTCCGACCAAACAGAACAGCAATGCCACCATAGCATGTCAAAGACTGAAGTCCCCCCCGGATGCTCCCTATAGGTGCCCCTCCTACAACATCTCCGGGGGGCTCTCTTCATTGCAATGCTCTGCCTGACCGAGCGGTCAGCGGCGCTGTCCTAGATATTTTTCCGCGAGCGTTTTGCCACGACCACAAGCCCGAAAAGTCCGCTACCGAAAAGAAGCATGCAGGACGGCTCAGGGACCGGTGTTCCTTCAACCTGTACGTTCAGATCGCTGTATTTGTCCCACCCTTCACCATCTGCCGCCGGGTCCGAGGTCCAATAATAGAGATTGCCCGGATTCTTCGCCCTGAACCCGATCAGCCAACCATCGGCGGCGTCTGCCGGCACTCCCCCCTGGTCGGCATTGGAGGCGTGCACAAAGACCTGCTGATACTTATCTTTGGCATCTTTTCCGGTAACACCGAAGTTGTACCAACTATCGCCATCGACAAGCCAGTTCAGGTTCCTGAACTCGAGGCTGTAGAGCGCGAAATCATCACCGCCATTCTGATAAAAGCTGCCATCAGCATAGGTCGCCGGCGTCAGGACGGCCGACGAACTCAGCACTTCATCAAGATCGGTGCCCCCCCAGAGGGTGAATGTGGTGCCGGCATAATAGGGGGACTCGCCTGAAGCCTCCCCCACTACCCAGAGTCGCAGGGTATCAATCCGGTAGGAGCCTGAGCGGCCAATCGTAAAGTCATCGCCGACCGCCCATCCCTGCTTGGCCTTCTCAAGTGCCCAGGCGACATTGCTGCGGCCGGCACCGGCGGTGTCATTCAGATGTGCCGTCGGCAACCCCCTGTCAACCAGCAGGGATGATGCAAACGCCGTATTGATCCCCGCAATGAGCAAAAGCGCCACCACCCAGACAACCGTTGAAACGAGCCTCATTTTCCGCCCCTGCCCACGCTCAGCGTGCTGTTTCCCCATCGCGTTTCCCTCCTTGGTCTCGTACTGTCATAGCAACCGTTTCCATTTGTAATGGATTACCTACATGGCGCCCTTGCCGGTCAGGACCGTGCGGACCGTCCTCAGCAGGATCATGATGTCCAGCACGGCACACCTGTTCTTGATGTAGTAGAAATCGTACATCAGCTTCTCAAGCGTATCTTCGATGCTGTTACCGTAGCGGTAGCTGATCTGCGCCCACCCGGTAATGCCGGGTGAGACCATGTGGCGTTCAAGGTAGAAGGGAATCTCCCGCATATAGGTCTCCACCAGGCTGACCGCCTCGGGCCGAGGCCCGATCAGGCTCATATCCCCTTTCAGGATGTTGATGAACTGTGGCACCTCATCGAACCTGAGTTTGCGGAGAATCTTGCCCACCCTGGTGATGCGTTTGTCATTGTCGAGGGTCCAGTGGACGCTGTTCCGGTCGGCCCCGTCAATCATCGTGCGCAGTTTCCAGACCGAGAAGCGCTGGTTATCGCGGCCGATGCGTTCCTGGCGGTAAAAAACCGGGCCGGCGGAATCGAGTTTGATCGCCAGTGCAGCCAAAAGCAGAAATGGCAGGGTCAGCAGCATTCCGCAGATTGCGATGCAGATGTCAGCGATGCGCTTACAAAACCAGTAGTAGCGTTTATCGCGGTTGCACAGTTCAAGGATGAACCAGTTGTCCGTCAGATAGGTGACCGGAATCTTCCCGGTAATCTGTTCGACGATATGGGTAAAGGTGGCGACACTCAGCTTGCGTTGCATGCAGTCCACTAGGTCGGAGGCCAAGCGCTTGCTGATCGGGGAACGCGTAGCAACTATGACCGTATCCACATCCTGCTCTTCGACCACGAACAACAGATCGGAAACCTTTCCCAGGCGGCGGCTTCCCGGAGGGTCGGGTACATCCTGCATATCGGACAAGAATCCGACAATTTCGATGCTCAAATGGGGGCGATTCTGGATGAGCCTATACAGTTCATCACACTTGTCCCCTCCCCCAACGACCAGGACATGCAGATTTGAGCGCAGCGCCTTTCTGTGCATCAGGTAGCGCATGAGAATGATCAGGATGAAAGCCGAGATATAGAAGATTATGAAAACTGCACGGGGGACCTGGTTCCGTAGAAAGAAAAAGGTAAAGGTTGAACCGACCGCACCCAAGAAGAGGCTCAGGCCGATCATGAGGGACGTGCGCAGGAAACTGTGGGAGGCTCTGTTCAGTGAATAGGCATCAAACACAAACAGCAAAACAAATACAAGGACGACCTGGGTGATGATGCCCACACAGTACTGAAGCCCAAACATATAGGTCAAAGCCCCCCTGTGACCCAACGCAAAAGCAACGACAAAAGAGACGACAATCGCGAGTACGTCACAGGTAACGAGGAGGTTGACCCTGTTTTTAATGTGTGATTTCACAGCAGCTCCGGCAAATCATTTACAGAAACATACTGCAAAAAACTCATAAAGTAAACGCAAATTATAATATTTTTTATTTGTATTGACTTAAAAATTGAAAAGAATTTAAACCTTGAGTGGGAAAATCGAAAAGTTAATGTTGGTCTATTATTGGTTCTTCAGCAGATTTCATGGGTTCCCCGACCACCTCACCTTCCGATTCCGAAAGACTCCCAAGTGCATGATACAAAGCGATTTTAAGCACTTCGAAGTTCTTGAATCCGTACGCTTTTCGTGAAGTCACTTTCGCCTTGTTGTTGAAACCCTCCACGGCGCCCAGAGCAACCTAGTCTCCTTGGCGAGAAACCAGTCAAGAAGAAGCTGACGGTGAATGCGCAGCATCTTGGCTACTTTCTTCATCGCCACCAGACGAGAGTTCATCGTGCGACGACACCAGTCGTCCAAGAATCGGTCAACGAAGAACCTGATCAACATGGCTTACCTCATAGCTGGTAAGCTTGATTTTGCGCTACCCACGTGAAACAGCGAGGAGCCTGTCAGGCGATTACCATCTCTGCACAACTAGTGACTTTTCTTCATGTTCATATACTTAAAGTTCACACCTAACTGCGCTGACGTCCCTTTGATGACAGATATCCCAACGCTCGTTCCTATCCGAAATGCCCCTAGTCCTCTCGACACGATTAAACCATCGATATCCACACCTGCGGGTATTCTATCGATATCCAGAGCGGGCGTCGTTCCTAATGCTAGTAATTTTATATTACTAATTTTGATCTGATCCGAATCAGTTGCATGATCTCTCAAAAGCAGTTGTGACGCTATTACATTTTCAAGATATATGTTCAAATAGCTCACAGCATTATTAGCACGGGCTTGAATGCAAATCTTGCCATCTGCGACAATATTCTTAAGCCTGCTATTTTTCAATTTTGTCCCCGATTCGCCTGTTATAGATAAAGATGAGTTCCCCAGATTGCCTTTCAGCACCATATCGTCTATAAGGAGATTACTTACGACACCTTTGAGGTCTGCAACAAAGCCCCGCCCGTTGTTACCTGTAATAGTGGTGCGTATAAATTTTATGTCTGATAGACTGTCCGTAGACTGGTTCGGTTCAATATCCACCCCCCCCTCAGGTGACAGACCAATTGTATTGACAAATTTACTATCTATCACTATCAATCTCACAGCAGAAATTATCGACATACCTTGCCTGCCATTCCCACTGGATGTATGCCCAATAATTGTGATGTCGGCAGGAGGATCCCCACCAGACCCTACATCACCTATACTACTTTTCAAATAAATACCGTCCGTAAAGCAGTTATTAGTTGACGTATAAAACAAGTTTATATTACTACCACCATAAATACTTATTCCGTGCATACCTCCATCTTGCTCTCCAGCAGATCCGCTTTGATTATGTTTATTGCCATCTACTGCCAATCCCCAAATGTTGACATTTTTAGATCCTCTAAAGGAGAGTACTGGAGTAAGCGATGGTTGTGCGGCAGGCAATATTATTGTAGTATTCCAGCCATATATATTAATATTAGACGGTATTTTCACTTTAGCCGCAGTAATTTGAGGAGATGTAAAAACAGCACTTCCTCCAGAAGCAGCGGTTAAAAATGCCTGTACTTTTAAAGATTCATCTCCTGTCCCCACAATCCCAAACCAATCTGAGTAGGCATATTTTAGCCCTTTCACCACCCCACACCCCGCAAACACCTGATACAATCCAGCGGAGAATTCTACCCCAGTTAGGTCGAACACTGTAGAGTTTGCAATACTCCCCCCCCTTTCAATCTTCAATGCTCTATCACTGGGCCATGCTGAAAGGATATTACTCTGTGCCGGACTAAGCGCAGATGTCACCACAACGGTCCTCCCAGCACAGTTTGCAGATGTCCTTGCATGTTCCAGAGTGGGTTCAACGACATAAGACCCATTTGGTGACACAAGTAAAATAGCTGCAGTGACATCGCCAACCAAAATAAAAAAAAAGGCCAATGAAAATAAATAACTAAGAATAAAATCCCTTATATAATGCGACATCGAAACAGTCACCTTGGAAGCGGGTTAAAGTACCTAATATTGATGCTCTCAGGAGAGAATTAGCTCACTAATCACATCAAGATACCGATTAATAACAATCCGCTCATCAAACTCACGTATCATTTTATCTCGTCCACGCGCACCCATCGTTAAACGTTCGGATGTTGTCAAACCCAAGAATTTCATCATTTTTTCTGCTAAATCAAGTACATCGCGCGGCTGACAGATAAAACCGGTTACCCCGTCATCAACAGCGTCGCGACAACCCGTAGAATTAGTGGTGATAATTGGCTTGGCCATAGCAGCAGCTTCAAGCAAGGAGCGTGGCACTCCCTCACGATAAAATGAAGGAAGAACAAAACAATCTGCTTTGCTAAGACAAGGGCGAACATCGTCGGTAGTACCAAGATACTCCACAACACCCTCCTCGACCCACGAATTGAGAGTTTGTTTGGGGACTGCAGACGGGTTAGCTACATCAAGAAAGCCTAGTAACTGAAAGCGTGTAGCGGGATAACTAGCACGAATGAGGCGTGCAGCCTCGACGTATTCTCCCACCCCCTTGTCCCACAAAAGCCGCGCTATCAAAATAAATGTAAGTGGTTCATCATCTGCCGTCCGCCTGATATCCGTGGGAATAAAGCGTGAAAGGTCAACTCCAGACCCGGGAATTCTCTCGGTTTTATAAATGCTCACCAATCCAGCTTCAGTAAATTTTTTTTTATCCTCCTCATTTTGAAAAAACACCCAAGCGGCATGCTCGAAAGCGAGACGGTAAAGCGTACGGGCCAACTCCGTAAGCCAAGTGTGCCTGACAAAGACGCGTCCAAGGCCGGAGACGTTTGCGACCAGTTGAGTACGACGACCCATGACCCCAAAACCGGAATAGATATTTCCCTTTGGGGTGTAACTTAGAACAACATCGACTTGTTGCTCATTCAAGATCCGTCTCAGTGCAAGAATACTGAAAAGTTCCCGTATCGGATTGGTACTTGCACCATCAAGTGGAATATGATAATGCGCTATGCCTTCATCATCAAGCCGCTGAGAGTAGTCATCTTTTGGGGCAATTGCAATCACACTGTAGCCACTGCCACAAAGTTCCTGCAATAGGTTGAGGCGGAAGTTAAATAGATACCAACTTGTGTTGGCTACGATAGCAATTTTATGACGTTTAGCTAAGATATTTTACTCACTTTATAAGAATTAAGTACTATACCTATTATTGTTTTATGCAAACAACTAAAGCATGACTGTGAATTAGTGCTACTTCTCAATAAACACACAATATGTTTTTATATAATCAACTCATTGCTCATAAGATAATAAAATACAATAATAGACACACATAACCCCATCCACATGTAAACAGGATGGCGAAATAGTATAATACGACAGTTGTAAATAAGAGCGGCCACAAGGAGAGAAGTAGAAAGCCATGCAGGAACAAGTAGGCGGTTGGAATAATTACCAAACCCAATCATGAAAAATGGCAGCAACATAACCAAGTATACTGAACTGGTTGCCATTATTTTATCACGGGCGCCTTTGCGAATAAGTGGTGTTACAATGTACGGGACCACATACCAAAAGACCGAAAAAATTGCAAAATCAATACGAGCACCAGCATTATAATCACTGCCGTATTTATAATCCATGACTTGAGCATAAATAAATTGAAAATAGGTTTTAATAATTACTTCAGACAAACCTGAGCAATAGAAAACAAATGCCAATATTGCAATAATCTGAATCTTTCGTTGATCAAGGAAAAGTATCGGGGCAAGAACGAGATAAATAACAGACGAATAATGAAATCCAGTAGAAAGTATGGCAAACACTAGGTATTTAAACCAGCTGTGTCGATAAAAAGACAACAGAGCAGTAAATATTAACAGAGAAGCTAGCCCTTGTCGTATTGCATTAATAGAAGCATTTACAAACATTGGTGAAACAAAAAACAAGCTCAGCGAAAGAACTAGAAACATCAAGTTACTGTCCATTGAACCTAGGTACTTCCAGTATTCTCGTACAGAGAAAATAACCGTTATAATCAACAGTAGAAATGTTATGGCTTGCATGCCAATAATACTAAAACCTAAAGATGATACTATATGTGCAAATAAGACATATCCTGGCTCAAGCCTTGTATCTGCAAATCCATATTTATCTATATCTAGAAAAAAATTTGCGTATGCTTGCGTGTCAGTGCCAATATTATATGATCTCATTGCTACAAATGAGCAGCAAAACAGGCAGGCAACAGATATAAATGCAATACTTGCAATATTAATAGACTTACCAAAAGCTATTAACGAGTTATTGTAATCATATCCTGAAGACACACCATCACTATTGTTTTGTTTAGTCATGTTAATATTTTTCATTTTGACGACAAACCAATATTGCGCCACTTTACAACAACATGCCGCCTAATATGTTTAACCCAACGAACCACCAATACAACATAGGCTTCCCAACGACTAAATAGTCCAGCATCACGTAATTCTTTAACAACTTCTATCGCAGCATCATGCATAGCTGTCATATCTGCCGACAGTCCGCCGGCACCAAATCTTGGTTTATGACACGAAGCTAGAACCTGATTAAACTTCATACACCGGTGACCGGACAATAAAATTTGCGCCCATAACAAATAATCCTCAACATAACGACGATTTTCGTCAAATCTGAAAGGAAGATCACGACGTAGAATAACAGATGGAGTGGGAAAAGGATTGGTAAACATTAGTGTGCGTGGCCCAACAAATCGTGAATGCAATTTTCCGCGAATTACAGGAGTAGGAGCACTCGGATGCTGAACATTCATTTGATGCGCAATCAGCGCGATCGATGGATCAGCCAAAAGCGCAGTAACCTGCAGTTCTAGTTTAAGGGGGTGCCAACTGTCATCGGCATCTAAAAAAGCAATATAGGGCTGAGTCGAGTAATTCCACCCCTTATTGCGAGCGGCGGAAGGGCCAGAATTTAAAGGTAGTCGTAGAATTTTCACCCAACCATTTGAATATTTTTTTGCAATGGCATACAACAATTCAAGCGTGTCGTCTTCACTACAATCATCGACTAAGATTACTTCAAAAGGCAACAAAGTCTGGTTTGCAACAGATTCGATGGCACGTAAAATTGTTTCAGCGCAACGAAAGCAGGGGATAACAACACTAACTGGAGCTAATTTATATTGAAGCTTAATCACTTTGAATTACCTACATTAAAACAACTTACTCACAGCTTGAGCTGACATAATCTGCATATCTTGAACCCTCGTTTTAAGCTTTCCCTTCATAGAGACTTCCTGTTTAACCATCCAATCAAAGTAACTCATGAGTGATTTTGAGGAAAGCTCAGGCGTGGGTATAACCATATCATCACAGCCAAACAAATCTCTATTAATTCCCTGTGCCTTCACACTGTATGCAATAGAAACAGTTGGTATTTCACTGGACATGGCGGCAATTGTAGCATGTGTTCGTGCTCCTATAAAATATCTAAGGTTACCAATTATGTATTTTAGCTGAGCTGCATTGTAGCAGTCAGGGACAATTCGAATACGATTCCCTAAATCAGAGCATCGGGAGATCAGTCTGCTCATATAACCGTAGTCACTTTTGCTATCTTTACCGTCAATAGCTGAAACGTGAGGAATCAGTAAAACACCCACCCCTTTTTCAACAACAACTCGATGAATAAATTTAAAAGTCTCATCTGCAAGCGACTGTCCAGCTTTTTTATATCTTTCTATCAATGGGCTTACATTTAAGCCAAGGATACCATTCGCTCCAGCCTCTGGCCAAAATGGATTTAAATCAACCTTCTCTTTTTGTAAGTTAAAAGCTGGATCTGCTATCAAGATTACATTCCTCAGACCCAGCGTCTCCGTCAGATAAGCATATGAAAGAGATTCTCGTACGGCAATTGTCTTCATACTTGCAAGGTGCTTCATAATAGCCGGCACAAATGAGGGTTCGCGTTCAAATGGACCGACTGACGCACCCCAGAGGACCACTGGTCTTCCCAAGTCCATAGCAAGCTTGTCTACCCCCATAACAGGTGATGGAATCCGGTAATCCAAAGAGTAATTGTCCCCCCCTACAGCCAACACCATATCAACTGAAGCAATTTGAGTCTTCAACCAAGTGGGCATTGGAAAGGGCCATTCAGCGCGCTTTATCGCGGGAATAGGCATCCTCTGAAGGTTTACCCAATAACGAGCATGGGCAGGCACATAGGCCTGAACAAATTTCACGCCACTGTCGACAGCCTGTGGCCATTGCATGTTGTCGCGTTCGATGTTATCCGAAGGCACTAGCACTTCAATATCAGCAAACTGTTCACGAAGTAACCCCACAGTACTTCTTACGATGGCTTCGCAACCCCGATTTCTAAATGTGCGTTGACCTGAAAGATAAAAGCGCTTCATTTTATGCCCCCCGTATAGACCGTAACAACAATGATGGATTACTTAATAACCGTAGCACACGGGTAGACATGCGCTGCAGCATAAGCGGTAGGCTGAGGCATAAAAGACAAAACTTAAAAAAAACAAGATATCTCGAACCATATTTAAACCAGAGATTTTTACTAGCCTGTTGTATGGCAAGCTGCATTTCTACCTTTTTGCGATGCTGTTTGTAGGCGTTTTTATCGGGTGAAATACGTTTAATAGGAATGTGTTGCCCTTTTAAAGTAGCAGCAAAAAGCCTGGCACCTAGTAATAGCCGCTTTTTTTCAACAACCCCACGTTGACTCTCAACAATTTTAGAAATCGGAATAGATTCCAAATGACAGGTGCCGGATCGTACACCTTCGTCCAATATAGGCAACAGGTTCTGATGACGAACCACAACCATAGAATGTCCTCGCGGATCACGCGAATATTGAGGCAGCCAAGCATCCATGAAAGTAATGTCAGCAATCTCTGCAAAAACATCATCACAATAGTTGCAGGCATTAACCTGAAAATAGCAATCAGACCAGATATTGCTGATTCTGGAAAACGGAATTGTCGCACCAGAACAACCGCTCCTTGCAACAGCGCGAAACATGAAGTTGCCTGCACGTGTGGTATCTTTTTTGAGACGATACTGAGCTGTAGCCAACAGTTTTGAAGAAACCCCTGACAGGCTGGCAAGGTATTCTGTATAAAAGCGGTTAGGCATATGGCCACAGGTCAGCCCTAGGGTATACACTATACGGCGCCTTAAGCGGGGCATGGCCTCCATGGCCAAATGCAACCCCTTAAGAACGCAGGGCAAACCAACTACTGCGTAACGTACTTCTTGGTTTTCATCATTTATCATTGACACCGCTTTAGCAATATTAACTGGATAATAGCGAGATCCAGCGGCACCCCGCAGGCGTTCAACTTCAACTATTTTCTTATACTCAAAAAGCACCTCGCTACTTTCTCCTTCACTGACACAAACAACAGCATCAATAACCCCACTGACAAGCAATGTTTCTATCAGCCAAGTAGTCATGCCCCCCGATGCGCCATTGACACGATGATCACTTACAAGAGAGTACCCAACAAAGGACTCCAAATAAAAACCTACCAATGCATCATGTGCAATATCAACAGAATAACCAAAGCGTATTTGGGCCAGGCGATCTTCGCTTTTGGCCTGCGGACCAAAGGGGCAAACTTTTAGACAAAGGTGGCAATTGGAGGGGCACTCTCCTAACAATCTTGGTGCAATATCGCCATTGTCGCACCACGTCATTTTCAGATTATGAAATGGACAAACACCGGCACAAATGCCACATCCACAACAAATTCCGTGATCAACAATATTATTTACAACCTGACTTGACTTAGACATCCTGATTCCTACTAGGTTACGGCCCATCCACGCCAAGCTTCAGGACCAAAGACATGCCGTCTGACAGCTATTAGATAAAATGCCAAAAGTGCAATTTCACTAATCAATGTTGAAATAGCCGCACCTATTGCTGCATATAATGGTATTAGCAGAAGATTGAGAGCTAGGTTAACTAAAGCAACTGACCCCATATAAAATATTTTTCGACGCATGTGTTCTTGGGTGACTAAAGTGGCGCCAACACTGGTTGAAAGAAAACGCACAGGTGCACAGAAAGCAAGAATGCTCAAAAGACCAATCGCAGACTTATACGCAGTACCGAAAAGAGTGGGAATTAAAAACGGCACAATAAGCAGCATTACACCCGTGGTCACTCCCCCTATCAGAAGCATGCTGCCGTTTCCAATTCGATACACCTGAAGAAATCTTGAACGATCATGATTGGCCCATCGATGATATTTTGGGAGCAGAAATCTCTGATAAATTACATTCGGTAGAATATAAACTGCACCCATAATGGTAAAGGCCACATTGTAAATACCGGCAGCATCACTCCCCGAGAGGTATTTGAGTAAAATAATATCGCTTTGGTAATACACAAGGTAGAACAGGCCAGCAAAACCAAACGGCCAAGCAGCCCGAGCAAAGTCGAACATGGTTATGGGTCGAGGTTTTATGACTAAAGCATCATATACCGTCAGTTTGTTATGGCCCTTGAGACTAAAACGGCCTTGGAACATGGTGCGTAAGTGCGCAGAACCTAAAACAATCACAATAGTTGCAGCCAGCGCATAAGCGGCTGCGATGCGGTCAACGTTAATTCGAGATGACACTGCAACAACTAAAATAATGAATAGGAGACGTGTAGCATTGGGCAATAACTGCCACAAAGCCAACACATTGTAGCGCTCTTCAAGTTGAAGTTTTCCACTGACCAACTCCATAAACATTGTCCCAGATACTACTGGCAGAAGCCAATAAAGCAACTGCTGGGTCGCTGCGTCATGTGGCCCCCATGTTGCCCATGCGGCTAATGATATTAAAACAAAGGTCGCACTGATTAGGGTAAAACGAAAGGATGCTGACAGCCAGCGCGTCGCGCCCCAGCCCTCTGCGCCGAAAAGCTTGAGCCATAGGCCCTGAACCCCAAACCCTGCCAAGGGCGCCACCAAGGTTGTAGTTGCCAATGCCGCAGAAAACAATCCATAGCCGACGGGAGTAAGTTCGCGGGCGAGTATTATTTGACTGAGAAACGCAAAAGCAGCTCCGCCCAGCGTACTGAGCCATAAAAGAGAGATCGCACCGAATGCTTTTCGTGTGCCTATTTTAAGTTTAAAAATTAGTGCCATGATTATCTATTCAGATTCAAGTCATGACCACCCGCAGAGCAGGTGGTTTGAAGAAGATCACTATAAAAATGGGGTTAAAATCAAAGACAAAGTCTGTGAGGCACGCTCTATTCATTCTTCACAAGCACCTCTCACGAGTTGTTGTCTTAGCGAGGCACCTTCCAATTTCTGCATGTCATCAATAGCTCTCGTTGGAACGGCAGAGCCTTTTATAGTCACACCGGCATAGCCGGTGGTTTACCAAAAAGAAAATTCAACTCTAATGAGGAATGGGCATACTAAAAACTGCTGTGTAACTTAAATAGGTTAAATATCAACAGTAGCCTGTCATTTAACTTCGATCTCTTCTTTACGAGATAATGGGAATACGTTGCCTATCCCTAACTCCAACCGATCCTGATACATTAATTCCTCCAGCACAATGCGTGCTTCGGGTTACACCGGTACGAGGCCCCTGTCACCCGCAGGTCTCGGGTCATGTTCAAGATCATATTCAAAGCGTTGTAGATGTGACTATAGTAAAGCCGATCCATGTGCCACCCCGGACGGTTCTCGAGAGTATCGGCCTTGCGGAACGAATCAGGAAACAGGTAGCTGTCATCCACCCGGGTAGCCATAGGCTGCAGCTCTGGAGGCATCTTTTGGGGCCGGGTGTGATTTTCGGATATCTCTTTGCTCTCCGTGAACTCAGTGAGAGACAAATTTTCTTCACGCTCACTCAATCCCCTGCCTATCCAGAAACGACTCCAGCAGGATGCTGGCCTCGGTATTTCCCGGCGCGAGCCGACGGATCAGACGCGGATCAGGACGGATACTCCAGGCCATCTCCAGAGCAGTGTAGAGGTTGCTGGCGTAGATCATCTCCATGTACCAGCCGGGACGGGAGACCAAGATCTCCTCCCGCTGGTGGGTCTCGGGGAGCAGGTAGCTGTCATCCACCTTTGCCAGATAACGCACCTGCTCCATGGCCTCTGCCGGCCGACCGCTGGCCAGATGCTGGCGGGCGGCGGCCAGGCGGATGGTGGAACTGTTGGGAAAGGAGTCCACACCCCGGGCCAGTTCCTGACAAGCACCTCTGACATCGTGGTAACGCTCCTCCAGAAGCGCAGCCAAGGCCAGGTGATAATCGGGGCTGGTCGGCTCGGCAACGATGGCCAGCTCCAGATGCCGCCGGGCCAGACTGAAGAGCAGGCCAGGCCGGGGGAAACCTGGGGGGAGCGCTTTCCCCTGACGCAGCTGTTCATCCCCCCACTCCCCCATGCGGTTGGCCAGCTCGGCGATGTGCCCGTTGTACAGGGGGCGTCCCGAGTCCAGACGCCAGGCTAGTTTCGACCGTTCCATCGCCCTCACATACAGAGGCGCCGTATCCGGCTTCAGTTCCACCCGGTCCAGCTCTTCCGTCTGTGGGTCGTCCAACAGCCGCTCCACGGTGGCGTAGCAGCGCTCGACCATAAGACCGCTCAACGCAAGACCGGCGGGTAGGAGCAGAAGCACCAGCAGGAACAGGGTCATCAGACGCCGGCCCGGCGAGAGGGGAACCATCTCCGGAACTGCCGCCTGCATACCATGCCCCTCCCTCCCCGAGGGGACCGAGAAGAGGAGCGCCTGGGTCAGGCCAGCGATGACGACCACCAGCAGGGCGTTGGCCGGGATGCGCAGGTTGAAGTCGCTGAAACTGTGCACGGCCAGGGCAGCCAGGGAGCAGAGCCCCCCCGCTCCAAGACAGACAGCGAAGCGCCCCTGCCGTCGGCGCCAGCGCCCCGCCAAGCTGACCACGAAGAGGAAAAGCGCCGCCAGGGCTGGTATGAATCCAACAAGCCCCACGTCGGTGAAGAGTTCCAGGTAGTCGTTGTGGGCGTGGTCGAAGATTCCACCGGTCATATGGGCCTGATAGCGACGGAAGGCGGCCTCGAAGCTACCAAGGCCGCTGCCGGTCAGGGGAAAGTCGCGCACAAGCCCCAAGGCATCGGTCCAGGCCTCCAGGCGGCTGACATGCTGCACATCCAGGCTCTCGAAACGATCCTCCAGCCGTCCCCAGGCCGCGGCAACCACCACGACTGCCAGGAGCAACGCCACAACCAGGAGCAGGCCGGTGCGTCCCCGCAGGGAGCGGTGTGAGCGGGCCATCCCCATGAGGAGCGCGAAAGAAAGAGCGCAGGCGATCATGGCGCCACGGGAAAGGGTGGCACAGAGGGCGGCCACCAGCACCAGGGCCAGCATCCCCCAAGCGGCCCGCCCTCCCAGCCGTGACGAGGAGAGAAAACGAAATAGCCTGCTCCCCGGCGGGGTCTCGGGATAAACCGAACTTCCTGGCGAGAGGTAGAGCAGCATCCCCAGGGCCAGGGGGATGATCATCTCCAGGTACCCGGCGAAATGGTTGCTGTTGATGTACGGCCCCCAGATGCCGCTCCCCGACTCCAGATAGGGGGCCACAGGGTAGAGCCAATAAATCCTGCCATTCCAGAAAGCCTTCTGCAGGAGCGCCAGCAGCACCATCCCCACGGCCAGCCCCACCAGCAGGTTGACAATGCGCCGGTACTGAGTGCGGCTGCGCACCTGCGCCACAACCACCGTGAAGACGGCGGCATAGGCCAGAAACAGCAACAACTCCTGCTGGGTGGCATAGGGGGCGATGCTGATGGTTCGCCAGGCGTCGGGCCGCGCCCCCCCCAGTGCGGTATGGAGGGCATACGCCTCGGGGGAAACCACCTCAACGATCCACGGGGGGAGCGGGATGATCTGAATCAGACACAAGCTGTAAAAGAGCAGAACAGCAACCAGCAACGGAGCCCCGAGGGGATCTGGTCGGGGCAGCGGCTCATGGCCATGGCGCAACTGCTTGACCAGAAGCAGGGCCAGGAGCAGAAACGCGTGCAATTCCAGCAGAGAGACGGACCACTTCAGCACCGAGCCGAACGTCAGCGGGGCAAGGCAGAGCAGCGCCAGCAACCCTCGGTCCAGCAGGCGGTCAAGCCATCCCTTCACGCCAGGCGCCCCAGCAGTCTGGCAAGCCAGGAACGGGGCGGGGGGGAATCCGGAAAGGCAAACGCCTCCACCACAGGACGGGGGAGTCGCTCCCCCGCCAAGAGACCGGCGGGGGTCGAGGTGACCAGGGCTTCGGCCCGCGCATGGCCGATCAGGTCGGCGATGCGGTTCAGGGCCGGAGAGAGCAGCGGCGGACGATCCACTGAGTTATGCCCATCGCTGGCCAGAATCCTGGCCCGTCCCCGTTTGAGCAGGTCGAGGCTGAAGGCGGCCACCTGGGGGCCGAACTGGCCGGCGACACTCCCCGCCGATACCTGCAGCAGAGCCCCGCGCTCCAGCAGACCGTCGAAAAAGGCGGGGCGGCGCTGATACCACTGGTAGCGCTCGGGATGGGCGATCACCGGAACCAGGCCTGTATCAATCAGGGAATGGAGGAACGGCTCCACCGTGGCCGGGAACACCTGGGAGGAGAGTTCAACCAAAAATGAGATTCCGCCGTTAATGGCAAGCCAGGGCTCTCTCTTCAACACTCCCGGCAGTTCGGGCGACAGCGTCAGTTCCGCGCCGGTCAGGATCGCCAGGGGGATGCCGGCCTCAGACAGGTGTCGCCGTAGCAGGCGCGCCCGCTCCTCTCGGTCGTCAAAGTCCCAGGAATACAGACCAGGAATGTGGTGCGGCGTAGCCACGATGGTGTCGATGCCGTCACGTAATGCCAGACGGCACATCTCCAGGGATTCTTCCACTCCGGCAGCGCCATCGTCCATGGCGGGGAGGATATGGCAGTGCAGATCGATCACGCCTTTTCCAGAGCGGGACGCTTGTTATAGCCGTAGTAGTATGAGTAGTAACCGTAGCCGCTATGTTTACGGGTATCCAGGCGGTTCAGCACCACGCCGACGATCCTGGCGCCAACTCCCTGCAGAGCCCCTGTGGCGTGCTGGATCGTGGCACGGGGAGTCTTGCCTCCCCAGGCAACCACGACCACGCCATCCGTCAGGCGAGACAGAACCAGGGAGTCGGAAAAAGCCATCAGAGGGGGGGAATCCAGGATGATGCGGTCGAAGCGCCCACGCAGATCAGAAACCAGCTGCTTCAGCCGTTCCGAAGCAAGCAGTTCCGAGGGGTTGGGAGGCATGCTGCCGCCGGTCATCAGGCACAGGTTCGGCACCTCGGAGACCGTCTTGATCGCCGCGTCCAGACGAGATGGGTCGATGAGCGCGTCACTGATCCCCACGCCGTTGTCCACCGCGAAGAAATCATGCAGATTATTCCTGCGCAGGTCCATGTCCATCAGCAGCACCCGCTCCCCCATCTGGGCCATGGCGACAGCCAGATTGGTAGCGGTGGTGGATTTCCCTTCGTTGGGGATGGCGCTGGTCACCAGCAATACCTTAAGGGGATCCTGATCGAGGGTCGAAAGCATGACGCCGGTGCGGATGGTGCGGTAAGCCTCGGCGGTTATGGAACGGGGATCCTTGAGGATGAACAGGGGGCCGTTCTTGGGGTCGCTCAAGGGGACCACGTCCAGCAGGGGAAGGTGCAGAAGCTTGTCCACCTCTTCGGCGCTCTTGACCGTGTCATCCATGTATTCGACGAAGAAGGCGGCCGAGATCCCGCCGAACAGCCCCACCAGCAGCGCCAGCAGGATGTTCTTGGAGCGTGTCGGCTTGATAGGGTCGTCGGGCAGCACGGCGCTGTCCACGATCTGGATATTGGAGACGTTCATGCCGCTGGAGAGAGATGCCTCCTGCAACTTCTTGAGCAACAGCTCGTAGAACTGTTTGTTGCTTCCCGATTCGCCTGCGATCACGTTGTAATCAATGGCCTTGCGGGTAAGACCCAACACCTGCTGTTTCTGCCCCTCGATCTCGCGACGGATGCTGTTTTCGCGGTTGCGGGCCACTTCAAAGTCGGACTTGGCCGCGTTGAGCATCTTGCGCGCTTCCATGTTTACATTGCGCCTGACCATCTCCAACTGGGACTTTACCTTGATGATCTGGGGATGTTTTTCGCCGTACTTTTCCGACAACTCGCTGATCTGCTTGCGCAACGACAGTTCCTCGGTACGCAGCCCCTGGATGACAAGGTTGTTCATGATGTCCGGAACGGTGGCCAGAAGATCCGGTTTGTCGATCACCGACATGATCTGACGGTACTTGATCTCACTCTCCTGGCGTTTGCCCTCGGCCTGGACCTGCTGGCTCATGAGCTCCTGCAGCTTCTGGCTGAGGACACTCTCCTTGGTCTCGAAGGAGGTGATGCCGGTCCCCTCCTTGTAGCGCTGCAGCTTGGTCTCCGATTCCCCCACCTTGGCCTTGGACTCCACCAGGCGGGAAGAGAGCCATTCGGCGGCGTCGCGGTACGGCTTGACCTTCAGATCCAGGTTGTGCTCCACAAAGGCGTCTGCTATGCCGTTGGCCATGGCCGCCGCTACAACCGGATTGGTTGCCGTAAAGTTGATGGTGAAAATGTTGGACTTCTTGCCCACCTGCATGCTGCTGTTTTTAAGTACCAGGTCGGTCAGAGCCGGATCCAGCTCATCGCGGGAACGCTGCTGGGGAAAGAGAGGGGGCTGTTTGCTGGGAGCCGGCAAGAGGGACCGGATGGAGGCTGACAAAGAGAAGCCCCCTTCTCCCGTGCGCTTAAGCTCCTTGAAGTAGGCGTTATTGGTGAGCTGCAGCTTGCGCACAACGCGATCGGCGAAGATGCGGCTCTCCATGATGGTTTTCAGGGTATTGAAATACTCGGCCATATCCTTGGACTGGATGATGGCTCCTCCCCCTTCGGTGAAGCTGAGCGTCTGGTTCCGTTCCGTATCCACCAGCAGTTGTACGGTACCCTGGTAAACCGGCGTGGCCACCAGCGAGTAGACCGTCACCACCGTGACGACCACCGCGAAAAAGATCAAGGCTATGCGACGACGCTTGACAATGACCTGCCAGTAGTCCCGGAGATGGACCTCCTGTTGTTGCTGTGGCTCGTTCACGTGCTACTCCTTGAAATGCTTAACGCCTTTGCGGCTTTGCCTGAGACCGGTTTTCTTAGAAGAAGCTGTCCGCCACGACAACCACATCATCGGGCATGACCGGCGTCTCCATGTTGGCCTCCAGAGTACGTTCGCCGGAACCTGTTTTGCGGACGATACTCACATCCCCCCGGTCAGCGCGCTGGGTAAATCCGCCTGCCAGGGTTATGGCCCTCAGTACGGTCAACCCCTTGGTAATCTTGTAGGAACCAGGCGTCTTAACCTCACCGCTGACAAAGACGAAGGTCGCCCGGGGGACATAGATGCTGTCGCCATCCCGCACCAGTTCGGCTCCTCCCGCATCCCCCTTCTCCAGCAACCGATCCAAGTCGATGGTTATGGTCCGTTCCTCTGAAGCACCGTTCTCTTTTCGAACCCTGCGCTTGATCAGCAGCGTATCCCCCGCGTTGGCCGTAATGCCGCCAGCGTTGGAGACCACCTCCATCAGGGTGGAGTTGCCCCGCAATTCGATCACCCCCGGCTTGTTGAACTCCCCCAGGGCAGTGACCTTCTTGGACCGGTACTCGGCGATGAACACGTTGACCTGGGGGTTTTTGATGTAGCCGTCGGCATAGCGGGTCGCGATATTCTTCTGGGCATCGGTAGTGGTTATGCCTCCCACCGGCACTTCGCCGATGAGCGGCAGGGTCACCTTGCCGTCAGCACCGACCCTGGCATCGGTGGCCAGGTCGGGATTGTCGTACACCGTGATCTTGAGCAGGTCTCCTTCGCCGATAAGATACTCTTCCGCCCGGATTACGCCCTGGAACTGCAGCACCAGGAACAAAAGGAGCAGCGCGCAGCGAAGCCCCGACCATACTTGTTTCAGCCCCCTACGGCACTCAGAATTGTCGCGCATCCCTGACAAGTTTCCTCCTCAACGGTAACAACATGGGAACTGGATAGGTGGGGGGGGTCTTGTCATCGACCGTTACGCAGCTGTTCTCTCCCACATGACTGCTGCCGATGACGAGGGCAGATGTATTACGCACCCGCGCACTCCCCGAAAGTACGCACAGTTGGGTGCGATGGGGAGAGGCTTCCACCAGCAGATCTGCCAGGTCAGCCTGAACCTCGATCAGCGTCTGGGCCGTCTCTACCCTGAAGACCGAATCATTTGAACGTACATCCCTCAGCACGAACCGGGCAGTCCCCTTCTTAAGGATCAGATTGGCGCTGCGCCTGTTGCTGCGATGATCAAAGGCGTACTGACCGATCCTCAGAGCCGTATTGGAGGAGAGGTCGACGATGGTTCGGTCGCTGAAACGCAGCAGAACCCGCGAATCGATCCCGGTTTCAATCAGGTCGGCAGCCTGAACGGACGCCCCCTGCCGAGCCGAACGCACAGAGGTGGCACCGGCAGTGGAGACACGCGCCGTTCCCCGGATCAGGGCCAAACTGGATGCCGTTTCAGCAGAAAATACTGGGGACGGGAAAAGAGCCAGAAAGGAGAAGAAAACCGGTACAGGCGTAAACGCAACCCCTCTGCGCATGAAGTTCCATACCATAAGCCAGACAGCTTTCCTCACAGAAACACGCCGCATATCAGAACGCAGATGAAAACCGGAGAATCACGGTATTCTCGATGGCATCGTAGGTCGCCACGTTTGAATCCCTGTCCCACCAGTTGTAGGCCAGGGAGCATTCAAGCCACCTGCGGAAGGTGTACCGAACGTTCACCCCGGTCTGGAGCAGTTGATCGACCCGGCGTTTGGACTCCCCCTGCTCGGCGTTGGAAAAGCGCACTTCCCGATAACCGCCGCTGACGGTCGCCGAGAGGCGATCGAGAAAGCGATGAGTGAACTCCGCACTGATGCCGCTGCTGACCGAATACCTACTCCCTTCGGTACTGCTCTCGTTTACGGTCCTGGCGCCGATGCATTTCAGGTAATTGTCGTCGGAAAAGTAGTGCGAGACATCCAGGGAAGCGGCGAAATCTCCGATTCCATCATGGGAACTGTGCTGAAAGCTCTTATCCAGATAGCCAACCTTGAGATTTCCCCGCGAGCGCTCGGACAGTTCCCATATAGCCCCCACATAGGCGCTGTGCACCCTGTTATCCAGTGATCTGGAATCGTCCGAAAAATTGACATTCTTGAATTCGTACTGCACGTACGCCGCCGTTCTGGGCCGAACGCGGTAGTAGAGGTAGAGCGCCACCACGTCTTCCTCCCTGGAACGGTAGTCACTGGTCCGGTAATCGAACCATGTCCTTGAATATTCGAGTTTTATCTTGGAGACATTGGCCATGGTATAGGCCAGGGATGCACTCAGGCCACTATTCCACAACTTTTCGATGCTGCTGGTCGATGACTCGCTGCGCCCCTCGTGAATATAGCTGTAATTACCTGCCGTATTGAACTTCAGCTTTCGTCCCAACTGGAAATCTCCTGCGCCGTACAGATTCCAGTCAGTGGTATCTTCCGAAGAGTGGGAGGCGTATCTGGCGATGGACGACTTCCCCCCCAATGAAATGAGATGCTGCCTGACGGGCATCTGTAGCAGCAGACCGGGGGAAACCGTTGTGATGACGTCACTCTGCCGACTGCTGGGGGAAAGAAAGACGTTGTCGGTAAAACTCTCCGTCACGGACAGCGTGGGGTGAGCCTCAACCGGTCCGAGTCTCAGGACGGGTGATTCCGGGTCTCTTGGTGCGATCGAGGTGATATCAAAGGCAGCTGAAACGGGTTTTGGAAGGGATGCAAGCAGTACAACCACCGGCATCCCCCCTGAAACAATAGTTCTGACAAACCGCAGCATATTCTATTTGTAGCCCCCTGCGTTGCCCGGTCTGCTGGGACTTACCGGGTGACCTCCCCGGTAAGGAGAAGGATTATGTTCCAACCCCGGTGCGGTCTGAGTGCCCTTGCCGACACCGGGAACCGTTTTTTGCGTCGTGGGCAGAGGCGAGGCCAGGGCGGCATTGGGCTCCTTCGTCGCCATCACTTCGTCAAGCGGGCTTTTGTTGATTAATGACTGCGGTTTTGCCGATTTTGTGGCTGCGGTTGCAGATGCTGCATCAGCACGCTCAACAGATATGACACCCAGCATTCCCGGTATAAGCAGCGCAAAAAGCATGCAGGTTCTCATGCGGATTGCGCATGCACGCGTCACGGTTCGTGACGGCTGGTATTTTACGTTCATGGTCCCTCCCGTATCTGTCAACTCCCATTGGATTCGCACCAAGTATTAGATGCAAACAACAAAACAACAGTCAGCCCAGCCACCCGCAGAACGGGTATAGTGAGACGACTGTTCAAGGCGATCCAAGAATTGCACTCGTTTTAATGAGTACCCCCCCTGCCGCTTGCCACTCCACATGAGAACTCCCATGGCTAACGGTAAACTCGCGGTGATATTTATACATAGCCACTCGCATTAACCGAGACAAACAAAACCAGCCGTTTTATACACAGAAACAGGCGATGTCGACTAGAAAAAAAAAAAACGAGACTGCACCTTTTCATCCACGCTCACCAAGCAACTATATTACAAATATCCGTATGCATAGCCCTATTTCTCAATACACGTGTTATAGCCCGTATTACACAGTCCGCGCAAGCAAAAAATTGATTTTGCTTCATATTAAATACTTTACATTTGATTATCATATCATTAATCACTCTCCAATACAGCATACCCTTAGCTAGACTCCACTTCCCCACCGTTTACCATACTGACAGCTCAACTGTCCATCGGTCACACCGTTCAGGCCATTTCGTCGAAAAAGCAACGCCACTCCATCATAACATCCTATATTTATTCACATAAGTACACTACACCATCACTAAACAGCGGCGCTCAATTTTAATTAACAAAATCACCAGACACAGAGGTGGTGCCAGAGAGGGCGGATCTTCACTCAGTACCATTACGGAAACTCTACGCCTGCTACCCCGCGCCTATCTCCATTGACACACGTCCTGAGTTGTCGTCGGAATAACTGCGCAATCCGATTTGTCTGGACAGTGATTCCGATTTTGTCTGGACAGCCGGTTTTCTCTTATTCTCCCTGCCGTGGTTGTTGTTGAAGGTGTCCAGTTCAGCTGTTCTTTGGCATCAGTTTCCTCATCGATTCCGCCTTCAAACTCATGGTGATCATGTGTGCGTTATGTACCAACCGATCCAGGACGGCATCGGCAATGGTCGGGTCTCCAATGGCGTCGTGCATTTCTCCGTCGGTATCTGGCTGGCGACGATTTGTTGACGTTACATTCGTCGAAGTCTTTGATGTTACATAAGGAGATACCATGGATCGAATCAATACTGTTGATGGCCTGTTTCACGAGGGTAATCCGGCGACAGGCGAGAAGGGCACCAAGGTTACGGCAGACTGGCTGAATGCGCTGCAGGAAACAGTGATCAACCTGAGTGAACGTTGGGTTGTGGCTCATACCTATCCCACCCTGGCCGCCGCCGATGCTGCTGCTGTCGCGGCAGGAAAGCCGCTCCTGGTTGCCACCCTTTTTACTGATGTCCCGACAGGCCTGGCAGCTGACGTTACGATCATTCCGGGGGGAATGCTGAAACCCAGTGGGCAGGTTGCTATTTCAGGTTCATTTACCGCCGGCCTGCACCAGGTGTTTGATCTGTCCGGAGGCGGCAGTATCGTCTTTGGCTCCAACAGCATTCATCAACGCCCCCAGGAGTGGTTTGGCCCCGTATCAACCTTTGGTACCGGTGGTCCCAACATTATCCAGGGACATCCTGATAATCACATCGAGTCAGGCGGCAATTCCATCAGCAATACTATTGCCGGGGGTGGTGGGGGATATCAGGGGGCGGAAAACCGCATCGATGGGGCGGAAACCAGGTATGCGGTTATTGGCGGTGGCTACGACAATCACATCAATGGCGCAGCTTCCACCGAAGAATTGGACTGCGCGTCGTCCACTATTTCCGGTGGGGCACATAACGTAATACAATCTACTCACTGCACAATATCCGGCGGTTCGTACAATACTATCGATGCCGGCAGCCAATACAGCGCTATTTCGGGAGGATCGCATAACACTATTGCCGCCAACCGTCCCAATTCCGGAATTTGGGGAGGGGTCTACAATACGGTTTCAGGGGTAGGATCATTCGCGGCTGGTAATAAAGTCACCGTCACTCAGCCTCGATCGATGGCGCTTTCTGTGATTTTTCAGCAGCATTGACCCCCTGGTTTTTCACGACCATTGACCCCCCA
>CAZIUE010000017.1:0-76815 GCA_964542535.1 uncultured Pelobacter sp. | reverse complement strand
GGCAGAGAATGAAGGTGAACTGAGGATCGCCCGCGGCCTGGTCCAATGCCGCCGCCTCGGTCTGGAGCCCGGCGAACGTATCAAGCGACAGCTCCACGGGGAACGAGGTGTGACATGCCGCCGGTGCCCGCGAATCCGCTTTGGACCGCGCCGCGCCGCGTGATTTGGAGGCGACGAAGAGCAGCTCCCGGGCGTGTTTGCCTTCCCGGCCGATGTCCTTGGCGATGTTGTAGTCCACTTCCATGCCGCGGACTCGGACCAGACCGTAGTGTTGGGCGAAGATTTCCTTGATTTCCTCCTCCCGCGGGTAAGCCCGGTCGCGGTATGACAGGAGCACCGTGCCGTACTTGCCGCGGGCGTCGGCTGCCATTGTTTCCATCAGGGAACGGATCGATTCCTTGGTGTAGCGTGTCCGGGACGGGTAATTGCGGCGGGGATTGTCCTGGAGTTCCTTGTCCGCCCAGCGGGTCATGAGCCCTTCGATGAAATGCAGGGAATCCTCGTAGTCGTTGCTGCCGAACTCGGTGACGTAGGGTGGGTCCAGGTACAGAACGTCCGCGCCGAACCGACGGACAGCTTCGGCCGCGTCCAGGTTGAACGCCTTGCACTCCTTGCCGTTGTCGAAGACCAGCCGGTTGAGCTGGCCCACCGAGCGTCGGAACGACTCGATGAACTTGGACAGCGGCGGATTGGAGAGCTGGGATTGCTCCAGGCTGGCATCCGTGTCGAGATCGGCCCGGCGGTGCATCTTGGACCGCGAGAACTGACCGAAGGCGCTCTTGGCCTTCACGGTGGTACCGAGCGCGGCCAGCGCCAGATCTTTCTTGTAGCCGTGAAGCTTCTGGATGTTCGCCCAGACCTGGTCGAGCCAACGGAGCACCGGCTTGGTGTAGTAGTAGCCGTAGAAGTGATCGACGATAAACGTGCCCGCGTCCGCATTGGGGGCGAGGATTCGATCCACGTCCTCGTCGCTCAGAGTCTCGCTGGAGTTCTCCACCACGGCCCGCGCCAGATGGTGGGGATACCGCAGGAGATCGTTGGCGATGACTTTCAGACCTTTGCGTTTGAAGTGATAGGCGACGTTGGCCCCGCCTGAAAAAGCATCGAGGATGCTCTCCGCGTCCTTGGGGACATGGCTTTCGATCCAACCGAGCATCAAGTATTTGCTGCCCATGAAACCGGTGACGCGGACTGATTCCGCTTTCCCGGCCTGGCAGCTCAGGAGGTCCAGCGATTCGCCCAGCGGAGCGTCCGCCAGAGCGATCAGATTCTCCTCCACTCGCAGGGCGGCATCCACGGCCCGTCCGGCCTCGTGCTTGTCGATCCACTCCTTGGCTTTTTCCATGGTCCAGCCGTCCGGGTTCTTCTCCGTCTTGCGGACGAACCGGTAGGCCTGCAGCACCATGGAACGCGGATTTCCGCCATCGGGCACGAACTCCTTTTTCAAGCGTCCGATGATGATCGCAACGCCGTCGACGCCATCCAGGGGCTTGCGGCGGAAGCTGTCGGGTTCGAACTCGTCCGGGTTACGGACGCGGTAGCGGACCTCGTTCTCGGTTTCCTCCCAGACGGCCACGGCGCTCAGTTCGTCCTGTGTGGACGCCTTGGCGGACCGCTCCGCGCCCTCGGCCCTGCGGCAGATGAACAGACGTTCCTTGGCGTGGGACGCCTCGCCGTGCCGGGATGTGATGGCGTAATGGTGATCGTGGGAGCGCATCGACGAATCCCGTCCCAGGGAGGCGATGATCCGCCGCATCTCCGATTCGTTCGGATAGGCGTGGTCCCGGTAGGAAATGAGCCAGTGCGCGATATGCTTGGCGTTGCCGAGGAAGGACTCGAAGAACTCCGCGGCGTTGGCGCGGGTCACGGTCTTGTGGTCGGTCTCGTAGTGCTTGGTCTTGGAGTCCTCGACGAGGGTCAGCCCCTCCCAATAGGTCATCAGCCCTTCCACGAAGTGGTAGGATTTTTCGTAGTTGGTGGTCGAAAACTCCGTGGCGTAGGGCGGATCGAAATAGGCCAGGTCGGCCTTGGCCTCCGGCAGGAAGTCGTTGATGTCCTTGCGGGACGCCTTGCACTCCTTGCCGTTGTCGAAAACGAGGGCGTTGATGCGGGCCACGTTCTTGCGCAGCCGCTCCTTGAATTCCTCCGGGGTGTCCTCGCGCTTGCCGTAGCGGGTCGACGACGAGAAATGTCCGAAGCCGCCCTTGCCGGACATGCAGGTCTTGCCCAGGGCGAAGAGAGCGATGTCTTTCTTGAAACCCGAGAGTTTGTCGATGTTCGACCGGATCGTGTCGATCAGGCCGTGGACGCCCTTGGCGAAGAAGATGCCCTTGAAGTTGTCCCGGACGAAGGTTCCGGCCTTCGCGTTGTCCGCGAGCAGCGCCTCCAGGTCCTCATCGGAGAGACGCACCTTGTCGTTCTCGATGATCGCCCGGGCCGCGTGGTGGCAGTAGCGCAGCCGGTCGTTGGCCAGGACCCGCAGGCCCTTGGTCTTGTACATGTAGGCCACGACAGCCGAGCCGGAAAACGCGTCGACGACGGATTCCACGCCGTCCGGGGTGTGCTTCCAAATCCAATCCACCAGCTTCTGCTTCGAGCCGATGTAGTTGGTGATGTACTTGGGCCGCTGTTCCGGCGACGGCTCCTCGGCAGCCGCCTCGGCCTGGGCCTCGAGCGCTTCGAAGTCCAGGTCAAGGGCGGCGTCCGTTTCGAGTAGGAACGCCAGCCGGTCACGGTCGGTTGCGAAAAGCTCCATTCGGTTCTCCGGTCATGTCGCGACAAATCCGGTTGATGCCGGTGAGCGGTCGGCCCGTGCCCGGGACGAACCCCGAACTCAGGCCGAGAGCCCTGTCGCTTGGATACCTACCGGAGACCGTTGAAAAGTGTCGGAGGGGGAATCAGGAGATGCGGCCCGACTTGATCCGGTCGATAACTGACCGGGCGCAAGATTCGGTGGACGGGTATTCGTCGGTTTGGATAAAGGGACCGCGCATGCCGCGGTATTGGGAAAGGGTGCCCTGGTGGTGAGCCAGAAAATCGTCGGGCAGGCTGCGAACACCTTGTTCCACCAGCCGGTTGACCACCCACTGAGCATCTTCCTCGGCGTCGGAATTCCCTGGCAGGAACTCGATCACCAGATCCAAACCCGGTCCCGGGCCCTGGACCCAGACGCCAATGGGTTCGTAGCGCGGGTTACGGATCTGGTCGCGGAGCACGTATTCGATCATATACCTGAGCTTCATTCCCATTCCTCCGCAATGCGGGTGTGCTCGTTCAGAAGCTCCGCGTCGATCCGTTCGAATCGGTCCTGGTTTCCGGCCTTATAGTCTCGCCAGTGCTTCCAGTCCGCCGCCTGGTTGGGTTCCTGGTCAGGGAAGATGAGCTCGATGTGGAACCTGCGATCCCGATCATCGAGCAGATCGAGCAGGTAGGTGTCGTCCTGCGACCAGGAGACGACCTTGATGGTGTGGGCGTGCTGGAAGCCCTCGTCGTATCCGGAGAGCCGGATGAGAAGCCAGAAATCGACACGCGTCACATTCCCGCCGGCGTCGAATTGCGGGGCCACGCGGGTCACGGTGAAGCCGTCCACGATGCCGACCCGGACCGGCGTCCGGCCTTTCTCCGCCAGCGTCATCCAGGAGCCTCTGGTGTTGAACGGCTCGAAGAGCGCCTGCAGACGGGCTTTTTCTTTTTCGATGAACTCTTTCATGCTCACCTCACCAGCACGATGTCCTCGACCTTGCGGCCGTCGGGCAGCTTCATGATTTTGCGGTTGTGGAAGACCTCTATCAGTCGTTGTTTTTCCCGCTCGCTTCCGACCACGATCACGTCGATGTTGTCCAGCAGGGTCACCGAGTACTTGAAGATCGTCTCGTTGCCGCCTCGTCGGGCGAACTGTTTCCACTCCTCTGGCGTGCTCCCCCGGTGGTTCGAGACGTATTCGTCCCTCACTCGTCCGAAGGCGTCGTGGTCGTAGCTGATGGCGTCCATGCGCCGGAGCATTCGCTTCTTGAAGTAGAGCCCCGTGTCGGACGATCCTCCGGCCGTCGGGAGCTTCTTGATCCGGGTGAAGAAATAGCTCGCGCCGCCGGTGTCCATGTCCGCTTCCGGCGACATCCCGCCTACCGGCACACCGGCGCGCAGCTTCTCGACCGTGCTTACCATGGCTCCGTTGTTTCCCAGCGCCGCGTCGATGAACGACGCCACGTCTTCGCCGTTGGTCAAACGGTGGTGAAGGCCGTATCCCTTCATCTGCTTCTCGATGTCCGCGTCGGAAATGTCAAAGCGGTATTGATGCCTGTAACCGGCGCGCTTGGCGGGGTCCTTGAAGGCAGCCTGGTATTCGCCCATTGGGTCGTAGCCCGGCATGCGGGTGATATCTTTCACTCCGAGCCGTTTTTCCCAGAAGCCGCGTATCTCCCGGACCCGTTCCTCCTTGCCCGCAGCCCGGCGGTCCAGCTCCTCGACCAGCCGCTTGTAGTCCGGCTCGCGGTCCACCTTGGCGAGGTATGCTTGCTTGTGTAGATAGAGAAGTTCGGCGTCCTGCGGCGTTGCCGCACCCGCTTTGATGCCCAGCGATTCCATACGTTCCATGGCCCGCTCGAGGCTCTTGGCGTCAGGTCTGTCCGGAAGGACCAGCTCGAACTCGCCCTGCTGGGCATAGAGGTTCTTGTCCGACCACGGGCGGTAGACTGCGCGCGTGCCGTCGCCGAAGTCGATTTCGTATTGCTCGCCGGCCTTCATGCCGCGGCCGCGAAAGAGCGCGGAATTGTCCGCCGCCTCGTTCACGACAACGAGTTCGCCGTTTTTGATCTCCCGTTTGGCCTGAAGCACCTTCGTCCGGCGCACGGTGAAGGGAGCCTCCTTGGGTTTCTTTTCCATCGCGGCGTGTTTCTTGAGATACGCATCGAACCGTCCGGCGACCGGTTTGTGTTCACGGGCGGCTTCCTGGACCTTCTCGATCCAGTCGATGTAGCTTCGGGCCATGGCCCGTTCGTCCGGGTCGGTCGAGTCAGCCAGACGTCTCAGCGCCTTCAGGTGGTCTGTAGCCTTCTTGAGTGTCCCCTGGTTGTACTGTTGGTCCGTGGCATGGTGGTTGACCGTTTTCACCGCGGACAATATGTCCTGCGCGAAAACGTCCTGCGGCAGCGCCTCACCCACCCGGACGGCGGTGGTGTCGACACCGGCCTTGCGCAGCGCGTCCAGGAGCTTTCCCTCCGCTTCGGGTCGAACCTTCATCTTGACCACGGTCCGCTGCTTTCCCTTCAATGTCTCGACAAAGATTAGGGCGTTCTGGTCCTCGATGTCGTCCTCATCGAAGGGCAGGACCTTCCCCTGCCAACCGAGCGAACGGACCTCCTCAAGAAGCGCCTCTTCGGTCGGACCCAGACGTGTCTTCGGCAGCGCATCCAACACATCCTCGAAACGGAAGTCCCGACGGCCCAACACATCCGCATAGAAACCTTCGAAATCGCGCCGAAGGTTCCGCTTCCGCGCCAGGGCGGTGTCGTAGAAAGCCTGCTTCCGGGACTCGTCCCCTCCGAATCGTCCTTCGGCATAGGGACGCAGAACAGCCAGATAATCCTCATCAGCGACCTTCTCCACTTCGCGGATGTAGCGCAGGGTCGCCGCGGGATCGATCTTGACCTTGCCTTCCTTGGCGGTGCGGAAAACGGTATTGTAAAAAGGCTCTTGTTCGCCGTACTTGGCGTTGGGGTGATAGTCGACGGCCAGGCGGTCCTCACCCAGGTATTTGAAGATCTGCCCCTTGTCGATGCCGTAGACCTTCCCGTCACGACCCCGCAGGAATTGCTTGGCATGGCCGTCGTGATTGGAAATCAGCCAGTCGACGACGTGCTCCCGCTGAATCTGCTCGATGTCGAGGGTGGTGAGGTCTGCGAGGTCCAATCCGGCGAAGTCGAAGCGATCCTTGAGGTCGGTCCGCCACTTCTGGATAGAGCCGAGGCGTCCATTCAGGCGGATGGTGCGGACCTCGACGGCGTCCGGATCGATGAGGCGTCCGATCTTGTAGGCGGCTTCTTCTCCATAGGCGATGAACTCGTCACCGGCCCGTTCAACCGGCTTGAAGAGCCAGCGGTCTCCCGCTTCATCGGTCCAGAACTCCTTGCTGTGCGCGCCGCCGACCTGGGCCTTGCCCGCGGGCTTGAAGTTCCCCGGCTTGCCCTTGGCGATCCACGCCGCGTCCGTCTCCTCGAACTGAGCGCCTTTCTTAGTGAAAACCGGCGGGGACGGCTGCGTCGGTTTCGGAGTCGGCGCGGGTTTCGCAGGTTCAGGCGCGGCGACTTTCTTTTTGCCGCCGTGCTTTTCCAGCCAGGCTGCGTGCTTCGTTTCGATGCCGGCCTTGGCGGCCTCGATCTTGGCGGGATCGGTCTCCGTGAACAACGAGACCAGTTCATCCTTGTTCGCCCACTGCCAATGCTTGACCTTGGTGTCCTTGGCCAGGGTCTTGAGGTCGCCGACCTTCATGGACGCGACTTGGTCCTGGAAAAGTTTCTTCTTGAAAGCGAGTTCTTTGGCGTGGCCCTCAAGCGTCTCCTTTGGCAGGCCTGGTGCGGCCGCGAGCGCCGATTCCGCATCTTTCACCGCCGAAAGAAAGTCGGCGTATCCTGCGGGGGACTCCGGCACGACCACTTTCGCCGCGGTCTGTTCAACCGCCTGCTTCGCCTTGTTGATTGCGGCCTTCTCGGCTGCTTCGAGGGCTTCCTTCTTGGCCTTTTCCGCCATCTCCTCACCGGCAGCCTTTTCCAGCGCCTTGACGAGCTGCTGCTTGTTCTTGAGCGGGCCGATGTGGTGCTTTTTCTTGGCGTCGATCAGGGACCCGCCCTTGAGCCCCGCATGATCCGCTCCAGGCTCCAACTCATCGAGAACGTCGATGACGTCCTGCTTAGTCATGTTCAGCGAGATGCCCTTGGCCTTGGCCATCTCCTGCAGCTCGACCACGGTAAGGTCGTGCAGCCCTCCGGTCGGTTGGATTTTCTTGAGCTGCTCGGCGAGTTGCTGCGCCTGTTTGAGAGATGCCTGCTTCTGGGCGAGAAGCTGAACCAGGTCGTCCTTGGTGCGGAGCAGGCCGATCTTGTGTTGTTTGAGCTTGGCGTCGAGCGTGGCTCCCGCGAGAGTGGAGTGGTCCACGCCGGGCTCGGCCGCATCGAGCAGCTTGATGAAGTCGGCCTTGGTCCTGGCGATGGAGACGCCGTTCTGCTTGGCCAGGGTCTGGAGTTGCTTCACGCTCAAAGTGTTCAGGTCGGCGATCTGTCCGCCCTCGAAGGCTGCCTTGAGCTTCGCGTCTTCCGCCGCCTTGGTCTTCGCCTGCTCTTCGATGGTCTGGGGCGGGATGATGCACGCGGCGGGTTCAGCCGCCGCTTTCGCCCCCAGCTCTCCTCCGCAGATCACCAGGGGCCACGCGACCACGCTCGTGCAGCGGCAGTTGGGATGGGCCGGTTGCTGGGGAAAGCGGTTCGTGTCGAACACCTTGCCGTCCAGCGGTCCGCAGACCGGGCAAACCCGCTCGTCCTCCATGGTCATCCATTCGAGCTTCCGGACTCCGACCTGGTCGTGGAACTTGAGTCGCCCCTGGTTATGGGCGCGCAGGACCTCCGTGCGGGCGATCACCTCCATGCGGTACTGGGCCTTGGTGAACACCTTGGAACCGGCATAACGGAAGGATTCCGGGTCTTTCACCACGCGCCCGAGGTCGCGGACGATGTCCTCGACGCCCTTACCGGTGGCGATGCCGCCCATCACGACGCGTTTGATGCCGTCGGCCAGCTCGCGGTGGACGTCGCCGGCCAAGACCAGGTTGTAATTGGTCATGAAATCGAGGGCATCCGTGTCCACCAGGGTGAACACTCGGGTGGCGAGCTTGTCGATACCTTCCGGGGTCAAGTCACGGTAGAAGGGAAGCTGGGCCGCGGCGAATTCGTCGATGCCTCGGTAGACGCCCTGGCGGAAGGATGTTTTAGCCGTCTGCCGGAAAAGCAGCGTCTGCTCACGGTGCAGGCGGCTCGTGGTCTCCTGGATGTCGGTTTGCAGTTTCTTGAGGCCTTCGAGGGCGGCGAGCTTGTTGTCAGGGAGGGAGCCGAGGCTCTTGTAGCGGAGGATGGCGCGGCGCACCTCCTCTTCGGCGGCGGCAAGCATCGCGGTCAGTTCGGCGACCGTTTGCTCCGTATAGAGATTGCGGCCGCGGACGCTCTTCTCCGTGGCCAGACGAATGGCTTCGGCTTGAGAAAGAGGCTGTTTGGCCGCGAGCGCACCGATCATCCCGCGCACTCCCGGCACGCCGGCTGCCGGGACGTCGGTTCCTTTTCCCGGTCGGAGCCTCGTTCCATCGCAGCGGTCTTCGGGTCGAAGAAACGGCAGACCGGGGTATCGAAGGTGGTTTCGTTTCGTTGGACCCGGCAGTGGTTGAGATCGCCGTCGAAATGCGCACAGTCATCACAGACGGCGGCGACGCTCGCGCGGGCGAACGGTCCGGCCCACGATGCTTCGGCGCGGCTCCCAGCCGGGTTCTTCGCCGGGTCGAGGCCGAGCATCTCCTGCGCCGTCTCGATGCCCATGATCCCGGCCGTCACCATATCGACGATGGGCTTGATCTGCTTTTCGTCGAGCATGTCCACCGAGCGCTTCTCGGTCTCCCGGTTGGCGGCCTCGATGTCAGGGTCGAGGTCCATCTTCAGTTGCAGGCTCGAACGGCTGATGAGCTTGCGGTCGTAGAGCTCGATGAGCAGGCGCTTGAAATCGACCGCGTCCGAGGGATCGAGGTCGTTGAACAGGAACTGGAGCGTCTTGTCTTCCCAGCCTTTGAGCTCCAACCAGTCGTTGAATATCCAGTTCAGGATGATCCGGGCGGCCTGCTTGATCTCCCGGATCATCACCAGCATCTTCTGGAGGCTCACCGAGGCCGTGGCGAAGTTAGGGCCGTCCCCGGTCACCAGCGACCGCGAGAGGCCAAGCGCCACGACGATGTCCTCCTTCACTTCCTTGACCTTGTCCTCGACGTTGAGGACCTGCCCCTCGGTGCCATGGGTCTCGACCGTGACGTAGAAGGGGACGACCAAGCCGCTCTTGAGGTCCATCTTGTTGACCATGTCCCGGACCTGTTCGAGCATCTTCTGGTCGGGCATGACCATCTTCTGGCCGAACGCGCCTCCGACTTTGAGAAGCCTGAAAGGCGTGGCCCAGCGCTTGGCGATGGCCTGTTCGGCCCGGCGGTAATCGCGGAGGAGTTCGATGGACTGGAACGCGGGAAGGACGAGCGAGTTGCCCCGTGGCGAGAAGGCCGGCGCGTCCCACTTGAGGTGGAGCACCTGCTCCACCGGTAGGTCCAGCCCCTCGTCCGCGGCGGGATTGTCTTCCGGCGTCTGCCGGGCTTCGACGAGCCGCCCTTGAGCGTACTTGACCTTGACCGAAACCGGGTTGACGCAGACCAGTTCCTCCAGGTCCTTGCCGTCCTTGGTGTAGCGTTTGAATCCGACGGCGTCGCCCTTGACCAGGAGCTGGAGAATCATGTCCTTGACGAACTCGGAGACGCCCAGGCGGTCGGCGACATCCACGGCATCCCACTTCACCTTCTCGTCATCGCCCGCGATCTTGATCTCTTCGCCCACGGCGAAGGTGCGCCAGGAGTTGACGCAGTTTTTCACCAGCGGCTCTTCGAGGTAATACTCCCAGGCCTTGCGCGCCCGATCCTCCCAGGAGGCCGGGATCGCTTCGGAGGCGTTAATCTTGCTGAACACGGACGGGTCCAACGCCGCGGCCGCTGCCAGAGGAACGAGTACCAAACCGTCCGTCTGCAACTGCGACGGCTCAGCGCCCGATCCGGATGCCGGGCTGTCGGGTTTCGGGTTGCTTTGCGTTTCCACCGGAGTCCTCTCGGTTTTATGCCCTTGTGGGCGCGACATTCGCGCCGTGTGGCGGGGAAAGCCCGCCCCTGGGGTTATCTACCGGAGGCGGGGAAGGAACGTCGGTGGGCGGGCTGTTCGGTAGTGGCAGCGGGAGTCGGCAACACTTGACCTTGACACGGTGAACCCAGAGGAAAACCTGGGTTTTGCACATTATCGTCAAGTCGAACACCTCCACGAAGAACCGCGGGGGCTTCGTTCATGTACTTCAGATAAAGACCGGGTCGGTCGTCAGCGGCACCAAGGAAACCGTCTCCTCGCCCACCTGGTTGAGGGTGGACTGCTCCCGGGCCAGCATGGCGCAGCGCACGGCGTCGATGACGTGGTCATTGCCCTTTGAGTAGACGATGCGCCCGTCGTGCAACGTGTAGGTGTGGGTGGTGAACTGGTCTTCGATCTCCAGGTCCTCGATGGGGAACACGAGCTGACGTCGCTGGAGCGCCCCGGCGATAAGGCTGGTCATGAATTCCTTGGTCCGCTTCCTGACCTCGTGGCCGTCGCGCACGGCCAGAGTGGTCATGCCCCCGAAGTCGTAACCGCGCAGCCGCCCTTGAAGAGCCAGGTCCTTGTATTTGTCCAGGGTAAGCAGTTCCTGCACGACAGCCATTCCGTTGCCGCCGTTGTCCACACCGATGCCCGCGGCTGTGTAATACCGGTCCAGAAGAGCGACGGTCTGGGCGATGTGCGGATAGGCCACGTGCTCCATACGGACCCGCAGGACCAGTTTGACGATCCTGCGCTCGGGCAGTTCGATTTCCTGGAACACGACGATCTCCGTCGGGTCGTTGGTGTATCCCAAGTCTCCTCCGATCCAGAAGATGCCGGTCCGCGGCATGAGATTGAGCAGCATCTCCAGGCGGTCGTGGGATTCCTCTTCGGTGGCGCAGCCGCGCAGTTCCTCGCCGGTGACGACGACCTTCTGATACTCGACCACGTCCTGTCGGCAGAGATTGAGGTGCTCGATGTTGAACGCACCGTAGGAAGGCTTGCCGTGTTCGCCGGCCACCTCGTGCTGCCAGCCCGCGCTGTCCCGCCCACCGTAGAACTCCAGCAATTCGGCCTCGCGCTCCTGGGTCCACGCCGGGTGCAGCCAGGAAGGCCAGCGGAACACCCGGAACTGGGTCGAGCCGGTCAAGCGGTAATAGGTCGTGTCACGCAGCCCGTTGGGCGTCGAATAGATGCGCAGTCTGCCGCCCGACTTCAGGCACTGGCGAAGGGCTTTCCAGGCCCGCTCGGTGAGCCACGCCCCTTCGTCCACCCAGACCCGGTCCACATGCAGCGAGCGGAAAGCGTCGCCGTAAGCTCCGGCGGGACGGAAGTAGAGGATCGCGCCGTTGGTGAATTCGAGCCGGAAGTAGGGTTTGCGGTGAATTTTGGGCTTGCCGTATTTGCTGAGAGCCACACTGACCATGAGGTCCGGGTTGGCGTCGAGCTGGAACTCGATCTCCTCGATCAGCGTGTCGAGATGCCCTTGGTGGGGCGCGGCGACGAGTCCTTGGCAGCCGCGGTTGGTGAAGGCGAAATGCAGGGCGTCGGTGGTGATGCAGACGCTCTTGCCCACGTCGCGCCCGTCGAGGTGAATGATATTCCTGTCCGGGCAGAGCAGGTCTTCCGCCTGGTGCGGCCAGTAGATGCGTTGCCCACCGTCGCGGTTGCGCAGGTATCCCTGTCCCCAGAGGACCGGGTCCGCCAGGGTCTCCGCCAGCCTGCGCTCCTTGGCGGACATGCGGGCCATTAAGACGGCCTCGCCATAAAAAATCCCCAGGGGACCATTTTAAACAACATGGCCAACGATGCCGCCAGGATTGCAACCACAATTGCCCGCAATATAAGTTCCAATTCCTTTTTCACGAATGCCATCCTTTCACTGCGAATGCTTGGACATTCTTGCAAAAACCAATGGAACGCCTTGACTTCCGGCGCACACGAAGCCTGTATGTGAATGTGCGGAGAGCCTTGATTTACAAGGACTTGAGCCGTTTGAAAGGAGGTGCCGAATGCGCGTTTTCGAACCCGAGACCATCCAGATCGGGAAACCTGAACTCAACGAACGAAAGGAGAACGAGTCATGAATGAGACCCTGCATCAGGCCGCACAGGCCTATCTGGAACACCTGCGGACCCAGGGGAAAAAGGAGCGTACGCTCTACACCTACGGCAAGGACTTCGAGCAGATCGAGGCCTTCTTCGGTGCCGAGCGCAAACTGTCCGCTGTCCTCATCCCCCACGTGGGAAAATTCTTCAAGTCCGATGCGCTGCTCAAGCTGCCCAACGGGCGGGAGCGCTCCGCGCCCACGGTCGAAAAGACCAAGCGGGTGCTCCGCATGTTTCTGATCTGGGCCAAGGATACCGGCCGCATCGACAAGCTGCCTCTGCCCAAGGACACGCCCATGGGCCGGAGCGCCAAGAAAGGAGGAGAACGTAATGACGAACACGACGCCATCGAGTCTCCGGCTGCTGAGCAGTCCTGAGCCTTCCGGCGCGCGGCCCGGTTTCACCGACGCTTTGGAAGCCTTCAGCAGGAGGCTCGCGGCCGAAGGACGTTCGGAGAACACCATCAGCGCATACCTGCGCGACCTGTCGTACTTGTCAGAGGCGCTCCTCCGGAGGCATCCGGGAATCGTCCCGGACGAGGTGACCAACGCCATGGTCGAAGAGGCGTTGACCTCACCGCAGGTGACGACTTCGGCCGGGGGCGGGGTGCGGTCGCCGGCATCCATGCACCGGTTCAAGGCGGCCGTCCGGTCGTTCTTCACCTGGGCCGAGCTGAACGGAATCGTCCGGGAGAATCCAGCCGGGTCGTTGACCCTTCGCAGGCTTCCCCGGACTCCCCCCAAGTTTCTGACCGAGGCCGAGAATCGCCGTCTGCTCAAGGAACTTCGCGGCAGGGCATCCTCGCTGGCAATCCGGGACCGCGTCATCATCGAGGTCTTCCTCGGGACCGGCATCCGGCTGCAGGAACTCGTCGACCTGGACATCGAGGACGTGGACCTCGACGCCAAGCATCTCCGCGTGCTCGCCAAGGGCTCCGTCCCGCAAGTGAAATTTCTAAAGTCCACCCTGCGCTCCCTCCTGCGGAGTTACCTGGTCGAGCGCCGACGCCGGGGCGACGGCGAATGCCGGGCCATGTTCCTCTCCAACCGCGGGGAGCGGCTCGGCGAGCGGCAGGTGGCCAGGCGGCTCGAGTATTGGCTCCGAGCCGCGGGCATCGACAAGAAACTCAGCCCGCATGCGCTTCGGCACACCTTCGCCACCCACCTCTACAGCCGGACCGGAGATATCCTGGTGGTCCAGCGGGCCCTCGGTCACCGGGACCTGTCGACCACCCAGGTCTACACCCACCTCGTGGACGGCGCGCTGGAAGACGCCCTCGAGCGCCTCTGATCCGCCGCCGACCATGGAAGCCAAGCGGTCCACCCGGGCCGCTTTTCCATTCCCGCCTTCGGACAGGCAATGACAGAAGAAAGAGACAGTCAGCCTACAGTCGCGTCCCCGAACACATCCGCAGGCAATGATGCGGGCAGCATCGGAGCCTTCGGGAGCCGGGCGGAAGCATTGATTGAGAGAACCTTCCGCTGACCGGCGGCTTCGGAATGTCAGAGAACACGTCTTATCCGACATTCCCAGGCCGGGGGTGGCCGCAAGTCCGCGTGTTTCGCGGGTCGCTGCATGGCATGCGGTGGTGTTATCCGACCTCATTTCCGTGTTTTCCCTCTCGCGGTCGTTTTCCGGGCCGGTTTCTTCTGCGACTCCGCCAGTTTCTCAAGCAGAGCCGTGGCCCACTCAGCCGGCGTCGTCTCCGGTCCCTGGGATGCCTCGCCCTCACGGGCGATCTTGGTGGCCTTGAGGTCCTTGAGGTGGCAGCGGATCATCCGGTCCAGCCGCTCGGCGGCGTCCCAGTCGCCGGACTCCTGAGCGCGGCCCAGCTTGAGGAAGTAGACCGCCACCAACTCGACCTGCATGAAGTCCGAGCTCTTGTTGAACACGAAGTCCTGGTAGAGCTGGCCGATGATGGCCTCGAAGAGCGGACGCTCCTCCGGAGAGAGGAAGCGGTCGGCGTAGATGCCGTGGCGCAGGCTGTTCTGGTTGCCAGGGACTGCGCCGCTGCCGGTCCGCGCCTTGGCGGTCTTGCGGACCTCCTGCTCGGACGCAGCGTTGCGGTGCCAGCGTTTGAGCTGACCCGCGTCGTGTTTTCCGATCCTGTCTTGGGCCTTGTCGTCTGCCATGGTCACCGCATTTTTCGTTTCGGCATCTCGGGGTTCGGGGCGGAGGGCGAATTTCGCCCTCTTCAGGGGAAACCCCCTCGATACCTACCGGAGCGGATCGCGATGCGTCGGAATGGATTCCTCGCGGCTCTGAGCCACGATCTGGCGCACCCGGCGGGGTGTCACGCCGGACAACCGGGCAATTTCGCGGGTAGGCACGCCTTGTCCCTTGAGCGCCAGCACGAGCTTGCGGCGTTCCTCGTAGAAGCCCACGTCACTCGGCACCCAGAGGAGACCGGTGAAATGCTGCCGGACGGTGTCGAGCACCTCGGACGGCAGGACATCCCTGGCATTGGCGTAGGGCCGTTTCATGTTTCCGGATTCGTTCTCTTGAGCCATGGTTGATCCGCGTCGGGGTTGTGAAAACGAAGACGGTTCTCCCGCGGTGGCGGGCCGATGATCTCGATGTACTGCCGGGTCACTTCGCCGATGCGCTCGTTGTAGCCGACGAAACAGACGAGTCCGAAATCTTCGCCGCAGGGGAAGCGGAACCGTCCCCGGTTCTGATAGAGCCGCACCTCGGACCAGCCGAGGGAGAGCGCCTGGTCGCGGATGGCATCGACCTTGTCGATGGCCGATTGCGGGACCTTCTCCGTAAAACGCCACTCCCCGTCCTTGGGGTAAAGGTATTGCTCAATATCCGGCGCAGGGGGACATGCAACCGGAGAGACGGGTGCGGCACAAGCGGGACGACTCTGGGCTGCCGGGTCAATCGATGGCGGAGGATAGGTCTTGGGATCGAGGCTCCGAACGGCGGCGAGAAGCTCGTTCTCACCGAAACGTGCGACAGCCCATGCATGGATGTCGTTGAAGCGGGTTCGCAATCCGTCGAAGGCGGCGGAATCGAGTCGTCCTGCCTCCAGCGCTTTTTTGGCCAGCGCCATCTTGTGCCGGAGCCAAGCGTAGTATTCCGGGTCCAGACGGCGATAGCAGATGCCGTCCATGCCCACGTCCCGCGCGAAGTATCGAGGTTTGTCGGTTTCCCAGGAGTCCAGATTCGTGGCCGCATAGAGGGCGGTGCCATCGGAATCGACGGTTTCCTGGGGATCGTTGCGCTCTGGTACTTCGGCTGTCTCCGGCCTGGAGACATCGACCGATGGGTTGTTCGTATCGACCGGGGCCGATCCTCCGGCGGTCTGTTGCATCATGAGTTCGAGAAGGCTCACGTTCCCTGCTCCAATCGGGTGGTTTCCGTTTCATGGGATACCTACCGGAGCGGGGTCCGTACCGCCGGGATGCGAAGGTGCGAAGGTCGATGAATGCGGTTCGAACCTTCGCATGGGCCTTCGCAATGCTGTAGATGATTGATATTGCTGATAGATATGAATAAAGAATGCGAAGGTGCGAAGGATGTAGAGAGGGTCACTCTCGCGCGGACCGAAAAAACAACCGGTAATCCGGCGAGAGACACGGGATCACGGCATGCGGTATTTTTTTCTGAGTAAGGGGGGGTGAACCCCTGAAACCCTTCGCACCTTCGCAGTGTCGGCTCAACAGCTTGATATGACGATGTTTACGGGTGCGAAGGTCCTTCGCGGTTTGCGAAGGGTACCCTTCGCACAGGGGAGCGGCATCAGGGGAAAGGATCAGACGAGGAAGGTGATGTCGTAGGTGGCGGTGCGCCGGACGGAATGCTCCGACCGGTTGACGGCGATCTCGAACCCGGCCTGGCGGATGGTGTCCAAGTCGTTCGAAAAACGCTGGGCGAACTGCTGCACCGAGTTCATGCTGAAGGACAGCCCGAAATCTTTGGACAGGCGTTTGACGGCCACGAACAGGTCGCGGGCCAGAGCGCCCTCGACGGTGGTCTCGTTCCGAAAATCGAGCTGGTAGCGTTCGAGGAAGGCCGCCTTGTTGGTCTTGGCGACGTTCAGTGCGGTGCTCTCCCGGTCCGCTTCGAGCGCGTGCCGGTAGGCCTTGAAGAGCGCCGCCAGGCAGGTGGCTATGGGATTCGACTCGCGGGCGGTCTCGAGGCTGACGTTGTTGAGCGTGGCGATCCGGCTCACGAACTGCGGATGGAGTTCTTCCAGCGCCCGGTCGATCACATCCTGTTGCTCCCCGGCGAGCATCATCAGATACATGAGGCTCAGGTAGTCGTTGCATCGCCGCTTGCTGTGGTTTCCGAGGCTTTGGTGCAAAAGCCGCATCACCTTCTCTTGAGCGCCGGCCCGGAGCATGGCCAGCAGGTGGCTCGTGCGTTTCATCAGGGAAGAGACGATCAGATCGCGGTGCTCCCGGAGCGCGGCCAAAATTTTCGCTTCGAGGAAACAATCGCTTGCCTGCTCGTCCATATCGAAGCGGATGATAAACGAGCGGGATAGGATTTCCGCGAGTTCCCCTCCCAGTGGTTCGATGCCCGTGGTGTTGAGCAGGCACTTGGTCCGCTCGATGACCGTCTCGGTGTCCGTGCCGCTCTTGCGCTTTTCCTTGGCGATGCCGGTGATGCTGGTCAGGATGAAGGTCGTCAGGTCCTCGGTCATCTGTTTGACCTCGATGTTGTCGAGGACGATGAGCGGGTTCTGCGAGCCGTCGGTGTAGTTGGCCGCATCGGTGCTTTTCTTCTGTTGGGGCTCGCCGTAGAGCAGCGCCGAGATCAATTTGCTCGCGGTGGTCTTGCCCGAGCCTGCGGGACCCTCGAACCGGGTCATGGGCCTCGTGCCGGCGAAATCGATCAAAAGGAAACAGGAAAGCCATGAGAGGATCAGTACCCGATCCCCCGGTGCGCAGGTGAGATTGTCGAGCAGTAGGTCTACAAGGAGCCGGTCGGCTTCCGCGGGATCGGCGTCAGGGCGGAAACGGATCGGAGCAAGCTTACGCGAGCCGTCCAGGATGACGCCGTCCGCATTGCCGCCGTTCTTGAGGATTTCGACCCCCTCGGGGGTGATCTTGGCGATCTCGTGGTCGGTGTTGTTCAGATTGAAGTAGACCGTTTCCCTGGCCACGTCCGTATGAAGCCAGGAAAAATGCTCCCGCACCTGCCCGCGCTCCACCGCCAGGTTCGCAAGCACCTCGTAGAACGTCCTGCCGCCGCCGGTGGTCTGCACCATGCCGGTATGCTTGTACATGAGGGACGCGTAGAGCCGCTTACGGCCCCGGTCGGGCGTGTCCATCCACAGGATCGTGTCCTCGAAGAACATGAACGGTTCGCCCTGGGGCGTGCGGAAGAACCTGGCCCCGTGGGCCGCGAACCAATCGTAGGCGGCCTCGGCGGCCAGCGTGAAATCGGGCGCGCCGCGTTCTTCTTCGGTCGCAAGCAGCACTTCCTCGATGCGCGCCCGGCACGATCCGGGAGTTGCATCCGATGAACGTTTCTCCCGCTTTCGTTCCTGCCTGGCCTGGGACCTCTGCTCTTTCTGCACCGCCCGCACTTGCTCGCGCAGCGTGGCCAGCGAGAGTCCCGTCTTGCCGAACCGCTCCTGAACGAGTTTTAGATGGCGGTTCTGCTCCAGCGGGGTGAGGTATGCTGCTTCGCGCAGGATCGGTTCGAGCAACCGATTGCGCTCCTCCTCCGGGACGTCGGTCGGCAGATGGGAGATCCCGAATTCCAGGGGCGTCTCGGCCTTCGCCAGCAGATCTTCGAAGTCTTGGGCCGAGTGACCCGCCAAGAAGTAGTCGTTGACATCGATCTTGGCTTCGGAGAGCAGACGCTCGGCTTCGCGGATTTCATCCGGGGTCCGGCCGTCGAGACGCTTGGCCAGTTCGCGGGCACCCACGGCGGCGTCGAGAGCGAACCGGTCCCGTAACTCCCGGCGGGCGTTCTCGCGTCTTTCGTCCAGGGGGAGAACCGCAAGCCGGGTCTGTATGCGGTGCTCGGAAAGGACCGCTGCCGTCTTGAGCGCGCCGTTCAAACCGGCCTGAGAGATCTCGTTGTCCTGGCAGACGTATACCGTCTTCACGTTGCGAAGACGCGGCAGAAGCCGCTCCCAATCCGCTTCGCGGATACGGACAGTCACCGGCGAAACCGCCGGGAAGCCATGTTCCATGAGCGACATGCAGTCGGTCACGCCCTCGGTGATGATCAACCGCTCCGGATCGGCGAGCAGACAGTCCTCGTTGTAAAGGTGGCTGTTGTCGATGCACGGGGCTATGTGCTTGCGGGTGTTTTCGTCGTGGACCGGGAGCTTCTTGTATTTTCCTTGTTCCCATGGCTTGTCAGGCGTCCACGGGGTCTTGCGGCCGATCATGAACACGACCCGACCGCGGCTCCAGTAGGGAAACACGATGCGCCGGTCAAAGAACGGATCGAGTCCGTCTTGGTTGGTGGGACGGAACGCGCCGGATGCCGCCAAATCCCGCGGGGAAAAACCGCGTTCCTTGCAGGTCAACTTCCGGACGATTCCCTCGTCGCCGTCGTTGTCCGCATAGCCGATGAGGAGCCTGTCGACCGTCTCCACGGACAGGCCGTATTTGGACCGAAGCCATTCGAGGACCTCGTGGTTGTCCTTGAGCCGCCCGTGATAGTGTTCCGCCAGGGCCGTCAGCACCTCATGGACCCGCAGTTCGACCAGGCGCTCCGCCTCAGCTTCCGCCAATTCCTCGGGCGAGAGTCCGTGCTTGGCCAAAGACGGCAACCCGGCCTTGGCCGCGAGGAAATCGCGGGCATGCTGATGGCTCTCCGGCATGGGGCCGGACTGGCCCCGTGTTACCCGGCCCGACTGGATGAACTCCACGAGCTGGAGCACGTCGCCGCCGACGCCGCAGCCGAAGCAATACCAACCCTGCTTGTCGAGCATGACATGGAGGGACCGGTGCGATTGGCTGCTGTGGTTCGGACAGTCGCATTGGAGCAGGCGGTCGGATTCATGCAGGACGTGAGCGCCGAGCAACTCCCGCGCGACCATGCCGATGTCGACCTCGGTGATCCGCCGGTAATACTCCCTCACGTTGTCCTGACGTTCGAATGCCATGCGCGCTCCGCTCCAAGAATGTCCATTCGCTACTGACCGGTCGTCGCGGGAACACGGGATTCCTCAAGGCGACCTGCATCCAGCAGGAGGGAGAGGAACGTTCGGCGGTCGTCCTGTTTCCTCTTTCTGGCGCAGTTCGAGATTCCCCAGCGGTCCCCGACGAGGACCGTCGTCTGTCTGGCCCGCGTGACGCCGGTGTAGAGAAGGTTCCTGTGGTGCATGAAGGAGTGGGCCTTGTGGACCACCACCACGGCGCATGGAAACTCCGAGCCCTGGGCCTTGTGGATCGTCAGGGCATAGGCGAGTTGGATGTCCTGCAGGTTGGGCGAACCGGCCTCGATCTCCACCGGGATGCCGTCGAAGTCCACGCTCAGAGAGCCGTCGCGGCCGACGTGGAGAACCATGCCCATCGCGCCGTTCATGACGCCGATCTCGTAGTTGTTCCGGGTCTGGATGACCTTGTCATGCGCGAGAAACTTGGGCCGGCGACCGGGGGGCGTCGGGGGCGCTTCGACATTCCAGAGTCTGCGCTGCACCAGACGCTGCAGCTCGCAGTTGAGTTCGCGTGTGCCCAGCGGGCCCTTGTGGGTCGGGGTCAGAAGCTGGACATCGGTCAACAGGTCGAACCCGAGGCGTTCCACGAGCACATTCTCGAAGAGGTCCAGTACGAACCGCTGCGCGTCCCATTGATCGGTGAACTGATCCACCACGTACCAAGCCCGTCGGCCGGATGGTTCGGCTTCGCTCGTCTTGCGGACCTCGCCGTTCAAGACGGCGATGCTGTTCTCCTTCAGGATGCCGGCCTGCCGAACCACCTGGTCGAGGAGCACCGTGGGAACCATCCGCGACTGGACCAGGTCCCGCAACAGATTGCCCGGTCCGACGGGAGGCAGTTGGTTGTGGTCTCCAACCAGCACCACGGCGGTCCGCTCGAGGTCGATGCTCTGGAATAGGTGCCAGGCCAGGGGCACATCCACCATCGAGACCTCGTCGACGATGATTACGTCGGCGTCGATGGGATCGTCCGGCCCCCGGGCGTAGTCTTTGCCGTTGAAACCCAGCAGCCGGTGGATCGTACCCGCCGGATGGCCGACGACCTGTTCGAGACGCTTGGCGGCCTTGCCCGTGGGTGCGGCCAGGGTGACGCGCAGTCCCTGTTCTTCGTAAACGCCGGTGATGGCGGATACGGTGAAGGTCTTGCCGCTGCCCGCTCCGCCGGAGATGAGCGAAATCGAATGACGAAGTGCGGTGACGGCGGCCTGCCGCTGGCCCGCGTTGAGCTGCGGCGCGGTTTCCGCGACCATGTCGGGCAGGCGGTCTCGGTCGGGGAAGTGCGGGTTGGGCGCTCCGCCGTTCCGGAAGACCTTTGCCAGGTACTCCTCCATCGCGCGGATTTCTGGCTTGGCGACCAGGAACCTCCCGCCGTGGGAGACGCAGACCAAGACCTTCTCGTCGATGAGCCGGTCAAGCGCCTGCTCGATGCGGTCCCGGCTGTCGAGGACGTCCATGACCAGCAGCACGTTGGCTTGGTCGACCAGCTCCTCGAACTCGATCCAGCAGTCGCCCTGGTCCAGCGATTCGTTTACGCAGTGGAGAACACCGGCCCGGATACGCGCGGGGTCGTCTTTGGCGGTGCCCATCTTGCGGGCGATCTTGTCCACGCGCTTGAACCCGAAGCCGCGGACCTCGCGCACGATGATGTATGGATCTGCCTTGAGCAGTCCCAGCACGTCGTTGCCGAACTTTTTGACCAGGCTCGTCACCTGGTGATGGGTGAGATCGAAAGCGGCCAGCCAGGTGACCGCCTTGTTGGTCTCCCGCGTCTTGAGCCACTCCACGCGGAGCTTTTGTACGGCGTCCGACGACAGCCTTGCAGCCTCGGCGATTTGTCCGGGATCGTCGGTGATGATCCGGTCGAAATCATGACCGAAGCGTTCGGCGATCAGACGGGCCTTAGCCGGGCCGATGCCTTTCATCTCCGGGTGGTTGGCCAGGTAGTTGGCGAGACCGTCGGCGTCCAGATCGAGGTCGTATTCCATGCCCTCGACCTCGAATTGTCGGCCGTACTTCGGGTGGGTCACCCAGCGGCCGTTCAACACGACCGGTTCGTTCTCACGGGCGAAGAGCCGCCCGGCGAACTGCACCTCGTCGCCGTCGGCCGTCACGAGACGGCCTGCGGAAAACCGCGGCCCGGCGTAGAAGACCGTCTCGATGCGGCCGCGGACGGTTACGGATTGGTTGTTCGATCTTGTTCGCATCGTCTCGATACCTTCCGGTGATACCTGTGTAGAAATTCCTCCACGAACCGGCAGGCAGCCTGCCGGTCGGAGCAGAAAAACACCGGGATGCCGAAATCGACGACGATGGAAAGCAGTGCGCCCAGGACGGCGTTGGGATGCGCTCCGGAGCGGTAGCGGCCGCCGAGAATGTCCCGGAGGTCCGCTTCCACCACGACGCACGCGACGTCGTACTCGCAGAGACGGCGCAGCTCCCTGGTGAACCGCTTGCGGGATCGGATGACGGTGGAGACGAAATCCTCGAGAGTCTTTCGCTCCACCGCCACGGAATCCTCATGCCCCTCGACGGAGTAATCCCCGGCGGGGAGAGCGCGGCGGACGACCTCCGTGCAACCGGATTCGAAGGTGTAGGGTTCCTGCTCCCGCGTGTCGACGACGACGGTGACCCGGTCCACGTCAGAACGGGGCCAGGGCGTTGCGCGCCGCCGAGTCGTATTCGTCTCCGCCGTCTTCGAGCACGATGCGCCGGTTGATGTAGACGTTCTCGTTCTCGCCGCGCGTGCGCTTGGTGATCTCGAGCTTGACGTTGATGAGCTTCTCCAGGTTGGCCGGAAGCTCGGAGAGCTTGTCCAGGTTCAACCCGCAGGTGTGCAGGTCCGTCTTGAGCCACTTGATGTTCTCGCGGGTGGCCATGACGTTGTTGCGCCACAGGAGCCTGCCCCGGAACTTCGGGGCGAGGATTCGCAGCGTCCACTTGAGCATGGGGTTTCCCGAGGTCTGGGCCCGGGTCAGTTCCACCCGCTCGACGTTCACCTGGTACTTGCCGTCCGGGATGGTCTCGAACTCGCGTTCCTCGACCTCGGCATGCGCGAAATCGTCGTCGAACTGTGCGAGGTCGATGTCCTCGGGGCCGCGTGGCTGGTCAAAATGTCCGTAGTCTTCGTTCTGCATGGTCTGTTCCTCCATCTATGGGGTTTATTTACCGGCGGGTGCGGGCTTTTTGTCCTGCCCGTCCCCCGGTGCCGGCACCGACCGCGGGGCACTCGCCCTCGGCGCGGCCGCCGGCCTGTTGAATGCTTCAATGAAAGCCTGGAAATTGAGGTCGATGGTTTCGGGAAGCCTTCCCGTGCGGTCGCCCGCCTCGTAATGCGGGCTGGGCTTGGTGCGCATGACGCGGCGGTAGACCGGTTTGCCGCTCTCGTCGCTCGTCACTTCCAGATCGCAGAAGAGGATCAGGTCGACCATGCCCAGCACGATCTTGCGGGCTTTGTCGGGGAGCGTCGGGATGATGCGGATGTACTTGCCGGTCCGCGTCTCGATTTCCTTTTCCTGTGAGTGGGATACCAGGACGAGTCCGTATGGCAGGAAGGCCAGCTTGGTCAGGACACGGTGGAACTCGTTGTTGATCAGCGCCCAGCCCTTGCCGTAGCCGAGGTCGGACTCGTGTTCGATCTTGAACTTCGTGCAGATGTAGTCGCTGCACATCCGGTAGGCGTTGTCGACCGTATCCAGAATGACGGTCTTGTAAGGATGTTTCCCCTCGGCGATCTCGCCGCATGCGGCGAGTAACTCTTCCCAGCTCCTGATGGGGACTTGAAAGACATCCAGCGAATTCAGCCCCGGTTCGGTGGCGAGAAACAGTGCGCCTTCGGACCGGGAACACCAGGTCGATTTGCCTATCTTGCTCGGGCCGTATACCAGCACCGTGAGATCGGCGTGATCCTGCTTGGGGGGACTCTTCTTCGTAGGCAACATGTCGGTTCTCCTTTTCTATGGGGTCCTCAAAAAGCCGAAGCCTCTTCGAACGAGGTCTCGTCCCGCAGCTCTTCGTGCGGGGGGACTTTGCGGTAAAAGTTCTCGATGACGTTGGTGCTGCCGTCGGCGCGGCAGAGCGGGAAATAGGCGCAGGACCGGCGGTAGTGGAAACAGAAGGCGGTGTTCTGGTAGAAGACGCCGCGACGGCGCGCGTCGAGAAAGGCCTGGGTCAGTTCCCAGAGTTCGGACTGCAGGGTCTCGAACCGGTCGCGGGAGAGATAAAGCATCTCCCGGTGGAACATGCCCGGCTCGGTATATTTGGCGACCAGCCGTGCCTGGAACTCGTCGTCGCTCTCCGGCAGTCTGCGTTTGGCGCTGCTCTTGCCGGTCTTGGACTTGGCGATCAGATCGGCCCGCCGCGCCTCGAACTCGGCCTCGGTTTCACCGCGTCCCTGTTGCAGACGGGCCTTGACCAGGATGTTGTAGAGGACACCCGCGATGCGGATGCCGAGAGTCTGTTCCACGTATCGTGAGTAGAGGACGATCTGGAAGTCGGTCCAGAGCCGCTCCAGGTAGTCCGCATCCACCTGCGAGGCGGTCTTGTGCTCGATCAGGAAATGCTCGTCGCCGATCCTGACGACGCCGTCCACCTTTCCGGCCAGCACGAAGCTTCTGGATGAAGCGCCGGTAGCCGGGTTGACGATGTTCCCCTCGAAGGTCTTTTCGAGGGCGACGACATCGAATTCCTCGCTCGCATAGCAGGCCGCGTAGCCTTTCATCATCGCCGCGGCCAGGTGCCAGTCCCGCTTCTGGTCTTCCTCCTGCGCGCGGTTGGGATAGGTCCGGTCGATGAAATCGAGGACGGGAGCCAGGTCCCTGCCGCCGTGCCAGATTTCCAGGCACTTGTGGATCACCGTACCGAAGGCCAGGTTGTGGTCCCGTTTCAGGGGAACCAGTTCCTGGATGTAGCGCCACTCGCATGCCTTGCGGCAGTTGCGGAACAGGCTCCACATCGAATAGGTGGTGGTCGTTTTCGCTTCCATCAGGCGGCCCCCGTGGCTTTGAGTTCGGGGCCGAACACTGGGCCGTCACCCACACGTTCGACTTTGAAAGCCTCTTCCCCGAACTCTCGGGTGAGAAAGCCGGTGAAGATGCGGGCGATGGCGCGGCCGACCTCGGTCGCTGCATCCACGACGCACGAGCGCTTGTGCGAATCCAGGCAGAAGGACGCGTCCAGCCGAACCAGCGACCGGCCGTGAAGGCTCTCGGCGGCGAGCACCGCCAGGAGCAGGGACTCCTCGATGTCCCGGATCGGGACCTTGGAGTCGAAGTTGTATCGGTAAAGTTCTCGGTTCATGATCTTGCCTCCATTCCGTTCAGTAAGGTCTGTTGGAGGGCGCGCCCGGGCCGGATGCTTTGGGCGACCTCTCGGATGCCTTCCACGCATCCGACCCGGTCAATACCTACCGGAGGCGGACCCGGACCGTCGGACGCTCAGAGGTAGTCCCTCAAGCCGGCGTCTTCGAAGATCGCGCGCAACTTCTTGATGGACTCATAGATCGTTCCGCGCGGAATCCCGGTGTCGCGGGATATCTCCGTGACGGTGTCGGTATCGAGACGCTTGCACAGCTCACGCAGCTCGGGCGGAAGCTTCTCGATTGTTTTGCGAACGTCGAGGGAGAGATCGCGCAACTCGGAGGCAGGGCGTGAAAGTCTGCCCGTGCGGCGCAGGTAATCCTCCTGATCGATGGTCTCCATACGCTCGACGGAGCCGCCTTCCTCGTCTTCCAAGCGGTCGTTGAGCGAACAATTGCAGAGCCGGTAATCCCGCAGGCCGGCCTTCCGCGCCTCGATGATGGTGGCGATCTTGTGTTCCACCACGCGGGCGATGAAGGTGTTGCGCTGGGCGCGGTCGGGGTTGTACTTGGGCAGGCGTTGGAGCAGGTCCATCAGCATCTCCTGCTCCAGGTCCTCGCGGTCGGACTCGGTGAAGCCCACCCGTCCGACCAGTTGTCTTGCCTTGTACTTGATGATCTGAACGGCATACTCGTCGATTCCTTCGTAGCGTTTGTCGAAACCCATCTGAGCCTCCTCGGGGCCGAGGAGGAGCTCGTGTGGGTGTCGACCTACGCCGGGACGACCGCTCTAAACGAAGCGAGCGGAGGTGTTGCGAGTACGCCGGTATCGGCGACACCCACAACGACCTCCGCTCTGCGGCCAGTCTGTTGTCTGGTGATGGACCGTGCTCTATGGCCGGGTCTGAATCAGACCCGGACCGCGTCCGCCACGGTCATGCGGACGGGTAATCCGTTGTCGATCATGAGTCCCTGGATCGAGAGCGAACGCTCCCGGTCGAAGACCTCGAACAGCTCCGCCACCTTCTTTTTCAGAGCGAAGCCGTCGTTGCCGCGGGATTCGTTCGGTCCGTTGTTCTTGCCGAACAGAAACAGCCGCAGCACGGTGGGTGGGGGATCGAAGACCGGCTCGCCGTTTTGGACGCGCAGTCCCTCGATCCGCCCGTAGTTGATCTCCTGCATCAGCTCGACCAAGCGTTTCCTGGCAGGAGTCAGGGCCGCCTTTGTCACGACATCCGTCATACCGGACCTCCTTTCGCGCACTTGGGCGCATCAACGAAAAGCCCCCTGGGAGGCGGGTCCGGCGAATGGACCTCCCAGGGGGCGTTCACCCGGATCATCCGGGCGTTTCTTCCAGGGGTGAGGGTCTCGCCGGACCGTCACCCCTCTTTGGCGAAATTTCGATGAGAGGGGCGGGACGGCCCGGCGCGTCGATGGCGAAGGACAGAAAAATGCGGAGATTTCAGGCGGATGCCTGGGCTACAGAGGGGAAACTTTTTTTAACTTTTTTTCCGGAAGCCCAGCGAAATTTCGCTGGGCCGGAAGATTGGCTATTCGTCGGGGGAGATGAGGAAGAGCGCCTGCCAACCTTTTCCGTCATCCGTCAGGCGGAAGGGATCGCCTTCGATGCGGAAGAAGTCGCGCAGGTCGGCGGCGAGGAGTTCGCGGCGTTTCTGATTGCGTCTGTGGGCCTTGTTGCTGCTCCAGTCCAGAACGCCTCGCTCCTCGGCGAAAGTCTTGAGCAGTTCCCATTGAACGGTGGGATCGCCGTTCTTCTTGTTGGCCATGCCCATCTGTGTGTAGTTGAACACGCCTCCGGCCGATTTGACTTTGACCGAGACGGTATGCCCGTCCTTGAAGCGGATCGACACATCGCCCCAAGTCGCATCCGGCGGTGTGGGGAAAAAGGCTTTGGCACCATCCTCTTTCGGAGGCGGAAGATTGGTCCCGCGGAATTGCGCCAGGATTTCATCGAGTGGACGAAGGAGCCGAAGCTGTCGCTTGTCACCGATGGCAACGCTTTCCGACAGGGACAAGAAGCCCGACCGCTTGTCGGTCAGCCGCTTCTCCGCCTTCGTGGAGCAGAGTTCCCGCGTGGGAGACAAGAGAATGAACGGCGTGCCATTCCTGCCCAGGAGACCATCCACTGCCTCGCTGAAATCGTCGGGTTCGATCTGGATGGTCAGGTAGACCGGGAAACGGTATCCGGCATATGGAGAGTAAACGCCGATGCGCGTCGTTCCGGGAAGATCGGTTCCCGCGTCGGTTTCTGCGATCAGGTCGAAGACCTTGGCGAGCGCCGTGTCGAGAGTCGGACGATCCAGCTCATAGACCACGATGTCGGATCGCTGCAGGACAAAAGTCTCGCATCCACGTTCGCACCTGCAGACGGCGACAATGTCCTCCGGACCGTGCACGACCACTTCGTGCTCACAGCCACAGCCGCGTTGAACCATGCAGGGATGTGAAGACGCCAGTTTGCCGTTCGGACGAAGGAAGGCCTTCGCCGTCCCATAATCGTTCCCGAACCGGGCTTTCCACTCGGCATCCACCGCGGCCGCGCCGGGAACGGTTTCAAGTGTCTGCCAGAATCCGGTCGGCCTATTCCTCATCGTCTTCCTGCTCGGCAAGGATGAATCCGCGCTTGGTGAGCCAGTCTTCGACCACGGAGGCGTCACTGTCCCTGGTGTACTGGGCGATGTTCGATGGGCGGATGGTCACGGTCCGGGCCGTCTTGGAGTCGGTGAATTTCACCTGAAAGCTCGCCCGGATGATCCGTGCCTTCTGGGGCATGGTGCGGCCGCGCCCGGCGTAGGCGGCGAACACGTCGTTGGCCTTGCGTATCTCGGTCTCCTTCTCCGCGCCGCCCCAGAAAAACTGTATCTCCTTGAGCCGCACCCATTCCATGCCGTCCACGTCCGTGCAAATGACGGAGGCATCTCCGTCGGTCCGGAGCGGCTCGAGCGTGTATTTGCCGGTCTCAGGGAAGAAATCCTCCTTGCTGAACACATGGCGGCCGAACTGCCGGCGGAAGAGGTCCTTTTCCCCTTTTCCACAAGCGTGCATTCGAATCTCGCCGATGGTCGGTTCGTAAACCAGCACGTCGTATTTCTCTGGACGGTAGAAGACGCTCGAAGCCTGACCGCCGTCGAGGCTGCCCTCACGCCGCAACGGATCACCGTGACGCACCAGAAACCACACGGAATCCTTCTTGGGGTAAACGAAGACCTTCGATCCCCTGCCGCGCTTCTTCTTCTCGAACCAATCGTCGAGGTCCTTTTCCAGAGCCACGAGCGCTTTCGCTGTCGGCGGTTTGAACTTGGGGATCGGATGTGTATCGGTCTGAAAATACTCGAAGGACCGGGGCTTCAAGAGGTACTGCTCGGCGTGCTTGCGCTCGAGAAGGTCCTTGTTCTGCAGGTAGACCTGAACGGCCACGTCGGCCGCGGTGGGGTCCGGGTTCCCGTTGAGGGTTATGCCGTTGTTTTCCGCCTCCTGTAAAAGGACGTCCATGGCTTCCGGCGTGGCCATCTCGTGCACGAAGTAGAGTGCGTCGAGCAGTCCCTTCGGCGTGTCCGTATCCGGGTTCATGAGCACATTGACGAGTTGGTCGTAGTCGATGCCGTCGGAGGCGGACGGCGGCGGCAACGTCAATCCTCTGCCGTCGAAGTAGGGCTTGTGAGGGTTCAGCAGAGCCAACAGATGCTCACGCGCGATGGCCTTGAGGCCGTCGGCATGGGCAAAACGCCTGAGATTGTACGTCGCCATTCGTTCGTTCCTCCTTGTGCTTTATAGCCAGGCCGTTCCCGGCGTTTGCGTTTCCGAGCCGGGCCGCCTGACGGCGACGACCTTGCCGATGATGCGCAACCCGTCGTCGGGCCCCACGGGGATCGGTCGATGCTTCCGGTTTTCCGGTCTCAATTCAATTTTCTCACCGCGGATATAAAGCCGCTTCACCGTGGCCTCGTCCTCCAACAACGCGACTACGATGTCACCGTTCTCCGCCACGGGCTGTTGTCGCACCACCACCAGGTCGCGCTCCCGGATTCCGGCGTCCACCATGCTGTCTCCGGTCACTTCCAGGGCGAAGCACCGGCCTGCCCGGGCGATCCCGCCTTCGACCAGCACCTCTCCGACAATGTTCTCCTCGGCCAAGATGGGCTGGCCGGCAGCCACCCGGCCGACGATGGGGACGGCCACAAGATCGGGGATGTCGTCCTCGGGTTCGCGGACAATCGCAATTCCACGAGCCTTCCGGGGTTCGCGCTTCAGATAGCCCTTGCGGACAAGCTGGCTCACCTGGCCGTGGGCGCTGGCGTGCGATATTCCGAGGATGTCCGCGAGTTCCTTCATGGTCGGGGGGAACCCCCGCCGGTTCGTGAAGAGGCGGATCTCCTTCAATGTACGGCGCTGCGGCTCGGTTATTTCCTGAACGGGGCGTCTGCCTCGCGGTCTTTGACTCATGTGTATCCTCAACCATCCAAATGGCTTATTTATGAACGCCAATGGCCGCAGGGCCCGGTCAGGGCAAACTACGGCCACATTACAGGCTGATATTATACGACCTGATAGGCATCAGGTCAATAGAAAAATGTACATGAATCAGGAGGTTTGGGGATTGCCGGCGGGGATGAAAAGAGAGATCGGTGATCGGACGGGTGGATAGAGAGGCGGCCGGTTGCCCTGAGCGGGGGCGTCAGCTCATCCGCTCGGCGGTCAGCTTCGCCCACATCTTTCGTTGACGCGACCAGTGGGGAACTGCGGCAATGGGACGGACCTCTTTCTCCCGAAGCCGGTCACGCCCCTTGACCGTCCGGGGCAGGAAGAGAATCTCCTCTTGGATGTCCGGGGCCAGGTTGAGCAGGTTCATAATCTGGGTGATGCGTGCGCGCGTCACATAGCCGAGCCTGGCCAAATCGGCATAGTCCCGCACTTCGCCGCGGCTCACCAGCCTGTCGTAGCGGATCGCCAAGGCCATCAGCTTCGATACGCGGGGTATATTCCCCGGCTCGATGCAACGATCCTCGTCCCGGAGATCGTTGCCGTTCTTCCGGCCGTGTTTTGGTTTGAAACTGAAGGATATCTCCAACCGGCTCAGACCGGTTCCGTCGGATGCGGTATTCCTCATGCCGACACCTCCCGACTGCGGATGTCGGCCTCGCTGCACAGCGCCTTGACTCCCGGTGAGCGGAAGGTCACGGTCACTCTGCCGTCCCGCCCGTCATACCCGACGCGCTCGACGAGGAGTCGGACGATCCGTGATTGTTCTCGGGGAGACAGTGACTCCCAAACCGGGTCGAAGACCGCCAGCGCCCGGGCCAGGTCGCCTTCATCAACAGTTTCTCTCTGGATCGTGATGACCTCTTCGCGTATGGCGGTCATCCGCTGTTCTATGGTTCGAATCTGATCCTGCAGGTCGGCGAGCTGGTCCATGGCCGCCCCTCCGTTCGAGACGGCGGTGAAGGACTCGCTCACCAGCTTCTGGACTCTGGTGTGCAGCCGTTTGAGTTCACGCTCATGGCCGCGTTGTTCGGTTTCCAGTTCCGCCATGCGCTTGCCGCTCTCTTCCCGGACCTTTGCAGCCGTCGCTGCGATGATTTCCTCGTTCCTGCCTATGCCTCGGATGTGTTCGACCACCGCAGTCTCGATCTCGTGCGCGTTGAGCGACTTGGTCGGACAGGACGCCCAGCCTCGTTGCTGCGCGTTCAGGCAGACGTAGTAGCGATACCGTTTGCCGTTGTCCTTGGCCGTGTAGGTATGCACCATCCCCGTGCCGCAGGGAGCGCAGTAGAGCAGTCCCTTCAACAGCGCTCCGTATTTGTTGCGCACCTCTTTTCCTCCGGTGCTGCCGTTCCGCCGGAGAGCATCCTGCACCCGCTGCCAAAGATCGACGTCAACGATCCCGTTGTGTTCGCCGTTGTAGATGGTTCCCTTGTAATCGACCTTGCCGGCATAGATCACGTTGGTCAGGAGCCGGAAAAGACTGTTTTTGGTGAATGGCTTTCCGCCGCGCTCCTGATCCTTCTTGGTGGTCCACCGCTTGGTCTGCCAACCCCGGCGGTCGATCTCCTGGACGACAGGAATCATGGCCTTTTGCTCCAGGTAGATCTCGTACATCGCCCGGACCTGCGCAGCCTCGTCTTCGTTGACGATCAACCTGCCGCCTTTCGGGTCGACGTCGTACCCAAGGACCGGCATTCCGCCGACCCACTTGCCCTTGCGGCGCGCGGCGGACATCTTGTCCCGCGTACGTTCCGAGATGATCTCCCGCTCGAACTGGGCGAAGGAAAGCAGGATGTTTAGGGTGAGCCGCCCCATGGAACTGGTCGTGTTGAACTGCTGGGTGACCGAGACGAAGCTCACGGAGTGCTTGTCGAAGATTTCCATCATGCGGGCGAAGTCCAGGAGGGATCGGCTGAGTCTGTCGACTTTGTAGACCACCACGCAGTCGATTTCGCCCGACTCGATGCCGGCGAAGAGCCGCTTGAGGGCGGGCCGCTCCATGTTGCCGCCGGTGAATCCGCCGTCGTCGAAGCGATCCGGGATGCACACCCACCCTTCGTGTCGTTGGCTCGCGATATACGCCTCCGCGGATTCCCTCTGGGCGTCGAGGCTGTTGAACTCCTGCTCCAGCCCCTCGTCTGTGGACTTGCGGGTGTAGATGGCGCAGCGGATCGTCCCGTTGGTTCTTGATGCCGACTCCCGGGCTTCTCCCCGGCCACGGTTATTGTTTCTGCTCATTCGTTCCTCCTCTCGGGTTTGCGGCTCCCGCCCTTGGCCGCGGCATCGGCGATACCGAAGAAGAGGAACCCGTTCCACTTGCTCCCGGTGACCTCCTGGGCGATGGCGGAGAGGGACTTGTAGCGTCGGCCGTCGAACTCGAAGCCGTTGTCGAGGACCTTGACCACAATGTCGCGGCCTTGGAACTCGCGGGCGAGCAGAGTTCCGGGCAGAGGCAGCCTCGGGTCGCGCGACGGGGATATGCGACCGGTCGCCGTTCTCGCTTTGACCTCGGAGGAACCCGAGGCGACCGGATCACGCGGAGCCCGCGTTCTCAGGTCGGCGTCGTTGGCCAGTTCCTCGGCTCTGCGCCGGGCCCGCTCCGAAAGGTCACCCTCCGCCAGAGCCTGAATGCGCCAGGCGATTCGCTTGCGAAGAAACTCCTTGTGGTAGGAGCGGGTCTCTTCCCCAAAGACCTCAAGGTACTTGTCCCGGAGTTCTCCGACGGTCATCCGGGAGAGCCCCTGGACCTCTTGATACGTTGTTGCTTCCATCCGAAACCTCCTTGGTTCATGGGCTTCGCCCGCCGGGCGGCCCGTCCGCACCGCAATCTCAGGGCGTTAACTCGTGAATGAATGAAGGCTTCGGTGGCCCGGAATATCAAGGCGTTTCTCCGTAAACGCCTCAGATTCTTCAACTTGCGCCACATGCTCTGCCCCACTGCCGGAATCTGGGGCGATTCGGCGTCCATTTCGATGGCGCATGTAACCCCGGGCAAGGATCGTAGCGATCTCCGATATCACCTCGTCGAGAGAGATTGGGACGTGTTCGTTGGCCGGCATCCGGTCCTCCTTTTGCGGGAGGCCGAGGAAGGGTTCCGTCATGGATGCCGCGGGACTGGATAGGCCGGTCATCGAGAAGGCCGTTGGAGCCCGTTCGACACCGCCCGAGGGCGATGTCGCCGGCACCCACAACGGTCTCCGATCTCACGGCTGTTTCCGCTGTCTGGTAATCCGCTTGCGCCGGACCTCTTGATCCGGCTTTCGGCAGATACCTACCGGAGGGGAGTTCGAAATGTCGAAGAGGGTGCAAGGATGCAACGGGGCTGTTAAACAAGGCGGGGCGAAAAACGGAGAACGGGAGAATTCGGAGAGGACATTTTCGGTGAGCGCCCGCAACCCCCAGGGTTGCACCCAGTCCCCGGACTGCGGGCTTCGAACTGGAGAAACAGGGTAAATGTGCGGGCGGGCGTAAGTCGGCGTGGGCACGCCGGAAACGACGAGACCCCGAGGGGATCACCCCACGGGGTCTTGCGTTAAACAAGAACCGCTGAAATCAGCGGATTGAATTTTGGCTCCCCAACCCGGACTCGAACCAGGGACAAGGTGGTTAACAGCCACCTGCTCTACCGACTGAGCTATTGGGGAATATGGTTCATCCCGAGGATGAATGGTCCGCTCCGAAAAGCAGGAGGATTTAGTACCACAACGCCCCAGCACTGTCAACACCAATTTTCCCTTTTCACCTGAATCAAAACAACGGGAGCATAACCGTCAGCGCATCCCCCAACAAGTTACCACAACACTAACCGGGTCGCCCTGCGCACAAAACCCATAGGTGCACGAATGCAAATCCCGTAACAGAAGACCAATTTGACTCTGTCGCAACAAACGGTTGTGGCCCGCCCCCTGACGGGAACGGGCCACAGATCATGAATCAACACGTGCGGCACTCATCCCAGTCAACCGCACCACGAACCGGCCTACCCCTCCAGCTGATCCGCCAGAAGCTCCAGGGTGTGCTTGACCTTGACGGGAGCACCGTCCTGGTGCAGCCCTCCGCCGATCTGCATCACACAACCAGGGCAGTCCATGGCAACGATGGAGGCGCCGGTATTCTTGATGTTGGTCAGCTTGCGCTGGAGGATCGGTGCCGAGATCTCGGGGAGCTTGATGGAGTAGGAGCCCCCCATGCCGCAGCACATGTCGCACTCGAACATCTCGGTCAACTGGTAACCCGCCTTCTGCAGCAGCTCCCGCGGCTGTTCGAAGACCCTGAGGGTACGCCTCAGGTGACAGGAGTCGTGGTAGGTGAAACTCCCCAGCTTCTGCCCCTGCCTGAAACTCAGGCGTCCCTCGTCCACCAGCTTCTTCACCAGTGTGGAGAAATCAATCGCCTTCTCTGCCAGTTTCCTGGCCTGAGGAAGAGCGTTGGTCCGTCCCAGGCTCTCCAGGGTGGCGATGAACTCGTGTTCCAGGGCCACGGTGCAGGTGGGGCAGGCGGAAACCACGTACTTCACATCCTCCTTCAGCAGGGCGGTGATGTTATCCACGGCGTTGTTGCCGGCCACCTCGTAGGCGCCGTTGTAGCGGGCCGGTGCGCCGCAGCAGGTCTGCTCCTGGGGAAAGATGACTTCAATGCCGGCCTTGTTGAGAATCTTCACCAGCTTTTCACCCATCTCTGGATAGGCGAAGTCGATCAGACAACCGGCATAGAAGGCCGCTTTCTCCTTCAGCTTGGGCTGTTTGATCTTCCTGAACCGGTCACGGAACGGCTCAGCGGCGATGGCCGGCAGGCTGCGCCCCTCGGTCAGCTCAGAGAGGAAGAAGGGGAGGTGACGGATGAAGCCGCCGGAGGTGAACGGCTTGCCGGTGACGGAGGCAGCCCTGAGCATGCTGTGGAACAGCTTGCGGTTATTGACCACGCTGAAGATTGCCTTCTGGGTCAGGGACTGTCCCTTGTCCACCACTAGGCGGCGCCTGATCTCCAGGATCATGTCCGGGATATCCAGCTTGCCGGGACAGACCTCCTTGCAGTTGCCGCACTGGATGCACAACCCCTGGATGTCCTCGGAGTTCTGAAGCGCCTCGAACCAGGCGGTGAGGATGGTGCCAATGCCGCCGGTGTAAACGCTGCCGAAGACGTGCCCCCCAACCAGGCGGAAGATGGGGCAAACGTTCAGGCAGGAGCCGCAGCGGATACACTGCATGGCTTGCTTGAACTTAACGTCATGGGCCATCTCCGTGCGCCGGTTGTCCATGAGGATGACATGCAGCTCCTTCATGGAGCCGTCGGTGTTCTCCACCGGTCCGGTAATGATGGAGCAGTAGCTGGTCAGGAGCTGGGCCGTGGCGCTTCGGGGCAAGGCCGTCAGGATCGGGACGATGTCCTCGAACTTCTCCACAAATTTCTCGATCCCTACCAGGGCGATGTGGATCTTGGGGAGGGTAGTGACCATGCGGGCATTTCCCTCGTTGGTGACCAGGACGATGCTGCCGGTCTCGGCCACCGCCAGGTTGCCGCCGGTGATCCCCATGTCCGCCTCCAGGAACTTGGAGCGCAGCTCGCCGCGGGCCACCTCCACCAGACGGGGGATATCGGTGGTCAGCCGTTCGTGGACCTCCTTGCCGAAGAGCTCGGCCACCTCCTCCTTGGTCATGTGGATAGCCGGCATGACCATATGGGACGGCTTCTGGCCGGCAAGCTGGATGATCCATTCACCCAGGTCGGTCTCCTTGACCGACATGCCGTTCTTGATCAGGAAGTCGTTGAGGTGGATCTCCTCACTGGCCATGGACTTGGACTTGACCACATTTTTGACGTTATTCCTGCGGGCCACGTCCAGGATGTACTCCTTGACCTTGTCCGGGCTGTCGGCAAGGAACACCTTTGCGCCCAGCGACTCGGCCTTGATCTTGAATGCAGCGGCCAGCTGATCCACGCGGGAGGCTGCATAGGATTTGCGGTCGGCAATGGTCTGACGCAGCGCCTCGAAGTCGATTCCCTCGTAGGACTTGGCGCGATTGACCTTGTAGGCTTCGGAAAACTTGCCCAGTGCGTTGGTCAGGGTTGCATTATGGACGGCCCGACTGACCGACTCCTTGAATTCCTTTTTCATCTAGTTCGCTCCTTCCAGATCATCCACGAAGACGATCACCAGTCTCTTGGGGCCATGCACACCAATGGTCAACACCCGCTCGATATCGGCGGTACGGCTCGGCCCGGTGATAAAGGCGATATACCTGCTGTTGGACGGATTGATCCTGGCAAAGACCGCCGACTTGCCGTCCAGAATCCTGTCCGTGCCGATGAGTGCGACATGGATGGTAGGCAGGGTAGATACCAGGCGCTGCACGATGGCCGACTGGTCGGTGACCAGCGACCCGGTGTCGGTCAGGGCATAGCCGGCCTCGCTGATACCGACCAGGGAGTCGGCAGCCAGCTCGCGCGTAACTTCGAACTTGAGCCCAGGCGTGCCGGCTTGAAGAGCCGCCCTGTCCACCCCATCCAGAAATGGCCCCTCGGCCCAAAGGGCGTACTTCTTGGGCCCATCGCTCACTCCTTCGTTCTTCAGAAACAAAGTAACGAATTCCAGCGCCTCGTCCCGCGTTGCGAAGCGATAGACTTCCGCCCCCACCGCCTCGGCTTTTGCCTTAAACTGTTCAAACATATGTGCCAACCTCCTTTAGCCGTTTGCCTGTAGATCCGAACTCGAAACAGAGAATGGAAGCAGCTCTGCCCCGAAGATGGTATGACCACATTATACGCGCCAGAAACAGCAGAAACAAAATCCCGTTTCCTTGCGAGAAACAACAATAATATGTCTGTACAACAAAAATCAATACACACAACAAGGAATTTTGCCACCAACCACAACAACTGGTTATCTGGTAATACCAATTCTATATATGTCTGATTTTCTGGTTCTTTTACCACCAGACCACGACACCGGAGGAGCGGGTCGCCAAACCGATAGTGGTCAGACATTTTCACCGACCGTCTGACTGCCAGCCCGCCACCCCGTTCATGGCCGTCCGCCTTCACGTTCAAACACCTGAAACGAGAGCACCGCAGTCCGTCAGATCCAACCACACCAAGTTCGGTAGTGGCGGGGATTATTTGCGCGCCTCGTCAACGGGACTTCTTGCTCAGACAAAACCGGGAAAGCCGTCCACGCGTCCAAAACTCCGGGGAATAACGATGCTTTCGTTTTAAGTATTTAATAAAAAGGAATATTCTTTATTTTTGACGCACGATATGTTCTTATTTCACAATTCATTTGACATGTTTGGCAGTTAGGCCACGCAAACAGCCAGAGGAGCTGCAGCCGGAGGGATACGCTTGTTGCAGATACCAGCAGCAATTCTCGACGCAATCGAATCATTGCATCTGCCGTCCATCCCGCAGATTCTGCTGCAATTTCTTCATCTTGCCGAAGACGACCGCACCACCATCACCGATCTCGCCACTCTGGTTGGCCAAGACCCTTCCCTGAGCGCCCGGTTCCTCACCGTGGCCAACTCCCCGGCACTGAGCCACGGCACGGAGTCCAGAAATCTGACCCAGTGTCTGGTCACCCTCGGCACGCGCCTGTCACGAACCCTCGCCGCGTGCCTGGTGGTACAACGTTTTTTTTCCCCCACCATCGACAACCAGCACTACTGCCTCACCGGTTTCTGGGAACACTCCCTGCTGCTGGCCGAATCTTCCCGTGCGCTTGCGCAGGAAACCGGCTATACCGATGTGGACGAATGTTATCTGGCCGGTCTGCTGCACGACGTGGGACAGTTGCTGCTGCTGGGTGGAGCCGGAAAGCGCTACGGCGCTCTTCTGGCCGTAAGCGAAGACGAAGACCAGTTGCGTGCGGCCGAGCAGCACGTGCTGAACACCGACCACGCCATGGTGGGGGCATGGCTGATCGACCAGTGGAAGCTCTCTTCCTTCATGGCCGACGCTATTCTCTTCCACCACAGCCCCCCCGAGGCGATCGCCGCCGCAGATCCCTTGAGCCGGATCGTCTGGTGCGCTCACGTCCTCGGTTCGACCCCCATCCCGCCTGAAACCGAGCCCCCCCCTCAAACTGAACAACACGCCACAATCACGGAACTGCTGGGCATCACGAACGACACGCTGACCAGCATCCATCGCTGCTGCCGGGAACGGGTCGCCCGAATCGCCGATTCCCTGGAAATCCACGCATCGGACACCCGCAAGACGATCCCTGCACCCACGACCCCACTGGAGGTGTCGCCCCCCCAGGCGCATACAGGTGGCCGGAACCTGCCGCTGCTGGAGTCAGCCGTGCGGGACATGGCCGTGACGCATCCCCTGTTGCAGGGGTTCGGGGCCATGGAGAGCGAGACGGAACTGCTCCTGGCTGTACGGGAATCGGCCCGCATCCTCTTCGGCCTGGGGAAATTGGCCTTCCTGTTCGTACAGGAGGACGGTTCCACCCTGGCGGGGGCACCGGTCAACGGCCAGCCGGAGTTACTGCGACAGATCAGCATCCCGGCGGACTCTCGCCACAGTCTGGCAATCGCGGCCCTGCGGGAGAGAAGGCTGATCTCCACCTTCTCCCGCGACCTCCCCGCCCCCGTCTCGCTGGCAGATGCCCAGATCAGCCGACTTCTGGAGAGTGAGGGACTTCTTTACGTCCCCATCGCCAGTCGCGCGGGAGAGTGCGGAGTCATGGCTTACGGTGTCAACGCCACGCAGGCCGAACGGATCACCGGACAACTCTCCTGGATTATGAGCTTCGGCCAGGTCACCGCCGACAGCTTGGCGTGCTGGCGCGGGACGCGCGCCCGGATGCAGCAGCTCGAAACGGAAACTGCCAGACGCTTCCAGCAGCGGGCCCGCCAAACGCTGCACGAGGCGGGCAACCCCTTGGCCATCATCAGGAATTATCTGAGTATCATCAGGAACAAGCTCCCCGACCAGCCCGCGCTGCTGCAAGAGATGGACATACTGCGCGAGGAAATCGATCGCGTAACCACCATCCTACGGCGCATGGCCAGCCCCGCCGAGGAGCTGCGGCAGACACAGACTGTTGATGTCAACGGGCTGATCGAGAGCATGCTGGCGTTGTACGGCGATGCCCTCTTCACCGAGCGGGGCATCGCACTGGAAAAGAACCTGGACAGCGCCATGAAACCGATCTGCGCCGACCGGGACAGCATCAAACAGATCCTGACCAACCTGTGGAACAACGCATCCGATGCCATGGGCGCCGGTGACTGTTTCTTCATCGCCACCCACGCCGATGTCAACCAGAACGGTCACCCCTACGTGGAAATCAGCATGAGCGATACCGGCCCCGGCCTGCCGCCCGACATCGCGGACAGACTCTTCCAGCCGCTGGACCCCCAACGCCGTCCCGGGCATTCGGGAGTCGGTCTCTCCATCGCGGCGGGGCTGGTTGAGCGCCTCAAGGGACGCATCACCTGTCAGAACAGAACGGGAGGCGGAACCTGCTTCTCGATCCTGCTACCGCACGCCAGGGGGAATGCCCCGTGAACAGCCTGACGATGACAACCAGGGACGACCTCCAACAGCATGACAGCCCCCACCGCATCCTGATCGTCGATGACGAACCGCGCATGCGCGCGAGCCTGAGGCTGCTGCTCCAGGAAAGCGGACGCGAGGTACTGGAGTGCACGACCGGATGCGAAGCCATCGCCATACTGAAAACGAAACGGATCGACCTGGTCCTGCTGGATATCATTCTGCCCGACATTTCCGGACTGGATATCATGGAGTGGATCACCGCCAGGGAGGAACTCTTCCCGACCAGCATCATCATCGTCAGCGTCGACGACAGCATCGACTCGGCCATACACGCCCTGCGCAACGGCGCATCAGAATACATCCGCAAGCCGTTTGAACCGGAAGTCATCCAGCACAAGGTCAGAAACACGCTGTACCGGCGCCACCTTGAGCGTGACCATGCCGTGATGACCTCCCGCCTGCGCCATTCAGAGCAGTTGCACCGCTTCCTGGTGGAGAGTTCTCCCGACCTGATTTTCACCCTGGACAACAGCGGCTGCTTTACCTTTGTGAACAGCCGCATCGAGTCGCTGCTGGGGTTCCCGCGCGACGAGCTGATCGGCAGCAGTTACGACACCATCGTCCTCGACGAAGACCGGGACAAGGCCCAACACCCGTTCACCGAACGTCGCCGGGGGAACCGTTCCACCACCAACCTTGAAATCCGGTTAAAACGGAACACCAGCAAATACCGCAATTTCGAAAACCCACACATCGTGGTCATGATGAGTTCCACCGGGATCTACGGCGAACAGGACCGCGACGCACCGCTCAGCCGTTGTTTCAACGGCACCTATGGGGTAGCCCGAGACATTACCGATCGCAAGATCGCCGAAGAAACCATAGCCTTCCAGGCCTTCCACGATCACCTCACCCACCTGCCCAACCAGCGGCTCTTCAAGGACCGCATGGAAGTAGCCATAGCCCACTGCAAGCGACACGGCGGAATGGTGGGGGTCATGTTCATCGACCTGGACCGTTTCAAGATCGTCAACGACACCCATGGCCACGCCGCCGGCGACGAGCTGTTGAAAAGCGTTGCTCTCCGCCTGCGCCACTGCATCCGCGCCGTGGACACCCTGGCACGCAAGGGGGGCGACGAATTCACGGTGCTGCTGCCGGATCTGATGCGCGCCGAAGACGCGGCCCTGATCGCTGAAAAGATCATGCGCGAATTGGACATCCCTTTTTCCGTTGCCGGCCAGGACTTCCACGTTTCGGCCAGCATCGGCATCGCCATCGTGCCCCGGGACGGGGAGAGCATCGACACTCTGCTGAAGAGCGCCGACATCGCCATGTACCGGGTCAAGGCCAGCGGCAAGAACGGCTACCGATTCTTCACCCCTGATATGAATATCTGCTATGCCAAACGCATCAGCCTGGAAAACGACCTGCGTCAGGCCATCCCCAACGCGGAATTCGAACTGCACTACCAGCCCCAGGTCAGCATCAGCGGTTCAGCGATCATCGGACTGGAAGCTCTGATCCGCTGGCGCCACCCGCTCCATGGCCTGCTGAATCCGGGAGACTTCATCGAACTGGCCGAGGAAACCGGCATGATCGGCACCATCACCGACTGGGTACTTGCCGAGGCCTGCCGACAGTTGGCCCGCTGGCGCTCGATGGGATTCCGCGACCTGCGCATTGCCGTGAACGTGTCTCCCAAAGAATTCGAACGGGACGACATGGTGGCGCAAGTTTCCCGCTTCATGACCACATTCCTCCTCCCCCCCGATTCTCTGGAGGTGGAAATTACGGAAAAGGTCCTCCTGCGCGACACACCTGGCGTCATCACCAAGATGAAGACCCTGCGGGAGCAGGGTGTGCGCATCTCCATCGACGACTTTGGCACCTGCTACTCATCACTGAACTATCTGCGCCAATTTCCCATCAACACGATCAAGATAGATCAGTCCTTCGTGCGCGACCTGTCGGAAGAACAGCGCGTCTCTCCGATTATCCAGGCCATCATTGGCATCGCCAACGGCTTCGGCTTGCACCTTCTTGCCGAGGGGGTCGAGACCTGCTGCCAAATGAAGACATTGCACGAACTGGGCTGCAACGAGATGCAGGGTTACCTCTTCAGCAGGCCGGCGCCCGCCGACGCAATCGAACAGATGCTCTGCCACAGCCTATCCCAACCGGCGCCGCAACCGGACATGTTCCTCACCCGACCGCACCTGCTCTCCTCCCTGGAAAACCAGGACATGCAACAGCGCCCCCAGGCCTGAATGGCCGGAGCCCCCGCGCCCTACCACAAACAGCGTTATCACATAAACCTCTGGTTCACGGTAACACTCCCGGGTTTCGCCTTCTCCAGCCAGAAGCCCAGCATCGTTTCTGTGTACAAGCCCTCCCCAAAGCGTGTTAACAACAACCCATTAACCAACTCGGCACACCTCCATGACTCATAAACCGCGCAACAGGCTGTCACATAAGACAAAAGACCCGTAGCCTTTGAAGCGGCAGTGCGTCAGCTCACAAAATACGGACCATTTTTCATGTACAGAGTTTATGCCCTTGACAGCGCAGAGCATCCGGTTTATGAAGGAACCCGTACATACCACCTCTATGAACAGGCAAACCTAGGGCAACCTGGGGACGCAAAGCCACGGGTCCGCAGCAGCGGACAGCCGGGACGCCAAGAGAGGGCAAACATGGTTTTTCCAGCCCTTCTTCGCACAACCAAGAAAAAGGGCTTTTTATTTTGGTGTTACCATATGCATGACTATCACTATCAACCCTGAACACGACGTACTGCATGCCCTGACCGCATCGGTGACGTTCCGATGACGTTATCAGGTTATGTCATCCGGTGAGCACAAGGAGGATCTATGGCGGGAAAAATCAAGGAAATGATCGATTTCGTTCTCAAGCAGAGGGCCGGCGGCAATCCGATGCTGGAGAAGATCATCAAGACCAAAATGATTCTGAAAGGTATCAACCCAGGCAAATTCACACCAGAGTCAGAGGACAATCCGGAAATAATGCAGCAACTGGAAGGGATGTCCATGGAGCTGGGCTACCTTTGCCCGGAAGCCAGTTCCAACGCAGGCTCTGATCCCGCAGAACGCGATTCGTCAGCCTACAACAGACTGGTCAACAGGCTGGACATCGTTACGGCATATTCGTCCCAGGACGATATCAACGATGTGTGCAGAGAACTGGCCAAGCAATTTGTTCTTTTCGATACAAAGCTCGTGGTCTTTTTCGCCTCTTCCAAATACGCCCCTGAAGAGATCAGCAAAAAAATGCAGGAGACGTTCCCCCAGGCACTGGTTTTCGGATGTTCCACCGCGGGTGAGATTGTAACCGGCTCGATGCTGAATGAATCCGTTGTGGCCATGGGATTCAACGGAGAATCTTTACTGGACGCAAAAATCGAAGTAATTGAAGACACCAAAAACCCGGAGGGGGTCAAAAAGGCTTTTGACTCCTTTGCCGATCATTTCGGCGTTGCCGTCGCCGACATGCCGTCAAAAGAATACGTCGGGATCATACTGGTTGACGGATTGAGCGGTGCCGAGGAAGGCATGATGGAAACCATCGGCGATTCGACGAATGTCGTTTTCATCGGCGGCTCGGCCGGTGACGACGTAAAGTTCAAGTCCACCTACCTCTACGCGAACGGAAAAGCCTACACGAACGCGACGTTACTGGCACTGCTGAAGCCGGGAACGGATTTCACCTTCATCAAGACCCAGAGCTGCCGTGATCTCGGCAAGCCTCTCGTTGTAACAAAGGCCGATGAGGCGCAGCGCCTGGTCCTTGAGTTCAACGGCAAGCCGGCGGTAACGGCTTATGCCGAGGCGGTAAATTGCGCGATTGAAGACGTGACCAAGCACTTCACGGATAACCCGGTTGGGCTGGTAATAGACGGCGACCCCTTTGTCCGGACCCCCCAGCAGATCAAGGACAATGGTGCCATGGCTTTTTATTGCAGCGTCAAGGAAGGAATGGAGCTGTCGCTCCTGGAAGCTGCCGATATCATTGAAGACACCCGCAACGCACTCCTCCAGGCCCAGAAGGAATCGGGGCGAATTATCGGGATCATGAACTTCAATTGCATCATGAGGAAGCTGGAGCTCGAGCAGAACAACCTGACCCAGCAGTACGGTGACCTCTTTTCTTCCATGGCAACGGTCGGATTCAGCACCTATGGAGAGCAGTACATCGGCCACTTGAACCAAACGGCAACAATGCTTGTGTTCAAGTAGCCTGACCGAGTTTGCGCAGTGCATCGCAGCTGTATCCCGTGCGTTTGCAGTGCTCATTCAGCTGTACGACAACGACCGTGGAGGTTCACCATGTCTGTGAGTATGGAGGGTATACACATTGCTGATATCAGTCCGTCTTTGAATGGCAGCCTTTCCCTGACGAACGTTACGGACCTCATCCAATTCCTGGCTTCCAGCTACAAAAATGGGATGATTCAGCTGACCAAGCATCCCGAAAGGACGGACGGAAAAATCTTTTTTGCGTCCGGGACAATTACCAGTGTCTCCACAAACACCTTGTCTGGGCTCGAAGCTCTCTCGCATATCCTGAGCTGGAACCAGGGGGAATTTCAATTCAGTCCAGATGTCACCTCAATTGAAAAGAACGTCGGTTTCTCAGTACAGCATTCCATTATGGAAGCCGCGGTACTGCATGACCAACGCAGCAACAGCGGCAACACGACAACAGTATCTAAATCAAACTCGGCTATCGATAGTGCCTTGGAAGAAAGGAGTACAATAATGTCGGCACCTGAACGAGATTCAACTTCGGTGATGGGTGATTTGTTAATGATCCCGGGCATAGACGCAGTCGTCATTGTCGGGCGAGACGGATTCGTGATCGAATCGGCAGGTCACAGCAGCAGGGTCAACACGGATGAACTGGGAGCAGCACTGGCTCACGCCACGAACGCCATCGAGGAAATGGGGGCAGAGCTGAAGGTAAACGTATTCCAGGATCTGTTCATCGAATACGGAAAAGCGGTCATCATGTGCAAACCGGTCGGTGACGCCATTGCCGCCGTCATAGCTCCCGATGCGTCCAAGCTCGGAATCATCAGGCATAAATCAAAAAAATTCTTTGAAGAACTTGCCCTACTGTTCTAGGAGGCTGAGCAATGTCACTCAAACTGGATTTCAGCTTAGACAATGAAACGTTTCGCCATTATCTGAATGGCCATGCCGTCGTCATGCATTCGCACCACTATCTTGCGCTGATCACGAAACTTGCGGAAGATCTCGGCGATATCGGGGGGCCCCAACTGCTCAAGGACATTGTCGAGGAGAGCATGCTCCCGATCTTCAACGACTACATTGAGAAAAACGGTCTGACCACCCCGCTGCAAAAGATAAACGTCGGCAAAGAGTACTATTCGGTGTACGGCCTGGGCAAAATCAAAGTCGGCGGCACCGAAGCGGGCGGCGAGGCATGCCTGGTGCGGTCTCACATCGATGAAGGCTGGATCAAAAAATGGGGGCCGCACGGCAAACCGATCAATCACTTCACCTGTGGCTATGTTGCCGCCATGTTTTCGGCTGCCTTCGGTAAACCGGCAAAAAGCTATATCGTAACCGAAACCGAAGGCATGGCCGTCAATGGCAGCGAGGGTTCGTTTTCCGTTACGCTAACATAACCAGAAGGAGTAACTACCCATGACCGTAATGCGCGATACCGTAGTAAAATCGCTGGCAAAAATTTCTATTGAAGCGGATGAGAACGGGTTGATACCGGAATACGACGTCCTGGTAAACCTCCTCCCCACCACCCTCTTGAATGCAATGGCCGAGAAACTCATGGCAGCCGCGCCGCCCGAAAAGAAGCCGATGGTTGCCGAAGGGCTTGTCCGGGCTGCCTACGAATGCGGATACCATACCGGATGCGGCATCATCACCTCCGATACATTCAACGATGTCGTGATGCCCATGGTAACGGAAGGCGAAAAGGACATCCTGCGGGGAGCGTTCGCGGCATTCACCGCCTGGGGGTGGGCAAAGTCGGGGATCGTGCAGCTCAAACCCGGCGAGAAGATGGTCATCCGCGCCAATGACTATTATGAAGCAGACAGCGCGGGTGAAGGACTGCGGGCCTACATGCTCCGGGGACTGTGCCAGGCGTTCTTTGACCTGACCTACGCCGACCCCTATCCCGCGGGGATGGACACCTACGTATGCCAACAGGTCAAAGGCATCGAAGTCGGCGACCCACACGGTGAATTCATCGTAACCAAGAAATAGCCGCACGATGCATATTCATGAGATCTGCCGTTCCACACAACGTACACGCGCAAGAAGACAGGAGAACCGGTTTGGCCAACATCATTTCAGTCATTAGTTCCAAGGGGGGTACCGGCAAGACCACCGTTGCCTTGAACCTGGCGGTTGCCTTGGCGGAAAAAGGCCACCCCACGCTTCTCGTCGATGTGGATCCACTGGGCGCAATCGGCCTGTCCCTTGCCCGAAGCGACACCGAATGGCCCGGGATCGCCGAGTACATCGCCGAGAAATACTCCATCCGCGATTCCATCATCACAACGAAGCTCCCCTCTCTTTCCATACTGCCGCGGGGTCGCCTGGATCCCCTGGACATCAGCCTCTTCGAAGAGGTATGTTATTCCACCAAGGTACTGGGGGAGATTCTCGCCAGTATTGAGGATGAGTATCGGTACATTATCATAGACACCCCCTCCGGGCTGGGCATGATTACCCGCGCCGCACTTGCGGCCAGCACCTACGTGCTGCTCCCCCTGCAAGCGGAGCCGCTCTCCCTGCGATGCATCACCCAGACCCTGCGGGTCATCAGCCATGTCAGAGAACAGGAGAAACCGGATCTACAGTTGCTGGGAATCCTGGCCACCATGGTGCAACTGCAGCAGGACACCTCATTCCAGGTAATGAAAGCCGCCTGGGGATCGCTCGGCGGTGTCCTGGAAACCTACATACCGCGAGCCGACGTTTTCTCCCTTGCCAGCGACAAGGGGTTGCCGGTCTCGTTCCTGGGGGGCAGCTACCCCCCCGAAGCCCTGAGATTCGAACTACTTGCCACGGAAGTGGAGAACACCATCCAGGAACTGGGTGGTACCACAGGAGAACCAGATGGGCGACAACAGCGTGAACTCTTATGATTTGCGTCAGGCGCAGCGGATCCTGACGGCCCTGAAACGCTCCCCCTGTCCCGGATCACGGCAGCGGGACAACGAGGCGGGGGAGGTGGAACAGCCCTCCTACCTCTCCCTTTCCCGGCAGCAGGGCATCACCGTTCAGAACCACCGGCAGCCGACGCCTCCGGCACAGCCGGATCCTGGAGATTCGCGCCCTGAGGAGAGCCCACAATCCTTCGAAACCTGGGAAGGCTGCATCACCTGGTGCATGACCGTCAGCCGGGCCGAAGCGGCATTCGTGGTGGATTCCCAGGGCTTCATCATTGCCTGTCGGGGAAGAATCCCCAGTCAAGGTTTCGAAGGGGCCGGGGCCGAGCTGATCTGTTCTATCGAGCAACTGGAGCGGATCGCGCCCGACTCGGGAAAACTCTCCTGCGTGGACCTGGAATTCGACAAGAAACGAATGATCGGATTCGTAACCAGCACAGAAGAGAACGAACTCTACATCGTCGGCCTCGTATCGCCCGAGACCCTGACCAGCCAGACCAAGCAGAAAATCCTGCATCAGATCTCCAGCAACCTGCCTAACATGAACTGAAAGGGGCAGGCCCCCTCCCGGGAGCCTGCCCCTCCTTTTCCCCCCAACCATCGTGTCGGCCGGCCACAAACGGGGATGAGCTTCGTCCCCCCTGGGGGAGCTACTCAGCAGCCCCCAGTGCCGGACCGTTTGTCTCATACCCCAACCCGAATCCGACGGCCGAAACCGTGCGGATGCCGCACGGGCCGCATCCGCACGGCAATCATCAGAGCCGGAACTGCTGCACCAGCCGTTGCAGTTCTTCGGCGTTGGTGCTCAGCTGTGCCGCCGCGGTTGCCGACTCCTGGGCTCCGTGTGACGTCTGCTGCACCACCTCGGTGATCTGCTGCATGTTGCTGGCAATCTCGCCGGTTGTGGCGGTCTGTTCCTCGGCTGCGGTGGCGATCTGGCTGACCTGCATGGCCACGCTGTTTACCTGCTCCAGGATATCCCGCAGCGCATCACCGGAGCGGCTGGCCTCGACGGTGCCGGCCTCCACCTGTCCCACCCCCTGTTCCATGGCGGCAACCGCATCCTTGGTCTCTCCCTGGATAGCCTTGATCATCTCACCGATTTCCCGGGTGGCACGGGTAGTGCGCTCCGCCAGGGCGCGCACTTCGTCCGCCACCACCGCGAACCCCCTTCCCTGCTCCCCGGCACGGGCCGCCTCTATGGCGGCGTTCAGCGCCAGCAGGTTGGTCTGATCGGCGATGTCCTCGATGGTGCCGATGATGGCGCCGATCTGGTCGCTGCGCGTTCCCAGGCTCTCCACGGTTCTGGCCGACTCCTGAACCTTGGCGGCGATCTGTCCCATTACCGCCACGGTCTTCTCCACTACCTCGGCACCATTCTGGGCCGATGCGGAAGCGCGCTGCGCTCCCTCGGCTGCCATCTGGCAGTTCTGGGCAATGTCGCCCGATGTGGCCGACATTTCCTCCCCGGCCGTGGCAACGGTACTGGCCTGGGCAACCACCTCTTCGGCCCCGGTGGCAATGCGCTCAGCGGTGGCGTGCAGTTGGCTGGAAGCCGCAGCTACCTGGGACGAGGTAGCCGATACCTGGTTGATGATGTTGCGCAGGTTATCGACCATGGTTCTCAGGGCCTGCATGAGTCTTCCGGTCTCGTCACCCGAGGTCACCCGGACATCCACGTTCAGATCTCCCGCTCCGATTGCCGTGGCAACCCGGACAGCTTCGTTGAGTGGCGCCGTGATCATCCGGGAGATATACAGGCCGAGCACAACAGCGATGATAATGTTGGCAGCCACGAAACAGACCATCAGAAGAAAGGCATTGCCGGCCGTATTCTCGTTCTGTTGCAGAATCAGCTTGCCCTGTTGCTCCATGTTTTTTATCAATTTTTCACTCAGTTCCTGGTAGCGCAGAGCAGCCTGCTTAGCCTGGCCATGCATAAGGGCCAGCGCCTCTGCCTCGCGATTTTCAGTGTCCAGCCTGATGATCGTAGCGATATGTCCCACATAGGTTTTTCGGGCTTCCTTGAACTGCTCGAACAATCTGCGCTGTTCATCGTTGGACATGCTCTTCTCATAGCTTTCCAGATGGGGCGCAATAGTGTCCCTCAGCTTCTGAATCGTATTGAGTGCCTCGCGACGCTCCGTTTCGTTGGTGGCGCTGACCACGTCGCGCAGGTTGATACGCACGCGCTGGAACGATTCGGCTATCACCGCCAGGTCCCCCAGGGGAACGGCTAGTTTCTCGTACATCATCCTGTCGGCTTCGGCGATCTGGCGGTTGCGGGTGATACCGATGATGCCCACCACACCACTGATCACCGCCACCAACACGAAGGCAGCCAGCAGCTTTGCACCTACATTCAGGTTGTTAAACATGGTCTCTCCCCTTTGCATGAAAATGAAGTGTGCCGAGAATATCCACCTGCACCGGCATACACGGCAACCCGGCCGGGACGAATCGGGAAACCTGATAAAAACCTCTGCACAGCCGTCGGCGCCCCCCCTTCCCTCCCTGCCGCGGGCAAAACGTGGGGCCGCCGTAACGGTGCCAGATTATCCATGGTTCAAGTGCTCTCGAAGCCGGCGCTGTGCACCAAAACCGCACAAAGAATAATAGATCCTTAACCAAAAGAAGTAGCAATGTCAAGCAACTACAGCGCAATACGAAAAAAACGCAGAGGATGAGCAGCAGCGGGGATGCAGGGCACGACACGCGGTGATCACCGTCACACAGGAACCGGAAACCACATCATCAGACAACGATTCTGGCGAAATTTTCCAGGCATGAAAAACGTGCCGGACTGTAGCCGATGAAGTCACCGTCCAGTTGCACCGGCTTGACGCCGAAAATCTCCACCTCTCTAGCCGTTATGCGCAGCAGCTGCCGGCCGGTCTGCGTTCTCCCCGAAAACAGATCCCAAGCCACGCGCAGATAGTCCCTGCGACGGTTGCCAAGGGTACAGACCACCGTGAACAACGGCGAGAACAGGTCTCCCCCGGGAACAAGGACAAAATCTCCGCCATACCGGGAAGCCGTGCAGACAACAGCGCCATGGCAGGCAAGCGTACGCTCGGGCGTCACCACCTGGATCATCTCTTTTTCCCACTGAAAGGCGTAACGCATTGCAGAGAGCGCATAGGCACCCTGCCTGAGCAGCCGCTTCTCCCGGGGATGCACATCCCTGACAACCGCTCCGTCGACCCCGACACCGGCCATGAGCAGAAAACGGTGGCTGATCGGCCCCAGCTCCATGACTCCCAGGGGCAACGGACGACTCCGGGCGGTGATGATCCGTTCCACCCCATCCTCCAGGGAACGAATGCCGATCTCCCGGGCCAATACATTGGAGGTACCCAGGGGAAGGATGGCCAGTGTCGCCGATGCGGGTTTCAGGGAGTTCACCACCGCATTGATGGTCCCGTCACCGGCGGCGACGATCACCAGAGCGGCGGCGTCTTCAGCGGCAATCGCGCGACAGCGGGAACGCACCTCAACCGGCGTAGTCACCTCCATGAGCGTAGGCCGGATTCCTGCTTCAGACAAACGCGAGAGGATTCTGGTGACCCGGCCCGGAGCGTAGCTCCCGGAACGGGGGTTGACGAAGAGAAAGGATCGCATTTCGGGGGTACACCTCCATGAACGTCGGCCTCGAAACCGGAGTGCCGCTTCACCATCCGTCACAGTCTACCCGTACGTAGGCTCTGCCGCAACTTCAGTCGACGGATGGCGTCTGCCGAATCCGGACTCACCTGTTACACTTGTCACAAACGGCTGCGTGACGTCCAGGTGCATGCGGATGGAGGCACGGCTATGGAATTCCTGTTCAATGCATACGCCTTTGACGGTGAACTGGCTCTGAACAGCCTGGTCCAGAAGCAGGGTATGAGCCGCAGGCTCTGCTGGAAGGAGCCGATTAAGCTCAACCCGATCGGTTTCGCGCCCCCTCTGGCGGACGACAGGCAACAGGTCTACCTCTACTGCTTCGGCGGCGCCGTATTCACTGAACTGTTCCGCCGACTAGATCTTCCGCTTCCTGGCCAACCTCCAGAACCGCGTCGAACAGGTCAGGCACCACGTCCGCCCTCCCGTTCACGAAGAGTACCGGCTGGTCATCGATCCGGAGCGGGAAACGGCCATCGCCAACGACTGCGCCGTCATGCCCCGCCGCGACCCGGCCTTCCTTGCTATTCCTTGCTATCAATCTGCTTCGTGATCGCCATCGAAACCATCCTGTACCTCCTGGAACTCTTCCATCACTGGCGATCACTGGCGGAACACGCTCACATTGCTCCCCGGCCAGGTCCCCACCCGGATCGATCTCTCTGGGCTACAAACATCATAAAATATTTGACAAACCGTAAAAGAGCATGTAACGGCAGTAGCCCATGCCACCAGGAGAACCCCCAAAGAGGAGAAGCAGACATGAACAGTTGTCCCTGCGGAAGCGGCACGCCCTACGAACAGTGCTGCCAGCCGATCATCAACGGCTCACGATCGGCCCACACGGCTGAAGAGCTCATGAGGGCGCGCTACAGCGCCCATGTCAAGGTAGAGGTCGATTTCATCTTCAACAGCACCCACCCGAACCATCGCACGGGGTACGATCACGACGGGACCCGTGAGTGGGCCGCACGAAGCGAATGGCTGGGATTGGAAATCCTCGGTACCCAGCAGGGGGGACCGGACGACACGACCGGCCAGGTGGAGTTCATTGCCCATTACCGTGACCGGGAAGGGCTCCACGACCACCATGAAAACGCCCTGTTCGAGCGCAGGGACGGGGCCTGGCTGTTCACCGACGGCGTCAGGGTCCGCCCCAGGCCGCTGAGCGTGAACAAGATCGGCCGTAACGATCCCTGCCCATGTGGAAGCGGCCTGAAATACAAGAAATGCTGCGGGAAGTAGCGGCAGCACAGGAATAAAAAAGGGCGCCGCCGGTCATAGAGACCGGGGCGCCCGGTTTTTTCCGGCCCGCAATTTCCGTTCAGTACAGCCCGGCGGAGATTTTCTGTTCCTGGGAGGCAAGCAGCTCCCCCCCCAGCAGCGTCTTCCTGTGGCAGGCGCCACAGGACAGCCCCTCATGCACCCGTATCCAGAGCACCCGGTTCTCGGTATCACACCATTCGCAGTGCCAGCAATAGTAGTCCTCGTCGATCCTGATCTTCATACCGTACCTCCTTCTCTCCTTGATGCCCCCACCTATACTCCAAGCTTGTTACGATACGGTTGCCGTCACAAAAAAGGTGTGTGAAACATCACCAGATCCCCAAGCCGTACCGGTTCATGCGGGAACGGTCCAGCCAAGTTCTACACACACGTTTACAATTCGGCACACAACGGTAACATTTGCATGGTACAACGCCATGACATGAAACCGGCCCGAAAAACCGCCGGAACGGGCAGAGGTTCCACTTTCATCGTAAAGGCACGGCGCCGGCGGCGGGATGCGTCCTGAAACCGGAAACCTCGACCCTATCCGCTGGAGCGAACCGCAACAGAGCCCCTCCGAGCCTCAGCGGGCATTTTCAATCGCCGCATCCAGGACGAACCGCACCTGCGGAGCTGGTGCGAGACCACGACCACCGAGGAACCGCCCATGAAACAGAGGATCCTGATCATCGAAGACGAACGGGACCTTGCCGAACTGCTGGCCTTCAATCTGGAGAAGGAAGGGTTTGCCCCCCGCTGCGCCTTTGACGGCATTGCCGGGCTCGAGGCGGCCCGGAGCGGCCAACCGGACCTGATCATCCTTGATCTGATGCTCCCCGGCATGCTGGGCACCGAGATCTGCAAGACACTGCGCAAGGACCAGGCCACCAGCCGCATACCGGTGCTCATGGTCACCGCCAAGGGGGACGAGATCGATCGTGTGGTCGGTTTCGAGGTGGGGGCCGACGACTACATCGTCAAGCCCTTCTCCATGCGCGAGCTCTCCCTGCGGGTCAAGGCGATTCTCAGGCGCTGCGGTGGAGATCCGGTGACGGAGTCCCCCCTGCTGAACCTGGGAGGCATCGTCATCGACCGGGAGCGCCACCGGGTGATCAGCGCCGACCGGGAAACAGACCTGACTTCCACGGAATTCAAACTGCTTCTCTACCTGGTGGAGCGCCGCGGCCGGGTCATCAGCCGGGACCAGTTGCTGCAGGACGTGTGGAGCTACCATGATGTGGGCGACACGCGCACCGTAGACACGCACATCACCCGGTTGCGGGGCAAGCTCGGTCTTCCGGGGGAACAGATCAAGACCGTCCGGGGATTCGGCTACAAGATCGAGGAGACCTAGCCCATGAAGTTCCGCTGGAAATTGATGCTCTCCTACCTGGCGCTGATCCTGCTGCTCTCGGGGATTTATTTCCTGAGCTTCGACCATGGCGCCCAGACCTACTTCCTGGACGAAAGCCGCGAAAACCTGATCAGCCAGACCAGACTTGCCACTCTTCTGGCCGAACAGGAGGGAGACCACATGCCGCCCCAGCAGCTGGCCGAGCGGATCGGATCGGCCATCAAGGCGCGCGTCACCCTGATCGATCGCACCGGCCTGGTAACGGGTGATTCGGACGTGCAGCGGGGTGAACTCTCCCACCTGGAGAGCCACCTGAACCGTCCGGAAGTGGTGCAGGCCCTTAAGGGGAGCATTGGCAGCTCCCTGCGTTATTCGGAAACCCTCAAGACCCACATGCTCTACACGGCCCTCCCCTACCGGAGCGCCGGCCACAGCGGCATCGTCAGGCTGGCCCTCCCCCTGGAGCATCTGTCCGACGCCACGACGGCACTGCACCGCATGACTGCCGGCGCCGTGGGTGCGGCGTTGCTGGCCGCCCTGCTCTTCAGCCTCTTCCTCTCCCGGATCACCGCCCGGCCGCTGCGCCAGATGGCGGAGATAGCAGCCCGCATCGGCAGGGGTGGTGAGCAGCTCCGCATCCCGGCCTACTCCCGGGACGAAATCGGCGCGCTGGCAACGGTTCTGAACGACATGGCCGAGCGGATCGACTCCCAGATGCGCGGTCTGGCCGAGGAGAAGGCACGACTGGACGCGATCCTCCGCGGCATGGGCGAGGGGGTCATGGTTGCCAGCGCCGACGGTCTGATCACCCTGGTCAACCCCAGCTTCAGGAAGATGTTTGCCCTGACCGGAGAGGTGGAGGGTAAGCGGCTGATCGAAGTCTCACGTAATCCCGACCTGCAGGAGGCCTTCCACGACCTGACCGTCTCGGGGAGGGAGCTGGTCCGGGAGATCCGCATCCAGCCGGGAGACGTCACGCTGCTGACCCACTGGGTGTCCCTGGCCATGGACGGCATCGGCCAGGGAGTCGTTGCGGTGTTCCACGACATCAGCGACATGAAGTACGTGGAAGAGATGCGCCGCGACTTCGTGGCCAACGTCTCCCACGAGCTGCGCACCCCGGTCTCGGTCATCAAGGGGTACGCCGAGACCCTCACCCAGGACGGCATGCTGACCTCGGAACCGGAGCACGCCACCCGGTTCGTGGAGATCATCCGCAGGCATGCCGAACGGTTGACCATGCTGATCAACGATATTCTGACCCTTTCCTGCCTGGAGGCCAGGAACACAGCCCTGGAGCTTAATCCCATGGACATCGGCCCAACAGCGGCAAAATCCTGTACTCTGCTCGCCCCGCGGGCGGCGGAAAAGGGGATCGCCCTGTGTAACGACATCGCGGCTCCCCTCCCCCGTGTCCTGGTGGACCAGGGCCGACTGGAGCAGGTGCTGGTGAACCTGATCGACAATGCCGTCAAATATACCCCAGAAGGCGGCACAATCCGTCTCTTTGCCGAGCAGCGGGACGGCTTCCTCAGGATTGCGGTGCAGGACAGCGGAATCGGCATCCCCGCCAGGGACCTTCCCCGCATCTTCGAGCGCTTCTACCGCGTGGACGGGGGACGCAGCAGGGAGCAGGGAGGGACCGGCCTGGGGCTTGCCATCGCCAAACATATCGTCCAACTCCACGGCGGCGAGCTGACGGTGGAGAGCACGCCGGGCAGGGGTTCCACCTTTTCATTCACGCTGCGCATCGCAGAGTAACGATCGAGTTTTCACACACAGTTTCCCACTCCGTGACACACCCGTAACACTACCGTGCTACGGTGACAGCCATCGAACGTCAGCACACACATCAAGGAGGACACAGCATGTTCAAGAAGGCAGTTGCAACAGCCGCGTTACTGGCCCTGTCGGTGACATCGGCCCAGGCGGGCAAGGTCGCCGTTGACCCCGGAATCAAGAGCTACCGCCCCGTTGCCGGCGTGGCCGGCAACCTGAACAGCATCGGTTCCGACTCCCTCAACAACCTGATGACCTACTGGGCCGAGGGGTTCAAGAAGAAGTACCCCAACGTCAACCTGCAGATCGAGGGAAAAGGCTCCAGCACCGCTCCGCCGGCCCTGACCGCCGGTACCGCCCAGCTGGGCCCCATGTCCCGGGAGATGAAGGGGACCGAGATCGAGGCGTTCCAGAAAAAGTATGGCTACAAACCGACCAGGATCGGCGTGGCCCTGGACTCCCTGGCGGTCTTCGTCAACAAGGACAACCCGGTCAAGTCCCTCTCCCTGGACCAGGTGGACGCCATCTTCTCCAAGACCCGCAAGAGCGGTCACGCCGAAATCACCACCTGGGGACAGCTGGGGGTAACCGGCAAGCTGGCCGGCAAGCCGATCAGCCTCTACGGCCGCAACTCAGCCTCGGGAACCTACGGCTATTTCAAGGAACACGCCCTCAAGAAGGGTGACTTCAAGAATACGGTCAAGGAACAACCCGGCTCCGCTTCGGTGGTGGAGGGGGTGGCCAAGGACATCTCCGCCATCGGTTACTCCGGCATCGGCTACGCCACCTCCGGCGTACGCGCCGTCCCCCTCTCGGCCAAGGACGGCCAACCGGCCTCCGCGGCCACCTACCAGAACGTGCTGAACGGAAACTACCCCTTGAGCCGCATGCTCTACATCTACGTTGCCAAGCAGCCGGGCAAACCTCTGCCCAAAGTGACGGAAGAGTTCCTGAAGTACGTTCTGTCCAAGGAAGGACAGCAGATCGTGGTCAAGGACGGCTACGACCCGCTCCCCGCCAAACTGGTGGACGGCCAGCTCAAGAACCTGAACTAGAAGGTCATTTCTCCCATCCCCTCCCGGGCACACTCCAGGTGTGTCGCCGGGAGGGGATGTGACCTGAAAGCGCGGAACGAAGCCGGGCCGCACGAACGCAGGCGGCTCTCACCTGCCGCATGCCAGATCAAGCATCAACCATCACCACCGGAATCCCATGAAAACAGATCTCTCGAAAAAATCACGGCGCCAGGACCGGCTGGCCGAGTGGCTGATCAGGACCGGCGGCATACTGGTCATCGTCTCCGTCGTCTGGATTCTGGTGATGATCGCCAAGGTCGCCCTGCCGCTCTTCCTGCCCCCTTCGGCCGACATCGTCGCGTCATGCACCCTCCCCACCCGGCTCGTCGGCACCAGGGTGGTGGCTAGCGGCATCGACGACAGCCTGAAGCGGCACGTTCTGATGGACGAGCACGGTTCCGTCCACGTCCTCGACGGGGCCAGCGGCAAGGTGGTTGAGGAGCTGAAGGTTCCCGCCATCCCCACCGGCGCCGCCAGGATCGTCTCCGTCGATCAGCAGGGAGCGTCGATCTTCAACCTGCTCTGGGACACCGGCGCCACAAGCTCCGTCACCCTCTCCTTCGGTTCCTCCAACAACGGTTCCACCGTCACGGAGCAGGCCGCGACCCTCACCCCCAACGAGGACCTCGCCTTCCCGGGGCAGGGCGCGGTCGTGCGCTCCTTCGTGCGCAGGCTGGACAACGGAGCCCTGCGGGTGGACCAGCTCGGAGACGGCCGCTTCTCCATCCGTCAGCGCCTGGTGGAAAAGGACCTGATGGAGAACGAAACCGTCCGCGCCGTCTCGGCGGAGATCTCCGACCGGCTCCCCGGCGCGATCACCGCCGCGGTACTGGATCAGAAGGGGCACTACCTGTACGTCGGCACGGATAACGGCTGGGTCATGCGCTGGGATCTCTCCGAACCGGCCGCCCCGCGGCTGATCGACACGGTCTCCGCCACCGGCGGCGCGGCGATCACCGCCCTCAACCTGGTGCTGGGGGACGTCTCCCTGGCCATCGGCGACGCACGCGGCGGCTATGCCAGCTGGTTCCCGGTGTCATCGGCAGGAAGCGGCCAGGATAAACGACTGACCCGTATCCATGAGCTTCCGGCGCACGGCGCGGCGGTGACCATGATCACCCCCTCCTCCCGCAACAAGTCGCTGCTCTCCCTGGACAGCCGCGGGGTCGTGCGCCTGGACCACACCACATCGGCGCGCACCCTGGTCACTCCCAAGGAGAGCGCCTCCCCGGTGCTGACGGCTGCCCTCTCCCCTCAGGGAACAGCCCTGGCGGTTCTGGAGACATCGGGACGACTCACCCTCTGGCAGCTGCATATTCCCCATCCGGAAGTAACGCTGGGAACACTCTTCACCAAGGTCTGGTACGAAGGGTACGACCGGCCGGAGTACGTCTGGCAGTCATCAAGTGCCAACGATGACTTCGAACCGAAGCTGAGCCTAGTGCCGCTCCTGTTCGGAACCGTCAAGGCGACCATCTTCGCCATGCTCTTCGCCACCCCCCTGGCCCTGGGCGGCGCCCTCTACACCAGCCAGTTCATGGCCCCCTCGCTCAAGTCCCGGGTCAAGCCGGCGGTAGAGATCATGGCCGCCATCCCTTCGGTGGTAATCGGTTTTCTGGCCGGCCTCTGGCTGGCTCCCCTGGTTGACCACGCACTGCCGGCACTGTTCGTGACCATGGCCGTGGTGCCGCTCCTGATCGTCATCTTCCTGCTGTTCTGGAAGCGGATCAGACCGGCCTCCGCTCTGGACCGCCTGAGCCGGGGCAGGGAGTTCATCATCCTGATTCCCCTGGCTCTCATCGGCATACTCATCTCCTGGCACCTGGGGATGATGATGGAGACATCGCTCTTCGGAGCCGATTTCAAGCAGTGGCTGTACGACTCCCTGGGGATCCGCTATGACCAGCGCAACAGCATCATCATCGCCATTGCCCTGGGGTTCGCGGTGATACCGATCATCTTCACCATCGCCGAGGATGCCATCTCCAACGTGCCGCGCAACCTGACCGCCGCCTCCCTGGCCCTGGGGGCCAGCCGCTGGCAGACCGCCTGGAGGGTGGTGCTCCCCTCGGCCCTGCCGGGGGTCTTCTCGGCCATCATGATCGGCTTCGGCCGCGCCATCGGCGAAACCATGATCGTGCTCATGGCCACCGGCAACACCCCGATCATGAGCTGGAGCATCTTCAACGGCCTTCGCTCCCTGTCGGCCAATATCGCCGTGGAGATCCCCGAGGCCCCCCTGGACGGTTCCCTCTATCGGGTGCTGTTCCTGTCGGCGGTACTGCTGTTCATCTTCACCTTCGTCATCAACAGCGCCGCCGAGGCCCTGCGCCAGCGCTTCCGCAGGAAGTACGGGCGGTACTGATTACAACCATCATCCGGCAGGTGGAGTTGTCCGTAAAGAGCGACTTATCCCTGATCTGTCGTGGTTCCCGGCGAAATGGAGCGTAAAGCAGCCGGACTGTTTGAGCCTACCGGCGAGTTTCCGGCTGCAACGGAATGAGCCGTGGAACTACAGGATCAGGGATCCGGAGCGAACGAAGGACAGCTCCACCTGCCGAATCCGGAATGAGTGTCGATGTACCGCACCACAGCACAACCATGAGGTTTGATCCGATGAAAACCTATCTGAAAACCGGCGAACCGTTCGTCCTTTTGACCGGCGCGGCCCTGGCCCTGGTGCTGATCATGACCATGACCCTGATCGGCGTGGTCATGACCAACGGCCTGGGCTATTTCTGGCCCCGCGACCTGGTCCAGTACCGGCTCAGCGACGGCACCGGCGCGCTGGGTCAGGTTGCGGGGCGCGAGACCAACCCTCATACCGGGGGACGCAGAATCCAGCTCAAGGTGGCCAACCGTGACGTTTTCGGCCAGGATTTCCGCTGGATCGACGAGAACGACATCGTCTCCCGCAGCCTGCCCAAAGATGCGGTGCTGGTGCAGCGCAGGGAGCATGGCGACTTCATCGGCTTCCTTACGGAGGTACGGGTCGACGGCCTGATCGCTGCTCAGCCAACGGACCGGTGGGAACGGCTCCAGCGGGCCAGAGAGGCGCTCAAGCCGAGGCAGGGGGCGCAGGAAGCGCTGAAAGAGACCATGTCCGACCTGAACCACCAGGCCGAGCGGCTCCGCCTGAAGAGCCTCAAGCTGGAGCACCGGGGAGCCGGAACAAACGCCGCTGCCATCGTGGAGGTGACCGCCGCCAGGGAGAAGCTGCTGGACAGGTTCAACCAGCTGAACGACCAGCTGGGAGCGCGGCAAAACGACCTGGCCCGCTTCACTGCCGTGCTCACCGATGCGGAGGGGGGCGTGAAAGAGGTGGAGCTGACCGAGATCGTCCGCATTCAGCGCCCCAACGACATGTCACTGGTGGCCAAGGTGGCCGCCTACGGCGAGCGGGTCCGCGAGTTGCTGCTGGACGACCCGCGGGAGTCCAACACCGAGGGGGGGCTCTTCCCGGCCATCTTCGGCACGGTCATGATGGTACTGCTGATGAGCATCTTCTCCCTGCCCTTCGGCGTGATCGCGGCGATCTACCTGCGTGAGTACGCCCGGGACGGGCTGCTCACCCGCATGGTGCGCATCGCCGTCAACAACCTGGCGGGTGTCCCCTCTATCGTCTACGGCGTGTTCGGTCTCGGCTTCTTCGTGTACGGCATCGGCGGGAACCTGGACAAGCTCTTCTTCCCCGAACGGCTCCCCACCCCGACCTTCGGCACCGGCGGCATCCTCTGGTCCAGCCTGACCCTGGCGCTCCTGACGGTGCCGGTGGTGATCATCGCCACGGAAGAATCCCTGGCCTCCATCCCCCGCGGCATCCGCGAGGGTTCCCTGGCCCTGGGAGCGACAAAATTCCAGACCCTGGTCAAGATCCTCCTCCCTATGGCTACCCCCGGCATCATGACCGGCCTGGTCCTCTCCATGGCCCGGGCAGCGGGAGAGGTGGCGCCGCTGATGATCGTAGGGGTGGTCAAGCTGGCGCCCACGCTCCCCTTCGACGGCCACTTCCCCTTCTTCCACATGGATCGCAAGTTCATGCACCTGGGATTCCACATCTTCGACGTGGGCTTCCAGTCGCCCAACGTGGAGGCGGCCAAGCCCATGGTCTACGTCACCACCCTGCTGCTGATCGCCATCGTGATCGTCGCCAGCAGCCTGGCGATCCGACTGCGCACCAGGATGCGCAAACGCTACGTAACCTCAAACTTCTGAGAGAACAGGGATGAACACCATGATTCACACCACCACCGACCCCATCCTGGCGGTCAGGAACCTGAACCTGCACTACGGCGACAAGCACGCCCTGAAGGACATCTCCCTGGACATGGTCCGCAACCAGGTAACCGCCTTCATCGGCCCCTCGGGCTGCGGCAAGTCCACGCTCCTGCGCTGTTTCAACCGCATGAACGACCTGGTGGACAACGTGCGCATCGAGGGCAGCATCAGCTTCGAGGGGGAGGAGGTCAATACCCCGGACAGGGACGTGATCTCACTGCGCCGACGCATCGGCATGGTCTTCCAGCAGTCCAACCCCTTTCCCAAGTCGATTTACGAGAACATCGTCTACGGTCTGCGCATCGCCGGAGTCACCGACCGGACGATTCTGGACGAGACCGTGGAGCGGAGCCTGAAGAGCGCCGCCATCTGGGACGAGGTCAAGGACCGCCTGCACGACTCGGCCCTGGGGCTTTCCGGCGGCCAGGCCCAGCGCATCTGCATCGCCCGGGCCATCGCCGTCAACCCGGACGTGATCCTGATGGACGAGCCCTGTTCGGCCCTTGATCCCATCTCGACCCTGAAGATCGAGGAGCTGATCGACGAGCTGAAGCGCAAGTACACCATCATCATCGTCACCCACAACATGCAGCAGGCGGCCCGGGTATCGGACGTGACCGCCTTCTTCTACCTGGGCGAGCTGATCGAGGTGGGGGAAACCCGCGCCATCTTCACCAATCCGGAGAAGAAGCAGACCGAGGATTACATCACCGGCCGTTTCGGGTAGACTGATTGACACCACACTCACATTCGAGAGGAAGATATGGAGAGACGAGAACACATCAGCGCGTCATTCGATCTGGAGCTGGACGAACTGCGCGGCAACATCCTGGCCATGGGAGGGAAAGTGGAGATGATGATCGTCGACTCGGTGGCATCCCTGTCCGAGCGCGATTCGGCACTGGCCGAACGGATCATCGCCATGGATCGGGAGGTGAACGGCCTGGAGGTTGCCATCGACGAGAAATGTCTCCAGCTCCTGGCCCTGCGTCAGCCTGCTGCCCGGGACCTGCGCTTCATCACCCTGGCGCTGAAGATCGTCACCGACCTGGAGCGCATCGGCGACCAGTGCACCAGCGTGGCCAAGAGGGTCAAGGAGCTGAACCGGGAGCCGCCGCTCAAACCGTACATCGACATCCCGCGCATGGCCCAGCGCACGGAGGTGATGGTCAAGGAGGCTCTGGACGCCTTCGTGCGCGGCGACGTGGAGCTGGCCATCAAGGTCTGCAACGACGACCAGCAGGTAGACGACCTGAACGAGCAGATCCAGCGGGAACTCCTCACCTTCATGATCGAGGAGCCGGCAACCATCTCCCGGGCCATCAAGCTCAACTACATCTCCAAGTGCCTGGAGCGCATCGCCGACCACGCCACCAACATCGCCGAGATGGTGATCTTCATGGTCAAGGGGAAGGACATCCGCCACACCATGCCATAGGCCCCGTAACAATTTCAGACGTGCAACGCAAAAGAGCCGCCACCCGTTCACCGGGTGGCGGCTCTTTTGTTACTTCATTTGTGCAGAAACGCCAGCCAGGCCAGCCGCATCCAGGATCGGTCTCCCTACTCTTCCGTGACCCTGGTCAGGACCTGGTTGGAGAGTTCGCTCTCCACCAGGGAGCCGTCCGGCTGCCTGATCACACCGCGGGCGGCATAGACGTAACTCTGGGTCCTGTCCAGGGTAGCGTCCAGATAGCTGGGGCCGCTGACCGGCTCCCGGTTGAGCGGCAGGTAGGGGAGCCGTTCCCCCTGCAGGGCACGGTACAGGTTATACCCCACCAGAGTCCCCTGGGTCAGGCTGACCGGCGTCATGACCAGCTCGATCTGGATCGGGTCCGGTACCGCCGTCAGCGTCGGTGCCGGCGGAGACGCGACCATGGTTGCCGTCACCACGGGAGAAGCCTGTCCCTGGATGCCGTCGGCGGTGAAGGGGATCACCCGGTAGCTGTAGCTCTCCCCCTCCGTGACGTCAACGTCCAGCAGCAGGACCTGGCCAGCGCTGCGCTGCACGTCGTTCCCGGACAGGGGATGCAGGTACAGGGTACGCACAAGGCCGAAGTCTTCCGTGCAGGCGTCGCAGATGTTCTGCTGCCCTGCGATGGTGACCCGCCGGTAGATCTTCACCCCGGCCAGGTCGGTGAGTTCCCGACCGGCGCGGTCCTTCGCCACCGGCGTGAAGGCGAGCCTGATGGCCTTGCCGGCCTGGCGGGCGCTCACGGACGAGGGCTGGGCCGGGACCAGCATGTCGGGGTAGATCAGGGAACCGCGCTTGCCACAGGCGGTCAGGGAGAGCAGAACGAGCAACAGGATTGCGGATATGCGCATAACGGAACCTTTCACCCTATACTAAGCAATCGAAACTCGGATACAGGGTATGCACACGGATACGTCACAAGACATCTGCCTCGAGGGTGAAGTCTTTCAGACTGTTTGTGCATTGTTTGTATCCGTGTGCATACCCTGCATCCGAGTTTCACGTGCTGTTTACTGGTTCACAGCAACGGAGATGTTATAAGCGTCTCGGGCCTACTTCCCCTTCCGGCAGCGGGCGATCTCGCCCTTGACCTGCTCCCGGGCCGTGCCACCCGGGATATCGCGGGCGTCGATGCAGGCATCCACGGTGATCGCCGCGAAGATGTCCTGCTCGAAGCGGGGGGAGAAGAGCTCCCACTCGGTCAGGGTCAGGTCGGTGAGCTCCATCTCGTTCTCGACGCAGTAGGCGACCGCCTTGCCCACCGCCTCGTGGGCGTCGCGGAAGGCCACCCCCTTGCGCACCAGGTAGTCGGCCACATCCGTGGCAGTGGAGAATCCCTGACCTGCGGCCCGGCGCATGGCCTCGGGATAGAGCCGCATCTCCCGGATCATGTCGCTGAACACCTTCAGGCTCCCCTTGACCGTGTCGATGGTGTCGAAAAGCGGCTCCTTGTCCTCCTGCATGTCCTTGTTGTAGGCCAGGGGGAGGGACTTCATCACCGTCAAGAGCGCCATCAGGTTGCCGTAGACCCGGCCGGTCTTGCCCCGCACCAGCTCCGGCACGTCCGGGTTCTTCTTCTGGGGCATGATGGAGGAACCGGTGCAGAAGCCGTCGGAGAGCTCGATGAATTTGAACTGGCTGGTGGACCAGAGGATCAGTTCCTCGGAGAGGCGCGACAGGTGCATCATCAGGATCGACGCGGCGGAGAGGAATTCCAGACCGAAGTCCCGGTCAGAGACCGAGTCCAGGGAGTTGCGGGTAATGGCCGGGAAGTCCAGTTGCTCGGCAACGTACTCCCGGTCGATGGGGAAGGTGGTACCGGCCAGGGCACCGGCCCCCAGGGGAAGCACGTTGACCCGTTTCAGGCAGTCCTCCATGCGGCCGCTGTCCCTTTTAAACATCTCCACGTAGGCCAGCATATGGTGGGCAAACAGGATCGGCTGGGCGGTCTGCAAATGGGTGAAGCCGGGCATGATCACATCCTGGTTCTCCTCGGCCTGGCTCAACAGCGCGTCGATCAGCAGATCCAGGTAGGAGGCAATCTCCACGATCTCGTCCCGCAGGTAGAGGCGGATGTCCAGGGCCACCTGGTCGTTGCGCGAGCGGCCGGTGTGCAGTCGCTTGCCCGCCTCGCCGATGCGCTCCGACAGGCGCGATTCGATGTTCATGTGGATGTCTTCCAGGGAGATGGAGAAGTCGAAACTCCCCTCCTCGATCTGCATCAGGATCTGTTGCAGCCCCTCCACGATGGCCTCCACGTCAGCCTGGGGGATGATCCCCTGCTTCCCCAGCATGCGGGCATGGGCGATGGAGCCGCGGATGTCCTGGTGGTACAGGCGTTTGTCGAACTGGATCGAGGCGGTGAACTCCTCGACGAAGGCATCGGTGGGCTGGGTGAAGCGGCCGCCCCAGAGTTTATCCTTGGACATATCTTCTCCTATTGGTTTCAAAAAATATGGGCGGATCAGGGTACGGCGGCACGCACCAGTTCGTAACCCGACGCCGAATCATCCAGCTTGATCTTGTGCCAGACGCCGATGTCGTCCACCCCCATGACCGCGTGGACCTTGAGGGAAATGCGCGAGCTGCGCGGGTCAAGCTCATGCTCCTGGGGCAGATTGAAATACAGCAGCCGCGTGCCCCTGCCGAAGCGCAGCCGGCAGAGTGGCGCGCCGCCGAAGTCGTCGGTGGACAGCTCAGGCAGCGCCACCCGCGCCAGCCGATGGCGGCGGTTGATCACCACCGACGAGTGGCCGAAGCCGTTCGCCTGAGGGATGTCTTCCATCCAGCTCTCCCCGGAGCAGTTGCCGAACACGGTCACGGTTTCGCGGACGCCGGGGGTTTCCTCCAGGTACTCGCCATAGAAGCCGCTCAGCACGTCGCGGTAGGCGCGATGCTCCGGCTTGGGGTTGCACTGGATCACGAACAGCGCGTTCAGCTCCTGGCGGGTCTTGAAGAAGAGCGCGTCGGCATGGTCGATGATCTGCCGGATATTGGACGTGTACAGGTCGCGGTAGAGATAATCCAGGCAGATGATGGCCATGAAGTTGAAGCAGGCCGGCCGGGAGCGGAACAGGTAGAAGTGTCGCCCCCGGTAGAGATCGTGAAACTTGTCGATGTATTCCTCGGCGTGGAAGGGGTGGCTCTTGGCCTCCAGGAACACCCGAAGCTTGCCGTCGCTCTCCTTGACGGCGATGCAGCACCAGTTGACCGGCATCTCCAGCACATCGCCCGAATCGATATCCCGGTCCACCAGGGCGATGGCCTCGGCGTTGTCCTCGCGGAAACGCTCCAGAAGAGCCCGGTACTCGTGCAGCCGCACATGCTCCACACCGAAGATGGTCACCGTGTCGGGGCGGAATTTCCCCCCGATCACGCCCAGCATGTCATCGAAGCGGCCCAGGGGAAGGCAGGTTTCGGGGAAGAGGAGGAAGTGCAGCTTCTTGAAGTTCCCCTCGCCGGCAGCCACCAGCTCCAGCACCGAAGAGACCATGCGCCAGCTCTCCTCGGGGTTCACCACCGCGAACCCGGCTTCGGCCCGCCGCAGGCGGTTGGGAAGCTGGGCGATCAGGCAGTGCAGGTGATGCCCCAGGGGGAAGTCCAGGTTCACCCTGGCGGAGATGATTTCAGGCATCTGCGCCATCCCGGGATGCATCTTTGCGGAACCGGGGAGCGATCTTGTCCAGGATGAAGCTGGCCCCCTCTGCCAGGCGGTAGCCTGCCAGACCGTCCAGCGGCGCCCAGGCGACCTCGCTGACCTCCTCCTCGTTCTGGACAACGCGGCAGGAGAGCGGGCGACAGAGGTAATAGATGATCACGAAGTGGTACCGGTCCTCGCCCGGGGTCACGTGCTCGAAGACATCGATCAGGTCGTCCACATCCACCTCGATGCCCACCTCCTCGCGGACCTCGCGCTTGAGCGCATCGAGAATGGGCTCTCCCAGGTCGATCTTGCCCCCCGGCATGACCCACAGATTCTTGAAGGGGGGGACGTTACGCCTGGTCAGGAGCACCCGCTCCTCATCGTCCACGATCACCGCCACCACGGAGGTGACGATGTGCTCTTTCTTGAAACGTTTTTTTTTCATCGGGAGAGCAATGGTGAAAAATGTATCCGGGAAGTGGAGGGCCGGGATCAGGAAGAGTGGCGTGCCGAACCTGCCCATTCCCCTCGTATCCCGCAGGCCTGCCGCGAGGGAGCGCACAACGCCCCCTCGCCAGCAGGCTCACCTTACTCTGTACCTCTCACTCCTCACTTCTTCTTGGCAGCCTGCATCATGGACCTGATGCGCAGACGGAGCGAGTTGATCCTGATGAACCCTTCGGCGTCGGCCTGGTTGTAGACCTGGTCCTTCTCGAAGGTGGCAAAATCCTGGTTGAAGAGCGAGTCACTGTCGGACTTGCGCCCCACGGTGCGGCAGTACCCCTTGTAGAGCTTCAGGCGGGCAACGCCGTTGACGCACTTCTGGGAATCGTCGATCAGGGCCTGCATCATCTCCCGCTCGGGGGAGAACCAGTAGCCGGCATAGACCAGCCGGGCGTACTCGGGGATCAGACCGTCGCGGATGCGCATCACCTCGCGGTCCATGGTGATCTGCTCCACCGCCATGTGGGCCTCGCGCAGGATGGTGCCCCCCGGGGTCTCGTACACGCCGCGGGACTTCATCCCCACGGAACGGTTCTCCAGCAGGTCAACCCGGCCGATGCCGTGCTGTCCCCCCAGGTAGTTGAGGTGGGCCAAGAGCTGGGCCGGGGTCATCTTCTCGCCATCAACCGCCACGGCATTGCCGTTCCTGAACTCGATCTCCACGTACTGCGGCTTGTTGGGCGCCTTCTCCGGGGCGGTGGTCAGCACGTACATCTCCTCGGGCGCCTCGGCCCAGGGATCCTCCAGGATGCCTCCCTCGAAGGAGATGTGCAGCAGGTTGCGGTCCGAGGACCAGGGGCGCTTCTTGGTCACCGGCACCGGAATGCCGTTCTTCTTGGCATAGTCGATCAGGGCCTGGCGGCTGTTCAGGTCCCAGGTGCGCCAGGGGGCCACGATCTTGATGTTGGGGTTGAAATGGTAGTAGCCCAGCTCGAAGCGGACCTGATCGTTCCCCTTGCCGGTGGAGCCGTGGGAGACCGCGTCGCACCCTTCCATGGCAGCGATCTCCATCTGGCGCTTGGCGATCAGCGGCCGGGCAATGGAGGTGCCCAACAGGTACTGCCCTTCGTAGATGGCGTTGGCACGGAACATGGGGAACACGAAGTCACGCACGAACTCCTCGCGCAGGTCGTCGATGTAGACCTTGTCGGCGCCGGTGGCCAGGGCCTTTTCCCGCACCGGGTCCAGCTCCTCACCCTGCCCCAGGTCGGCGGAAAACGCCACCACCCTGCACCCGTACTCGTTCTTCAGCCACTTGAGGATGATCGAGGTATCCAAACCGCCCGAATAGGCCAGGACGATGCTTTTGATTTCCATTTTCTGCTGTGTCATGCGCTTCTCCTTACCATGTTGAATGTGTCGCAAAGCCTTGCCGCGGCCGGTTCTCCTCCCAGGGAGGAGGCACACAGGAAAGGCCCTAAGCTCCGCCCATCAAGGTGGCCATGATCGCCTTCTGGGCATGGAGCCGATTCTCGGCCTCGTCCCAGACCCGTGAGTTGGTTCCCTCGATGACCGAATCGGAAATCTCCTCCCCCCGGTGGGCCGGGAGGCAGTGGAGCACGATATGCTCCGGATCAGCCAGGCCCGCCAGGTCGTCGTCCAGGCAGTATCCCCTGAAGGCCTGCTCGCGCACCTTCTGCTCGGCCTCCATCCCCATGCTGGCCCAGACGTCGGTGTTGAGCACATGGGCGCCGCTCACCGCTTCCTTCGGGTCCGTTGTCAGGGTCACCCTGCCGGGCGCCCGCTCCGCGGCCCAGGCCATGACCTGCGCATCGGGCTCATACCCCTGCGGGCAGGCCAGGGCCAGGTCGAAGCCGAAGATGGCGGCGGCCTCGATCCAGGTGTTAGCCATGTTGTTGCCGTCGCCGATCCAGGCGAACTTCTGGCCGGCATACCCCCCCTTCTGCTCCATGACCGTCATCACGTCGGCCATGATCTGGCAGGGGTGGAACAGGTCGGTCAGACCGTTGATCACCGGCACCGTGGCGTAGGCGGCCAGCTCGTCCACGATCTCCTGGCCAAAGGTACGGATCATGATGCCGTCGCAGTAGCGGGAGAGCACGCGCGCCGTATCCTTGAGCGGTTCCCCCCGCCCCATCTGGGATGTGCCGGAGGAGATGAACAGGCCGTGCCCCCCCAGCTGGTAGATACCCACCTCGAAAGAGATGCGGGTGCGGGTGGATGACTTATCGAAGATCATGGCCAGGGTTTTCCCCTTGAGCAGGTGATGCTCGTTGCCTTGTTTCTGTTCCTGTTTCAGCTCCATTGCCAGGGCCAGAAGCCGGTCCAGTTCTTCCTTGGTGTAGTCGTGCAGCGAGAGAAAGTGTCGCACCATGGTGTGCCCCCCCTTGTTATGCCTCGACCTCGGCCAGGATGCCGTCGAGAATGGTAATCATCTGATCCACGTCCTGCCTGGTAACGATCAGCGGCGGCACGAAGCGCAGCACCGTATCGTGCACCGCATTGAGCAGCACGCCTCGTTCATGCCCCTTTTTGACGATCTCCCCCGCCGGAACGGTAAGGGGCATGCCGATCATCAGGCCGATGCCGCGCACCTCCTGGACAAAGGAATACTTCCTGCCCAGTTTCTCAAGCTCGGCCAGGAGATAGGCGCCGGTCTCCCGGCTCTTCTCCAGGAAACCGTCCTCCAGCATGGTACGCAGGGTGGCAACGGCAGCGGCGCAGACCAGCGGATTCCCCCCGAAGGTGGAACCGTGGGTGCCGGGGGTGAAGGCCGTTGCGATTTCCTCCCTGGCAAGCATGGCGCCGATGGGAGCGCCTCCGGCCAGGGCCTTGGCCAGGGTCATGATGTCGGGAACGCAGGCAAAGTTTTCGTAGGCGAACAGCCGTCCGGTGCGTCCCATCCCCACCTGGACCTCGTCGAAGATGAGGAGCAGCTTGTGCTTATCGCAGATTCGGCGCACCTGGCGGAAGTACTCGGGCGAGGGGATGTTGACCCCGCTCTCCCCCTGGATCGGCTCCAGCATCACGGCGCAGGTGGCCGGCGTGATCGCCGCTTCCAGCGCCGCCGGGTCGTTGAAGGGTACGTGGCTGAAGCCATGCAGCAGCGGATCGAAGAAGCGCTGCACCTTTTCCTGGCCGGTGGCGGAGACGGTGGCCATGGTGCGGCCGTGGAAGGAGTCGGTGGCAGTGATGATGGCGAACCGCTCCGGGCCGAAGGTGTCGCGGCTGAACTTGCGGGCCAGCTTGATGGCCGCCTCGTTGGCCTCGGCCCCGCTATTGCAGAAGAAGGCCCGGTCGGCAAAGGAGTTCTCACAGAGCAGCTCGGCCAGTTCGATCTGGCGCGGTATCTGGTACAGGTTGGAGCAGTGGATCATCTCGCCGGCCTGGCGCCGCAGGGCCTCCACGACCCTGGGGTGGCAATGCCCCAGGTTGTTCACCGCGATGCCGCCCAGGAAGTCCAGATATTCCCTGCCGTCGGCGTCCCACAGGCGGCATCCCTCGCCGCGCACCGGCACCAGCGGGAAGCGTCCGTAGTTCTTCATGATGTACCGGTCCGATTTTTCGATCCACTGTTCAGAATTCATAACCACCTCACTATCACTTCTGTATTTCCGTGCCGATCCCCACGTCGGTGAAGATCTCCAGCAGCACCGCGTGTTCCACCCGGCCGTCGATGATATGGGCCTTCCTCACCCCGCCTTCCAGGGCGTCGGCGCAGCAGACTACCTTGGGGATCATGCCGCCGGTGATGGCCTCTTCCCGGATCAGGCGGTGCATGTCCGCCACGGCGATGCTGGAGAGGAGCGATCCGTTCTTGTCCTTGACCCCCTCGATGTCGGTCAGGAGAATCAGCTTCTCGGCGTTGAGCGCCGCCGCTACCCGGCCGGCCACCAGGTCTGCGTTGATGTTGTAGCTCTCTCCACCCGGCCCCACTCCCACCGGCGCGATGACCGGCAGGTAGTTGCCGTTTTCCAGAGCATTGAGGAGGTCGGTGTTGACCCTAACCACATCTCCCACGTACCCCATGTCCACCTGCTCCGTCGTGCCGTCGTCCCGGATGACTTCCTGGAGCAGCTTCCTGGAGAGGAGCAGGGTGCCGTCCTTGCCGGACAGCCCCACCGCCCGGCCGCCGTGCTGATTCAGGTACCCCACGACCTCCTTGTTCACCTGCCCCACCAGCACCATCTCCACCACCGCCATGGTCTCGCCGTCGGTGACCCGCATCCCCTTGACGAACTGTGAGACGATGCCGTAGCGCTTGAGGGTCTGGTTGATCTGGGGGCCGCCGCCGTGGACGATGACCGTATTGATCCCCAGGGACCTGAGCATGATCACGTCCAGGGCAAAGGATTCCTTCAGCTTTTCGTCGGACATGGCGTGCCCGCCGTACTTGATGACGAAGGTTGTGCCGGCAAAGCGCCTGATGTAGGGAAGCGCCTCCATCAGGTTGTTTGCTTTTTCAATCAGTTTTTCCATGGGGTACTCCTCTGCTGCAACCTCAAAATTCGGCAGCTGAAAAAAAAAGAGCCATCCGTAAAGGCGGCAGTTTAGCGCAAAATGAACAAAACCTCAAAAACTTATTGCAGAGGAAGAATGACGGTGGCGGTGGTGCCCCTGCCCGGCTCGCTCTCCAGGGTAAGCGAGCCGCCGTGCAGGCGGATGAACTCCCGGGCATAGTACAGTCCCAGCCCCAGGCCGCGCACCTGCCCCGTGCCCTCAGGGTCAATCTGGTAGAACTTGTCGAAGACCCGCTCCAGCTCCTCCCGGGGAATACCGACACCGGAATCGGCGACGACGATCACCAGTTCGCCGCACCCGCGGCGCACCTCCACGGAGACCCGCCCCGCCTCGGGTGAAAACTTGAAGGCGTTGTCGATCAGCTGCCGGAGGGCAAAGAGAACCTTGCGCCGATCGAGATTCAGAAGCGGCAGGGTGCGGGAGCGGAAGGTGGTGGCGACATCAGGCCTGCTCTGGGCCTCGGGCGAATCCCTGAGTGCCTCGGCCACCAGTCCGGCCGGATCAACGGCTTCGCGCTCCAGAGTCACCCGGCCCGCCACCTGGCCGAACAGCAGCAGATCCTCCACCAAGCGCCCCAGATAGGCGACCTCATCCCCGGCAACAGCCAGGGTCTGGCGCAGGGAAGCCGCATCCGCTCCGCCAATGTTCTGGTTCAGGTCCTGCAGGATCAGCGAGATGGTGGTAACAGGCGTGCGCAGTTTATGGGAAACCAGGGAGAGGAAATCACTCTTGAAGTTTTCCAGACAGGTCCGGTCGGCCAGCTCAGTCCTCATCTTGCCGCGGTGGAGCGCCTTTTCCACTGATTCCCGCAGTTGCAGCTGCAGAAACTGCTTGGCGATGAAATCATCCGCCCCATCCCGCAGGGAACGGAGCACGCTCTCCTGCTCGGCGTAACCGCTCATGATCAGCACCGGAGCGTTGGGATTGGCCTGCTTGATCGTCCTGAGCAGGTCGATGCCGCTCCCCCCCGGCATCTTCACGTCGGTCAGGACCAGGTCCACCGCTTCGACGTCGAGTTGCCGCAGCGCCTCATCGCGGCACAGGGCGGTCAGCACCCGGTATCCCTTCAGTACCCGCTCGCAGAGGGCCAGGATAGTGCTGTCGTCATCCACCACCAGAATGGTCGCCCGCACCCCTCTCTCGTCCCTGTCGCCCCGATGGTGCCGTTTCACGTTGCCTCCCGCCAGGAGTCCGCGCTACTGCCTCTACTCCGCCAGCAGCAGTTTTGCGGCAGCCAGCGCCTCGTCCAGCCCCTCGGGGCGGGAGCCACCCGCCTGGGCCAGCTCTGGCTTGCCGCCGCCGCTTCCCCCCACCAGGGGGGCCAGCTTCTTCACCAGGTCGCCGGCCCTGATGCCGCCGCAGAGATCTTTGCTCACCGCCACCAGCAGGTTGGCCTTGCCGTTGATGGCGGCTCCCAGCACAATCACCCCCTGGCCGAGGCGCTCTTTGAGGGTATCGGACAGCTCGCGCAGCGCCTTCACATCCTCCACCTGCACCTGGGCAGCCAGCAACCTGATGCCGCCGACCTCCTCCACGCCGGAGAGCAGATCTCCCGAGGCAGCCGCGTTGAGCCTCCCCTGGAGCGATTCGATCTCCCGTTGCATCTCTTTCTGGCGGCCAAGCAGCTTCTCCAGCCGTTCCGGCAGGTTGCCCCCCTCGGCCTTGAGCATCCCGGCCATGGCCCGCTGCTCGTCCTCCAGCTGGCGCACGTGGCCGAGTGCACCCGTGCCGGTCAGGGCCTCGATACGCCGCACGTTGGCGGCGATGCCGGTCTCGGCGACGATCTTGAACAGGCCGATCTCCCCCGTGGCTGCCACGTGGGTACCGCCGCACAGTTCCATGCTCACGTCACCGGCGCGCACCACCCGCACGCTGTCACCGTACTTCTCGTCGAACAGCGCCGTTGCTCCGGCCTCGACGGCGCTGGCCATGTTCATCTGGGTGGTCACCACCCCGTGGTTGGTCATGATGAAGTCGTTCACCAGGGTCTCGACCCCGCGGATCTCCTCGGGCGTCATGGCGGCGAAATGCGTGAAGTCGAAGCGCAGCCGGTCAGGAGAGACCAGGGAGCCGGCCTGCTTGACGTGCTCTCCCAGCACCCGGCGCAGGGCGGCTTGCAGCAGATGGGTGGCAGTGTGATTGCGGGCCGTGGCGCTCCGCTCGGGGCGGGCCACCCTCAGGTCGGCGCCATCCCCCTTCCGGACGACACCCTCCGTGACGACTGCTTGGTGCACGATCAGATCGCCGTAGGGGCGGCTGGTGCCGGTCACCTCCAGGTGGGCATGACCGGTGGAGATCAGGCCGCGATCTCCCTTCTGGCCGCCCGATTCACCGTAGAAGGGGGTGGATTCGGTGACCAGTTCCACGACCTCACCGGCAGCGGCGCTCTCCACCTCCACACCGTCCCGGATAATGGCCAGCACCGGCGACAGGGCCGACATGCCGTCATATCCCACGAACTCGGTGCGCACGCCCCGGGAGTAGAGTTCCTTATAGACCCGGCCGATCCCTTCTCCGCCGGAGCCCTTCCAGTGTTCACGGGCCTGCTCCCGCTGGCGCGCCATGCACTGCTCGAAGCCGTGCTCATCCACGGTGAACCCCTCGCTCTCCACGATGTCGGCGGTCAGGTCGGTGGGAAAACCATAGGTATCGTACAGCCGGAAGAGTACGTCCCCCGGGATGACGCTGGAGCCGGCCGCACGCAGACGGGCCACCTCGTCGTTCAGGATGGCAAGGCCCCGGTCGATGGTCTCGGCAAAGCGCTGCTCCTCGGCCAGCACGACCTTCTTGATGTACTCTTCGCGCTCCACCAGCTCGGGATAGGCGGCGCTCATCATCTCCCGCACCGCATCCACCATATGGCAGAGCATCGGGTCGGACAGCCCCAGCAGCTTGGCGTGGCGAGCCGCGCGGCGCATGATGCGGCGCAGCACGTAACCGCGCCCCTCGTTGCTGGGAAGCGCCCCGTCGCAGATCAGGAAGGTTACGGCCCGGGCATGGTCGGCGATGACCCGCATGGAGACATCGTCCCGCTCATCGGCGCCGTACTTCTTGCCCGAGAGCCGCTCCACGTGTCGGATGATCCCCTGGATCAGGTCGGTATCGTAGTTGCTGATCACCCCCTGCATGACCGCCGAGATCCGCTCCAGCCCCATGCCGGTGTCCACCGACGGCTTGGGGAGCGGCGTCAGCACCCCTTCGGCCGAGCGGTCGAACTGCATGAAGACATTGTTCCAGATCTCCATGTAGCGGTCGCAGTCGCACCCCACGGTGCAATCGGGACTGCCGCAGCCGGCGGCCTCTCCCTGGTCGTAGAAGATCTCCGAACAGGGGCCGCAGGGGCCAGTGTCCCCCATGGACCAGAAGTTGTCCTTCTCGCCGAACCGGAAGATGCGCTCCAGCGGCACCCCTTCCTGCTGGTGCCAGATGTCGGCGGCCTCCTGGTCGTCGGTGTAGACGGAGACATAGAGGCGGCTCTTGTCCAGCTTCAACTCCTTGGTCAGGAATTCCCAGGCAAAGGCGATGGCCTCCTTCTTGAAGTAATCACCGAAGGAGAAGTTGCCCAGCATCTCGAAGAAGGTATGGTGCCGCGCCGTGCGTCCCACGTTTTCAAGGTCGTTGTGCTTGCCGCCGGCCCGCACGCACTTCTGGGAACTGCACGCCCGGGTGTAGTCGCGCTTTTCCAGGCCGAGGAAGCAGTCCTTGAACTGGTTCATGCCGGCGTTGGCGAACATGAGGGTCGGGTCGTTCTTAGGGATGATGCCCGAACTGGGCACGATGGTGTGCCCGCGCTGGGCGAAAAAGTTCAGAAACCGCGTACGAATCTCACTGCCTGTCATCTGCTGATCCTTACCTTGTATGGGAGTTGTGAGACGGTTGCGCACACTTCATGGCATGCATGACCGTGGAAAAGCTGAAGCCCTTTCGCTGCAGAAAACCGGCTGCCCGGCGTTTTTCCCGATCGCCGGCAATGGCGAAGCAGAAATCGGGGAAGTGTCTGGCCAGCAGCCGGCAAGCCTGACCCTCTTCGTCGCCTCCCCGGTGCAGACGCTGCATCTGCTCCTCCACCAGCTCCTCGGGCACGCCCCGCCGCAGCATCTCATGCCTCAGGCGAACGCCCACGTAGCGGCAGGAATCAACGGCATACTCGGCGAAACGTTCGGCAAAGCGGCGGTCGCTGAGCCACCCCTCCTGCTCCAGCTGGGCAACGGCCTGCTCCAGATGTTCCCCGGAAAACTGCCGGGCGCGGAGTTTCTCCTTCAGGCCGGTAACGGTGTAGTCGCGTCGGGTCAGGAGTCTGAGGGCATACTGTCGGGCGCCTTCGGGGGACGACTGATCAGTACTTCTCGATCTCGATCTTTTCGTCGACCTTGACGGAGGATGATTCGTCATGTTCCTTGTGCTCGAAGCCGTCCCAGGAAGAGTCGGAGGTGGAGGAGATGCCGGAGACCTTGAGGGCAAAGTCGTCCGGGTTGGAACATTGCCGCAGGGCTTCTTCGTAGGTGATCATCTTGGAGCTGAACAGCTTCATCAGCGACTGGTCGAAGGTCTGCATGCCGTAGGAGATGAAACCCTGGGCGATGGCATCTCCCAGCTGCTTGGTCTTGTCCTTGTCGTCGATGCACTCCCGCACGCGGGCGGTTCCGAGCAGGATCTCCACCGCCGGCACGCGGCCCTTGCCGTCGGCCCGGGGAACCAGGCGCTGGGAGATGACCCCCTTGATGACCCCGGCCAGCTGCATGCGCACCTGTCTCTGGTGGTAGGGAGGGAACACACTGATGATGCGGTTGACCGTCTCGGCCGCGTCCAGGGTGTGCAGGGTGGACATGACCAGGTGGCCGGTCTCGGCCGCGGTCAGGGCGGTCTCGATGGTCTCGTAGTCGCGCATTTCACCCACAAGAATCACGTCCGGGTCCTGTCGCAGGGCCCCTTTAAGGGCGCCGGCAAAGGTGGGGGTGTCAGTGCCCACCTCACGCTGGCTGATGATGCTCTTGTTGTCCCGGTGCAGGAACTCCACCGGGTCTTCGATGGTGATGATGTTGCAGGTGCGGCTCTGGTTGATGGTATCGATCATGGCCGCCAGGGTGCTGGATTTACCCGAACCGGTGGTGCCGGTCACCAGGATCAGGCCGCGCTCCTCCATGCACATCTTCTTGATAACCGGCGGCAGGTTGAGCCCTTCCAGGGTGGGGATCGCAAAGGAGATGGCGCGGAACACCATGGCGACGGTGCCGCGCTGGCGGTAGACACTGACCCTGAAGCGTCCCAGCCCGGGTACGGCGTGGGCCAGATCCACCTCGTAGCTTTCCTCGAAGATGCGCCGCTGACGGTCGTTCATCATGGACTGGGCCATGTTTCCCACAATGTCGGGCGCCAGGCGGGGGGCATTGGGGATGGGGTGCAACCGGCCGTCGATGCGCACGATGGGAGGCAGTCCGGTCTTGATGTGGATGTCAGAACCCTTGGCCTTGACGGCAATGGTGAGAATCTCGTTCAGATTCATCGCTGATCTCCCCTATTCGCTGGTGACGGCGGTCCCCCTGAGCAGTTCCATCAGCCTCGCCTCGATTTCAGCCAGCACCTCGGGATGTTCGCCCAGATAGGTGCGGGAATTCTCGCGCCCCTGGCCGATACGTTCCTTGCCGTAGGAATACCAGGCGCCGCTCTTCTCGACGATCCCCTTGTCCACCGCCAGGTCCAGCACGTCACCGGTGCGGGAGATCCCTTCGCCGTAGAGGATGTCGAACTCCACCTCCTTGAAGGGGGGAGCGACCTTGTTCTTGACCACTTTAACCTTGGTGCGGGAGCCGATCACCGCGTCCCCCTGCTTCAGGGTGGCAATCTTGCGGATATCCATGCGCACCGAGGCGTAGAACTTGAGGGCGTTGCCGCCGGTGGTGGTCTCGGGGTTGCCGAACATGACCCCGATCTTCATGCGGATCTGGTTGATGAAGATCACGCAACAATTTGATTTTGAAATGATGCCGGTCAACTTACGCAGGGCCTGGGACATGAGCCGGGCCTGCAAGCCCATGTGGGAGTCCCCCATATCCCCCTCGATCTCGGCCTTTGGGACCAGTGCGGCCACGGAATCGATCACCAGCACATCGATGGCGCCGCTGCGCACCAGAGTCTCGGCGATCTCCAGGGCCTGTTCGCCGGTGTCCGGCTGGGAGACCAGCAGATCATCGGTTTTAACCCCCAGCTTGCGGGCATAACCGATGTCCAGGGCATGCTCGGCATCAACGAAGGCGGCGATCCCCCCCTGTTTCATGGCCTCGGCCACGATATGCAGGGCAAGCGTGGTCTTGCCGGAGGATTCCGGCCCATAGATCTCCACGATTCGCCCCCGTGGAACCCCACCGACTCCCAAGGCCATGTCCAGGGAGATGGAACCGGTGGAGATGGCCTCCACGCCGGGAAGTGCCTCATCGGTTCCCAGGCGCATGATGGCGCCTTTGCCGAACTGCTTTTCGATCTGGCTGAGCGCGAGATCGATGGCCTTGTTCTTTTCCGGTGAGCTGGTTCTTTCGGACATGGCGAGGTCTCCTGGCTGGTGGGGTATGGGCTGGCGTAATGATGTTAAGTAGCATACATGCGCCGTGAGCCGCAAGTGATTATCTGGCTGAACCACAACCCGATAATCGTAGCCCTTTACAAGCCCTATGTCAGCGAGTTCGCGTTGTCACTCCGAGAAAATCCAATGGCAGGGCATCTAGTTGTGGGATATTCGGCTGAATCCTCGTTTCAACATGAATCAAGGCCAGATTGTTCAAAGGGTTTGGTGTCTTCCATAGATGTACAGCTGGCAGCATAGTGTCTTCTGTTTACGCACAAGCAGCCAGCTGCTTATGTGGCAGAAAATATTGTTGCATATTTATGAAATAGAACTAAACTGCATCACATAGGTATTCTGTCGAAAATACAATTCGAACACAGTCAGCACGTTTCCAAAAATATCCGGAAGCACTCACACCTGCATAAATTTTCCTCTCATAAAGGAGATCAGCAATGACAATTTGGCGGATCAATGTGACAGTCAACTATTACGCAACACCATCTTGGGTGCAGGAGCCCTCCATGGGATTCAACCTTTTTGAGGCCACCAGCAATGCCTGGGGCACGCCGAATCAAACATCTGCCATTGTAGGCTCACTCGGTGGTGGTGGAGGCTCATTATCTGCAGGTTTAAACTGGTATGAAACCAGCTTTTTCACGGCAAGCCTGTCGAGTGTCTTCGTTACATTTTCAGGCAACTTCAACGGGACCAGCACGGGGGAACCAGTCACGTCAATTTTTGTGGCCGAACCACCAACCGGTACCGTGCCAGATGAGAAAGCATACGATTACGGTCCTCCCTGGATCGCCCTGAACGTCTTGGCCTCTGGAAACAAGCCTTCCGGCGACCTGAGAATCATAAATGGCTGTGACAGCCAGGCCGGAACTTCGCATCCCTGGATAGTCGGTAAGTGGAGCATCTGCCTCATCTAATGGTTAAGACTGCAACGGGACATCGCACAGGCCTCTCTTTACAACTTCGGTAACTCCCAACGACAAAGGGCGCGCTGCCTGAATGCGGCAGAGCGCCCTTTGTGTGTTTTAACGGGTCCCGCTTTCAGCTTCCTGCCATGACCCAGTGGAAGAGATTGGGGAGGAGCATGAAGAGGG
>CAZIUE010000016.1:0-79398 GCA_964542535.1 uncultured Pelobacter sp. | reverse complement strand
TACCTCGACCCGATGGATGACGCCGTGATCGACGACCTCGTCCAGGAGTTCCGGAGACGCGGTCTCGACCCCGAGGCCCTTGGACTATCCCGCGAAAACCTCCGCCAGCGCCTCATCCAGGCCCGGACCCGCGAGAGCATGGAGCCGCGGGAGATACCGGTCACGCCCCAGCGACGACGCCAGGAGGCCCGGCGAAGGCTCAATGAACGTTCCCGGACACTGGCCAGCAGAATCCTGAACGCCCTCGGCGCGTCCATCAACGGCCGCAACATCGTGCTGGCTTACCCAGAGCTGCGAAGCGCCAACAACTACGCGGCGGTCATCATGATCGTAAATGGAGCCGTCAATGAGCGGCTCGAGGCGGATGGCGGTACCCGCGGCGATATCCCGCTGGAGCGGCTGGAGGAGGTTCTGGAACAGATCGACCAGATCGGGGACGACGTCCAGGCCCAAATCCAGGAGCGTCTTTCAAGGAGATGACCGATGCCCAAGCTGAAACGCCTTCTCGTATCCGCCTGCTTCGAAACCGCCCAGCGGCGGAGACACTGCTCGCGGAACCAGGAGCACGTTATCTGCCAGGGCGACAAATGCTTGGTCATTAAGGAGAACATGTCGAAGAACAACTACTGCATGGAATGCGCAGCGTTGATTCTGCAGAAGGCCCGAGAAGAGCTTGATGGATTGGCGCACGAAATGAGGGCGGCAGTAGCATCTTCCCCTGATGGGTCCTGAAACGGGAATGGCACATGGCAGACCAATTCAATGATCAACATACCCAAGCCGCCATCTCGAAGCTATTAGGCGAGGTGGCCAAACAGCTTACCCTTTTTCTTGAGAAGGTGCTGCCAACCCTCTTTGCAGATTGGTGGAAGGAAGCCGTCCTTAATGGCCTGTCGTTTCAGCAACGTCGGCGGATGGAGCAACGGGGCATAGCATCCCTGGGTGCTCTGGACCTCGCCGCCCTGCTTCGAGTGCTCGATCAGAACTGGTATCAGATTTCTAATAAACTCGGCCTGACGTCAGAATCGCGTCATTTCGTCAAGGAGATGCAAACGATCCGCAACCGGTGGGCCCATGTGACCACTGAAGGCTTCCCCCTCGACGATGTATACCGCGACCTTGACACACTCCAGCGTTTTGCCGTGGTGATCGAAGCGAATGAAGCATTGATTCAAGAGGTACGATCCTTAAAGACGTCACTCCTTGTTAAAGAAACTGAATCGCCTTCAGAAACCGATGCGGCTGCCCCTAAGCCGCCCCAGACAAACAAAGGGGATGGTGCCGAATTTGAACCGGGGCAGATCGTATGTGTCCGGTCCAACACATCTATTCGGGGCGCGGTGATTTCGGTCATGCCGGGTAAACCGGAAAATCGCTTCAAGGTCTTCGTAAATGGCGAAACCCAGACCTTCTATGCATCTCAGCTACAAGCTGAAGATGTTCCCGACGATGACACTGAATTCTTCCCCTGTGAGCAGTTTCACGCCTACCTAACCGCGCTGCAAACCAGATATCCCAGTTTATCGACACTCTATTCGCTCAACGCCGCACGTGTCGATTTTATACCGTATCAATTTCGCCCCGTGCTGAGGTTCATCAGATCGGATCGACCGCGATTATTGATCGCCGATGGTGTTGGCGTCGGCAAGACCATCGAGGCAGGACTTATTCTCCGCGAATTGCAGGCAAGACGTGATATCCGGTCAGTACTCATCGTGTGCCCTCGCCCGTTGGTAACCGAGCGCAAATGGATGAACGAGATGAAGCGCTTCGAGGAACGTTTCACACACCTCGATGGTGGCACCCTGCGCTACTGCATAAACGAGATGCACCTTGAAGGCGTCTGGCCTGAGCAACATCAGAGGGTGATTGTTCCCTATTCCTTGTTCGATGAAGTTTTGCTTTATGGTTCAGGACCAGACGGCAAGCGAAAGCGCAAGAAGGGGTTGCTTGACCTCGACCCGCCTCCTCGCTTCGATCTCGTCATCGTTGACGAGGCGCACCATATCCGAAATCAGGATACATTCAGCCACAAAGCTGTGCGCTTTTTCTGTGACCACGCTGAGGCTGTCATCTTCTTGACTGCGACACCGATCCAGCTCGGAAGTAATGACCTTTTCATCCTCCTGAATACGCTCCGTCCCGATCTGATCATTGATCAGGAGAGTTTTGCGCACATGGCGGAGCCAAACCCTTACATTAACCAAGCGATATCGCTTGCACGGGTTCAAGACCCGGAATGGCAAACTCGGTCAGGAGAGGCCCTTGATCAAGCTGCGGCTACGTCTTGGGGTCAGGCTATTCTGCGCCACAATCCGGAATTTATCCGAATACGTTCCAGACTGTCCGAAGGCGACGTCCCAAATGAGGAACGTGTGCAGATCATTAGAGACCTTGAAGCCATGCACACTTTCGCAGGAATAATAAACCGGACTCGCCGGAGGGACATAGGCGAATTCACGATACGTAAACCTGAGACGGTAGTCGTTCCTTTTACTCCTGCTCAGCAGCGACTGCATGACGAACTTCTCCGGGTTCAGGCCGACATATTCGCCCGCCTTCATGGAGATATCAACGTCAAGTTCATGATGACCACGATCAGACGCCAAGCCGCGAGTTGTCTTTTCGGGCTCGCGCCTTTTCTTGAAGATATCCTGAACCGCCATCTTGACGAGCTGTCCTGGGAGGAAGCAGATGACACGGAAGCTGTTCCTCGTGGCGAAGCTGTAGACACAATACAGACGCAAATCCAATCGATCCTTGAGAGTGCGCGATCACTCGACCCCGACGATCCGAAACTTGAGGCACTACGGACCACCATCCGGAACAAGCAGAAGCTGCCCAACAACAAGGTAATGCTGTTTAGTAGCTTCAGACACACGCTAAATTACCTTTATCGCCATCTCAGCGAGGATGGCTTTCGCGTCGGGATGATACACGGCGGAACACCGGATGAAGAGCGTGTTGATCTCCGGGGCCGCTTCGAAAAGCATCGAGACGATGCGGATAGCTTGGATGTCTTGTTGTTTTCGGAAATTGGCTGCGAGGGTTTAGACTATCAGTTCAGCGATTGCATTGTGAACTACGATTTGCCCTGGAATCCGATGCGTGTGGAGCAACGGATTGGCCGTATCGACCGGAACGGCCAGAAAAGCGAAAGCGTTGCCATAATCAACCTGATCACGCCGGGCACCGTCGACGCTGATATCTACGAGCGGTGCCTTCTGCGCATAGGAGTGTTCAACAGCGCCTTGGGCGGCAGCGAAGAAATCTTGGGGGAAATCACCAAGGAAATTAGAGACATCGCAGATAACTTCACCTTGAGCGAGGAGGACCGCCAGGCAAAACTCCAGCAATTGGCGGACAACAAGATCCGTCTGATACAGGAACAAGAGGAACTCGAACAGCGTCAAATGGAACTCTTTGGAATCCGCCTGCCCGAAGACCGGATGAGGAAAGAAATCGAGGAGGCGTCAAGCTTTTGGTTAGCCCCTATTTCCGTACAAAGGATTGTCACCCTCTATTTACAAAAGGTTTGTGGCAGAGAGCAGGACTACATCCTTAGCGAGAAACCTCTCAAAACGCTTCGTTTATCGCAAGATGCCAGGACTATCCTGCTGCGTGATTTCCAGCAACTTCCCAGACAAAACACCACTGTTTTTAAAGATTGGGAAAACTGGCTAAAAGGAGGAAATCCCCACCTGCTCATCACCTTTGAATCTGACTGCGCTTTACAACATCCGGAGGCCGCATTCATTATGCCTCTACATCCCTTGGTCCGGCAGGCTGCGTTATTTTTTAATATAAAGAAACGTGCAGTCGCCACGCTAAAGGTTCAGGCCAACGATGTTCCCACCGGTCGATATGAGTTCGCCATCTATCAATGGCGGTTTCACGGAATCAAGGAGGATTTGGTATTGCGGCCAGTCGCTTCCGCCGAAGCGGTCACACCATATCTTAGCCGCCTGCTTGAGAAGGCAACAGACCTCGATGCCGATATTTCCAAGGAAGTTGATTCGGCACGTTGGGATGCATTGGACGGCCAACATTACAAGCTTTGGTCCGATGCACGGGTGAGACATCGACAGAAAACGCAAGAATTGGCGCAGTTTCGCCGCGAAAGCCTTACAACGAGTCATCGGGCGCGGATAGCGCTTCTTGAAGAACAGCTCAGACAGGCAGACAACGAAAAGATTCAGAGAATGCGCCAGTCTCAAATCTCCGCGGCCGAGGCGGACTACGCAAGACGCATTCAAGAACTGGACATCGCCATGGAAAAGGCGGAAATAACCGCGGAGCCAGTGGCATACGGAGTGATTCAGATCGTTGGAGATGCGTCCCATGCCGAGTAATTACGACAAAATACGTGCCGACAACATCATTGAATACGGTCAAGGAACACGTCATCTGTCCTTTCTGGGCAGGCTGTACACAGACCGAACCCATTTCATATTTGAACTTCTACAAAATGCTGAGGATGCCGGTGCATCGAGGGTCCTTTTTCAACTTCTTGAAGGCAAGCTCGAGGTTTTTCATGACGGTCGGCCGTTTGATGAAAAGGATGTGCGCGGAATTTGCGGGGTGGGCGAAGGAACAAAGGTTGAAGATCTCACTCAGATCGGCAAGTTCGGAATCGGTTTCAAGTCAGTTTACGCTTACACGACGACACCAGAGATTCACTCAGGCGATGAAAGCTTCAGAATCGAGAACTATGTGCGGCCATATGCCATCGAGAAGCGAAATATGGATGATTCATGGACCACGCTCTTCGTTTTTCCCTTCAATAAGGAGGAGGTGGAACCGGCAACCGCATGCAGAGAGATAAGTACAAGACTTCGTAAGCTGAGCGCCAGGACACTACTTTTTCTCCGAAGGATCAGGGAGATCGAGTACAAACTGCCGGCTGGGATGGGTGGTGTTTATCTGCGAGACGAGACTGCACGAGGCAGTGCTCGGGAAGTAACGGTTATTGGGCAGAACAACGGCGAGGATGAAAGCGAGAGCTGGCTGCTCTTTGAACGGCCCGTGGATGTGCCTGAACCTGCCGAGGAATGTCCACGTCAAGTCTCGGTCGAGATCGGTTTCCGCCTTCAACGGGATGAGGGGGGAGAACTGGAAGAGGTAGCAAGAATCAAGGATTCACCTCTCGTGGTCTTTTTTCCGACCGAAAAAGAAACCCGATTAGGATTTTTGATTCAGGGTCCATACAAGACCACGCCGGCAAGGGACAATATTCCGAAAGAGGACGATTGGAACGCGACCTTGGTGCGCGAGACTGCTTGTCTTATGGCAGAAGTGTTGCCGCAACTCAAGGACCTTGGTCTATTGGGTGTCTCACTGCTTGAAGCGTTACCAATAAGGATGGACGACTTTCCTCCAGGCAGCATGTTTCTGCCGATTGTCACCTCGGTTCGGGATAATCTTGCAGTCAATGAACTATTGCCCGCAGATGATGGCAGCTTCGTCTCAGCGCGAAATGCGAAACTAGCTCGTGGCGCTGACCTTAGAAAATTGTTGGATCATGAACAGCTTCGCAAACTCTTTCAATCAGAAGCAACTGTCAAATGGCTGGCTGGCTCCATTACTCAGGATCGAACCCCGGAGCTACGGTCATACTTGCTTAATGAACTGAAGGTCGAGGAGATCACGCCCGATAGCTTTGCCCGAAGAATCACCCATTCCTTTTTGTCTATACAAGACGATGAATGGCTGTTGGAGTTTTATGGGTACTTGTCTGGCCAAGAGGCACTTTGGCGTTCTCCAAGGTGGTCTGGGGATTCGGGAGGCCTTCTCCGTTCCAAGCCTATTGTCCGTCTTCAAGATGATAGCCATGTGATACCTTTCCGGGCTGACGGCACAACTCCAAATGCCTTTTTGCCTCCTCCGGAAGACACCGACTTCCCGATTGTGAAGCGGGCGATTGCAAGCGATGAGCAGGCGGGAAATTTCCTGAAGCGTTTGGGTCTATCGGAACCGGACGTGTTCGATGACATCGTCGAAAGGGTTCTACCCAAGTACTCGAAAAGTGATCTGTCCTTGATTTCCGAGTCCGAGCATGAGGCGGACATTCGCAAAATTCTCCGCGCTTTGACCTCTGACTCGGAGGCCGGTAAGGGAAGAGTGATCCAGAAGGCAAAGCAAACACCTTTTCTCAAGGCTGTCGACCCTGTTGGAAACCTGGCATATAAAAAGCCGATCGATGTCTACCAGGAAACCCCAGATCTGCGACTCTATTTTTCGGGTTCGACCGATGTATGGTTTTTATACGAAGAAACGCTGGCTTCAACGATCGACACCGGTGTTTTGAGTGAGCTTGGCATTGCGAGAAAACCGCGTTTTAGAAGAATGCAAATTGATCTACCTTGGGAGGAGAGAAAAAGATTACGAGGAAATCAGGGACACACAAAAGACATTGAAACTATCGATTACGATATTGATGGATTGGATATTTTTTTATCGAGGATGCCCCAAGATAGCGAGCATTTAATACGATATGCGCTAATTATCTGGGGCTTGCTATTGGAGCATCTAAAGGAAAGCTCCCATTATCAGTTTTATGAAGGACAGTACAAATGGTTTTATTATCAAGAGCGAACAGAGTATTTCACCGCCACTTGGAAGAAACGACTCCGTGGCTGTTCGTGGATACCCAAATATGGCAGTGATGGTCCGTTCAAGCCAGGAGAGGTAAGCCTTGGAGATCTTCCTGACCAATTTGAACGTAACGAAAAAGTGGCTGACCTTCTGGGTATGAAGAAGGATGTTGTTTCTAAGCTTGCTGAAGAGGCTGGCATCCCAACTGAGGATATTGATCTTTTAAGGAGGTACCCCGAGGAATTTAGCCAATGGAAGGCACAGATTGTTGCACGGGAAGAGAAGCCGGTATTCCCAACAAGGACGATTACGAATCCAGAACGTCGGCAGGAACGGATAAAAGACCAGCTCTCCGAATCCCAAAAAAAGGAATATGAAGAGCGCGAAAGAAGCGTTCGGACGACCAGGAGCACTATCGAGCCCGTTCTTTGGCTCAGGGAACAGTACACAAACGATAACGGCCAAATGGTGTGTCAGATCTGCAAGAAGGAAATGCCTTTCAGAAAACGCGACGGCCAGTACTATTTCGAAGCGGTCGAGGCATTCTCTCAGGATCAATTGCCCTTGGAGCATGAGGCACAGTTTTTGGCCCTATGCCCACTTTGCGCTGCAATGTACAAAGAGCTTGGCAAGAAGGACGAAGCGGTTATGGCCGATCTGAGAAAGGCTCTTCTGAATATGGACTCATTGGAGGCTCCATTGCGACTCGGCGATCTTGAAACGACCATTCAGTTCGTCGAGACCCATCTCTGCGATATAAAAACGATTCTCGAAGAAATAGGAAGGAGCGAGGATTAGCATGGAAGGCAACATGGGTGAGAAAGCATGACCATGCATCTCTCAGTAAGGTTGGCATGGCATGATCGGGCCTGGGATGGCCACATATGTGACCAGCCGCACCTCAACGCTCACTGTATTGTCCACCAACACATACGTGACTCGCGGGACGATGAAAAGGAGCGCGGATCAGCCGGAAAGCCTCTTGCAGACTTGGAGGGTTGGTTACCCCCATGCTCTCGTGATCCGGGCGCTTACGCAGAAAGAGGATTTTCAATAACACATCAAGACCCGCTTGAGTTTCGGAGGCTGCCGGCGGTCTCAGAAGACATCCCTCCGTATTCGTCGTGCCCAGCTCCTTATCGCTGGATGCGAGAGGAATTTGTCCAAGAGGTCTGCGAGGCTGAAGATATATCACTTCGAGGGCCAGACAATTCGCGAAGTAATGGTTGGGTTTTCGAGCCTGACCGCCAGCGTGAGCTTCTCAAGCGATTCTGGGGAAAACTTGAGCCAAAGGACTCCCTTGTTTTCTATTACTGCAACCATGGGAATCCTCTTGATGAAAACTCGCCGCGCATTATTGTCGGTATTGGAAGGATCGCTGAGGTTGGGCCTCAGATCTATTTTGGCACGACCCCAAAGTACCAAGATCAGTATCCAGTTTGGTCCCGACGGATTACCCAGGCGTACCCCGAACAGGGGGTTCGTATCCCGTACCAAGAATACTTGCGGGATGGTCACAGCACTGACGATATCATCTGCCGAGTTCCGAGGAGCGCGCTGCTTCCATTCTCGTATGGAGGGGAACATGTTTCCGACGACGTGGCGGTTGCCATCATTGAGCGCGTTATCCAGTGTATGGAGCGCGTCAAGGCTGATGGGCACGTCGCTTCTGACTGGGAAAGACGCCTCGATTGGCTAAACGACGTTCTGGCCGAGGCATGGAGCGGTCGAGGCCCGTTCCCTGGCGCTGGCAGCGTGCTCCAGTACCTCGGGTTTTCGAAGGGGACCTCGTTCCAGCGAACTGTGCTGGCACCAATGGCAAAACGGGGTGAAAATTCATGGGACTACGTCCTGTCAATCCTTGAAGGGAGGAGCGAGCCGGACAATGGACCTTACCGAGTTGGGCTCCTCAAAGCGAGAGAGCGCTGGCGCATCATAAAAACTCGCCATGCGCTGCTGTCCAAGCTCGCCCGGCTTGAGCTCACCCCGAGCCAGGTGCAGCGGATCGCCAATCCCGACCAGCGTGCAGCGAGCGGAATTGATGCGACTGAGAAGGACTTGGTCGCCAATCCCTACATCCTATCCGAGTGCGACCTTGGGTCGGCGGACTCCGATCCTGTGGCGCTGGAAACAGTCGATCATGGCCTGAGGCCCGAAGGGGATGCCGCGCTGTTTCCCGATGCCGACGAGATCTCTCACGACGACCGGCGTAGGGTTCGGGCGGTTGGTGTTGCGGTTCTCCAGGAGGCCGCAAATAACGGAGATACTGTCCTCCCATTCACTGACTTTCTGAACAGGATCATTGGACGCTTTCCTGAGAGAAGGGCGTGTCGGCCAGATCGTGAAGTCGTATTGGCCGAAGCCGAATTTTATCAAAAAGTCATGTGGACAGCTTTCGACTCCGATCCCGAGCTTGTCGCGCTCAAGCATCTCCAGTTGCTGGAGGAACATGCCGCTTCGCTGATTAAGCGGCGGGCCAAGAAGACGAATCCGGCGGTCGATCCCCCGATTGACTGGCTCGGAGCGCTAAAGAAGCTCTTTGGTGAACCGAAATCCGACCGTGAAAGGGCGGCGCTGGACGAGAAGCGAACTGCCCTCGCCACGCTATTCTCGCGAAGACTGAGCGTGCTGACAGGAGGAGCTGGCACTGGCAAGACTTCGGTACTGAAGGTATTTCTTCAGGAATTGGTGCGTGTCGAGGGTCGACATCCGACGCTCTTGTTGGCTCCCACCGGAAAGGCCCGCGTTCGACTTTCCACTAAAACCGGACGAAATGCAATGACCATTCACCAGTTCCTGCTTAAGCAGGGCTGGTTCGTGCCTGATATTTTCGTAATCAAACAACAAAGCGATCAGAGCCCCTTCCAGGCGACCACCGTTATCATCGACGAGTGTTCAATGATCCCAACGGACCTCTTTGGGACATTGCTGCGTGCTCTTGACTCCGGCCCATTGAGTCGTCTGATTCTTGTGGGTGATCCCAACCAGCTACCACCAATTGGCCCTGGGAGGCCCTTCGCTGACATTATCGAATGGCTTCAGAAAGACCACCCCGACTGCGTTGCTCCACTCACAGTTTGTATGCGCGTTGATGAGGAGGAGGGCGTTCCAGCCGAGGAGAGTGTCGCCTTGGCGCTTGCGGACGGATACCGAACATCAGTCGTCAATCCGGGTGATGACGAGATTCTGGCCTCAATTGCTCGGGGCCAGTCGATGGGCGACCTGGATATTGTGTTTTGGGACGACCACGACGATCTGCTTGCCAAGCTCAAGGGGCGGATGGCTGATATCCTTGGTATCCGTGACGACGACTACAAGAGCTTTAATCAGTCGCTTGGGATCGATCAAAAGGACTGGGTCCGCAGCGAGGCGTGGCAAATCCTCTCTCCCACTCGTGCGCAGCACTTCGGCACTGACGATCTGAACCGCTTGATCCAGAGAGAATACAAGGCAGGTCTTCTTCAGAAGTCGCAGAGTCAATGGAGTAAGATGCCACGGCCTTTCGGTGAGTATGAGATCGTCTGGACCGACAAGGTTATTCAGGTTCGAAATCGAAGCAAGGATGGATGGGCCTACCCCACGGGAAGTGGGCTGGACTACGTCGCCAATGGCGAGATCGGGATTGTTACTGAGGCTTTCAAGAGGAAGGAAGGCAGCGATGTCCTTGCCGCTGTTTTTTCAACGCAAGTAGACGCCTCCTATCGGTACTATCGCGGTCAGGTTGACGAATACCTCGAACTTGCCTACGCGTTGACCGTCCATAAGGCGCAGGGGAGCGACTTCGAGGTGGTTTTTCTAATCATCCCGCAGAAAGCCTCGACTTTGTCGCGAGAACTGATCTACACCGGCCTCACGCGGTTCCGTCGCAAGCTGGTGCTCTTGGTCGAAAAGGATATCGAGCCCCTTCGCCGTTTACGCAGCCCGGACTGCTCGGACACTCGGTTGCGAAATACTCATATGTTCACGATAGCCCTGCGACCGGACGATGTGAAGCGACCTCACCTGGAGGCACTGATCCATCGTACGCGGAAGGGCATTGCAGTCCGCTCCAAGAGCGAGGTTGTCGTGGCAGATGTGTTGGATGCGCTTGGGATCAGCTACGAGTACGAGCAACCGCTCTATTCGCGGACTGATCCGAAGGACTTTCGCCTTCCTGACTTCACGGTCAGCTTTGAAGGGGATGTTTTTTATTGGGAACATCTTGGTATGCTAAACGTCCCCAGCTATCGCGAGGCGTGGGAACGGAAACAGACTTGGTATAAGGAAAACGGTTTTTCGGATCGATTGATCACATCCCAGGATGCGCCTGATGGAGGTATTGATGCTGCTAAGATCGAACAGATTGCTCGAAAACGTATCCTGGAAGAATCGGTGTAGGGGAAATTGAGTTTGACGCCGTTTCCGCCTCACAAGGAACGGCATGCTCTTTGATAACTCGTTGATATGAAGGTTTTCGGTTAACAGCCGGAGAACGAGAGGAATTATGAAGAGGGTTGCACACGGGGAGCCAGAAATAATGTGGCCGATTTCTTTAATGAAATCGGCCATTTATTTTTTATGTCTTTTGCTGCAAGGAGTTGTCGTCTGGTCTTTGTGCTGCAATATCATGGCGTTACATGGTTTTGCGGAGTGTCAGGTGGTCTGGGGCGCTCTCTGCTCATATCTCATCGCTCTAAAACCCTTCATCCGCTTTTCATGCATCTTCACCAACATCGGAACTGAACTGTCTACGTAATCGTAAACCTGCACCTCTCCCTTGCTGGGGTGAAGACGGTGCAGACGCCCTGCATACTGTACCAGCATCCCCTTCCAAGAAAAGGGGAGTGCAAGGAACAGGGTGTCAAGGCGGGCATCGTCAAAGCCTTCGCCGATGTAGCGCCCGGTGGCAAGGATCAGGCGTTCTTCGTCATCAGGGATTGTGGCAAGTTGCTCCAGCACCTTGCGTCGCCGTTTGATCCCCATGCCACCCTGTAGCACCACCAGATGTTTTACCGAGTCTCGCAACTCACCGGCCAGATATTCCAGATGGTCTTTACGCTCCGTCAGCAGGATTGGCGAACGCCCTTCGGCAAGAGCCTGACGGATATCGTCCAGGATGAGCCTGTTCCGCTGCCGGTCTTCCGCCAGCCTGGCATAAATTTCCTGAATCGTTGCCTCGCCAACCGCTGACGACAAGCTGAATCCGGTTTCCCGGAGGATCAACCGGCGGGTAAACGCTTCATCGCCTGCCCACTGCTTGCGGTCCGGTGAAAACCTGGTCGGTCCGCACTGCAGGTGGATGATCGGCTGGTGGCCGTCCCTGCGATAGGGGGTGGCGGTCAAGCCGACGATATATTGTGCCTTCACCTCTGCCAGTACCCGCTCGAAGGAGAACGCCGGCAGGTGATGGCATTCATCCACAATGACCTGGCCGTACGTGGCGACGAGATCGGCGACCTCATCCTTGCGGACCAGGCTCTGCATCATGGCCACATCGAGAATGCCGGTCACCTTGCTCTTTCCGGATCCAATGGTTCCGATCTCCTTCCTGGGCAGATCGAGAAAACGGGAAAGCTGCGTCACCCATTGATCAAGGAGCGGCTTGCGGTGGACCAAGACAAGGGTCGAGCAACTCCGCGCCGCGGCCATCCAGGTGCCGACCACAGTCTTGCCGGAACCGGGAGGTGCGACGAAGATCCCGATGTCATGCCTCATTAGCTCAGTGACTGCCTGGTGCTGTATGTCAGATAACGTTCCATGGAACGTGAATTCAACGGCAGCGCCGCACTGTCGCTTGTCGTCAACCTTCAGTTCTATGCCATGTTCCCTCAGAAGCCCTTTGAACGCATCATGGCAGCCCCTCGGCAAGGCAACATAGTTCGTTGTCTCCTCGAAGCAGGCGATGACTCTCGGGGTGTTGTGGGTGGAAAGCCGCATTTTCTGTTTCTTGTAGAATTCCGGGTTCTGAAAGGCGGCCAGCCGTTTGATCCTGTTGAGCAACTCTGAGGGAAGCGACTTCTTCTCGACAAAAATCCGTTGGCCAAGAACCGCCGTGATCTTTTTCGGCATCTTATCTTTGATCCGCTGCTCCGGCAAACGGCCTGAGGGTAGTCGATCCCAGGGGGCCTGGTCATCGTCATGGTCGGATGGTTGTTTCAGGCCGATGATCTGGCCTCTTTGAGCCGCCTTGTCGGCGATGGTCTGAACTTCCGACGGAAGAAGGCGCTTTACCGAAGAGAGAAAACTCCACTGGTCAGCATAGGGAATGAACGATTCATCAACAAAAACGGAATTGCCCTGTTTGCGAGGTTCGCCCTGCAGCGGCAGAGCGATCAGGTTGCCGAAGCCGCCTCGAGGCATGGTGTCCTGGCTGGGGAAGAGCCGGTCATAGGATTCCATGCTGAGTTGATGCCGGCGGGACATGGTTTCGGTAATCAGGAAACACCCCATCACCCTGGCAACGGAAGCCATGACCGGTTCGGAGAAGAAGAACCAGGCATGGGCGCCGTTGCCGGACCGCGAACGTTCTACAGCAACCGGAATACCAAAGGAGACGCAGGTATCACGAAAGGCAGCCACATCTTCCTGCCAGGTCGTCTTGTCGAAATCAACCGCCAGGAATCTACAGGTGTCATCAGGCAGGATCGTATAGGCACCGATGGTCTGTTTTCCCTGGAGGTGTTCCCTAACCACCTCATCCGTTACCGGCAGATATGCCTGATGTTTGCAATCGGCGCATTTGATGCGGGGAAGTTTCCGTTTCCCGCAGAGAGCGTAATTCCCGTTATTACCGCAGGCTGGCATGTACCCTTTGCGCTCGCCATTTCTGCTGATCCACATTTTCGGATAGATGTCTTCACGGCCTTTGAACAATGAACGAAACAGGAGGATCTTTTCAGGCGGGGACAACTCTGGGCTTTCAGTGGCGGGGGGAGTCGGAGCTTCAAGGGATGATAGCTCATGACGCAACTTGTCAATCTGGAGGGCGAGCTCGGCACGTTCGGCATCCAACGAGGCGAGACGCTTTTCTGCCCGAGCTATCGCTTCCATGATTGCAGCCAGTTGTCGTTTCATCAGGCTGATGCGTGCAGCCAGAAAGACATCATACGCCTATGATGCCTTGCAGGGAACAAGGTGAACCTCAAGCTTGCACCCGACAGCCTGGGCGTATTTTTTCAGGGTCGAAATGGTCGGTGAATGGCGATTGTCGGAAAGCGCCGTCTCCAAGCGGGTTACGGCCGGCGGCTTTGTTCCCATTTTTTCCGCCACCTCAGCCTGGGTCAGTCCGGCACGCTGACGAGCAAGCAGAAGTTCACGCAGGAGGGTGAATTCCATTTCCAATTCGTCGTATGCCGCCTTGAATTCAGGCTCTTCCTTCCATTCCTCTATCATCTGGTGGTGTGTTTTCGTTGCTGCATTTCCGGTCATGCTTCAGCTACCTCCTTCTGCCGGCGGCGGGCGATTTCCAGCTCCCGCTTCGGTGTCTCCTGCGCCTTCTTTACGAACGAGTGGAGCACGATGATCCTCCTGCCCACCTTCATGCAGTAGAATACCCGTGCAATTCCCTCTCGACCTCTTGGGCCACCTCAAACAGCCCTCGTTCCATTGCCCGTGAATGGGGCATGCGGAGTTCAAGCCCAAACTCTTCGAGCCGTTCAGTCAGCCTGGCATAGGACGCTCGGATATCGGGTGGCAGAGAATTGATTTCGAGCCTAACCTCTTCGTTGTAGTAATCTAATCGTCCAAGACATATTGGTTTGTAACATTTTTGTTATGCTCTTTCAAGGTGCATGAATGGAGAGGTTCATCCTCACCATCAGATATTCCGTTCGAGGATGGTTTCTCTTGACCGGATTCAGTAAGAAGCTGAAAGTATGGGCGAAATGCTTTTGCTGAGCGTAACGCCCGGGGAGCTAAAAAATCAAGGGCTTACATCGTTACGGTGTAAGCCCTTTTTTCATACCGTCTCTTGCACTCCTCAAATCTCTTTTTGTGTCGTTTCCTCGCTCCATATCTGTCGCGGATCTTGTCTTTCCACAGTATGCCCTCTGTTCTGCGTGGTCCTGCTGGGGTGGTTTTGATCGTTGCTGCCGATGTCTGCCGCTTCACGATGTCGTCTCTTCCCTGCGCCAGCGCTGTTTCTCATGAAAGTAGTATCCCGACAGGAGCGGCTGGAATACGTTGTCGATGATGTGGATGATGCCGTTTGAACATTGGATGTCACTGGTTACGATTCGGGCATTGTCAATCACCAGGCCGTTATCCTCTGTTTCGATGGTGAGTGAGATGCCGTATTCGGTTTCGAGCGTACTGAATGCGGATAATTCCGTGGAACTGAATCTCCCGGGAACAATATGATATTTCAGGGTCGCGTCCCGTTTGCCCGGGTCATTGAGCAACGCGATGATGTTCGTTCTCTCAAAGGCGGCGTTGTTGGGGGCAAAAAGGGTATATTTTTCCGGGCCTCCCAATGTGTCGTCGTAACCTCCATTTTTCAGCAGATCGGCTAATACGCTCAGTGTCGAATCAGTGTGTATATAGTGCGAGATCGTTGGCATGGTATCCTCCTCTGTCAAGAGGTGCACTGTCTGTGCACCTCCAACTGATTATTGAGAGCTTTGGACAATGTTCAAGGGGGATGGAGAAATGTCAGACGTGGCGGAAGCCAGGTTAGGGCTTCGGTCGATCCCGTGGGGACACTTGGAGCGGCTTTTTCGAAGGAGTGGCGTTCGCTCCACCCCTCCCGCAGTTGCGGTGCGGGGCGGAATCCGGGTATGGACCGTTTCGCTGTCTTGGCCGTTGGCTTTGTTATCGGACGTGACCTCAGGTGGTTCAGGCTTGTCTTTGGAAGACATGGATGTTATGTTGTTATGACATCAGAACCTTGAGATCTCGGGGGAACCTATGCTGGACCCGGAAAACCGTATGCCCTTGTATCACCAGGTCGAAAGCCACCTCAGGGAGGATATCGGCAACGGCACGTGGAAGGCCGGAGAGGCGATTCCTCCCGAACGGGTGCTTGTGGAGCAGTACGGGGTCAGCAGGATCACGATCCGCCAGGCCCTTGCAAATCTTGTGGCCGCCGGTCTGCTCTATCGGAAGCATGGTAAGGGAACGTTTGTCGCCGGCGCGCAGGATCGCCCCATAACCGAATCCCTTGCCAATCTGACCGGCCACCTTGAAGAGTTGCAGTTGCGCGGACTCAATCCTCAGGTTCGGGTGCTGGTGCTGGAAACCAGGCCGCTGACCGTTGAGGTGGCGGAAGCCCTGGAGCGGACTCCTATCGCCCAGGGGTGGTATCTGTACCGCCTGGTTACCGTGGATCGGCAGCCGCTCATGCTTTCCACCGTGTGGCTGCCCCGCGACCTGGAAATAGAGCTGACCGAAGACATTGTGAAACAACACGGCATGGCGCTGCTGCTGACGCGTAACGGAATCTTCCCCCTTCGTGGCAGGCAGCGGATCGGTGCCACAAGCGCCGGGCCGGAGGAAGCGCAGCTGCTGGGGATTCGACCGGGTGATCCGGTGCTCTGTGTCAAGAGGGTTATCTACGGTGCCGAGAGTCGTCCGCTGGTCTGGTTCAGAACGCTCTATCGCTCTGATCGCTATGAATACGAAGTGGAACTAAAGAGAGGTCGTTCACAGGCATGATTACTACTACGTTGGAAATTTTTCTGATCGCCATCGCGGCCGGCGTTGTCGGTTCCATCCTGGGGCTGGGGGGGGGGATCATCATCGTGCCGGCCCTGACCCTGCTGTTCGATGTACCGATGCGTTCCGCGGTGGCTGCCTCGACCGTGTCCATCATTGCCACCTCGACCGGCGCGGCAGTGGCCTATCTGCACGACCGGTTGTCCAACGTGAGGGTCGCCATGTGGCTGGAGATGGGGACTGCTGCCGGAGCATTGAGCGGTGCCCTGGTGGCCGGCTACCTCAACCAGCGTCTGCTGTTCATCATGTTCGGTCTGCTGCTCGCCTACTCCGGGTTCAATATGTTCAAGGCCCGTAAACAGGAACTGCCGGGCGAGGTGACCCCCGATAGGGTGTCACGACGACTGGGGCTTGGCGGCTCCTACCACGACCAGTCCCTGGACACCCAGGTCACCTATCAGGTTACCCGGAGCATTCCTGGCCTGATCCTGATGTATTTTTCAGGTGCCGCGGCCGGTACGCTGGGAATCGGGGCCGGCATCTTCAAGGTGCCGGCGATGGAACAGGTGATGCGCATGCCGTTCAAGGCCTCGACCGCCACCTCAAACTTCATGATCGGCGTAACGGCTGCCTCCGGGGCGGTGGTCTACTTTGCCCGTGGTGACGTTAATCCGCTGATTGCCGGCCCCGTCGTGCTGGGAGTTCTGCTGGGGGCGCTGGTGGGAGCCAGGCTGATGGTGCGAATGAACACGAAGACCATTCGCAAGCTGTTTATCCCGTTGATTGCCTACACTGCCATCATGATGGTGTACAGGGGGATCTGGAAATGATGGCTGCCGAACGGAACGATAAGACCACCGGGGAGCCGATTGAAATAGTTCTGGCCCGCCTGTTGCGCATCGGCACCGTCATCGCCGCCTTCCTGCTGGCAACCGGAATCGGCGCCATGCTGCTGGCAGGTGCAAATTGGGCGCCCCGACTGATTACGGCCGGCTTGGTTGTGCTCCTGGGGACACCGGTCATGCGCGTTCTGGTTGCCGGACTGGTCTTCGTGCGGCAACGGGACTGGCTTTTTTCCCTGTTCTGCCTGATCGTGCTCTGTTCACTGGCTGCCGGTATCATGCTGGGTCGCGTCTGATCAGGTGCTTGGTGATGGGTGCTCTTCGGTCTGTGGAGGTTGCTGTCAGCCGGTTGGGGGGCTTGCATAGAACGATGCAAGCCCCTGCTTTTTGGGGAAAGCAGAGGCTCGACGGCATGGTGGCTGTGCCGGCCGACGGATGCCCGCGAAAGCAGCGACGCTGTCCAGTGCCTCATTTGCGCTCAGCCTGTCATCCATTGAGGGAACGCACAGGGGGGCATCATATTTTTTCGCAAAAAATTGATTTTGATCAAGGAAAGTCTGCGTGCCCTGTTTACCTTCATGTCGCCGCACAACTTTCGTTCGGCTCAGTCAGGGATATGGGCAGGGCAGGGAGGAAAAACTCCGCTGTCCCGTCTGCTGAAAAGCGGTTCGTTTGTGATACAGTTATGAGCATCGTTGCCGCCGGGGCTGGCTGTGACGCATGTGATGGAGTGTAGTGATCCGGTTACGGAGGAGGTAGCATGATGCTGAACCGGCTGAACAAGAAGCGGGCGATAATACTGGGCCTGACGGGAGTGTCAACGTTGCTGGCCGCGGCTTTTCTGCTGCTGGGACCTCCGGGACTGTTGGCAAAATCCGAATCCCCCGACTTCTGTGCCAGCTGTCATGTCATGGAAAGCCAGTATACCGCTTTTTTACGTTCGGGAGCGCACCGCAGATTTCGTTGCGTGGACTGCCATCTTCCCAACGAAAACCTGGCGAGCCATTACATCTGGAAGTCCATCGATGGCATGAAGGATGTGATCTTCTTCTACTCAGGCCACATTCCGGAACGGATCAGGCTGTCACGCCATGGAACCAAGGTGCTCCAGGCTAACTGCATCAGGTGTCATGAAGAGCTGGTCTCGCCCATCAACACCGAACGGCATTGTTGGAGCTGCCATCGAGGCATCACCCATCTGCGTAGCGGAGCACGGGTAACGCGCTGAATTCAGTCAAAAGGGGGTATTGCGATGAGAATAAGGACCGTTGTGTGTGTCGTTGTCGTTGCGTGTGTGTGGCTGCTCGCCGCCGGCTGCGCTCCCCAGAAGGCCGAGCAGGTCAAGCCGGTGCGGATCGCCGACGGCACGATCGATCCGGCCGAATGGGGCAAGGCCTACCCGGTGGAATATGAAATGTGGAAAAAGACCGCCGAGCCGCCCGATTCTCCCGGATTGAGCAAGTACAAGAAGGGGAACGACGATCCCAAGGCGCTGGTGGACAAACTCTCCGAATACCCCTATCTGGCGCTGCTCTTTAACGGGTGGGGCTTCGGGGTCGGCTACAACGAACCGCGTGGCCACGCCTATATGGTGCAGGACCAGCTGGAGATCGACTCCTCACGCCTCAAAGCCGGTGGTGTCTGCCTCACCTGCAAGACTCCCTACGCCAACTACCTTATGAAGACCATGGGGGCCGACTATTTCAAGACTCCCTACAAGGAGGTCCTGGCCAGGGTTCCCGACCAGAAGCACGCCATACTCAGCGTTGCCTGCATCGACTGCCACAACAACCGGGACATGTCGTTGACCTTGTCGCGTGACTTCACTCTCGGCGCCGCGTTGCGCGGCATGGGGGTGGATACGGCCAAGCTGGATCACCAGTCGAAGCGTACATTGGTGTGTGCCCAGTGTCATGTCACCTACGTGATTCCGAAGGACAAGGAGATGAAGTCGGTCGGCCTGTTCTTCCCCTGGCAGGGAAGCAAGCCGGGCAACATCACTATCGAAAACATCATTGCGAAGATCAAGAGCGATCCCTCCTATCTGGAGTGGAAGCAGACCGTAACCGGTTTCAAGTTGGGCTTTATCCGCCATCCCGAATACGAACTTTATTCCAACAACAGCGTGCACTGGAAAGGAGGGGCTTCCTGCGCCGACTGCCACATGCCCTTCACCAAGGTCGGTGTTCATAAGGCTTCCGATCACCGCATAACCAGTCCGTTGAAAAATGGACTCAAGGGCTGTATTCAGTGTCATGGCGAAAGCCAGGAATGGCTCAAGGAGCAGATCATAGCAATTCAGGACAGAACCGTGTCCCTGCAGCTTCGCGCCGGCTATGCGACCGCTACCGTGGCTAAGCTGTTCGAGAAGGTTCACGCTGTCCAGGCGGCGGGCAAGAACATCGACGCATCGCTCTATGCCATGGCCAAGGAGTATTACGAGGAGGCCTTCTACCGCTGCATCTTCATCGGCGCCGAAAACTCGATCGGCTTCCACAATCCGACCGAATCGATGCGTGTTCTGGGAGACTCCATCGCCTTTGCCACCAAGGCCGAAGCCTTTCTCCGCCAAGCACTGGCCCAGGCAGGGGTGAGCGTGCCGGCCAAGGTTGACCTGGAACTGGCCAAGTACCTTAACAACAGGGGAGAAGGCAAACTAAAATTCCGTAAGGAACTGGAAATCCCTGATCCCAGCGGTCTCCAACACCGTTTCTGACGGTTGAGCCGCGCCGCGTAGCGGCCTCTCCCCGTCCGTATCCGGCTCCTTGCTGGAGTCCTGACAACGCCCCGCGCTTTCCGGCGCGGGGCGTTCTTTGGTTGAGGCCGCCGTGCTTGCCATGCCTGGTCGCTCTCTGTACCGTTCTTGAGGCTGCGCTTCAACGGCCTGCATGCCGGGCCTGTCTTCGAATCGGAAAGCACTCTGAGGAACCCATGTCATTCATACCTACAAGCAGGAAAGAGATGGACCAGCGCGGCTGGGACCAGCTGGACGTCATCTTTGTCAACGGCGATGCCTATGTGGACCACCCCTCCTTTGGCGTGTCGCTCCTGGCACGCTGGCTGGAGCGGCACGGCTTCCGGGTGGGGATCATCGCCCAGCCGGACTGGCGTTCGCCCGAGCCGTTCACGGTCCTGGGCAGACCGCGGCTCTTCTTCGCCGCATCGGCAGGTGCTATGGATTCCATGGTGGCCCATTACACTCCGGCCCGCAAGCTGCGCCATGATGATGCCTACACCCCGGGCAACCGCCACGGCGCCCGTCCCAACCGGGCCACCCTGGTCTATGCCGGACGCCTGAAAGAGGCATACCGGGACGTGCCGGTGATTATCGGCGGCATCGAGGCTTCGTTGCGGCGCTTCGTCCACTATGACTACTGGGAGGACCGCCTCCGCCGCTCCCTGATTTTCGACGCCAAAGCCGACCTGCTGCTGTACGGCATGGCCGAACGCCCGATCCTTGAGCTGGCGCACCGCATGGCTCGGGGGGAACCCCTGGCCGCCATTCGCGGCGTGCGCGGCACCTGCTGGATCGAGAGGGGCTGCGACCAGGGAGGGGAGCGGCTGGAGATCCCTTCCTTCGAGGAGTGTGTGTCTGACCGACTGAAGTTCGCCCACGCCTTTCGTCTGACGAGTCGGGAGCTGAACCCCCTGTGTGGCAGGACCATTGTCCAGCGTCACGGCGACCGTCTGCTGGTCTGCGCTCCCCCTCCTCTGCCGCTGGAGGAGGCTGAGATGGACGCTGTCTACGCGCTTCCCTTCCGGAAGGCGCCCCATCCATCCTACGTCGAGCCGATTCCGGCCTGGGAACAGATCCGGTGTTCCATCACCAGCCATCGCGGTTGCTTCGGCGGCTGTTCCTTCTGCGCCATTGCCATGCACCAGGGGAAGCTCATCCAGTCCCGCAGTCATGAGTCCGTGGTAAACGAGGTTCGCGGCCTGACCCGCATGCCGTGGTTCCGGGGGAGCATCAGCGATGTGGGCGGACCAACCGCCAACATGTACGGCCTCTCCTGCGCCGCTCCCCGGAAGATGGCGACCTGTCGCAGGGAGAGCTGTCTTGTTCCCCGCCCCTGCCGCAATCTGAAGCAGGACGACCGCCGTGCAGTGGCATTGCTGCGCGCGGTCAGCGCCTGCGCCGGGGTTCGTCAGGTGGCGGTAGCATCCGGAGTACGCTACGATCTGCTGGAAGCACAGCCGGGCTATTTCCGGGAGTTGCTTGCCCATCACGTGGGGGGATTGCTCAAGGTGGCACCTGAACATCTGGTGGAGGCGATTACGCTGCTGATGCGCAAGCCGGGCAGGGCGCTGTTCGAGCGTTTCCTCGCCCGCTTCAGGCAGGAGAGCGCCCGTCTCGGCAAGCGCCAGCACGTCGTCCCCTATCTCATCTCCGGCCACCCCGGCTGCACCCTGGCGGACATGCTGGAACTGGCCCTGATTCTGCGCGGATTGGGGCTGCGGGTTGAGCAGGTACAGGACTTTACCCCGACCCCCGGCACCCGCTCTACCTGCATGTACTACAGCGGCATTGATCCGGACAGCGGCGAGCAGGTGTATGTTGCCACAACCGACCGGGAAAAGGGGCTCCAGAAGGCGCTGCTGCTCAGCCAGTTCCCCGGGGAGCGGGCCAGGGTCCGTGAGGCGCTGCAAAGGCTGGGACGCGAGGATCTTGTGGGAGTTCTGACGGCTCCCGCCAGGGAAAACGGGAAACGGGCGGACTCGGGGAGGTGCGGGAAGCAGGGTGGGCGTGGAAAAGGGACAAAAAAAACCCGCTGATCGCTCAGCGGATTTTTTGGGTCTTGAAGATGTGAAAGGATTAGCGGACTTTTACCACGTTGGCGGACTGAAGACCCTTGGGACCCTGGGTGATGTCGAAGGTCACTTCGTCTCCTTCGGAGAGGGTTTTGAAACCTTCACCCTGGATAGCGGAGAAGTGCACGAAAACATCTTCGCCACCTTCCTGCTCGATAAAGCCGAAACCCTTCGTATCGTTGAACCATTTAACCTTACCCTTTGCCATCTCTCCTACCTCCTTTTTCTCCGGATCCATGCCGGAACATGTGTGTGGTACTACCGCCAAAGTTTCCGGAGTCTGGTGCAGGAAAACCGCAAAGCCGAATATAACACTGGTTCTTCAACGTTCTGCAGTAACTTCCGAAACTTGCTGCAAACGTCGTTTAACATAGGGTGAAACCGGGTGTCAAGAAATTAATTCACCTGGGGGGCGTGCAAGTCGCCGGATTTTCCCTGGAGCTTCCTGACCAGGTCGTCGTAGCCGTTTGCTGTTATTATCTTGTTGAATTGACTGCGATAATTTGAGACGAGGCTGACCCCCTCGATGACGACGTCATACACCATCCATTTTCCCCCCTTGTTGAGCAGGCGGTAGTCCATGGTGTACTCATCCCGTTTCGCTGTAACGACTTTTGATTTTACCTCGGCCCGGTTGCCGGCGATATTCTCTTTGAGGTAGATCACTTTTTCATTGTTGTAAGACTCGATCTTGTTGGCGTAGGTCTTTTCCAGCAAATTGGCGAACAGGTCGGAGAACTGGTTCCGTTCCGCCTGGCTGCGGGCGTTCCAGTGCTTGCCCAGGGAACGCTTGGCCATCTCACTGTAGTCGAAGACCATGCTGATGGATTTCTTCAGCTCCTGGCGGCGTTTGTGATCGTTGTGCTTCAGGTTTTTGTCGGAAACAATGCGGATCACCTGGTCGACGGTGGTTCTGACGTCGTCGGTGGGAGTGGCCAGAGCCTGGGTGGCGGCGAAGCAGAGCGCCAGCAGTATGAGGATCGTACGTTGCAGCATGGATAATTCCTCCTGTGGATTACTTGTTGATCTGTTTGTTGCGGAGCTGGATGAAACCGTCTCTCACGCCGACGTAGGGCTCGACCGAGGCGGCGATGATGTCTTCATAGGTTCCCAGTTCCAGGGAAGTCTTGTTGAGGGTTTCGTATGCCTTTGCGCCAAGGGTGGCTGCCACGGGGATGAAATACCCGGCGGGGCTCGCCGCGGAATCACCAACCATGCCGATGGAGTCGCGCACTGTTGACGGGCCCAGGAACGGCCAGACGATGTACATCATGCCCCCCATGCCGTAGAACCCCAGGGTCTGGCCGAAATCCTCGTCATAGGAAGGAAGTTCGAAATGACTCGTGGCGACATCGAAAAAGCCAGCCAGGCCGATGGTGCTGTTGATGCCGAAGCGGGCCAGCTCGGTGCTGGCGCCCTCGAACTTGCCCTGCAGGAGGGTGTTGACGAACCGGATCGGCGCCTTGACGTTATGGAAAAAGTTGCGCACCGAGACGCGCGCCGGTTCCGGGACGACGTAGTTGTAGCCCTTGGCGGCGGGCTTGAGCACCCAGAAGTAGAGCTTGTCGTTGAAGGTGAACATGGCGCGGTTCAGCGGCTCGATCGGGTCGGCGATGGTTACCTCTTCGACGCCGTTGTTGTACTCGTCATCCGTGTCCTCCCCGGTGGGGAGGGTGGCCTCGGCTCCAGTCGATTGCTCTGCCCGTGATGCCTCCGGGGCGGCTTTGCTGGCCGTTGTTGCAATGGCGGCCTGGTCGGGTGAGCCGTCGGCCTGGGCGGCGCCCGGCAGCAGCATGGCCGCGGCGAGCAGCACTCCACACAGTTTTTTAGCGATCATGTCTTCTGTCCTCTTTCCGGCTGGGCGTCCGGCTGCGTCCGGCCCCAGGCTGCTATTCCACCTTGCCGTGGATGAATTTGCTGACCAGTTCCTCGATGTCGATGGCTGATTCGGTTTCCAGAATCCTGTCGTTGCTCTTCAGGTAGGTCTCTGAGCCGCCCGGTTTGAGCTTGATGAACTTGTCGCCGATGATGCCGCTGGTGCGCACCGAAGCGATCACGTCGTCCGATATTTTGACGTCGCTCTTGATTTTCATGTACGCCAGGGCGCGGTCCGGGCTCTGGGGATCAAGGGTGATGCGCTCGACCTTCCCCACCTCCACGCCGGCCACTTCGATGCCCGCGCCCGGCTTGAGCCCCGACACCGAATCGAAGCTGGCTGATATGGTGTAATAGTTGCCTCCCAGGATCTCCATTTTACCCAGTTTGATGGAGATGTACCCCAGGCAGAGTATGCCGACGAGCATAAAGACACCGACCGCCATTTCCAGTTTTGCCGTATTCATATACACACCTTGTCCATGGAATCTGAGAATTATACCAGCTGAATGGGGCCGTCCAAGTCGCCGCTGATGAACTGCCTCACCACCGGATGGGTGGAGTTCCTGATCTCGCCGGAGGTCCCGAACTGCAGGATCTTGCCCTTGTAGAGCATGGCCACATTCTGGGCGAAGTCGAAAATTTCCGGAATTTCGTGGGAGACGATCACGGCGGTGAAGCCGAACCTGGCGTGGGTGTCGCTGATCAGCTGGTGGATGGCACGCTTGATGATCGGGTCCAGCCCGGTGGTCGGCTCGTCGAAGAGGATGATCTTGGGGTTGAGCAGCAGCGCCCGGGCCAGTCCCACCCGCTTTTTCATGCCCCCTGACAACTCGTCGGTGAATTTGCGCTCCACGTTCTTCAGGCCCACATCCTCCAGGGCAGAGAGCACCCGCATCCGGATCTCTTCCTTGGAAAGCCTGGTTTTCTCCCGCAGGGGGAAGGCCACGTTCTCGAAGACGTTCATGGAGTCGAACAGTGCCGCTCCCTGGAAGAGCATGCCGAACTTCTCGCGCACGTGGTTCATCTGGCTGCGGCGCAAGCCCAGGATGCTCTCGCCATCCACTTCCACGTTGCCGCTGTCCGGTTTCAGAAGGCCGATCATGTGCTTGATCAGCACGCTCTTGCCTTCGCCGCTGGGGCCGATGATGGCGGTAATTTCTCCGGCGGGGATGGTGAGATCCAGGCCGTTCAGGACCGTTTGGGAACCGAAGGACTTATGTACGTTGGTCAGTCTGATCACAAGAGCACCGATGTGAGGAAGTAGTCCCAGATCAGGATCAGCACCGAGGTGAGCACCACCGCCTCGGTGGTGGCCCGGGAGACCCCTTCGGCACCGTGGCCGGCGAAGTATCCCTTGTAGCACCCGATCCAGGCGATGATCACGCCAAAGGAAAAGGACTTGGCAAAACCGGAATAAACGTCGCGCCAGACCACCGATTTTTCCATCTCGTAGAAGTAGGCCCCCTGATTGACCCCCAGCAGTTTGACCCCCACCAGCCAGCCGCCGAAGATCCCCACCGTGTCGAAGATGGCGCAGAGGAGCGGCAGGGCGATCATAGCGGCGATCAGCTTGGGAACGATCAGATACTTGAACGGGTCAAGGGCCATGGTCTCCAGGGCGTCGATCTGCTCGGTGATGCGCATGATGCCGATCTCAGCGGTGATGGCGCTGCCGGCCCGGCCGGTGACCATCAACGCCGTAAGCACCGGTCCCAGCTCGCGGATGAGTGAGAGGGCCACCGCCGTCCCCAGCATTCCCTCGGAACCGAATTTGGTCAGGGTGTAGTACCCCTGAAGCCCCAGCACCATGCCGGTGAAGGCCGCGGTCAGGAAGATGACGAAGAGGGATTTGGCGCCGATGAAGGAGAGCTGCTTGAGGACATGCACCGGGTTTCCCGGTGTACGGATCATGGTGGTCAGGGAGTGGATCAGGAACCACCCCAATCTTCCCAGCATGCGCAGGGAACAAACGGTCCTGTGGCCTATTGCCTGAATCAGTGAAGACAAAACGTAGTACCTCGATGGTTGTGCGACCTATGTTTATACTGCACGCTTTTAGTAAAAGTAAAGTGGAAAAGGGCTCTGGACGGGCCTCGGACCCCGTGTCGCATCAGACCAGCTCCTCCAGTTTGCCCCCCGGTTTCAGCAGGAAGCGGCTGCCGCGCCACTCCACCCGGTTGCCCAGGAAGGAGAGCGCCCAGCTGAAAAACGACAGCATGTCCCTCGGGGGGATCAGCCAGAGCCAGCACGGGAGCAGGTTGTCCCGAACGAGGCCGCGGCTGAAGATGGTGGCGACACTGAGCCGTACCAGGTAGAGCAGTCCCGTTGCCGAAAGGGCGACACCGGGCGAGGGGGCGATCATGGTCGCCAGCAGGGCCGTCGGGAAGGGGAGGGTGATGCCGGAGGCCAGGTACCCCCCGGGGCGGCTGACCCGCATGGTGCGGGCCCAGCGCAGCTGCCGGCTGAAGGTGGTCGCCAGGTTTTCCGCCGCGACCATGCTCTCCACGAAGCAGTCGTCCAGGGCGATGCGCCACCCCATGCGGTGGATCTTGTTGCCCAGCTGGTAATCGTCCGCCAGATAGTCGGCCAGCGCCTCGAACCCACCCATGGAGAGGAGCGCCTCGCGCCGGACCGCCATGGAGGCGCCCAGGGCGAAGGAGAGCCCCTCCAGCTGCAACGCCACCATAACGTTGGGAATCATCTCGGTGGTGAAACCGGTGGCCTCCATGGCGGTGGCGATGCCGTGCACCTGCGAGGTGCGGTAGAGTGAGGTCACCAGACCGACCCTCGGGTCGCGGAAGTGGGAGCAGACCGATGAAAGGTAGCCGGGTGAGACCCGGATGTCGCTGTCGCAGACGATGACGATGTCGTGTTTTGCCTTGGGGAAGGCGTTGATCAGGTTGGAGACCTTGTAGTTGGGACCGTGGATGGCCGGGTTGACGTTTAAGGAAATATCTCGGTCCGGGTAATCGGCCATCAGCCGGCGGATCACCGGGATGGCCGGATCCTCGGCCGATGCCACGGCAAAGAGCAGCTGTATCTCCCCGGCATACTCCTGGCAACAGAAGGAAGCGAAGTTTTCGTAGCTCTCCTGATCCATCCCCTTGACCGGCTTGAGGATCGATACAGCCGGGGGCGCGGAGCAGCAGGGGCGGCGGGGGGAACGGAAATAGCGGCGCCCGCAGACCAGGGAGAGCAGGCAGTAGGCCAGGGCCGGCAGCGTGACCAGGAACGGGAGCAGAGTGCGCAGCATCAGGAACACCTCTGGACCAGGACCAGGTGGGGGGCGTCGGCGGGGGTGTTGGGCTGCCCCATGCTCCAGACGTGGAACGAACGCTGGGGGAGGGCGGCGGCCCATTCCATCAGCATCGTCTCCTCATCGTTGCCCCCCTCGTGACCGGGGTAGGCGGTAACGGCCAGGACGCCGCCGGGGAGGAGCAGGGACAGCGCGTGCTCCAGGGCCGTCCGGGTGGTCTCCGTCCGGGTGATGAGGTTCCGGTCGCCGCCGGGGAGGTACCCCAGGTTGAAGAGCATCCCGTTGACCGGGGAGGGGATGTGGTCGGCCATGGTCTCGTGCCCGGCCAGGAGCAGATCCACCTGTTCGGCCAGGCCCGCCTGCTCCAGCCTTGTGCGGGTGGCCTCCAGGGCCTTCTCCTGGATGTCGAAGGCCCAGACGCGCCCCTCCGGTCCCACCAGCCGGGCAAGCAGCAGCGTGTCGTGACCGTTGCCGCAGGTGGCGTCCACCGCCCTGTCGCCGGGGCTGAGGAAACGCTCCATGAGCAGGTGAGCGAGGCTGGTCGGGCCGCGCAGCAGCGGGCTTGTGGGTGTGGCTGGTCGGGACATGGTTGGGCACGATAGCAGATATGCCCCTGTTTCGCCACCGCGAAATTCGTTTGCATCCTCCGTCGCCAGAGGGTAGAAACGGGGCATGATAGTCAGGAAAACAGTCAACGAAGATATCTCCGGCCGGCGGCTGGACGAGGCGGTGTCGCTCCTCTGCGACCGGGTGAGCAGGTCCGAGGCGCGGCGGATCATCGACCGGGGTGGATGCAGCCTGAACGGCGGCATGGTGCGGGTCGCCTCGCGCACGGTGAAGAGCGGCGACACCATCGAGGTGGGGGTGATGGAGCCGGGGCGCTTCCGCGAGCTGGAACTGCCCCGGGAGGCGCTGCTCCATGAGGACGCCGAGTTGGTGGCCCTGAACAAGCCGGCCGGCATCAACACCCAGCGCACCCCCTACCAGCTCAAGGGGACCCTGGAGTACTGGGTGGCGGAGCACTTCCGGAGCCTGGGGCTCACCGAGCCGGCCCGAGTGATCCACCGCCTGGACCGGGGGACCTCCGGGGTGATGCTCTTCCCCAAGCAGAAGCGGGCCGCGGCCTGGCTCTCCAAGCGCTTCCACGACGGCCAGGTGGAGAAGCGCTATCTGGCGCTGGTCAGCGGCGCGCCCCCCCGGGAGGAGTGGGAGGTGGACGGCTCCATCGGCAAGGTGGCCAGCGCCCGCTACGGCATCGTCGAGGGGGGGCGTTCGGCCCTGACCCGTTTCCGGCTCCTGGCCACCTCACCTGGTCATGCCCTGGTGGAGGCCAGGCCGCTCACCGGCCGCACCCACCAGATCCGGGTGCACCTGGCATCGTGCGGCCTCCCCATCGTGGGGGATGCCACCTACGGCGGGGAACCAGCCCCGCGCATGATGCTTCACTGCGCCTCCCTGCGCCTCATGGATGGCGGGGGGCGGGAGCTGCTCGTGGAGGCGCCCCCGGACCGGGAGTTCCGGGAGGTCATGGCGGATATGGGGGTGGACGGAGGAACTCAGGAGGCAGGAGGCGGCGCCGTCCCGGTTTCTTGACATCCCGGGGGCGGGGCGTATGGTTTTTTCAGTTAGAGCGCCGGCAGGAGAGGCGCCGGCTGCGAGACAGCCAACCCATGCCGAAAGGACCGCCGCCATGACCACAAATGCCGACATCGTCGCCCGCCAGGAGCGGGTGTTCACCCCGGCCCTGCACATCTACCATCCCCTGGCCATCCGCGGGGGAGAGGGGAGCTGGGTCATCGACCGGGAAGGAAAGCGCTACCTGGACTTTGCCACCGGCATCGCCGTGCTGAACATCGGCCACGATCATCCCCGGGTGCGGGAGCGGGTGTCCCGCCAGCTGGAGCGCTACGTCCATACCGGGGGGATCTACTACAACGACACCACCGTCGAGGCGGCTGAGCTGCTCACCTCGGTCACGCCGCACGGGCTTGACATGCTCTTCTTCAGCAACGCCGGCGCCGAGGCGGTGGAAGGCGCCCTCAAGCTGGCCCGCTTCGTCACCGGCCGCCAGGGGATCGTCGCCTTCAGCGGCGCCTTCCACGGCCGGACCCTGGGGGCGGTGTCGGTCACCACCAGCTCTGCCCGCTACCGCTCCCGCTACCACCCGCTGCTCCCCTCGGTCTTCCACGCACCCTATCCCCACTGCTTTCGCTGCCCTCTGGGGCTCCGGCCCGAGAGCTGCTCCCTGGCCTGCTTCCAGGCCCTGGAGCAGATGCTCAGACATCTCATCCGGCCGGAGGAGGTGGCGGCCATCCTTATTGAGCCGGTCCTGGGGGAGGGGGGGTATGCCCCGGCGCCGCTTGAGTTCCTGGAGCGGCTGCGTCGGCTCTGCGACGAGCAGGGGAGCCTGCTGATCTTCGATGAGGTGCAGTCCGGCATGGGGCGGACCGGGGAGTGGTTCGCGGCCCAGCGCTACGGGGTGACCCCGGACGTCATGACCGTGGCCAAAGGGATCGCCTCTGGTTTTCCTCTCTCGGCGGTGGTGGCCAGGCGCCGGATCATGGAGCAGTGGCCCTGCGGGGCCCACGGCACCACCTTTGGCGGCAACCCGGTTGCCTGCGCCGCGGCCATCGCCACCATGGAAACCATCCGCGACGAGCGACTCCTTCCCCGCTGCCGCGAGTTGGGTGAGCGGGCCATGGCGCGGCTGCGGGAGATGCAGGGCCGGCGGCCGCTGATCGGCGATGTGCGGGGGATGGGGCTGATGATCGGTGTGGAGCTGGTGGAGCCGGACGGCACGCCGGCTGCCGGCGTCTGCGAGCGCCTGATGTCCTGGTGCCGGGAGCGGGGGCTGCTGCTCATCAACTGCGGACCGGACCAGAACGTGCTCCGTCTGGTGCCGCCGCTCACCCTGAGTGACGACGAGCTGGAGCGGGCGCTTTCCCTCATCGACGAGGGGCTGGGGGGCGCGGTATGAGGCCGCGGCGGGTGATCATCATGGGGGCCGCGGGGAGGGACTTCCATAACTTCTCCTGCTGCTTCCGCGACAACCCCGGCTACCGGGTTGTGGCCTTCACCGCCGCCCAGATCCCCTACATCGCCCACCGTCGCTTCCCCGCTTCCCTGGCCGGCCCCCGTTATCCCCGCGGCATCCAAATCCGGCCGGAGGAGGAGCTGCCGGAACTGATCCGGCGTCACCGGGTGGACCAGGTGGTCTTCGCCTACAGCGACATCTCCCACGTTGAACTGATGCACACCGCCTCCCTGGTGCTGGCCTGCGGGGCCGACTTCCGTCTCATCGGACCCGATGCCACCATGCTCAGGAGCAGGAGGCCTGTGGTCTCGGTCTGCGCCGTCAGGACCGGCTGCGGCAAGAGCCAGGTGGTGCGCTACTTCTGCGACCTTCTGAAGGAGCGGGGGATCAGGCCGGTGGTGGTGCGCCACCCCATGCCCTACGGCGACCTGGAGGAGCAGGCGGTGGAACGCTTCGCCTCTCCTTCCGACCTGGAACGGTTCCGCTGCACCATCGAGGAACGGGAGGAGTACGAGCATCTCCTGGCCCAGGGCGCCCTGGTGTATGCCGGCGTGGAGTACCGGCACATCCTGCGCAAGGCAGAGCGGGAGGCGCGGCTCATCATCTGGGATGGCGGCAACAACGACCTCCCCTTCTTCCGGCCCGACCTGGAGATCGTGGTAGCGGACCCGTTGCGGCCGGGGCACGAGATATCCTGGTACCCGGGTGAGGTGAACCTGCGGCGGGCGGGGGTGGTGGTGGTCAACAAGGTCAATGCAGCCGAGCCGGTGGCGGTGGAGGCGGTGGAGCAGGCGGTCCGCCGGGTGAATCCGGTCGCGACGATGATACGGACCGCCTCGGAGCTGCTGGTGGAGCAGGGTGAGCGGATCAGGGGGAAGCGGGTGCTGGTGGTGGAGGACGGGCCAACGGTCACCCACGGTTCCATGCCCAGCGGCGCCGGGCTGGCCGCTGCGGTGCAGTACGGCGCAGCACAGGTCGTCGACCCTCGCCCCTGGGCGGCCGGCTCCCTCGGCGAAGCCTACCTTCGTTATCCCCATCTGGGGCCGGTCCTGCCCGCCCTGGGGTACCGCCCCGAGCAGGTGGCCGAGCTGAGCGCAACCATCGCCGCCGTTCCCTGCGACCTGGTACTGGCCGCCACCCCCATCGACCTGGCCCGCCTGGTGCGGGGCGCTACGCCGATCCTGCGGGTCTCCTACGCCATCTCCGAGCCTGAGGGGACGCCGCTCAGGGATCTCTTTCTCCGCTTCCTGGAGAGGGTGCCGTTGTAGCGCCTCGCCATATCCGTGTACGGAACGCCGAGTGGCGGTAGTCTTTCGCGCCGCCCCCTGACCTACCTTCTCCTGCTCCGGTGCCGCGTGTCCATCATCAGCATGATCAGAATCATCCCGGCCACGAATCCGCCGATGTGGGCGAAATAGGCCACCCCACCCCCCCGCAGCATGCTTCCCCCCTCCAGGAGTGATGCGTTGAGGAACTGGAGCAGCGCCCAGTAGCCAATGATCAGCCAAGCGGGGACCTCCACGGTGGTGAAGAAGATGAAGATCGGGATCAGGGTCAGGACCCTGTTCCTGGGGAAAAGCAGCAGGTAGGCCCCCAGCACCCCGGCCACGGCGCCGCTGGCTCCCACCATGGGGACGGTGGAAAGTGGCGCGCTCATGACCTGGGCGATTGCCGCGGCCAGGCCGCAGAGGAAGTAGAAGGTCACGAAGCGGAACCGGCCCAGGCTGTCCTCGATGTTGTCGCCGAAGACCCAGAGGAACAGCATGTTGGAGCCGATGTGCAGCCAGTTTCCGTGCAGGAACATGGAGGTGAAGATGGTCGGCCAGGCCAGGAGCGGGTGGGCCAGGAGATGGGCCGGCACCAGGGAGAAATGGCTCGTGATTCCTCCCACGAACTCCCTGGCCTGGACGATCCTCTGGCCGGTGTCCACCTGCACCAGCCGGTAGTGCCCGCTGAAGCGGTCCTGAAGGAATACGGCGACGTTGAGGGAGATCAGCATGACCGTTGCGAAGGGAAAACTGCGGGTGGGGTGGTAGTCCCGGAGCGGTATCATGGCACTGCTCCGTTCCGCCGGCATGGCCGGGGGAGGCTGGCGGGGCAGATCGGGGAGCTGGAAGATGCATGCTTCATCAAGGAGGTGACTCCGTTACGCGGGGAGTGCCTGGCTGGGCCTGATTGCCGGCGGAGTGTAGCATCGGCTCAATCCGTTGTCCATGCCATGGTCTCGTGACCGGATCTGACGTTGGCGATGCGTAACCCGTTTCCGGCCGGTGCGCCTCCTCCTGCGACATTTTTTCCGCAGCCCGTGCGGTGTTACCGGTGCGACACCGGGTTCACCCGTTCAGCTCCCGCTCCACTTGCGGAAACAGGGTGTCGTCCGCCAGCACGTTCAGACGGTCGCCGATCGCGATCCTGGTGCTGCCGCCCGGAATGACGTAGTCGCCGTTTCTCTTGATGTAGGCTATGATGACGCCCTGGGGCAGGCGGAGATCCACCAACTGTTTTCCCTCCAGAGACGAGCCCGGAGCGATGGTGACGATGTGCAGGTGTCCCGTGGCAAACTGCTCCCCGGAAACCTGCTCCATCGGGCCTGTCGCGGCCGGCGGAGCTTCCAGCCCGAGCCAGCGGGCGGCCAGAGGGATGGAGGAGCCCTGCAGGAGCGCGGAGGTGAGGACGATGAAAAAGACCGTGTTGAAGATCAGCTCCGCCTTGTCGATGCCTGCCAGAAGAGGAAAGGTCGCCAGGACGATGGGAACCGCTCCGCGCAGGCCGACCCATGCGACGAGGGTTTTTTCCCGCAGTGATGTGCCGCGGATGGAGAGCCCGGCGAACACGCTGACCGGACGAGCGACGAAGATCAGGATCGCTGCGGTCGCCAGCCCGCCGCCGATCACCGGCACCAGCCGGGAGGGGAACACCTGAAGGCCGAGGGCCAGGAACATGGCGATCTGCATCAGCCAGGCAAGTCCGTCGTGAAAGCGGAGCAGGCTGCGTTTCTGGACAAAGGAACTGTTCCCCAGCAGGATGCCGGCCACATAGACGGCCAGAAAACCGTTGGCCCGCGCCAGGGTGGCCAGGGCGTAGATCAGGGGAACCATGGTCAGGGTCAGGACGGAGTAGAGCCCCTCGTACTCCAGCCGCAGGGTGTTGATCAGGTGAAGCGCCGCTTTCCCCAGAAGAAAGCCCAGAGCCGCACCGGCAGCCATCTGCCAGACAACCATGGGCAGCAGGAGCAGCGGCGACATCTCGGGCCGGGTCAGGAGCATCACCGTTCCGGTGGTGAGGAATACCGCCATGGGATCGTTGCTGCCCGACTCCAGTTCCAGGAGCGGTTTCAGGTTGCCCCGCAGGTTGACGTTGCGTGACCTGAGTACCGAGAATACGGCGGCGGCGTCCGTGGATGAGACGATCGCCCCCAGCAGCATCCCCTCCTGCCAGGAAAAACCGAGTGCCAGATGGGCGAACAGACCGACGATGGCTGCTGTCAGGAACACCCCTGCCGTGGAGAGGATCAAGGCTTCCCGAACAACCGGCCTGACGCTGCGCCAGCTGGTGTCCAGTCCTCCGGCGAAGAGGATATAGGCCAGGGCGAACACCCCCAGTGACTGCACCAGGCGCGGGTCGTCGAAATGGATGCCTCCCGGCCCCTCTGATCCGGCCAGCATGCCCACCGCCAGGAACAGCACCATGGCCGGCACGCCGAGGCGGCTTGACACCTTGCTGGCCAGGATCCCCGTGAGGAGCAGGAGCGATCCCGCCAGCATGAGCAGTTCAAGCCGGAACAACGGTACGGCTCCCTGTCTCTGATATGGTGCGGACCCAATTGTTCACGTTCCTCCCGTTTCGCTGATCCGTCTCCCTGCCGTGGACCGTGCCTGTGGCATCACCATAAACAGTCATGTGGCCCACGTCAACCGGTTGGCGGATGCATCGCCGGTTTTTGGCGAGTGGTCGCACCAGATACGGAACTCACAACTACCACATAAACCTCTCCGCTCTCTCGAAAAACTCCATCATTGAATCGGCGGTTGCGGCAGATGCGTGATAAACTGCATTCTGCACTTGGAACGGCACGAATATAGACGTGCCGCTAAAAACAGGCGCTGTGGATGGCCGGGTCTACCGCTCGGCCCTTGAAGGAAACGCATCAGGGAGCTCATTCACCAAGGGCCAGACCTGACCGCTCCGTACCGCATTTTCCGACCCAGGAGCGTCAACGGGTTGTTTTTCCAACAACCACAGTAAGTACGATCAACAGAGAAAGAGGGCGACGAATGCTCGTACAGACCAGTATCAACGACACATCGAGAAGCAGTTCGACCAAGCCGGAGGGGCTTGTCTGGCACGCCGCCCCGGAGCAGGAGGTTCTGTCAAGGCTGGAGAGCACCGGTCACGGGCTGACGACCGCCGAGGCGGCCGAACGGCTTCGGCGCTTCGGCCCCAACACCCTCCTCAGGAAAGGGAGCGACGGCCCCTGGCTGATCCTCTGGCGCCAGTTCAACAATCCCATCGGCTGGCTTCTCATTGCCGCCGGCGCCCTGGCCTTCGCCCTGCAAAAACCCACCGACGCCGCGGTGGTGTTCGGTGCGGTGGGAATCAACGCCATCATCGGCTTTATCCAGGAGTACCGGGCCGGCAAGGCCATCGAGGCCCTGTCGGCCATGATGCCTGAGGGGGCGACGGTCCTGCGGGACGAGCACTCCCTGACGGTTCCCGCCGACACCCTGGTGCCCGGCGATCTGGTGACGCTCCAGAGCGGTGACAAGGTGCCGGCAGACCTGCGTCTCATCCGGGTCAAAAACCTCCTGGTGGAGGAGGCGGCCCTGACGGGCGAGTCCCTGCCGGCGGCGAAGCGCGCCGATCCGGTTCCCTCCGATGCCCCCCTGGGCGATCGGGTTTCCATGGCCTACAGCGGGACGCTCGTGGTGCAGGGGACTGCAACGGGGGTGGTGGTCGCCACGGGAAACGGCACCGAACTGGGACGGATCAACGCCCTCCTCAGCCAGACCACCCAGCTGGAGACCCCCCTCACCCGGCAGCTGGCCCGGGTCAGCCGTGGGATTACCGGTGCCGTGGTGATTGTGGTGGCGGTGCTGATCGCCTTCGGCATCTGGATCAAGGATGCCCCGGTGGGCGAGGCCCTCATGGTCGCCGTCTCCCTGGCAGTGGCCGCCATCCCCGAGGGGCTGCCGGCGGTCATCACCATCTGCATGGCCGTCGGTGTGCGGCGCATGGCCGACCGCCACGCCGTGGTCCGCCATCTTCCGGCGGTGGAAACCCTCGGTTCCACCTCGGTCATCTGCTCTGACAAGACCGGCACCCTCACCCGCAACGAGATGACGGTGCAGGTGGCATGGCTCGAGGGACACGAATACCGCTTCTCCGGCATTGGCTACGGGCCGGTGGGTGACATCGAACATGACGGCATCCGCCTGTCGGAGCTCCCGGCGCCGCTCCACGACCTGCTGACCATCGCCCTTCTCTGCAACGATGCCGCCCTGCGCCCCGAGGGGGATGGCTGGGCCATCACCGGGGACCCCACGGAGGCGGCCCTGGTGGTTGCCGGCAAAAAGGGTGGGCTGGTGGCCCACGAGTTTCGGCAGCGCCACGAGCGCCTGGATGTGATCCCCTTCGAGTCGGACACCAAGTTCATGGCCACCCTGAACCGGATGGAGCAAGGGCACCGTATCCTCCTCAAGGGGGCGCCGGAGACCGTCGTCGAACGCTGCGCCCTCTCCGAGCCGGAGCGCCACCGGATCCGGGATGCCATGGAGACCTACGGCCGTCAGGGGATGCGGGTGATCGCCTGCGCCTGGAAGGGCGCCGGCCGCTCGGACCAGCTCTTTCCCGGGGAGGTGACCGGAGGACTCTCCTTTGCGGGACTCCTCTGCATGATCGATCCACCCCGAACCGAGGCCATGGATGCCATCCGGGTCTGCCACGGCGCCGGCATCACCGTCAAGATGATCACCGGTGACCATCCCGTGACGGCTGAAGCAATCGGCCGCCAGCTCGGCCTGCTGCAACCGGAGCAGAGCGCCATGGCGGGGCGCCATCTGGACGGACTCTCCGACGCTGAGTTGCAGGAGGCCGCCCTCGCCACCAACGTCTTCGCCCGGGTGGCCCCGGAGCACAAGATCCGCCTGGTGGAGGCGCTCCAGGCCCGGCAGCACGTGGTTGCCATGACCGGTGACGGGGTTAACGACGCGCCGGCCCTCAAGCGGGCCGACATCGGCGTGGCCATGGGGATCACCGGGACCGCGGTCTCCAAGGAGGCGGCCAAGGTGGTCCTCATGGACGACAATTTCGCCTCCATCGCCGCGGCGGTGGAAGAGGGGCGCCGGGTCTACGACAACCTGGTCAGATCCCTGGCCTTTGTCCTCCCCACCAACCTGGGGCTCGCCTGCACCCTCTCCGCTGCCATGTTCTTCTTCCCCACGGTGCGGGTCGAGGGGGGCACCGAGCTCCTCATGGCCATGTCCCCCAGCCAGACCCTCTGGATCAATCTGGTGGCAAGCGTCACCCTGTCCATCCCTCTCGCCTTCGAGGTACTGGAACCGGGCGCCATGCGCCGCACGCCGCGCCCCGTGGGCGAACCGGTCTTTTCCGGCTTCATCGTGGCGAGGCTGATCGTGGTGGCGGCACTCATGGCCGCGGGAGGCTGTGGCCTCTTCCTCTGGGAGTACTTCCGGCTCATCGGTCCCGAGCCGGTAACCATGGCCCGCCATGCCCTCGCCCTGGCCGAAGCGCAGACCATGTGCGTCACCAGTATCACCTTTACCCAGGTCTTCTATCTGCTCAACTGCCGCTCGCTCCGCGACTCCCTCCTCTCCCAGGGGATCGCCAGCAATCCGGCCATCTTTGTCGGCATCGGCTTCCTGTTGCTGCTCCAGGCGTGCTTCATCTACCTGCCGCCCTTGCAGGCGGTCTTCGGTTCGGCCCCCCTTGACGGCCGGGCCTGGCTCTATGCCATGGGAGTGGGTGCGGTGGTTCTGCCGGTCATCTCCCTGGACAAACGGCTTAGAAACCACCGGAGCCATGGCGGGGAAGAGGGAAAGAAGCACTGATCTGGGGTCGGCTGCGCTGACATGCCCAGAGGGCGTGGGGGATAGCCGCTGGTTCGGTTCCATATGACGACGGGGGAGATCGACACATGCTTGCTTTCATGAAAAAGTTTGAGAACCTGATGATCCAGGCCCTCATGATCATGATGGCGCTGGTGCTGGCCCTTGCCACCCTTGATCTGGGGTGGCTCATCATCAGGGACCTGATGCAGCAGCCCTATTTACTCCTCAGCGTGGACCAGCTTCTGGAGATCTTCGGCCTGTTCATGCTGGTGCTGATCGGAATCGAGCTGCTGGAAACGGTCATGAAGACCTACCTGGTCCAGGGACAGTCCCACTACGAGGTGGTACTCTCGGTGGCGATCATCGCGATTTCCCGCAAGGTGATCATCCTGGACGTGAAAGAGACCGACAGCCTGAGCCTCCTGGGGATTGCGGGAATAGTCGTGGCCTTGACCCTCGGGTATTTCCTGATGAAGCGGAGCCAGGCACCCCATACTCCGTCGGCACAAAAGCATGAAGCAGGTGGATAATTCCGGCTCCACATTCCTTGCTGAAATCGAAAGGGCCGGCATCGCCAGACTCCGGCGGCGCGGAAAGAGAGAAATGTTTTGAAAATAGCAGTCTTCTTTATCGTTACGATCCTTGCGGTAAACCTTGCCTGCCGTGCTATATCAGGTATCCCTCCGCTCCGGACCGTGGCCTCGGTGGACCTGATGCGGTATACCGGGATCTGGTACGAGATTGCCCGTTATCCCAACAGCTTTCAGAAAGGGTGCCTGGGGAGCAGTGCCAGTTACAGGCTGCGGGAGGATGGGGAGATCGACGTGGTCAACAGCTGCCGGGATGCAGGAGACGGCCGGACCCGTCGGGTGAAGGGGCGGGCGTGGGTGGTGGACAGCGCCACCAATGCCCGGCTCAAGGTCTCCTTCTTCTGGCCCTTCCGGGGCGACTACTGGATCATCGACCTGGGACCGGCATACGAGTACGCCGTGGTGGGAACCCCCAACCGGAAGTACCTCTGGCTGCTCAGCCGAACCCCTGTCATGGATGACACCCTCTATGCCGCCATCATGGAGCGGGTGAAGGGGCTGGGATTCGACCCGGAACAGGTCGTGCGGGAGCCCGGCGCGCTCCGCACGGTCGGAGAACCATGAGCACCGTCATCTTTGGACGTGACCGGGACTCCTCCGTCTGGTCGCGACGCCTCTCGGCGGAACGCATCGTTTCGGAATCACTTTTCCCTTTATGGAATCGCCCGAATCGCGTACAGTGCACGACTTTGACTCTTCACCCCTAAGGATTGCACGTCATGATTCAGCTTGTCGACATCACCCGCCAGCACGGCTCCCAGGTACTCTTCCAGAACGCCTCCTTCCAGATCCTCCCCGAAACACGCACCGGCCTGGTCGGCCCCAACGGCGCCGGCAAGTCCACCATCTTCCGCCTCATCACCGGCGAGGAGCAGGCCGACTCCGGTGAGATCGTCATCCCCAAGAAGACGGTGATCGGCCACTTTTCCCAGGATGTGGGGGATATGGCCGGCCGCACGGCCCTGGAGGAGGTGATGGCGGCCAGCGAGGCCACCATGCGTCTGGGGGAGGAACTGCGGGACATGGAGGCGCGGATGTGCGAACCGATGGAGGACGACGCCCTGGCGCTCCTTCTGGAGCGCTACGGCGAGGCCCAGGCGGAGTTCGAGCACCGGGGGGGCTATGACCTGGAGAGCCGCGCCCAGACCGTGCTCACCGGCCTGGGCATCGGTCCGGACGCCTACAACCGTCCGGTGGAGTCGTTCAGCGGCGGCTGGAAGATGCGCATTGCCCTGGCCAAAATCCTCACCATCAACCCGGACCTGCTCCTCCTGGACGAGCCGACCAACCACCTGGACGTGGAGTCCATCATCTGGCTGGAGGAGTGGCTGGCCAGCGAGTTCAAGGGGATGCTCCTCATGACCAGCCACGACCGGGAGTTCATGAACCGCACCGTCTCCCGCATCGTTGAGGTGGCCAACAAGACCATCACTACCTACTCGGGCAACTACGACTTCTACCTGCGGGAGCGGGAGATCCGCCGGGAGCAGCTCCTTGCCAGCCACCGCCGCCAGCAGGAGATGCTGGCCAAGGAGGAGGAGTTCATCGCCCGCTTCGCCGCCCGCGCCTCCCACGCCGCCCAGGTACAGTCACGGGTGAAGAAGCTGGAGAAGATCGAGCGGATCGAGATCCCTCAGGAACAGAAGACGGTCAAATTTGAATTCGCCGAGCCGCCCCGGAGCGGCGACGACGTGATCAAGATGGTTGAGCTCTCCAAGGCGTGGCAGCTGCCGGAAGGGGGAACGAAATCGGTCTTCGGCGGCGTGTCCGGGATCGTTCGGCGCGGTGAGAAGGTGGCGGTGGTCGGGGTGAACGGCGCCGGGAAATCCACCTTCCTCAAGTGCCTGGCCGGCGAGACCGAGCCGACCTCGGGGAGCGTGGCCATCGGCGCCAACGTCTTCACCGGCTACTTCAGCCAGCACGCCATGGAGATCCTGGACCCGCGCAGGACGGTGTTCGAGACGGTGCAGGATGCGCTCCCCCAGGCGGGCATCGGCGTCCTGCGCAACCTCTGCGCCGCTTTCCTCTTCCAGGGGGATACGGTGGACAAGCGGGTGGAGAACCTCTCGGGAGGGGAACGGAGCCGGCTCGTTCTGGCGACGCTTCTTGGCCGGCCGCTCAATCTCCTGATCCTGGACGAGCCGACCAACCACCTGGACATCCAGTCCCGGGAGATCCTCCTGGAGGCACTTCGGGCGTTTGCCGGCACCGTGCTGATCGTCAGCCACGACCGCCACTTTCTCCGTGCCCTGGCCACCCGGGTGCTGGAGATCGACCACGGCGAGATGCGCTGCTACGAGGGGGATTACGACTACTACCTGCACAAGAGCGGCCGCGAGGCCCACGGTGGATAGGCGCGGCACCGTTTTACCCACGGGGCGGAACGGGTGGCCGGCGGGTATCCGGAATTCCGGTTATCCGTACAGCTCCGTCCCCTCCCTGATGATCGCCAGATACGACTCGTGGAGAAAGACCCGGTCCCGCTTCTTGCCGCTCACTTCCTTGAGAATGCCGAGAGACGTCAGATTGTTGACCGCCTTGCCGGCAGCCGGTGAACTTGTTCCGAGGTGCCGTGCCACAAACGGAATCGTGACGTAGGGCTGGCGGTAGAGCAACTCCAGAAGTGCCAGCGCCGTTGGCGCCGCTTTCCCCAACCCGGCCGTCTTCTGCCGGTCGGCGGCCAGCAGGTCCATGATCGCCTTGGCGGCATCGGTGGCCTGTTTCGATATCTCTCGTAGACACCCTGCAGGTAGTACTTGATCCATCCCTCCCAGTCGCCGTCACGCCTGACGGCGTTGAGACGTTCGTAGTATTCCCGGCGATGCTTCTTGAAGAAGAGGCTCAAATACAACAGCGGTTTTTCCAGTATCTGGTCGTGGCAGAGGATGAACGCGATCAGCAGCCGCCCCATGCGTCCGTTGCCGTCCAGGAATGGGTGGATGGTTTCGAACTGGGCATGGGCAAGACCGGCCTTGAGCAGTGGCGGAATCGACTCGTCGTGGAGGAATTTTTCCAGTTCGCCAAGACAGGGCAGCACTTCATGGGGGGGCGGCGGCACAAAAGCGGCATTGCCCGGCATGGTGCCGCCGATCCAGTTCTGGGTCGTGCGGAACTCTCCTGGATTCTTAGGGAACCCCTCCCGGGTCAGGTTAGGCTTTTTGCCTTTCGGGCATGGGCTCCCGAATACAATCTTTGCCCTCCGCTTCAGATGAAAAAGCCCGCCGAAAGCGGGCAGTTCCATCTGAAGCACCGGACGATTACCCCTCCAGGATCGCCATGATCCTCCCCGCCACTTCGCTACGCCGCCACACCCTCGGCCCCGGCCAGTCGCCGTCCCAGCTCAAAGGCGCGTTCACATTCCAGCGGCAACACCTCGGTACGGCGCCTGGCCTTGTGAACCGGGTCGAAGCTCTCGATCACCACCTTCGAGTAATCGTCCACCTGGCAGGTGTCGAAGGCGCGGAGCGTCTCGGCAGGACCGAGGAGCAACTGCGCGTAGCGCTCGTTAGTCGCGAAGAGCTGCTCGTAGCCGAATTTCCTGCTCACCTCCTCGGTGACGTTCATGGTGTAGATGAATCCGGTCCTGATCTTCCGGGGGAACAGGGTGCCGTAGGGGACGGTGTAGGTGAGGTAGGGGAAGAGCAACCGCTCGAGGAAACTGCGCGTCTCACCGGTAACGGCCCCGAAGTAGATGGGCGAACCGATGACCAGGGCGTCGGCTGAGGCTATCTTCTCCAGCACCGGAGCCAGGTCGTCCCGCAGCACACAGGTGCCGTAGCTCCTCCCTCCCCGGGTCTTGCAGGCGAAGCAGCTCACGCACCCCTTGAACTCCAGGTCGTACAGATGAACCAGCTCCGTTGTTGCCCCTTGCGCCGCGGCCCCTTCCAGCGCCTTGGCGACCAGGGTGGCCGTGTTCCATTTCTTCCGCGGACTGCCGTTGATTCCGATGACGTTCATGTTCTTTTCTCCTTTATAACGGTTGGTAGCCGCTTGCCGCCCAACAGTCCGTGTCAGGGGGCGGGTTGTTCGATTGTTTTCGAACAACTTATTCGAACATAGTCGAACTGTATTGTCATGTCAACCTGTCGTCTAGTATGATGCGGAATAAAAGGAAGAGAGCACACATGGCCACGACTACGGAGATGCGGCAACCGGTGCGGGACGAGATATCCTTACCCAGGGTCCTCCATGCCTTGAGCGACCCCCTGCGGTTGGAGATCGTCGTCAAGATCTCACGGGCGGGGGAAATCGCATGCGGCGCGTTCGAAATACCGATGCCCAAATCGACTCTGTCCCACCATTTCAAGGTACTGCGGGAATCGGGGGTGGTTGCCAGCAGGAGGGAGGGTAACGTCCTGATCAACTCCATCCGGGTCGATGACCTGGAGGCGCGCTTTCCGGGCGTCATTGGCGCCGTAATCGCGGCAGGGAAGAGATGCCTGGAACAGTAGGGGGGAGGAGCGCCGATTGGAGGTGGCATCACGCGATCATGGATGTGCGGGTCGCGGTCGATGAACCGGTTGCGGAAAACGTGTGTGGCGGCGACGCGCCGGTCCGGGCTCACCCGATAACGGTTGTCAGCGCCGGCCGATTCGGCTACTATCGCTGATCGTTTTCACCCCACACAAGGAGCATCCATGCCCGCTACTGCCCGTCACATCCTCGTAGACAACGAAGCCCTCTGCCTGAAACTCAAGGCCGAGATCGAAGCCGGCGCCGACTTTGCCGACGTCGCCAAACGCGAATCCTCCTGCCCGTCCGGCCAAGAGGGGGGCAACCTCGGCACGTTCAACCCCGGCCAGATGGTGCCCGAGTTCGATCAGGCGGTCTTCACCGGGGAGGTGAACACGCTGCTCGGCCCGGTCAAGACCCAGTTCGGCTATCACCTGGTCGAAGTGACCCGCCGCTGGGAGGAGGCGGCAACGGAAGCCTCTCCGGCGGAGAGTGCCCTGGATCATGCCCTGGCGGCGCTGCACCGGGATGTGAATGATCCCAAGGCGCAGTCGGCTTTTTACGGCACCTTCCTGAACACGACCTTCTGCGTGCCGACTCTGGACCCGAAGGAGCTGGACGATGAAGAGGCGGGCGCGGAAGAGAGGGTGCTGCCGTTGGTCCTGGAAGCCGAAGGAACCAAGTACCTTATTATTTTCAGCAGCGAAGCCCGCCTGACTGAGTGGTCCGGCCGTTCCGTCGACTGGGTTCCGGTTCCGGGGCACGTGCTGGCGACTACCGCCATGCCGCCGCTGCATATCGCCATGAACGTGGGCACCGAATACTCGAAACAGTTCAACCCCGAAGAAATCGCCTGGCTCAGGGAGGTGGTGGAGCGCAGCCGACAGACGGAAACCGGGGAGGGACACACGAACTGAAGCGGGCGTCATCCCGCGGAAATAACCGTTCGGAGGCGGCCCCGGTCGGGGCTCCTCCGAACGTCACCAGGCCCTGACCGTTCTCTCCTCAGCCCGGGTGACAGGGAACGGCGCCGCTTCCGTTGCATCACGGCCGTATCTCTACGGCCGTGCCGACCGGCACCAGCCGGTACAGCTCCTCGATCTCCTCGTCAGTGACGGCGATGCACCCTTTGGTCCAGTCAGTATCCGTGTGGGAGTCGCCGACCCAGGAGAAGCCGTTCTTGAGTCCGTGGATCATGATATTGCCGCCCGGCGGGACCCCCCGCTGCTTCGCCCGCATCCGGTCATGCTCGTTGGGGTAGGAGATGTGCAGCGCCAGGTGGTAGGAGCTTTTCCCGTTTTTCGCATCGATGACATAGCATCCCTCGGGAGTCTTGTTGTCCCCCTCCTGCTCCTTGGGGCCGTCCGGGTTGCCGCCCAGGGCAATCCGGTAGCTCTTGAGCACCTCGTCCTTCGAGAGCAGGGTCAGTCGCCGCTCCCGTTTTTCGATCAGTATCCTGTCCACGGATCTTTTCCTGACGGCAAACTCCATGGTCATCCGTTCCAGGGACCGCAGTTTTTCCCGCAGAGCGGCATTGTCCTCATCCCGCTGTCTCAGTTCCTGCCGGAGGGACTCGATCCGTGCCTGCTGGGCGGAGATCGTCCTGTCCTTGAGGGCGACATTGTGGATGGAGAAGACCATCATCTCGCTGTCACGACGGTAGGGGCTGCGCGGATACTCCCTGATCAGCTGCTGGAAGCATTCGAGTGATTTTTGATAGTCCCGCTGCCCGTTCCCGGGATGGGAATGGAGGATGCCCATCTCGAACAGCACCCTGTCCCGTTCGTCGGGATACAGCTCCAGTAACTGGCCGTAGCTACTCAGGGCGGCGGCATACTCACCCCGGTTGAACAGGGCATTGGCTTCTTTGAAACTCGTCTGCGCTCCGTTCCCCTCCCGGACGTTGCCGCCCCCGAACAGCAGGACGACAGCTGCCAGAACAGGGATGCACAGCAGGGCCAGCCGCTCTCGCGGCCACCACCGCTTCCCTCGGGCGCCTGCCCGGGGCGAACCGCCCCCGACAGGCGCGGAATCATCTCTTCTCCCCGTTCTTCCCATTGCTCTACCTCTCCATTTCCCGGCGTCGGCATAGGTGTTGGGCAACCAGCCGGTGCGTTTGAGACAGTAAATGGCAGGGGGAGAGCCCCCCTGCCATTTACCGTTCCCTGGTGAGCGCCGCAACCGCGGCGGGATTACTTCCTCATGGATTTCTGGAACGTTGCGTCAGCCTGTTTCGCCTTTTCATCGGCGATCCTTTCCCGCTCCTCCGCCGCCTTGATGGCATTTTCGGCGCGGGCCGATGACTCGTCAGCCTGCACCTTGGCCGCGTCGGCCGCCGCTTTGGCAGCCTGCGCATCCTTGAGCGCCTGATCGGCTTTGGCGTCGATCAACCGCTGCTGCGCCTGCATCTGTTCCATGTCGCCGGTTGTGGCGCAACCGATCAGTGTGGCGGGCAGGACCAGCATCAACGAAAACAATACGAGATGTTTCTTCATTTTTCTACCTCCTGTGGTTTGGTTCACCCGGTTGTTCCGTGTGAACGGTGAAACATGGTTGATGGAAACGCTCTCCTCCGTGGTGACCGGCGTGAAAGGCCGGCCCGTGCCGCCGGGTCATTGGCGGTTGCTTCCGGAACAGGGCTACTTCCTGGATGCGTCGAATATGAAGGTATCTATCTCCAGGTCGTATCTGATACGCTTCGCCGCATCCCTGGCCTCGGCGGCATCCGCGAAGGGGCCGGAGATGACGCGATAGCCGCCGCCATCCTTGGGTACGATCCGGGTGGGAATCGGTGGTCCCTGATGTGTGATGATGGCGGCCAATCTCCTGGCATCGGTCTCATCGCGCATATAGGCTGCCTGGAGATACCAGGCGTCCTTTCTCATGGCAGGTATCTGCGGCTTTCCGTACAGGTTGCCCGGATGCTCCAGCTCCACGGCTTCGGACGTCCCGCTGTTGTCACCTTGTCCCGCTGTGGAGAGCGGGACGGGAATGCCCAGGGAACGGGCCTCTACCTCCCTGATCCTGGTCCAGTCGAGGGGAGTGGCGATTTTCTTCTCCAGCGTGCGCAGCCTGTCTTCCACTCTGCGCAGCTCGCCGGCGTCGGCAGTGTCCGGAGAGCCATGGGCTTCCAGATAGAGGGTTCCGTTGCGGCGGCCCACCAGATAGGGCTGGTTCACGATCAGGACCGGGGTGTTCACCGGGGTCTCGCCGAAGAGCGTCCTGATGTCCTCCGGATAGAGTCTCATACAACCGTTGGTTGCCTGGAGCCCGACGCTGGACGGCTTGTTGGTGCCGTGAATCAGGTATCCCGCCTTGCTCAGGTAGAGCGCGTACTCTCCCAGGGGGTTGTCCGGTCCCGGCGGAATGGACGCGGGTAGGATGTCCCCTTTCTTGCGGTGCCTCTCGGCAATGGAGGCGGGCACGTGCCAGGTGGGCCTGGCGGTCTTGCGCACCACCCGTGTCGGCCCCTGGGGGGTGGGGCGGTCTTCCGCGCCCACGCCCACCGGGTAGGTGGACACCATCAGCGAGCCGCCGTTTCCCTTGTAGTGAAAGAGCCGCATGGTTGCCAGGTTGATCACGATTCCCTTTCTCGGGGCGTCCGGAAGGATGAAGCTGAGCGGCAGCAGGATCAGTTCCCCGGCCCTGGGCACCCAGGGATCGACCCCCGGGTTGGCCGCGCTGATGGCATTCAGCCCCACGCCGAAGTGCCGGGCGATATCCGCCAGCGTGTCCCCCTCCTCGACCTTGACCATCGCCATGTGGCCCACCACGTCGTCTCCCCTTTGGACCGGGAAGTTGTGCCGCTCGATCTCCTTCCGCACCTCACGGGGAGGCGGCCCGGATTGCCCCCGGGACCCCCTCATGACGGCGCACCCTTGCAGTGTCAGGACCAGCAGGCAGAGCACTGCCCAGAAGAAGCGGCTGCGCGGCATTGTATGGCGGGGAGTTGGACGCATGAAAATTTTCGACACCTTTCTCGAGAATGGCTCTGCAAGCAAGCGGTCCTTGTTCGCCCCGTGGGGGTGACGCTGGAACCGACGTGCGTAACGGACAAAAAAAACCGGGACCGAATATCCTGTGACATTTCGGCAACCCGGCTGTCTCGGTAAGACCCGTGGCTTTCCGCCCCATCCTCGCGAATGGTTTGGTCGTATCGTGTATCACGAACCGCAGGCAAGCCGCTGGAGCGGCACGCTGCGTGATATTGCGGATTGCTTCTCTTTGCTGGTACGATCTCCTTCGCATCGTCCCGGCAATAAAAAAAGCCGGGGCCAAATATCTCGGTGATATTTCGGCAACCCGGCTGTCTCAGTAAGACCCGTAGGCTTTCCGCCCCATCCTTGCGGATGGTTGAGTATTGTCGTCTATCGATAAAACAATTTTGGCCTCTTTACCATCTCCGGGAAGAGTCTGTCAATGTTTTTGTGCCGCTGTCACAGTCGCCTATTTCATGGATGCCTTGATCTTCTTCATCTCCGCCACCACCGGCTCGCGGAAGAAACAGCCCGCATAGGTCTGCCAGTCGAACCTGGTAGCGCTGCTGCTGATGTACTCCGCAATATGCCGTTTTTCCACCTGTTTGAGCATGATGAAGGCCCTGCCCGGGGTGTCGATCATGCTGAGCAGCTTGGCTTTGGCCCGCTCCAGCAGCTCCCCGCCGTCCGCCACCAGTTCGTCCACGATCCCCTTCTGCAGGGCCTCCTCCGGGTTGATCTGGCGAGCGGTGAACATCAGGTCGCGGTAGTTCCTGTCGCTGCCGAGCCCGAACTTCATGATTTCGGCCTCGCTGCTACTCAAGGGGATGCCGATGTTGATCTCCGGCATGCCGATCCGGATCTTGGGGGTATTGATGGCGATGCGGTAGTCCGCGGCCATGGCCAGGATCAGTCCTGCTGCCATGGCATGGCCGTTGATCGCCGCCACCACCGGCTTTTTGCAGGTGAACAAGTCGTACATCAACGCCTCCCTGGTCTCGCTCCAGGTTAGGCACTCCTCCGTATCCCTGAAGGAGATGAAGGTTCCCAGGTCGTAGCCGCTGGAGAAGATGCGCCCCTGTCCCGTCAGGATGATCCCCTTCACCCCGTCGTCGGCGTTGGCGCAGTTGATCACCTCCTGCAGTCCCCCCAATACTTCGGGAGAAATGGAGTTGTAGCCGTTGTTGTCGAAGGTGAAACGGATGATCCCCTCATCGAATGCCGTGTCGAAAGCCATGCTCTGTCTCCTCCTGTTTCTGGTAAGATGGTGCCGGTCGACGCCCCTGATCCGGTGTGTGCCTTCCGTCGGAACCTGCTGCCGGAATGCGCGAGCCCGGTTGATATATTGGTCTTCGCAGGCTCTGACTTCAAGTTGTTTTCATCAAGCCTGTGCCATGTTGGGCATCTGTCGGGACCGGAACATGGCCGGTCACAGAATGTTCCGGGGAATAGGAAATCACTGAACCTGAACAATTGTGAATCGGCAGGGAGGTTCGAAATGAATGGTGGTCAGGAAATTGCCGTGCAACTGCTGGCCGGAACAGCGATTGCGGATCTGCTGGACGAACTGGCGACGCTGCGCCTGGAGATATTCCGGGAGTATCCCTACCTGTACCAGGGGCGGAGAGAAGATGAACTGGCCTACCTGAGAACCTATGTCGAGGCGCCCGATGCCTGCGTCATTCCGGCGTACGATGGAACTGCCGTTGTCGGCGCGGCCACCGGCATGCCGCTGATTCATGAAGATCCCCAGTTACCCGAGGCCTTTAGCGGTTCATCGTTTCCGTTCAACCAGCTCTACTACGTCGGGGAACTGCTCTTCTATCCGGCCTATCGGAGTCAGGGACTGGGGAGAAGGCTGCTTGCCCGGCTGGAAAGCCACGTCCGTTCCCTCGGCAGCTTTCGCAGCCTTACCTGCGCAACCGTCGAGCGGCCCGATGACCATCCCCTGCGCCCGGCCGACCACATCCCCATCACCAGATTCCTTGGCCGTACCGGCTTCGAGCGGCTCCCGGGGGTGGCCACTAACTTCGTCTGGCGTGAGACCGATGGCGTCAGGCGCGATCACCCCATGCAGTTCTGGATCAAAAAGTTGATGTGAGACAGTCTGGCTTCAGGGGTTAAATACCGTTATGGCCGTATTTTGTGTCACTCGACGTATTCCTGGGCTTTTAATACTGCCAAGGCAGTATTTTTGTTGACCATGGCTCGTTTTTGTCATATATGCTGCTGAAGCAGTATTTTTGCGGAGGGTGGAATGCCAAAAACAATCAAGCCGATGCCAATGCCGGTGCAGAGCGGCCCCCTCGATGCCGAGACCCTGGGGAAGTTCGTCCGTGCCCGCCGGACCCAATCGGGATTGACTGTGCACGAGGCGGCGGCATTTTGCGGGGTCGCGGTCGATACCCTGGGCAAGATCGAGACGGCTCGGGGAGACGTCAAGCTCTCCAGCATTCTTACCGTCTGTCGTATGCTCGGCATCAATCTCAACGTTGAGCCTTGGGAGGAGTGATGGCTGAGGCCCTGTCAGTATTCCTGAATCGCCAACCAGTCGATTTTGCCCGGGAGTTGATCGGAAAGATCAGGGGTAATGCCGAGTGGCTCCAGGCGGTTGCCGGGGAACTTCCCCATGTCAAGCTGTAAGATGCTGGCCATCTCCAGGGATCGTGGCAGGATCACCATTGCCGATGCCGTAACTCTCCTGGCCGCCAATCGCAATCCGGTCAAGCTGCATCTGCGCCAACTGGTTCAGCGGGGGTATCTGGAGCAGCATGGTACCGGTAAGGGGACGTGGTATTGGTTGGTTGAGACAACGAAGGCGGCCGATTGGCCGCCTTTTGAATTAAGTATGCTGTCCGAGTAATTCCCCGGAATTCTGAGGATTCGCCAGTTCATATTTTTTCAGTCGAATATTCCAGCCCTTTGACATAGTGAGAGAAAACGCTTAGTGCCTTGACTTTGGATTGACCAAATAACGTGAAGTTCACGCCATTGCCAACAGAACTTTGAAATTTAACACCATCGAAGTGCGATTTTTTTATCAATTCGCAAAGATACTGCGTAGGCAAGTATTCCAATTCTGCCACATCCGGTGTTATCGGTTTTGACAGTTCCGTACCAAGGTGGCACAAAAACTCCACATCATGCCTAAGTTTCAACAGATATTTTTCATCACCCTGAAGAAATGCAATTTCAAGCGGAGATATTTTGGAACGAGGATTTATGAGACTCAATATCTGTAACGTATCCATGATTTTGAATTTACAGATACTAACACTGTTGCCTGGATGTGGCCTTGTTTCAGCAATGGCTGTTTCAAAATCTGAGGCAGCATAAAAATAAGGGATGCCAGCTGGGTTTGCCCTGCCAGCATGCGCTAGGCTCGGAGGAGGCATCCCCATGTCTTTCTTTTTGAATTGGGCTGCACCGTTTTGAATTCGTGCCCTGAAAATGTGGCCAGAGACATGTTCTTCTACCAAATAATCAAATAATATAGGAAGGTACTTAGAGTCAGGTTGGTTATCTGGTAAAAACCGATGTTGAGAAATCAGTTCGTTTCGAAAATTCTCCCACATCTCTTTAGGGCTTACTTGAGCCAAAGAAACAGGCGAAAAGTATTTTCTGTCCAGACTCGAATCATTCAGGATAGTTCCAAGTAATTGAACGCCTGTTAATCGGTCTCTTCTTGAGAAAATATCCCAATCAGCAACTAAGCAGTCAATGATACATTTACCCCTGTCGCCTGAAGTTTCTTGATAAATAGACATCAAAAATTCAAATTCATCTAAAAGATCGGATGGGCTAGCTAAAGCAACATTTTGACTATGGCAATAATCACAGTTTCCGATAGTTGCATGAGGCGCATTAATTTTCTTCACAAGATATTCATCGTCACCAAAGCAGTTGGCGCAGCAAAACACGTTACGCCTCCTTATCGAGCAGATGGGCCATTAGTTCGATATGGTGCTGCATGGAGAGCTTCTTTACATACCCCAACCCGGGGAAATGCTGATCTTTGTGCAACTGAAGATATTCCTTGACGGCACGCGACTTGTAAATTGGAGAACCAGATTTATTGACATCTTTTGCAAGCTTTGAAAGCGCTTCAAAAAATTTCCCTGCCGGGTCTTTGGGGGAGTCAACCTGATCGGATACATAATGTTTAATCGCAAGCGCGTCATCGGCTTTGGGATCGGCATAGGTAAGGTGAATGGCGATAGCATAGGCCGGTCCGCCCCCCTCCTTGTAGTCGATACCAACTATCAGGAAATCTCCAAAACCGTCCCCTCTTAGGTCGGAATATGTCAGATAAAGTTCAGAAAACGGCTCTGATGGGGGATATTCTCGGTTGTTGCGGCTAAAAAAGCCGTCTTCAACCAAGATTCGCGTGCTATCTTTAAATCTCTTACGATAGAGTGACGTGCTATGTGGCATGACAAAAACATGCTCTGAAATATTAGGTTGCTTTTCGTCAATTAATTCTACAAGCCCTTTGCCATCTGAAAACCCATTGTGAATAACGGCAATCGCTAACGCATGGGTTTTAAAAAAATCTTTTGCAACATTCAATGAATCCTCAGCTGTCAAAAGAAGCCCCACTGCGTATTGTTCATATTCACTCAGGTGGTCGGCCACTATCTCATTAATGAGTGTGGAACTGTCGTCCTTCAATTCTCCAACCTGAGGATTGGCAATCAGGATAAAACGGCATTTGTTCTCGATTAGCTGATCAAGCGCCCGTTTAAGCGCCGGGAAATTGCCTTTGACCGGCTCAATGATCGGTACAAACCCCCATTCGGCAATCTTAGGGGCCATCTCGCGAAGCATGACCAGCTCAAACTGCTTGCCACGGATAAATGGATAGTACATGCAGGCTCCTCTTTAATGGGGTTATGCGAATGCGGAGGTAATGTCTTTTTTTAGCAGACCGACGAACCGACTGCGCTCTGCCTGAGTTAAACGGAGTGACAAGGATGCTGCTTTAAGGCTGGCTGGAACGTCAAGGACAAAATCGGCAACACGGTGGGTTTCACGGCGCTGTTTCAATACTTCAACCATAGCATCATGAGCTGCTTCTGGCGTCAACTGCTTGAATACGTTTCGTGCCTCGACATAAATCCGGGTGTTCGGTGTATGGGTAAACGACACGCTGAAATGGTCTTTGATTATTTTCAGGAATTCCCGTCGCTGCAATGCATCGAAGATCACCAACGGATCAACTTTACTTTTGTTGCTGACCGCGTCACGACGACAATTCTTCACTCTGAATTGATATTTCCCTTCAGCGAGAACCATGATGCCGATTTCGCGTGGCACTCGCTCCAGCACGGACTGGTAAAGCCGTTCCGTGGTAATGACTGTGATGAAATCGAACATCCTGCGATAGGCCGCCAATTGCCGGTCGAGCCGGTCAAAGCTATCCATCTCCGACTTGATTTCATACACATGGGATGTACCGTTCAACACCACAGCATCGGCCTTGCAATCCGCAACACGGAACTCAGTAAGCATGAATGCCGTCTTAAGATTGTGTTTTCCCAGTAGGATCTTTTCGGCAATGGCATTTTTATAAATGTATTCGTGGCGGTACTCTTTGACTAGCCGCCTGAAAATAGCATCGTAAAACTCACCTACCGGCATAGTTGCCCCAAACTGTTCAAACAGACTATTCTGTTGCGACAACCTGCCTGCAATTTCAGAATGTCCACTTTGTGCTAGTGCCCGAAGAACGCTGGCTGAAAAAAAACGTGCTAAGACGGGACCCATTGCTGGAAGCAAATTATTATTGTTTATAGCAGTATTTACTTTTTGAGTGCCCATGTATTTTTAATACCATAAATAAACGGATGCCGAGAAGGGCGTCCAGTTCGATTGATAGAGATTTTTCTTTGTCCTCTCCACTGCCTCAGTCACATTCACACGATGGCCGAAGGCCGACAAGCCGGTGTCGTATTCCGGGGACAATATACAAATTGGGAGCTGTTCCGGCGGCACCTTTCGGTCCACACTGTTAAGTCTTTACCAATCTATACGGAATGTGAGGCGCGGTCAATTTTTATAATTATTGAGAGAGGTTGTGTGGATTTTTTGTGATTCAGATACGGGAAACGTGCAGCCAGAATCACCAAAGAATACGTGCAACATTGATGGCAATCTTGACATATATGGGTAACTCCGGAGCCACCTTACTCAACTCTCTCCCACGGATTGCAAACCTGCACCCCCTAAAAAGCCGTATCTCAACTCCATACAGCCTCGCTTGCAGAAATGCGCTCAAAACCTGCTCGACGTGGGCAACAAGCGCGACAACCTTTGTTCCGGAAAAACGCTATCGCCTCCTACATCGTCATATCCCGGCTCTACCGCTGGCAATAGCTACAACGCCCCCAGCAGGTACCAGTCCGGCACCCCCCAGACGTTCCGGCGCAATTCGACGACCTCATCCCCCGGATAGACCACCAACCCTACTTTGGCCGCATCCGGATGTTCCGCCATGAATGTCTCCACGCTTCTGCCGTCTGCTGCGGTCACACGTTCCGATGATTTGGCCTCGATGGGGATGATGCCGCGCTCACTCGCCAGCAGAAAATCCACCTCCAGCCCGGCGGCGGTACGGTAGAAATACAGCTCCGGCTCCACCGGCTGGAGCTGCTTCCACTTCAAAAGTTCGGCGCAAAGCCAGCTTTCGTAGGCAGCACCGCTGCAGATGGAAAGCTCACCGACTATAGCCCTGTTCAACCCCACGTCCGGGAAGAAGAGTTTCGGACTCTTCACCAGCCGCTTGCCGACATTTTCATGCCAGGGGGGGAGCAGTACGCACTGAAACGACATGGTCAGCAGCTCCAGATAGCGCTTGATGGTATTGACCGCCACTCCCAGATCCCGCGACACCTCGCTGATCGAAAACAGATTTGCGGTGCGGCTGCATAACAGCTTCTGCGCCAGGGCAAAGGTATCGATGTTCGCCACCTGCCCCACATCGGCAATATCCCGCTCCAGATAGGTCTTGCGATAATCCCTGAGCCAGTTCAGCCGCTCCGTTTCTACCGTGCGCTGCCACACCGGCGGATAACCGCCCCATCGCTGATGCTCGTCCCGCACCCCTCGCAGGGTACGCAATTGTTGGGGCGAAACCAGGGGGAGCCGCCCGGCGTCCTGTGGTGAAAGCGCCTGATCCTGCCATATTCGGGAGAGAAGCGGCGGTTCGACGCCGCCGGTCAGTTCAAAGAGGGAAAACGGGTACATCTGGCAGAGCGCCACCCGCCCGGCCAGGGTCTCGCGGATGTTCTTCATCATCAGCAAGTGCGACGATCCGGTCAAAACGAAGTGTTTCCGCTCGTTGGCAGTTTTTTTCCGTTCCCGGTCCACCACCAGCTTCAGCGGGTCGAACAACTGCGGGATTTTCTGCACCTCGTCAAGCACCACCAGTGGTGTCGTGATGTTTTCCAGGATCTGCACTGCCGAGCGCTGAAAACGAAGCCGTTCGTCGGGGTCGTCGAAGGAGATGTAGGTACATGAAAGGTCAAGCCGTTCGGGGAGAAGCATTTCGCAGAGCGTTGTCTTGCCGGTCTGGCGCGCGCCGGTCAGGGCCACAACCTGCTCATGGTTCAGGCGGCAGATAACGGTTTCGAGTATTGATCGCTTGACACTGTCCATACCGTATTCATATCAACAGCATTGCAAAAATACAATGCAATTTTGCAATGCTGTTGACAAGGCACTCGGTCCACGGCTCCGCTTTTCAGTATGTGACATGCAGTCTCACATGTTCACGGCCACTCAAATCCTTGAAATTTCACAACCTCAAGGTGGAATTTCAAGATGGAGCAAAAAGGTGGCAGACATCTTAAGAAAAAAGTCGTCTCCCCCCTGTCCTTCCCGAAACCATCCCTGCCTGTGTGTACGATATCAAACGAGCTTTTTTCAGCCAGTTTGCTGATGATACCTTAGAAAGCCGCACCCATGATCCGCAGCGCCTCGTCCCTGCCTATTGAGGATAGAACGCCCAGAGTGCCGTCTTCCACCGCTTTTCCGGCCATAAGAGTCAGGTCCTCTTCCCGAACCCCGGCTTCCCTGAGGTTGGCAGGCATCTTTATGGCGGCATAGAACGCCTCCAGCGCCTTGACGCCAGCTTCGGCGGCTTTTGCGTCGTTCTCCTCGCGTACCTCCATGACAGTGCGGCCGAATCTGGCAAAGAGCGGCAGGTGTTGGGGAGCCGCAGCCATGGTGTGGCGCATCCAGGCGGGAGTCAGCAGCGCCAGGGTGACGCCATGGGTCATGTCGTACTGGCTGGAAAGCTCGTGCCCCATGCCGTGGAGCGGGAATGACACTGCCGACTTGCCCAGTGCGAGCTGGAAGCCGGCCAGGGCCATGGAGCTGGCCCACATGATGGTGGCCCGGGCGTCATAGTCCTTCGGGTTCGCCAGGATCCTGGGAGCGTCCTCCAGCACAACCTTCATCACCCCCTCGTTCATGCGGTCCTGAACCCTGGCGCTACCGTCGGGGGTGAAATACTGCTCCATGAGATGGCAGAGGATATCGGCCGCACCGGCCATGGAGTGGTATTCCGGCACGGTGAAGGTGTATTCCGGGTCAAGGATGGAGAACCGGGGATAGAGCAGGGGATGCATCACCACCTTTTTCTTGTGGTCCGCGCCGACGGTGATGACTCCGCCCATGTCCATCTCGGAGCCGGTGCCGGCCATGGTCAGGATGGTCCCCAGGGGGGCCGCCGCGTCGATGTCCGACAAACCGGACTCTCCCCGAAAGAGATCGGTGACCGGGCCGTCATGCTTCACCCCGGCGGCGATGGCCTTGCAGGCGTCCAGGGTGGAGCCGCCCCCCACGCCCAGGATGAAATCGCAGCCGTTCTCGTGATAGAGTTTGATCCCCTGCTCCACGCTTTCGACCCGCGGGTTGGGCTGGATGCCGCTCAACTCCACGTGGGACAGACCGGCTGTGGCCAATTGTTCCAGAACAGCCTCGTAGATGCCGTTCTTCTTGATGCTGCCGCCGCCATAGGCCAAAAGCACCTTGGAACCGCCATGGGCCTTGATGGCTTCACCGAGAACTTTGATCTGCCCCTTGCCGAAGTATGCGGTGGTTGGGATGCTGAAGATGAAGTTATCCACTGTTGTATCCTCCAGAATGTATGTTCGGCCTCAATTTACCTAATGCATTCATGATGAGTAGAGACGCATGGCAATGCGTCTCTACGCGGCAATTATCATTAAACGGCAGGTAGCCACGGATGGATACGGATAAACACAGGTAGATCGATATGATGGCATACAAGGGAGCATGCATCTTGATGATGGATGACGTTTTATCCGGTTCGCTTGGTTGTATCCGTGTGTATCCCATGTATCCAAGTTTCAACTGCTTGTAGGAGGATTATTCGCAACATAACGATTTTACATGGAATTACCGTCCGGTCAGCTGCTCCAGTTGTTCCGGGTAGCGGGCTCCCTCAAGCTTGATCTTGGCCGCTGCATCGTCGATGTCGCGCAGATCCTCGGCCGTGAGTTCGACCGCTACCGCCCCCAGGTTCTCCTCAAGGCGGTGCAGCTTGGTTGTTCCCGGGATCGGCACGATCCACGGCTTCCGGGCCAGCAGCCAGGCCAGGGCGATCTGGGCCGGTGTGGCCTGTTTCCGTTGCGCCATGTTGCCCAGCAGATCCACCAGGGCCTGGTTGGCCTTGATGGCCTCCGGGGTGAAGCGGGGGACGACGTTGCGGAAGTCGCCCGTCTCGAAGGTAGTGTTCTCGTTGATCTTCCCGGTCAGGAACCCCTTGCCCAGCGGGCTGTAGGGGACCAGGCCGATGCCCAGCTCCTCCAGGGTCGGGATGATCTCCTCTTCGGGACGGCGCCACCAGAGGGAATACTCGCTTTGCAGCGCCGTCACCGGCTGGACCGCGTGGGCGCGGCGGATGGTTTTTGCTCCCGCCTCGGAGAGGCCGAAGTGTCTGACCTTCCCCTCCCTGATCAGGTCGCCCACCGTGCCGGCTACCTCCTCGATGGGAACGTCCGGGTCGACCCGGTGCTGGTAGAACAGGTCGATGACGTCGGTCCTGAGCCGTTTGAGGGAAGCCTCGGCAACCGCCCTGATATGCTCCGGCCGGCTGTTCAGCGCGGGACCTTCCCCCTTCATGGAACGGGGATCGACGCTGGTGTCGAAACCGAACTTGGTGGCGATCACCAGCGTCTGGCGCAGGGGCGCCAGCGCCTCACCCAGCAGCTCCTCGTTGGTGAAGGGGCCGTAGACCTCGGCGGTGTCGAAGAAGGTGATCCCCCGTTCCACGGCTGCGTGAAGCAGGGCTGTCATCTCTTTCCTGTCTTTCGGGAGACCGTAGCCGAAGCTCATCCCCATGCAGCCCAGCCCCAGTGCCGATACCTCAAGACCGCTGTTTCCCAATCTGCGTTTCTGCATCGTTTTCTCCCTTTATCCTGAATGCGGCAGTTGGGGGCTGCCTCCGTTCGCGCGGACGGGCTCTTTCTGTAATTCCATGGCTCATTTCGCTACAGCCGATAAACTCACCCTACGGGTTCAGACAGTATCGGCTGTTGACGCTCCATTTCACCCGGAATTACGACGAAATAGCCCTGATGCGCTCTCTACGGCAGCCCCCAACCGCCGTTTCCAGGTTCACTGTTTTTTGGATACCATCGTTGACAGGCTGTATCCTACTCCCTGCGTGCGGGAAGCCGGTAGACCGATCCTCTCAATTTCTTGCCCGATCCTGCGAAGGGGTGAAAAAACGTTGTCAGGCTAGCTGGGGCGGGATAGCATGCAGGTGGAGGATGGTATGGAAAAAGGAACGCTTGAACGGGATGTTGGAAGGGAAGAGCTGGATGGTGTGGTTGGTGCGTTGGCGAAGAGTATTGCCCGATGGACCGGTGAGGGGGAACGTTTCGACACCCCGGTCCCGGGGTTGTCGCTCTTCCGTCGGGAACAGGTGACCGAGCCGACCACCGGCATGTACGAACCGAGCGTCTGTCTGGTGGCCCAGGGGGCCAAGCGGGTCGTGGTGGGGGACGATTCCTACATCTATGACGCGCGCCACTACCTGATCACCTCCGTGCACCTCCCCACGGTGGTGCAGATCCTGGAGGCGAGCAGGGAGAAGCCGTACCTGGGGCTCAGGCTGAAGCTGGACCTGCGCGAGGTGTCCCAGCTGATGGTGGACAGCAATCTCCCCCCACCCCAGGGGGGGCAGGCGGGGCGCGGTATGGCGGTGGGGGAGGTCGCGCCGGCACTGGTGGCAGCCCTGCAGCGGCTGGTCGGCCTGCTGGACGACCGGCAAGACATCCCGATCCTGGCGCCGATCATCCAGCGGGAAATCATCTACCGCCTGCTGGTGGGGGACCAGGGGGCCCGCCTGCGCCGGATCGCCTCCAGCGGAAGCCAGAGCAACCAGATCGCCCGGGCCATCGACTGGCTGAAGGGGAACTACGATCGACCGCTGCGGGTCGATGACCTGGCGGCCCATGTGCGCATGAGCACCTCCACCTTTCACCACCACTTCCGCTCCATGACCGCCCTGAGCCCGCTACAGTTCCAGAAGCAGTTGCGTCTGCAGGAGGCCAGGCGGCTGATGTTGACGGAGTATCTGGATGCGGCCAGCGCGGCGATCCGGGTGGGGTATGAGAGTCCCTCCCAGTTCAGCCGCGAGTACAGCCGGTTGTTCGGGGAGCCCCCTTCGCGGGACATCAGCAGGTTGCGGCAGGGAGCGGCGTGAGGAGTGAGGCGGAGAGGCATGACACGGGAGTCACGCTTCTCCTCTCTTGTTCCGTCTACAGCGTGATGACCTCAACCGCCTGGGGGCCGACCCCCTTGCTGAAGTCCAGGTGCTTGATCTCGGTAACTCTGATCTCGTAGAACTCGAAGGCTCCCAGCCCGTTTTTCTCGATCATCTCCCTGACGAACGGGCTGCGGCTGGAGATCATCTCCGCGGTGCGGCGGATCTGCTCTTCGTCGCTGATCCTGGCGGCGTCCCCCAGCGCCTCCACGTTGCGGAAGGTCATGAAATCCTGTCCCTCGTGTTGGAAGAAGAAGGAGACCCGGCTGTTGCCGGCGATCTGGCGGGTCTTGGGCGCGCCCGGCATGGTGGCGAAGCAGATCCTGGCGCCGCCGTCGTTGATGGCAAATGCCCCCATGGTCCTGATCACCGGCGTGCCGTCCTCCCGCACCGTGGCCAGCTCGGCCCACCGGGTCTGTTCCATGTAGTCCACGATCTCCTGCCTGATCCTGCTGTCCGAACTGTTTCCCATGGTCGTTTCTCCCTGTTTTGTGTATGTGTTCACGTTGTCGCGCCTGAGCTCTTCACGTCACCCTCTGGCGCATTCCCATCCTATCCCTTTCGTGCCCTTTCCTTCCTGGAACGCCCGATGGCGTCCGCCGCCACCATGGCGTACAGGATGTTGCGCGGCGATACGCCACAGGCCTCGTTGTGGATACTCTCTTCCGGCGCACAGGCCTTTTCGGATGCGGCCATGAGTCTGGCCTCGTCCACTTCCCCGAGACCGATATCCGCCAGGGTGGTGGGAAGACCGACCGCCTCGCAGAACGAGAATGCGGCCTCCGATTCTTCCGGCGGGGTATCGGTGATCTGGAGTCCGGCCAGGACGCCGAAGGCAACCTTTTCGCCATGATAGAAGGCATGCGTCTCCTCCAGCGCCGTCAGCCCGTTGTGGATGGCATGGGCCGTGGCCAGGCCGCCGCTTTCGAAGCCGATCCCGCTCAGCAGGATGTTCGCCTCAACGATGCGCTCCAATGCCGGTGTTATGACGTGGCGTTCGGCGGCGAGCCTGGCTGAAACGCCGTAGGAGAGCAGCGTGTCGTAGCAGAGCCGGGCCAGGTTGAGGCCGGCCAGGGTTGCCAAACCGCCGCATACGTTTGGCGAATGGGCCTGGCTGCACGATCGTGCCTCGAACCATGTGGCCAGGGCGTCGCCCATGCCCGAAACCAGGAAGCGCGCCGGCGATTTGACGATGATTTCCGTGTCGACCAGAACAGCCGTCGGGTTGGACTTCTGGTAGTACACCGATTCGAAGACCCCCTGCTGTGAGTACACCACGGCGCAGCCGCTGCAGGGGGCATCGGTGGAGGCGATGGTGGGTATGACAATGACGGGGATGTTGGCGCGGTCGGCGGCGATCTTGGCGGTGTCGATGGCTTTTCCGCCTCCCATGCCGACGAGCACGTCCACCTTTTTTCCCCTGACGATCTCCGCCAGCCGCGCCAGCTCCGTTTCGCAGCACTCCCTGGAGAAACGCTCGACGGACAGGGGCGCGGAACCCAGCTGGATGCCGCTGGCCGGCAGGATGCTCTCGTAGGATGTGGGGGAGGCTATGATCAGCCCCCGGCTGCCGAACAGCCTGACAAGCTCCGGCAGTTGGTCGAGGGCGCCGGGGCCCTGGATGTATTTTCCCGGGAAAAAGGCCTTCCGTAACAGCTGAGGTTTCATCTTGTTCTTCCTTTCGTGAAGATAGCCCGTCGAGACCCAGGGAAATGGATGCGTTCTCTACGGGCCATGGGTGAAGAGTATCAATCGATGTCCCAATGTCACATCTGACCCCAGTGCCCTCCGAAATAAATTATTCAACAAAGCAAGCCCGACCCTAGAGGCTCCGACCCCAGAGGCTTCCCTGGTTCAGACACCCTTTCAATTTAATCTGGCTGCACAGTAGCCATCATTTCATAGCTTTTGATATGTTATCGTTGTTCAGTAACTTGGTAAGAGCGTGCCTACCTGCGTCCACAACTGACTGAACAGTGACATTCTCTTGAGATTTGCTGCTGTCTCTGAACGTTCCAAGGGTGGTATTGCTTGAATCTGATACTTGCATTTCAAGATCATAGTTAAAATCAGATGTTTTGTACGTATCGCACGCCCAATCATATATCTTCAAAGTTAATTTTCTCTCTGTAGCCAGATGATTTGATGCTATTTGTTCTGGCAAAACTGCCTTGATTCCGGCACTTAGCAGTCCATTTCGTATTGCAGTTGCAATGTCAACTGCCAAAGGTTGTCCACTTTCCGTGTACATTGACCATGGATTTCCAAATTGTGCCCTAATAACACCAACATAGGTTGGCTCAACTTTTTTGTTAACGACATCATGCCTCAAATCAATTACTTCAACAATCACCTGTTTATTTGTTACATAGTTCACTGCAGGCCAGGAATTCTGGAAATTTTCAGTTCTGTTGATTGCAGAGTGAGCCATGCAAGAACATAATGATGCTGTAACTAGAATACCAAAAAGGATTCTCAAAAAAAGGTTCATAGTCGGTCTTCTTTCTATTTTGATTGAGATACCACTTTGTCTAAATTTTCGAGCCAAGATTCGACTTTTGGTGCTCCTGGTTCAGCTATTGTACTGAAATTTACTTGTTGAGGATTGTAATCAGGCTTGGTCATGGCAAACCATCCGGCCTGATTGGGTGATATCAGATTCATATACACTACAACGTCATACTGATTTTTCGCTTCCTCAGCAGCTACCTTTGGAAAGTCATCGACAGCCGATTTAACAGAATCAAACATTTTGCGTTTGATAATGTAGTCCGAAAATTTTCTGTAGTCATTTGTCAGCGTATCAGCAACATATCCTACCAATTCACTTGAGGCGTGACCTGTGGATGTTACGCCCAAAGCTTCACATGTTTTGCGTGAGGGGGTGACCACCAAAACGGTCTTATTGTATCTTTTTGTTGATGGTCTAATTTTAGACTCAATTTCCGACAAAAAAGAACCTTGAGCTACAAGGGCATCCGCAGCAGACGAATAGGTTTTGTTATTGTAAGTAAAGTTGGTACAGCCGAAGACGGTACTTAGTAAAACAAGTAATACTATTAGTTTAATGGATTTCATGTGGTCTCCTTTTGTTATTTGTCCGTCACAATGATGGACTTGGATGTGAATGCTAATTCACATCGAACTAAAGAGTCTTTCAGCTATTTCACAATTCTTGCCTCCTCTGTTTTATATTTATTCATAATTTAGCGGTTGAATATCGTTTCAAAATTTAGAAGCAAGCTTATATATAGAATCATTTTTCTATATCTAGAAACTATGCAGGTTTCTATAAGTTTGCTGAAAAACTCCAGAAACAAAGTAGTAAAAACAACCTTTTTATGATACGAATCGGTGTGTAATTACTGAAATAACAGGAGAAAATTATGCGTGGCCAGACCGATCAGCGACAATCAATGTTTTGCTACATCTCGCCTGAAGGCTTCGTCCCGAAGGGCCATCCGCTGCGGCCGTTGAAGAAGATGGTCGATGCCGCGCTGGAAAAGCTGTCGCCGAAGTTCGACGAGATCTATTCTCATACCGGTCGCCCTTCTATTCCTCCTGAAAAGCTGTTCAAAGCTTCGCTTTTGCAGGCTTTTTACTCGATCCGCAGCGAGCGCCAACTTGTCGAGCAGGGATTCCGGGGACATGATACAAAACTCCTGCCTTTTGGCGCAGCCAAAATCGACTATACACCACCGGGGGCGTATGGCATACGCCCCCGGTGAAAAAACTCCCTCACACCCGCCGGTATCGCCCAGAGACAGGTGAGCGCAGGTAGATACCTTCGATCGCTCGGTCGAGCCTCAACCGTTCACCCAGCCGACAACGCCGCGGTAGTTCACCAGCTTCCACCCCTCCTCGTCCTGCTCCAGCAGTTCGGCCGCATTCAGGGAGGGGGTCAGCCCCAGGATCTGGGCGTCGTCGGAAGGCTCGGCCCGGATGACGATATCTTTGGCCTCCGGTTCGGCGGCGAGTACCCGCTTCAGTTCACAACAGACGTTTTCATCTCCGTGGATTTCGGCCAACTCGGCCATCTCCGCCGGAGCAAGCATGTTCATCAGCACGACCGGCGGGGCCTCTTCCGCGGTCATCCTCCAGTTGCACAGGGCGAGCACATGATCGTCCAGTTTGAACGATACTCCGGTGCGCCTGTTGCCCACCTGGTTGATCTTCTGTCCCAGCAGGTCCCAGGCTTCGAACACGGACCCGGCGGCATGGGGGGGAACCGCGAGGCTGACCTGCGAGCCCTGGGAGTATATCCGGACCATGCCGGCACAACCGTTCCCGCGCGAAGCCATGTCGGTCGGTGAGCATTCAATCACCGCTCCGCCGGTTGTCCCCTGGGATTGCACGTTCAGCACGCAGAGATAGTCCGGCGCGGGGCTGACGTCGCAGAAGAAACGGAAGAACAGCCTGCTGACGCGTGGCTTTTTCCCGGGAGGCAGGTTGGGGCTGTACTGCACCCTGAGACGCAGATCCGACCAGAGCGGCGGCAGGGCGATTTTCTGCTTGATCTTCTCCGCGCCGCTGCCGAGCACCAGGTTCAGGATATCCTGGGAGGCGACGCTCGGCACGCTTGCCTGGATCTCTCCCGTCGCCATTTTTGTCCATGACCAGGAAAGCGGCTCATCGCTGTAGACCGAATAGAGGTTCTCTCCCTTCCTGATGGTGCCGCGGCGTGCGGGTTGCAGGGAGATGACGACATTGTGGGTTTCCGGGAGGGGTGGGGCTGACGGATCGAATTCCAGTGCCGTGAGGCTGATCCCGTTCAGGCGCGCCAGCTGACAGTCGGGCAGGATCAGTCCGAACCTGAGCGGATCGAGCATGATCTCGCCGTCGGAGTTCAGCGCATTCAGTATCTCCGGGGTCTGGTCCTGGCTCAGCCCCATCTGGAGGGTGATTGTCTTTTCGTTGAAGCTGAAATCCTGCAGCAGACTGTTACGCACCGTATCGATATTTTTCTGGTAGATCGGTGCGAGCGCCTCGACCTGCTGATTCAGCGAAGCCGCGTCGAACCCGGCTTCGGGCTTCACCAGATCGTTGATCTTGTCGGTCACCTCGCACAGTTTCCAGTCAACATCGATGGGTTTGAGAACGGTTGTCTCATAGGAACGCACCATCAGGTAGAGATAGCGGAGCAGGGTCAGTCGCGAGCGCTGCCCCATCTGGCGTACGAAACCGTTGGCAGCCGGGTCCAGTTTGCCGATCTCCCTGGCCCGTTCCTGCTGCATGCTGAAGATCGCGGCCGAATTGGAAGAGATGCGGCCATACCCCTCGCCCAGGGACTGGAATGCGTCCTGCAGTTCTCCGAGCAGGTCGGCCTTCCGTGTGTTGAGGGCGCGGATCTTCTTGACCATGTCGTTCCATTCCGTGCTCTCCGATTCCAGCCGCTGGAGTTCAGCTTCCACTTCCGATTTCGGAACCTGCAACGCCTTGACCGCCTGGGAGACCTGGGAAAGGGCCGGTCCCAGGCCGTCACCGACCTTTGCCCAGGCCGACGATTTTTCCTTGGCCCCCTTGGCGTCCTTGGCGGGAGCCTCCCCCTTCTCCTTGCCGGCCTTATCTCCCGCGTCCTTGGCTTTTTTCGCCGCCTCCCGCGCCTTGGTCATCACATCCCCCATTTTGGAGATGGTGTCAGGTGTTTTTGATTCGTCCCCCCCCACGAAATCACTTGCCACGCCGGCCAGTGAGCCGATGGTTCCCAGGACCGGTTGCCCCACCGGTATGACCTGGCAGATTGCGGCGGCGATCCTGATGGAGAACTTGATCTGGGCTTGCAGCTGCAGGTTGTTCTGGGCCTTGCTCAGCAGGTTGTTGCGCAGGATCTCCAACTGGTTGCCCAGTGAATTCAGCTCCTGTTCGAGGGAGTCCATGCGTTTCGTGGTCTCGCTGATCCTGACCTCCGATGTGACCACCAGATCGGCCGCCCCCCTGGTGTCGTCGTTCAGGGTGACGACGGCTTCTCCCAGGGCATGGGCCGTTTCCTTAGTCTCGCGCTCCCTGGCGCCGATCCAGGAGACGAGGAGGAGCGTGCGCAAGGCCCGGCGCGTCTCTTCCTCGTACAGCTTGATCGACCCCTGCAACGACAGCAGCGGCATGTAGCCCGCGGCGTTGCCGAAATAATCGAGATGGCCGCGCAACCGCTGCTGCATGGATGCGACCTCGCTCTGGGCGGAGTTCCAGTACGCCAGGGTATCGTCATTCCAGGCCAGGTTACGGGGTATCGGCCTGCCCAGCGCTTCCTCGTAGACCGCCAGGAGGCGCCCCGCTTCCTCGCGCTCTCCGGCCAGAAACAGGTCGCGGATATATTCGAGCGCCTTCTGGACGCCCAGCGGATGCAACCAGGAATTGGGTTCGGCCGAGATGTCGGAGTGCGGCGTCTCCCCGGTCGGTCGGGACGCTGCCGCCGCACTGGCGTTGGCCCCCTGCTTCGTCGTATTCGTGGCCGTGCTGCTCTTCTCCGTGCTGGCGTTGTCGGTGCCGAACAGGTTTTCCCAGAGCTTGACTTTATATTTGGCGCATGAGGTCGGGGTGCCTGCCCGTCCCCCCCGGTAGTCACGTTCTTTGGCGCCGCCCGTTCCTCCGGCGGTAGTGAAACGGGCCGCCAGGGATGCCTGGTTTGTACAGAGGCTGCCGCCGTTTCCGCCGTTTCCCGGAACACCGGGGGCCAGGGCATCGCTCCCGCTGGTGGGAAATGAGTCCGCTCCCAGCTTGCCGCTGGCAACCTGGGACAGGGCCCAGCGCCATTCGTAATCGATGAATACCGCCACCGGATCGAAACTGACGGTGGCTTTGCTCGTCGATATCCCGGAGTCGGTAATCTGGAACGGCACACTGGAGTAGCTGGCCATGTCTTTGCCCGCCTCGCCGTCGAGACCTGCGCCCGGATCCTGTCCCTGTCCCCCCAGGGCGATCAGGCGCGGCCGCGCGTCGGTGGCGGGCTCGATCTCGGCCACGAACACGCGGAACGATCCCGCGTTCCGCCCGTGCGCCCCGTTCTCGCCGCTGCTGGATGTGGCCCGTTCGGCGTTTTTAGCCTTGCCGACCGTCCAGGGAAGCGGCGAGGTGTTGATGGCCGCGTCCCGGGTCGCCCAGATCACCCGGCGGGCAAAGATGGCCACATCGGCCTCGGGCAGTGAAAATTCGCCATGCACCTCAAGGGTGTCGCAGGAGATCAGCAGCGAGCGCGTCGCCATCTTCGGGTTTTTCGGGTCAAGCCGCTGCGTTCCCCGGTCAACGTGAAGCGCCTCCCACACTCCGTTCGGGTCTCCTTTTGCCAGCATCAGGTGGGCGCCGACCAGGGTGTGGTTCTCCGAACCGTCCGCATTGCGGGTGGTGAACCTGTTGCTGTACAGCGAACTGGTTGCCGGTGTCTTTTCCGGGTGGGACTCAAGGAATGAACTCTGTGGGCTTACATTGGAAAGGTCAATGAAGTCGGAATGTTCCATGTGTCATGCCTCCTTGGGCGTCGAAAGATGATGCGGCTTCCGTGGTCGTGTTCTTCGGTGTCACTTCCTGCTCACGCGGCTTTGTCGTGCCGTCTGATCCCCGATACTCCTGAATCCGGCAGTTGAAAGCAGCCTGTTTTCGCGCGGACGGGCATGTTCCGCACTTCCTAACCCAGATGAAGCTACGCCCATATACCCCGCGGGTTCAGGAGCTATCGGTCGTTATGATCTCTTTCTCTTCTACGTGCGGAGAGATGGCCCTCATGCGCTCGTTCAGACAGCTCCCGGCCGTTGTTTCGGGGGTAACGGGTTGTGCCTCCCCGTCGGCCCGGCACGAGTCGAAAACATTATTGTCGTATTATTAATGAATGTCAAACGTGTTTGCGGTCTGTGCCTGACGGGCTGGCCGGGAAACGGAGACGTATTTCCGGGGAGAAACGTGCTGGTGCTGCGTCTTCAGGGGGGAGGCGGAGAAATGAGTGCGGCAGGGGGGGGCTTCCGCGAAACCTGATGCGGTGCAGCTCTCCCCGTCAATGCTTCAGCAACGGTGGTCTCGATTTGGCTTTTCGGCGGGAACAATGCTCAAACTGCCGTCCGGCTCTCTGCGGCTTTCAAAACCAAAACGGGCGTACAGGGGGATGTCGTCCTGTCGAATCCTGTTCAACCAGCGGGAAAAAAAGTGCTTGAGATTGTGGAGTTCGTTGTCCTTGCGCCCGCTACTCTGCTCGGCATGATGTATCACAACGCTTTCGGGAACAAAGAGGATGCGATGTCCCCTTTGGCCAGCCCGCAGGCAGAGATCTATATCCTCAAAACCATTGAGAAACCCCTCGTCGAAGCCTCCCAGTTCATGGAACAGGCCTTTTCTCATGGCCATGCAGGCGGCTGTTACCGCCTGCATCAGGCGGCGTTCTCGTACCGGAGCTGAGTCGCCCTGAAAGCCCGCAAAAATGTGATACCCCAACCCCCGCTCGTCAAAGGCGACTCCGGCGTGTTGACAACGACCATCGGGATAGAGGAGCCGCGCACCGCATATTTCAGCCTCGCCGTTGTCGATTGCCGCAACCAATTCGTCAAGCCACCCCTGTTCTGGCACGGTGTCATTGTTGAGAAACACCAGGATATCTCCTCGCGCGGCCCGCGCGCCCTGGTTGCACGCCACGGCAAATCCACGGTTTTCACGGTTGGTAATTACGGTGACCGATGTGCCAAGACTTGCCAGGTACTCCGGTGTCCAATCATGGGAACCGTTGTCGATCAAGACCAGTTCGTAGCTGGTTATGGGAGCGGAAGCCTTGATCGCTTCCACGCACATGCGTGTTAAATGAGCCTGGTTGTAAAGAGGAATAATAATGGATGCCTTCGGTGTGATCGGAGAATTGAGTGATGTGAGATGATGTGATTCTGTTTTATCAATGGTTTTGAGGGACTCTCCGGTTGAATCTATTTCTGGAGTCCCTGTCAATTCAATGAACGTGCTCAGCTGCGTTTTGAATGCATCCGGACTCTGTTGATACAAGGTGCAATCAACAATTTTGTCGTCAATGAGTAACCTTATGTCGCAGCCGCAGCACGCTGCCTCATGTAACAGTATGGTTTCAGTATCGTATGAATAGAATGTTTTTGTTCTGTTGAGGAGCTCCGACAATTCTACATGTTGGGCTGCCCATTGACGCGTTATTTCCAGGCAGTTTTTTGTAACCGGATGCTGTGTGTTCTTGCCATTGCCAACCCAAAAACAGTCGATACTGCGTTCATAACCCTTGTGGGTAAAGCAATCGTCGGTAATGGGGATGGTCAGAGTCACGCCATTGGAAGAGGGGGCAAGGCCGGGATAATAAGCAACGAGCAGTTCGTTGCGGTCGTATTCCTTGCTGCTGCCAGGCTTGCCGGGAGTATTGAATAGATACCTTACAACCCGTTTTGCATGTAAAGGGTTCCCGGGAACAGCTTCCGGATAAACGACGATATCATCATCTTCGATTGTGCAAGGAGCGGCAAGGTCGAGAATCATCGCCTCTTTGCCGGACCTGTTAAGCCATTTCCGTAGTTCGTGCAGCGCAACTATCCAGGCCGAGTCGTGATCGTATGCAGGCGAAACTATAATATATCTCATGCAAGCTCCATACAAACTACGTCAATGGCGCGAGAGCGGATTTCGACCAGAAGGGTTGGCATGGTCCGGCTAGATGTTCATGTTCATCACGCTTCTCACCTCGTCCAGGGTCTTGATGGCCACTGCCCGGGCTCCCTCGACCCCCTTTCGCAGTACGCCGCGCACAAAGTCCGGATCTGCCTCCAGCTGTCGCCGCTTCTCCCGGATCGGGCGGAGATAGTCGTTGAGTGATTCTGTTACCAGCGACTTCAGTTTACCCGACCCGCCATCGCCGATGTGTTCGGCGATGCTCTCCGGGCTCTGGCCGGTGGAAAGGGAGGCCAGGAGAATCAGGTTCGAGACCTCGGGGCGGTTCAGAGGATCGTAGCTGATGCACCGCTCCGGGTCGGTCTTGGCCTTTTTGATCAGTGCAGCCGTCTCGTCGGCGGTGGAACTTAGCATGATGGCGTTGTTGCGGCTCTTGCTCATCTTCTGGGAGCCGTCCAGCCCCAGGATCAGGGGGGCCTGGCTGAGCAGCGGCTGGGGCTCCGGGAAGACCTGCCTCCCCTGGCCGAACTTCTCGTTGAACCGGCGGGCTATGGTGCGGGTGATTTCCAGGTGCGGCAGCTGGTCTTTTCCCACCGGCACGACATTGCCCTTGCAGAACAGGATGTCAGCGGCCTGGTGGATCGGATAGGTGTACATGCCCGCGTTGATGCGCTTGAGCCCGGCGGACTGGATCTCTTCCTTGACCGTCGGGTTGCGGTCCAGCTCCGACAGGGTGACCAGGGTCAGGAAAGGGAGCAGAAGCTGGTTGAGCTCCGGCACGTGACTGTGGGGAAAGATGTTGGTGTCCTGACCGATGGGGTCGATGCCCACGGAAAGGTAGTCGATCGCCAGTTGCAGCGTGTTCTCCGCGATGGAGTCGAAGGAGTCCCGGTCCGTCAGGACCTGGTAGTCCGCGATGACGATGAAGGTCGGTACGCCCAGGGACTGGAGTCTGATCCGGTTCTGAAGCGAACCGAACAGATGGCCGACATGCAGCCTCCCGGTCGGCCGGTCGCCGGTCAGGACGCGGTATTTCTTGGGGTTCTGCTCAAGCTCCGCCTCCAGTTGCTTGCTCCGTTTCAGTGTGGCCTCGAATGATCCTTCATAGATGTCGCTCATACGTAACTCTGTTCTCCCTTGGAATTGGATTGGGGCGGTATGGCGGCGTACACCTCTGCTGCGCAGGTACCGTCCCGTAACGTTCTGCGGGGCTTTTTTCCGGCCTCCGCGATTATGTGATGTTGCCGCTGATGGCGGATACTGCGCCTGCCCTCGGCGCGATCTCCACGGCCAGGCCATGATACGGGTTGATGGAGAGTGCGGCAAGGGCAAATGTTATGCTGATGAGCGACCTGAGCAGAGTTCTTTTCATCGTGGCTTCTCCCGTGATGGTGCAGTCTGGGGATTCAGTTTTCAATGCACCGTCAGTTCGTATCGCACGTCCTGCGAAAATCCGTCCTGCTCGAATGTGCCCCTGATGTGTATGTCATGCTTGCCGGGTGCGAGCGGCTTCAACATAATCCAGTAACCATCGGAAGCTGCATAGCTTCCGCCCTCGATAGTCTCAAGAGGAAAACAACCTGTGCTCTGGCGCCATTTGACAACATCGGGCAGTTCCTTGTGATCTATCTCCACCTTGAGACCCTTGACGCTTTTTGACGTGGCATTCAGTAGTTCCAGCATCTCGTCGCATTTCCGGTCTCCTTCACCGGATACTTCGGCCAGACTGGTCAGGACGGGGAGGAACAGGGGAGTGTCGCGTGGGATTGTGCATGTGCGTTGTACCGGTGCGTTTGTGGAACTGCCGGTGAGAAACCAGATATGGCCCGGTTGTTTCTGGGAACAGAGGGCGCCGGTAGCGTCTTCAGTCGGTCCCCTCCCTTTCGGAAACGACTTGGACCAGCGCCAGTATTCCTTGCTCCACTCCTCCTGGTTTCGGTCATTGAAATGTCCTTCCGGCAGGAAGATGCCAGGCAACAATCGATGGAGCAAGAGAGAGGCGCGTTGTTTCGTCATGTCCAGCACGCATGCGCCTCTCTCTTCGGTCTTTGCCGCGTTGCGCAGCCAGTCAATCCTGAACCTTGCGGTACAACCCGCTCCGCATGTGGTGTCGCGCCGTTGCTCCCATGCCTGTTGTTCTTCCTGCAAGGCAGAGCGCTTTTTGTCATTAAGGGATTCCGACAGCAATCCATAGGCACGATTCAACTCGGAATCGGCGTTTCGCAATTTCTGAATCAACCCTCCTCTGGGGCCCTGTCTTCGGGATTTGTCCAAAAGCTCGATTACTTCGGCATCGCCACCCACTGCGGCCCACTCCACGAGCCTCTTGGAGACAAGCTTCAACCTGATATCCGGCCCGACCGTCACCACACCCGGCGCCTCCTGCCGGATGCCCGTATCAAAATCGTATCTGGCATACTGCCGGTTGACATCCAGGCCATGATCCAGAAGGAGTTTCAGCTTTTCGATGCGGTTTTTGTCCTGGACATCGGTGACAACATCGATCGCGGCCACATCGGTAATGGCGGAGCCGGCGTCAAGCAACATCCGGAGAATATCCAGCCTGTCATAAAAGACGGCTGATGCGAAAGCTGTGGCGTCGCCCTGGGATTCGTCACTGGCGTCCGCGCCATATTCAAGCAGAAGTGATACCGCCTGCGGGTATCCCTGCCAGACCGCTATCCCCAGCGGCGTCATATAATCGCCCCGGAGGTTCGGGTTGGCCCCGGCCTTCAGCAGCATCTCCAGAATATCGAACCGCTCCGCGGAGATTGCCTCGTTCAGTGGCAGTTCACCATGCTCGGCCGGCTTCTCGTTCAGATCCATCCCGCTTTTGATCAGGAGTATTGCCGCATCCGTACCCGGTCTTTTAATCGCCTCTTGCCAGGGAGAAACGCCATTCTCGGCGGCGGTCCAGAGTAATTCCCGTAAGGGACTGAGGATGAAGTTGACCGGCCTGACCTCGTATTCGCACACAGTCCTGAGCGCGCCCTGTTCCAGTATCTCCACCTTGCGCAGCCGGGAATCGGGTTCAGCTCTGTTGGTGAATTCCGAAGTTCCCAAATAGGTTTTTCCTTTATAAACAAAGGGAATGATTTTTTCCCCACATGTTGCCGGCGGAAGCTTTTCCAGCAGGTCTTTGTCGATATTATTTGGGTTTTTCGCTACTACCGCCGGATAGACGGCGTCGCAGCCGCTGCCGCGCCCCGAAGCCACATCCATCAGTACGATCAGGCGTTCGATGCCATTGTTACCGATGTCCGCCAGCGCGGCCTTTTCGCTGGGCGCTGTTTCATGGATCCCGACAGACGCAAGAGTGCTCCTTGTCAGTGAATGCTGCTTCGTGTATCTCAATGGATCGGGAGAGGTAGTAAGAAACCGGTTGCACAATGCATCATTTTCCGATTTCCGTATCTTGCTGAAAGAGTTCTTTTCCTGCCTGAAGTTGCAGATGGTCTTCATGGTGTTCGAAGAATCCAGATGCTTGAGTGAGAAAAGGGTCAGTCCATTGTGGAGGAGCATATATGTCTTTCCCTGGTGGCGGAGAAAAGAGGAGTATCCAAGGTCGGATTGCCCATCGTCGGGCCCGTCGGTATGCAAATCGATGGGCTGATCTCCATTCAGCGGGTAAATGCTCAGATACGGAAAGTTCGCCGAACCGGCTACACTGATGAATACCCGCTCCGGTTTCCCGTCGTTGTTGACATCGATCAATTGCCTGAATTCGATATACACGCCAGCCATTTCCTCCATCTCCTTTACCGGCGGGACCAGGTTCGAGTCCATGGGGGCGCTGTCTATCAGGATCTTGTCAAGCCTTCCTTCATTGGCATGATCCAGCACATAGCGGCAGACTCTTTCCACCTTCTTGTCATCCGGGGTTCCGGCCGCCGCCTTGGCCGGCATTGCCGTGATCAGGCAGCAGACCACAACAAGATAACCCAGGCGCAAGACGCGATATGGCAAAATGATTTTCATACGGTCCTTCCTCATCCATCGAGTAGTTGCGTGAGAGATTGGCGTGGCGGAGCTTCTGTGGAACCGAGTGCCGCTCCTTACTGTCCCTTTACCTGCCCAACCATGTCCCCCTGGCCCTTCCCTAAACCGGGACACACGTTTTTTGATTCGGGAATCAGAAACATGCCCCGGCTAATGTACATCCAACATAGATAACGATCATCAGGCCAATCGGCGTCAATACAATCGCAATCCCTGCCGATACCCACGGCATCCATGGGGCACCGGCTCTGTTTCGAAGGGACACGTATGATGCAAACAGACACGAAGCCACTAGCGGGGTTGATACGCCAAGGAACCCACCTGGAGAAATAAGCCAGGTGCGGGCCAGTTGTTCGAGTGGTGACCATCCGGTCTTCGGCGCGGGGCCGTGAAAGTTTTGTGCTAAGAGTGCCGAAAGCCCGATCCAGACCAGGGTCGTTACCGTAGAGATGCATAGGGCAATGTTTGTCGGTTTGGTTGCATGGCGAAGTACAGTCGCAAGCCAGTACGCAATTGCGCCGACAACAAGACAAATCGTTATAAAAACAATGATATACATGAAGGACCAAAAGTGTTGGTTGTTGGCGAGAAACGCTGTCCGCATTATTGCTGTGTTATTAACTCTTGTCAAAGTCAAAGGTGTATGCAGGTGAGGCGGACGGAAAGCCGTTTGAGGAGGGCGGTGTGGTCCGGAGAGGGAAGGTGAAGGTCGGTAGTTGAAGCCGTGTTTATCCCGTGCATCTGGGTTTCAGCTGCATAATGTGGATAAAAAGCCCGCGGGGCCGGGGGGCGGCACCCGCGGTACGGTGGCACGATCGCATGTCATTGGCGTCCGGTGTCGTGCCAGGGAGGAACGTCAGAAGTTCCAGAATTCGTCGATCTCCTCGTCGGAGAAGTCCCACACCAGGTTGTGGGGCGGGACCGGGTCGTAGGTGAAGAACTCCGGCAGACGGTCGTGGGCGTTGTTGAAGCCGGCCTTGATGTTGAACTCATGCTCGGTTTTGAGGACGTACTTGCCCAGTTCCACCACGTCGTCGCCGGTCAGGGAAAGGCCGAAGCGGGCGTTGATCATGTCGATCAGGGCCGGGAGACACTCGGGGGTGTCCAGGGCCGGGAAAGCGATGAAGATGCACATGCCGGTGGAGTCAACAGCGGCGGTGGCGATCTGCAGGTTGCGGGAGAGCTCCACCTGACCCTCCTTCTTCAGCGGGTCGACGTAGCCGCCCACGTTGAGGATGTTGGTGGCGATGGTGTAGCCAGCGGTGTGGTCCGCACCCATGGTGGTGGTGGCGTAGGTGACGCCGATCCCCTTGACCGTGCGCGGGTCATAGGCCGGGATGGCCTGGTTCTTGACTACCGGCACGCGGGTCAGGCCGTAGGTCCTTCCCACGGAACCGGCACCATTGCCCAGGATGCGCCCCAGGGGAGTTCCCTTGCCGATCTCCTCCTCCAACAGACGCAGGCATCCCTTGCTGTCGCCGAAGGGGATGATGCCGGCCTCCATGGCCACGGAAAGGATCACCACCCCCTCGATGGAGTCGATGCCGATGTCGTCCATCAGGCTGTCGGCCTTGGCGATGTCGTCCAGGTTGTTGGTGCAGCAGTTGGCCCCCATGCCCCAGATGGTTTCGTACTCGAAGCCGGAGGTGAGGTAGGTGCCGTCCTTGTCGTGGTACACCTGGGAGCACTGGATGATGCAGCCGGCGTGGCAGCCGTGCTTGGGCCTGCCACCCCGGGCCACGATGGTGTCGTGCATGGTCTCGCCGGAGATCATGTCGTGGTGCTCGAACTGGCCGTAGCGGAAGTTCCTGGTGGGGAGCCCCCCGGCCTCGTTGAGGATGTTAACCAGCACATTGGTGCCGTAGGTGGGGAGCGCCTGGCCGCTCACCGGGTGGTCCAGGAGCGCCTTGGCAAAGACGCGGGCAGCGGCCTTGAACTTGTCCGGCTCGGAGATCTTCACCGGCGCGGCACCTTCGCCGTTGATGGAGATGAACTTGATTTTCTTGGAGCCCATGACCGCGCCGAGGCCGCCGCGGCCGTGGCTGCGGATCTTGCTGTCCGGGTCCTTGACCGAGATGTTGGCGGCAGCCATCCTCATTTCGCCGGCGGTGCCGATGGTGAGGATGCCGGTCTTCTTGCCCAGGCGGGCCTCCAGGGCCTCGATCACGGCAAAGTTGTTCCTGCCGACCAGTTCGGTCTCCTCGCTGATGGTAATACCGTCCTTGTCGATGTGCAGGCTGTACCAGGTGTCCTCTTTGGTGGGCAGCCCCTCGATGATCAGCGCCTTGATTCCCATGCGGGACATGAGCTGGGCTGCGGTGCCGCCGGCGTTGCTCTCCTTGATGGTGCCGGACAGGGGACTCTTGGCGCCTGCGGAGAGTCGCCCCGAGTTGGCGGCCGGCGTGCCGGAGAGCAGGCCGGGAGCAAACACCAGCTTGTTGTTGGGGCCCAGGGGGTGGCAGGTGGGAGGGACCTCGGCGGCCACGATGGTGGAGGTCAGGGCACGTCCGCCATAGGCGGCCCATTCCGCGGGAACTTCTTCGACCTTGACGGTCATGTCGGTCATGTTGATGCGATAGATCTTGTTCATCTTCTGTTCTCCCTTTCCGAAGCTGTGGAATATGGTGCTGCTGCTGCCATCTCCTTTCCAAAAGGGAGGCACGGGCGTTTCCGCCGGTACCCGTTGGCCTGCCGCCGTGGGGATGGTCCCGGTAGGAGGGCAGGCTCGGAGACTAGATTGCTCTGTGTCGAGCAAACGGTTCGTGTCGGTAAAAGAGCGTTCTGCTGCTCCGTCCGGGACGGGCTGGTCCTGGGCGGTCCGCAGGGCGCGCTCCGAAGTCCGGGAGAAGCCATAACCGTGCCAACTGGGCTGCGCTCAAAAAGCGGTTCACGGGTGTCCGGGGGGCGGATATCCTGCCGGTGGCGCGCTTTTTGGGCGTGCGGGCTCTCCGCTGCCGCAGGTGCGGTGTTTGGATGCCATTCCGGCGTTCTGTTTGTTCCGCAGCACCTGATACGCCGTACCGCCCGACCGGCCGCGGCCAATCGGGCCCTGCCTGGGGAGCGGGGGAGGAGATAGTCTTTTTCGCGGTATGTTGCGGTTTGTGAAGCGGTATGTTGCAATTGTGGTGTTGGGTGCGGTATGTTGCGATAGGCCGGACAGGCACGGCGGATGGAGGAGAGAGGAGGGCGGAATGGTCAGCAGAGACGAATTCTTCCGGGAGGTGACGGTGCGGATCTGCAGCAGCCTGGAGATCCGCACCGCCCTGGGCAGCGCCTTCAGCTATCTCAGGGAGTTCTTCCCCCTGGATATGCTTAGTCTGGGTATCCGTGACACCGGTCTGGCCGCCATTCGCCGGGTCGCCCATGTGACGGCGGACTCGTCGGAGAGCCATGAGGAGATCATCCCGGTCCCCGAACGGCTCTGGACCCTGCTGCAGCAGTGGCGGCTCCGCTCACCGGTGTTGGTGGACGCGGAGCGGGACGGCCTGGTGCGTGCCCTGGCGCCCTATCTCAAACTGGAGGAAAACTCCGGGCTGCTCATGCCGCTCTGGAGCGGAGAAGAGATGCTGGGGTGGTTGACCCTCTATGCCTGGGGAGCCGGGCGCTTCGACTCGGGGCATGTGGATCTCCTGGCAACCGTGGCCGAGCCCTTCGTGATTGCCCTGGCAAACGCCCTGGCCCACGAGAAGCTGCTCAAGTACCGCGACGACCTGATCGATGACAACCGCTTCCTGAGCAGGGAACTCTTCACCCAGGGGGGGGGAGAAATCGTCGGCGCCGGCCAGGGATTGCGTCACGTTATGGAGATGGTGCGCCAGGTGGCGCCGCTGAACAACACGGTACTGCTGCTGGGGGAGACCGGCACCGGCAAGGAGCTGATCGCCAACGCCATCCACAGCGGTTCCCCGCGCCGGGACGGCCCGCTGATCAAGGTCAACTGCGGGGCGATTCCGGAACAGCTGATCGACAGCGAGCTGTTCGGTCACGAGAAGGGGGCCTTCACCGGGGCGGTCTCCGAGCGCCGGGGACGCTTCGAACGGGCCGACGGCGGCACCATCTTTCTGGACGAGATCGGCGAGCTGCCGTTGCAGGCTCAGGTGCGTCTGCTGCGGGTACTCCAGAACCACGAGGTCGAGCGGGTGGGAGGCAGCCGTCCGTTTCCCGTGGACATCCGGGTGGTCGTCGCCACCCATCGAAACCTGGAGAGGATGATCGCCGAGAACCGTTTCCGCGAGGACCTCTGGTTCCGCCTGAACGTCTTCCCGCTGTTTATCCCCCCCCTGCGTCAGCGCCGGGAGGATATCCCCGGCCTGACCCGCCATTTCATCAACCGCAAGTGCCGCGAGCTGGGAATTCCCACGCCGCCGGACATCGCGCCGGGCGCCCTGGTGCGGCTGATAGAGTACGGCTGGCCGGGCAACGTGCGCGAACTGGAGAACCTGGTGGAGCGGGAGCTGATCCTGCACCGGGGCGGCCCGTTGCAGTTCGATGTCCTCGTGTCAGCCCCGCGGCGGGAGGCGGTTTCTTCCCGGGTGCCGGTGGAGGCGGGTGAGGCTGATCTCAGTCTGGACCGTGCCGTTTCCCGGCATCTGCGCCGGGTGCTGGAGTTGACCAATGGTCGAATCCACGGCACGGGCGGCGCTGCGGAGCTTCTGGGGGTCAAGCCAAGCACTCTCCGGTGGCGGCTGGACCGGCTCGGCATTCCCCACGGTCGCGGGGCAGCCAGGCGCGGCGGCTGATGGCGGGCCGGGCCGTTTCGCGGGGACGGAAAATGTTCTTTTCAGCATGGGCTGTTTGTGGTACGGTTTTTAACTTTTCAGGATCGGGCTGAGGCCGGATCAGACCGCTTTGCCGGTGGGGAAACCAGACGCACATGTCCAGAATTCTCTGCATAGCCAACCAGAAGGGGGGGGTGGGCAAGACGACCACCGCCGTCAATCTGGCAGCCTCCCTGGCAGCCGCGGAGCGGCCGACGCTGCTGGTGGATATCGATCCCCAGGGGAACGCCACCAGTGGCGTGGGACTGGATAAGGAGGGGCTTCCCCTCACCATCTACGATGCGCTGATCAACGATGCCGACCCCCGACAGGTGGTGCTGGACACCGGCCACCCCTTCCTGCACGTGATCCCTTCAAACTCCGACCTTGCCGGCGCGGAGCTGGAGCTGGCCGACCTGGAAGGACGCGAACAGCGGCTCAAGTTCGTGCTGGCCGGCCTGCGGGACCGTTACCGCTACATCATCATCGACTGTCCTCCCTCCCTGAACCTGTTGACCATCAATGCCATGACCGCCGCCGAATCGGTGCTGATACCGCTGCAATGCGAATACTACGCCATGGAGGGGCTGTCCCAGATCCTGCACACCATCCGGCTGATGCAGCGGGGGCTGAACCCCTTCCTGAAGATCGAAGGGATCCTGCTGACCATGTTCGATGGTCGCGGCAACCTGGGAAAAGAGGTGGCCGAGGAGATCCACGGCAACTTCCCCGGTCAGGTGTTCGAAACGGTCATTCCGCGCAACATCCGCCTTGCCGAGGCTCCCAGCCATGGCAAACCGATCATCTATTACGACATCAATTCCCGCGGCGCCGTGGCATACCTGAAGTTGGCCCGGGAAATCATTCAGAGGGAGGTTGCCAATGGCTAGGGTGGGTGGTCTGGGCAAGGGAATGGCCGCGCTCCTGCACGTCAAGGAACCGGCCGATGACAAGCGGGAGTACTTTCTGTGCCCCATCGAACTGATCCGGCCCAACAAGAGCCAGCCCCGCAAGAACTTCGCCCCTGACAAGCTGGAGGAGTTGGCCGAATCCATCCGCGAGCAGGGGATCATCCAGCCGCTGGTGGTGACCAGGAAGGAAAACTGCTACGAGATCGTCGCCGGCGAGCGCCGCTGGCGGGCGGCCCAGAAGGCTGGGCTGCGCGAGGTTCCGGTGGTCATCCGCGAGGCCAGCGAACATGCGGTGTTGGAACTGGCCCTGATCGAGAACATCCAGCGCCAGGACCTGAACGCCATCGAAGAGGCCCAGGCCTACCGTTCCCTGGTGGAGCAGTTCGGCATCTCCCAGGAGGATGTGGCCAAGCGGGTGGGCAAGAGTCGAACCGCTGTCACCAACTCCCTGAGACTGCTGAAACTGCCCGAGGAGATCCAGCGCGACATCGTGGAAGAGCGGCTCAGCATGGGGCATGCCCGTGCCCTGCTCCCCCTGGAGAACCCGGAGTTGATCGCCAGGGCGCGCCATGAGATCCTGAACCGCCAGCTGAGCGTGCGCGCCACCGAGGAGCTGGTGCGGCGGCTCAAGCTGAACCCGCATCCCGTACCCCACAAGCGGCCGCAGCAGCCGGACCTGCTGCTCAGTTCCCTGGAGGAACAGCTGCGAAAGCGCTTCCAGTCACGGGTAGCCATCCGCAAGGTCGGCGCCACGGGGGGCAGGCTGGAGATCCACTTCAACGATGCCGACGAACTGACCCGCATCATCGACCTGCTGGAACTGTAGCTTCGCTCGCTCCCCCGCTCCCCGACAGTGGCGCCTCGTCGCCGCTGGCCGGGGCTTCCCCCTGCCCCAATTATGAACCTCTTCTCTCGCCGGAGTCGCCTGTGCCGGCGGCCATATACCCCCTGATTGCTCCATTATACTGGATTGTAGTTCGCGATTCTGTCGCCAAAAACCCGTTTGATGTGCGGGCGAACGTGCCGTCGATATGCCGAGGGGGTGTCAAACCCACCTCTGCTTTACTGTAAAACTGCTCTGAAACCGGGCTGTTGAACGTGAAGTGCAGCCGGTGGGCGTTGTCGTGTCCGACCGTATCGCACGACGAAAAAAAAGCTTGCATTTGACATGATGCTGTCATATTCTCCAGCATCATGTCAAATGGACATGGGGTTTTACGTGCGGCTGCTGCGCGGGCCGGCCCTTCCCCCGTCAGAAAGGAGAAAACAGTGCATGGTCAACCCCGGCCGGCGGGTGTTTGCGCTCGTCGGCCGCTCTGTTTGGTGTTTCGCCAACAGTGACCATCTCCCCGCAGGATTGCGTGCTGACTGAACATACCTTCCGCCTCCTCCCCTGTCTGAGTGCTCCGCTCGATGGTGCCGGAGGCGGATGAGAAAACGTTACTCCGACCCGTCCTCCCTACAGCGCGTGCCAGGGGAGTCGGGCTATGGGTGCCGCTGGAAACGGCGTCGCCTCCCGTGGTTGGAAAGGGGAAACAGTGCGTGGTCGATCTGCGGCCGACGGATTGTGGTGCCCGTCGGCCGTTGTGCGTTATGTTCAGGGCAGGTACGTACGTTGGAACCCGGGTTCGTGCCGGGTGCATGCGGTGAAGGAGCATATGAACGAGAAACAGGCCAGACTCATCGAACTGATGAACGAACTGAAGAACAGGCAATTTACCGGATTCATCAAGATCAATTTCAGCCAGGGCGGCATAACCAGAATCGAGCAGAACGAGGAGATCCTCAAGAAGGCTACATGAAATACGGCAGTCTCTCCGAATACCTCAGGTCCTTTGCTGACCGCATGCGTGCGGCCCCAGGAAGCCCAAGCCAGAAGCACATCACGCTTTTCTTGGGCTTTTCGCGTTTCAGGGCTAACGCAACGTTCAAACTGCATCCAGATGGGGGAGCATTACATCGATATGAAGAGTCATGAGCTGGTCTGGATGGCTGTAGGCGTGCCGCTTTCGGGAGCTTTTCTGCTGCCGCTGGTCGGGGCGGTTTCACGGGGGGGACGCAACCTGGTTGCCCTTGCCCTGGCGGGAGTTTCCCTGGTCTGCTCATGCTGTCTGATCGGGCCGATCATGGGCGGTGAGGCTGTCTCGGTTTCGCTCCCCTTTCTGGGAGGTAACAACCTGTTCCAGGCCGATGGCCTGGCGGTGTTCATGG
>CAZIUE010000015.1:0-90059 GCA_964542535.1 uncultured Pelobacter sp. | reverse complement strand
AAACAGGCAGTATACTGAAACCGAAAGCCACTGTCCCGGGAGCCCCTGCCGCCAACAGTGGGACCATCATCCCATGTCGCCGTCCCGCGACGGTGTTCGGTACGACACACAGACAAGGAGTGCCCCATGAAGACATTTCACCGTTTCCTGCTGCTGATCCTGATGCTGGTTCCGGCCCTCGCCTTTTCCGCGGAGACGCAGCGCCTGACGGCACCCGCCCGCATCAGCGCCGTAACCGTCTATCCCGACAGGGCGCTGACCCAACGCACCGCATCCTTCAACCTCGGGCCGGGCAGCTACCTGATCGCCTTCGAAAACCTGCCCGCGCTCGTACAGGACGACTCGGTACAGGTCAAGGGAAAGGGGAGCGCCGCAAGCACGATCTCCGGACTGGAAATCAGACGCGCTTTCCTGGCCCAGAGCGGCGAGAAGCAGATCCTTGAGCTGGACCGGCAGATCCTTGAGCTGGAGCGCCAGCAGGGAGCGCTGGACGCGAAAAAGGCCGGCCTGACATCCCAGAAGTCCTTTATCGAATCGATCCGTGTGGCCTGGGGCGAACGCATTTCCAAGGAGCTCGCCATCGGCCGCCCCACGACAATCGAACTGCGGGATGCCGCCGCCTTTATCGGCTCGCAGGTAACCAGGAGCGAAGAACAGGGACGTGACATCGAGATGGAAAAGAAGAAACTTTCCGACAAAATCGATGCCTTGCGCAGGCAGCGGGAGGAGGTCATGGGGTCGCGGCGCAGGGAGTCCAAGAGCGTCGAGGTACTGGTGGAGGTGACCCGTCCGGGGCACCTGACCCTGGAACTGTCCGCCGTCACCCCCAAAGCGGGCTGGAGCCCCTCCTACGACGTGCGCCTGGGAGCCGACCCGTCGCTGGTTGAGCTGACCTTCCGGGCCATGGTACGCCAGCAGACCGGCGAAGACTGGGACAACGTCGATCTGACCCTCTCCACTGCCCGCCCCGCCACGGGGGGAGCCCCCCCGGAACTGCGCCCCTGGCAGATTTCTCTGTTCCATCCGCGTCCGGCAATGAAGGCCGACATGCTCTCCGCGGCCCCGGCGCCGCTCATGGCCAGGAAATCCAGGACCATAATGGCGGAGAACGCCATGCCCGAGGAACCCGAAGCCGGAGAAGAGAGCGCGGTGGAGACAGCCCAGGCCACGGACGAGCAGTCGTCGGTCGCCTTTCACATTCCCCGGCCCGTAACCATCCCTTCGGACAACAGCCGGCACGCCAGCGTGGTGGCCCTGGAAAAGCTGCCGGCGGCCATGGAGTACCTGGCCATCCCCAAACTTTCCCCCCAGGTGTTTCTCAAGGCGGAGATCACCAACGGCGCCTCCTATCCGCTCCTGCCCGGCAAGGTCAACAGCTTCGTGGGAACGACCTTCACCGGCAGTTCGCAGGTGAAAAAGGTGGCAGCGGGAGAGACGTTCGACCTCTTCTTCGGCGCGGATGATCAGGTGACCGTGAAGCGGGAGGAGCTGAAGCGGCAGGCCGAGGCCGGTCTGTTCGCCGGCAACCGGGCCAGCTACCGGTACCGGATCAGCATGGCCAACTTCCGCAAACAGCCGATCACGCTCACCCTGATGGATCAGCTCCCTCTGGCGGGCGACGAAGAGATCAGGGTCTCCCTGGAAGAACCGTCCCTGAAACCGGAGCAACAGAAAAACGACGGCTCACTCATCTGGAAAATACCGTTCAAGGCAGGAGAGAAACGGGAACTCACGTTCGGGATCATGGTTGAGTATCCCAAGGGGCGGGATATCTCCGGGCTCTGACAACGAGCCGACGGACAGGCCCGCGGCGCCAGGAACCACCGATGACTGACTACCGTCTCTCTCAACTGCTGGACATCAAGAGTATCCGGAGGATGGCCGACGCTCACTTTCATGCGGCTGGCATCCCCATCGGCATCATCGACGCCTTCGACGATACGGTTCTGGCCGGGTCGGGCTGGCAGGATATCTGCGTCAGGTTTCACCGCGCCCACCCTGTTTCACGGGAACGATGCCGGGAAAGCGACAACTTCATCAAAGCCCATCTCGTTCAGGGAGAGGCCTGCCACTACAGATGCAAGAACGGCCTCAGGGACATCGGCATCCCGATCATCGTCGCGGGGAACCATCTGGCAACCCTGTTCCTGGGGCAGTTTTTTTACGAAGACGATATCCCTGACCGGATTTTTTTCATCCGGCAGGCGGAAACGTTCGGTTTCGACCATAACGCCTACCTTGCGGCGCTCGATCGCGTCCCACGCTTCAGCCGTCAGAAGGTCGATGACATTCTGGAATACAACAAGGCCCTGGCCGGCTTCATCGCCGACCTGGGGGAAAGCTCGTTGCGGGAGAAGCGGGCCGAGGAGGAACTCCGGCGACGTGAGCGGAAATACCACGCCATTTTCAACCAATCCTACCAGTTCATCGCCCTCCTCTCCCGGGAGGGGAGAGTGCGGCAGGCCAATGAAACCGCCCACGACTACAGGGGCATGGCAGAGGCGGAGCACACTGGAACGCCACTCTGGGAGGCAGACTGCTGGAGCTGCTCCCCGGAACAGCGGGAAACACTGCGCCGGGGAGTCGCGCAGGCAGCCAACGGCGAATCCGTACAATTCGAGTTGTCCCACTCCGGCATCGACGGCAGCCTGCGCCATGTGGATTTCTCCATCAAGCCAATCACGGACCAGGACGGCGCAATCGCTCTGCTGATAGCGGAAGGGCGGGACGTCAGCGAGCGCAAGCGAATGGAGCGCGAACTGCGGCTGATCCAGTTCGCCTTTGATCACAACTTCGACGCCTGCTTCTGGATCAACGGGCGGGGCGAAATCACCGCGGTGAACGACGCGGCCTGTCGCAGCCTGGGCTATACGCGGGAGGAGTTGCTGACCATGACCGTTGCCGACATCGACCCCGACTGGCAGGGAGATGAACGGGTTCTGGCCAGAAAGCATCTCGAACTGAGGGACAGGGGAACCCCGATCCTGGAAACCCGCCACAGGAGGAAAGACGGCGTGATCTTCCCGGTGGAAATCTGCAACAATTTCGTGGAATCCGAGGGAGAGTGGCGCAACTGCGCCTTTGCCCGGGACATAACCGAGCGCAAGCGGATGGAAGACGCCCTGCGCTTGAGCAATCTGGTGGTGGAAAACAGTCCGGTGGTCCTCTTCCGCTGGCGGGCGACTCCGGGATGGCCGGTGGAGATGGTATCCCGGAACGTGAGCCAGTTCGGCTACAACCGGGAAGAGTTCCTCTCCGGCGCGCTCACCTATGCATCCATAATCCTGCCGGAAGACCTGGAGCGGGTAACCGAGGAAACCCGCGCGTATTCGTCCAGCGGCGCTCCCCATTTCCACCTGGAATACCGGATCATCACCAGGGACGGCCAGGTCCGCTGGGTGGATGAGCGCACGGTGATCGAACGCAATAACAAAGGGTTGATCGATTTCTTCCAGGGGGTGGTGATCGACATCACCGAGCGCAAAAAAATGGAGGAAGAGCTGGTCAAGTCCCAGAAGCTGGAGTCGGTCGGCCTGCTTGCCGGCGGCATCGCCCATGACTTCAACAACATCCTCACCGCCATCCTGGGAAACGCGTCACTGGCACGACAGATGATCCCCACCGGCGAGCGGCTCCACGATCACCTGAACAGCATCGAAACCGCCGCGTTCCGGGCCAAGGACCTGACCAAGCAATTCCTGACCTTCTCCAAGGGAGGCGCCCCGGTCATGAAGCCGGTGAACAGCGCCAAGCTGGTGGAGACCTATGCGCGGCTCTCCTTGAGCGGACTTAAGTCCACCTGCCATCTGGACATTCCGGACGACCTCTGGAACATCGAAGCCGACGAGGGGCAGATCAGCCAGGTCATCAACAACCTCATCATCAACGCGGACCAGGCCATGCCCCAGGGGGGCGTCATCCGGGTAGCGTGCGAAAACGTCCGGCTGGACCATGGCAACCCGTTTTCCCTGGCAGGGGGAGCGTACATCAGGGTCAGCGTCACGGACCAGGGGATGGGCATAGCACCGGAACACCGGGGAAGGGTCTTCGACCCCTATTTCTCGACCAAGGAGGAGGGGCGGGGACTGGGGCTCGCCTCGGCCTACGCCATCATGAGAAAGCATTCGGGCCACATCACCGTAGAATCCCGGATCGGAAACGGAGCGACGTTCAGCTTCTACCTTCCCGCTGCGCCATCGGCACCACGTCCCCCACAACCGGACACGGAGCTTCCCCGGCCCGGAAGCGGGAGAGTGCTCGTCATGGACGATGAAGAGTTGGTGCGCATGGTTGCGGGAGAGATGCTGGAACACCTGGGATACGACGTGGAGTGTGCCCGGAACGGAGAAGAGGTGCTGGAAGTGTACGCTGCGGCCATGACAGCGGGAAGTCCGTTCGATGTGGTGATCATGGACCTGACCATCCCCGGCGGCATGGGGGAAAAGAGACGATACAACGATTGCGGGAACTGGATCCGAACGTCAGGGCAATCGTCTCCAGCGGCTACTCCGACGACCCGGTCATGGCCGACTGCACCGGTTACGGTTTCAGGGGCATGGTGGCGAAGCCGTACGATCTGGAGAAACTGGCGACAGAGGTGCACCGGGTCATGGAGAGAAGAGGGGAGTCCCGGTAACGACCTTGCCGGATGGAACGTTCCCGGCATGCCGCGACACGCAATCCTCCCACCAACAGACGGCAGGGGCGGGGCATATGCCCCGCCCCTGCTTTTTTCAGGACCATACCGGCTTCAGTACTGTTCGAACTCGCTATCCAGGGAGTCAGCGTCATCCAGGCCGAGGCGAAGATCAATACCCCCATCCTGGATGCGGGCTGGTGACTCCGCGGCTGTTGAGGAGCGGTGTAACGTGATGGCAGGACGGGCCGGTTTGGCGGTCAGTTGCCGGGGAGCACCCCGACGAGTACCCGCCATCCCCCTCCTTCCACGCTCCTCCAGGGTGAAGAACGCGATGGTGGCCTTCAGCTGCTCTGCCTGACTGGAGAGTTCCTCAGTGGTGGACGCCATCTGCTCGCTGGCCGAGGCATTCTGCTGGATCACCTGATCCAGCTGGTGAATCGCCTTGTTGATCTGGTCCGCTCCACTGTCCTGCTCACGACTGGAGGCGGCGATCTCCTGCACCAGTTCGGCGGTCCTCTGGATCTCCGGCAGCATCCTGTCCAGCATCTCTCCCGCCTGCTCGGCGACAGCCACGCTGGTGGTGGAAAGCTGGCCGATCTCACCGGCAGCGGTATGGCTTCGCTCGGCCAGTTTCCTGACCTCGGAGGCCACCACCGCGAACCCCTTGCCATGCTCGCCGGCACGGGCCGCCTCGATGGCAGCGTTCAGGGCCAGCAGGTTGGTCTGGCGGGCGATCTCCTCGATGATGGAGATCTTGGTGGCTATCTCCTTCATGGCTGCCACGGTCTCTGCCACCGCCTTGCCCCCCTCGCGGGCGTCGGCCGCTGACTTGACGGCGATTTTTTCGGTCTGCAGGGCATTATCCGTGTTCTGGCGGATGCTGGAGGCCATCTCCTCCATGCTGGAGGAGACCTCCTCGGCGGATGCCGCCTGCTCGCTGGCCCCCTGGGACATCTGCTGGGCCGTGGCGGACATCTGTTGGCCGCCGGCAGCCACGTTGTCCGCCGCCGACTGAACCTCCATGACGACCTCCCGAAGCTTCTCGACCATGGATCCCAGGGATTCCATCAGCTCGTCATTCTCGCTCCGTTTTTTCATCTCAACCATCAGGTTGCCCCGGGCGACCTGCTTGGCATTGGCGGTGATGTCGTCAACGGACTCGCACATCGCGATCAGCGCCGGAATGAGGGTATCGTTCTCGCACCGCTTGCCGACTTTCCTGAGGGCTTCCAGATCTTCCCTGTAATCTCCCCTGGCAATGTGCTGACAGATATCGCGGGCACGCATGACGCGATCGCGGGCCGCGTTGGTCGCCGAAGCAACTTCGGCGAATATCCCCTGATAGGAGCCTTCGACCCTCTGGGTGTAGTCGTTCAGAGCCACCCGCTGCAGCACCTGGTTCGCCTCCACCAGCCCCTGGAGGCCGTCGATGCAGCGATTCAGGTCTCCCTTGATGTCGTTGAAGTCGCCGTTATAGTTCTCGGTGATCTGGGGCGGTATGTCTCCCCTACCGATGCGGGCCATGTAGTCGGCAGCCATCTTCAACGGGTTGACTACCGCGTCCAGAGTATCGTTGACCCCGGCGATGATTTTCCGGAAGTCCCCCTGATGCCGCGTCTCGTCGGCACGGGCGGCCAGATTCCCTTCCACCGCGGCCCGGGAGAGCATGGTGGCGTCGCTCACCAGGGCCTCGATGGCTTCCATCATCGTGATGAAGGCCGGCATGAGCGTATCGTTCTCGCACCGTTTGCCGATAGTCTTGAGCGTTTTCAGATCCTCACGGAACTCGCCCTGTGCTATGTGCTGGCAGATTCCGAGAACACTGGTGACACGATCGATGGTGGCATTGGTTGCCGCGCAAACCTCGGCGTAGACCCCCTGGTAGGAGCCATCCACCCTCTGGGTGTAGTCGTTCAGGGCGACCCGCTGGAGCACCTGGTTGGCCTCCACCAGCCCCTGAAGACCGTCGATGCACAGGTTCAGGTTGACCTTGATCTCGTTAAAGTCACCGCTGTAGCTGTCGGTGATCCTGGGGGGGATGTCCCCCTTGCCGATGCGGTCCACGTATTCCGCCGCCACGTTCAGGGGGCCGACGACCGCGTCCAGGGTATCGTTGAACCCGGCGATGATTTTCCGGAAGTCCCCCTGATGCCGCGTCTCGTCGGCACGGGTAGCGAGCCGCCCCTCCACCGCGGCCCGGGAAAGCAGATCCGCATCTCCCACCAGGGCGTCAATGGCCTCGCACATGGTAATCAGGGCCGGGATCAGGGTGTCATTCTCGCTCCGTTTGCCGACGCTCCTGAGCGTCTCCAGATCCTCCCGATACTCGCCCCGGGCGATGTTCCGGCAGACGTCCCGGGCACGCATGACGCGATCCCTGGCAGCGTTGGTTGCCGCGGCCACTTCACCGTAGATCCCCGGGTAGGAGCCGTCAACCTTCTGGGTGTAGTCGTTCAGGGCGACCCGTTGCAGTACCTGGTTGACCTCGGCCAGCCCCTGCAGGCCGTCGATGCAGCGGTTCAGGTCATCCCTGATCCGGTTGCATTCTCCCTGGAACTCATCGGTTATTCGGGGCGGAACCTCCCCCCTGCCGAGACGGGCCAAGTAATCCGAGGCCAGCTTCAGCGATCTCACGGACTCCATCATCCGGGCCATGGAGGCCATGACGCAGCTACCGGAAGTTCCGGCTGGCTCGATCTCCATGGACAGGTCTCCGGTTGCCACGCGGCTGGCGATTTCCGCCACCCTCCCGGGATCTCCCCCCAGCTGTCCCTGGACACAGCGGGTGATAACCACCCCCAGAGCGGCGGCCAGCAGCGCTCCCAGGGCCATGAGCGCCGCCATGACACCGGAGGCACTGGAGGCGACGGCCGCATTCTCGGCAGCGATCACCCGTGCCAGCCCGATCCTGGCGTCCATCAGGTTCTCGACGGCGGTCTGCTCGGCGCGGCAGGATCTCTCCGCCGCTCCCCGCGCAAGAGCGAGAGCCTCGGCGTTCCGGTTGCCCAGGGAGAGTGCCACCACCCGTTCCAGGTCGGCGCTGAATTCTTCGCGGGCGGCCTTGAACGTATCGAACAGCCTGCGCCCTTCAGGAGACGGGACCGCCTTCTCCACGGCATCGACCTTCCGGTCGAGGGAGGCCCGCGCCTCACCGATCCGACCGGCATGGCGCTGTTTCTCCTCCGGAGAGGAAGCCATCAGCAACTCGCTGACGCCGCCCCTGATCCGTTGAAGGCTGACAGCGTAATCGGCCAGTTCCCCCAGGGGCAGGGTTGCCGTCTCGTACAGCGCGGCAGTTCCCCGGTTGACCGTCCCGATCTCCCTGATACCGACCAGACCGGCCAGAACCCCGATGAGCGCGACGCCAATGAAGCCGGTCAGCAGCTTCCCCTGCAATGTCATCCTGACAAACCAATTCATACACTCTCCCAAGACATGAGGTGGTATCAAACCGGAACGCAGTCCAGCTTCGTCCCGAAATGTCGTATCAATTCGACTGCCGGTCGTGAACCGTACCAGTTATGACGACGAGCCCCCGATCTTCCGGTACACCTGGGCATCGGGCGTCACCCTCGTAAAGAGATGCGCCACCTCCTCCGGCAACTTCTGGGTGTTCTCGGTAACCAGATGCCCCCCCGGCGTCAGGGCGCGGTGAAACATGCGAAAGACGTTCACCCGCTGTTCATGCTGAAAGTGGAGCAGGACGTTCTTGCAGACGATCAGACAGTAGTCGCTCAGGGGAGGTTCGAGGGAAAGGAGGTCGTGGTACTGAAAGGAGACCCGGCTGCGCAGCGCTTCCACGACACGCAGACAACCGGGGATGGGGGCTGGTTCAAAATAGTTGTCCCGCAGGGGGGAAGGGGTGCGCTGGAGTTCGTCGGCGGAGTAGACCGCCTCCCTGACCCTGTCACCGAAATGGTTGGCGCTGTCGTGGTCGGTGGCAAGGATGCGCAGGTTCCTGAAGCCGAAGGGGTTCATCCGCTCGGCCAGGATCATGGCCAGGGTCCAGGTCTCCTGCCCCTGGGCGCACCCCGCGTCCCAGATCCTGACCAGGCTGCGGCCGGCGGTGTGGCGGAGCATCTGATCAACGGCCTGCTCCAGGGCCGGCTGGTCGCGCATGAAGAAGGTGAAGGCCATTCAGGCGCCCATCAGCCAGATGCAGCCGTGATGCCAGTCGATGCCGCACCCCCCTCGCCGTCGCTGGTCGTCCGCCCCCTCCTCGCCGCGCAGGACGAACCGGCTGAGTCCGGCAATGCGCAGCAGCTTGCCGGAAAAGAGCAGGTTGCGGTGACAGGAGCAGAACAGCTTCAACCCGGCGAGATCCAGCTCCCTGACCTCCGAAAAATCCAGGAGAATGCTGTCGGCCCTGTCGAAGACCTCGGTCAGCCGGAGCAGCACCCGATCCACGTTGCAGGCTGTTATGGACCCGCTCAGCCTGATACGGAGATCGGCGCGGTTGTCTTCCGCCGGCTCGACGCAATACGAGAATTCACCCATTGACACGTCCACCATCCCTGTTGTGAACATAACGGCGAATGAACATAGCAGAACGGAGCCGGGCGGTCTGTCGGGAAAGCTTGACGAGGAGGAATATTTAGTGGCTGGGGGTGATGCCGTGCTGGAGGGCGAATCTCACCAGGGTGGGCAGGTTGCCCACACCCAGCTTCACCATCAGGCGGCTGCGGTAGGTCTCGATACTCTTGGGGGACAGGGAAAGAAGCTGGGCGACCTCGGCGCTGGTTCTCCCCTCCACCACCAGCTGGAGCACCTGCCGCTCGCGGCGGCTCAGGCTGTCCAGGGGGCTCCTGCCCCCAGCCGTCAGAGACGGAGCCTCCACCCCCTCGCCCAAATACCGTTCCCCCCTGATGACGGTCCTGACCGCGTCCACCAGACCGGAGCCGGCGGACTCCTTGAGCAGATAGCCCCGTGCTCCGGCGTGCAGGGCGCGAAACACGTGCTCGCTGGTATTGTGCATGGAGAGCATCACCACCCTGATATCGGGGAGCTGCTCACGGATCACGCGGGTAGCATCGATCCCGTTCAGTTCCGGCATGGCGATATCCATGACGACCAGGTCAGGTCTGATGGCATCGGCCAGGGAAACCGCCTCCCGTCCGTTCCTGGCCTCCCCCACCACCAGCATGCCCGCCGACTCCAGTATCAGGCTGAGTCCTTCCCGCACGATGGCATGGTCATCGGCAATCAGAATCCTGATCGACATTTAGACATCCTCCTTCGGCATTTCCACGCTGACCCGCACCCCGCCTCCGGGCCGGGACTCCAGATGGAGCTGACCGCCGAACAGCTCGGCGCGCTCACGCATGATCGCCATGCCCCAGCCGGAGTCGCGCCGCCCCCGGTCACGCCAATCCGGGGGGAGCCCGCGGCCGTCATCCGCCAGGGAGAAGCACAGCACCCCCTCCCGGTGGTCAAGGGAGAGCGCCACATTCCGGGCCCCGGCGTGCTTGGCCACGTTGGTCAGCCCCTCCTGGGCGATGCGGAACAGGGCCAACTCACGCTCGACCGATGCGCGGGGAAAACCGTCCGCCACCTGAAGCGAGACGGCAACGCCGTTGCGGCGCGAGAACAGCTCGCCGTACCAGCGCAGGGCCGACGCCAGGCCGTAGTCGTCCAGCACCGGCGGCCGCAGGGTGGCCATGATGTTGCGCACCGTGCGGCTGACGTTTTCCAGCACCCTGGCGGAATCCGCCACCCTCGCCCCCAGGGAGGGGGAAGGCGGCTCTTCCGGCGACAGGCCGGCGCCGATCAGCGACAGGTTGATGCCCAGTACCGTCAGGTCGCGGCCGATCTCGTCGTGCAACTCGGCGGCAACCGCCTTGCGCAGATTCTCCTCCACATCCATGATCCGGCGGGCGTAGGCGCGAAGCTCGTCCTCGGCCCGGCGCCGCTCGGTGACATCCTGGAGCGTGCCGACGATGCGCAGGGGAACGCCATCGCTCGCGCACTCTACCCTGCCCAGCATGTGCAGCCAGCGTTCCTGGCCGTCGTTGATCCGCATGATGCGGAACTCCAGCTCCAGAGGGGCGGGGCGCTCGATCCCGCCCCGCAGGCAGGCCTCCATCTCCCCGCGGTGGTCGGGATGGATGAACGAAAGCCAGGCAGCCATGTCATGGCCGCGGCCGCTGTCAACGCCGGCGGGGACACCGCAGATCCTGCTGGTCGTCTCGGTGGTCAGGCAGCGGTCTTCGGCAATGAAATAGGTGAAGCTCCCCATGAGAGCCAGTTCCTGGGCTTCGCGCAGGGAGTGCTCGCTGCGGCAAAGCGCCTCATCCACCATCAGTTTCGACAGGGCAATGGCGGCGTAGTCCAGCAGGCGTTCCAGCAGGGCGACCTTTTCACCGGTGAAGACCCCCCTGCGGGGATCGCCCAGCCGCAGCAGCCCCAGGAAGTCGCCGCGGCAGCGAACCGGCAGCAGGGCAAGGGAGTGGCAGTCCAGGAAGATGCGGCACAGGGGCGCGGGAATGCCGCGCCCCTCTTCGCCGACCGACGCCGTCCGGTCCCTGAGGCAGCCGGTCCAGAAACCGCCGGCCGCGGCGAAAGATTCCGCCGACAGATCAGCGCACAGGCAGACCGGCTGGGAAGCGCCCTGATCCCCTTCCCCTTCCGAAGCCGCCAGGTCGCCGCACGCCCCCCTCCCCCCCCATGGGGCGGAGGCAGTACCATCCGGCCGGCACAGACAGAGGGCAACGTCACGGCACCCGGTCATTTCCCGGAAAAAATCCGTCAATTGCTCCACCAGTTCGTCGACACAGGCGGCCTGGTTGCACAGGCGCAGGAGATCGATGGTAGCCTTCTGGGCAGCTTCGTTCAGTCTGCGCTCGGTGATGTCGTGGCCCATGGCAATGACGCCGATCACCCGCCCCTCGGCGTCGAAACGCGGCATCTTGAGCACACTCACCAGGCGATACCCCCGGGGAGTCGGCACGCTCTCCTCCAGGCTCTCGGCCCGCCCGCTGGCCATGACCCGCCGGTCGTTCTCCATCAGAAGCGTCGCCACCCCCTGATCGGCATAGAGCTGGCCGGAATGTCGTCCCAGGATCTCCCGGGCCGGCTTCCCCAGAAGCCTGAGCAGGGCCGGATTGACCAGGATGAAGCGCCCCTCCCGGTCCTTGACGAAGATGAACTCCTCGGCGCCGTTGACGACAGCCTGCAAGAGTTCCTGGTTCTCTCTCAGACGGGCCTCGGCCTGCTTCCGCTCGGTCACGTCGCGTCCGACGCAGAGCGTCTCCAGAAGCCGGCCGTCCCGGTGGAAGGTGCCCCGGTTCACGAACTGCACCCAGCGCACCTCCCCCGAGGCGGCACGCACCCTGTTTTCCACCACCACCACCGGATTGTCCGGACAGAGGGTCGCCAGACGGTCCCTGACAGAGGGAAGGTCCTCCATAAGGGCCACCACAAAACAGGGACGCCCCAGCAGCTCATCGCTCGTCCTGCCGAACATCCGGCAGAAGGCATGATTGACATATCTGAGCGCGCCGTCCGGCCCGAAGCGGGCGATCATCTCGGTCTGTTCCTCCACCAGGTTACGGTAGCGCTGCTCGCCGCGGCGCAGCAGTTTCAGGGCCTGGTCCCGTTCCGCCAGGCGCCTGCGGGCCACTCCCGATGCCCGCAGCAACGCCCGGGCCAGATCATCCACTTCCCTGGTGCCGCTGCGCGCCGACGGCCCCAAAGGCTCTCCCCGTCCCAGGGCCGCGGCCGGCCCGATCAGCGCGCGAATCGAGCCGGCGATGGAACCACCCACCACTATCGCCAGCGCCACGCCGGCCGAGGAGAGCAGCAGTGCGCCGGCCAGGGACCAGGCCAGCCACCGGCGCAGCTCCCCGGTCACCGCTTCCACCGGCACCCCGACCACCACCCCCCAGGAGGCCTGGGACGCCCTGGAGTAGGCCAGATACACGGGGGTCTCGTCGAGACTGACCGACCTGACGATCCCGGTGGACGACCGGGCCAGGGCACCCCGTATGGCGGCGCAGCAGCCATGCCCCACCATGTGCCGCGACGACCTGGTCGTGGCCACGATAACCCCGTTTCCATCCACGATGGAACCGAAGCGGCCGCGGAAATCCAGTTGGCGGGAGAGGAGCTCCCCCAGCCTGGTGGACGGCAACGCCAGGGACAGGTCATAGGCGACCCGTCCCTGGCGGAAGACCGGGACATCGACGGCGATCATGGGCTGACGGCTGACGGAGCCCAGGTACAGATCACTGACCACCGCGGTGCCGCGCTCGAAGACATGCCGTACGCTCCGGGGAACGCTCCGTCGCGGCAGGGGCGAGCCAAAGGGGCGGCGCAGGTTGAGCAGCTGCCGGCCTTCCGCATCGGAAACCACGATATTGGCCTCAGGCCAGGACTGCAGCAGCCTGGACGCCTGGTCCCGGACGGCGGCCAGGTCTCCCGCGGCAAAGGAGGGAGACGTGGCCAGGGCGGTCAGGGCAGCCTGGACGCTGGCCAGCTCCCGCTCCACGACCAGGGAGAGGGAACGGGACATGTCCTGCATGTTCTCCATCAACAGCTGTCGCTTGGTCTGGAAGCCGAGCGTGATCAGCAGGGCCAGGGCAACCCAGACCGGCACCACGCAGACCGCCACCAGGCTGACCAGGTGGGAACGGATCGAACGTCCCCCCCCGGGCCATGCCAGGCGCACCACGCGAAGCACGGCGGAAAAATACGGCATGGAACGGAAACTCCCTCCGGGGCCGGAACGGTCATGCCGCGTTCCCTCGGCCGGCCCCGCGAACCGAAATCACAAAGGTCCGCAAGGTACCACAGGAAATTCGTCAAATGCAATCGCCGCGGAAACGGCCGTGATTGGACAAAAAGAGAGGCACGGGAGGGGAGATTCCATGCTACATACATGGATACCGAGGAATGCAGGTTCACTACGGAGTACAGGGGGAGAGGTCATGGACAGGACAGCCGTGCTGTTGTTGCAGATGGGGGGGCCGGACACCATTGAGGCGGTGGAGCCGTTTCTGCGCGCCCTCTTCTCCGACCGGGATATCATCAGGATCGGCCCCGCGTTTCTTCAGCCGCTGATTGCCCGCCTGATCGCCCGTCGTCGCGCCAGACGGGTGGCGGAACACTACCGGGAGATCGGTGGGGGATCGCCCCTGCGGAGACTGACCGAACTGCAGGCGACCCGCCTGGAGCAAACCCTGGGAGAGGGATACCGCTGTTTCGTGGCCATGCGCTACGGGCAGCCGGACACGGCCCAGGCCGTGGCAGCCATCGCCGGAGCGGGCATCAAGCGCATCCTGGCCCTGTCGCTCTACCCCCACTATTCCCGGGCCACCACCGGTTCCAGCCTCAACGAACTGCGGCGCGTACTGGCGCGCTCAGCCGACCCGTTCCCTCTCTCCTGCGTGGACCAGTTCCACGCTCACCCGCTCTACATCGACAGCCTGTGCGAGAGGATCGGGCAGGCCCTGGCCGGGTACGCCGACCCGGGCGACGTGCAGCTGCTCTTCACCGCCCACGGCCTGCCCCAGTCATTCATCGATTCGGGGGACCCCTACCTGGATCAGATCCGCGCGACGGTGGCCCTGGTGATGGAACGTTTCGGAGGGATCGGCCATCACCTGGCCTTCCAGTCCCGGGCCGGACCGGTGAAATGGCTGGAACCATCCACGGAGGAGAAGATCAGGGAACTGGCCGGCCGAGGGATGAAGAAGCTGGTGCTGGTGCCGGTCTCGTTCGTTTCCGACCATATCGAGACCCTGTACGAGATCGACATCCAGTACCGGCGGGAGGCGCTGGAGCTGGGAATCGAGGAGTTCCGGCGGGTGGAATCCCTGAACGACTCGCCGCTCTTCATCCGCTGCCTGGCTGAGCTGGTCAGAGAACGTACCGCACCGGAGAAGGAGTAGCCGTCCGGAAGCAGGGTCAGGAGGGGGAGGCCTCGTCCCCACGGGAGAGGGGAGAGTTCAGCGGAAAACGGACCGTAAACGTCGAGCCGCTGCCCAACCGGCTTTCCACACTGATGCTGCCGCCATGCTTCTTGACGATATCGTAGCTTATGGAGAGCCCAAGGCCCGTTCCCTTGCCAACCTCCTTGGTGGTGAAAAACGGCTCGAAGATTCGCGTCAGATGTTCGGGGGCAATTCCCTTTCCGGTATCGCGAACCTGGATCACCACATCATCACCATCACGGAACGTCCTGATGCCGATGACGCCGCGCTCTTCGAGGGCATGCGCCGCGTTAACCAGCAGGTTCATGAACACCTGGTTAAGCTGCTGGGGATAACAGTTCAGGAGGGGGAGGTCGGGGGCAACGTCGAGCTCCACTTCGGCGACATACTTGATCTCGTTGCGCACCATGTTGAGGGTGCTGGTAAGGCAATCGTTGATGCACGTCGGCTTGCATTCGGTTTCATCCACGCGGGAGAAGCTCTTGAGATCCTGGACGATGCGACGCACCCGCTCCGCGCCTTCGTGGGACTCCTCCAGCAACCCCTGGATATCGCCCAGAATGTAATCGATCTTCATGCTCCGCCGCAGCTCCTTTAGTTCGCCGAGGGTCTCCGGATTGCCGTCACGCTCCATGAGTCCTATCATGGCGGTTTCAAAAGCGCTCAGCTTATCCAGATACTTCCCCAGGGTCGTGAGGTTGCTGGAGATGAAGCCCATGGGGTTGTTGATCTCGTGGGCCACGCCGGCAGCCAGCTGACCTATGGATGCTAGCTTTTCCTGCTGATACACCGCACGCTGCGCCTCATTCAGCTCCTGGGCGGTCCGCTTCAACTCTTCGTTCATGGCGCGGAGTTCGGTCATGTCGTTGAGTGAAATGACGTATCCGGTGACCCGCTCGCTCTCCGTTTCGGTCATGCTGTAGATGTTGAGGCCGTAATACCGTTTCGAGGCGGCATGAACGAGTTCGCCGCTGACACCGTTGAACGACAACGCCTCGAACCCCGCATCGGGGAGCAGGTCGCGCCAATCTTCGTTCAGCACCTCATCAAACCCCTTGCCGGTCATGTCGCACAACAAACGGTTGCAGCGCCGCACGCGGTGCAGTTCATCGGTGAGGATGACGAAATCCTTCAGGCAATCCAGGGTTTCCTCCCATTCCCGCTTGGCCTCTTTCACCTGTTCATCCAGGAAACGCTGTTCGGTGATATCCACGAATGTGCCGACTACCCCCCCCAACGCTCCATTGAGCAGCGAGAACGGCGCCTTTGTGACCAGTACGGAGCGAAGCTGGCCATCGCCGCGCGGCAACGTCGTCTCGTATTTGCAGGGAGAGCCGCTTTCCAGTACCTTCCGGTCGGCCTCGGTGCTCCCAACGGCATATTCCGGAGCAACGATATCGGAGATCGTCTTGCCGATGACCTCTTCTTCGCTTCTGCCGAAAAAATCGGAAAATGCCCTGTTGCACCCCAGATAAGCATGACTGAGGTCCTTGTACGACACCGGGTTCGGAATGGACTCCAGTATCCCCTGGAAGAAACGGCGCTGGCCGTCCATGACGTCCTGAGCCTGCTTCCGTTCGGTGATATCCTGAATGGTCTCGACGGCGGCGACGATCTCGTTGCCGTCGTCCGTGATCGGCCTCGCCTCGAAGAGGAGATAGCGCCGTCTTCCCCCCACGTCATCGTACCACCCCTCGGTCTGGAGCGTTCCGTCCGCATGGCGCACGACCTGGAGGGAGGCGTGGTCGGAAACCGGGCATGCACCGTCGATGATCAGGTCCGCCAGCAGCTGTTTCTGCCGGGGATGAAAAACGCTCCAGTGCAGTTTCGTGCCGGTCATCTGGAAGCTGCTCTTGCCGGTCAGTTGCGCCAATGCGCTGTTCCAGAAGAGGATGGCATGGGACCTGTCGATGACGTAGAGCGGGGCGGCGATGCTCTGGATGATGCGTCCGAGAAACCGGGGCGTCACGCCCGATCGCGCATCTGACGGGCCGGTTCTGTCGGGTACGGTTTTGGGTGCGCGCTGTTCATCTGTGGGAGTCATGAAGGACCTCTCCTCGTTCGTAACATTCAGGATTCATAGAAATTACTCCCCCTGCCAGGCCGGAAGCCTCACCGTAAACGTGCTCCCCCTGCCCGGCTCGCTCCGCACCTGGATAGTGCCGCCATGTTTTCTGACGATGTCCTCGGAAATGCTCAGCCCGAGTCCCGTGCCTCTGCCGGTCTCTTTGGTGGTGTAAAACGGTTCGAAGATGTGGGGCAGGACATCATCAGTCATGCCGCATCCGGTATCGGCGAAGCTTACGCAGACGTCCGTCCCCTCCTGCCAGGTCTTGACGGTGATGATGCCGTACCCGTCAATGGCATGACTGGCATTCACCAGAAGATTCAGAAAGACCTACCCCAGTTTCTGGGATGATCCCCATACCGGTGCGGTTTCGGAAAACTCGCGTCGGAGTTCGGCCACATACTTGATCTCGTTCCAGACGATTGAAACAACACTTTCAATGGTCCGGTTGACGTCAAGCGACTCGGCGGCATTCCCCTCCTTGCGCGAGAATGTTTTCAGGTCCAGGGTTATCTTTCTGACCCGCGCTATTCCCTCAAGGGACTCAGCTATCAGGTTCTGGCAATCCTCGATCACCAGATCAACGTTTTCCCCCGTGCGGTATCTGCCGAGCTCCAGAAGCGCCTCGGCCGGAAGGTACCGTTCCGCGAGGGACTGCAGATAGGTGATGAATCCGATCAGCCTGCCCGAATACCGTGCCAGGGACTCCAGGTTGGTTCCCACGTAACCGACGGGGGTGTTGATCTCGTGGACAATACCGGCCATAAGCTGGCCGATGGTGGCCATCTTGTCCGAAAAGACGAGCTGTGCATGCAGATCCTGGAGTTCCCTTGTTTTTTCCGCCAACGCCTCTTCCAGCCGGGCAGCCTGCTCTTTTTCCCGTCGGCATAACCGCCGGAACTGTACCCCCCTGTCGATGGCCGCCATGAGACAGTCCAGATCAAAGGGTTTGATGACGAAGTCGAACGCCCCCTGTTTGATGGCGGCCAGCACCATGTCCAGATCGGCATAGGCGGTCATGAGAATAACCGGAATATCCGGATCGTGCCGCCGTATCAGTCTCAAAAGTTCAACACCATCCATCCGCGGCATCTTCACGTCGCTCAGCACGAGGTCGCAGCAATCCTCCCGGAAACACACCAAGGCATCGGCACCGTTGTCAAAAAACCGTACCTTGTGCCCCTGTTTTTCAAGGATCTTTACGGTGGTGGCGCCGACATGGAGATCATCATCGATGACCAGGATCCTGCCCGCCTCCGCCTCAACGCTCCGGCTGCTCATCATGGATAGTCCCCATCAACCCGGTCAGTTCCACCCGGAGTCATTCTTTTGTGCCTGTTTCATGGTCGCATTCCGCCATCAGGCGCTCCACGTCTTCCTCGGAAATATCCGGCAGCACGAAGCTTCCCCGACGGTCCTTCTCCACGCGGGAGATGCCGGGATAACGCCGCTCCAGCACCTTGAATTCCAGAGCCTGACTCCGGACCGTGCTCAAAAGGCGCCTGTTTTCTTCTTCCAGGTCATACTTCTCCACGGCGGAACGGACCGCTAATCTGATTTCCAGGTCATTCCACGGTTTAGTGAAGAAACGGTAGATCCCCCCCCGGTTGACCGCCTTCATTGCCGCCTCCATGGTCCCCTGCCCGGTAAGGAGAATACGAACCGTTTCCGGGAACAGCTGTTGAACCCTGGCGAGAAAATCCACCCCCTGCATGCCGGCCATCCGTTCGTCGGAAACAACGACCTTGAAAGAAAACAGTTTCATAATCTCCAGAGCCTCTTCGGCACTGGACGCGGTCATGATCTCGTAGGGATCTTCAAACAGCGCGCGCCTGAGAGCGGACAGCACCTTATGCTCGTCATCGACCAACAGGACCCTGGTTGTCATGGGAGATCTCCTCGATTGTTGCGACGGTGCGCACCGAATGCCTCACCCGACGCGGGCCTTTTCGTCAGCCGCCCCACGGCGATCAGTCACTGGTCACCTGGACAAAAATACCATGGGGAGTGGGAGTCTTGTGGAAGTGACCGCGGATGAGCAGAATACCGGCCATATCCAGGACCGTACCGCGCTGCATGAGCAGCACCCCTGTTCCGCTCTCGACGTCACGGGTAATCTGCATTCCCGGGATGAGATCCCGGGGTTCCAGTTCCAGTTCGGAAGCCAGCCCGGATTTCCTTCCCTCGAAATAGATGGCTCTGGTGATCCCCTGAAACTTTGTCACCAGATGAGGATCGAGCAGGGTCCCACCGTGGAAACGGGCCGTCATCAGCGCAAAATCGGCGCGGTGCTTTTCCACCGACCGTGCGCTCCTCTCGATGAGATCGGCGATGGCTATCAGTCGCGCCCCCAGGGGAATCCGTTCGCCCTCCAGTCCATCGGGAAAACCCTGGCCATCAAAGGTTTCATGGTGGCTGCGTACCATCAGAGCGACATCCGCGAGTTCCTCGACCCTGGAGACCATCTCTTCGCCGCGAAGCGGATGCCGACGATACTCCCCTGCCTCGCTTTCGGACATGTCCTCCACGCCTTTGTTCAACTCAGCGCTCAGGGTTCCGAACTTGCCGACATCGTGGAGCAACGCCGCCAGCCTGAACCGGGTTATGGTCTCGGCATCGAGCCCCATCCTCCGGGCGACATCGGCAACCAGGCTGCTGACGGTACGGGCATGAACCGCATGTTTTCCCCCCATGACTTCAAGAAACCCGTCGAACGCCTGAAAAACGACCGCCACGGGTTTCTTCAGACTGAGCTGCCTCAATGTCTGGCTCTGCTCACGAATGGTCGTGGTGCTCTGCAACAGGCGTTTCTTCAGGTTTTCGGTCCACGTCTCCATCTCGCTGTTCTGCTGTCTGATGATATCGTTCAGGCGGCGAGTCTGGGATTCACGGATATACAGTTCAACGGCGTCACGGATGGTTTGCGCCAGCTCCTCGTTATTCCACGGCTTGGTCAGGTACCGCCAGGCCCCCCCTCTGTTGATGGCATCAACAGCGGCGGACACATCGGCATACCCGGTCAGGATGATCCGCACCGCATCGGGTCTGACGAGCCGCGCCTTTTCCAGAAACTCGGCGCCACTCATTCCCGGCATCCGCTGATCCGATACAATCACTCCCAGGTTGACGAGTTCAGGCAGAAGTTCCAGCCCCTCCTCCCCTGAACCGGCGGTAACGACGTCCACATCCTTCTCATCCATCAGCAGACGCCGAAGCGACGTCAGGATGTACTCTTCGTCATCGACAAGCAGAACCGAAATCGGCCCCTGCCCGGCCTGATGCGTTTCATCCATATCCATAGCCATATCCGGCTCCTCCGGACGTCATAGTATCCTTCATCAGCGCAATGACGATTGCCCGCTGGTCCCCCTGTTCGATCCGCGTCAGGAACGCCCGGCAGGCGCCGCTGGGCAGTTCCACCGCACACGTGCTGCCCGAATTGTAATCCAGCTGCACAATGGATTGAACCAGATACCGGGGAAACATGGAAGCAAGGTCACGACCGATCAGATCGTCACGATCGACACCCAGCATCTCGGCTCCAAGGGCGTTGCACTGGACGATCATGCCGTATCCATCCGCCCCCACGAACCCCACCGGCAACGCGTCCACAACATTCTGAAAACCATGCAGGGCGCGGCTTTTCAGCAGCACTTCTTTGACCCGTTCACTCACCATGTCATTCAGGCTGTCATTGATCCTCCGCAGTTCCTCGTTGGCAGCCATCAGATCCGTCACCAGTTGCCGGTTTCTGGACCTCAGCGCGTAGCGGTCCAGGGCCTCGCGAACGGTGCAGAGCAGGTCGTTATCGTTCCACGGTTTGGCGATGAACTTGTAGATCCGTCCCTGGTTGATGGACGCCACGATGGCGGCCAGGTCGGCATAGCCGGACAGAATCATCCGCTCCGTATCAAGCCACCGGCGACAGACCTCGCTCAAGAAATCGACCCCGCTCATGCCGGGCATGCGGTAGTCCGAAATGATCAGCTGGAACGGACCCTGCCGTTCCAGGATCTCCAGCCCCTCCTCCCCGGAACCGGCAGTGAAGATCTCGTACTCTTCTTCCAGAAAGAGCCGTTCCAACGACCGGAGCACATTCCGTTCATCATCGACCAGCAGTATGCGGATTGGTTCGGGATCCATCTACCGTTTTCTCCCCGTCCATCGGCGCGACATCGAGCGTTCCATCACCGGGATGCGCCGCGACATCCCCTGAACGCTGTATCAAAAGCGGCCCGAGACACCATGTCAGGTTGGTGTGGAACATACCAGAAATCCTGACCGGGGCAACCGGCGTATGCGCGGACGCCCCCGCTAACGGCCGGGAAAATGAGGCCCGTCCGTCCGGAGGTGCGGGGGAAACTCCCTGAAAAAACCAGAGTCGACCGTTTCCTGGCTTATCCAGCGGCGTGTTCCGATGATCGTCTCCACGTCCCAGAACCGGTGGCTCTATGATGACGGATGCGGATATCTGTTCCACTCAAGCCAGTAATCGCCCAGCGCTCCGATCATCCTGATGAATGTTCCCAGGTCCAGCGGTTTGACCAGGTAGCTGTTGGCGTGCTGTTCGTACGCCCTGGCCATGTCCGTTTCCGCGTCCGAGGTGGAGAGCACCACCACCGGAATCGCCCTGAGCCGTCGATCCGCCTTGATGCTGGCCAGCACCTCCAGACCATCGATCCGGGGCAGCCGCAGGTCCAGCAGGATCAGATGGGGCCGGGGATGCGGCAGGCAGCTCCAGGCTCCCTGGCCGCGCAGATACTCCAGGGCGGCCTGACCGTTGCAGACATGCTCCAGCCGGTTGGCCACATGAAAACCAGCCAGGTTGCGCCTGACAATCTCGGCATGAGCCAGGTCGTCCTCCACCAGAAGAATAACGAACGGTTCCTCCCGCATCATGCGCCCCCTTCCACCAGGAGCGCTCCCGGCAGGGTGAAGTTGAAGCACGAACCGCCTCCCCTGCCCGGTGATTCCACCCAGATCCTGCCGCCATAGTTTTCCACGATGCGCCTTACCATGGCCAGCCCCAGTCCCACCCCGGAACTCTTCCGGTCCAGCTTGTCGAACAGACCGAAGATCCTCTCCCGTCCTTCCGGATCGATGCCGATGCCGTTATCCCTGACAAAGAAGACCACCTCGCTGTTCCGGCGCAGGATGCCCAGTTCGATCAGGGGGGACGGCTGATCCCCCATGTATTTAGCGGCATTGTCCAGCAGATTCTGCCAGATCTGGACCAACCGCGGCCGGTCGCCCCGCAGGGGCTGATCCTCGTCATCCACCCGCACCCGCACCTTCTGTTCGACGATCTGGCCCGCCACCAGGGAGAGGGAGTCGCTGACGAGCTCCCGGAAGTTCGTCTCCTGGGGCGGATTTTCCAGCCGTCCCACGCGGGACAGCTCCAGAAGCTCCGTCAGCAGCAGCTCCATCCGGTCGGCCGCGGTATGGATAAAATGCAGGTCCTGATCGATGCGCGCGCCGTCCGCGGTGTGCATGTCCTGCTCCAGATACCCCAGAAAACTCTTGATAGTCACCAGCGGGCTGCGCAGGTCATGGGAAACCGTGTAGATGAACTGCTCGATCTCGTCATTCTTGCGTCTGAGCATCTCGTCGGCCTGGTGGCGGTCATGTACATCCAGACAGGAGCCGATGTAGCCGCAAAAAGCCCCCGAAACATCATGGCGGGGCTGCCCCTGGTCCAGGAGCCAGCGATAGTCGCCACCCTGGTGGAGCAGGCGGTATTCCATGGAAAAAGGACGGCGGGCCTCGAAGGCTTCCCGGTAGGTGCCGAGGCAGCGGCCGACATCGTCGGGATGAACTCTCTCGGCCCAGCCATCGCCCAGTTCCTGTTCCAGGGAGCGGCCGGTGAAGGAGAGCCAGGTTTCGTTGAACCAGGTACACTTGCCGTCCGGACCGGACATCCAGAGCATGGCCGGCGAGCTGTTGGCAATCATATCGAAGAGTGCCCGCGAATCCCGCAAGGCCTCTTCGGCCCGCCGCCGGTCGGTGACATCATGGGTGATGCCGCACAGGGACGTTATCCTGCCCTCGCCATCCCTGACCGCCAGCTTGGTGGTCTCGAACAGGTGCCGGCCGTCTTCAAGTTCCAGCGACTCATCGGTTACCAGCGTCCGGCCGCTTTCCAGCACGGACAGGTCGTCGGCCCGCTGCTTTTCGGCCAGCGGTGCGGGGAAGAAGTCGTGGCTGGTCCTCCCCAGAACATCCTGGGGAGCGACTCCCAGCAGATCGGCCAGGTTGCGGTTGCAGGCCAGGACGCGCCCCTGGGGGTCCTTCAGGTACACCAGGGCCGGGATATGATCGATGATGGTTTCCATCAGTTTTCGGGAGTCCTGGGCATGGTTCTCGGCGCTCTTCAGCTCTTCCACCATCTTTTCCAGCTTCATCAGGATCACCGCCAGCCCCCAGCAGGCAACCCCCACCAGGGACAGGAGGGCGGTGAGCGCCACGTTGGCGTTGTTCCGCAGCGGCTCATCGCAGGACATGCACACCAGCTGCATGCCGCCGGTCACCAGCTGGAACAGGAGGTTGAGCGCCAGCGTCGCCAGGGCGACCCTTTCCATGCCCCCCTTTCGTCTCTCCCCTCTCATCAGCGCCGCCAGGGCGCCGGCCAGATACAAGGCCATGAAGGCGCGGGTGATCAGTACCCGCCAGGCCATATCCGGTTCCGCAAAGGCAAACCAGCAGTAAAGCGCGCTGAACAGGAACAGCGACAGGGCAAACATGCGCAGGGGCGGAGAGTGCCCCCGGTGGAGCGAACAGCCCCACCAGACGAGACAGAAGCTGCCGACGACCAGCAGGTTGCCGACAAACAGGGAAAGGACCGGAGAGGTGAAATCGCGGAGACTGACCAGAAAGCTGCCCATGCCGCAGCTGACCATGCCGATGGCCCAGAGGAGCATGGGGCGGCCGGGAGAGAAGCGATGCCAGACCAGCAGCATGGCCATGCCGAACGAGCAGCAGAGCCCCCCCAAGGCTATCAGTACGCTGACGGTATCAAGCAGCATGGCTGGCTGATTCTCTCCGCGGGTTCCCGCCGGGCCTGCCCGGTCAGTCCGAAGCAGCGGAAGGCGTCCCGGACCCGTTCGCGCAGAAGCTCGTTGTCCCAGGGGGGGGCCAGGACTGCACAGACCAGCCCTTCGGCGATCATCCGTGCCGTGCTCTCCGACTCACCCTGAGCCGAGAGGAGGATGCGTACCGTTTCGGGGTGCAGTATCTTCACCCGCCCCAGAAAGTCGCTGCCGCTCATGCGCTGCATGTGCAGGCCGGAAAGTACGGCCTGCACCCTGTCCCTTGCCAGGATCTCCAGGGCCTCGCAGGCATGGCGGACGCTCAGGGCGCGGTATCCCTGGCGGGAGAGCTCCCGCTGGAGGTCGTCGAGCACCCGGGGGTCGTCATCTACGATCAGCAGACACGGGTCCCCGCACATCAGGCGGTCGTCTTCCGGCATGCTGAGTCCCTCCCGCAACAGATCGGCAAAGGTCTCGGCCGGAACCGGGGGGCTGAAGAGGTATCCCTGGATTTCATCGCACCCGTGCTTCCTCAGATACGCCAGCTGGGCCTCGGTTTCCACCCCCTCGGCGATGGCTTTCAGCCGCATGCGGTGGGCCATGGCGATGATGGAGGTGGCGATGGTGGCCGAGCCCGGGTCGGTGACGATCTGCCGGATGAAGGAGCGGTCGATCTTCAGGTGGTTGATGGGAAAATGGCTCAGGTGGGCGAAGCTGGAGTAGCCGGTGCCGAAATCGTCCAGGCTGAGGCGGACGCCGATGCCGGTCAGTTCCTCCATGACCGCCACCACCTTGGCGTGGTCGGCCATGACCATGCTCTCGGTCACCTCCAGCTCCAGCAATCGGGGATCCAGCCCGGTCTCCGCAAGGACGTCACGCACCAGTTGCGGCAGGTCATCCCGGCGGAACTGGCGGGCCGAGAGGTTCACGGCCACGCCGGTATCCGGCAAACCCGCCCGCTGCCAGGCCCGCAGCTGCCGGCAGGCTTCCCGCAGCACCCAGGTGCCGATGGGCACGATCAGTCCGGTTTCTTCGGCCAGGGGAATGAAATCGGAAGGGGGCACCATGCCCCGCAGGGGATGCATCCAGCGAACCAGGGCCTCGCAGCCGCTGATGCGGCCGCTGGCAAGATCCACCTTGGGCTGGTAGTAGAGGGTGAACTCCTCCCGCTCCAGTGCCAGACGCAGGGCGCTTTCGATCTCCATGGTCTCCATGGCCCGCTGGTTCATCTCCGGCGCGAAGAAGGAGAACATCCCTCCCCCTTCCTGTTTGGCCCGGTACATGGCGATGTCGGCGTTGCGGATCAGGGTGGCGCCATCGTCGCTGTCCTTGGGGAAGAGGCTGATGCCCAGGCTGGCGGCCAGGGCAACCTCCCGTCCCTCTATCCGGTGGGGCTGGGCCAGTTCGTGCAGAATCCGGGACGCCAGAAGCCCCACGTCGTCCGGATCGATCACCTCTGCCAGGAGCAGCACGAACTCGTCGCCCCCCAGCCTGGCCACCGTATCCGTGTCGCGCACGACCCGCTCCAGGCGCTGGGCCACGGAACTGAGCAGCCGGTCGCCGAAGGAGTGGCCCAGGCTGTCGTTGATGATCTTGAAACGGTCCAGATCCAAGAGCAGTACGGCCACGAAACGCCCGGAACGACGGGCGAAGTGCAGGGACTGTTCCAGGCGGTCGTGGAGGAGCGCCCGGTTGGCCAAGCCGGTCAGCTCGTCGTGGGTGGCCAGGTATTCAAGCTGTTTTTCATTTAATTTACGTTCACTTATATCGATATCCAGGCAGTACAGTTCGCCGGACTGCCCCGGCCGTTGCACGACGGAATGGCAGGAGAGGACCGTGATGCGCGACCCGTCCTTCCGCATCAGGGAGCGCTCCGCGGGAGAAGGGGGCTGACCGGTCTCCGCCATGCGCAGCAGGCGCAGCGCCTCCTCCTCGCGCATCTCTTCCGGAAAGACCAGCTCCAGCAGGTTACGGCCGATGGCCTCCCCGGCGCTGTAGCCATAGAACCGTTCCGAGGCAGGGTTCCAGTGGTGTATCGTGCCGTCGGGGCTGAAGCCCTGGAAGGCGATGGAAGAGATCTCCTGCAAGATCCGGCGGAAACGCTGCTCACTCTCGAACAGGGCCAGTTCGGCCTGGCGGTGCCTGCGGAGCAGGTCCCACTCGCGCATGGCCCGTTCAACGGTCCGGGGCATGCCGGAGAATACCTGGGGCGACTTGACGATGTAGTCCAGGGCTCCGGCCTTCATGGCCGCCACGGCCATCGCCTCGTTGCCGTAGGCGGTCATGACCAGCAGGGGAAAGGCGCCGTCCTCCGCGGGACAGGTCAACACATCCAGGGCGCTGCCGTCGGGCAGGTTCAGGTCGATCAGCACGATGTCGGGAGGATCGGAGGCAAGGCTGGCCCGGTATTCCGCCAGCGAGGCGCAGACGTCGATCGTCGCATCGGAAAGCGCGGCTCCCAGCGAACGGGAGATGGCCGCGGCATGGGCCCCTTCATCCTCGACAATGCGTATTTTCATCGTTTTCCGTTCGCCCCCCCGCTCGTGCCGTTACCCAGGGCCCTGGGCAGGGTGAACCGGAAGCAGGAACCGCTCCCTTCCCTCCCCTCGGACTCCACCCAGATCCTGCCGCCGTACATCTCGACGATGCGCCTGACCAACGCCAGACCAAGGCCGCTCCCCTCGCTGGACATATCCAGCTTGTTGAACATGCCGAAGATATTCTCCCGGTAACGCCGGTCGATGCCCATGCCATTGTCCCGGACAAAAAAGACGGTTTCCCCCTCCTGTTGCTCGGTGCCGATCACGATCAGCGGATCAGCCTGGTTACCCATGTATTTGACGGCATTCTCCACCAGGTTCTGGAAGATCTCCACCAAACGGGAGCGGTCGCCCACCAGGGTAAGGCGGTCGGGAAGCACCTCGACCCGCACCCCGCGCCTGCTGACCGGGCCGGCAACCAGGAGCAGCGTCTCACGGACAAGATCCTGAACATCCACCGGCTCCGGATTGCTGATCACCCACCCCACCCGCAGGAATTCCAGCAACTCTCCCAGAAGCAGCCCCATTTTCTCGGCGGCGGTGCGGATATACCCCATATCCTTGCGGATGCGTTCCCGGTCATTTCCGGCGATATCGGCTTCCAGGTACCCCAGAAAGGCCGAGATAGTTACCAGTGGACTCTTCAGGTCATGGGAGACGGTGTAGGTAAAGCGTTCCAGCTCGGCGTTCCTCTGGCGAAGTTCGTCCTCCGAACGTTTGCGTTCGGTCACCTTCCAGACTGCGTCCATGAACAGCGAGAACTGGGTCAGGTCCGAATCGTCGTACTCGCTTTCCTTGTTCGCGACTCCGGCCAGCGCCACGACCCGTCCCTGGTCGATTACCGGTACGCTCAGAAAGCGGGTCAGGGATGGATGCCGCTCCGGGTACCCATGTGTGAGCGCATCGGACGCGCCGAAGTTGTTAACCAGTACCGGCCCGCGGCGGCTAACCACGTCCCCCCAGATGCCGGCCCGGTCCAGGCGGCACATCTCCTCCCCTTCATCAACCCCGCATTCCGGAAGGACGTTCTTCGACCATGCGGCAGGGGTCGCCCGCCGGGTCTGCTCATCGTAATAAAATATGTAACCGTAGCGGCTCCCTGTCAAATTCAGTATCTCGGAAAGGGCGTAATCCATCATGTCCGTAATGCTGTCGCCGTGATACTGCAGGACGTTCACCAGACACTGCAGACGCTCCCTGTTTCTCCGGGCGTCCCGTTCCGACTGCCGGACAAAGGCGAGATTGCGCTGCTTCCAGACAAAGGCCAGACCGCAGACGGCGCTGAGGAGAACAGCGGTAACCAGCGCCACCGTCAGGCGCGCCCGTTCCCTGAGCGGTCCGTACACTTCGGCGTAATCTATCCGTGACACCAGATACCAGGGGGAAGAGGGAATGGCGCGCAGGCAGGCCAGCACGGCCGCGCCGCGGTAATCGACCCCGGTCACCAGGCCGCTCCGCCCGGTAACAGCCATGACCGCGGGGACGTCCCGCCTGTCCAGGGGAATCCGCAGCCTCAGGGCCGATCCCCTGAGAAACCGCACATCATTCAGGAACAGCACCTGGTTCCCTTCCCTCCGCACCAGCAGGCTTTCGGCGGTACTGCTCACCGTGGGCCAGACCCTGACAAAGGGATACAGGTAGCGTTCCGGGTCGATGCGCAGAACAAGGGCACCGATGCTGGTGCGCTGCCGTGCCGCGTCGAAGAGCGGTACCACGATCCCCATGGAGATCCGGCCTCCGTCCCGGTACAGGTCAACGAAGGTGATACCGCCCGAACGCCGGGCCTGGTTGACCCCTTCCAGCAAGGGGCGGGGAAACGGACCTGAGACCGGGGAATAGCCCAGCCGGTCGCGGCCGCCGGGGTCCAGCAGGTACACGCCGTCATATTTGTGGTTGGCGCGGACGCTCGCCAGCCAGACGTGCAGCACGTGCTTCCCTGCCTGCCGCGGTGTCGCGCGCAGGTACGACTCCACCATGGCGCTGAAGGCCCGGTTCTGGAAGAAGAAACCGGCGTCGATACGCCGTTCGTCCCGCCAGAGCGCGATTTCACCGGACTTCAGGTCCGCGATGGCTGAAAGGCGCCCCTGCACCTCCCGCAGGCGCTCGTCGGCCATGTTGCGATGGTAGAAAACCGCGGCGCCCACCACGGTCGCCACGAACAGGACAAAACCCGCCACCAGGGGGTACGCCAGGCGCAGTGGTTCATGAACGGGAGACTGGATGACCGGCAGTGTACGAACGATCTGGGCGGACCAGAGCGCCATGAAGGCCAGACAGGCGGTTGCCGAAGGGGGGAACAGGCGGTCGCCATAGAACATGGGAGTTCCCATCAGGTAGGCCAGAAAAAGGGTAACGTATCCGGTGAGGAACAGGAGCGTGACCGAGAATGACGCCTTGGCTCCGAACCTCCCCGGAGCACCGTTGCCCGGGGCAGCCACAAAGACGATTCCGGCAACCAAGAAACTGATGGCGGTAATGGGGGACATACTGTCCAGAGTGGTGGGCATGGCCCCGGCGGCCGGAGCGACACCGGGAAGCCGGAAACCGGGATAGGGCCCCAGGGGAAACAGGAACGACAGCAGGGCTACCCCCCCTCCGCAGAGAAACATGAGAACAGCGAAGAACCGCGGCCGGCGGGCCTCCCCCTGACCGATCAGGATATAGCCCGCTCCCGCGTACAGAAGCGTCGCAAGAACCGTTCCGGGGGCCATCAGGACCAGCGGCCGCCCCTGGCCGGGCACGCGGGGCATGCCCAGCGCCAGCGCCAGCCAGACCATCAAGGCAATCGCGGCCGCGACCAGGCAGCAGCCCTGGGCCACCCTCCGGCAGCGGGCAATGTCGTTTGTATCCGTGTCAGGCATCGGTTTCTCGCTTCCGCTGAGCAGTGGCTGGGCAGCTGGCGGGGAAGGCTCTGATCGTGACTCACCAAGGGATCACGACCAATAGTACACGAGGAAGGCGTCGGCACAAGCAGGCCGCTGCCGGACACTTGCGGCGGTTGAACCGGACGCGATCCTGTCGTATAAAGAGCAGACGCCCTGAGGGGCGGTCCCGCGAAAAGGAGGAAGAGGTATGTTCAGAAGGTGTGTCGCCATGCTGGTGGCGCTGCTGGTGTCATCCACGATAGCCATGGCAGGTGAGACGGGCAACCCGCTGCTGGTGATGGAAACCAGCCAGGGAAGCGTGAAACTGGAGCTGTTCCGCGACAGGGCGCCGCTCAGCGTCGAGAATTTCCTTTCCTACGTGAGAGCCGGGTTTTACGACGGCACCATATTCCACCGGGTGATCCGGGGCTTCATGATCCAGGGAGGGGGGTTCGACGCCGAGTTCAGGGAGAAGGATACACGGCCGCCCATCAGGAACGAAGCGGACAACGGGCTGGAAAACAGGCGCGGAACCCTGGCCATGGCCCGCACGTCGGACCCGGACAGCGCCACTTCCCAGTTCTTCATCAACCAGGTGGACAACCCCGCGCTGAACCGCCCCTCGCCCGACGGCCATGGCTACGCCGTATTCGGCAGGGTTGTGGAAGGAATGGACGTGGTCGACAGGATCGCCAGGGTCAGAACCGGCTACCGCCGGGGATTGCGGGATGTGCCCCTGGAGCGGGTTGACATCAAGTCCATCAGGCTGCTCAGGTAGGCAGAGATGGAGGGGAAAACGGGAAAAGCGTTCTTCGGCGCCCTGCTGGACTTCCTCTTTCCCCCGCTCTGCCACGTCTGCGGAGCGTTCATTCCCGGGGCGGGCAGGCTGCACCTCTGCGACTCCTGCCGGGAAAACATGCCCCTTCCCGGTCAGCCGCTCTGCCCCATCTGCGGCATTCCCTTCCCGGGAGTCGGCCAGGATCATCCCTGCGGCTCCTGCCTGAAGACGCCCCCCCACTTCCGGGCCGCCCGGGCCGCCCTGCTCCACGAGGGACCCGGGCGCGACCTGATCCACGCATTCAAGTACAACGGACGAACAGAACTGCGCCGTCCCCTGGGACTGCTGCTCGTTGAGAGGCTTTCGGAGTTCGTGGCAGTCTGGCGGCCGGAGCTGATCATCCCCGTACCGCTGCACCTGAGGCGTCTGCGCGGCCGGGGATTCAACCAGGCCCTGCTCCTGGCGGAACTGCTGGCCCGGGAATGGGGCATCCCGCTCCGGCGCCGGCTCCTGAAACGGGTGCGCTGGACCGAACCCCAGGTCAGTCTGGCGGCCGACCAGCGCCGGGAAAACGTCAGGAACGCCTTCAAGGTCAGCGACGCCGCGCTGGTGGCGGACAGGCGGGTGTTGCTGGTGGACGACGTGTTCACCACCGGCAGCACGGTGGATGAGTGTTCGCGGGTACTGGCGCGGGCAGGCAGTCGTGAGGTGCTGGTGGTTACCGTCTCCCGGGTTGCGGGCTGAAACAGCTCCGCACGCGGCTAACGTGGAAACGCCCGTTAATTTTGTTGACAAAACAGGTGCATTTTCGTAACTGTTCTGCTTGATTTCACGCACCGCAAAGGGAGGGAACCATGCGCCTGACAACCAAGAGCCGGTACGGCCTTCGCGCCCTGTTCGATATCGCCTATAACTGCGGCACCGCGCCGGCCCAGATCCAGGACATCTCCCGGCGCCAGGACATATCTCCCCGCTACCTGGAGCAGATCTTCCAGAACCTGAAGCGGGCCGGCATCCTGAAGAGCAAGCGCGGTCCCCAGGGGGGATACTTCCTGGCCAGGAGCCCGGACAAGATAACGGTGCTGGAGATCCTCAACGCCACGGAACAGGATGTGCTGCTGGTGGAGTGCGCCGGCTCCACGACCAAGAAGAACCGGCGGGGGAGCGGCTGCGCCCTGGAGGGAAGCTGCGTCACCCAGACGGTATGGGAAGAGGCCAGCGCCCTTCTGGACGGACTCTTCTCGGGTATCACCCTCCAGACCCTCTGCGAACGGGGTCGGGCCATGGGGGTCAAACGGGAGGAGGAGCACCGCTTCATGTACTACATCTGATCTCTCCCGCCGACCCGTCTCAGCCGCGCCCGATTGACCCAGGGCCGCCGCGACTGACCGCTACGACCGGGCTAGCCCAGCAGGAAATCGAGATCCTCCCTGGTCAGCCCGGCACCGCTCCCTCCGCTCCCTTCCTCCAGAATGGCCCGGTACAGCTTCTGTTTACGCTCCTTGAGGGCCATCATCTTCTCCTCGATGGTATGACGCATGATCAGGCGGGTGATGGTCACTTGGCGGGTCTGGCCCAGGCGGTGCGCCCGGTCGGAGGCCTGGTTCTCCACCGCCGGATTCCACCAGGGATCCAGATGGTAAACGTAGGTGGCGCGGGTCAGGTTGAGCCCCCTGCCGCCGGCCTTGAGACTGATCAGGAACACCAGCGGACCCTCGGAGTGCTGAAAGCTCTGCACCAGACGCTTCCGTCGGGGCGGGGGGGTGGAACCGTCCAGGCGCAGGCAGGGGAGGTGGTGGCGGGCGAGAGCGGCCTCGACCATATCCAGGTAGGAGGTGAACTGGGAGAAGACCAGCACGCTGTGCCCCTCGTCACGCAACTCGCTGAGCTGTTCCATGAGAAACTCCAGCTTGGGGGACGCGTCCGACGATCCCGGCAGGGCCAATGCCGGCGCCAGGCAGATCTGGCGCAGCCGCAACAGCGCCGTCAGGGCGATGATGCGGGCCTGGCCCGGCGAATGGCTGGCAAAGGCGTCGCTGACCAGGCCACGGACCTCCTCGATGGTGCGCTGGTAGAGCGCGCGCTGTTTCGGTGACAGCTCCAGCAGGATATCGGTCTCGATCTTCTCGGGGAGGTCGGCGGCGATCAGCTGTTTGTTGCGGCGCAGCACAAAGGGGCGGGTGCGGCGCAGCAGGATATCCATCCCCGCCTCCCCCGGGCCGACCACCCGGCGGCTGAACTCCTCCGGCGTGCCCAGCAGGCCGGGAAGGCACAGGTCCATGATGGCGTAGTACTCCTGAACGCGGTTCTCCACCGGTGTACCGGTCAGCGCCAGTTTGAAGGCGCCAACCAGGCGCCGGGCCGCGACGCTGGTAGCGGCCCTGAGATTCTTGACCACCTGGGCTTCGTCGAAGATGATCACGTTGAAGCGCAGCCGGGCCAGTGTTTCGACATCCCGCTGGACGATGCCGTAACTGGTCAGGATGATGTCGTAGCGCCCGAAGTCGTCGGGAGAGCGGTCCGGACCGGCATAGGTGGTGAGCGTGGCAGCGGGGAAAAAACGGTTGATCTCGCTCTCCCAGTTGAAGAGCAGTGAGGGAGGCACCACGATCAGGTGCGGGGCATGGTCGTGGCCGCGGCTGGTGATGACGCCGTCGGCGATCCCCGCCAGCAGCGAGATCCCCTGGATGGTCTTGCCCAGTCCCATGTCGTCGGCCAGACAGGCGCCGAAACGATGCTCGTAGAGAAACGCCAGCCAGTCATACCCGTCACGCTGGTAGGGGCGCAGGGTGCCGTTCAGGCCGGCCGGCAGAGGGCGCCGGGGAATACGCTGGAAGTTCAGCAGGTTTTCCAGCACCTGGGCGTCCCCGGGCGCCAGACGGACCCGGACCCCATGGCCGCGCAGTTGGAGCCAGTCCAGGATCTGCAGGCGGGGAATCCTGGCCGGCGGGTGCTCCCCCTTCTTCCGCCGCGTGCCGGGATCGACCACCCCGGCCAGCATGGCCAGGATGCGTGCATCCATGTCATCGATCAGGATCAGCCGCCCGTCCCGCTCCAGAACGCCTCCCCGGGCCATCCGCCGCAGTTCGTCATCGCTGATCAGTTCGCCGTCGCAGCGGATCTCGGGACGCAGCTCGAACCAGTCCAGCGTGATGGACGTGGCATCCAGGGAGAAATCCCACCGGGCCCCGATCAGCGGTTCTCCCCCCACCCTCAGCAGAAAACCTTCCTGCCGCAGCCGGTCCGCCAGGGCGGGAAGCACGGCTCCAAGCTCTTCCCGCGGGATCTCGACCCCCTCTCTTCCATCCCAACCTTCCCAGAGCCTGTCACCGAACAGTTCGTACAGGAGCTTCATCATCCGGATCTGAACCGAGCGGTCGTCCTGGACGAAACACCAGCCATCGGCCCCGGCCTGGACCATGATCGGCTTCCGGTCGCGCTCTTCGGCAAAGCGGTTCAGGATCTGGCGCGCGCCGCTCCTGACGATGCGTTTGAGAAAGTCGGGGCCGTCCAGGGCGCTTCTGATGACGCGTCTGGTGGCAACGGACGTAGCCGCCTCCCCCAGGGCGACACAGGCTTCCACAAGGGAACGCACCCGTTTTTTTGCCCTGAGCGGCGGCGGCAGATGCGAGCGATGCCTCGGGTCGAAGTATTCGAACAGTGTGTCGGAAAAGGGGTATCTGGTTCCCTGGCACAGGAGCCGCGGTCCGAGTCGTATCAGCGGGGCGTCCAGTCGGGCCGGAAGATCCAGCAGACAGAGCGCCTCACCGCGCGGGGAGCTGTCCGCGGCAACGCCCTGGCGGTAAAAGAACAGCGACTCCCCCAGGGATGGTTCAAGCTCCTGGGACAGCCGCAGGCAGAGAGCGTTGAAACGCTCACGCGTGGTGGCGAGGCGCTTCGTCCCCGTCACGGAGGGCGACGGCTCCGTCGGGGAAGGATCATCCCGTCGAATCCGGCCCACGTCTCCTGAAAGCGCCTCTCCGATGAGGCCGTGGATGGACCAGATATCGGCGTCGTGCAGAGGGTGCAGCACTCCCCGCTCCAGGTCCAGCAGCAACTCTCCGGCCGCAATGATCCCGTCGGAAAGTCCGCCCCCGTCATCAAGGGTGGGCGTGACAGAGACCGTCTCCCCATCAAGGGCAAAGGAGAGGCAGGCCCGCCGCGGCGACTCGGGCCGCAACAGCAGGGGGTATTCGCTCCCCCCGGCATCGCGGAAAACGATCGGGTAGCGTCCGGACGTGGCGGCCATGAGCGCCGTCAGATGGCGCATGCTGGGCTCGAAAACCGGGAAGCGCTGGATACCGTGCATCAGGTCGCGGGGAACAGCGGCCGTCCAGCGTTGAAGCCGCTGGTCGCCCCGCTGGAACGATCCCCGCAGCCCGCAGTGATCAAACTCCAGCACAAAGCGCACCGGTCCACCGGCCGTGACATTCCCTTCGTTCTCAGCAGTGGCCGCCTGCCAGGAAAAAATACCGACCAGATCGGCCAGGTCATTCAGAATCCAGTCGCTTATCCTGAGCTGGGAAAACGATCCCGGGGTCAGAATCCGCTTCAGCTGGATCCAGGTGACAACCACGTGGGGGCACTGGGATTGTCGCGACCAGGCGGAACATGTGCAGTGCGGCACGATCCGATCCTCGGCAGCGAAGCTGACCCGTGCGCCATCAGCGCAGACAAGCGTCAGCAGCGTTTCTCCGCCACCGACCCACTCAGCGCCGGTAACAACGGCCCTGTCGCAGCGGGCTGCCGCGACCACGAGATGCGGCTTTGAAGCAAGGTAGTAGAGCAGTCCCGGTTCCGTTTGCCGCAGCAGACGGAAGAGCAGGGGGAGTTTTTCCACAGAAACCGCGGGCATCGGAACTGTGTAGCACTTTGACCGCACGGAATCAAGAAGCCGCTCACGCCCAACGGGGCAGCTCTCCGCGCGCGGCGCCACATTCACCTCAACACCGCGCCTCGATCCCCCCCACGGAACAGATGTCGCCACAAGTGGTAAGACCTTCGTTCCACAGAAACCGTCATCTCCCGCGTCTCATCCTGCTTCGTACTACAGCGGAGCCCCCTGGCGGACCGTCGAATCCCGGGGCAATAAGGTCCTATTTCCCCAAACAACACACAACTTTGTCTTTTTGTATGGCATGGTTACATATTTCACCCACTGATGCCCGCAGGCGATTCAGAGGCATTTTCAAAAGACGGTATACAATCCATTTTTTATCTTGACAGCGATAGCCCAAAAAGGATAATTGGTAATGCAAGTTTACGAGTTATCCAAAAGCAACCACACCCATAAAAGGAGGGAGTAACACATGCCGTGGATTCAGACGTATACACCGGTAGGAGGAAGCATTGGTATGTCGGCGCTGGTTGCCGCCATACCGCTCGTGATCATTTTTGTTTGTCTGGCTGTTCTCAAGATGAAGGCCCACAAGGCCACGCCGATCGCCGTGGGAGCGGCATTCGTAATTGCCGCTACCGTCTGGGGCATGCCTGCCGACCTGGCGGGCTGGGCCTTTGTGCAGGGGGCTGGTTTCGGTCTCTTTCCGGTCTTCTACGTCGTTCTGACAACCCTGTTCCTGTACAATATCACCGTCAAAGGGGGCCAGTTCGAGATCATCCGCGCATCCCTGGCCGGTGTTACCGCTGACCGTCGCATCCAGGCCCTACTGATCGCCTTCTGCTTCGGCGCATTCATTGAGGGCGCGGCTGGTTTCGGCACGCCGGTTGCCATTGCCGGCGCCACCCTGGTGGGTCTGGGATTCCGTCCCATTTACGCCGCCAGCGTCTGTCTGATCGCCAACACCGCGCCGGTGGCCTTCGGCTCCATCGGTATCCCGGTCGTGGCTCTGGCAGGCGTCATGGGCTATACCGATGAGGGATACAAACTGTCCAAGATGATTGCCCACCAGCTCCCCTTCATCTCGGTTTTCATCCCTTTCTACGTTATCCTGATCATGGTCGGCCTGAAGAAGACCCTGGAAGTGCTCCCGGCCGTCATCACCTGCGGCGCCACCTTCGCCATCCTGCAGTGGATCACCGCCAGTTACCTGGGTCCCTACCTGCCGGACATCACCGCTTCCCTCGGCTCCATGGCCGCCCTGGTCATCCTACTGCAGTTCTGGCAGCCCCCCACCACCTACCACTTTGACCACGAGGAAATGGCCACCAAGGAAGAGCACGGTTACACCGGCGCCCAGATCTTCCGCGGCTGGGCTCCCTACCTGGCAATGACCATCGCGGTCCTGCTCTGGGGTCTGCCCTCGGTCAAGAACTCTCTCGACAATGTCTACAAGCAGGTCATCACCGTCACCGGTTATCATGAAAAAGTGATCAAGGGTATATCCAAGCCCGAGGACGGCCTGGTCAAGGCCGAAGCGGTCAAGACTGAAGTCGACAAGCTGCTGGCCGTGCTGCCCGCTTCCGAACCGAAACTGGCCGATGCCATCGCCAAGCTGAATGAGCTGAAAACCCAGGAAGACGCCATCGTTCCCATCGAGCAGGGACTGGCCGGCAAAGGCGCGGTCCTGACCGACGAGCGCTTAGCCGCCTTCGATGCCATCACCAAGAACTCCGGCGCCATAACCAAGATGACCGCCGACCTGGAAAAGGAAAACCTGATCGCCAAGGACCAGTTCAAGCCGCTTGAGAAGGCTCTCAAGGGCCAGCTGCCCACCAAGATCGCCGCCAAATACACCTTCAACTTCCTGTCAGCGGCCGGCACCGCCATCCTGATCGCTGCCTTCCTCTCTGCCTTCATCTGTGGCGTCGGCATGGGTGACGTGATCGGCATCTTCGGCAAGACCTGCAACGCCATGAAATTCCCGGCAATCACCATCGCCGGCGTGCTGGGACTGGCCTACATCATGAACGTCTCCGGCATGACCAACTGCCTGGGTCTGGTCTTTACCAAAACCGGCCACTGGTTCCCGTTCGTGGCCCCGTTCATCGGCTGGCTGGGTGTGTTCCTGACCGGCTCCGACACTTCCTCTAACGTACTCTTCGGCGGCCTGCAGAAGGCAACCGCGGAATCACTGGGCCTGAGCCCCACCCTGATGGGAGCAGCCAACACCTCGGGCGGCGTCATGGGCAAGATGATCTCCCCCCAATCCCTGGCAGTTGCCTGCGCAGCCTGTAACATGGTCGGCGAGGAAGGCACCCTGTTCCGCTTCACTCTCAAGCACTCCCTGTTCCTGACGGCAATCGTCGGCATCATGGTCTACCTGCAGGCCTACTACCTGCAGTGGATGATCCCCTGATAACGGGAAGGATATAACGACTACCAACGTGGGTTGAACTGAAAAAGCCGGTCGGGATTTAATTCCCGGCCGGCTTTTTCAGTTCGCTGCACAATAACTGCATCACGTGGCGTCACCAGACGGTTTCCGATACAAGCGTTTCCAGGCCTAGCTGCTGCCGGGGCAAAGCTCGCCCGTCCCGCACAGGCATGTTTTCCGTGGCCACGCTGGCCTGCTGGCCTTACGTCTGCCACCCCGCCCCACCCTCCACGAATCAGGCATTCAGGTAAAAAAAGAGCCCCCGGCTACCTGCGCCAGGGGCTCCTGATCCGTTGCACGGAGCCTACCGGATCTTCAGCACGATCTTGCCGAAATGGCGATCCTCTTCCATCATGCGGTGCGCCTCCACCACTTCATCGATACCAAAGACCTTCTCAATGATCGGCACGATGGTGCGGTCCGCGAATTTAGGCAGGGCACGGCGGGTGAACTCGGCCACGATATCCCCTTTTTCCGGGACCGGCCGTGAACGGAGCACGCTGCCGATGATCTGCTGGCGCTTGACCATCATCAGGGCCAGATTCAACTCGGCCTTGATACCGCTGGTAACGCCGATGATCACCAGACGCCCCTTGTAGGCCAGGGAGTTCATGTTCGGTGCCAGGTACTTGGCGCCGATGTGATCCAGGATCAAGTCCACCCCTTTCTTGGCGGTGTAGTCCTTCACCAGATCACTGAAATCCGGGGTCTCGCGGTAGTTGATCAGCAGATCGGCGCCCAGCTGCCTGACCCGCTCCATCTTCTCGGGAGATGAGGTCACGATCAGACGGCAGCCGGGGGTCAGGGCACGGCAAAGCTGGATCGCAGCAGTGTTGACCCCGCCGCCGCCACCGTGAAGGATGGCGGTCTGGCCGTCCTGAAACTCGCCCAGAATGAAGACGTTCAGAAAGGCGGTGATGTAGGATTCGCAGACGCAGGCCGCTTCCTCGAAGCTCATACTCTCGGGAATGGGGATCAGGTGGCAGGCATAGGCCACGGCATACTCGGCATAGCCGCCTCCCCCCACCAGGGACATGACCCGAGCGCCCTTCTTCCAGCCGGTGACTCCGGGCCCCAGCTCTTCGATGACACCGGCCACTTCCAGGCCGAGAATTTCGGAGTCGCCCGGGGGGGGCGGATATTTGCCCTGGCGCTGCACGATATCGGGCCGGCTGATGGAGGTGGCAAAGATCTTCACCAGCACCTGCCCCTCACCCGGCACGGGGCGCTCCACCTCTCCCAGCTTGAGAACCTCGATTCCGCCAAAACCATCCATCACAACAGCTTTCATGGCTATAACCTCCAGACAGCAAAAATGGGTGTGACTGACAAGCGCGCGCCCCCCGGAAATGGCCGGGAGCCGGAAAAATGTAGCTGCTTCACCGGAGTTTGTAAACACAAATCCTGACGAAGCCGGCCGCCGTTAAGCTTGCACCCGCCTGGGCGGGACGGGATCACACCCGGCTCGCCCAGGGCGGCATCTGCCGCGATCCCGCCCATGTGACGCGCGGGCCGCATGGCTCCTTGATTTTTGAATATTTTTCTGCCATAACTGGCTGGTTTTGAAGGCACTACAACCACGGGGACACGGCCTATGCATATTATGGTAACCAACGATGACGGCATCCAGGCCCCGGGTATCCAGGCCCTGGCTGCGGCCCTGCGCGTTCTGGGACAGGTGACCGTCGTGGCGCCCGACCGGGAACGGAGCGCCGTGGGACACGCCTTGACGCTGAACTCTCCCTTGCGGGTGTTCGAACTGCGCGAGGGCTTCTATGCCGTGGACGGCACCCCCACCGACTGCGTCAACATGGGCATCCACAGCCTGCTCCCCTTCCGTCCCGACCTGATCGTTTCCGGCATCAACCACGGCGCCAACCTGGGTGATGACGTCACCTACTCCGGCACGGTGGCGGCGGCCATCGAAGCGACCCTGATGGGAATCCCTGCCATCGCCGTTTCCCTGGCAACCCAGGAGCGCAGCGGCCACTTCCCCGAAGCGGCCCAGGTCGCCGTGCGGGTGGCCCGCCAGGTCCTGGCCAACGGCCTCCCCGAGGACACGTTCCTGAACGTCAATGTACCCGACTGCCCGGGTGCGGAGATCAAGCCGCCCCTGGTCACTCGCCAGGGAAGACGCTCCTTCGTGGGAACCGTCGTCGGCAAGACAGATCCCCGGGGCCGCAAGTACTACTGGATCGGCAGCGGCGAGGCGGACTTCAACGACTACGAGGGCACCGACTTCCACGCCATCAACCGGAAGCACGTATCGATTACGCCGCTGCACCTGGATCTCACCAACTACGAATCCATGAAGGTGATAGCGGCATGGGATTTCTAGCACCCCGACATGGCCGCGCCCCCACGCCCTGGGGGATGCCGGGAGCAATACATGAACTTTGACATAGCACGCAGAAAGATGGTGCAGGAGCAGATCGCGGGACGAGGCATCAGCGACCGTCGGGTGCTGGACGCCATGCTGAAGACACCGCGCCACATATTCGTTCAGGAAGCCATGGCGGCCCAGGCCTACAGCGATTCATCGCTGCCGGTCGGGGAAAAGCAGACCATCTCCCAGCCGTATACCGTGGCGCTCATGACCGAGCTGCTGGAACTGTCAGGCAGGGAAAAAGTGCTGGAGATCGGCACCGGCTCCGGCTATCAGACGGCGATTCTGGCCCTCCTGGCCGATCGCGTCCATACCGTCGAGCGGATCCGCCCCCTGGCCCTGCGCGCCCGGAAATGCCTGGACTCCCTGCGTCTGTTCAACGTCATGCTGCGTATCAACGACAGCGAGGGAAGCCCCATCGGGTGGGACGAGGAAGCCCCCTTCGATGCAATCATCGTCACCGCCGGGGCCCCCGCGGTTCCCCGGGTGCTGACGGACCAACTGGCCGTCGGCGGCCGTCTGATCATCCCGGTGGGAAACGAGCGGGAACAGCACCTGGTGAAAGTCGTCAGAAAGGATGACGGAACCCTGGAGACAACGACCTCCATCGCCTGCCGCTTCGTGCCCCTCATCGGAAGACAGGGGTGGTAGCAGCGGGCTGAGAGCATCTACCACGACCGCTTTCCGGACAGAAGCGCCGTCACCGGCCCCGCGGGTGGCGGCGCCGACGCCCCGTTCATCATCCCGGGGATCAGGTCTGCGACTATTTCAGCTGCATGCGAAAAGGGGGATATGGGCGGATGAAGAATGATGATTCACTGCTGGACAACGGTTTTTCCCTGGAAGAGCACCATTCCGATGCGGAGCAGGCAACCGACGACCCCGAGGAGCCTTCACACTTCGGCGAGGAAGAAGAGAACGGAGAGGATCACGCCGAGCCTGATCTGCCACCCGCGGTTCTGGAGACCTTTGACGACGCCATCAAGATCTACCTGCGGGACATCCAGAAAACGCCGCTTCTGACCGCCGACCAGGAGAAGGAAGTGGCCCGCCAGATCGAGAAGGGGGACATGGCCGCCCGCAACCGGATGATCGAGTCCAACCTCAGGCTGGTGGTCAAGATCGCCAAACGCTACATCAACCGCGGCCTCCCCTTCCTGGATCTGATCGAAGAGGGCAACCTGGGGCTGATCAAGGCGGTGGAGCGCTTCAACCTGGCCAAGGAGTGCCGTTTCTCGACCTGCGCCACTTGGTGGATCCGCCAGGCCATCGACCGGGCCCTGGTGAACCAGTCCCGCACCATCCGCCTGCCGGTGCACGTCTCCGACGACATCAACCGCATGGCCAAGACCACCCGCCGGCTCTCCCAGACCCTCCAGCGCGAGCCCCATGCCCACGAGATCGCCGAGGAGATGAACGTCAAGCTGGCCTACGTGCGCAGGCTGATGACCCTCCTGCGGCGCACCTGCTCCATGGAAACCCCCATCGGCGACGGCAGCGACTACTTCCTGATCGACACCATAGAAGACACCTCCATGGTGGCGCCGTCGGACCTGTTGGAGAATATCGACCGCTACGAACAGATCTCCGAGCACTTCAAGGAGCTGAGCGAAAGCGAGCAGAAAATTCTGGCATTGCGCTTCGGCCTGGACGACAAGGAGCCCCAGACTCTGGACACCATTGGTCGAAGCTTCGGCGTCACCCGCGAGCGCATCCGCCAGATCGAGGCCAAATCACTGGAAAAACTGCATGCCAGTGTAAAATCCGGTTAGGCCCCGAACACGGCAGCCCCCCTGATCCTCACACCACAAGGAGCACTTCCCCATGATGGACGACCTGAAAAACATCATCCGCGATATCCCCGACTTCCCCAAAAAAGGGATCGTCTTCAAGGATATCACCACCCTGCTGCAGGACGCCCAGTCCTATCAGCGCATGATCGACCTGATCGCCCACCGCTACGTGGGGCAGCGCATCGACAAGGTGGTGGGGGTGGAAGCCCGCGGTTTCATCATCGGCGCGGCCCTGGCCTACAAGCTCTGCGCCGGCGTCGTGCTGGTACGCAAACCGGGCAAGCTCCCCTCCGAGACCTTCAGCAAGACCTATTCGCTGGAGTACGGCACCGACACCCTGGAGATCCACTGCGATGCCATCAAGCCGGGCGAGCGGGTGCTGATTGCCGACGACCTTTTGGCCACCGGCGGGACCGTGGCGGCCGTGGTGGACATGGTGAAAAACATGGGGGCAGAGATCGTGGAGTGCTGCTTCATGACGGAACTCAACTTCCTGAATGGACGCGCCAGGCTTCCGTCAGGCAAGGTCTACTCGCTGCTCAACTTCTGACAACCGCCCCGTCGAGTCGTACCGGCCGGCACCAAAAGAGTTGAAAGAGGCACGCGACTCTGGTATAGATATTATCCTTTTACTGTCCCCGTAGCTCAGCCGGATAGAGCACTTCCCTCCTAAGGAAGGGGTCGGACGTTCGAATCGTCTCGGGGACGCCAAATTTCAAAAAGGTCATTTCCGCCACCGGAAGTGACCTTTTTTCTTTGGTACTCCCGGTTGGATTCCGCAAGCATATCAAACGGTTTCCTGAAGTTTGGCACAAGCTCCCCACTACCGAACGTGGAGTTCGAACAGACCAGATTGAGCAATTTGCGTTTTTCATCGAAAACCTGCCGCACATACCGGCTGGAGGCCTTTTGAGCGAGTTCGAGTAAACGCTCGGCGCTGGCGATGCTTCTGCTGGCCAGGGCAGGTCGCGGAGACTCCCTTGCCGTCGGCTAGTACTTTTGCCCCGTCTCACGACGGTACCGGATTCAAATACAGCGGACTTGCACCCCATAAGTTCACGCCCATGCCGGGCGTACACACTCGGGTACTGCCGCCAAGCGGCATACCTTTAAGCCGTTGGAGTAATAATGAGACACTTTATTTGTAAGTTAACAGTTACACTATCTATCGTGAATGTTCTGAGCGGTATATTCATTATCAATATATTAACTGCACTCGACATCAGGATATCCAACGTTCAAGAACTAAAATGGTCTCTCATTTTTGGCATGCCAATTCTTCATTTCGTATCGTTCACTTGGTTAAATATGCAACCGGCAAAAAGCGTATCAAGCATAACAGCACATTCGATTGGCCAGTTGGCAGTATTTATTACGCCGTATTGGTGGATAGCAAACCATATATTGTAACGTTAAAAGTAAAAGATCGTCTCAGCAAAAACTAAAGCACTGTAGAATAAAGATTGAATATTCCAGCAAATACCAGCAAAAAAGCACTTACCAAAAAATGGTAAGTACTTTTTTCATTCTTGGTACAGTAGTAGGTGAAATAAAATCTTCAACAATAATGTGCCCGCTGTGGGCGTCCGATCGGGTGCCCCGCAATACGTTGGATCGAGTCTTGACGTTCGGGCACGCTCACCAGAGACAACAATGAATAGGGTAGATCAGATCCTAGCCATCTTGGCGTCCAGCACGAGCGCACCCGACGGGTAGACGACCACCGGATTCAGGTCCACCGTCCGGAAACGGCCGGTGGCGATGACTTCCGATACACCGACGATGACATCAATGAGGGCAGGAACATCCTGGGCAGGCATGCCCCGGAATCCCTTCAGGACCCGCGTTGCCCTGGACGGGGTCATCAGCCAGATGGCCTGCCGGCGATTGACCATCGCCAGGGCGAAGGAGACATCCCGGAATAACTCCACGAAAAGCCCCCCCGGGCCGAATGACTCCGCCCACGATCACCTCGAAACCGGGCCGAGCCATCACCTCCACCAGACCCCCCTGGCATGCTCCACGCGTGAGAGCTCGGATACGGCCATACATATAGTTCATTCAGATTCCCGATGCCGAGCCGTACGCCGCCGATGTCGCTCTTGGAGTCGATCCGCGGCGAAACGACCTTGGCGCCCCAACGGGTACGAAAGCCCGGAAACAGACTCAAGACCCTCACCGAGGGGAATGAACCGCCCCCGGGGCACGGCCATCACCACACCTCGCAGGAACGATTTCACCTCGTGCCCGCGAGAACCTTCAGGTTGAGCAAGTTCTTCAGCCCCCAGTTTCTCCTCATTTTGCCGTTGCCCCGATCAGGGCAACACGTTTCGGGGTAAAAAGCGCATCGAGTTCCGTCATGGGCATCCCCCTCCGTCAGTGATAGAAATTTGGATCAGGCACTGAAAATATTCACCATCACCTGCATGGCACTCCCATTCGGCGAAAAATGGCGGACTGCTCGTACACGCGGAAAGAATCCCGGATGATCTTGCGCAACTGGCCGCCGTCCCACGGTTTTGTGAGCACCTTGTATACTTCTCCTTCGTTCACCGCCTTGGTGACGGTTTCAAGATCGGCAACCCCGGACAGGATGATGCGTACCGTATCGGGATGCAGCGTTTTAACCCGGCTTAAGAACTCGGTGCCGCTCATACCCGTCATGTGCTGATCCGAAATCACCACCTGGATGTTTTCCCTGGCCAGCAGCTCCAGTGCTTCGCCGGCATTGTCCGCGGTAACGATGCGATAACCTTCTTCAGCCAGGAGCCGCTTCAACGCCCGGAGGATATTGCGCTCGTCATCCACCAACAGGAGCGTGCGAGCCACAGTGTCATGGGCCGGGATGACGTATGGCGTGTTTTTTCGCAGCAACGCGGCAAATTCATGGGCGGACAGGGGGCGGCTGAAGAAGTACCCCTGAATCTGGTCGCAGCCATGTTTGCGCAGATAGCCGAGCTGGGCCTCGGTCTCCACCCCTTCCGCGATTACCTGGAGCTGCATGCGGTGCGCTATGTCGATGATCGAGGCGGCGATGGTGGCCGAGTGCGGGTTGGAAACGATATCGGTAACAAAGGAGCGGTCTATTTTCAGGTGATCGATGGGGAAACGGCTCAGGCTGGCCAGGCTCGAGTAACCGGTGCCGAAATCGTCCATGCTCAGCCGGACACCGATGTCTTTTAGCTCCCCCATCAAGGCAATAGCCCGGCCGGGGTTGTCCATGACGTGACTTTCGGTCATCTCAAGCTCCAGCCAGCAGGGGGCGAGCCCGTGTGCCCGCAGGACGTTCCCGACCAGCCACGGCAGGTTCCCCGCCCGGAACTGCCGGGCGGAGAGATTGACCGCCACACTCACGGCCGGCAGCCCTTCATCCTGCCAGGCGCGTACCTGCCGGCAGGCCTCCGTCAGCACCCAGGTCCCCATCGGCACGATCAGGCCGGTCTCTTCGGCCAGAGGAATGAATTCATTCGGCGACACCATTCCCCGCTGCGGATGCAGCCAGCGGACCAGGGCCTCGCAACCAATCATCCGCCCCGTGGCCAGTTCAACCTTGGGCTGGTAGTGCAGCAGGAATTCATTCCGCTCCAGCGCCTGGCGCAGAGCGTTTTCCGTTTCCATGGCTTCCATGGCCCGCTGGTTCATCTCGGGGGCAAAAAAGGAGAACGAGTCGCCCCCTTCCCGCTTGGCCCGGTACATGGCGATATCCGCGTTGCGGATCAGGATGGCGCCGTCATCGCTGTCCCTGGGAAACAGGCTGATCCCCAGGCTAGCGGATACGGTGACCTCCTTGCCGTCGATCAGATGAGGTGACTCGAGGCAGCGCAGAATCCTGCCCGCCAGCATCCCCACGTCATCCGGATCAGCCACCTCAGCCAGCAGGATGACGAATTCGTCCCCCCCAAACCGGGCCGCGGTGTCCGCTTCGCGTATGACCTGTTGCAGGCGCAGAGCAACGGCTTTCAGCAGGTTGTCGCCGAATTCATGGCCGAGGCTATCGTTGATTACCTTGAAACGGTCCAGGTCCAGGAGCAGCACCGCCAGGACACGTCCGGAACGGCGGGCATAGCAGAGCGACTGCTCCAGGCGGTCATAGAGCAGCGACCGGCTGGCCAGTCCGGTCAATTCATCGTGGGTAGCCAGATACGCCAGTTGCTGCTCGTTTTGTTTGCGCTCGTGTATATCGGCAATCGTTCCGAGCATCCTGAGCGGGGCGCCGGCCTCGTCCCTCGCCACCACCTTGCCGTAGGCCAGAATCCATTTCCATTCGCCCGTTTTTGTTTTTCGCCGGTACTCCACCTGATACGTATCCCGCATTCCGGTAAGGTACTTCCTCATACACCTTACTGACCGGAGCGGCGTCATCGGGGTGCAGTTGTTCATACCAGAGGGCGTAGCTCTCTTCAAATTCGTCCGGCTCGTATCCCAAAATGCGGGCATACTCCGGATTGACAATGACACTGCCGGTCCGCAGATCCAAATCGTACAGTCCCAGGCTGGACGACGTGACCGCCAGCCGGACACGCTCCTCGCTCTCCAGCAGGGCGGCTTCCATCCGCTTCCGTTCGGCGCTTTTCCAGACCGAGTCCATCAGCAGCGAAAGCTGCGTCACATCGGCATCGTCATAACCGGTTTCCTTGTTCGCCACCCCCACCACGGCCACGATCCTGCCCTGATCGACGATCGGCAGGGTCAGAAAACTGGTCAGGTGCACATGCCCCTCGGGAAAGCCCTTCTTCAGGGGATTGGGCTCGGAAAAATCGTTGACCACGATCGGCTTGCGCTGCCTGACCGCTTCGCCCCAGATGCCGGTCTTTTCCAGCTCGTATTCGGATTGCGGGTTCATAACCGCGCAAGCCGGCATCACGCCGCGCGACCATGAATTGAGGATAAAGTGCTGTTTTTCCTCGTCATAATAGTAGATATACCCGTAGCTGCTGGCGGTCAGCCGGAGCGCCTCGGACAGGGCGTAGTCCAGCAGATCCTGAATGTTCAGCGCCTGATATTGCAAGACATTCACCAGACATTGCAACCGCTCTTTGTTCAGCCTGGCGTCCCGTTCCAGGCGCCGGTAATGCGCCAGGTTGCGCTGTTTCCAGACGAACCATACGCCGAACGCGGCGCTCAGCAGCAGGGCGAACTCCAGGGCCACGGTAATCCACAGCCTCTCCCGCAGCGGCGCGTAGATCTCGGCGATATCGACGCGCGCCATGAGATGCCAGGGGGTATGGGGAACCGGCCGCAGCGCGGCCACCACCGGAACACGGTGAAAATTGATCCCCCGAACTATCCCGCTCCGCCCCGATACCGCCATCACCTCGGGGGCCTCGACCCGTTTCAGGGGGGTTCTGAGTTTCAGAGCCGCGTCCCCGTGAAAACGGAGGTCGCTCAAAAAAAGCACGTCGTCGCCGTCCCTGCGCACCAGTGCCGTCTCGCCGGAAGCGCTCTCCAGGGGCCAGTGTTTGATGCAGGGATACAGATAGCGCCCGGGATCGATCCTGAGCGCGAGCACGGCCAGCCCGCGCCCGGTTGATGACGGATCCAGGACCGGAACCATGACGCAGAGGTGAATTCCGCCGTCAGCCGCGTCGCGGTAGAAATCGGTGAAGACGATCCGGTTCGAATCCAGCGCCAAGCGGGCCTGTCCGGCAAGATAACCAGCAGGCGCCGACGGATGTCCGGACAGCGAAAGCGGGTTTCCGCCCTGGGGATCCAGCAGGAAAATGCCGTCGTAATTCCTGTTCGCCTCGAGAGCCGCAAGCCAGATGTTCAGGTCATGCCCCGCCCGCCGCGCCGGAGCGGTTCTCAGGAACGATCGCACCATGAGCGCGAAGGAACGGTTATTGTGATAGGTGCTGGCGTCGACCAGGCGCTCCGAACGGTAAAATGTGATTTCGGACAGCTTCAGGTCGGCAATGGCGGCAAGCTGGTTTTCCATCGCCCCCAGATGCAGCTTTTCATGTTTGTGGTGATAGAAGAAGCCGACGCTCACAATGCCGGACACCAGCAGGCTGAACAGCAGCACAAGCGCCAGCGGCGAGCCTTTTCCCTCCAGACCTGATTCGACGGTGCCGGGCCAGGCGATGGGAAGGGAGAGCAAGGCCAGCGCCAAGCCGAGCGCCATGAAGGCAAGACTCGTGGGCGCGGCCGGAGGAATCATGCCGCCGCCGTACAGCATCGGCGTGCCCAGCAGGTATGCCAATGAAAGCATGGCATAGCCCGCTATCAGCGGCAGGGCCAACCAGAATGAGACCTTTGCCCGGAAGCGCCGTTCCGAAGATGCGGTCAGCCTCCCGAGCAGCGAACATGCGACCGTAATAAAGCTGAAGGCGGTAACGGGCGACATGTGTCCCAACGGCGTATCGCCCAATGTATCCAGCATCGTGACGCCAAGGTGCTCGATAGTGGGGTGAACGTCGTTCAGGGAGAGGACAAGCAGTGTTGTAGCGACCACCCCACACGCCAGGACGATACCCAACAAACCATGCCCCCGACGCCGTCCCGGCGTGCCGCGCGTTACAAACAGCATCACCCCGGCGTAAAGGATGAACAGCAGCGCAGTGCTCGGCGCCATGGGCACCAGCTCTTCCCCCAGGCTGGCGAGCCAGGGGTTTCCCAGCGCCAGCCCCGCCCATGCAGCGCAGGCGACGGCGGCCGCGAAAAGGGCGCACCCTCTTACGGACCTGACAAATGGCGCTGGGTGCTGATTACCCGTTTCAGACATGGTTCATTCCCTTTCTGTTCCGGCGACCTCTTCCAGCGCAATCCGTTTCCTCCACAGAACCGAATGGAAGCTGGATCGTAGAGGTAAAGCCCACGCCAACCACGCTCTCCATTGCATTATCGTCGTCATGTCTCGTGACGACATCGTCGCCCATGGACCCCCTCCGTCCCCGAGCCAGTCTCCCGGGTGAATACGTCCGAAGAACCGGTTCAGCTGAATCTCTTTACGGTAGCACAAACCTGAATAACGGCATCATCACCATCACGAAATATCCTGATGTGGACGACACCGAGCTCCGGGATATTCAACTCCGATCCAGGGTGGCCGGGTAACCAGCGAAGCGTTTGCCGCCGTCCTCAAGAGCTGGACCGTCGCGAGCAGCACGAATGGCAACCAGTACTTCACGGACAACAGCCTCATCGAGAGGCCGTGCCCCCCCTGAAGCGCGAGCGAATATTTCTGGAGCTACACGAAACAGGAACCAATCGTTCCGAATACCTGACGATCCCATTTTCCCATTGCAACACTGAACAGAGCATTCGTCTCTTGACAAGAGGACACCGGATGAAGCTTTATTACCAAGGGCTGAAACAGGTGCAGCGGGCGGTCTGACACAAAAAACCATAACAATATCATGGCATTGATTATTTAACCTTTCAGGTTTGTCTCCACTCGACTACCGCTGGTGAGGCTCCCTCCCCCCAAACAGCGTTGCCAGGAAAGGATTGCGAAAGATGACGACCCCACGAGAGAAGATCCACTGGTTGAAGACCCGGTGGCAATTACTTAGATATTTGATATGTCGGCGCTTTTATGACAACACCACGGTAATTGCCGTAACGGGCAGCTGTGGCAAGACCAGCACCACCCACTTTCTGGGAAAAATCCTCTCGGACAGAGACTCGTGCCGCATTGGCATCTTATTCAACTGCCGGAAAGCTATTGTAAAAAACCTGCGCCGGGTTAACAGCTCCCACCGTTTTGTGCTCCAGGAAGTAGGGGTCGAGGGGACGGGATGCATGGATGAAAGACTACCGCTACTTCGTCCCCGCATCGGCATCGTGACAAGTGTCGGCCGAGACCATTACTGCAACTTTCGGACGCTGGAGGCAACCGCGTTCGAAAAAGGAAAGCTGATCGAATTTCTCCCCGAATCCGGTGTGGCCGTACTCAACGCAGATGACCCCCACGTGCTCGCCATGGCCCGGCGTTCCAAGGCGCGCGTCCTGACCTACGGGCTATGCGCAGAAGCGGACGTACACGGCAGCGACATACGCTGCGCCTGGCCGGAACGCCTTTCACTGACCGTTACGTACCAGGGTGAATCCGTACGCATCGAGACCGGATTGTTCGGAGGACTGCTGACCAGTTCCATCCTGGCGGCAGTCTGCGGCGCGCTTGCGGCCGGGATCGACCTGAAGCAGTGTGCCACGTCCCTTCACGCCGTAGAGAGTTTTCCGCGCAGGATGACGATCCACGCCACCTCACAACGGTCCTGGTACATCTGCGACACAGCCAAGGCTCCGTACTGGACTGTTGCCAAGGTGCTCGAGCCGATGACTGATGCCGCTGCTCCCCGAAAGACGATAGTGTTCGGCTCGTTTTCAGATACATCAGGCTCATCCTCCGGCAAATACCGCGGCATGGCAAGGGAGGCGCTGAACGTTGCTGACCGGGTCCTTTTCGTTGGAGGCAAGGCCCAGCACATCAGAAAGATGCTCACCCCCGAGACTTATGGGCGACTCTTCATGGTGGAATCACTCCAGGCGGCAGCCCGCCTCTTGGCCGAGGATGTGGTTGCCGACGAGCTCATCCTGATCAAATCCTCGAACTTGGAACATGCCGAACGCCTGTTTTTCAGTCAAGACCGTCTCCTTAACTGCTGGAAGCCAACCTGCCGCAAGTCCATCAGCTGTGAACACTGTCCGGAGAGCGGTCTGCCGACCTCATCCTGACAATGCCGTTCCCGCTTCAACGGCTTCCCGGGAATCCCGGGTACGGAACCGCCGTTTCCTGGTTGAAAGCTCGGCGCAACTCTGCTATACATGACCCGTTCTTTCTCACTGTCCCTCGAAAAAGAGAAGCGTGCATTCTGGCGCACGGGGAGGGGGAGGGACACAGGAGCCAACACGACAAGCACTTACAAGATCATATTGTAGGTGCTTTTTTACTGTCCTCAGACCGCGGAAACCGCCGCCGTTGAGATTACCCGTCACGATGTTCACCGACCGCGAAAGACCGAGATTACGTTGATCCTCGAACGTTACATAGTACGCGAAATCTGCACCCCCCTGGTGGTGGTCTGCACGGTACTGATCCTGATCTTCTCCGGATTCAGTTCCGTGCGTTTTCTGAACGATGCTGTAAACGGACTGCTCTCGGGCGGGACGGTCGTCACCCTGGTATCTCTCAAGGTCCTGATTGCCCTGGAGGTACTGATCCCGGTCACGCTCTATCTGGCGATCGTCCTGGCCTTGGGCCGCCTGCACACCGACAGCGAGATAACAGCCATCGAGTCCGGCGGCATCAGCCAGGGAAAGCTGATCGCTTCGGTCCTCTTCCTTTCCATCCCCCTGGCGTTCATGATTACCGGCTTATCCCTCTACGCCCGCCCCTGGGCCTACCAGAAGATGTATGACCTGGAGACACGGGGGGAAAACGAGTTCGACATCTCAAAAGTGGAAGAAGGGCGCTTCTATGAGCTGGGGCGGAACCTGGTGTTCTTTGCCGAAAAACTGGATCCGGACCGGAAACAGGCGAGAAATGTATGGGTATGGGAGTTCGGCGAGGATAAACGCCGGGTGACCAGCGCCCAGGGCGCCGTTCAGACGATCACCCCCCAGGGACACAAAGCCATCGTATTCCAGGACGGCTCCCATTATGCAATGAACCTGGCAAGGGGAACCGATCACTTCGTCACCTTCGGGAGCACCATTCTCCACCTGGCGCCTCCCCACATGCCGCCGGCAAAATACCGCCGCAAGGCGGCATCAACCGGTCACCTGCTCGGCTCACGACAACCGGCGGACATCGCCGAACTGCAATGGCGCTTTTCCACCGGCATCTCCACCGTCCTGATGGCGCTCCTGGCAATCCCCCTCAGCAGAATCGCCCCCCGGCGGGGCAAATACGGCAAGGTGATGGCGGCAATCGTCCTTTTCTTCGTCCTGTACAACCTGAGCCTCATCGCCAAAACCTGGGTGGAAAAAGAGGTGGTGGGAGCCGTTCCCGGCATCTGGTGGGTTACGCTGCTGAACGTCTGCCTGGTGGCGGTGCTGCTCCCCACCCGGAGCCCCCTGCGGAAGCTCCGGCCAAGCCGTGTCGTAACCAGCGGAGGGAAACCGGCGTGAAGACCATCGACCGTTACCTGGGACGCAGCTTTCTTGGCTGCTGGCTGGGGGTCAACCTGATTCTGGCGGGGTTGCTCAGCTTCTTCGAACTCGCCAAACAGCTGGACGACATCGGCACGGGGCGGTACGACCTGACCGACGCCCTGCTGTACGTCGGCCTGACCCTGCCCGGCCGCATGCTGGAGATGGCCCCCCCCAGCGCCCTGCTGGGGAGCATCATCGCCCTGGGTCTTTTGGCAAAGAACCAGGAACTGGTGGCACTGCGGGCGGGCGGGATATCCGTCCAGCGTACGGGCTGGGCCTTCATGAAGCCGGCTGTGCTCACCCTGCTGGCAACGCTGCTGGGAGCCCAGTTCATCATCCCCAGCCTCGAACAGACCGCCTGGACCCGACGGGAAACGGCCCTTTCGAAATCGGGAACCTTCCTGCCCCGGGGCGGCTTCTGGACCAGGGACGGGCAGCGTTTCATCAACCTGCGCACCGCCCGGGAAAACGGAATGCAGGCCGTGGACATCTACGAATTCGATGGCCGGCACAATCTGACCGGATACATCCATGCCGGGGACACACGCATCGGCGCCAACGGAAACTGGGAACTGCGGGATGTGCTGCGCAAGGAGATGAGCCAGGAGAACGACTCGATCCGTACGCTTCACCGACTCGTTGTTCCCCGTCTCCTGACCCACCAGCAAGCGTCCGAGCTGGCACTCCCCCCCCAGACCCTCTCCCTCTCGGAACTGTTCAGCATCATCACCAATCTCCAGCAACGGGAACAGAACGCCGACCGTTACCGGCTGGCGCTCTGGCAGAAACTGACCCTGCCGGTGATCACGGCGGCAATGATCATGCTCTCTCTCCCTTTGGTATGCGGCCCTGTCCGCGGTTCCAGCCTCGGCTGGCATATCATGATCGGTGCGATTGTCGGGGTGGTGTTCTTCTACCTCAACCAGATACTGGGCTACAGTGGCCTGATCCTGGGGATCACCCCCTTCTGGACCACCCTCTTCCCCGCGCTGGTCGTACTCGCGGCAGGCGCCATCCTGACACGCAGAATCGTCTAGTCGGCAGTTGCTCCACTGGCGGGAGCGGGCAGGAACAGCTCCCGTTCCCGCTCGATCACGAAGCGGTTTTCCCGCGCGGAATAGACTCGACCACTCACCACCAGCCACCACCCCCCGGTTCCGCGCCGCAGCCGGTACAGGTTGTAACGGGCCCGCCGGAGCAATGCCGTCTCGGAGGATGAGGCCGAAGGCACGCCAAAGACCGGCACAGCTCCCGCCGGTCCATCCAGCGTCCCCTCCATGGACTGGTGCGCATGGCCGTGAAGGATCAGTTCCGCCCCCTGGCGAGCAATGACCGCCCCAAAGTCGCGGGCATCGGTCAGCCGCTTGCGCCAGGCGGTACTGCCGGGAACGGGGGGGTGGTGCAACAGGACGATGCGCGCCAGGCCGCGCCGTCCAGCCTGTTCCAGCAGCGTCTCCAGCGTCTCCAGCTGCCCTGCGCCCAGGCTGCCCACCGCCAGAAAGGGGAGGCTCGGCCGTGCCGTGGAAAGGCCGATCATCGCAACGCCACCCCGCACGCGCACACTGGGAAACACACCGCCTGCATCGCCGCCATCCCCAACCAGATAGTCGCTCCAGCAGCCAAAGGTCTCCCCCCAGGGGGTAGCCACATAGCTCTCATGATTTCCGGGCACAACCAGGACCCGTTCCGGAGGCCCCACGCGCCCCAGCCAGCGGGCCGCCTGACGGAACTCATCGGGCAGCCCCAGGTGGGTCAGGTCGCCGGTTATCACCACTTGATCCGGGGACAGGCGGGCCAGATCGCACACCAGGGCCTCAAGCACCGAGGGACAGTGAATATAGCGGCGGCGACGACGCCAGGAACGGTAGCCCAGCAGGCGCTTATTCAGCAGGCTAACGGGATGAACACCTTCCAGGGATGAGAGGTGCGGGTCCGAGAGATGGGCGACCACGACCAGGTCAGCGGCGGGGGAGTGGTCGTCCATTTCCCAAAAGGCGGGATTTGGCTTTACAAAATGCATCGGCATATAATAGATTGTCTCGTTTATTTTTACAATCGGCTTTGCCGACCATCTGATATCCGGACCATTTCGAGAACGCCCATGACCATACACGCCATGATCCTCGCGGAGAGCCCCGTCCATCTCTGGAGCCTCTCCAGCCGCCAGCGCCTGGAGCGCATGCTGAAAAAAATGAACGTCGTCAGCTGGATCGATCACCCCGGTGCTCTTTCTCCCGGAGACACGCTTCTGCTGGTGCGCGGTGACTACCTGTTCGACGAACGCCTGATCCGCGGCCTGATCCAGAAGCCCGCCACCGTCCTCCAGGCCGGCGACAGACCGGTTGCGGCCCATGTCGGCTCCGATGACGCCGTACGGGCCCGGGCTCTGCTGGACGGGTCGGGAAACAGCGCCGAGTGCCCCACGCTCCGTCTCGAAACCCCGCAGACGTTGGGCATCAATCACCAGATCACACTTCGCAAGGTGGACGTTCCCTACCTGCTGCCGATCACTCCCGAAAACCAGCGCAGACTGGAGCAGCGTCTCTTCTCCGGCTCCTACAAGGGGGTCACCGATCTGGTGACCAAATGGCTCTGGCCGCGGCCGGCCCAGGTGGTGACCCGCTTCTGCGCCAAAAACGGCATCAGCCCCAACCAGGTAACCTCCGCAAGCCTGATTCTGGTGATCATCGCCGGCCTGCTGTTCTACAAAGGGGCGTTCTTCCTCGGCCTGCTGGCGGCCTGGGGCATGACCTTTCTCGACACCGTGGACGGAAAACTGGCCAGGGTCACGGTCAATTCGAGCCAGTTCGGGAACATCTTCGATCACGCCATCGACCTGATCTCGCCACCGATCTGGTACCTTGTCTGGGGGATGGGACTGACGGCATGGCAGCCGGGTTTCGACCTGTCACTCAAGGCCGCCTTCGCACTGATCTTCGTCGCCTACATCGCCGGTCGCGTCGTTGAGGGAGTGTTCAAGCAGTTTCTCGAGTCTTCGGGCCTCTTCTGCTGGCGCCCCTTCGACTCCTATTTCCGTTTGATCACCGGCAGACGCAATCCCAACCTGATCCTGCTCAGCGCCAGCCTCCTGTTCGGCCGCCCCGATCTGGGGCTCTTGGCGGTAACCGTCTGGACGGTCGTCTCCAGCATCGTTCTGGTCCTGCGCCTGCTTACGGGACTCTGCATCCATCTGTCCGGCACCCCCCTGCGCTCCTGGCTTCTGGACGTAGACCCGGCAACCCCCACCCCCTCGCTGACCCAGCGCTGCTTCACCACCACTGCCCGTGACTAGAGCCGCCATCCCGTCACCCTGCCTGTCGGGCGCTCCCCCCGGGGGCCCGACCGACCGGGGCCTCACCGTCGGCATGATCAGCAACCCCTTGAGCGGTGGGAACAAGCGCGGGATCGGCCGGATACGGGACTACCTGGCCGCCCATCCCCGAATCCACGCCGCAGAGGCCAGCACCCCCGAGGAACTGAACGGCGTGATGACCTGCTTCGCCCGTCGCGCCATCGACCTGCTGATCATTAACGGTGGCGACGGCACCGTTCAGGCGGCCCTCACCTCCCTGTTCGCACAACCGACCTCCGCCGTTCCCCCCATGCTGGCCCTGCTGCAGGCGGGAACCTCCAGCATGCTCGCCCGGGACCTGGGCGCACGCGGAGAACCGCTGGCCGCGCTGAAAAGGATCACCGCCTGGAGCAATGACCGTGAACGGGACATGAGCCGGGTACACCAGCGGATGGTACTGCGGGTTCGCCAGGAAACCGGCCCGGGACCGCTCTGCGGGATGTTCTTCGGCGCCGGCGCCATTCCCCGGGGCATAGAGCTCTGCCACAGCAGCATCAACCCGTCCGGAATCCGCGGAGAACTGATGCCGGGCTTGGTGGCCGTGCGCCTCCTGCTGGCGCTCCTTTCCGGCAACGGGAACCTCGTGCCGCCAACCGCCATGAACATCCGCGTTGACGGAGCCGCGCCCCATCGCGACAGCTACCTGCTCGCCATGGTCAGCACCCTGGAGCGCCTCTTTCTGGGACTGCACCCCTTCTGGGGGAAAGAGGACGCGCCGCTGCGCTTCACCGCACTGAAAACGCGCCCCCCCCGCTTCCTGCGCAACCTTCCCTTTCTGCTGCGCGGCATCCGCACCTCATCGGCAACGGAGGAAAACGGCTACTACAGCCACAACGCCGCCGGAATCACCCTGGACTTCAGGGGACCGTTCACCCTGGACGGCGAGATCTTCCAGGCGTGCGCGCCGCTTACCATAGAAGCGGCGGGACCGGCCCGCTTTCTGAGCGTCTGACGGGGGAAACCGATGGGCAGTGATGAAAAACTGACAACTGTCGTGGGGGAATGGAACCGGTCTGTACCGCCGGCGGAAATCAGCGCCCTGGCCGATGCGGCCAGACAGCGCCATGGAGGGGTTGCCGTTGTTCTCTTTTACGGCTCCTGCATGCGCTGCAACCGTTTCGATGAAGGGATCGTGGATCTGTACCTTTTGGTAGACGAGTACCGTCGGGCCTTCAGCTCGCGCACGCGGGCGCTACTCAACCGCCTGTTGCCTCCCAACGTCTTCTACCTGGAGGTTCCCTACCAGGGAACAACCCTGCGGGCCAAGTATGCGGTCCTCACCCTGGACGACTTCGACAGGGGAGCGCGACGCTGGTTTCACTCCTATATCTGGGGGCGTTTCTGCCAGCCGTCCGGGCTGGTCTACACCCGCGACGAAGAAAGCGCCACACGGGTCCTGGAGGCGCAGGGCCAGGCGATACGCAGCTTCCTGCGCCGCGCCCTGCCCCTGGTCCCGGAATGCTTCACCATCCGCGACCTCTGGATCAGGGGGTTGAGCCAGAGCTACCGCTGCGAGCTGCGCTCGGAAAACCCCGCCGCCACGGCGCGGCTCTACGACGCCGCCCCGCGCTACTACGAGGCGGTCACCCATGCCGCACTGGACTCTTCCGGCCAGCCTCTGGAGGCACTGCCGGGAGACGCCGTCCCCTGCCGCTACCGCCTGAGCATCTCCCCCTGGCAGAGGAAACGCACCGCCCTAGCCTGGCGACTACGCCAGGTACAGGGAAAACTCCTCTCGATCCTGCGCCTGCTCAAGGGACTCATGACCTTTGAAAACGGCGTGGAGTACATCCTCTGGAAGATCGAACGCCACTCCGGCATCCGCATGGAGGAGCACCCCAGCCTGCGCCGTTTCCCCCTGCTGTCCCTCTGTTTCACCTTCTGGAAGCTGTTCCGCCGGGGCGCTTTCCGCTAACACCAGCCCCTGAGGGGAACACTGATCAAATCCGCAACGGGGGGAAACCGCTGGACAACGAATCGAAATGCGAGGCTCGATCCTGTCTTTCCCACCTCTTCCCCTGATTTCGCGTTCACCTCCCTCCGCCGTCCCCTGCTACCAGCTGACCAGCTTCTTGCGTGCCTTCTGGAGGTCGTCCTTCTCCTCAGGAATGGTGACCGGCAGCTTGAGAGCCAGCCTCAGCTGCTGCAGCGCGGCCTCACGCCGACCCGTCTGGTAGTAGACCTTGGCCAGACTGTAGCGGTGCACGATGCGATCTTTTCGGGAAATGGCCCGCAGCAGCAACTGTTCGGCCTTCTCCATGGACGCCTGGGGCAGGCCTCCGTATACCACCCTGACCACGGCCCTGGTCCAGGGCGCCAGCTGGGCAACCTTGTAGTGCCAGCGGCTCAGGATCAGCAGGGAGATATCGTCGTTCGGATCGAGAGAGAGGGCCTTTTCGATGTTCTCCTTGACGCGGCGCGACAGCTGGATCTGCTGGCGCACACTGGCGTCTTCCGCCTGGGCGCCCAGGGCAATTGCCAGCCATTTGTACCCCTCACCCCCCCGGGGATCGATCCTGATGGCCTGCTGGGCGTATTCTTCGGCACGTCGCAAATGGGTCGCCTTCGTGCGGCCGTTTTCGCTGGTCCGCCCCAGTTCGTACTGAACGCTTGCCTTATAGCAGAGGGGAGCCGCCAGTCTGGAAGGATCACCCCCGCCTCCGGAGCGGCTCGCCTGCTCCGCCACCCCCCGGGAGGCAGGGGAAGCGGTCACACCCGCGGCAGGAAGCGCCATGCCGGCCAGGGCCAGACAGGAACACACCAAGATGACGGCAGAGCTGTTCGCCATCGGTCACACTCCTCTCTCAGGCAGACGGCACAGGGGCGGAATCGGTCCGTTCTCCCCCCAGAACCTTCTGTTCCTGAATACGATAGATCTGGTCCGCCACCTGCACCAGGGCAGGCTGGTGAGAGATGGCAAGCATGGTGACCGTGCCGCGCAGACGCATGAGCGTGGCGCAGATCGCCCGTTCGCTCTCGGGGTCAAGGGCGCTGGTGGCCTCGTCCAGGATCAGCAGACGCGGCCGATGAGCCAGAGCCCTGGCAATGGCGATGCGCTGACGCTGGCCACCCGAGAGCTTGGAGCCGCGCTCTCCCACAACAGTGGCCATCCCCTCCGGCATAGCCGACACGAACTCCCAGGCCCCGGCAGCGCGCAAGGCCTCCTCGGCCTCCCGTTCACCCAACGCGGGGTCATCCAGGGTGACATTGGCCAGAATCGAATCGTGCAGCAACACCGTGTCCTGGGGGACGTAGCCGATCTGACCGCGCCAGAACTTCATGTCCATATCGGCCAGCGGCACTCCGTCGACCAGCACGGCCCCTGCTTGCGGTTGCAGGAGACCGATCACCAGATCCACCAGCGTGGTCTTGCCCGCACCCGAAGGACCGATCACCGCGGCACAGGCGCCGGCCGGGATCTCCAGGGAAGCGTCCCTGAGTACGTGCCCACCGCCACCTTCGTAGCAGAAATTGACCCGATCGAAGCGGATGCTCTCCTTCAGCGTCACCTGCCTGCGCCCGAGATTCGGTTCCTTCTGGCGCACGGCCTCGTCGATTTTCTTGCGCAGGGACCAGAAAGCGCTCTCGCTGGAAGCCATCTCCTGGAATTTCTGTTGCAGCTTCTTCTGTTCTCCGAAGAGCCGCACCACCAGAAAGACCAGCATCATCACCTTGGGAAGATCGTACTTCCAAACCACCAGAGATAGGTACAAGCCGGCCATGATCAGCATCAGCAGAATCGGCTCCTGCAGGCTCTTGAGCGTCGCCTTGCTGGAGACCTGCTTGCGCAGAGCCCGGTTGAGCTTGACCGTGTCCGATTCCAGCATCCGTTCCGCCAGCTGTTCCTGCCCCATGGCCTTGAGCGGCTTGACCGACTGCAGGTTGTCTGCCAAGCGGGAGAGGAGCGAATGCATGAGAGCCGTTTCCTGTCTGCCGGCTTTTTTCGTCCGCTGCACCAGACGATTGAGGAGAAACATCAGCAGGGAACCGGCGGCCAGTGCCGCCAGGCTCACCTTCCAGGAGACCAGCAGCGCCACCACCGCATAGACGGTTGCCGTCACCATGTAGGTGATGGCCAGGGTGCCTTGGAGATAGGCCGAAGAGGCGCGCATGACCTCGCTGGAGATAGCGTTGGTCAACCCGCCCATGGGCTGGGTCAGGTAGTACTCCCAGCGGGTTCCCAGGAGAGCCCGCAGCAGGGAAAGGCGCAGGTCCGTGGCCACCCGGGCAACGGTGTAGCCGACCTTCCGGTCGGCGAACAGCACCAGCCCGCTCTTCAGGAGCACGCCGGTAACCATGACCAGCAGCAGGGTGGACACCGTGGGCGCAATGCCGAAAAACTGCAGCGCCGAGGTAACGGTCGTGCCGACTCCGGAGCCCATCTTGCCGTTGTTGCCGCTGACGGCAAGGTTGAGCATGGGCAGCAGGGCGGTCAGGCTGAGCCCCTCCATCACGCCGGCCAGCAGCTGGGCCAGAAGCATGACCAGAGTCTGGAGAGGGTAGGACCTGATAAAGAAAAGCATGATACGCATGAAACGGTTCCTTGGGACAGATCAATAAAATAGGGGTGACGCAACGTATTTGTATAGCATGTTAGCCACCCCAAGGGAAGCGGGCAGGGCCGTTCACACAAAAAACAGTTGAAAAGCAGGCGACTGTTAACATATTGTTAACAATTCGAGTTACCTTTCTATGACCATTACCACGGACTCCATGCACGACCAGAGCCTTCGCGTCTTCTTCGGGGGACCGGATCTTCAGCCCCGCCTGCTGCGGGATCTGCTGGAATCCCGCGTTTCCGCCGTACCTCCCGCGGGCGAAATCCTCTGGGCCACCTACTATTTTCGCGACGAAGCCCTGGCAACCGCGCTTGTCCGCGCCAAAAGCCGGGGTGTTCGGGTGCGCCTGACCCTTGAGGCATGTCCGCGTACGGAGCATGCCAATATCCCGGTGCTCGACATGCTGCGCCAGGACGCCACCCTCGGTCATGACTGCCGGCCCTTACGGCATTGCCTGCCCGATAACCTGCTCTGGAAAAAGCCACGCCTGCACCTGAAACTCTACTACTTCAGCCACCCCAAGCCGCATATGCTCTTCGGCACCTTCAACCCTTCCGGCAATCGCCCCGAGGATCCCCGAATGATGGCCGAAATCGGCGACCAGGACCGCGGACACAACTATCTGGTGGAGATAACCGACCCACGGCTCGTATCCCCGCTTCGTGACCATCTGCTCCGGCTCCACGAGCATCCCCACGGCCCCTGGGAGCGGTTGCTGCCGGCCAACAACCGCCTGCTCAGCTCCGGAGAAACCGGCATCTACCTTTTTCCCCGCCTGCGGCGGGACGTGATCCGGCGTAATCTGCTCAACCTTCCGAAGGGAGCCACTCTGCGCATGGCAATTTCCCATCTGAACGACAGGGGGGCGGGGAACATGCTGCTGCACCTTGCCAGACAGGGAGTGCGGATCGAGATACTCTGCCACGATACCGAGCGACGAGTGCCCCAGTGGATGGAGACCCTGCTGGATGGCCACCTTCTGTTCCGTCGTTACCGTCACCCCGAGGGACTCCCCATGCACAACAAATTCATCCTGATCGACACCCCTCGGCGCAGGGAGGTCATGTTCGGCAGCATGAACCTCTCCCGGAATTCGCTGCATGCCAACCACGAACTGCTGGCGGTTTCGCGAAACAGTTCACTCTATGATGCGTTTCTGGCACGATGGGAAGCCATGACCACAGAAACGGAGGCAATGCCGTCATGACCCATGAAGGACACGACATCCTCTCCCGCATCCCCATCACAACGAACAGACCACTGGGCATCCTGATGATAGACTCCCACGGAGCCGTGGAACGGGGCGGGGCGGTGCAGTGTGCCTCCCTGGCCCGCGCCTTGGCCCGGCGAGGACACCGGGTGACTTGCATCTTCGACGGCAGGCCGGACCAGCCGATGGAGGGACTCTGGTTCGACAGCCTCAGGGGCGCCGGCGTGCGACTCCTGCGCCTGGGCCTGGAGAGTCCCGCCGCCATGCTGCGGCTGCGTCGCCTGCTGGCAGCGGAACGCCCCGACATTCTCCACACCCACAAAAATCGCGCCCTGTTCTTCGCCTACATCGCCACGCTGGGGATGTCCCGTCCCGTCTGGACGGCGAACCGCGGCACCGTCTACCCCCTGTCGCTCAGCCGGCTGGCCTATTTCATCCACCGCCGCCACGTGGCGCGCATGTTCGCCGTTGCCCAGGCGGTAAAAGACGCCCTCGTGGAGGACGGGATACCATCGACAAACGTTGACGTGGTCTACGGCAGTTTCGACCCGGAGCGCTTTGATCCCGGCCATGTATCCGGCGATTCCATGAGATTGACCTGGCAGGTGCCCTCCCATGTTCCCCTGGTCGGCCTGGTGGGCTCCCTGAACACCCCCAAGAAGGGTCATCAGATTCTGCTGGAGGCAGCCGCGATGCTCAGGGACACACACCCCGGGCTGCGGGTTGTCCTTGTGGGAGAAGGGGACCCGTCCGCACTTCGGGCACAGGCGCTTTCCCTGGGAGTCTCAGACCGGATCATCTTCGCCGGATTCACCGAAAATGTTCCGGCCGCACTGGCAGCCATGGATGTGGTCGTCTGTTCATCACTGCGGGGCGAGGGACTGACCGGAGCCCTGCGCGAAGCGCTGGCCATGGCCCGACCGGTCATCTCCAGCGACATGGCCGGCAACCGGGAACTGGTCAGGCACGGGCAGACCGGCCTGCTGGTCCCTCCCGGAGACGCGGCAGCCCTGGCCGCGGCCATGGAACGGATGCTGGATGACCGCGTGCTGGCCCGGGAATGCGCCACTCGGGGAAGAGATCTGGTCATGGAACTATGCACCGACGAGAGACGGGCATCCAGGATAGAGCAGGCCTATTACGAACTGCTGGCTGAGGCAGGGCATCCCGCACCCCTGGCGGGGCGAACTGAGACATGAATCCCACGCGTGGCAGATTCCCTTCCTGTCCACGGGTGTGGGTCCTCACCAATCCCCATCCCGGCAACCGCATCCAGGCCATCGCCCTGGCCGAGGCCCTGGGCTGGCCCTATGAAGTCAAGGAGCTGCACTTTGCCCGGGCATCCCGGAGGCGGGTAATATCCCGACAGCCTGCCCATGCCCTGCTGGATCAGAAAAGCAGAGCCCTGCTGACACCTCCCTGGCCCGACCTGATCATCGGCGTGGGACGCAGCACCGCTCCGGTTACCCGCTGGATCAGCACGATGAGTCATGGCCAGACCCGAACCATACAGCTGGGGCGTACCGGCGGAGCCGCGCCGCATCGTTACGATGCGGTTGTTGCCCCCCTGCACTGCCGCATGCCGCCGGACCCCCGACGTTTCGACACCATCGCGCCCCTGAACTCCATTTCCCCGCAACAGCTTGCGGAGGCGGGCAGACTGTGGCCCGGATTGCTGGACGGTCTGCCGCGACCGGTTGTCGGCCTTCTCGTGGGAGGAGACGCGGCACGCTTCCGCCTCAACGCCGATGACGCGAGAATCATGGCACAGCAGGTTCGACGATGGGTGGAAGAGTGTGGCGGCAGCGTCATAGCCGTCACCAGCCGGCGCACCAGCCACGCGGCCGGAGAGGCTCTTCAATCAGCTCTTGAAGCTCCGCACCGGGTATACCTTTGGCAGCCGGGCAGCAGTGCAAACCCCTACCGGGCATTGCTGGCGCAGGCCGATGCACTGGTCGTTACCGGTGAGAGTGAATCCATGCTGGCTGAGGCAGCCGCCACCACGGCACCTCTCTATGTCTACCCCGTTACCGAAATCAGGCGGTTCAACGGTCGCCTGAGGGAATGGTGTATCACCAGAGTCCACGCATCGTCTTCCCGGAACGCCGGAGCGAACCACCTGGATTCGGCCCTGGCCTGGATGATACGACGGGGGCTGCTTCGGCCCCGCCGCGACATTGCCCTGCTCCACCAGGCCCTCTACGCCTCGGGCCGGGCACAACCATTCGGCAAGCCACTGCGGACGACTCCCCAGTCGCCGCTTCCCCCGGAAGCTCCCCAGGTCGCACGCTGGCTCAAGGAGATACTGCGCAATGAAGGGAGCACGCATCCGGGATAATGTCAGAGACTCCCACGTCAGCCAGTGCCCTGTCTCGGCCCCGCCGTGACACGCCGAACAGAGAGTCACACCGCACCGGCAGGTTCACTATCAAGAAAAGGATATTCCCTATGGCCAACCGTTTTTTCCTTCCCCAGGACTGCCCGAACCGGATGCAGTACTTCCTGCGCCGTCGCGTTCAGGGCATGCGCCCGGTTCCCCCCTTCCCCATCAACATCCAGATCCAGACCCAGTCGGGATGCAACGCCCACTGCCGCTTCTGTCCCAACCACAACATCAGTAAAAAAGTCTCCATGGGGCGCATGGACGAGGAGACGTTTTTCAGAATCATCGATGAGGCGGTCAAGCATCCGGTCAAGCGCATCAGCCCCTACCTGATGAACGAACCGCTGGCCGACCCTCGCCTGCCGGACCTGATCCGCTACATAGCCGACCGCAAGAAGCCGATGACCCGCATCAAGATCAACACCAACGCTTCCTACCTGGACGAAGCCATGGCGGAGCGCCTGATGGTGAGCGGCCTGGACCGCCTGCACGTGAGCTTCCACGGCATCCGCAGGGAGACCTATGAGTCCAGCATGGGGAAGATGGACTGGGAGAAGAACCTGGCCAACGTCAACCGTTTCATCGAGATGCGAAAACGCCACAAGGGGAAGGCTCCCCGGCTCAAGATCACCATGGTCCATACCAAGGCCATCGACCGGGAACTGGACGAGATCCGCGAATACTGGAACTCCCGGGGGATCACGGTCAACATCCACGCCTTTGAGAACCGCTCTCACGGCTCCGTGCAGGAGCGCGGCCTGAATGCACTGCCCATGCGGGCACTCTCCGATTGCGACCGGCTCATGCAACAGGCCTACATCCTCTGGAACGGCGACTGCGTGCTCTGCTGCGTGGACTGGGAGCGCACGACGGTTCTGGGCAACGTCGCCCCGGCGGGCCTGCAAAGCGTCTGGCAGAACGATAAGTATCTGAATTTCCGCCGCAACTACCTGGCACGGAATATCAAGGGGACCCTCTGCGAGGGGTGCATGGTACAGGACGAGACGGATTTTTCCTACAAGCCGAAACGCTCTCTGATTCAGAGACTTAAGAGCAAAGGATAGACGAATCCGGCAACAGGCGACTCAGAACTCTTCAGGAAATCGGGCATCTCGGACAGCGCGGCTCACAGATAAAAGGGGGATTCTCGGCATGGGTAGGAGCAGAAGAGACATCCGTTTGTTTTACAGTCTGAGAAGAAGCGGCGCCATCAATTTCGGCGACAACATCGCCCCCCTTTTGTTCGAGCACCTGACCGGGAGGCCGGTCAGGCACGCAAAAGTCCACTCATGCGATTTCGCCTCCATTGGCAGCATCATGGAGATGATTCAGAAAAGGAGACACAAGCGCCTGAAGCGTTTCCGCCTTGCTCCGATCACCATCTGGGGCTCCGGCTGCCTCCGCCCCGAAGGAGCAATCTCGCATTTTCTCATCAGACCGATAGCGGTGCGGGGAGTGTTGACCCGCTCCAGGCTCGGAATCACGGATATCCCCCTGGGCGACCCGGGCATCCTGTTCAACCGCCTGGTGCGTCCGTCGTCGGTGAAGAGATTCAGGCTCGGCATCATTCCCCACTACACGGATGAATCGTCACCGCTGATCTCAAGAATACTCGAAGAGACCAGGCACTCCGTTCTGATACCCGTGGACAATGATCCCCTACTGACCCTGAAAACGGTCAGTGAATGCGAGTGCATTGTGTCATCCAGTCTCCACGGCCTCGTTGCCGCCGACTCTCTCGGGATCCCGAACTACAAATGCACGTTTTGGGGGCGCCTCGATGGCGGAGACTACAAGTTCAAAGACTACTGCACCGGCATCGACCGGCCGCCATGCGAAGATCTGGTCTTCGGTGGATCACTGAACCTGGAGAGGCTCCTGCATCCAAACCCAGCCCTGTTCTCGTACCAGAAAAACCTGGAGGCAAAGGCAGCGGCATTGGAACGGGTGCTGCTGGACAGCCTCTGAAAACCGTTCTCGCGCAGGGCCCCATCAAAACGTATCAACTCGTCCGGGCAGGCCAGTGCTGCGTTACCTGACGGACAGGAGTATTCGTATGGCAGTATCGTACCGAAATCGATTCTGGCACAAAAAGGGGCGGGAAGCATGATACTGGGCACGCCGGACATCGTACAGAAGGAACGGCAGGTTTTCCATCAGGTGACGGTGGAATCACCGAATGGCAGCAGCCTCCTCTGGTACAGCGTGGAAGAACCATTCGGCAGCCTGCTTTCCCGTTCCTGTGACGCCGCCCTGGTGGGCCTCATCATCCCTGCCATGGCACGCGGTGAAGACATCCATATCAGAGGAGCCGTTTCCGAGAGACTCCTGTACAACCTCTCCGGCCCCTGCCAAAGCGTGCTGCGTTACGTCATGCCCCGGCTCCGCCCGATCAGTATCACAGCCGACACCCTTTCCCCCAGCCGAACTCCCCGCCCCGCGGGCGTGGCAACCGGGTTTTCCGGGGGTATCGATTCATATTGCGTCCTTGCGGACAATTTTGGCGCAGACACGCTGCCGGGGTTCAGGATCACCCACCTGCTTTTCAACAACGTGGGCTCCCATGGCAAAGATAACGAGGGGATGTTTCACGCACGATTCGAACACCTTGCTCCCAGCGCCAGGCGCCTCGGCCTTCCATTCGTAAAGGTAAACTCCAACCTGGGCTCATTTTTTGGCAACGGGCTGGGATTCACGAAAACCCATACGTTCCGCAACGCATCGGTAGCCCTGCTGCTCCAGGGCGGTATCGGGCGGTATCTGTACGCTTCTGCCTTCAACTACCGGAACGTCTTCGTAGGGCTCGCCAGGGAAATAGCCTATACGGACAGCATATCCCTGCCCCTGCTCTCAACCGACACCCTTGACGCCTCTTCGGCGGGAAGTGACTACACCCGCGTGGAAAAGACCGTGCGTGTCGCGGACTTCCCCGAGTCGTACGGGACACTCGACGTGTGCATCAACAGCCACCAACACGGCACGGTCACGAACTGCTCGGTGTGCCCCAAATGCCTGCGGACGCTTGCCACCCTGGACATAGCCGGGCTCCTGGAGCGCTATTCCGCCGTTTTCGACCTTGAGGCATACCGGCGGCGAAGGAGTGTCTATTTTGCCGAACTGCTCGCAATCCAGGACCCATTTCACCGGGAAATCATTGCCTTTGCCCGCCGGCGCGGCTATCCGCTGCCGTTTGCGTCCCGCATGCTGCATCTGCTCCGGTTTCCATCGCTTTCCCGCTTATTCGGGCAGATCTCGGAAGCGTTCACCGGCCCGACTCCCACAACCGGGACCAGCAGCTCATCAGTCCATACCCCATATCAATCAACCTGAACCATCGTAAGGATTACAGGAATACCTATGCATCCCCCTTCATCTCCAAAAGTTTTCATAGTGATCGTCAACTGGAACGGCGTTTCCGATACCCTGGAATGCCTGACATCCCTCGGGAACCTTGACTACCCCAACGTTGAAACCGTCGTCGTTGACAACGGTTCCACGGATGACTCGGTCAAGCTCATCAGAAGCAGGTTCCCCGACGTTTTCGTCATTGAAGCAGGCGAGAACCTTGGCTTCACCGGCGGCAACAACCGGGGAATCACCTTTGCTCTTGAGAACGGTGCTGATCACGTATGGCTGCTCAACAACGACACCATCGTAGACCGCGACGCCCTGACCCATCTCGTGGCTGCCGCATCAGCATCGTGCGAGAATGGAATAGTCGGCAGCGTGATTTACGATTACGAAGACAGAAGCAAGATACAGTTTGCGGGCGCCACCATAAACTGGAAGAAGGCAAGATCTCCGCACATCTATACCATCAAACAGAACAGCATGTTTGAGGTTGAACGAGTCAACGGATGTTCAATGCTTGTAAGCAGACGTGTGTGCAATGAGGTGGGACTGTTTGACGACAACTATTTTTTGTACGCCGAAGAGGTAGACTGGTGCATCCGTGCTCGCAACAACGGTTTCAGGTGCATAATGGAACCTCATTCAAAGGTTTACCATAAGGTTTCGGTATCGGTAAACAAGGTGGCCGGCAAGAATACTGTCATGAGATACTACAACACCAGAAATTTTCTCTACCTGACAGACAAGCTCTGTCCGCACAAGTCTAAGAAAACATATATACGCAAGTTCATTTTCAAGCAGATCAAAAAGGACACGGCAAATTTCATCAAACTACTGCTGTCATCAGTTTTGCCCTTAAAGCTTGTTACAGCGCAGGAATCTCCGAAATTATTCGCAATAAAAGACTATTTGTGCAATAACATGGGGAAAACGCTTTTTATTAACAAGTAAGTTTGGATTTTTCGATATCCTAGATTTTATTTTGGAGCAGTATTTGTCGATTTCTGTCAACGCATAACTCTTTTACTCACCCTCCCCAGCCAGCATCATCAAAATTATAGATACTTTCATTTCTGAAGTAAAAAGCTGGAGTTATCACATATTTTTAGCACAGCATACACTTTTATCAGTGCTCAATAACCGCCTAATTTTTTTTATAAGGGGCCATTCTCTGATGAGAATACTATCCATAATATCACCACACTATGATTATCTTACCGCGACACTTATGGAAGGGCTGCAGGAACTGGGTCACGAAATAATCAGCTCTGAAAACAGTAATTATACTCAATCAACACCCGACAGAAAACTGAGAAAGTTATCAGAAAGTGCCGACTTGATCATTGTAGGAAGCAACAAAAAAGTAAGAACGGAATTGATTGAGGACTCAGACAATCCCAACAAAATATTCATTGATGGCACTGACGGGCAGGAATTCTGCGTTTATCCCCACATACTATTTAAAATGGTGTTCAAAAGAGAATTAAATAAGTGCTGGAACAATAGTACCGGAGAACCTATTTTCCCCTTACCGTTTGCGGCCGAAAAAAGATATTTTTGTAACACACCAAACAAGCGCAGCACAAAAGTGCTTTTTGCAGCAAACATGAAGGTAAATCCCATGCGGTATTCCATCCACCAACGCCTGACTAACAGAAATGATCCGGATATTTTTTGCGGTTCAACCGGAGAAGTGGCATACCGCAAAAAAAAATGCCTCGGAACCCCGATAGAAACCCCAAAATACCGGAAACTGCTTTCTCAAACCCAGATAGGTATTAACGTTGCCGGTGCAGGGTATGATTGTGCTCGTTACTGGGAGATTCTCGCTTCCGGTGCTCTTCTCATGACCCAGGAAATCGACATAACCATACCGAATCCATTCACTGACGGAATTAATTGCGTTACATTCAAGTCACTCGATGAGTTTGATGAAAAGCTCGGACACCTTCTATCAAGACCATCTTCAATCAGTGAAAAAGCTGAGTCAGGGTACAATCATTTGATAAAATTCCACACAACAGCAAAAAGAGCTGAATATTTCTTACAAACAGTACATGAACATATTTCAGATGGTTATTGTTATGGTTTTTACTCAAACAAGCCAAGAAAAGAAAGTTTATTCAGCTACTTAAAATATTTATCTATGTACCCTAGGTATGTAGCGACACACAACAAACAAAAAGGAAATTAGTTATGTTGAAGAAGTTTTTTCCATTTATATTAGTAAAAAGATCTTTTTACAAGAAAGCCAAGAAAGCATTTAAATTTCACTCTCAATGGAGCGGAATAGATAACATTCTTGAATCAAGCCATTCAGAACCAGAAATCCTTCAAACAAACACACTGCAAAAACTGCACGAAGACACACACTTTAGTATTTTTGACATTGGAGCAAACAGTGGTGATTGGACACGGGCGTTTCAACAACGGTTTCCAAACTCCACAATACATGCTGTCGAAGCAGCCCCAGAAACATTTAAACTGCTCATACAGTCAACAGCTTATTGTCCCGATATCCATTGCCACCAATGCGCCTGCAACTCCACGAAAGGGACAATCAGATTCTATTCAGACCATCGTTGTTCACTCTTAAGCTCAGTTCTCGACTTGCCTGATGCCCAGGGCCAGACCAGCCCAGTCGAAATCCCAGCCGACACCTTGGACAACCTTGTCGAAGCACATTCTCCAACTCGACTGCGCCTGATAAAAATAGATACTGAGGGACACGACTTAGCCGTTTTACAAGGAGCACACAAGGTCCTAAGTTCTTGTGACTTAAAGTATATTATTCTTGAATTCGGCCTTGATCCTTTGCAGAAAAGACATGTCCACCTCAACACTTTTTGTCAACATTTGGGTAAGTACAATTTTTTTCTATCTGATATTTCTGGATTTGGTGTCTTCAATGGGAGCTTATATGGGAATGCCCTATTCGTGAAAATTGACACTGAATCACTATCGCAATAACCATACTTTTAACAGGACCATAACAACATGAAGTGCAGCGTACTAATAAACAACTACAACTATTCATTATTTTTACCAAAGGCAGTAAACAGCGTACTCGATCAATCTGTCTTGCCTGACGAAATAATCGTCGTAGACGATGGTTCTACCGACGGCTCATGTGAACTTTTGCAGAACAACTACGGAAACAACCCTCGTATCAAGATCATCTCCAGCAAAAACAGGGGGCAACTATCTGCTATGAATTTAGGGTTTACACATAGCAGTGGCGACATCCTGTTCTTTCTCGATTCAGATGATGAATATGATCCACATTATATTGAATCAGTCCTGGACATGTACCGAAAGCAGCCGTCGTGCGATTTTCTGATTTGCGGTCGCAAAGAGTTTGGCGCGGTCAACAAAAACGTTCTCAGGTATAAAACTGATGTGAGTTTAGGCTATTCCGTCTTATCTTCGTTGTATGGTGAGTATTGGGAAGGGGGCCAGACCTCGACTTTGTCGATGAGAAGATGGGTTCTTGATGCCTTCATGCCCTTGAACCTGGAAGCATACTGGCGGGTCAGGGCCGACGACTGTCTGGTTTACGGCGCTTCAATAGTTGGAGCCAAAAAATACTACCTAGCTCGTCCACTAGTATACTATCGTGTCCACGATGCAAATCTCTTCTACGGTAGAGAGTTTGACGATGATTATCAATTCAAATACAAACTTAGAATAAAGCAGCTAATCCGTCATCTTGCCCACAAAACATTTTTAGATGGAAAAAATGTTTTTGGACTTATGAAAAAAGAGATGGCATCTTCCAGCCCTGAAGTATTTAAGGAAAAATACAAACTGTATTTTAACTTGATTCGTCGTTCAGATCGCCATCTTTTTTGGAAAATTTCATGTTTAAAGCGGCTACTATTGGTCTATATCCGTTCCAGCAAAGCATACCGACGCAGCTTAGCTTAAAACATTTCATAAATTGTATAGACAATACATTTAGATACAATTACGATAACCAGACTTTAGCAAACGCACAAAACCAAGTATCTACAGTCTGAAATATCTAGCAAAACAACTTATCAAACTCAATCCTTATTTTTAAGGCAACGAGCAATCAGTAAAATTGATATTTTGCGACGTTTCTTCTCAACAAACCACATAAAACGCTGAATCAGCGTTTTTTTCGTCCGATACGTCCACCGAATTCTCCCGACAATGGTGCTTTCCAGGGAGGGGTCTTCCTCGACAACCGTTGGATAAAGTACCGGAATACACAAACCATGCTTCCAGTAGGTGTCAAAAACATCATCAACCGGCTCTTTGGGAACGGATATTTTTGAACACAACCGTTTTGCGCCGGAATAACTTACAAGATAACCCTGGGTCCCGCTGGACATTTTTTTGGGCAGCACCAGACGCGCGTTAGAGGCAAGAGTTGCAACCGGAACAGCGCCATGTTCAGGCATGAGTAAGTCCGGCTTCAGAGCCGAAAGCCGCACCGCGTCGAACGGCATATCCAATGCGATAATTTCCGCTACAACAGCACTGAAGTTCGAACCGAGAATGACGTCATCCTCAAGAATGACCGCGTGGGACAATCCTCGCCCGACGACGGTATTCCATGCCGCCACATGGGACAGGTAGCACCCCTTTTCACCGGGCGACAATCCAGGTTCCGTACCCCGCGGTAGCGAGTCCATATCCAGGCTCATTCCATCAACTGCCGTGAGAAACTCTGCCTCCAGGCCAAGCGCACCAAGCCGCTGACACATGATGTGACGCCGCTTCGGAGCGCGCTCCAGGCTGAGAATGAAAATTTTCGGTATCATCGGTTGCAGCAATCTCCGATTGGCATGCTCACATCATCACTGCCAGATGCCGTACTTCTCTCTCAGGAAGTCAACAGCCAGGCGGTCCGCGTCGTCCCGACCAACGCCCGCTACGGAAAAATCCCTGAGCGCGGCGATCTTGTCGCAGACGCCGTCGTGGTAGACGGGACGCGGTATGCCGTTGGCCCAGACCCTGTATCCGTTCACCAGCGCCATCCCCGACAGCCAGACATCATCAACGGTCCAGACAACATCCGGAATACTCCAGGCGTCCTTATGGAATGCCTGCGGCGGAACCAGTACGCCGAGAAACCCCTCGAAGACGTCGGCATAGCCGGGACGCTCGTATATTCTGCGGGGAACCTGATGGTGGAGTTTCTTCAGGGTCAACTGTTTCACCAGTCGGTACCAAAAGGAACGCCCCCCGTCCTTGGCCAGTCGCGCACGGGGCTGATGCAGTTCTCTTCGCACAATACCGAAGCGTTCGTCAATGTTCCATGCCCGTTCGCAGATAATATCCCGCGGCCTCTCCAGTCGCGTCCGCGCAAGGCGTGAGATCCACTGCCTGTCCTGCAGACGGTCATCGTCGCACAACAGAAGATCCACATCATGGGAGTACCACTTGCGGGTTGCCGGTAAAATTTTGGTAGCTGGACCCAGGTCTTCCTCGACGTCGATTACCTTGACCCAGTCAGGAAGGGGGGGAAGCGCCGGTCGTGGTCCGGGAAAGCGTCGATATGATTTCGGAAGGTAGAGTTCGACCAGATCAGGCGCAACAGTCTGACGTTCGAGTGCAGCGAACCTGCGGGGAAGATTTTCATAACGTGGGGGGATGCTGGTAAGCGTTACAATGATGGGCTTGTGTTTCAAATGCTGCTCTCCTCCAAGACGGGTTGATCATACAGATCAATCGTTCAAAACAACCTTGCAGGCGAGACAGCACTATGCAGTGCTCGTACTAAAAAATCACCACCGGTTGCCCATGCCGTCTGCTTCGGTTGAGCTATGGCCTCTACAACATCAGGAAAATACCTGCATGAGACGACACCGGAAAACATCTTTCTCGTTCATTTTCATCACGGGGGAGTTACACATCACGGCAGATCTTGCCGGTGAGTTCCCGGTACTGCCATGCAGCCCGTTCAATGGAAAAATCACGTGACCTCGCACGAAGCGATTCCTTGTCGCATCCGGATTCGAAACAACGCAGCATGGCTTGAGCCAGGCTGTTCTCATCCCTGACCGGAACCAGCGCGCCATACCGGCCATGATCAAGGATTTCGGCCGGGCCGCTGGGACAATCGGTGCTGACAACCGGACAACCGCAGGCAAGGGCCTCGGCTATCACCATGGACATCCCCTCGTAAATGGAAGAGACCACCATCAGGGATGCACGGGCCATGTACTGATAGGGGTTGTCCACGAAGCCGGGCATCAGCAGATCGTCGGAAAGTCCCAACTCTCCGGCCAGTTCTTCCAGGCTGCGTCGCAGCTTGCCTTCCCCCAGGATCAACAGCCGCAACGGACGCTCCTTGCGGGCGATGGCAAAGGCCCTGAACAGGGTACTGAAGTCCTTCTGTGGCTTGAACCCACCCACAGCCAGAATAACCGGCGGCCCGTTATCGCAAAACCATGGATGATCAAAAGGTTCCGCGGCCTTTTTCAACAGGTCTGGAGATACTACCGGATTGTAAATTGTCTGGACCGCCTCACGCCTCATACCCAGAACCTGGGCAAGATCATCGGCCACGCCATGGGAAACCGCTACCAGGGCATGAGCACGGGGGTAGAAGCGCCGGACAACCTCCACCTGAGCCTTGATGCGCCGTCGCTTGCTATTGGCAACTTCAACGGAAAGGTTGTTATGCACCGTGGCTATGACAGGAACGTCATTTCCGGCCAGTGACGAGGCCATGATAGCCACCGCATTGGGATAATCCATGGCGGAGATCAGCACATCCGGACGCTCTAGGCGCAGATAACGGGTCAACGGGTGGAGAGCACCAAGAACGAAGTGAGGTTTGGGAGCAAAAACCATGCGCGCCCAGAACCATGCATCAGGTCCTAGACGGGGCAGGCAGAGCAGAGATTGTCGAGCCGACCGGACCTTCAGGTCCACCACCCGGACGGCTGGTGGTATTTCGTCCAGAAAATGCCCTGTCCTGCGAGCCATGACCATATCTACCCGTTGTCCCTGGTCAATCAGCCCCTGCGCCAGGTTGAGCATGGCGCGCTCGGCACCGCCGCTCCCCTGCATGGAGCGCATGAAGATGGCGATTTTTCTTGCCGATGAGTCAGACGAGCTGTGTGTCATTGAGCTGTATCCGGGATAGTCAGGGCGCGAGTGTTGCGGCCAGCTCCCTGAACGCGGCCAGGATCCGGTCTATCTGCTCGGGCGTATGGGCCGCGCTGACGCTGCAACGCAATAGGCTGGACCCGTCCGGGGCCGCGGGGGGCAATACCAGGTTGACGTAGACACCCCGGTCCAGCAGCATCTTCCACCCCAGGAGGGTCTCTTCCTTTGAGCCCATGTGGACGGCCACCACCGGCGTCGGCTCGGGGCCGAGCCTGAAACCCAGCTTGCCCAGCCCCTCGTAGAGCTGGCGGGCGTTGGCCCAGAGACGCTGGCGCAGGTCGGTTCCCGCCTCCAGCAGGCGCAGGGCCTGGCGCACCGAAGCGATGGTCGCGGGAGAGGGTGAGGCGGTAAATACATAGGAGCGGCTGGCATAGCGCACCAGATCCAGCTCCGGATGATTGCTGACGCAGAAGCCGCCGATGGTGCCCAAGCTCTTGCTGAAGGTGCCGACGATGAAATCAACCTGATCCAGGCAGCCCACCTCCTCCACCAACCCCCTCCCCTTCTCGCCCAACACTCCCAGGGAATGGGCCTCGTCGATCATCAGCCAGAAACCGTACCGTTCCTTGAGGGCAACGATTTCCGCCAGGGGCGCCCGGTCACCCAGCATGCTGTAGATCCCCTCGACGATCACCAGGGCATCCCTGGTGCGGTCTCCCAGACGGCGCAAACGCTTCTCCAGGTCGGCGGCGTTATTGTGGCGGAACCGGATGATGTCGGCGCCGCTCATGCGGCAACCGTCGTAGATGCTGGCATGACTGTCGCCGTCCAGCAGGATCAGGTCACCAGGACCGGTCAGGGTGGAGATGGCTCCCAGGTTGGCCACGAAGCCGGTGGAGAAGACGATGGCATGGGAACAGCCGTAGAAGGCAGCCAGTTCCCGCTCCAGGGCACGGTGGCCGGAGAAGGTACCGTTGGCCATGCGCGATCCGGTGGTGCCGGTCCCCTCTTCGCGGGTTGCCCGGCAGGCAGCCTCGATGCAGCGGGGATCGAAGGTCAGGCCCAGATAGTTATTGGTGCCCGCCAGAAGGGTTTCACGGCCATTGACGAGCGCCTCGGTGGGAGAGAGGATCTCGCCGATCTCCACGCTGAAGGGGTCGATGCCCAGCTCTTCCAGCGCCTTCCTGCCCTGGGCAATGCCCGCCAGTTTATCAAAGAGTCCCATACGCTACCCCGCCAGTTCCTGTTGTACCCGTTGGACGAAATCCCGTACCGTCCTGATCCCTGAAAGCTCGTTCAGGGGAAAGGAGAAATCGAAACTGTCCTCCACCTCCTCAACCATCTCCATCACCTTGAGCGAATCCAGTTGCAGGTCGTTGACCAGCTCGGTCTCTTCGCTGATGGCAACCGGAGTATCGAGAAAGCGCTCCAGGATAGTCTTCACCTGCTGATAGATTTCCGTATAATCTGGCGTGGACATCGTCTCGTTTCCTTGTCGTAAAGTACCCGGTCCCGCGGACCGTAACGGTTATCAAGCAGCCAGGGTGCGGAGCAACCCCTCGGCCAGTTCCACCCGGGGGCGCCAGTCGACGGCCCGGCGGAAATCGTCGTCATGGCAGACCCAATCGTGATGACACAACTCCCGAACCTTGCCCGGCGTGAACATGGGACGAGAGCCGCACAGACGCGACAGGGGGAGGTTCAGCCGCGCCGCAACATCCAGGAGCGGCCGCGGAATATCGATGCGGACAACGGAGCGGCGATACAGGTCACCGGCCGTCCGGCGGATCTCCTCCCAGCTGTATCCTTCCGGCCTGCCGTCGTGCAGCTCGAAACACCCCCCCGATCCGCCACCGCTCGTCAGCCAGGCCAGAACAGCCTCGGCAAGATCGGCTATGTAGATCAGGGAGAGACGCCCTGCCCCCCCCCCGGGGACGAACAGCATCCCCCGGCGCAGCCATTGAAGCAGGGGGAGCATCTCGCGGTCTCCGGGACCGTACACCGCCGGCGGACGCAGGATGGTCCAGTCGAGGCCCGTGGCCGTGGCACGCAGGCGATCCTCCCCCCGCCGTTTGCTGGCGGCATAGTCGGACAGCTCCGGCGACCGGGCAGCCAGGGACGAAAACAGCAGCAACCGCGGCGAGCCGCTGGAACGGGCAACGACCCGGGCGATCTTCTCGACGCTCTCCACATTAACCGGCGCGAAATCCGCCGGGCAGGCCCCGCGCACGGAACCGGCGCAATGGATCACCGCCGAAGCATCGTCCACCAGCCGGGCCAGACTGGCTTCGTCACCCAGCTGTCCCTGGAACCAGGTCAGGCCGTCAGCCGCGAAACAGGAGCCGAGGGAGGTGGGCCTCACCAGCGCCCTGACCCGCACCCCCTCCTCCAGCAAGCGACGGATGACCGCCCCGCCGATAAAGCCGGTCCCGCCGGTCAGGGCAACGGTCAGCGGCCGGCCTGAGCAGGCGGCGCTCCTCCCGTGCCCCATCGCTCACTCCCGCCCGGCAAAGGAGCCGGAGACGCTCCCCACGGTGCGACGCAGGTAATCGGCCCGCGCCATGGTGCGAGAGATCTTGCCCGACGATGTCTGGGGCAGGGTATGGGGGGGAACCAGCTCCACCAGGCAGTCCACGCCGAACTCCTCGCGGACCCGCCCGCGCAGCAGCTCCACCAGCCGATGGCGTTCTGTCTCGTCGAAATGGCGGCACTGCACCACCAGCACCACCTGTTCTTCCCCCCCCTGTCCAGGGACGGAAAAGGCGGCGGCATCACGGGAACGGATCTCCGGCAGCTGCTCGACGACGAACTCGATGTCCTGGGGCCAGATGTTGCGGCCGTTGATGATGATCAGATCCTTCTGGCGGCCGGTGATGACCACCTGTCCCCCGGCCAGGTAGGCCAGGTCGCCCGTATTGAGCCATCCGTCCGGGGACAGCACGTCGCGGGTGGTGTCTTCGTCCCCCAGGTATTCGCGCATGACGCTGGGGCCGCGCACGTGCAGTACGCCGCAGCGTCGCTCGGGCAGAAGCGCTCCCTGCTCGTCGCGAATCTGGATCTCGTGGCCGGGGATGACCGATCCGCACAGGACCAGCTCTTTCACCTCTCCGCTTCCGTCTTCCGCCGCGGGAAGAGCCTCGCCGCTGCTGGTGAGCGCCGCGGCATCGATACGGTCGATCTCCAGTCCCCGGCCCAGGGGGGCGAAGCTGACCGCCAGCGAGCATTCGGCCATGCCGTAGGAGGCCACATAGGCCCGGGAATCGAAACCTGCCGGAGCCAGCAGGCGGGCGAAACGCTCCAGGATATCCGCCCGGATCGGCTCGGCCCCGGTACCGGCGACGCGCCAGGAGCTCAGGTTGTACTGCTCGATTTCGGTCGGCCGCAGGCGCCGTGCGCAGAGGGCATACCCGAACGTGGGGCTGTAGGAGATGGTGGCGCGGTTCTTGGAGATCAGCGCCGGCCAGAGGCGCGGACGCATGGCAAAATCACGGGTACTCAGGTAATCGATGGACAGCTGGCATGCCATGGGAGCCAGCATGAAGCCGACCAGCCCCATGTCATGGTAGAAGGGGAGCCAGGAGGTGGCCCGGTCGCCGGGCTGAACCGCCAAACCGTGGCTGATGATGCAGGCAAGGTTGGCCATGATCGACCTCTGGGTGATCACCACGCCGCGGGGAAAGCGGGTGCTGCCGGAGGTGTACTGCAGGTAGGCCACATCTTCGGGGGCCGGCGGATCCAGGGGGAGGTCAGCCTCGGCACATCCGTCGAAGTAGTCCGGAACGCCCACATGGCGCAGCCCCAACCCTTCGGCCGCCTTGCCCAGGAAGGAGAAGAACGAGCGCGACGACATGGCGGCCCGGGCTCCGCTGGACTCCAGCAGCTTGCGCAGGTTGTCGATGATGGCCTGACGCCCTCCCAGGTGCACCGCGGCGGGCAGCGGCACGGGCACCAGCCCGGCATACTGGCAGGCAAAGAAGAAGCGCACGAAATCGGCGTCGGTCTCGGCCACCAGGGCCATGCGGTCCCCCCGCGACAACCCCAGTCCCAGAAGCTTGCGGGCCAGGGAACGGGCGGACGTTCGCATCACGGAATAGGGAAGCGTTATTGCCAGGCTCCCCTTGCCCGAGTAGAAGTTGAAACCGGTCCTGCCCTGGGCGGCGTAGTCGAGAGCCTCGGGCAGACTGCGGAAATCTCCGCAACGCAGGTCGATGCTGTTATCCGTGGGGGTCTTTTTAAGTGTATGCATAGATAGCTGAACTTCCGGGGACGCTGAATCAGCCCCAGTGTGAAAGTAGATGCTGCCGTAGAGCCCTGCGGGTTTCGTCATCCACGTCATGCGCGCAGCCCAGATCGGGCTGGCCCGGCCAGTGCGGATCCCTGAAGACCGACCCGCCACAGCGGCGTTCATCGCTGTAACGGGGAATTACGTGAAAGTGCACATCGGGATCGACCATCATCAGCATCAGATAGTTGATCCGGTCATAGTCAAAGGCCTTCTTGAGCGAACGCTCCACGCGTCCGGTGAGCTGCCCCAGTTCGGCAAAGGCGCGCGGGCTGAGGGCTGAAAATTCCCTGACCGGCTCCGTGCAGACCAGGACCAGCGATCCCAGGGTCACCTGCGCCGGACGGAGCAGAACCGTCCAGCAGGGTCCCTCCTCGATCAGGGTGTCCGGGTAACCGAATTTCGTGAGCGTTGCATTACTCATGGCATCTCCTCGACGTGTCCGGCCAGCCCCATTGCCCCCGGCCGCACGCCGCGCTGAAGCAGTTCCACATACTTCAAGAGCGCGCCCGCCGGGCCAGGATACTCTCCGCCAGCAGCAGGTCGTCCACTTTGTCCACATCCACGGCGGTTTCCGCGTCGGGCATCCAGACCACGCCGGCGCGGGCGTCCATCAAGGCGGACAGCCGGTCAAGCCCCTGCTCCAGGGTCAGTCTGCCGCACAGATACCGCAGTACTGAGGGGACACCCAGGGTCCTGACGATCTTCAACGGGTGTTTGCGCTGTTCCTCCACCCGGCGCCAGAAGCGGGCCGCGTTCCCGGCCCGGGGGGTGAGAAAAGCGAACAGGTTGCAACCGCAGAAACCGCCTCCCGCCAGCCGGGTCACGGTTCGGCGTCCCTCGGGGAACGCGGCCATCACCCTGTCGGCCCTGGCAAGTCCGGCAACCACGTCACAACCGCTTTCTGCCGCCCGGGAGCAGAAATGATCGACCATTGCCGGGGTAAGCAGGGCATGGTCAGCCGTGGTTACCAGGGCAGGCTGGCCGGCAGGCACAAGAGCCAGGGCCGCCCGGGCACTCAGACTGGGACTGGCTTCGTTCTCCACCCAGCCGACCCCTTTGCCGGCAAGCAGAGCGTCGATCTCGGCACAGGCGCCCCGCAGCCGGGAAGAGTTGCCGCAGAGGATACGTTCGCCCACCAGACGAGATTCCGCCAGGGCATCCAGCACCCGCAGCACCATGGGACGCCCCGCCACCGGCACCAGGGCTTTGCAGGGGACCCCCGCCGATCTGGCCACCGGATCGTCCGGCCCCCGGTCGCCGGCCAGAACGACCGCGGTAAATGTTCCCGACACACGACTCATGACGTACGGCACCCGCCTGAAAGCTCTTTCTCGTAGATGCGGTAGCGTTTGTAAGCCTGTCCGCCGATGGATTCTATGATGTTGCGTACTCCCCGGTTGTCCTCCAGAATCCAGGACATCTCAACGTCTTCCATCCCCCGGTTCCGGCCCGCCGAGCGCAGGGAGCTGATCATCATCAGCGCCAGGGTCGCCCCCAGGCGCCCCCCCTGAAAGCGGCGGCGGACCCCCATGAGCGGCACCCTGCCGGTCTTGACCCCTTTCACCTTCAGGCGCCAGAGCAGCTTCAGCCAGCCAAAGGGGAACAGTCGACCGCCCAGATCCCTGATGGCCTCGTTCAGGTTGGGAAAGAGCGCCATCATGGCCACCGGCTCGCCGTCCAGTTCGGCAATGCAGACGTAATCCAGGGGCACCAGCAGACGCAGGTTCGTGCCCAGCTGGGCGAACTCCTCGTCGGTAAACGGCACGTAGCCCCAGTTGTTGGCCCAGGCATCCTCAAAGATGTCCTTGATGATGGCCAGGTCCCGATGAAAGTGCCGTCTGCTCAGGCTCCGTAGGCGCACCCGTTGGCCAACCCGCGCGACCAGCTCATCCAGATGGCGCGGCGCCGGAAAATCGCCGTTGATCCAGTAGGCCACAAGATCCTTTGCCTTGCGGAACCCCTGCTCTTCGATGCGGTCGGCATAGTAGGGGAGGCCGTGGCCCATCATGACCACGGGAGGCGTATCGAACCCCTCAACCAGAAGCCCCAGCTCGTCATTGATGGAGAGGTTGAACGGCCCCATGATGCGGTCCATCCCCTGCCCCGCCAGCCACTCCTGGGCTGTATCGAACAGTGCCTGGAACACAGCCGGGTCATCCACCGCCTCGATCATTCCAAAGAAACCGGTCCGGTCTCCATGCTGGCGCAGATGCAGTTGGTCCACCTGGGCGCTGATGCGCCCCAGGGTCCGTTCCCCGCGCCGGACGGTCCAGGCCTGGAAGGCCGCGTGCCGAAAATAAGGGTTGCGCCGGGACAGATGGTCCCTGCGCTCCATGTCCAGGGGCGCGACCCAGGCGGAATCCCGGGCGTACAGGGCCTTGGGCAGATCCAGGAAGCGGCGCAGCTCGTCACGCCCCTCCACCGGGACGATTTCCAGTGGCTGGCGTGAAACCTGCCCTTTGTTTTCCACACCCTCTACATCAGGACTCATTCAGGACTCATTGAGCGATGCCGCGCACCACATCTTCGGCGCGCTTCAAATCCTCGGGGCAATCCACCTCGCCCCAGGCCAGCCCCTGGATGCAGCAGGTCCAGACCGGCGTTGTTTGGGCCAGTTCGTCGATCACGGAGAGGTACCAGCGCTTCAGGGATACCGGATCCCGCAGGAGCTGTTCCACGGTGCGCCGGAACAGATCGGCCCCTTCTCCGCGGAACAGCAACATGCCGATGGATTCGGCATGAACCTGGTCCGAGATCAGATTCTTGCCGATGCGCACCAGCCGCTCCCCCTCCAGGACCACCTTCATGTCGTCGCCGTCATAGTTTTCCTTGCGATCAACGGTCACGGTAATGGGACGGTGCTCCGCGGCGAGCAGCCTGGCCAGTACCGGCGCCTGGAACATGGTATCGCCGTTGATCAGCAGGAAATCCTCGTTCATCTCATGCCGGGCGATCCAGCAGCTGCCCAGGTTGTCGGCCACCGAGTAGAACGGGTTGAACAGGGTACGGATACGCCCCCGACCGTAGCGATCCTCCAGCAGCTTCTCCACCGTCCCGGCCCCGTAGCCAAGCACCACGGTAATATCGTCAACACCGCACTTGAGCAGCTCGCCGACCTGCCATTCGATCATCGACTGGCCGTGAATGGCAACGGCGCATTTGGGACGCTCGGCGGTCAGGGGCAGCAGACGCTTGCCCTGGCCTGCGGAGAGAATGATGGCTTTCATGGATTCGAAATCTCCTCTCGGTCAGCGATCACCGCCCAGGGAGTCTGGTAACGGGGAGCCGATGTAAACTTGATATTTGTAAAGAAAAAGCCCCCAGGGGTCAAGAAGTTTTAGCCCGTTGCCCCTAAATATGTGACTTTTTTGCAACATATGTGACACACGGAACCGGGATCCGACCAGAACAGGGGGCGGTCCGTGGAATGGACGGCATCAGGGATGGTTAAAGAGGGACGCCGTCAGGCTCTCGGCCCCGGGCTTCGTGGTACACTTGAACCAGAACGCGACAAGGAGGAGAGCGTGAAACCGTCCAGGCTGGCATTCTATATCATCCTCGCGCTGCTCACCGCCGGAGCGGTGCTGTACGCCCTGTGCAGGGAACCGGAGCTGGGGTGCCCGAACAACCTGGTTTATCTGCTGTTCAAGGGGTGAGCGAGGGAAAGTTCGCCGACACCGCCGGCCGGTTCCCGGAGCTTCGGGCGGGAAACACCCGGTCGCCCCACCCAGGGTGGAGGCGCACCGTTTTCCGGGCAATGGTGGAAACAGGGGGCAGAACCGGTAGGGGGTTGTCTTTCGTTCCCTGATCGGCGATGATGCGCGACCGGCTTCGGAAACGGCGAGCAAAGGAGAACGGCGGAACATGCGGCAGACGGACTATCTTGCGGGATACCCCCGGCAGGTCACCCTCCAGGTGAGCAGAATGATCGCGGAAGGCAGGGTGGACGACTTCCTGAAACGGGCCTACCCGACTTTTCACGACATCAGGACCGACACGGCGCTCTACGACTATGCCGTTGCGTTAAAGAACCGCTTCCTGCGCACCTCCCACCCCTTAAGCAGGGTCGTCTACGACGGCAGACTCCAGATGACCCGGAATGCGTTGGGAAGTCACGGGTTCATCTCCAGAGTTCAGGGTGGACGGCTCAAAGCAAAGCATGAAATCCGGGTAGCCGCGCTCTTCAGGGACGCCCCGATCGACTTTCTGAGGCTGATCCTGGTGCACGAACTGGCGCACCTGAAAGAGAAGGAGCACGACAGGGCCTTCTACCGCTTGTGCGAGCACATGGAGCCGGACTACCACCAACGGGAGTTCCACCTGCGGCTCTACCTGACCCACCTGGACCTGTCGCGCCAGCCGGCCGCCCAGTTGGGCTGACAACGTCTCCCGGCAAGCCACGACGCATCATTCGGCACTCACCCGCCCCGGTGACCGGAAGGGGCGCCCGGGCCGTCTCTCCCCGCCAGCAGATCATCCAGCGTCATTCCTTCCAGCGACCGGCGGCTCTGTTCGGCGGCGCAACGGATGACCCCCGCCGCCAGTGCCATGGCGCCGTTCCCGTTATGCTCCGCCCCGCCTGTCCCGCGCAGCGCGGCCAGCAGTTCACCGATCTCTATGCCGGACGGTTCCCGGCTCGGGAGCCAACCCGGCTCAGCGGTGGCGGTTTGGAGCAGATACCCCAGCCGGGCCAGCGTTTCAACCCCTTCCCGCGCCTGCTCCCGGTCCAGAGACAGCTCTTCCGCCAGGTGCGCCGTCCCCGGCGGCCCGCCTCCCTCCCGGAAGTGCCGGCAGACCTGAACCATCAACGCCAGGGCTCGTTCCTCGCGGGAAACCTGACTGGGCGTATCGCCACGAAAGAACAGACCGACGGACCTGCCCTGCTGGTGGACGCAGACGATCTCCACCCCCAGGAGCACGATCAGCCAGCTGGTGTAGACCCAGACCAGAAATATGGGCAGCGCCGCCAGGGTACCGTAGATGGCATTGTAATTGGCGACCCCCACCTGAAAGTGAAAGTACCCCCACTGGGCAAGCTGCCAGGCCGTACCTGCCAGCACTCCCCCCAGGAGTGCCGAGGGAAAACGCACACGGGTGTTGGGAATAAAGAGGTAGAGGAACACCAGGGCGATCCAGACGCTTACGTAGGGCAGCAGCCTGAAGACGAGCAGGACGGCGCCACCGAAATATTCGTGCTGCAGCAGCCATCTGACGATCCACTGGTTCTGCAGGGAGCTGGTCACGCTCGTGGCCACCAGGATCAGGATCGGCCCCACGACCACCACGCTGAGATAGTCGCTGAAACGCCGCTGCAGCGAGCGGGTCTCCCGCACTCCCCAGATCGTGTTGAAGGCCATTTCAATGCTTCCCAGAAGCGAAATGACCGTCACCACCAGAACCAGCAGGCCGATGGCGCCGATGGATTTGAAGTTGGTGTTGTTGACGTAGTCGATGATGCGGGAAATGGTTTCCTGGGAGTCTCCGGCAACCCTCTGCAGCACCGGTTCGAGGGTGTTCTGAGCCCCCAGCCCCTTGAGGATGGCAAAAGCGATGGCCAGGACAGGGACGAGGGAGAGTATGGTCGTGTAGGTCAGGGCAGCGGCACGCAGCGCCCCCTGGTGGAGGGAAAAGCCGGTCACGACCAGGTAGCAGAAACGCAGCAGACTGAACAGCTTCCCCTTCATCCCCCGCCAGCGCTGCGGATCGTCGGGAATCAGCAGGGCGGGTATGGCGTTCGGCCCGTTTCCGCTCATCATATCCAGAACACCTCCTGGCTGGTCTCATGCCGGAGTCGGCATCCAGAGTATACCCCTGAATCCATGACGTCTCCTTCCCCGTGTCTGAAAGGCCGCTGCCCTGGGCACGTTGTGCGGCATGGAACGGTTCGACGAAGATTCACCCGGACCGACGGTCGCACCGCCGGTGGCGGCGCCGTGGTCCAGACCCTTTCAGCCTCTCCGGCGGTCCGGCATTACGTATTCAGATAACCTTACCACAGGGCAGAGTGACAGCACGCCGCGGGACATGCAGGGACCGGTCACACGGTTCAGCAGATGCGGGGCAGCTGCTCACCAGCCAGCATCTCCACGGCCCTGGTGCCCCCGGACAGGGTTTCGATCTCCAGCCTGCCCCGGTCATCCTCGCCGGTCACCTCACCGATGATGGCTGCACCGTGTCCCAGAGGGTGGGCGCGCATCCGCTCCAGCACCGCGTCGGCAGCCCCGGGCGCCGCCACCACCAGCAGTTTCCCCTCGTTGGCAACGTAGAGCGGATCAAGACCGAGGATGGCACAGACCCCCTTGACCGCACCGTTGTAGGGGAGCGCCCGTTCGTGCAGGGTGATGCCGACCCGGGACTGGAGGGCGATCTCCTTGAGGGTGGTGGCAACGCCGCCGCGGGTCGGGTCGCGCAGGACATGCACCGCCTCCCCCTCCTGGAGGATTTCCGCCACAAGGCCGTTCAGGGCCGCGCAGTCGCTTTTGATGTCGCTCTCCAGGTCGAGCCCTTCGCGCCTGGCCATGACCGCGATGCCGTGGTCGCCGATGGCGCCGTTGATCAGCACCCGGTCGCCGGGCCGGGCACAGTTGCCGCCGATAACCAGGTCATGTTCGATGACCCCCAGGCCGGAAGTGTTGATGAAGATCCGGTCCGCCTTTCCCCGGGGAACCACCTTGGTATCGCCGGTGACGATGGCCACTCCCGCCCCGTCCGCGGCCGCACGCATGGAAGCGAGGATCTCCTGAAGTTCGGCCCTGCTGAAGCCCTCTTCCATGATCAGCCCAACGCTCAGGTAGAGCGGTCTGGCCCCCATCATGGCCAGGTCGTTGATCGTGCCGTTCACCGCCAGGGAACCGATGTTGCCCCCCGGGAAGAAGAGCGGGTCCACCACGTAGGAATCGGTGGTAAATGCAAAACGCTGGCCGTTGTGGGTCACCACGGCCGCGTCGTTCTGCCCGGCGGGCGGTATGCCCGACAGGGTGGGAATGACCAGGTCCGAGAGCAGCTGGTGGGAGAGTTTCCCGCCGCTGCCATGACCCAGAAGAATGAGGTCGTTGTCCACGTAGTACTCCTGATCCGGCCAGGCCGGAGCTGAAAATAGTGTTCGCCTACCTGCCGTACTTGTAGGCCGCGGCGCAGGTCCCCTCGCTGGAGACCATGCAGGCCCCCACGGGTGATTCCGGAGTGCAGACCGTATCGAACAGGGGGCAGTCGAAGGGGGACACCTTCCCCCGCAGGATCTCGCCACAGCGGCACCCCTGGTGCTCACGCGTCTCCTCAACGGAAACCGGCAGGACGTTCTCGGCGTCGTGGGCGGCATAGGCCGCGGCGATTTTCAGGCCGCTGCCGGGAATGACGCCGATACCGCGCCACTCGGCATCACAGACGTCGAACACCTGGGCCAGTACCTCCTGGGCCTTGCGGTTTCCCTCCCAGGTCACCACCCGGCTGTACTGGTTCTCCACACGGCTTTCCCCGGCTACCACCTGGCGGGCCAGCATCTCAACTCCCTGCATGACATCGGCCGGTTCGAAACCGGTCACCACGCAGGGGACACCGCGCTGCTCGGCCAGCCCGCGGAAGGCGGCGGCGCCGATGATGGCACTCACGTGGGCGGGACAGATATAGCCGTCGATTTTCAGCTCCGGATCGCTGGCAAGCACCTCCATGGGATAGGGGATGGTCTTGTGTGCCGCCAGCACCAGATAGTTGCCGAGCCCCTCCCTCCCGGCCGCCATGATGCTGGCGGCGATGGCGGGAGCGGTCGTCTCGAAGCCGACCCCCAGGAAGACGACCTTCCTGGCGGGATGCTTTCTGGCAAGAGCAACGGCATCCAGAGGAGAGTAGACCACCCTCACGTCCGCTCCCCGGGCGCGCTCTTCCATGAGTGACGAATGGGAGCCGGGAACCCGCAGCATGTCGCCGAAGGTGGCAATGATGACCTCGGGGAGCCGGCTCAGGGCCAGGGCCCGGTCGATGTAGCGGTTAGGGGTGACGCAGACCGGGCAGCCCGGGCCGGAGATGAGCCGCACCCCCTCGGGAAGCAGGCTGCGAATGCCGTACTGGTAGATGGACATGGTGTGGGTGCCGCAGACCTCCATGAAGGTCATCGGCTTCCCGCGCTGTCCGGCAAGTTTCCTGATCCGCGTCCCATAGCCGAGAACAACCTCCCGGTCACGGAATTCATCCATATAATTCATGACTACCTCATGTCCCGGGGGACGTCCCCACGACGACCGCCGGTCGCCCCGTCATGCTCCGCGGCCTCAGGCCGAAGCAGCGCCGGATTCGACTTTCATCTCCTTCATCATCTCCAGGGTGATGTGGGCCTCGTCCTCATCCATCCGGGAGATGACAAAGCCGGCATGGACGACCACATAATCCCCCACCCGGATCTCGTCACCAATGATCATCAGGCTTGCCTCACGCTTCACTCCGTCGATCTCGGCCACGATGGTATCGCCGTCAATGTGTATCACCCTCATCGGTATTGCCAGACACATAGCTGCTCCCCGCTTCCTGCCTTTAGTCCTCTAACCAGCGGTTGTAACTCGGATACAGGGGATAAACACGGACAAAACCAAGCGAACCGGACGAAACTCATTCATCGTCAGAATGGATGCTTTTTGGTATGCCGTCAGATCGATCTATCCGCGGTTACCTGCTGTTTTCAGGTTGATATCGGAGGAGCCAAACACGGCTCCTCCCGGTTGTACACCTCTCCGGAACATTTCCGACTCAGTCGGACACACCACTTTCCCGCTCCCTGAACCCTGCGACAACCGCCTGCCCCAGTGCCAGCCCTCCGTCACCGGGCGGAACCAGACGATGGGTGAAGACCCGGAATCCCCGCTCCGCCAACAGCGTGAAGGTGCCCTCGGCCAGGAGTTTGTTCTGGAATACTCCTCCGGACAGGACGACGCGATCGACTCCGCTCAATCCGCGAATGCGCTCGCACATCGTGGCCGCTGCCGCGGCTACGGTGTTATGAAAGCGACGGGCCAGGGAGGCAGGGGAGGTTCCCCGCTCCAATTCGGCACGCAGTCGTTCCACCGACGGACGCAGATCCAGGACCAGCGCCGTGTCGGATTCCTCGATGGAGAAGGAATACACTCCGGCATCGGCCGACCGTTCCGCCAGGGCCTCCAGTTCGATGGCAGCCTGTCCCTCGTAGCTGATCCTGCTCCGCACCCCCAGCAGGGCGGAGACGGCGTCGAAGAGCCGGCCGCAGCTGGAGGTAAGGGGAGCGTTGAGGCCGCGTTCCAGCATCCTGAGCAGCAGCTTCCGCTCCGCGATGGAGACCCCCTCAAGACAGGGAAGCGCAAGGGTGGAGAAGTCACGCATCCCGGCATCGAAGAGCCAGGAGAGCGCCATGCGATACGGTTCACGTACGGCCGCGTCCCCCCCCGGCATGGCAAGCTGTCGAAAATGTCCCTGGCGCCGGAACTCGCGGTACCCTCCCACCAGGAACTCCCCCCCCCAGATGGTGCCGTCCGGACCGTAGCCGGTGCCGTCGAAGATGACACCGATGACATCTCCCTCAAGGCCGTTTTCGGCCATACAGGAGGCAAGATGGGCGTGGTGGTGCTGTACGGCGATCCGGGGGAGTTTCTGAAGATCCGCGGCATAGGAAGTGGAGAGATAATCGGGGTGCAGATCGTGGGCCACCACCGACGGAGTGATCTCCAGGATGTTCTCCAGGTGTGCGACGGTCTCGTCCAGCGAACGGAGCGTAGCACTGTTCTTAAGGTCGCCGACATGCTGGCTCAGAAACGCGCGATCGCCACGGGTAAGACAGACCGTTGCCTTAAGCTCGCCTCCCACCGCCAGCACGGATGGCTGCTCCGCCGGCAGCCTGATCCCCCGCGGCACGTAGCCCCGGGAGCGACGCAGAAAGAGCGGGCTGTCATGAAAGACCCTGATGACCGAATCGTCGGCGCGGACATGAATCCCACGATTGTGGACCAGAAACTGATCGGCAATGGCGGCCAACCGCGCTCTCGCCTCGTCGTCCCGATAGGCGATCGGTTCGTCCGAAAGGTTGCCGCTGGTCATGACCAGGGCAACAAAACCCTCCCTGAGCAGAAGGTGATGCAGGGGCGTTGACGGGAGCATCACACCGAAGTAGCCGTTTCCCGGCGCCACCAGCGGCGCGATGGGAGCGTCCGCGCGCTTGGGCAGAAGCACGATGGGGCGTTCGGGCCCGGCCATGAGCCGCTGCTCGACATCTCCGCAGTGGGCGAACTCCCGGACCAGCTCAAAGTCCGGCGCCATGAGGGCAAAGGGCTTCTCGTCCCGCTGCTTACGCCGGCGCAACTCGGCCACCGCAGCCTCATTGCAGGCATCCACCGCCAGATGGTAGCCTCCGATCCCCTTGATTGCCAGGATACCCCCTGTTTGCAGGAGCTGGATCGCGCCTCGCAGGCAGTCGGCATCATGCGTTGCCCCCTCTCCGACCAGGACGCGACCACGGCGGTCAACCAGCCTGATATGGGGTCCGCACACCGGGCAGGCGTTGGGTTGGGCATGAAAGCGACGGTTGGAGGGATCCTCATACTCGGCGCGGCAGTCGGCGCACATGGTGAACGAATCCATGGTGGTGAAACGACGATCATACGGGATGGCGGTGATGATGGAATAACGGGGACCGCAATTGGTGCAGTTGATAAACGGATAGAGGTAGCGGCGGTCATTCGGATCGAAGAGTTCTCCCAGACACTCTTCACAGACATCGCAGTCAGGCGAGATCTGGGCCGCATTCTCTCCACCGCTGCTGGGCAGGATTGAAAAACCCTCACCGCCGGCGGAAGCGAGCCGTTCGCTACGGATATTGCTGACCGTGGCCAGCGGCGGCGCCTGGGTGCACAGGTCATGCAGGAACGCGGACAGGTTCGACCGTTCCCCTTCCCCTTCCAGGAGCACACCCGCCGGAGTGTTCCTGACCCAGCCGCTGATTCCGTGACGTGCGGCCAGTCGGTAGACAAACGGCCGAAAGCCGACCCCCTGCACAATACCCTCGACCTCGACCCTGAGCCTCTCCCGCGGACCGCTCACCACCTGCTCCCCCTACTTTACGCTCCGGTCGCCCTATTTCGAAGCAGCCTTTGCAATCCCCTGGGAGAGCCAGTCGTACCAGCGGTCCATCCCCTCCCCGGTCTGGGCAGATACCTCGAAGATAGTGATGGCCGGATTGACCCTGCGGGCCAGTTCACAACACGTATTCACATCAAACTTCAGATGGGGAAGCAAATCGATCTTGTTGAGAATCATGACATCCGCCGCATGGAACATGTGGGGATATTTAAGCGGCTTATCCTCCCCCTCGGTCACGGAGAGGACCGCAACCTTGTGGTTTTCACCCAGGTCAAAGGAGGCGGGACAGACCAGGTTTCCCACATTTTCGATGAACAGCAGGTCAAGGCCGGACAGGTCGAATTCCGCAGCCGCGTGGAGAATCATGTGGGCATCAAGATGGCATCCTGCTCCGGTGTTAATCTGCTTGACCGGCACCCCGGTAGCGGCAATGCGTTGCGCATCGTTGTCGGTCTGCTGATCACCCTCGATCACGGCGCAGCGCACTGATCCGGCCAGATCCCTGAGGGTTCGCTCCAGAAGGGTCGTCTTGCCGGAACCGGGCGAACTCACCAGGTTGAGCGTAAATATCCCCTGTCCGGCGAACAGCATCCGGTTGGTCGCAGCTAGACGGTTGTTACGGTCGAGAATATCGGTCTCGACGCTGATCGTGCGGGTCTGTCCGGTTTCGGCATGCTCGTGGTGGTGATGATGACCGTCTCCGTGGTGATGGCCATCATGGGTATGACTATGATCGTGACCATGATCATGGTCATGATCATGTGAATGTTCTCCCCCGGTGGGGCAACCGCATGTCGTACACATAACGTTACTCTACCTCCAGTTCCTTTACCCGCAGTTCCTCGCCGAAAAGGATCTCGATATCAAAACAGCCACACTCCGGACACGAGGCGTGATAGGCCTTGGCTCCGAAACGGGCCTCGCAGCTGGTGCACCGCACTTGGGGTTCGATAATGTTAATCGTAAGGCGCGCCCCTTCCAGAAGAGTCCCTCTGGTACAGGACTCGAAACAGAACTCCAAGGCTCCCGGGACAATACCGGACAGTTCGCCCACATCCAGAGTAACCGACTTCACGCGATTCCCGGCAGCATTCTGCTCGCAGATTGCCACCACGTTTTTCATAATGGTTAACTCATGCATCACTAGTTCCCAGCATACGAGCGATCTCTGACACAGGTCACCTTCCGGCGCCTTCCCAATATATGGTTGACGATAGTCTCACATTTTGTTCCCGAGCTAAAGTATTTTTTCACGAACCTTTGCCCCTGCGTAACAGGATGAATCTCCCCTCAAAGCAAAGAACCCCCCGTCGAGGTATTTCGACGGGGGGTTCGGGGGCCGGCAGGGGGG
>CAZIUE010000014.1:19105-119152 GCA_964542535.1 uncultured Pelobacter sp. | reverse complement strand
ACCAGCGGGGAGAGAACATCGATCAGCCGTTTATGTACACGGGAAGGGAGTGGGATAAGGAAACTGGGCTGTACTACTATAGGGCAAGATACTATGATCCCATGGAGGGACGTTTCATCAGCCGTGATCCCCTCTCATTCGGCGGCGGGGATGTTAACCTGTATGGCTACGTCCAAAATAATCCGGTGAACTGGAGAGATCCAAGTGGTTTATTTGTATTTGGTAAACGTCCATTGTCAGATGGCAAAGCTCCTTGGATTCCAGGCGGTTCAAGTAATCCATTAGATGATTTTTTTAATACGGAAATTTCTCATGAACATGGTTTTTTTGAAGATGGTTCTGGCGGCAATATAGGATTTTCACCAAAAGGTCGCTTTTCAGAAGATCCAACAGGTAAAGGGTACCATTATGATAATACCCACTACGATGATGCTACTATGAGAGAGGCGTTAAAAAATGTAATTGACGGAGATTATTCACTATTAGGCGGATGGGGTAAGAAAAAGAATAACTGTCAAGATTGGTCTGATCGTCTTCGTAAAGAGTATTATAAAATCAAAAGAAAGTAGGATATGATGAAAGATTTAACATCAAACATTTTAGCTATAATAGCCATCGCTATATTGGTTGTTGTAGTTTTATACAAATTTATTAATATACCTGCATCCATATATCATGTGGGGCATTTAGCATTTCCACCTAGAGATTTATATCAACCGATAATATATGATGCTTTTTCATTTGATAAAAAAAACTTTAGTGAGACTTACAATTTAAAGCCCAAGTATTCAGACATATATGAGATTGGCTTAGTAAGTGCCAAAGATGATATTCCAGCAAGCTACAAATTCAGCGGGAAAGTAAAATTTTCATTCTTTTCAGATGGTAAGCTTTTGTTTGAAAGGGATTCACTACCCAATCCGAGTGTGTTTTATTCAAAAAAAGACAATACAAAAATTCGTGCAATTGTATTGATGACTTTTGACTTACCTATAATGAATAAATATAAAGACAACCTTAGTGTAAAAGTAACTATTGTTGAAGAGGATAAAATCCTAAAAAACTATATTGATTCTGTAAAGCTTTATATTGCGGTTAGCTCTGCTCCATGACTCATATAAAATCGGAACTATCCCCCAAACAAAGGTGGATGTGACGTATTCGGGGCGGTCTTGGGGTCGGGCGATCTTGGGGTCGGGCTTGCTTTGTTGCTTAATTTGCGAATCCCGTAGGGGGCAGGCACTAACGTTTGCTTACAGGGGACCAGGCAAGCTTCGGTGAATTCACCGAGGAGTGCCAGTGAAGAGGAAAAACATTTCCGGTGAAGATAGTGTTAGTCTTCTAATTCGAGGTTTTCGCTATCTAGGTGTCGAAAAATTAGCTCAGGAAGTTTTCGAAATTCTGGAAGAGGCTGGTGAAGAATATAAACCTGTTAAATTAGGCACAGGTGAACCTTTAAGCATTCCGTACACGATTGAAAACGCAAAGAAAACTTGGCTGAAGTCAGTAATAAATCAAAAATATGGAAGCATCTTATTCAAAGGTACATCAATGTTTGGGCGCGTAGGTTGGAATATTCCAGATAATTCCAATAATATTTCGCTTAAAATTGCAACAAACTTCTTGACAACCAATATAGGAGTTCAACAGTTTATTACTCTTGTAAAAGAGTTGTTCCTTTTGTCAAATGGTGTCTATGGAAACGCTCATCACAGCTCCAATTCCATTTATTCGTCTGGACTTGATTATAGAACATGTCTTCCCGGTATAACGTGGATGAACTTATTTGGTAAGCCATATGTGAAATTGTTTGGAAGAGATGTCATTGAAACAGCTCCTTGTGAGGTGGAGGAATTTGCGGAAAACTGTTTCCTGCTACTGACTGCGGATAAACCTGTCATAGCGAATCCAGAGTTGTTAGAAATACAGGAAAAGCTTATGAATCATCTAGGAAAGGACGCCTTTGATCGAAAAGATCCTCGTAAGACTTTTCTCACAATGGAAGATATTCAGGCCGGTAGAGATTGCCCAAGCACAGAGGGCTACCGTTCCCCGGACTTATCCGAGTATTTAAAAGGCTCAGGGATACCGGAGGAATCAGCCCCCGACACGAGACAGGGGGGGAATAGGGGGACGTAGCTGCTTTAAGGCGGTCTTGGGATCGGGCTTGCTTTGTTGCTTAATTTTCGAATCCCATCAGGAACTAGGGACACTCCCCATATTTATATTGCTAATGTTAGTTTCTGACAGTAATATCTCACCCATGCCACGAATAGCCCGCATCATAGCACCCAGCTACCCACATCACATCACGCAACGCGGCAACAACCGCGCAACTGTTTTCTTCGATGATGAGGACCGCCAGACATATTTGAAGTTGTTGGCAAGTTATGCTCAGAAGCACCATGTGCAGATATGGGCTTATTGCCTGATGAGCAACCATATTCACCTGCTCGCCGTGCCCGAGACGGAAACCTCCTTGTCGCGCGGTATCGGCCTTGCTAACCAGATGTACACCCAGTATCTCAATCGAAAGCTTAAGCAGTCAGGCCGCATCTGGCAAAATCGTTTTTTCTCTTGTGTAGTTGATAACGATCAATATCTTTGGGCAGTCGCACGCTACATCGAGCGCAATCCTATTAAGGCAGGACTCGCCACGAATGTTGAAGATTATCGGTGGTCCAGCGCCAAAGCGCATGTAACAAGCGCACATGACCCGCTGCTGGCGGAAGATTCTTGGCTTTCACCTCAGGAGCACAATGCATATCGGGAATTTGTGGCCTTTGAAGATGAAGAAACGGATAGCGCCATCCGCAAGGCTACTAACTCAGGACGCCCTTTTGGATCGGAGTCCTTCGTTGACATCCTGGAATTCAGGTTGAATCAGGAACTCAAGCCAAAGAAACCTGGACGTCCTAAAAAGAAAACCGGGGAGTGTCCCTAGTTTAGTCCATGCGTACGACACGGCAGGAAGGACAAAATTGAGGTCAGGCTTGTTTTATGTTTAAAACGTATGTACTCCCCCATGGCTCGCAAGCACCGCATACATTGTCCGTGACCTGCAAGCGGTTGCTGCTGCAGGCGGAAAAGAGCCGGAAGGTGCGGGAAGCTCTGGAGCAAATCGAATATCTGTTGAAAGTTGAACTCTGACCTCTCAAATCCCGCAGCTACGACGCCAGGGGCAACCTCCTCACCGCCGCGAACACGAATGTCTCCTCCACCTGCGGCTACGCCGCCAAGAGCAGGATGCGCCCGGCCTGCTTTTCAGATGGCCAGAAATTAATACTTGCAAGAGACACGATTCTGTCATAGTATCCATTATCATGTCATTGCGACATGCCGTTCTACCGTGAAACGGCGTCATTCAACCGCCTCACGCGGATCTTCATACGACTGAAGTTCCGGCCGTCTTCTCCACGGCGCCTGCCAGGGGAGTCGTCGGTTTCAGTCAACGTGAAATTCACGGAATCAGACGGAACGAACAGGTTCTCAAGAGCACAAGAGTTGTGTCTGTTGAATGAAAAGCCCGGCCCTTTGCTGACCGCACTCATGCGGCCCCAGAAAGCCCGAGCCAGAAGCCATCCGGCTTTTGCTTGGGCTTTTCGCGTACTGGGGTTTCCCCTATCTCTTGTCTTGTTCGTCGGTTGTAAGACAAACGAGTCTCGCTTGTCGGTTGGTTCCTCATAACACATGTTCACTACCCTGAATCCCTGACGCCGGACCGCCGGAGTTGCAACCGTCAGTCCGGGTGAGCTTCCGTCAAGCCGTCCCCTGCCGCGGAACAGGTCCAGGGCAAAGTCTTTCAGGCAAGGCAGGGGTCGCGGATTCAGGAATACCAATAATCCGCCGGATCGAACGCAGGCAGCTTGCGGCTGGAGAATCCGGTATCAACCATGGCAGTGACAACTATCGAATATGTCGGAGGTGCGTCATGCAGGTCAAAGAGGGAGATATCCTGGTGTGCAACAATGGAAAATTCGAGTTTCAGCTGAAGGTGGTCCGTGCCTGTTCACCCGAGGCGTGCGGGGAAGAGATCGAGTACGACTTCGACGTGCTCGCCGGCGGAGAATCGGTCATTCTGTACAAGTACGAGAACTAAGATTCCCGCGGATGGCATACACCTGAATCCGTGACGCCGGTAGTCAGGCGTCACGGATTCAGGAAGCGGAACATGGGGGAGCGTTGCTGCTCTCCTTTTTTTGCGCGTTATTCTCGTTATCGAGGATGAGGGACGGAGACATACGGGCGTTCTCCGCCAGGATAGCCGCATGTACGCCCCGGTTGTTTGCCGGCCCCATGCTGTTCACACCACACTCTCCTCTCCGGTCGGCGGTGCCCGCGCCTTTCAGGCAAGCAGTCCCTTGTCCCGCAGGATCTGCTCCACCCTCCCTGAGTCCTCAACCGTAAAGGCGATCTTGAGCCACTGCTTCTTCAGTCTGACATAGAAGATTCTGTCCCGCGTGGGGCGATCCTGGTCTTCGGGAAACCAGGTGGTGAAGGTGCCGGTACCGTGCAGCCGCCACTTGCCGTTCCAGAGGGAGGGGCGTTTTGGGACGATGCTTCTGATGTCCGAAAACATGACTCGCTTCGGCTCCCCCCTGGGGTAGTAGTAGCGCTTGAAGATGAGTGCATCGTCGGTGATGATCACCAGGCTGTCGGAGTAGATCGGTTGGATGTTCATGGGCATTTTTCCGTGGATTAAGTGGTTTCGTGTGTCCCGGCTTCCCGGGGTATTCAGACTCCCTGGGCTGTCCGGATACATTCCAGCAGCCCCGCCAGATCGGTCGGGCTGTCATGCCCGGCCCGCTTCAGCAGCGGTGGGACCGCCTCCTCCGCCGGGAGGCGCGGGAAGCCGTTGTCCGTCAGGTGATGCATGAGCCGCATGGTGCGGAAGGCGTCGAACCAGCCGTGGAAAGAGGTTGTCAACCGTTCTCCGTCACGGCTGTTTCGTTTCAGATTGTCCCAGGCATCGGCGAAGCCTGCCTGGTGCAGGAAGGCGCGCAGGTGCGGCGAGATGTCTCCGGCACGGAGCAGCAGGCGGGCGCCGTCGTCCCCTGCATTGCCGGCGACGCACGCCAGCCACTCCTCCACGATTCCGAAGAGCCGGGGCTGGTAGAAGAGAAGCTGCTCCCCCGTTGCCAGCATCTCTCCCACGGCGCGGCCGGTGCCAAAGGGGACGCGCTGCGAGGAGCGGGGCGAGGGGTAGACGACCGTACCGGTCAACGGCGCCACGCCGCAGGTCTTGTGGAGCTGCTGCAGGAAGTAGAAGTCCTCCCCGGCCTGGCGTCGGTTTATGCCGCCGGCCGTGACGTAGGCCGATGCCCGGCAGGCCATGGCGCTCCCCACGGTGTGAAAGGCATAGGGGGAGCCGGCCAGCTCCATTCCCAGCACGTACGTTCTCAGGAAGAGCTCGTAGCGGTCGATGGCTCCCTGTCCTGCCGGGTCGGCGGCCCGCTGGTGGCGGAAGGGGAGGGAGGCGCCGCCGGCCGGTGCGGTCGCGAAGTGGGTCCTGATGGCTTCCAGGTAATCGGACCGCACCAGGGTGTCGGCATCAAGGCAGATCAGCAGCGGGTCCGCGTCGGCGTAGTCGAGGAGGGAGAGCGCCAGGTCCAGGCCGATCTTGCGGGCCAGGCCGACCCCCTGTTTGGGGGGAAGCTCCAGCCCGACCGAGGCGGCGTCCACCCAGCGCAGGTTTCCCACCCCATACTCCTGGCGCCAGCGGGGCAGGTCCTCCAGGGTGGCCCGGTTATTGTCCGTCTCGGCCGCGGACGCATCCCCGCGCTGGTTGACCACCACCAGGATCAGGGTCTCGCCCAGGAGATACGTCGGGTTGGCGGCCAGGCTTTTCAGGGTGGCGGGGAGTGTTGCGTGCTCCGCCAGGGAGGGGATCACCACGGCGGCACGGAAGAGCCGCTCAGTCCGTTCCGCGATCTGCCAGGGTTTACCCGTGGCGCGCCTGGCCAGGTAGGCGGCAATGGCGGGAGGACGGCTTTGCGTGGCGGCCGGGGCGGTCAGACAGCCGGCAGGTCGTGCCGGATCAGGGAAAGGGGCAAGGAACGGCGGTTGCGTCATTGGTTTCTCCGGTCTTCGACCTGGTCGTTGCGGTGGTGTGCAGTCATGAATCCTCGAACTCCACCAGATGCGTTCTGCAGCGTAACGGCACCAGCCTGCGCTGCAACTCCGGGTTGCGGCGCTCCTCGATGGACAGGCGGTGGAAGTAGCGCTGCCACAGCCGGGAAAACTCCCCTTCGGCGGGGGAGTAATCCGGAGTCCGGGCCAACTCGATGCCGCCCACCAGGCGCCAGCCGGCCAGATCGTACAATGCGGCCCGTGAGCGGCGCAGGTCGTGGATCATCCAGGGACGGTCGCTGACCCGCTGGACGAAGTGGGGCGCCAGGAAACGGAGGATATCGGCCTCCGGCTCGATGGCCGCGTAGAGAAAGCCCTGCTCCAGCTCCCGGAAGCGGACGAAGCCCAGGTAGCGGTGCACCTCCCGAGAGACCTTGTGGGCCAGGCGCTCCACGCCGTTCACCCGCCTGTCCGCCAGCAGACAGGTGAGCCGCGACCCTTCCCGCACGCCCAGGCGCAGGTACTCCCAGAGCAGCTGTTCGACCCCCGGCTGTTGGCTGTGGAAGGCCAGGCGCAGCCGGGTGAACGCCTCAGTTGAAGTCCGGACCACGAAGCGCTCCCTGAAGGCAACGGCGATGCCGCGTTCCGTTGCCACCTCCACTGCCTGGTCCTGAAACAGTCCCCGCTGCTCTTCATCGCCGTCGGTCCGGAACCGCGCGTGTTCCACCCCATCGGTCAGGGCGCGGGAGAGGGCGCAGGCGAACCCCTCGAAGCTGCCGTCGTAGCCATAGCAGACCGTCACAGCTCCCCCGTGATTGCGGAGGCATCCGCCTCCTGGGGAAACAGTTCCAGCTGGTCCCGTGCCGCCGGGCGTCGGGGGGGAGCGGTCAGGCGGGCCAGCAGCAGGGGGGCATCCAGCCTGACGCCTCCCAGATAGCGGCCGTTGGCGGTGATGAAGTAGCGGGCCCGCTTCAACACCACCCCCAGCCGCTTCAGCTCCTGCTCCCCCAGCCTGGTGGCGCGCCGGGCCTGCACGATGCGCTGGGCCGAGCGGACACCGATGCCCGGAACCCGCAGCAGTTCGTGGTAATCGGCCCGGTTCACCTCCAGGGGAAAACGCTCCAGGTGCCGCAGGGCCCAGCCGGTCTTGGGGTCCAGCTCCGGCTCCAGGTTGGGGTGGGTCTCGTCCAGCAGTTCATGAGAGCTGAAGCCGTAGAAGCGGAGCAGCCAGTCGGCCTGGTAGAGCCGGTGTTCCCGTACGAGCGGCGGCGTGGAGGAGAGAACCGGCAGGCGACGGTCGTCGGAGACCGGCACGAAGGCCGAGTAGTAGACCCGCTTCATCCCCAGGCGCTGGTAGAGCCCTTCGGAGAGGCGGATGATCTCCCGGTCGCTCTCCGGCGTTGCCCCCACGATCAGCTGGGTGCTTTGGCCGGCCGGGGCGAACTGCGGTGCTTTCGGGAAGCGCTTGCGCTCCCGGTGGGACTCCTGGATCAGGCCGCTCAGCTGGCGCATGGGGCGGATCAGCGATGGTCGCGGCTTGTCCGGCGCCAGCAGCTCCAGGCTCCGTTGGGAAGGAAGCTCGATGTTGACGCTCACCCGGTCGGCCAGCAGGGCGGCCTGCTGCACCAGAGAGCTGTCGGCTCCGGGAACGATCTTCAGGTGGATGTAGCCGTTGAAGCGCTCTTCCCGGCGCAGTTTGCGGGCCACGCGGATCAGCTGCTCCATGGTGTGGTCCGCCGAGCGTTCGACCCCGGTACTGAGGAACAGCCCCTCGATGTAGTTTCTCCGGTAGAAGCCCATGGTCAACCTGACGATCTCGTCCGGCGTCAGGGAGGTGCGCGGGACCGGATTGCTGCGGCGGTTGACGCAGTAGGCGCAGTCAAAGATGCAGCTGTTGGTGAGCAGGATCTTGAGCAGGGAGATACAGCGGCCGTCGGCGGTCCAGGTGTGGCAGATACCGTTGACGGCCGTGCTCCCCACCCCCCCCGGCACGGCTCCGCGGCTGCTGCCGCTGGAGGAGCAGGAAACGTCGTACTTGGCGCTGTCGGCCAGGAGTTCCAGGCGTTGTTCTAGTGAAAGGGTCGTCATGGGGGGATGCTACCACAGCCGCGTGACAGAATACGTCCTGTTCCCGTTTCGGGGAAAGGAAAAACTCCGGGTGTGTTTCGCTATGACCAGGGTCAGGAGCTGCATACAGTCTTTCCGTGGGCATCTGTTTCGAATGGGCCGGAACGTACAGTATGGAATTCCATATTTTACTTTTGTGGCTGAAAGTAAAATATGGGCACGTCAGGTTTTCGAGAGTAGCTGCCCCAACCGTTCCAGTTCCGTCTTCGGGAGTCTCCTTCCGACCCTGGGCCACACTGTCAGCCACCGCATCAGTTCCGTCGCCTCAAGCAGCTGCTGCCGGTGGATTTCCTCCACAACCCATATGCTTCCCCGGCAGTCAACTCCAAGTTCGGCGCAACGTTCGCGCATCGGCCGATCCCCCGCCAGAACGACCTGGCCGTGCCTCTGGGCGTGGCATACCGTCATCATGTCGTTGATGCTGACGCCGCCTCGGCGCAGCGCGCCGGCCTGCGCGGCCAGTTCCCGGGATGTTTCGATGACCGTTATGCCCGCCTCCAACATGTGACGGATGATGTGGGGTTGTTTCTCGTTTTCGCATTCCGTCAGAACAACATCCAGTACCTGACAGGGGGCCAAACGGGGCAGAACGGCGATGCCGCCCACATGTTCCAGGTCAATAAGGATACTGGTATCGGCCAGAAGGATTATCCGATTTCCTCCGAGAGCCACCTCCCCAACTCCTCTTTGACGGAATATACCGGCTCGCCAAGCACCTCCGCCGCCTTCGAGGTGGTAATTTTCTCTTCGATCAGCGCCTGGTAGACCAGTCGGTTCAGTCGGCGGAGATAGTCCGGAGGGGTCAGGTCAACTGGTTCATCCTCTTTGCCGTACTTCGCGTTGATCTTGCCGAGCTGCTGGTATGCCTGGCGGGTGGAGATAATGCCCAACTGACCGGCGCGCACCAGGATCGTCCGCATGCTGACCGAGTAGCGTCGCTTGATGTCTTCCAGCAGGGAGAAGGGGAGCCAGCGGTTACGGTACGGGTGCAGTTCGGCCTCCACGATGGCGCGCGGCAAGAGCACCGCTCCGGCCAGATAGTTGGCAGCCTGCTCGCGCGGGTCGGTTTTTCCACGCTTGGTGGACGGTGCGACCGGCGCCTGGTACTCCCTGCGGTGAAAGATGAGGTGGGAAAGTTCGTGCAGGGCTGTAAAGTACTGCCGCTCGGTGCGGTGGTCCGCATTGATGAAGATTGCCGCGCCGATGTCGTCGGTATAGGCGGAAAACCCGGAAACGGCATGGGGCAGTTTGTGCAGGAATATCTTGAGTCCCTTTCCCTCCAGGAGCGAGAGCACATCCCCCAGAGGCGCATCTTCCACCCCCAGCCAGTCGCGTACCTCGCGCGCCACCTGTTCGACCACGTGCTCGTCAAACGTTGTCATCGGTCGTGATACCGGCAGATTGGGGAGGGAGTTGGTCAGTTGCTCGATCTCGGCATAGCCAAATGCCTTGCGCGTCAGCAACTGTCTCAGCACGGGTGGCAGGGCATCCGCCGAATCGGCGCGAAACAGCAGTGCCGCTTCGGGTTCTGCGATATCGCCGAGCATAACGTCGATCGGCACGTTCAGAATCCGGCACAACTTTGCCACCTGCTGCATGGATGGCTCGCGGTCTCCCTTTTCCCAGGCGGCGATGGTCTGGCGTGTAACATTTAACTGCTCTCCAAGAGCCTCCTGCTTGATTCCTAATGTCTCCCTCAGTTCTCTTAAATTCATGGGGCACCTCCATAACGTCCCATGCTATCGCTGCTTTTGTCATAAAACTGTATGTAATATTTATATAACATATTGTATGATTTTTTTGATGTTGACAACTAAAATTTGTTGTGAAATATATGTGGTGTGTAAAAATAATAAAGCCACAAGATATTGGGGAATATCTGTGGCTTTCCGCAAGCCCGTCGGGGAACGGGCTGCTTTTCGAGTGCTTTGGAGGCTCTCTGTGGCGATTGTCAATACCATAGACGAGGGCATAAGGCAAGCAAGGAAAACGCTCTCCACGAAAGGAGACCTCGTCATGGAAAAAGTTGCATCGCGTAAAGGCAAACGACTGATATTCCGCGCTTGGCGGACTATCAACGGCAAGCAAGTGCATGCATCCGAGTACGGGCTCAAGGCTTGGCCCATATGGGTTTAGGTTTAGGCGAACAGGATGAGGAGCAAGCGCTCCTCATCATTCAGTCAACCATTTTTGCGTAAGGAGTTCACGTAATGAAAAATCAAAACTTTAAACCGGGTACGATTGCCCCGGCTTCTGCTCAGTATGAAATCGTTGGTCCACGAGGCGGCCGAACCAACCAGGAACGGACTGTAACCAAAGGCGAACCGTTACCGCCGACACCGCAAGCGGGACAGCGGTATATCATAGCTGACCGGTCGAAGAACAGGGCTGGCGGAAGGTAGTGGAAAGGGGCAAGCGCTTAAACGCTTGCCCCTTCATTGTATTCATAGTTTGACCTTTTGTGTCCCCGGATGCTACCCCTTCCTGCTGAACCGGTACCCCACCCCGCGCACGGTCTGGAAATGCACCGGCCGGGCCGGGTCAGGCTCGAAATAGCGGCGCAGGCGGACGATGAAGTTGTCCAGGGTCCTGGTCTCGGTGTCGCTGCTGTACCCCCACACGGACTGGAGCAGTTCCCCCCGGGGGATGGCCTGCCCCTCCTTCTGGAAGAAGAGCGACAGCACCCGCACCTCCATCTCGGTCAGGTCGATCTCCCCCTGGGCGGTGCGGGCCCGGTAGGAGAGGAGGAACACCTCGTTCTGTCCGAAGCAGTACCCCTCCTCCACCGGCTCGGGGCGGTACCAGGAGGAGCGGCGCAGCATCCCCTTGACCCGCAGCAGGAATTCCACCAGGTTGAACGGCTTGGTCAGGTAATCGTCGGCGCCGGTCTCCAGGCCGTGTACCCGGTCGCTTTCCTCGGAGCGGGCGGTGAGCATCAGGATCGGCACCCGTCCGTCCATCCGGCGCACGGCCCGGCAGACCTGGAAACCGTCCATGCCGGGAAGCATGATATCCAGGATGATCAGGTCGAAGTGTTCCACCTCCAGCGAGTCAAGGGCCTTCTCGCCGGTGGCGAAGTGGCTGATCCGGTACCCCTCCTCCTCCAGGTTGAAGCAGATCCCCCGCGCCAGGTGGATCTCGTCCTCCACCAGCATGATATGCGGTTTTTCCGTTTCCATGACCGGCTCCTCCACTACCCCTTGTTCTGTGATGTGGGCAGGCTGATGGTGAAGGTGCTTCCCTGCCCCGGGCCGTCGCTCTCCACCCCGACGGTGCCGCTGTAGCCGCGCACGATGGTGTCCACGATGTACAGCCCCAGACCGGTTCCGCGCACGTTCTCCCCCTCCTGTTGCACGCGGTAGAAGCGTTCGAAGACCTTCTTCAACTCCGATTGTTCCAGGCCGCGGCCCCGGTCCCGGATGTCCAGGCGGACCGTGCCGCTGTCCCGGCTCAGGCGGATGCGAATCTCCGGGCTCCCCGGTGAGTAGAGCAGGGCGTTCTCGAACAGGTTGCGCAGTACGATTTCCATCTCCTCCGGGTCCACCATCAGCCGGATGCCACTCTCCACCTCCAGGCTGAGGTGCCCTCCCTGGGGCAGCTTTTCACGTTCCCGTTCCACGTACTCCCGCACCAGCTCGGACAGATCGGTCATCCTCCGCTCCGTCGGCTTGCGGCGCTGCTCCAGGCGGGCGGCCATGAGCAGGTTATTGATCAGGTAGTGCAGCCGTTCCGTGTCCGCCAGCATGGTGGTGATGAAGGCGTCCAGACGCTCCCGGGGGGGGCGGCGCAGCCGGATGGTCTCCAGGTGCAGCTGGATCGAGGCCAGGGGAGATTTCAGCTCGTGGGTTATCTGGGAGATGACGGTACGCTGCTTCTCGTACAGCCGGGACTGGCGGTTCCAGTAGTGGAAGATGACGTACACCCCGGCCAGGATCACGGCCAGCATGACCAGCCCTTCGATCATGACCACCCAGTTGAAGCCGCTTCCCAGCAGTTCGGGGCGGTACCTCTCCGCCAGCTCGCGGAACTCCCGGTTCTTGTCCACGAACCAGGAGATCCAGAACACCACCAGGGTAATCCAGACCAGCTGGATGGCGATCAGGGTCTTGACCGGGCTGAATATATTCTTCAGTTTCACGGTGATGATACTCCCGGATTCCTCGTATCATCGGCCGAGAAGAACGCTTCCATCCTGGCGAACAGCTCGTCCGAACTCCCCCGCACCAGTTCCGTGTCCGGCAGGGAGCGGAGGAAGGTCCTGCCGTACCCCTTGGTGGTGACGCGGCGGTCCAGGATCAGCACCGCTCCCCGATCATCGCGGCTGCGGATCAGGCGGCCGAACCCCTGGCGGAACTTGATCACCGCCTGGGGGATGGAAAACTCCCGGAAGGAGTTGCCGCCGGTGGCGTCGATGCGCTCGCAGCGTGCCTGCTGCACCGGCTCGGTGGGCACCTGAAAAGGGAGCCGGGTGATGATCACCAGCCTGAGCGCCTCCCCCTTCACGTCCACCCCCTCCCAGAAGGAGTCGGTGCCGAAAAGCACGGCATGGTGCTCCTTGCGGAAGCGGGCCAGCAGCGTGTGGCGCCCGGTCTCCCCCTGCCTGAGCGGGGTCATGCCCTGGCGGGTCAGCTCCGGGGCCAGGGCGGCGTAGCTTTTTCTCAGCAGATCGTGGGAGGTGAACAGGATGAAGGCTCCCCCCCGGGAGATGCTCAGGCTGCGCAGGATCGATTCCTGCAACGCCTCGCGAAAACCGGGGTCGGTGGGGTCGGGCATGTCGTCCGGAACCGCGGCGAACACCTGGGAGGCGTAGTCGAAGGGGGAGGGGAGCCGTAGTTCCCGCAGGCGCTCCCGTGCCAGCAGGTTGAAGCCGGTCCGTTTCTTGAGGTAGCCGAACTCCCCCCCTACCGTCAGGGTGGCCGAAGTGACGATGATGGTCTTGAGGCGGTCCAGGATGGTCTGCCTGATCTGGTCGGCGATATCCAGGGGGGCGGCGCAGAGCCGGGCCTGGAGCCCACGCTGGACCGTGGACGCCTCGATCCAGCGGCAGTATCCCTCCGGTTCGGAAATCATGAACAGAAGCCCCTCGGTCATGGCCTGCAACCGCCCCTCGATGCCGGCGATGTCCAGCACCTGGCCGGCCAGCTTCTCCTTGAGCTGCTCCGGAAGGTCGCTGCAGCGGCGTACCAGTGTCCGCAGCCCGGAGGCATAATCCGCCAGGGCATCGCCAAGGTTCCGGACCCGCTGGCGCAGCTCCTGCCAGAAGGGGCGCTGTTCCACCTCCTCGGTTATGCGCAGCTTGCGCTCCCGTCCCTCTCCGCCCGATTCCCGCTCCAGGGCCAGGGCCAGCCAGTCCATGGTCTGCTCGGTCACGAGCGCCACGTCCTGGGCCTTGGGAAGGAACGTCGTCTCCAGCAGGGCGGACAGTTCCTCGTAGAGGCTGTCCAGGGAGTCGGGCAGGTCGCGGGCCAGGCGGTTGGAGAGGATGTTCAGAAGCCCGGCGCGGTTGGCCCGGGACGGGAGCAGGCGATGCAGCTGCTTGAGGATGGCGCCCCGGGAGATGATCAGGGAGAGGTGGCTGGTGGCCACGTCCTCCAGGTGGTGCCCCTCGTCCAGGATCAGGCGGTTGAAGGGGGGGAGGATGGCGGTCGCATCGTAGCCGTTCTCCCGCTTGAGCACGATGTCGGACAGCAGCAGGGCATGGTTCACCACCAGGACCCGGGCGGCCGAGGCGTCCCGCCGCGCCCGGTAGAAGAAACAGCCGTTGAACTGCTTGCAGCGAGAACGACCGCACTGGTCCGCCTCGCAGCAGATCTCCTCCCAGACCCCGGAGCGGGGGATGAAGCCCAGGTCGCTGCGGCAGCCGTCCCGGGTTGTCTTGCTCCACTCCACGATGGCGGTCAGCTCGGTGGAGGCGTCGTCGGGAAACAGGCTCGGCTCTGCTTCGGCCGCCTCCAGCTTGCGCAGGCAGGCGTAGTTGCCCCGCCCCTTGATCAGGGCCGCCTTGAAATCCACTCCGCAGTGGCGGGCCAGGAAGGGAAGGTCCTTGCGGATCAGCTGTTCCTGGAGGTTGATGGTGTTGGTGGAGATGACCACCCGCTCGTTGTTGCGCACCGCCCAGAGGATGGACGGGACCAGGTAGGCCAGGGACTTGCCGGTGCCGGTGCCCGCCTCCACCAGCACCACCCGGTCGTGGTTGAAGGCCTCGGCCACGGTCAGCGCCATGCGCAGCTGCTCGTCCCGTTGCTCGTACCCCGTAAGGCTCGTGGCCAGGAGACCGTCGTTGCCGAAGACCCGTGCAATCTCCTCCAGGGAGAGCATCTCTCCCGTCCGTTCCCGGTGGGGGGCGACCACCAGGTAACAGCGGGTGCAGTCGTTGTCCACGATGGCGAAGCCGATCCCCTGGTTGCCGGCCACCGAGGCGATGTCCATGTCCGCCGCCGAGGGAGTCAGGTCGCCGCTGGGGTGGTTGTGGATGACCATGTCGCTTCCGGCGGCACGGGAGAGGATGGCCGGCACGGCCTGTTTCGAGCCGCGGGCGATGGCCTCCACCTGGCAGACGACACCGTCCGGGTCGGTGTGGCCGATGAAGAAGACCTCGTTTCCCGTGGCCTGGGCGATTTCGAAGCGCATCAGGGCGCGGCTGTCGGGGGTGAAATTGGTTTCCATGGGATAGGGGAGCACCATAGCACAGCCGGCGGAAAAAGGCAGCGGGGAAACCTGATGCCGTCGGGAACCGTGAAAAAACCGGTTCCACCGGCCGGCCGCGTGCGGCGGTGGCGCGGAGAGCGGGGGAGAGACGGCTGTGTATTCAGCTGGCTTTCGGGGGTGCTTTGGTTGCGCGGGGTGGAGTTTCCTGGCTGTTGCCGGTCATCTCCTTGAGCAGCACCATCTGTTCCGCGGCGCATTCGGGGCAGATGCCATGGGAAAACAGTGCGTCGGAATGCTCGGAAAAGTATTTTTCCAGCTGCTCCCACGACTGCTGTTCGGTGCGGATCTTTTTGCAGTATGCGCAGATGGGGATGATTCCTTCCAGCCGCTTGACCCTGGACAGGGCCAGATTGAGCTCGTCGTTCCTGCGCTGGATCTCCTCGGCATAACGTTTCGTTTCGGCATGCCGCAGCGAGGTTGACCTGCTGGTGGAGATCATCCGCGACGAGATGATGGTCGCCAGGGTAAAGACGGCGGCCAGGGCCAGCATGATAGCCGTTTCCCTTTCCCATTGCGCCATGTAGTCACGGGGAGCGAGCGTCGCGAACACGTACAGAGGATAGTGTGCGGCCTTGCGGAAGGTTACCATCCGTTCCCTGTTGTCACGGGCAAGGACGGTTCTGTAGGTTGCGGTCACCGGATGCCGCCTGGCCATCTCACGGGTTTTGGGAGAGATGAGGTTGGAGCCGATCTGGCTTCCCGGTTCGTTGCCCTTCGGCTGAAGGGCGATCAGTCGAAATTCCATGTCACGCAGGCCCACCGCTCCGTGTCTGCCCAGGTCGAGCCGAGAAAAGAGCTCATCGAAATAACTGGTTTCGATTCCTCCTGCCACGATCCCTCCAAAGCTGCCGTCGGGACGGTTGATGCGTCGGGCAAGGCTGATGACCCACTTTCCGGAAATACGCCCCCGTATGAGTCCTGACACGACCAGCTGTTCCCGCGGATTGTCGCGGAGCCGCTGGAAGTAGTCGCGATCGGCCATGTTTGGCCGCTTTCCGTCGGGTATGTCGCTGGTATAGGAAAGGTTTCCCGCGGAATCGGTGACAAAAAGGCTGATCAGCTCCGGAAGCCGGGAACGCTGGCGCCGGATATAGGTGTTCACCTCTCCACGCCTGACGTCATGTGTGCCCAGGTGCCGCTCAACCTCGCCCGCCACCGCGGACAGGCCGATGTCGATCTTGTCGAATATGCCGCGGATGGTGGACTCGATGGATGTTGCCATGTTTTTTGTCGCGATTTCAGCCAGGTTGTCGTAGTGTCGGTAACTGTTGTAGATCGAATACGCGACGATTGCATACACGAGCAGATTGATGAAAACGGCAGCCGACACCAGAATGGAGATGAAGGCGGCATCCTGCCGTGTCTTCCGTGCCGATGGGTCGATGGCGTGATTCATGGCGGTCTGCTTTCCCGGGAGTTTCCCGGCACATCGCTGAAACTGCCTGGAGGGGATGTGCCGTTGCGACAATGAGACGCTCATTGGAATCCGTGATGGCGGTGTTCCTGTCCGCCGAAAGCCGGCTGATACTGCCGCGCGCCCTGCGTCGGTATCCGGTCCGGAGCGTAGTAGTCAGTATACCGGAGCGGACGTGAATGTTAAGCGGCAGCCGTTGCAGTCCCGCGAATCCGTCGGGGTGGAAATGATTGCCTGAATTCTGACCCCATGGTACAAGAGACGACGGTTATCGGCCTGTATACAACCCACTACCGGACCAAGGAGCACGAGCCATGTTCTTCCGCACCATCGAATGGCGCGACGACAGCGTTGTCATGATCGACCAGACCCGCCTGCCGGGCGAAGAGGTCTACAACAGCTACACTGACTTCAAGGCGGTTGCCGAGGCCATCCGTGGAATGGTCATCCGCGGGGCCCCCGCCATCGGTGTGGCCGCCGCCATGGGGATCGCCCTGGGAGCCCGGGACATCATTGCCGACACCCACGAGTCGTTTTTCCGCCAGCTGGAGAACGTGTGCGATGTCATGGCCCGCACCCGCCCCACGGCGGTCAACCTGTTCTGGGCCATCCAGCGCATGAAGCGGGTGGCCGAAGAGGCGCGGGACAAGCCGCTGGAAATAATCCGCCAGCTCCTGAAGGAGGAGGCTATCCGGGTGGAACAGGAGGATCTGACCATTTGCCGCAACATTGGCAAATGGGGCGCCACCCTGATCCCCGAGGGGGCCAGCGTGTTGACCCACTGCAACGCCGGCGGCCTGGCCACGGCCGGCTACGGCACCGCCCTGGGGGTGATCCGGGCCGCCCATGAGGCGGGCAAGAAGATCCAGGTCTTCGCCGACGAGACCCGTCCCTGGCTCCAGGGTGCCCGCCTGACGGCCTGGGAGCTGCTCAAGGAGGGTATCCCCGCCACTCTGATCTCCGACAACATGGCCGGCTTCTTCATGAGCAGGGGAGAGATCACCTGCTGCGTGGTGGGGGCCGACCGCATCGCCGCCAACGGTGATACCGCCAACAAGATCGGCACCTATGGGGTCGCCGTCCTGGCTAAAGAGAACAATATCCCCTTCTACGTGGCTGCCCCCATCTCCACCCTGGACTTAAGCCTCTGCGACGGCGGGAAGATCCCCATCGAAGAACGGCCGGTGGAGGAGGTGACCCGGATCAAGGGGATCGACATTGCCCCGGCCGGTATCAGGGTGCGCAACCCCGCCTTCGACGTTACTCCGGCCCGGTATATCAGTGCCATCATCACCGAAAACGGCATCGTCAGGGGTGATTACCGCGCCGGACTGCGCAGGGTCGCGGGGGGGTGACGTGCGTCTCCTGCGCTTTCTGCACCAGTTCAGCCGGATCCTCGATCTGGAGGACCCGGCCCGGAGCCAGGAACGGCTGGCCGTGTTCCTGGAACGCCACGGCTTCAGCTATGGAGCCCGCTCGGCGGACAATGTCCTTCTGATCCACCCCCGCTTCTCCGTACCGACCCTGCATCGCATCCTGGTCAGCGCCCTGCGCGCACCTCTGCCGGACCTGGCCCTGAACGCCTTCGAACGTCTGGCCGGAGTCATACCGGCCGGTGAGCTGACCGCCATCGCCTGCCGCCGCACGGCCCTCTCCCGTTTCGTGCAGCTGTGCGGCTCTTCCCCCTTTTTGGTTAACCTGCTCTTCCGCACCCCCTCCCTGTTCCGCTGGCTCTTCCTGGAGAACGGCCTCGCTGTTTCCCGCGATAGCCGGGACATGCTGGAGGCGTTGCGTTCCCGGGTGGAGGGGGATGCGGATTTCAGCGCCCTGATGCGGCAGCTGCGTTTGTTCAAGCGGGCCGAGATCCTGCGCATCGCTGCCCGGGACCTGTTCGGTCTGGCCGGGCTGGAGGAGGTCACCGCCGAGCTCTCGTCCCTGGCCGGCGCGTCGCTGCAGGTGGCCTACGAGGTCTGTCGCCGCTGCCTGGTGGCTGAGTACGGTCTGCCGTTGTTGGAAACGGAACAGGGCTCCCGGGAAGCGGAGATGACCGTGATGGGCATGGGGAAACTGGGGGGGAACGAGCTCAACTTCTCCTCGGACATCGACATCATCTACTTCTACGAATCGGACCGGGGAAAAACCAGTGGCGTGGATGCCGGCACGGGACAGGCCAGGGGGGAGGTGTCGTTGCATACCTTCTTTGCCAAGCTGGGTGAGATGGTCACCAAGGCCCTCTCCCAGGTGACCGAGGACGGCTTCGTCTTTCGGGTTGACCTGGGGCTCAGGCCGGAGGGGAAATCGGGTGACATGGCGGCATCGCTCCGTTCGGCCGAAGTGTATTACGAGTCCTGGGGCCAGTCCTGGGAGCGCACCGCCATGCTCAAGGCCCGGCCGGTGGCCGGCTCCCTGGAGCTGGGGGAGCAGCTGCTGCGAACCCTGCAACCCTTCGTCTACCGCAAGTATCTCGATTACACTCTGATCGAGGACATGAAGAACATGAAGCAGAAGATCGACGTCTCCCTGACCCGCTCCATGGAGGGAGAGATCAACCTCAAGCTGGGACGGGGGGGAATCCGTGAGATCGAGTTCTTCATCCAGGCGCTGCAACTGGTGTATGCCGGCAAGAATCCCCTGCTGCGGGAGCGGAACTCGCTCAAGGCCCTGGACCGGCTGCGGGAGGCCGGGATCATCACTTCGGGCGACCATGGACGGCTCTCAAGCGCCTACCGTTTCCTGCGCACGGTGGAGCACCGCATCCAGGTGGTGCAGGAACGCCAGACCCACAACCTGCCCACCAAAGATGAGGAGCTGCGGGCCCTGGCGCGGCGCTGCGGCTTTCTGGGAAACAATGGCCTGGAGCGATTCCGGGAGACTCTGGAGAAACACCGCAGCCATGTGTCGGCCATCTTCGGCAACCTGTTCCTCTCCCGGGACGACCGCCTGAGTCGGGACCTGAGCCCCGAGGTGCCGTTCCTGCTGGACCCCCGGGCCGACGCCGACCTGGTCAAGGATATGCTGGCCGAGCGGCGCTTCGAGGATGTGGAGCGGGCCTACGACAACCTGCGCTCCCTGCGCGATGGGCCGGTCAGGAGCAACCTGACCGAGCGCAACCGCCGCCTGCTGGAGAAGATCTCGCCGTTGCTCGTGCATGAGGTGCTGGCGTCGCCCGACCCGGACATGGCCCTGGCCCATCTGGAGCGTTTTCTCTCCATCGTGGGCAAACGTTCCGCCTACTACGCGCTCTTGGCCGAGAACCGCCAGGCGCTGAAACTGCTGGTCTCCCTGTTCGGCATGTCGGAGTTTCTCTCCAAGATCCTGATCAGCCATCCGGAGCTGCTGGAGAGCATGCTTTCCTACCGCTATGCCGCCACTGAGAAGAGCAGGGAGGAGATGGAGCGGGAGCTGGCCGGCGTGCTGGGGCTGTCCGACGATTTCGAGGACCAGTTGGATGCCCTGCGGCGCTACCACAACGAGGAAGTCCTGCGCATCGGCCTGAACGACATCCACGGCAAGGTCAAGCAGACCGTGACCACCGGCCAGCTCTCTCTGCTGGGGGAGGCCTGCCTGGCCGCGGCCTACGGCATGGCCGTACGGCAACTGGGGCGCTTCGGGCGGCCCATGTACAACCGCGGGGAGGGGGAGGCCGAGGCCAGCCTGGCGGTGATCGGCATGGGCAAGCTTGGGGGGGGGGAGCTGAATTACCACTCGGACCTGGACATCATCTTCGTCTATGACCGTCAGGGGGTCACCAGCGGCGACAAGCAGATCTCCAACCACGAGTACTTCGCCAAACTGGCCCAGAAGATCATCTCGATCCTGACCATGCAGACCCGCGAGGGGTACGTGTACAAGATCGACACCCGCCTGCGGCCGTCCGGAAATGCCGGCCCGCTGGTGACCTCCCTGGACTCGTTCATGGACTACCACCGCCAGGAAGCCCAGGTATGGGAGCGCCAGGCCCTGACCAAGGCCCGCGTGGTGCTGGGAGACGCATCCTTGGCCGATCACCTGCATGGCGTGATCGAGAAGACCGTCTATGGCTCCACCCTGGGGGAGGAGGGGCGGGGGGAGATCCATCGCCTGCGCATGCGCATGGAGCACGAACTGGCCCGGGAGAGCGCCGGCAGCTACAACATCAAGACCGGCCGGGGCGGCATGGTGGACGTGGAGTTCATCGCCCAGTTCCTTCAGCTGCGCCACGGTTTCCGCTATCCCGATCTGCGCACCACCAGCACAATCGAGGCCCTGACCCGCATGGGAGAGCTGGAGCTGGTGCCGGCCGACTTTGCCGAGACCCTGGTGTTCGGCTACCGTTTCCTGCGCAAGCTGGAGAACCGGCTGCGTATCATCCATGACCACTCGGTCAATGACCTGAGCGGGTCCAGGACCTACATGAACAAGCTGGCGCTGCGCCTGGGGTATGATCCGGCTTTGAGGAATCCGGGGGTGGCGTTGATCAGCGACTACGAGGAGATCACCGGCAGGATCCGCGACTGTTACGATCGGGTGATGGGGGAACGGGTGGTCTGAGGGGATGGGCTGCTGTCGGGGGGCGGGCCGTGGGGACCGCCCCCCCGTTTTCGATGTACTGGCTACTTCTGCGGGAGTACGCGGCTGAGGGCCTGGTCGATCTTCTCCACGTCCACGGAGGTGTTGAAGCAGGGGCCAAAGGGGCGCTCGTTGAGGATGCCGATCACCGGCAGGGGGTAGCAGTCCTTGATGCCCGAGGTGAGGTCGCGCTCGCAGGCAACCGCCAGTACCAGTTTGGGCCGCTTCTCCACGATCACCTTGCGCGCCAGGGTGCCTCCGGTGGCCACCGAGATATGGATGCCGTACCTGCGGCCGATATCCACCAGCCCCTTGATGTCGCAGCGGCCGCACTGCACGCACTTGTTGATGTCGCCGGTGACCTTGATGTCGCAGTCGAAGAGCTGGATGCAGTGGGGCAGGAGCACCAGGACCCGGTCCGGACTGAGGGAATGGCCCTGGGAAAATACCAGGCTGTTGTTCATGGCGATGAAGGACTGGCGGATGCTGTCCGTACCGATCCCCAGGAGCCGCCCCACCAGCTCGATCAGGGGGAGCAGGAACTTAATCACCACCAGCCGCAGCAGGCGGGTGAACAGGATGTCCCGGTTCAGGGCCGTGGTCAGTACCAGGAGGACGGTGCCCAGGATGGCCAGGCCGGAGAGCGCCGCCATGACGATGCCGATGATGTTGGGCAGGTCCGGGTGGATGTTGGCCAGCCCCCGGTTGGGGATCCACCAGGCCAGGAAGACCAGGGCCACCAGCAGCAGGCAGGTCAGCCCCATCAGGGAGATGAACAGCCGTTTGCGGGGCGGCTCGGGCAGGTGAGTGTTCTCGGTCACGGCGTTGCTTTCTCCGGTGTCGCCTGTCCCAGCACAATCCCCTCGGCTATGGGGCAGCCTGCCAGGAAACTGGCGCAGTCCAGGCGCTTCTTGCCCGCCAGTTGCAGCTCCTGGATGAGCAGACTCCCCTCCCGGCAGGCAACCTCCAGCAAACCTCCCGTGGAACGCAGAACCGTACCCGGAGCTCCCCGGCCATCGGCCACCCGGGTGCGGTACAGCTTGAGCGTCTGGCCGGCCAGGCTGGTCTGGGCGCCGGGCCAGGCGGCCAGGCCGCGCACCAGGTCGTGGATTCGGCGGGCGGGATGGTTCCAGTCGATCAGGCCGTGCTCCTTCTTGAGCAGCGGGGCGTAGCAGCTCTGGCCATCGTCCTGGGCCTCGGGTGCGACGCTTCCCTCCCTGAGGCGGTCCAGGGTCTCGGCCAGCAGTTCCGCACCCATCCGGGCCATGCGGTCATGCAGGGAGATGATGTCCTCGTTCTCGTCGATGGGGGTCGCGTGCCGGAGCAGCATGGGGCCGGTATCCAGCCCCGTGTCCATCAGCATGGTGGTGACGCCGGTTTCGGACTCCCCGTTGATCATGCACCAGTTGAGCGGCGCGGCGCCCCGGTAGCGGGGGAGGAGCGAGGCGTGGACGTTGACGCACCCCAAGGGAGGGATCTCCAGGAGCGCCTTGGGCAGTATCTGGCCGAACGCCACCACCACAATCAGCTCGGGAGCCAGTTCCCGGATCGTCTCCACGAAGGCGCTCTCGCGCACTCGGGAGGGCTGGAGCACCGGAATGTTGTGGCCCAGAGCCAGTTCCTTCACCGGCGGCGGCATCAGCCGGTGGCCCCGCCCCTTTGGCCTGTCGGGTTGGGTGACCACTGCCAGCAGTCGCTCGCCCCGTTCGATCAGGGTTAGCAGGGTGGGACAGGCAAACTCCGGCGTGCCCATGAAGACGATGCCCCGGCCGCTCATCGTTTTCCCGCCGTCTGGTTCTCGGCCGCCTTGCGGGCCTTGCGCTGGAACAGGTCGCGCTTGAGGGGCGAAAGGTGGTCGACGAAGAGCAGGCCGTCCAGATGGTCGATCTCGTGCTGGAAGGCGACGGCCAAAAGCCCCTCGGCGTGCCAGGTCTGTTCCCTCCCTTCCAGGTCCAGCCCCCTGACCGTCACGCTGGCGTGGCGGCGAACGTTGGCGGCGTACCTGGGTACCGACAGGCACCCCTCCTCCTCGTAGCTCTCTCCGGCTGAATGGACGATGACCGGGTTGATTGCTATAATCAGCCCGTCCGGTTCGTCCTGGGCCGAGACGTCAATGACGATCAGGCGCTGATGGACGCCGATCTGGGGAGCGGCCAGCCCCACGCCGGGGGCGTCGTACATGGTTTCCACCATGTCCCTGGCCAGCTCGCGGATCTCGTCGGTGATGATGGTGATCGGCGCGGACTTCTTCTTCAGTTGAGGATCGGGGTAGGTGAGAATGGTGCGGATCATAGACATCCTTGCAGCTATAGATTAGTCGGTGGAGTATATAGTTTCAGCGGCTAAAAATCAATTTTCATCTCTTCGGAGGTGGTGAGGGAGGCCTGCATGACGGACCCGGTGGACAAGATCAGCGGCACACGGGAGCTGGACAGGAATACCGGCCGAGGCGAAACCTTCAGGGGTGGAAAGCCGAAACGGCGCGGAGAAACGGCCGGGGACGACAGCGTGGACATATCCGACGAGGCCCGCGAGCGCTCCTCCGACGGCAAGGAGCGCGGTTCATCCTGACCGGATCCGGACGGTCAGGGGCGGATGGCTATTCGAAGAAGCTCTTGTCCTGGGTGTAGGCCTGTTCGAAGCTGGCCAGCATGACCTCCAACTGGCTTTCGTCCAGGTTGAGCAGACGCGCGGGCACCGAACCGGCCAGATCCAGGGTCTCGTCCGGTTCCCGCTGGCCGAGGCCGATCCTGTGACAGAACAGGTTTGCCAGTCCCACGGTGCTGGTGAGCAGTATCTGGTAGGGGTCCTCGTCTTCGCCGAAGCCGAAACGGTGGTGCTCCAGGACCGCCTTCATCAGCATCTCGGGGAAGTTCCACTTCTCGATCACCAAACCGCCCACGTCGGCATGGCTGTAGGGGTAAAACTCCTGCTCAGCCTGCTGGAAGGAGATGTTTTCGTTGTAGCACTTCTGGATCACCATCTGGAAACGCTGGCTGTCGATGTTGTTCATGATGGTCTTGCCGATATCGTGGAAGAGGCCTCCCAGAAAGGCCTCTTCGTCGTTGATCTGCTGGGTGGTGGTGGCGATGATGCGGGCCGCCAGGGCGGCGCCGAAGGAGTGCTCCCAGAGCATCTTTTCAGCCAGGCCGTAGGACTTGTAGACCTGTTTCACCGATGCCGCCATGACCAGACTCTTTAGGGTGTTGTAGCCGAGCATCATGATTGCGTGGGACAGGGTGGTGATCTGGCGTCGGCAACCGAAGAAGGACGAGTTGGAGATTTTCAGGACCCTGGCGGCCACCGCCGGATCGGAAGAGACGACCTTGGCCAGGTCCTCGGCGGTTGTCGTCTCGCTCTCGATCAGCTGCAGCACCTTCGTTGCAACCACCGGAATCGTCGGCAGATCGCTGGCGCTATTGATGAGTTGTTCCAGTTCCCCGTTCATCTCCACCCCTCGTGTTTTTGTCATGATATCAGGCCCGTACCGTCCGGGAATGTGGGCCACATTATTGCACAAATTTACATATAATCAAGATATTAGCCTAAATAATTGAATTTTTGTGGAATCGTCTGTATAATCCGGCGGCTATTCGAGATTTTTTTCAAGGAAGCCTGCCCATGCGTATGATTCGAACATATGGTGTACTGATGTCCGCGACGCTGTTTCTGTGCGGTTTTGGCTGGGGTCTCTCCGGCGACAAATGCAAGGATGCCCAGGAGCTGGTGGGGTCTCTGGAGGGCGCTCGTGACGAGGGCGCCAGGCGAGAAGCTGAAGCCAGAATCCTCGGCCTCTGCCCTGACGGCGCTCCCGGCCACTATGTCAGCGCCCTGATGCTGGAGCGGATCGGCAACGTGGACGGGGCCATCAAGGAGTACCGCCAGGCTCTGCAGCTGAATCCCCAGTTCGCCAGGGCCAGCGGCAACCTGGGGCTGCTTTACGCCCAGACCGGCCGGACCAGCGAGGCTTCGGTGGAGTTGAGCCGCGGCTTGGCGGCGACCTCCGATCCCCGCTACCACAAGGCCCTTGGCCATGTGTTGGCGGATATGAAGGTGTATCCCCTGGCGATCCACCACCTGAACGAGGCGGCACGTGCCTTGTCCGGGGATGCCGAGGTGTACGGCGACCTGGCCGGGGTGTATCTGGCCATGGGGCAGCCGGACAAGGCCCTGGAAGAGTACGGGCGGGCCCTGGCTGCCGACCCGGGAAACGAAACGGCCCATACCGGCATCGCTTCCATTCATCTGGGGCGCAACGACCTGGACAAGGCCCTGGAGGAACTGAAAAAGGGTGAGATCGCCAATCCCCAGAACCGCAAGATCCACCTGATGATGGCGGAGATCTACGAGAAGAAGGGTGATACCAGGCAAGCCGCCTACCAGTATCTGCTGGGCGGCAAGGGCAAGGGGCTGGCCCGGGTGGCCGAGGCAACGCCGCTCGTCCAATCCCCCGCTCCCGCGGCTCCGGCCGAGGTGCATGACTTCGCCAGGCGCGAAGCGGCGCTCAGGGAGACCATCAGCGAGTCGCCCGAGCAGGCGGTCGACGCCTACGGCAAACTGGGCGACCTCTACCGTGCGATGGGGCGGGACGCGGATGCCATGGCTGCCTACCGGGAGGCGGCGCACCGCAACAGCACAAACAGCGACGTCTACCTGAACCTGGGTATTCTGCACGAGAAGCAGAACAACCAGGACGAGGCGGTGGTGGCCTACAAGCAGGCCATCCGGGTCAGGCCGGACAACGCCGATGCCCGCTTGCGTCTGGCGGATATCCGCTACGAGCGCGGCTTCTACCAGGAGGCGGTGGAACAGTACGGCGAGTTCCTCAAGCTGAAGCCCGACAGCCCCGACATTCAGCTCAAGCTGGCCCGCATTCTGGCCAGGAAGAAGGAATCCAAGCTGGCCATCGATGCCTATAGCGCGGTTCTGAAGAGTGCTCCCGACAATCCCGAGGCTAACCGGGAGATCGCCGACCTGTATCGTGCCAAGGGAATGAACGACAAAGCGGTGGAACATTACCGCAAGGCCCTGAGCCTGCGGAAGGATGACGCGGAGAGTCGCGGCGCGCTGGTCTCGATCTATGTCAAGAACAGACAGTACGACGAGATCACCGCGCTGCTCAAGGGTGCGGTGGAGCTCTTTCCCGAGGACGCCAACAACCACTATAAGCTGGGCCTGATCCACGAATTCAAGAAAGAGAACGACAGCGCCATCGCCTGCTACCGCAAGGCCGCCGAGCTGAGTCCGGATCATGCCCGCGCCCTGAACGCCCTGGGCCGCATGTACATGAAGACCGACCGCATCGGCGAGGCCAGGGAGGCCCTGGAAGCTGCCAGGAAGGCGGACCCGACCCTTGAGGAGACCGCGGTCCTGCTGAACAACATCCGCGACGAGTTCAACCCCGAGCCGCGCGGGATCAGCAGGAGCGTGAAGAGTTCCCATGCGAGGACCTCGCGCAGGTCGGCGTCCGTATCCGGCAAATCCACGTCAAAATCATCCGCCAAGGCAAAAAAAGCCGACAAGAAGAAAGGCAAAGCGTCGGCCACGTCAAAAAGCAAGACCAAGAGCAAAGGCACAAGCAAGAAGAGCTCCACGGGCACGGTGAAGGCAAAGAAAAAGAACAAGAAGTAGCCTCCCGCACGCCGTAACTCCGTGCTCTTTCTCCGCATCGGTACGTCGCGGGGGCAGGTTCTCTCTCCTGCCCCCGCTCTCCCCCCATCCCCCGGTTCCCCCCCTTTTCCATAAATCGCGGTATAATTGCTGGTCGTCACTCTTCAAGGATGGTCAGAACATGAAATCACGCTCCGGTTGCGCAGCATACTTCCCCCATGAGATCCAGATATCCCGGCACTCCTGGCAGTCCCTTGAGCTGGGCTCTCTCTCGCGACAGATCTCCGAACGCGGAATTCCCCCCATTGTCTTTTTCCGCCAGCTGGCCCTCAGGCTGATCCGGTGCCGCGGTGGGGGGGGGGCTCCGCTCTCGGCCGGCCAGCTCACGCTCTATGCCGCGCTGCAAACGGTCTTCCGCTATCTGATCGACGTTGCCGCCGAACAGGAGGCGCCCGACGTGCTGGAAAACGCCCTGCGCCGGTCGGGCCTGGATCCGGCCGGAGACGCGTCGTTGCGCCTGGGGGCTGCCTTCGTGGAACTGTTCCCCCCCGCTGAGGTGCTCGCAGGCGCTGTTTCGGCCGAGGAGTGGTTCACCTCTCCCCGCGGGCGGAGCGGCAGGAGGCGGCTGGTGCTGCGTGAGCTGCTGCTGCTCAGGCTGGCCGCCGGGAATCCGGCCCTGGACGGGTTCCGGGAGATCCTGGACGACGCGCCGCTGGCCGCGCTCCAGGAGTGTTATCCCCGGCTGGTCGTCTCCATGATCGATTCCCTCTCCCGGGGGCCGCGTCTGCCCCGGTTTGATCTGACCCTCCCCGAACTGCTCATGGCGCCGGTCGCGGCCTCTCCCGACTCCCTGGCCGGCCAGCTGGAGTTCATTCGTGAGCAGTGGGGCGTCTTTCTGCCCGACGAACTGCTGGAGACACTCACCGGCGCCTGGGACGTGCTGCGGGAGGAGCGGCGTCAGCGCGGCTGGGGCGGCGGAGAACCGGGACCTTCGCCGGTGCTGGAGTTCGGTCGCCGGCCGGCCCCGGTCGCGGCAGGGTTCGGGCCCGGCGGCGAATCGGTGCTGGCCGGCTACGACTATCCCGAGTACGAGCGCTTCTCGCGGGACGAGGATTGGATGTCCAACGTGGTCATGATCGCCAAGATGGTCTACGTCTGGCTCGACCAGCTGGGGCGCCAGTACGGTCATCCCGTTACCACCCTGGACCAGGTGCCCGACGCCGAACTGGACCGGCTGGCAGGGGCGGGGTTCAGCGCCCTCTGGCTGATCGGCGTGTGGGAGCGCTCACCCGCGTCCCAACGTATCAAGCAGATCTGCGGAAACCAGGATGCCATTGCCTCGGCCTACTCGCTCTACGATTACGAGATCGCCGCCGACCTGGGAGGGTGGGACGCCCTGGAAAACCTGCGCCGTCGTGCCCTGGCCCGGGGCATCCGGCTGGCAAGCGATATGGTTCCCAACCATACCGGCATCTTCTCCCGCTGGATCGAACAGCATCCGGACTGGTTCATCCAGAGCGAGTACCCCCCCTTTCCCGGTTACCGCTTCAACGGCGAGAACCTCTCCCGCAACGAAGAACTGTGCATTCAGATCGAGGACGGCTACTGGACCAGAAGCGATGCCGCCGTGGTATTCCGCCTGGTGGAGCGCGCCAGCGGCCGTGTCCGCTACATCTACCATGGCAACGACGGCACCAGCTTTCCCTGGAACGACACCGCCCAGCTTAATTACCTGCTCCCCCAGGTGCGGGAGGCGGTCATCCAGACCATCCTGCACGTGGCGCGCACCTTCCCGATCATCCGTTTCGATGCCGCCATGACCCTGGCCAAGAAGCACTACCAGCGTCTCTGGTTCCCTATCCGCGGCCTGGGGGGGGGGATTCCCTCGCGGGCTGAGCATGGCATGAGCCGCGAAGAGTTCGACGCCCTGTTTCCGGTGGAGTTCTGGAGGGAGGTGGTGGACCGCGTTGCATCGGAGGCGCCCGGCACCCTGCTTCTGGCCGAGGCGTTCTGGCTGATGGAGGGGTACTTCGTGCGCACCCTGGGCATGCACCGGGTCTACAACAGCGCCTTCATGAACATGCTGAAGCGGGAGGAAAACGCCAAGTACCGCCAGACCATCAGGAACGTGCTGGAGTTTAATCCCCAGGTGCTGCAGCGGTTCGTCAACTTCATGAACAACCCGGACGAGAAGACCGCCGTGGAACAGTTCGGCAGCCAGGGGAAGTACTTCGGCGCCTGCGTCATGATGGTGACCATGCCGGGGCTGCCCATGTTCGGCCATGGCCAGATCGAGGGGTTCCACGAGAAGTATGGCATGGAGTACAAGCGCGCCTACTGGGATGAGCAGGTGGACCAGGGGCTGGTGCAGGGGCACCGTCAGTGGATCTTTCCGCTTCTGCACCGTCGGGCGCTGTTCTCCGGTTCAGAAAACTTCGTGCTGTACGATTTCCACGTTCAAAACGGGATTGACGACAACGTGTTTGCCTACTCCAACCGCCGCGGGGACCAGCGGACCCTGGTGCTGTACCACAACCGTCACGCCGCCACTGCGGGCTGGATCAGGGAGTCGGTCCCCTTCAACGTCACGGACGGCGGCGACCAGCCGCGGCTCCGCTGCACGACCCTTGCCGATGCCCTCGATTTTCAGAACGGCGAAGGGATCTACTACGCCTTCCGGGACATGGCCGACGGGCGCCAGTTCCTGCGCAGCGGGCGGGACCTGGTGGAGCGGGGGCTCTACGCGGAGTTGGGCGAGTATGAGTTTCACCTGTTCCTGGATTTCCGGCGCATTCAGGATGACGGCGACCGCTCCTGGGAAGGGCTGTATCATGTCCTGGATGGCCGGGGTGTGCCTGACCTGGAGGTGGAACGCCTGCAGGTCAGGTTTGCCGCACTGAACGCCTGTTTCGGCCGGCTCCTGGAAGGGGTGTCGCCCCTGACCGCCGTCGGGACGCCCGACGGCGACTCTCCACAGCCTGCCATGGCACCGGACCTCGCCCTGGTGGAGAACTTCCTGACGCTCCTGGGCGGGGAAATCGGCGCCAGGGGACGGGAGTCCCGCACCGTGGCGGAGCAGGTCCGGGAGGCGTTCACGCTCCTCTCCGCCGTCATGGAGCAGGAGCCTGTTTCCCGCGCCGCCGGTGCGTTCCTCTCCGCCCTGGTCCGGCGGCTTGGTTCACTGGACGGTGTCCGGATTCTGGCCAGCGTGCTGTTGCTGCGGGGCGCACCCTCCGCTCTGGATGGGTTCGGCCTGGATCATACCCTGTCTTGCCGGCTTTCCTCCCGGGAGGGGCTGGCTGGTGTGGGTGCCGGAGACGGCCTCCAGCTCAGCCGGGCGCTGCTGGAGCTTGGGGGTTGCGGCTGGTCAGGAACGGTCGCCGATCCGGGGCCGCTGTTCCGTTCTCCCGCCTGTCGCCGCTATCTGCTGGTTCACGAGAGCGAGGGGGTGCTCTGGTTCAACAAGGAGCGCCTTGAGGAACTGGTTGTCTGGCAGCTTCTGCTGGGACTCTGCGCGGCCCTGGTGCGCCGGCCGGCCGACCGGTCCCGAGCAGCCTGGCTGGGAAGGGCCGCGCGCGAATCCTCCCGTCTGTCGGATCTGGCGGCCCACGCCGGATACCGGGTCAGGCTCTTCTGTGAGTCCTGCATCGGCACAGTGGCACGAGGTGGAGGTGGTAAACCGTCCGGAAGACGGCCGCGCCCGTCATGAGCGATGGAAGTGCGGTACGAGACCGTCAGCGCAAACGCGGGCGGCTCGCACCTGCCGGATGCGGAAGAATGCAAAAATCCCCCCGAACGTCTGGTTCGGGGGGATTTTTGCGTCAGGAGCGAAGCAGAGGTGCCGGGATGCGGCACGGCTACTGAAAGGGGTTGCGCAGGATGATGGTCTGGTCGCGGCGGGCGCCCACGGAGACCAGCACGATGGGACAGCCTGCCAGCTCCTCCAGTCGCTTGACGTAGGCGCGGGCGTTGTCGGGCAGTTCCTCGAAACTTCTGGCACCGGAGATGTCCATGTTCCATCCCGGCATCTCTTCGTACACCGGCCGGCAGTTCTCGAACGCTTCCGGTGCCGCGGGGAGGGTCTCCAGGGGCGTGCCGTTCAGGGTGTAGCCGGTGCAGATCCTGATTCGCTCGAAGCCGGAGAGCACGTCCAGCTTGGTGAGAGCAATGCCGGTCAGGCCGTTGGTGCGCACCGCGTAGCGGATTACCATGGCGTCGAACCAGCCGCAGCGCCGGGGGCGGCCGGTGGTGGAGCCGAATTCCCCCCCCGCGTCCCGTAACCGGTCGCCGTCTCCGTCGAACAGTTCGGTGGGGAAGGGACCGCTTCCCACTCTGGTGACATAGGCCTTGGAGATGCCGATGATCTCGTGGATGTGGCGCGGCCCCACGCCGGAGCCGGTGCAAACGCCGCCGGCGCAGGTGGAGGAGGAGGTTACGAAGGGGTAGGTGCCGAAATCCACGTCCAGAAGCGTTCCCTGTGCCCCCTCGAAGAGTACCTTTTTGCCGGCCTGAAGGTCGTTGTTGATAATCAACGCGGTATCGGCCATGTAGGTTCTTAAGGTCTCGGCATAGCCGCTGTACTCCTCCAGAATCCGCTCATAGTCGCAGGGAGCCTCTCCCAGCATCTTCTCCAGCAGGAAGTTCTTCTCCGGCAGGTACTCCTTCAGGCGACGGGCAAAGACGTCCCTGTTGACCAGATCCATCAAACGGATGCCGCGGCGGCCGATCTTGTCCTCGTAGCAGGGGCCGATGCCACGGCCGGTGGTGCCGATCTTGCGGTCGCCGCTCTTTGCCTCACGGGCGATGTCGATGCGCTTATGATAGGGCATGATGACGTGCAGCGATTCGGACAGGAGCAGGCAGGAATCGTCGGTGAGCCGTCCCGACTCCTTGAGCTTTTCAATCTCCCTGATGAAGACCTCAGGGTCGAGCACCACGCCGTTGCCGATGATGCAACGCTTGCCTTCGTGGAGGATGCCCGAGGGAATCAGGTGCAGGACGACCTTTTCAGTGCCGACCACCAGGGTGTGGCCTGCGTTGTTGCCCCCCTGGAACCGAACGATATCGTCGGCGAACTCGGTATAGATGTCGACGACTTTTCCTTTTCCCTCATCGCCCCACTGGGCGCCCACGATCGCAACATTTGCCATTTTGCCTAGTCTCCCTGGTTTTCTTCGATGTAGTCCAACAGCCCTTCACGGCAGAGCATCTCCCTGCCCAGACGCACTGTCTTGCCGTCGCGGGTGCGCACCGCGTGAAACCCGCCCGCGTCCGCCGGGTCTCCGATCACCAGCATGCAGCGGATGTTCATCCTGCGCGCATACGCCAGCGAACTCGCGGCGTCGCGGCGGATAATGTCGCGGGCGGTGGAGTATCCCCTGGAGCGGAGCAGGCGGGCCGCCTCCAGGGCCTGGCGCCGGTCGTTGCTCATATTGAACAGCAGAACGTCGCGGGTCGTGCTGGCCTCCAGCTCCGGCCGACGCTCCAGGGCCTGCAGCAGGCTCAGCAGGTCGAAGGTAAAGCCCGTTGCCGGTGTGTCGAAACCGTAGCGTCCGGCAAGAGTGTCGTAACGACCGCCGCTGCACACCGGGACCCCCAGGCCGGGAACGAACCCCTCGAAGGTGATGCCGGTGTGGTAGTCCAGGCCGCGGATTTCACCCAGGTCTATGGTCAGAGAGTCGCTGACACCGTGGATGTCCAGGATCTCCAGTACCTGCCGCAGGTTGTCCAGCGCAGCCCGGGAGCGCTCGTTGCACACCACCTCCGTGGCGGTCTCCAGGACCTCGCGGCCCCCGAACAGGCGCGGCAGAGAGCCGATCTCGCGGCGGGATGCGTCGGAGAGCGGGTTCTCCGCGATGATCCGGTTCACGGCCGAAGCGTCCTTGCGGGCCACCGCGTGCAGGAGATCCGTCAGGGGACAGCCGTTCAGGCCCGAGGCAGCCATGATGCCGCGACAGAACTCCACCTGTCCCAGGTCGATCTTGAAGTCGCTGAATCCCAACCCCTGAAGCGACTCCACCGCCATGGCCACCATTTCGGCGTCCGCTTCGGGGGAGTCCAGGCCGATCAGTTCCACGCCGGATTGGAAGATCTCCCGGCTGCGGCCGGTCTGACTCTCGGTCTGGCGCAGCACCCGCCCGCTGTAGCTGATGCGGTGCGGCAGGGGACTGGCGGCCAGGCGGGTGGCAACGATGCGCGCGATCTGGGGGGTGATGTCGGGTGGAAAGGCCAGTAACCTGCCGGTCTGACGGTCGTCGAACCGATAGGTCCTGTCTTTCAGGCCGTCTCCCAGGCCCAGGGCCATCACATCCTCGTATTCCAGCTTGGGGGTGATGATCCTGCGGAACCCCCACAGTTCGAACACGCGGCGGATACGGCCTTCGATGTAGTCGATCTTGGCTGCCGCTTCGGGGAGAAAATCGCTCACGCCGAAAGGGAGCCCTATGTCGGGAAGTCTGCTGGTCATGGCTATGGATTCTCGCCGGAATGCCCGTGTCGCGACTCAGCCCCCGCTGGGGGGGCTGAGTCGGCGTGGGTATTCTGTATCCGGCAGGTGCGGGTGCACGGTTTCAGGGTTATTCAACCTTCTTGATGGCCAGTGATGCCGAGCCGCGCGAGGTCAGGCCGGGACGCTGCACCGTCTGCAACAGCAGGAGTTCGCTGCTGGCTTCATCGAAGTAGTAATCCGGCATGTAATTCTGGGTGTCGCGGGTGTGCCACAGTTCGTCCAGATTGGAACCGTTCCAGCCAAAGCAGTACACGGCCCCCTTCTTGTAGGAACGGGCATTGCCCAGTACCCAGAATCCGTCGTTCTTGCCGACCAGAACTTCGTTACGTGAGGTTACCTGGATGCGCTGGTTCATGAAAAACCAGCGGTACTTGTCGTTGGTTATGCGGAAGTTTTCCGAGTTGTCCTTCTGGTAGTAGAGCTCGGAACCGCCGAACTTGTCGTTGCTGCGCCACAGTTCCTTCCGCTCCTGGTCGAAGACGATCAGGTAACCGTCCGGGTGCAGCACCACCGTGTACAGCACCCCCTCCTGATCCTTGAACTGGTTGAAGGTGAAGACGTTTCCGAATCGGGGCATGGTGATGGGATTGGAGAGGGAAACCTTCGCCCCGTTCCGGGTCAGCTCATACACGTCGCCGTAGTATTCCGTATCACGACCGGCGGACTGGGCGTAGACTTTCTTGGGGCCGCCGGCCAGGCTCGCGGTGCGCAGGTAATAGGGGAGGTCTTTGGCCACGCAGGTCATGCTGTTCTCCCCCACCAGCCAGATCTGGGACGAAGGCTCCTCGCCGTGCATGATGGTCACGTACAGGGCGGTCTTACCGTCGCTCTCCTGGATCGTGTCCAGGCCGATGATCTTGTCGGTAATGCCGAACTCTGTTGCGAAACGCAGCCCCATGTTTTCGGCCTGGTGGTAATAAGAGAGGCGCCGGTCCTCGGCCAGGAACACCTCCCGGCTGCCGTCGGGAAGCGTCTTGCCCACCGCCATCAGATTGGCCGCGCCGGGGAGGCGCTTGCTTTGCCAGCCGCCGGTGTAGTTGCGTTCCATGTCCCGGGGCCTGATGATCTCCTGGTTCTGGGAAGGGCGCACCAGGGCGCTCTGGGGCGCGTCATCCCGCGGTGTCTTTACGGGGCGTACCACCGTGGAGCCTGCGCCATAGGCAGGGGCGCCGGTTCTGATCTGGCCGCCGGCATACATGCGGGAGAGGTCGGCGGTCAGCTTGTCGGCCAGTTTGCCCATGGCAGGAATCAGCTCATCCTGGCTTTCCCCCTGCACGAAAGCGCGGGTAAGGGTGGCGCCGTTGGTGCTCCTGGCCATGGCATCCACGCTGAAAATCTTGCCGATGACCACGTAGGTGCCGGTCAGGGTCGCGTCCGCCTCGGCGGAACTGGCAACGGCAATGATGTTCTCGCCGTTCAGGCGCGAAGCCAGGAGGGTCTGAAGGGTGGCCTTCAGTTCATCCTTGTTCTGGACTCCCACCACGTTCATGTCGGCCACGTAGACCCGCAGCGGGGAGGCGGCAAAGGCCGTCAGGGTGAAACAGAGTGAAAGTAACAGGCTGATCGCCAGGGTGATTCTTCTCATGCTGCCTCCGATGCGTGAATTCAACTCGCGGAGTATGGCAAAACTGCCCCCCAAAGTCAAAAAAAAAGGGCGGGATTGCTCCCGCCCTCAGGTCGTACTGGTACAGATTGATACTAGAAAGCGTAATTCAGGGCCAGACGGGCGGTGAAGGGGTTGGCAGGATCACGGCCATTGTCCATGTCGTTGTAGTAGCCGCCCAGAATCACGTAGGCGCCCTGAACGCTGGCGGTCAGGTTGTCGTACAGCTTATAGCCGGTCTCAAGGTTGATCTCGGCGCCCATGAAGTTGTTGCCCCTGGTCTTCAAAGTCTGCATTTGGGAGTTGTTGCTGGAAACCCAGGCTGCGCCCACGTTGGTCTTGGCGTACCACTTGGGGTTGATGCTGGCGTCGTAGCCGGCGGTGAGCAGGATTACGCCCTGATCCAGGTTGCCGGCGCCCTGCACCAGATGGTAGTCGGTGGTGGTGCCGCCGGTGCTGGTGTTACGGTTCAGCAGGATCATGCCGGACTCGTTGTAGGAGTTGGTCATGTTGGCGTTGTTGTTGGTACCGTTGTTGGCACCGCCAGCGGACTGATTGACCGCCTGCCAGGCGGTGTTGGTCTGGTTGTCGCCGTCATCGCCGGAGGTATAGAGGGCGGCAACTTTCATGGTGCCCGGACCCACCGGATGCTTGGCAGCCAGGTTGAAGGCCAGGCCGTTGAAGTGAGTTCTGCTGTTCTGGACTTCACCCAACTGCATGGCGGCGAAGCCGCTCAGGGCCAGTTTGTTGATCTTGGCGTCGAAGTTGGCGCCGAAGCAGTTGACCGTGAGACGGTTGCTGGCGCTGCGGTCGTCATTGTACAGGTAGTAGGCGCCGCCCACGCGCAGGTTCTTGTTGACGTTGTAGTCGATGCTGGCGGCCACGATGTCCAGGTTGTCCACGCCGCGGGCATTGGTGTTGTCGTTTGAGGTGGCGAACAGGTCGGAGTCGTAGGCGCGGAAGTAACCCAGGCCGAACGTGGCGGGACCGAGGGTGGTGACGCTGTTGATGCCGGCCACGTCAGCGTCAAAGAAGATACCTTTGAACTTGTCTTTGATGGGCTGGATACCGGCGGTGATCCGGGTGGGGGTGGAGGGAATCTTGAAGTCCAGATAGACCCATTTGGTTTCCAGGTTGACCGAGTCGGCTTCCAGGGCGGCGCCGCCATTGCGGCCGTTGTTCTGAGCCCGGTCGCCGAACACGGCATCGATCTCGAAGGCGGTGACCAGCTTCAGGTCGTCGCTGGCCTTGGCGGTGTAGTAGAAGCGGGTGCGGGTGTCGAAGTAGTTGCTGGTCTTTTTGCTTCTTGAGTTTGTAAAGTCGTTCAATGTTCTTCTTGGATTGCCGTCAGCGTCCAAGTCATTGTTGTTAAGCTGAAGCCCGTCACGGAAGATGTAGCGGTTGCCGACCGCTTCGTAGTTGGTGATGAAGTACTTCATCAAATAGGAGCCGTGGATCTCGTTGTCGAAGGCCAGGGCCGGGGTTGCCGCGGCGCAGAGAGCGCCGGCAGCGGTAATGCTCATCAGGGTTTTGCTGAACTTCATGGTCTTCCTCCTTCAGAATAATATGCTACGTGTATGTACTGCCTACAGGTGCTGCTATCTGTCCGTTAAAGGCCATGCTGTGTGCTCTGTCTCGTGAATCACCACCTTTCTCCGGACTGTCAGCCTGAGCTTCTCGGCTGGATCGTGCGCTTGTGAAGTGGTGAAGCCGGTAAAAGGGCGTTCACATTTTGTGCATGATGTACCCGATAGACAAAGGGTTTGTCAATACAAAATCCTCGGATAATCAGTCTGTTGCATGTTTGTGATGTGTAAACGGCGTTATAAATATGCCGTGGTGTGCGTCTTTGCCGGCGCCAGGTCCTGATCCGGTTATCTGTCTCAGGCTATAGCTCCGCCGAAGCAGAAGAAGCTAAAAGATTCTGTAAAACAACGTGTTGCGTAACTGTGCTCAGTTGGCCGTGTGAAACCCGTACTGAAACCTGGTTGTGGAAACGGGGTTGAATTGCTTATCCCTGTGTGCCCGGCAACAGGTAAAGAGGAAAAAAGGCCTGACCTCTTCGCGCGAGCCCTGAATAACAGGTTCTTGTTGGGAAGGCAAGGGAAAAAACATCGTTATGTACGTGGTGGGCAGACTTTACGGCGATGCGTATTCTGCTTCTTCCAAAAGATGGCGACTTCCGGATTCCCTGGACGAATAAAACAGGGCGAAGCGTCATGCGCCTCGCCCCTGTCCGTTGTTACGTAGGCTGTGGGTGGGGTTACCCCCTCAGTGGCCGCACTGGCAGAGTTCGGTCAGGATGCCGTTGCTGCTCTTGGGATGCACGAAAGCAATCTTGGTGCCGTGGGCGCCGTTGCGGGGCGCGTTGTCGATCATGCGGGCGCCATCGGCAACCATCTTGGCGATGGCGGCGGCGCAGTCGTCAACTTCATAGGCCAGGTGATGGACGCCGGAGCCGTTCTTTTCCAGAAACTTGGCGATGGGACTGTCGTCGCTGGTGGGCTCCAGGAGCTCGATCTTGGATTCGCCGATCTGCAGCATGGCAACGCGGACTTTCTGCTCTGCAACTTCCTCGATGCCGGCGAAGGGCATGGCCAGGTTGTCGCGGTAGAAGGGGAGTGCTTCTTCCAGGGATTTGACGGCAATGCCGATGTGATTGATTTTCTTGAGCATGTGATCTCACCTTTCATGGGAATTGCCACAGGGCCAGGCCTTGACGGCCTGGCCCTGTGTGAATGAACAGCCAGATTGAATTAGAGAACGACGGTTTCCTGGTGCTTGCCGAACACGCCCCTGAAGACGTCGGAAATCTCGCCCAGGGTGGCGTAAACCTTGACCGCTTCGAGGATCAGCGGGATCAGGTTGTCGGTGCCCTTGGCGGCTTCTTCCAGCTTCGCCAGTGCTGCCTTGACGGCTGCGTTGTCGCGCTTGGCCTTGACGTCGGCCAGAGCTTTCTTCTGGGCGATTTCAACCTCGCCGGAAATCTTGAGCAGACCGGCGGGAGGCGGCTCCTCAATGGTGAACTTGTTCACGCCGACGATGACCAGCTCGTTCTTCTCGATGGCTTTCTGGTAGGCGTAGGCGGAATCCTGGATTTCCTTCTGCTGGAAGCCGTTTGAGATGGCTTCCACGGCGCCGCCCAGCTTGTCGATTTTCTCGATGTATTCCCATGCAGCCTTCTCGATCTGGTCGGTGAGGGACTCGATATAGAAGGAGCCTGCCAGCGGGTCGATGGAGTCGGCCACGCCGGATTCGTAGGCAACGACCTGCTGGGTGCGCAGGGCGATGCGGACGGAGTCTTCCGTCGGCAGGGCCAGAGCCTCGTCGCGGGAGTTGGTGTGCAGGGACTGGGTGCCGCCCAGAACAGCCGCCAGGGTCTGGATGGTGACGCGCATGATGTTGTTGTCCGGCTGCTGGGCAGTCAGGGTACAACCGGCGGTCTGGGTGTGGAAGCGCAGCATCTGGGATTTTTCCAGTTTGGCGCCGAAACGCTCCTTCATGATCTTGGCCCAGATGCGGCGGGCGGCGCGGAACTTGGCGACTTCTTCCAGCAGGTTGTTGTGGGCGTTGAAGAAGAATGCCAGGCGAGGTGCGAAGTCGTCGACGTCGAGGCCGGCCTTGATGGCGGCGTCAACGTAGGCGATACCGTCGGCCAGGGTGAAGGCGACTTCCTGGACGGCGCTGGAGCCGGCCTCACGGATGTGGTAACCGGAGATGGAGATGGTATTCCACTTGGGCACGTTGTCCTTGCAGAACGCAAAGATGTCGGTGATCAGGCGCATGGACTCTTTCGGCGGGTAGATGTAGGTGCCGCGAGCCATGTACTCCTTGAGGATATCGTTCTGGATGGTGCCGGAGATCTTGTCGGCGGACACGCCCTGCTTCTCGGCAACGGCGATGTACATGCAGAGCAGGATGGCGGCGGTGGAGTTGACGGTCATGGAGGTGGAGACTTTGTCCAGCGGAATGCCGTCGAAGAGCACTTCCACGTCTGCCAGGGAGTCGATGGCGACGCCGACCTTACCGACTTCGCCCTGGCTCATGGCCGCGTCGGAGTCATAACCCATCTGGGTCGGAAGGTCGAAGGCGATGGAGAGGCCTGTCTGGCCTGCGCCGAGCAGGTATTTGTAGCGCTCGTTGGATTCCTTGGCATTGCCGAAGCCGGCATACTGACGCATGGTCCAGAAACGGCCGCGATACATGGTGGGCTGTACGCCGCGGGTGTAGGGGTAGCTGCCCGGGAAACCGAGCTTTTCATCATACCCGGGGTAGTCGAAGTCCGGGGTGAATACGCGCTCGATCTCGATGTTGGAGGAGGTGCTGAACTTTTCGTAGCGCTCCGGTGAACGGGTGAGGAATTTGGCTACTTTGGTGTCTGTCCACTGCTTCTTCTTTTCCGCAATGCTCATGTCGTGCTCCTTGGGGGGGATTAAAATAAACGAAGCTCACAAAGACAATTTTGGGGATTTTAAGGAGAAGCGGCGAGAATGTCAATTAAAGATTTTAGCGCGACTAAAATCAAACCAATGATTCCGGGGTGATCCGGGGAGGGCGGGTGCAGAGATATGATATTTTGGGCTTTTGGGGGTTTCGTATCGGTGGCGCCCGTGCTGGAACGCCCCGTTTTTTCTCGTTGGCCGAAGCTGGTCCGTCAAGCACAAAAACCCCCTCCGGAATCGGTCCGGAGGGAGCGCGGGGCGTAGGGTCGGTTTCAGCGAGTGACCACGGTCAGCAGGTTGACTTCCTTGCCATCCCGGGAGCGGAGGCGATGCTTGATTGAAGAATCGAAATAGATGCTGTCCCCTTCCGAGAGTTGGATGCTTTTGTCGTCCAGAATCAGTTCCACGGCGCCCTTGGTCACGAAGAGGAACTTTTCTCCGTCGTGGCTGTAGGCGCTTTCTTCATGGGCCTTCTCGGTCACGGTCAGGAAGAACGGCTCCATCTTCTTGTTGCGCTTGCGGTAGGAGAGGGACTGGTAGGAGTAACCGCTGCTGGTACCGATGGGGGCGAACACCTTGGAAACCGATTTGCGCTGATTGGCGTGGACGATTTCAAAGCCGCACTCGTCATCATCCTCGATGAAGAAGTAGCCGATCTTGACGTCGAAGAATTTGGCGATCTTGGAAAGCGTGGCGATGGGAGGCGAGACGTTGTTGTTCTCGATCTGGGAGATCAGGGCCGGCGAAAAGCCGATCTCCTTGGCCACTGCCTGGAGGGTAAGCTTCTTTTCCTGGCGAAGTTTTCTGATCTTTGCACCGATATTCAAGCTGCTCATGGCGTCCACCTGCTCCAGGCAATAAAACCTGGTTGTATTTTATGGATTGTATACAGTATGCACTGTTCAGTATGTATATTGTATACAGAATTGTAAGTCAATAAAAATTTATTGCCAGTAAAAATGTGTGCTGATTTTTTCACGCAGAGTCTTTATTTGCTGGTTTTTGTCTGATTCCGGCGGGGGGAGGGGAGGGGAAACAGGCTGATTTTTCTTGGGAAGAAAGGCAGAACGTCGTATTACGATTTTGTGTTGTGTAATCCTCGGGCGAGCAGCTCCAGGGTATGCATGACCCTGACCGCCGAGCCGTGCCGTTTCAGACCGTCGGAGAGCTGCATCATGCATCCGGGGCATCCGGTTGCCACTGTCTGGGCGGCGGTCGCGAGTATGGCCCGGCTCTTGGCCTCGTTGATGCTCATGGACGAGTCGTAGTGGTAGACGTTGAAGGTGCCTCCCAGGCCGCAGCAGCGGTCGGCAGCTTCCATTTCCACCAGCTCCAGGCCGGGAGCCTCTCGCAGCAGCTGGCGGGGGGGGGCGGTCAGGCCGCGGGTGCGCAGGTGACAGGGGTCATGATAGGTGATGCGCAGGGGAGCGCCGGCACCGGTCTCGGCCGGGTTGAGTCCCAACTGGTGCAGCAGTTGCGAGGCATCCACCGTTTTTTTTGCCAGGGCCTCCAGGCGCGTCTTCAGCTCGGGGTTGCGCTTGCCGACGGTCAGCGGGTAGAGGCGGTGCAGGGCGCCTCCACAGGTGGCGCAGGCGCTCATGACATAATCGGCCTGGAAGCGTTCCATTTCCGCCAGGTTCTTCTCGGCCAGATCACGCACCGTGGTGATGTCGCCGCCGGACATGGCGGGCAGGCCGCAGCACTGCTGTCCCTTGGGGATAATCACGGTGCAGCCCAGGTGGCGCAACAGCGCCAGGGCCGCCTCTCCCACGCTCGTGTAGACGAAGTTGGTCATACACCCCACGAAGAAGATCACTCGCGGCTTGCCCGGCTCACCGGGGATCACCTCGGGGTGGCGGTCCATGAATGGTTTACCGGCTATGGCCGGGATGTGACGCTTGTTCCCCACGAAGGGGGCCGGGAAGCGGAGCCGCAGGCCGGACGTAGCCGGAACCTTCCTGAAGAAGAGCGGACCCAGCAGCCCGGCCATCTTTGCACCCATGGTCATCAGGGAGCGGTTTTTGATAACCCGGCCCACCGCCGCGTGGAAGGTGGTCAGGCCGCGCTTGCGGGCCAGGGCCTCGCGGGCGGCGATGACGATCTCGTCGGTGGGCACGTCGTTGGGGCATTTTTCCACGCAACTGCCGCACAGCAGGCACTTGGACATGGCCTGATAGGTCTGGTCGTCCAGTCCGATGTCACTCTTCATGAGGTGCTGGACCAGGGCGACTTTTCCGCGGGCCACGGCCGCTTCGCGGCCGAATACGCTGAAGGCCGGGCAGTTGGCGCGGCAGGCGCCGCACTTGACGCATTTTTTTAGCTGGTCCTGAACCCTGTCCAGAGCAATGCTTGCTTCGTGTTCCATCGTGCAAACCTTTCCCGGCTGAGCTGGGCAAAAATACTGTAGCGTTAGTGTAAAGAAAAAGCGGCGGCGTGACAATCTCATAAATAGAAAATCAGTCGGATTCGGTCCCTGGAGGTGACGAAGCTTTCCCATCCATGCCATGACCCGTCGCGACCTGTTCCAGCCAGCCCGACAGGGAGGCCAGGGCCCGCTCGGCCAGTTTGCCGCGCCGCTCCTTCTTCTTGACCCGTTCCTCCAGATCGGGGAACAGGCCGTAGTTCACGTTCATGGGTTGGAAGTGGCGCACATCGGCATTGGTGATGTGGCTGACCAGCGCCCCTAGGGCGGTCTCCGCTGGCGGCACGGCCGGGTCCGGTATCCCCTTGAGCAGGCGGGAGGCGGTGATGCCGGCCAAAAAACCGCTGCCCGCAGATTCCACGTACCCCTCAACGCCGGTGATCTGGCCGGCGAAGAATATGCGCGGATCACTCTTCAGCTGCTGGGTGGGCAGGAGCAGGGCAGGGGCGTTGATGAAGGTGTTGCGGTGCATGGAACCGAGCCTGACGAACTCGGCCCGCTCCAGCCCCGGTATGGTCCTGAAGATGCGGCGCTGTTCCGGCCAGGTTAGCTTGGTCTGGAAGCCGACCAGGTTGTACATGGTCTTCTCCCGGTTCTCGGCGCGCAGCTGGATCACCGCGTGCGGCTCGATGCCCGTGCGGGGATCCGTCAGGCCAACCGGTTTCATGGGGCCGAAGCGGAGCGTGTCCTCCCCCCGTCCGGCCAACTCCTCCACCGGCATGCACCCTTCGAAGTGCACCAGCTTCTCGAACTCGCGGGCCGCTACCTTCTCCCCCTTGTTCAGCTCCTCCACGAAGGCTCGGTACTCCTTCTGGCTGAGTGGGCAGTTGAGGTAGTCGTCGCCGTCCCCCTTGCCGTAACGCGATGCCGCGAAAACCTTATCCCGGTCCAGGGAATCGGCCGTGACGATGGGGGCGATGGCGTCGTAGAAGTAGAGCCGGTCGCCGGTCAGGCCGGAAAGGGAGGCGGCCAGGAGGTCGCTGGTCAGGGGGCCGGAGGCGATGATTACCGTTCCCTCGGCGGGGATGGATTGCACTTCTCCCTGCTTCAGCCGGATCAGGGGGTGTCCCGTGATCCGGGCGGTTACATAGGCAGAGAAGAGCTTCCGGTCAACCGCCAGGGCTCCGCCGGCCGGGACCCGTGTTGCCTCGGCGGCCTCCATGACCAGGGAACCGCCGCGCCTGAGCTCCTCCTTCAGGAGCCCCACCGCGTTTTCCAGGGAATCGCCCCGCAGGGAGTTGGAGCAGACCAGTTCTGCCAGGCCGGGCAGGTGGTGGGCGGGGGAGTACTTCTCCGGCTTCATCTCGTGGAGGGTGACGGCTACGCCGCGTTGCGCCGCCTGCCAGGCGGCCTCGCAGCCGGCCAGGCCGGCGCCGATGATGGTGAGTTCTGTGTTCATGTCGTTTAGTTGTATCCCGTCCGGGTCCCCGAGGGGCTCCATGATTGGTTCATTCCGCAGGTGATCGCGGCTGAGCGCGTCTCCGGTTCTCTTCGGAGAGCGAGGTTCCGGTCTCCAAAAGAAATGACCCCGGCGGGGAATCCGGGGTCACTGACATCCGTCACGTCTGCGCGGTCTTCACATGTCACTCGCTGGTGTAGTCGCACCCTTCCTTGGGGCATTTGAGGAATTCTCCCTTGCGCTTGTAGACCTTTTTCACCAGGAGCGGGAAGCCGCACTTGGGGCAGGGCTGTTCCACCGGCGGATCCCACAGGGCGAACTTGCACTGGGGGTAGCGGTTGCAGGAGTAGAACAGTTTGCCGAAGCGGGATTTTTTCTCGGTCAGCTCCCCTTCCTTGCACTCGGGGCAGACCACGCCGGTGGAGCGCGGCTTGACCAGCGGCTGGATGTTCTTGCAGGCCGGATAGCCGGAGCAGGCCAGGTACTTGCCGTAACGGCCGTCCTTGATCAGCATCGGCTGGCCGCACTTGTCGCACTTCTCATCGGAGACCACCGGCTCGGACGGTTCGCTGGCGTCGGATTCAAGGTTGCGGGTGTATTTGCACCCCTCCTTGAAGCCGGTGCAGGCGATGAATTTGCCCCGCTTGCCCAGTTTGATGGCCAGGGGTTTGCCGCATTCCGGGCAGACCTCGTCCAGTTCCGTGGTGGTCAGGTCGTCCTTCTTGACCTCCCCCTCCTTCTGCTTCAGCAGGGTGATGAACGGCTCCCAAAACTCTTTCAGCAGCGGCTTCCACGATTTCTCCCCCCGTGAGACCTGGTCCAGCTCCTCCTCCAGTCCGGCGGTGAAGTTGTAATCCACGTAGCGGGAGAAGTGAGCCACCAGCAGGTCGTTAACCACCATGCCCACATCTTCGGGGAAGAAGCGCTTCTTGTCCAGGCGGGTGTACTTACGCTCCACCAGGGTGTTCATGATCGAGGCGTAGGTGGAGGGGCGGCCGATTCCGTACTCCTCCAGGGTTTTGACCAGGGTGGCCTCGGTGTAGCGTGGCGGCGGCTGAGTGAAGTGCTGTTCGGGGAACAGTTCGTGCAGTTTCAGGTCGTCCCCCTCCTGCATGGGGGGGAGCAGCCCTTCCTTCTCCTCGTCCTGGTCGTCCAGCCCTTCGATGTACAGCTTCATGAAGCCGGGGAAGCGGATCACCGTGCCGGCAGCCCGCAGGCCGCAGCGCTTGGCACCCGTAAAGGGGCTGGCTGCGCCGGACTCGGCGACTGCGCACTCCGAGACCGCCTCGGCCAGATCGGCGCTGATATCCACCGAGGTCTGGTCCAGGAGGGCCTCGGCCATCTGGCTGGCCACGGTGCGCTTCCAGATCAGTTCGTAGAGCTTGAACAGGTCGGGGGTGAGGTGCTTCTTCAGTTCGGCCGGTGTGCGGGCGATGGAGGTGGGGCGAACCGCCTCGTGGGCCTCTTGGGCGTTTTTGGTCTTGGTCTTGAAAATGCGCGGTTTGGCCAGGGCATACTCTGCTCCGTAGGCCGCGGTTATGACCTCATGGGCCTCGGTCAGCGCCTGACTGGAGAGGGTGACGCTGTCGGTACGCATGTAGGTGATCAGGCCGACGGTCCCCTCCTGGCCGATATCGATCCCCTCATACAGCTTCTGGGCCGTGGACATGGTCTTCTTGGCCGAAAAGCCCAGCTTGCGGGAAGCCTCCTGCTGCAGGGTCGAGGTGGTGAAGGGGGGAGACGGGTTGCGTTTGCGCTCCGTCCTGGTGATCCTGGCCACCCGGTAGCTTCCCGACTTGAGGGCCCGGTTCAGGGCCGTTGCCGTGTTTTCGTCGGGGATGTCGAACTTGCCAAGTTTCCTGCCGCCAACCTCCACCAGCGATGCCCGGAACTCCGCTCCCGGTTGTACCCCCAGGCGCGCGGCGATGGTCCAGTACTCCTGCTCCTTGAAGGCCTGGATCTCCTTCTCCCGCTCGCAGATGAGGCGCAGCGCCACCGACTGGACCCGACCGGCGGAGAGGCCGTAGCGGATCTTCTTCCAGAGGAAGGGGGAGAGGTTGAAGCCCACCAGGTAGTCCAGCACGGCCCGGGCCTGCTGTGCGTCCACCAGGTCTCCGGCGATGTCCCGGGGATTCTCCACGGCGTGGATGATGGCGTCTTTAGTGATCTCGTGGAAGACCACCCGCTTGACGGAAATGCCCGGGTTCTTTTTGTCCAGGCCCAGGGCCGCCAGCAGGTGCCAGGAGATGGCCTCCCCTTCGCGGTCGGGGTCGGTTGCCAGGAGCAGGTTCGTGGCATCCTTGAGGGCCGCCTTGATGGCGTCGATATGTTTCTTGCTCTCGGGGAGGACGTGGTACTTGGGGGTGAAGTCGTGCTCGATGTCCACCGAGCCCTGCTTGCTGGGCAGGGCCCGCACGTGGCCGAAGGAGGCCAGTACCTTGAAATCCCTTCCCAGGAATTTCTCTATGGTCTTCGCCTTGGCGGGCGACTCAACGATGACGAGGTTCTGCGGCATGGTATCTTTGCTGTCCTTGGTGGTGGGTTCCGGGGTGAGCGGAGCGGGTCTCCGTCGCCCCTTGTCTCCTCGGCCCTGGCTGTCCGCGGGGCGGCGATTACGGTCTGTCGCCGCAGGCGGCGTAGTGGGCTCCCGGAAGCTGCATGACAGCCCCCTTGAGCTCAAGGTGAAGTAACATAGAGGAAACCTCGGCGGCTGTCAATTCAGTTTGGACGATGATGTCGTCGATGTGCAGTGCCCCCCTGGCAAGCAGTTCGTAGACCCCTGCCTCCCGGGGAGTCAGGGCGAAATCGCGGGGCGGAGCGGGCGTGTCGCCATCCCCCGGCGGCGCGCTCCAGCCGGGGAGTTCCTCCAGGATATCCTCGACGCAATCCACCAGCTTGGCCCCCTGCTGGATCAGGCGGTTGCTGCCGCGGCAGCTGGCGAAGCCGATCTGGCCCGGCACGGCGAACACGTCTCTTCCCTGCTCCAGGGCGCACTGGGCGGTGATCAGCGAACCGCTCTTCTCGGAGGCCTCCACCACCAGCACACCGCTGGCCAGACCGCTGATGATGCGGTTGCGGCGGGGAAAGTTCTCCCCCAGGGGGAGCGTCCCCAGGGGAAATTCGCTCACCAGTGCTCCCCGGGAGCTCATCTCGTCGAACAGGCCGCGGTTTTCAGGAGGATAGATCATGTCGATGCCGCACCCCAGCACGCCGATGGTCCTGCCGCCCGCTGCCAGTGCGCCCCGGTGGGCAGCGGTATCCACTCCCCGCGCCATGCCGGAGATCAGGGTCACACCGTGGCGGGCCAGTTCCCCGGCCAGTCGCGTGGTGGTCATGATACCGTACCTGGTGGCCCGGCGCGAGCCGACCATGGCGATGGCCGGTCCCGGAGAGCGCAGGTCCCCCTTCACGTAGAGAAAGGGGGGCGGGTCGTTGATCTGGAACAGGGATTTGGGGTAGTCGCGGGAGGTGAAGGTGACCAGTCGCGCGCCGCTCGTCTCAAGTCTGCGGCACTCGTCGTCGGCAAAGGCCTGCCAGGTTCCGGCCCTGATCGCCTCGATGCCCTGCGCGGTCATGCCCCTGACGCTGGCAAGCTCGGGGTCAGGGGCGGAGAGCGCTGCCCGGGGGGAGCCGAAGCGCTCCAGCAGGCGCCGGAAGGTGACGTTGCCGACGCCGGCGACGCTCTTCAGGCCGATCCAGTACAGTTCTTCCCTGGTGTCAGGTGACGGCGGCATAGTGATTCGTGCGGCTGCTCTCCCGTGTGGGAGGGCGCGGAGAAAAAAGACCGGCCCAGGGGGCCGGTCCGGTGATGGTCGCGGTTCTACCTGGTCTGGCTGACGATCTTGTCGCCCTTGTAGATGACGTCGATACTCTTGACCACCAACGCCGTTGACGTCTTCTTACCGGTCTCCAGGATCACCAGCGCTCCCAGAAGTTCCTGGGGCAGGCGTTCCACCCGCCCCTGGGAGACGCTCCTGTCCACGGTCACGTCGCGGACCACGTAGAGCATGTTGCCCGCCTCCGCTCCCCGGGCGCTGCCCAGGTCGAGGTAGACGATATCGCCGGCCGAGATGCCCTGGGTGCCGCTCTGGCTCTCGATGATGTACCCCCTGAGTTCGCGGCCGGGTATCTTGAGTGACACCTCGCGGGTGCGGTCGCTGCGGTAGGGGAGCAGGTAGGAACCGGGGGTGATCTCCTTGAAGTTGCTGGTTATGATCGCCCGCGAGGCCTTCTGCTCCACGTCGGTCAACTGCAGCGTTCCCAGGGGGACGATCTTCCTCCCCATGATCTCGTTGGTCGCCGGGTGACTGACCGGGCCCATGTCGCTGAAGATGGAGAAGCTGTCTCCCCCCTTGACTCCGTTGCGGCTGCCCAGGTCGGTGTAGACGATGTCGTCTTCGCCGAGGATGACCCGGTCGTTATGGGTTGCGACCACCGATCCGAACGGTTTGGCACCGTTTTCCAGCAGGTGCCCCTCGCTCCCCCTGATGGTGAAGCTGCGCTCTTCGGCAACGCTGCTCTCCACCGGGCTGGCCGGAGCCTGCTGCTTGGGAGGAACGATCTCCAGGCGGTCGGGGAAGACCCTGAGCTGCTGGCCGGGATAGATCAGGTGCGGATTGGTGATGTCCGCGTTTTTCGACCACATGTCGGGCCAGTACCAGGGATCGTTCATGAAACGCTGGGAGAGTCCCCAGAGGGTGTCTCCCCGCCTGATGATGTAGGTGGTGGTCGGCTGTTCCTGCCCTGCTGCCATTGCCAGGCAGGGGGAGAACAGGGACAGCGCCAGCAGGAACGCAATCACGGATCTGAATTTCATGGTAGGCACCTCTTTGGAGTTGATGGGATGGCCGACGGGAGCGATCAGTGCGCGGTCAGTCGTTCACGCGCCTTGGCCGCGGCCGGGCTGCTGGGGTACTGTCTGATCAGGTTTTCGAACGTCCTGGTTGCCTTGGTGCGCTGCTTCATGGCTGTCTGGGTATAGCCCAGTTTGAGCAGGGCATCGGGCGCCTTGGCGCTGGCGGGGTAGCCGGTCGCCACGCTCTGGAATGCTGTTGCCGCGGCGGGAAGGTCGGCAAGGCTGTAGTGGCATTCGCCGATCCAGTAGAGGGCGTTGGGGGTGTAGTCGCTTTCGGGAGCATGGGACAGGAAGTCCCGGAAGGCCTGGATGGCGGCGCTGAAGCTGTTGGTGCTGTAGAGGCCGAACGCTTTGACATATTCAGCCGGAGGGCCGTTTTCTTTTCCCGTCGCGGCCGGTTCGCGGTTGATCAGCTCGATGGCGGGGGCAGGGCTGGAGGGAGCGGGCGCCGCCGGTTCGACTCTGGCTCGTGCCCCGTCCAGGGCCGTCCGCAGCTTGTCGATGCGGATGTCGGCATCGCGCACGCGCTGCTCGAGGGTCAGCAGGCTGGCGGAGAGCTCGTTCATGCGCTGGGTGCTTCTCATGTCGGCCTGGATCAGGTGTTCAATCTTTGCCTCGGCCTCGGTCTGGCGCTTGACCATCAGGTCGTGGGAGGCGCAGGCGGTGAGGGCCAGGCAGGAGGCGGCGCAGGCCGCGGTTCTGATGCCGAAAGGCATATTTCCTCCAGATATCGAACGTTTCGTTACCATTAAAACCGTGTCACCCGGTTTGTCAAGCGAAAGCTGCCGTTTCAGGGGGTGGGGCTGTTCCTGAAAGCTGCGCCGGGAGTATTCGCCCGTTTTCAGATCATGGTCCTGGGGACGTGAATTCAGGCGTCATCGGCGCCGGCCGCAGGAACCGCTCAACGCCCGGAGGGATGGCGTGCCGCCGGCATGGAGCGACGCCGGCGCGGCGGGGATAATTGCCCGGCAGCCAAGGGCGGCGCTCCCGCTACCGAATCCGAGGTTTCAAAGCTTCTGCTGATATGATACCATCCGCCCGAACTGCCCACATCACGAGAACCTGGGAGAGCCCGTCCGTGCGAACGCGGGCGGCTCTCTACCGCAGAACGCGGGATGAACCACCGGAAACAGCCCATGCCCCTGCCCGAGCTGCTGGCCCCTGCCGGCAATATGGAAAAACTGCGCACAGCCGTGCACTACGGCGCCGATGCCGTCTATCTGGGAGGGCGGGCCTTTGGCCTGCGCAATCTGGCGGACAACTTCAGCGTCCAGGAGATGGCACAGGCCCTTGACTATTGCCATGACCGGGGAGTCCGGGTCTACCTGACGGTCAACAGCTATCCCCGCAACGATGCCCTGGACCGTCTGGAACGGTACCTGGAGGAGGTGGCGGCGCTCCCCTTTGACGCCTATATTCTGGCCGATCCGGGGGTGCTGGAGCTGGCGCGGGAGATCTCACCCGCGCGCGAGCTGCATCTCTCCACCCAGGCCAATACCACCAACTGGCGCAGCGCCCGGTTCTGGCGGAGCCAGGGGATCTCGCGGGTCAATCTGGCCCGGGAGACGACCCTGGAAGCCATGGCAGAGACCGTCCTGAAGGGGGGAATGGACGTGGAGGTCTTTGTCCACGGCGCCCTGTGCATCTCCTATTCCGGTCGCTGCCTGCTCTCCAGCGTCATGACCGGACGCGACGCCAACCAGGGGGAGTGCGCCCACCCCTGCCGCTGGAATTACCGTCTGGTGGAGGAGAAACGGCCGGGCGACTATTATCCGGTGCATGAGGATGAGAGCGGCACCTTTATCTTCAACTCCCGCGATCTCTGCCTGCTGGAGCATCTGCCGGCGCTCGTTTCCAGCGGTGTCGCCTCGCTGAAGATCGAGGGGCGCATGAAGGGTATCAACTACGTCGCTTCGGTACTGCGGGTCTATCGTCAGGCCCTGGACGAGTACGCCGCCGACCCCGCCGGCTGGCGCTGCCGACCTGAATGGCTGGAAGAACTGTCCAAGCTCAGTCATCGCGGGTATACCACCGGCTTCCTCTTTGGCGAGCCCCGGGAGGTGGGGCAGGAGTACCACTCGGCGTACATCCGCAGCCACGAGTTCGTCGGCCTGGTGGAGGAGCTGCGGGGGGATGGTTCCGTTGTCGTGGGGGTGCGCAATCGCATCAGGGCCGGCGACGAACTGGAGTTCATCGGGCCGGCCATGCGTTCGGAGCGGCTGCGGGTCGATACCCTGTTCCTGCTTGACTCCGAGGGAGGGAATGCCGGGGAGTGCGGGGCGGCCAACCCCAACCAGCGCATCATCGTGCGTCCCCCTTTTGCAGTGGAATCCTTTGACCTCATCCGACGGGAAAAATCACCCATGCCATGAGAGACTACAAGGTATACTCCCACACCGGTTCGGAAGGATGGCTGCGCGACCAGTTCTTCCTGCTGCTCCTGTTCGCCGTTCCCTTTCTCGCTGCACTGGGGCGGCTGCCGCTGTTCGGTCCGTACGAAGGGCGCTATGCCGAGGTCTCCCGGGAGATGCTGGAGCGGGGAGACCTGATCACCCCCTTCCTCAACCATGTTGTCTGTTTTGAAAACCCGCCGCTGCTCTACTGGCTCAACACCGCGTCACTGAAGTTTTTCGGCCTGGGCGAGGGGGCCGTCCGTTTTCCCAGCGCGCTGTGCGGCCTGTTGACCCTGCCGGCGGTCTATTTCATGGCCCGACGCCTGTTCGATCGCCGCACGGCGCTGCTGTCCGCCATCCTGCTGGGCTGCTGCAACGGTTTCGTGCTCCTCTCACGCGCCGTGCTGGTCCACCTGCCGCTGACCCTCTGCCTGCTCCTTGCCCTGGGAAGCTTCATTGTGGCGGCTCAGCGGGATGACCGCCGGCGCGGCGCCAGGGGTGCCTGGTACCCCTTCTACCTGTTCTGCGCCCTGGCCGTCCTGGCAGGCGGCATGACCGCCCTGGTCCTGTCCGTTTCGGTCATCCTTGTGTACCTGATGCTGGCCGGGCGGTGGGAGCTGCTGCTCCGCATGCGTTGCGCTAGCGGCCTGCTGCTGTTTCTGGTTGTTGCCGCCCCCTGGTTCGTGGCGGTCTGGCTGGAACATCCCGAGTTTTCACGCTATTTTCTTGATCTGGGGGAGTGGGGGCGCTACGGAGTCCCCGCTGCCGGAGATCAGCGCCCCTTCTGGCTGCTGCTGCCGCTGTTGGCTGTGCTGCTGATCCCCTGGTCCGGCTACGTTCCCTCGGCCCTGGCCAAGGCCTGGCGGGAGCAGGGGAAGGGAACGGGTCGCCCCGCGCTGTTCCTGCTGATCTGGGTGCTGGCCATTTTCCTGCGCTTCGTCCTCTCCGGCAGCAGGTCGATTCCCGCGCTCCTTCCGGCGTTCCCTCCCCTGGCCATCCTGACCGCTCGTTTGCTCAAGGATGAGCTGGAGCGACGCAGCCGGGGGCTGACGCCGGCCACGCGGTTTGTGGGGGGGGGGCTGATTATTCTGGGAATGGCAGTGCTGGTCTACCCCCTGCTGGTCGGGCCGGCCTCTGGCCAGGGGGGAACCCTGGGCCGCCTGGCGCAGGAGGCTCCCCGGCTGAGCATGCTGGCCTGTCTGCCTGTGGCCCTGCTGCTGCTGTTCCAGGGGTGGGCTGCCCTGGCCGTCTCCCAGAGGAGGACGGGACGGGCGCTGATCGTGATCTGTCTCTGCGCTTTTGCGCTTGATATTATCCTTCCCCGTCTGATAATGGGAACAGTCGCCGCCTCTTCGCCCCGTGATCTGGCCCGTGCCGCCGCCCGGCTGGCGGGAAGCGGTGGAGCTGTCGTCACCGTCGGGCCCCTGCACGGGGTGTCCTGGTATGCCGGCCGGCAGGTGCTGGTGGCCTCCGTGCCGGGCGAGGGACCGGCGGCCGGAGGTGACGCCGGTTCCACCGCGGAAACTCTGCCGGTGCTGTGGCGCGGCGGTTCGCGCCTGCTGGTCATTCTCGACCGTCGGGAGCTGGAGCTCCTGCGGCCGCTCCTGCGCCCCGCGCCCCACATCCTGCTGGAGTCGGGGCAACGCCTGCTCATCAGCAACCGCCCGGGAGACGCTCCCTGACCCCGGACCCGCCGCCGAACCGGACGGGCCCTTCGCGAATGCCGTCCACGAGTTCACTTCAATATCTATCCATGTTTTCCGGAGAAGAACCACCCCCATGACCACCCCCGATCTTCGCAAACTACCCCCCCAGAGCCTGGAGGCCGAGATGTCCGTGCTGGGGGGGATCCTCATCGACAACGATGCCATCAACCGGGTGCTGGAGATCCTCTCCGTGGAGGATTTCTACCGCGAGAGCCACCGCAAGATCTTCCAGGCCATGATGCGCCTTTCGGACCAGCGCGAGCCGTGCGACCTGATCACCATGACCGATATGCTCAGAAAGCAGGGGGAACTGGAGGAGGTGGGAGGCGCCCCCTACCTGCTGACCCTGGTGGACTATGTCCCCACCGCGGCCAACATCGCCTACTACTGTAAGATCGTCAAGGAGAAAGCGGTCAACCGCAAGCTGATCAGTGTGGCCACCGAGATCGTGACCCGGGGATACGACGAACAGGCCGATGTCAACGAACTGCTGGACCTGGCCCAGAAGAACATCTACGAGATCTCCGAGAACAAGCTCAGGCCCCAGTACGTGCCGGTGCAGGCGGTGCTCAAGGAGGCCTTTACCATCCTGAAGACCCTGCACGACCGCAAGGAGCATGTCACCGGCGTCCCCACGGGGTACGTGGACCTGGACCAGATGACCGCCGGCTTCCAGCCGGGAGACCTGGTCATCGTGGCCGCCCGCCCCTCCATGGGCAAGACCACCTTTGCCCTGAACGTGGCCGAATACGCCAGCGCCGACCCCCACAACAAGAAGAAGGTCCCCTCGGTGATCTTTTCCCTGGAAATGGGCAAGGAGCAGCTGGTGATGCGCTTTCTGGCCTCCATCGCCAAGGTGGACTTCGGCAGGATGCGCACCGGCCACTTCCTGGATTCCGACTGGCCGCGTCTCACCCGGGCTGCCGGCATCCTGCACGACGCCAAGATCTTCATCGACGACACCCCGGCCATCTCGGTGCTGGAGCTTCGCTCCAAGGCGCGGCGCCTGAAGAGCGAGCACGACATCGGCCTGATCATCATCGACTACCTGCAACTGATGCGGGGGGGTGCCAACCCGGAATCGCGCCAGCAGGAGATCTCGGAGATCTCCCGTTCTCTCAAGGCCCTGGCCAAGGAGTTGAACGTGCCGGTGATCGCCCTCTCCCAGCTCAACCGCGAGCTGGAGAAGCGCGCCGACAAGCGCCCCATGATGAGCGACCTGCGCGAGTCGGGCGCCATCGAGCAGGATGCCGACGTAATCATGTTCGTCTACCGCGAATCGGTCTACTGCGAGCAGTGCCGCAAGCGGGACGGCAGCTGCACCCAGAACCACGAACGGAACTCAGAGATCATCATCGGCAAGCAGCGCAACGGGGCCATCGGTACCGTCAACCTGGCCTTCTTCGGCGAGCACACCCGGTTCGAGAACCTGAGCAACCGGGAGGGGTGACGCTATCTGCCGGGGCGCGGCCGGCTTTTGCGTAGAGCCGTGGACTGTTTTATGGTATGAACATCCGCTGAGGGGAGGACAACCATGACCGAGTTGACCAAGAAGGGAAGTTTGGGGCAGATCCTGGCGGCATCCAGAATCATCGGCGACTCCGATGTCATGGCTGCGCTGGAGGAACAGGCCCGCAGCGGCTGCCGCTTCGGAGAGGCCCTGGTCAGGCTGGGGGTCGCCACCCAGGAGGATGTGGACTGGGCCCTCTCCAGTCAGCTGGATATCCCCTACATCAGGCTCAAGCGGGAGTTCATCGATGCCGGGGCGATTGCCCTGGTGCCGGCCGGGATGGCCCGTCGCTTCTCCTGCATCCCGCTCTTCCGCGCCGGTGACGAGTTGAACATCGCCATCGCCGACCCGCTCAACCGCACCGCCATGGAAGCCCTGGAGCAGGCCACCGGCCTGCGGGTGAACATCTCCGTCGCCCTGCTGAGGGAAATCAATGAGATGATCGACGTCTGCTACGGCCCGGCCATGAACGACAGCATCGGCTTGGAGGCGCCTATCTTCTCCGGCAAGGTGCTGGAGGCGATCAACGCCGACCTGAGCGGCGCCAAGCTGTTGGACGGCCTGCTGATCACCGTTATCAAGAACCGCCTCTCTTCCCTTTCCCTCTATCCGGTCGGTGGCCGGGTGCTGATCCGTGGCCGGCGCCAGGGGGTCTCGTCCGAGATCGGCAGCATCTCCCGCCAGCACTACCCCGCGTTCCTGGAGCGGATCCGGCAGCGCGCCTCGATCCCGGCCGAGACGGAGCTGGCCTCGGGGGGGGGCTTCAGCTTCGACTACCGCTCCCGCAGGTCGCTCTTCCGGGCATCCCTGCTGCGCGCTCAGGCAGGAGAGTGTCTCTGTCTCAGGCTGCTGATTCCGGAGAACTTTCCCGAGCGGCTGGCCGCCATGGATCTGCCCGACGAGCAGTCAGGCGCTTTCAGACACCTGGCGCGGGCCAGGCAGGGGCTGACCTTCTTCGCCTCGACCTCTCCCGCGGAACGCTGCCACTTCATGGGTCTGATGCTGGACGAGGCCGGAACTGACGGCAAAAACGTCCTGATTCTGGGAAACTCACCCGTCCGGGGCGGCACGCTCTTTCCCCGCATCGAGCTTCCGCCGGAGGGGCAGGAGCGTGCCCGCCTGATCACTGCGGCCCTGGATCATGACCCGGACATCCTGCTGATCGAAGACGTGGGCGAGGGGCTTCCCTTTGCGGCTGCCTGCCGCGCCGCCATGCGGGGCAAGCTGGTGCTGGCCGGTCTTGAGAGCAGAAATACGCGCGATGTCATGCGCCGGCTGCTCTTTTTCCAGCAGCAGCATATCCTGTTGCCGCTGTTCGTCAACGGCCTGGTCTCCCTCAGCGGGGTGCTCAGCCTCTGCCCGGAGTGCCGCGGCGAGTACATTCCCTCCCGGGAAGAGCTGGCTGCCATGCGGCTGGAGCAGGAGCCCCAGAGCTTCTTCCGCGCCAGCGGCTGCGATGCCTGCGGCGACAGCGGGTTCAGGGAACGCCGCTTCCTCATGGATGTGCTGGTCTTCGACGACGAGCTGCTGCAACTCTTCCGCCAGGCGTCGGACGTGACCAGCCTGGAGGTCTTTCTCTCCCGGCGGGGGCGTCAGGGGATCCGGCAGCAGGGGCTGCGGCTCCTTAAGGAGGGAGAACTGTCGCCCGAGGAGTACGTTGCCTCGGTACTGATGTAGCGGGGGTTCCGTCCGGGCCGGTTCCCGCCCTGGGGAGGCCCGGTCCCTCGGATGGTCACTATCTGGTTTGACGGGAGTATATCCATGGCACGTATTGACGCACTCTTCAGGATGATGAAAGAGCAGGGGGCCTCGGACCTGCACCTCTCCACCGGCAACCCGCCCATCTTCCGCCTGCACGGCGAAATGGTCCGGCTCAACTTCAAATCCCTGGGGCATGATGAACTGCGCTCCATCCTGTTCGAGATATTGAACGAAAAGCAGAAGCATCAGTTCGAAGAGACCAAGGATCTGGACTTCGCCTATGCCGTTCCCGACCTGGCGCGCTTCCGCGGCAACATCCTCATGCAGCACCGGGGCATCGCCGCGGTCTTCCGCATCATACCGGGCAAGGTCCTCTCCGCCGACGACCTGAACCTGCCGGACGGGGTGCGGCGCATGACCAACTTCAAGAAGGGGCTGGTCCTGGTCACCGGCCCCACCGGTTCGGGCAAATCCACCACCCTGGCCGCCCTCATCGACCACATCAACTCCACCCGCAAGGAGCATATCCTCACCCTGGAGGACCCGCTGGAGTTCATCCACGAGAACAAGCAGTCGCTGCTCAACCAGCGCCAGATCGGCGAGCACACCATGAGCTTCTCCGCGGCCCTCAAGGCGGCCCTGCGGGAGGACCCGGACATCATCCTGGTGGGGGAGATGCGCGACCTGGAGACCATCCAGCTTGCCATGAGCGCCGCCGAGACCGGGCACCTGGTGTTCGGCACCCTGCATACCAACACGGCCGCCAAGACCATCGACCGTATCATCGACGTCTTTCCCACCGAACAGCAGCAGCAGGTGCGGGCCATGCTCTCCGAGTCGCTCAGGGGGGTGGTCTGCCAGCAGCTGCTCAAGACCGCCGAGGGGAAGGGGCGTGTGGCCGCCTTCGAGATCATGCTCGGCACCCCTGCCATCGGCAACCTGATCCGCGAAGCCAAGACCTTCCAGATTCCCTCCATCATCCAGACCGCCAAGAAGGACGGCATGCAGCTCATGGACCAGCATCTGCTGGACCTGCTGAAGACCAAGAAGGTCAACCCGGAAGAAGCCTACCGCTGCGCCATCGACAAGAAACAGTTCGAGCAGTACCTGCCGGCCGGCAGCGGCCCGGCGGAGTAGCTTAACCTATTTCCCCTCCCAGCCTCCCCTTTTAAGGGGAGGGGTAGGGTGGGGATGGGGTGGGCGGCACACAAAATATATGTCCCTTCAGGACCATGAGGATAATCATGAATTTCAATCATTTCGATGAATCCGGCAATGCCGTGATGGTGGATGTGAGCCACAAGCAGCCGACCCTGCGCACGGCGGTGGCGGCGGCCCGGGTGGTCATGTCGCCCGAACTCCTGGCAGCTATCCGTGGGGGGGGCGTGGCCAAGGGGGATGTGCTGGGGGTGGCGCGCCTGGCCGGCATCATGGCGGCCAAGAAGACCCCGGACCTGATCCCGCTCTCCCATCCCCTTGCGCTCCATTCCGTTGCCGTGGATTATGAGCTGGACGACCAGACCGGCACCATCGAGGTGCGCTGCACGGTGCGGGCACTGGAGCGCACCGGCGTGGAGATGGAGGCCATGACCGGCGCCTCCCTGGCGGCTCTGACCATCTACGACATGTGCAAGGGGAGCGACAAGTCCATCACCGTCGGTGATATCCGGCTCCTCTACAAGGAGGGTGGAAAGAGCGGCGTGTTCCGCCGGGAGGAGGGACAATGAGGGCCGCGATCCTGACCCTGAGCGACAAGGGATCGAGGGGGGAACGGGTTGACGAGAGCGGCCCGGCCCTGGCGAGTTGGCTGGCCGGGCAGGGGGTGGAGACGGTGCGTTCCCTCATCATCCCCGACGACCTGGACACCATCGTGGCCACGTTGCGCGAGTGGGCGGATTCCGATCTGGCCGACCTGATCCTGACCACCGGCGGCACCGGCGTCTCGCCGAGGGACGTTACACCCGAAGCCACCATGGAGGTGGCGGATCGGCTGATACCGGGGATCGGCGAGCTGATGCGGCTTAAAAGCATGGAGAAGACCGTCATGGCCTCCCTGTCCCGGGCCGTGGGCGCCATTCGCGGTGGAACGTTGATCATCAACCTGCCGGGGAGCCCCAAGGGGGCGCGGGAGAACCTGGAGGCGGTCTGGCCGGTGGTTGGCCATGCCGTGGAGAAGATCCGGGGGGACCAGAGCGACTGCGGCGGCAGGTTCGACCGGTGAGGTGAAGTCCCATTCTGCTTCAGATCTTTCATACTAGGATCAAGGGCGTGTTGCCGGAGGGATTCCCACTGGCAGCGCGCCCTTGGTTTTTCTGAAAAAACGTGCGGATGGGGGTTTGTCTCTGTATCAAAACAGCCTGATGTGTTCTGAAAATCGATTGCGGAAAGTGGTATGACAATGCAGTGAAAGAGGATTTAACCGTTTGAGACAGGCTCTTCAAGAAATAAACAGGAAAATCGAACTTCTGCCGGCATGGCTGTTAACCGGCCTGGCGCTCATCGGTCTCGGGATCATAGGTTTTTTTGACTATTTCACTGGATCTGATTACTCTTTTTCAATTTTTTATCTGGTCCTCATCGTTGCAAGTGCTTGGTATCAAGGAAGGAAATCGGCACTTCTTCTGTCAGGTGCGGGCACTGTTGTCTGGTTTATCGCTGCTATCGCCTCTCGGGAATATACCGATGACTATCCACTGTCAATTTTCTGGAACGATCTGGTTGAACTGACCCATTTTCTTTTTGCCGTCGTTGTAATTTCCTCTTTGAAAGCGTTACTTGATGCCTCTGAAAAGACATCCAGAATAGATCCTTTGACCGGTATAGCAAACCGGCGCCTTTTCTATGAGGTGGCCAATGCGGAGATCGTCAGGGCTCACCGGACATCTGAACCATTCACGGTTATGTACATTGATGTTGACAACTTTAAAACCGTTAACGATACCCAGGGGCATGATGAGGGAGATATGCTTCTGATTGCGGTTGCCTCAACCATCAGGCATCAGATCCGGGAAATCGATACCGTGGCACGACTGGGTGGCGATGAATTCAGCGTGCTGCTTCCCGCAGCCGCAAACGATGCCGCTCAGGTTGTTGGCAGAAAGCTGAAACGTGAACTTGCGGATGCCGTTGAGACAAAGTGGCCGGTTACTTTCAGTATTGGAATGGTTACCTACGCCACAGCGCCTGAATCGGTTGAATACATGATCCGGCAGGCTGACCAGGTCATGTACGAAGCCAAAAAGTCAGGGAAGAACCGGTTGTGTAGCGTTGTAATGCATTGAGATAACGGAGCGACACAGACTGCCGATAGTGTGAATCCGAGAGGGAGTTGCCGATGAAGAGACATCCGATAACCAGAGAGAGCGGCAGGTACTTCCTGACCGACCTGATCCGGGACGAGGTGGACTTCCGGACAACGGCCCAGTCCCGCGGAATCCGCCCGCCCCTGCCCCAGAAACCGGCGCCCCCCAACGCCAGGATCATCCCCCTGCCAAATCGGGAGTCGTGGTCGCTTCCCCCCTGCGACCTGGTCACCGCCATGGCCGGCCGCGAAAGCCGCCGAAAGTTCACGAGCGGTTCACTCTCCCTGGACGAGTTGGGTTTTCTCCTCTGGGCCACCCAAGGGGTGCGGCAGGAGCTTCACCCGGCGGCAATCCTGAGGACGGTCCCCTCCGCCGGCTGTCGCCACCCCCTGGAGACCTATCTGGCTGTCATGCGGGTGGAAGGTCTGGAAAACGGCATCTACCGCTACCTTCCGCTTGACCACTCCCTGGTGCATGAGAGAAGCGTGGAGAGCCTGGAGCTGCGTCTGATGGCGGCAGCCCGCGGCCAGAGCTTCGCCGGCCGGGCGGCGGTGACCTTCATCTGGGCCGCCATCCCTGAACGCACCGAATGGCGCTACGGAGACGCCTCCTACAAGGTGATCGCGCTGGATGCCGGCCATGTCTGCCAGAACCTCTACCTGGCGTGCGAGGCCATCGGCTGCGGCATCTGCGCCATCGCCGCCTACGACCAGATCCTGGTGGACGAACTGCTGGGGCTGGACGGAGATGAGGAGTTCGCCCTCTACCTGGCGCCACTGGGGAAGGTCGCCCGGTGAACTGGCAGGTCTACATCATCCTCTGCTCCGACGGCTCACTCTATACCGGCATCACCACGGATATGGAGAGACGCTTCCTTCAACATGCGCAGGGGAAGGGAGCCAAGTATTTTCGGGGGCGGCGGCCGTTGCGGGTGGTCTACCGGGAAGACGGCCACAGCCGCGCTTCGGCAGCCAGGAGGGAGGCCGGGATCAAGGCCATGAGCCGGCCGGACAAGCTGGGCCTGGTGTCGGGCATCGAGAGAGCTGATTGAGCTGCTCCCTTGCTTCCGTTCAGATCGCCCCGGTTTTAACTTCTATGGCGCTTTCCAGGGTTGTGTCACCCACCGCCAGATACATGGTCCCCTCGGTGATAGTGATCGACCAGCTGATGGTGCGCTCCAGCCGGGAGGCAACGGCGGCGATGAACCCCTGGTCGACACTGACTACGGTGAGGTTGGCGATCTTCTTCAGCTTGGGAAGCTGCTGCTGATCCCAATTGGCCAGGGCTCTGCCGCAGGCCAGAAGACAGACCCGCGCCGCGTGGCGGGAGGCCTTGACGATGCGGTCGGATTCCGGCAGGCCGACCTCCACCCATAAGCGGCTCCTGCCGTCGGGCCCGACGATCCAGAGATCCGGTTCGTCGGCCGCGCAGAGTCCCTTGGTGAAGGTCAGTTCCGGCTCGTGGAAGATGGCCAGGGCCAGCAGTCGTGCCACCAGCCGCTCTTCGGTTTCCGAAGGGTGCTGGGCAACGGTGGTCTGGATCGTCTCGTAGATCCCGCGGTCGATGTGGGAAAGCTGAATCTGGGCCCGGTAGATGGTTGAGGGGAGTGCCATGGGGTGGTGGTCGCCTTTCGTTGAAAATCCGTGTGATTACCCTGGGACGGAAGCGCCGTCGATGGCGGGGCGCTCCCTGGCAGGGGGGTGTCAGCGCACTGTAGCAAAAAAGAGCGGACTTCACCGATGAAAATCGTCCTTCACCCCGGAGCCAGGGAGTGGTAGCATGCCGGTCGTGGAGCGCGAGCCGTCTCCCCCCATTTTCCCGGCATCCCTCTGGCATGGACAGAATGAATAGAAAACTGCCCCCCTTTCTCGAGTCCCACGGATTCTCCCTGCTGCTGATCCTCTCCCTCGTCGCCGGTGCCGGCATCGGCCTTGTCTTCCGGCAGGATGCCGCCCTGCTCAAGCCCCTGGGGGACATCTTCCTGAACCTGCTCTTCACGGTGATCGTCCCCCTGGTCTTCTTCTCCATCTCATCAGCGGTCGCCTCCATGACCGACCTCAAACGTCTGGGGAGAATCCTGTCGGTCATGCTGCTGGTCTTCGTCGGGACCGGGGTCGTCGCCTCATGCGCCATGATCGCCGCGGTCATGCTCGCTCCTCCCGTCTGCGGCGTCGCCATCCCCCAGGCCGCGACCGGAGACCTCCGGCATCTCGGGGCCGCCGACCAGATCGTGAACGCGCTTACCGTCTCCGATTTTTCCCACCTGTTCTCCAAGAACAACATGCTTCCCCTGATCCTCGTTTCCCTGCTGACCGGGCTCGCCACCTCCGCCACGGGGGAGAGGGGAAAACCCTTTGCCACCTTCCTGGTATCGTCCAACCAGGTGATGATGAAGCTGGTCTCCTTCATCATGTACTATGCGCCGGTCGGCCTGTGCGCCTACTTCGCCTATCTGGTGGGAACTTTCGGACCGGAGCTGCTCGGCTCCTACGGCCGGGCTCTGAGCCTCTACTATCCGGTGGCGTTTGCCTACTATCTGCTCGCCTTCAGCCTGTACGCCTTTCTGGCCGGCGGCGTACCCGGCTTCGGCCGGTTCTGGCGCGCCATAATTCCGCCGTCGGTCACTGCCCTGGCCACCGGCAGCTCCATGGCGGCCATCCCCGCCAACCTGCGGGCAGCCGACCGGATCGGCGTGCCCCGGGACATCAGCGAGGTGGTCATCCCTGTGGGCGCCACGCTGCACATGGAGGGGTCCTGCCTGGCGGCGGTGCTGAAGATCGCCTTTCTCTTCGGGGTATACCGGATGCCCTTTTCCGGTGTTGAGACGATAGCCATCGCCCTGGGCATCGCCCTCCTGACCGGCGTGGTGGTGAGCGGCATTCCGGGGGGCGGAACCATCGGGGAACTGCTGATCCTCTCCCTGTACGGTTTCCCGCCGGAAGCCTTTGCCCTGATTACCATGATCGGCACCCTGGTGGACGCGCCCGCTACCATGCTCAACGCCGTGGGGGACAACGTCTCCGGCATGCTGGTGGCCCGGGTGCTGGGGGGGAGAGGGTGGATGGTGAACGGGGAGCTGAACGGAAGGGGGGAGAGCCGATGATTCTGTCTGAATTCGCCAGGGGGGAGCCGACACCGCTCCCACCGTCAGTCCGTATCCGCCGTTTCCGGGATACGGCGAAATCCGGCTTGCACCTGCTCGTCGGAGTGATGTTCATGCTCCTGTCGATGGGAACGTTCGTGGCCGATACGTGGGCGGAGGAACTCCCGGCGGGATGGATGGAGAAGTGCCTCGAAAACCTGGCCCACGGGTCAACCCAGGCGCTGCTGGTGACCGGCGACGGTTCCTCCCGGTTCCATGCCGTGCTGCACGTCCTTGAAAAGAACGGCGCGAGCTGGCGCCATGCCGTGCCGCCCCTGCCGGTGCTGCTGGGCGAGAAGGGGTTCGCCCCGCCGGGAGAGAAGCGGGAGGGGGATCTGCGGACGCCGTCGGGAGTGTTCGACCTCAGGCGCGCCTTCGGCTATGCCCCCGAAGTCTCCACCCGCATGCCCTACCGCCAGGTGGGGAGGGACGACCTCTGGGTGGATGACGTCTCCTCTCCCGACTACAACCGCTGGGTAAAACGGGGCGAGACAGCCGCATCATCCTTCGAGGTGCTGAAGCTGGACGATCACCGCTACCAATACGCGATCGTCGTGGAGTACAATACCGACCCAGTTGTCAGGGGAGCGGGGAGCGCCATCTTCATCCACCTGCGCCTGGGAGAGGGGGAATCCACCCGGGGATGCGTGGCTCTGGCGGAAGGCGACATGGTGAAGGTTCTTGCCTGGCTTGACCCTGCCGCCAGTCCCGTTGTGCTCTTGGGGACGCGTGAGTCGCTCGTGGAGCTGGCGCGGCGCGCCGGGCGCCGGCAAGACACGGAGGAAGCGGGAAGCGCGCATGGTGGCGCGCCGCTGCCCGGAGCCGGTGAACGGGACGGGGAGGGGGATGTGCCGTGAAACCGCGAACATCGCTGGTTGCATTCCTGCTCCTGCTCTCCCTGTTCGTCCCGCTCCGTTCCGTTGCCGACCCGGTGAACGCCGCCCTGCCCACGGGGTTCGTCTACGTGGACGAGCTGATCCCCGACCTGCGGGTGGAGCTGCGTTACGCCGGTGCGCACAATTTCGTCGGTCGGCGCATCGACGGCTACCTGGGGCACCGGCCGATCCTGACCCGTGAGGCGGCGCTGGCGCTGCGGGGGGTTCAGGAAGAGCTGCGGCGCTTCGGCCTTGGGCTCAAGCTGTACGATGCCTACCGTCCCCAGCGGGCCGTGGACCATTTCGTACGCTGGGCCAATGACCCGAAGGACAGCCGCATGAAGGAGGAGTTCTATCCGAGAGTCAGGAAGGAGGATCTCTTCCGGGACGACTACATCGCCCGCAGGTCGGGCCACAGCCGCGGCAGCAGCGTGGATATCGGCATCGTGTCTCTGGATGCCGCGGCCGGCCGGGATCTGGACATGGGGAGTGCGTTCGATTTCTTCGGAACAGAATCCTGGCCGGAGTACCCTCGCCTTTCTCCGGAACAGCGGGCGCACCGCATGCTCTTGCAGACCGTCATGAAGAAGCATGGCTTCCGCCCCTATCCCCGGGAGTGGTGGCATTTCACCCTGGAGAACGAGCCCTATCCGGATACCTGTTTCGACTTTCCGGTCCAATGAGGGTGCGTGCTTCGCTTTAGCACGGTTCCGCCATCCCTTTTGGGAGTCATGGCGCCTGAACCCTCAGGCGCGGTAGGAATCGATCAGGGCACGCAGCTTTTCCCGGTCAACACTGCGCCTGAAAAGCGGTCTGGCGTCATCCTGAAAGAGTCTGCAGTTCTCCTCGAACGTCGGCCGTCCCTCGTGCTCAAAAAAGATGCCCAGCGGCAGCCTGTCAACCTCCGTGGCGCGCCGGAAGGCTTCCTCCCGGTTGCCCCTGTCGTGGCTCTCCTCCAGATCGTAGCTGTTGTCCCTGAACCAGCGGAACGTATTGACCCGGTTGAAAGTGACGCAGGGTTGCAGGATGTCCACCAGGGCAAAGCCCCGGTGTCTGATCGCCCGCTTCAGGAGGTCGCAGGTCTGGGGGATGTCCCCGGCAAAGGCCCTGGCCACGAAGGAGGCGTTCAGGGAGATGGCGACGGTCAGCGGGTTGAACGGTTCACTGGTGACGCCTTGTGTCTGGATGAGAGTCTGGAAGCCCTGCTGGCTGGTGGGCGATGCCTGTCCCCTGGTAAGGCCGTAGACCATGTTGTTGTGAACAATGGTAGTGATGTCCGGGTTCCTTCTGATGGCGTGCAGGAAGTGATTCCCCCCCTCGGCGTAGATGTCGCCGTCGCCGCTTGAAACGAGCACCGTCAGCCGGGGATTGGCAGCCTTGATGGCCGTGGCGGTGGGAAGCGCGCGGCCGTGGAGTCCGTTGTAGTAGTGGGTGGCCAGATAGTGGGGCAGTTTTGCCGCCTGGCCGATCCCCGACACCGTGACGACCTGGTCGGGGGACAGCTCCAGTTCGGCCAGAGCCTTCTTGAGGGCGGTCAGGATGCTGAAGTTGCCGCACCCCGGGCACCAGGACATCTCCTTCTCGTTGGAATCAAAGGCACTGTTGTTCATGTCCGCTCCCCCTGCGCCACGATCTCTTCCAGCCTGGCCCGCAGCTCTTCGACGGAAAACTGCCGGCCGTTGTACTTGAGAATGCGCTGTCGGCAGTCGATGCCCCAGGTCTCCCTGAGTAGCCCGCCAAACTGGCCACCGGCGTTTCCCTCCACCAGGATCATGTTCTCCACCCCGCGCAACAGTGATTCGGTCTCCCGGTGCAGCGGAAAGAGTTGCCGGAAGTGCAGGATTGCCAGCCGCTCCAGCTCCGGGCAGTCGATCGCCTCCAGCACGATCTCCCGCGTCGAGCCCCAGCAGATGACCAGGCTGGTCGCGTCCCTTGGGCCGATCCAGTCGGGGGGCGGCGTGTCTTCGGCGATGGCTGCCAGTTTGCGGAGACGCTTGTCGACCATCTCCGTTCGCGTTGAGGGGGTCTCGTCGATGTGGCCGTCCTGGTTGTGCTCGTGGCTGTCGCATGCAACCAGGCCTGCTCCCCACCCGGGGATGGCGCGGGGAGAGATCCCGTTTTCCGTCAGGGCGTAGCGCCGGTAGCCGGGCATGGCCGCGACTGCCGTTGATTCGAAGGGGGAATCGGGGAGCTGAAAACCCTCCCCGTCCGCGCCGGAATCCATCAGGTACTGGTCGGTCAGGATGATCACCGGCACCTGGTAGGCGTCGGCCAGCCGGAACGCGTCCCGCGCGCAGTCAAAGGCCTGCTCGGGATTGCCGGGGGCCAGGATGATGCGCGGCACGTCTCCATGGCCGGCATGGAGCGCCAGATTCAGGTCCCCCTGCTCGGTCCTGGTGGGGAGCCCGGTGGCCGGTCCCGGACGCTGGGCCAGCAGGACGACCAGGGGGCTCTCGGTGATGCCGGCCAGGCTCACCGCCTCGCTCATCAGGGCAAAACCGCCGCCGGAGGTCGTGGTGAGCGCCCTGGCTCCGGCATACCAGGCGCCGAGCGCCATGGTCACGGCGCAGATCTCGTCCTCGGCCTGTTCGACGATGATGCCGAAGTCGCGGCCGTGCTTCGCGAGGAACGTTGCCACCCCGGTCGAGGGGGACATGGGATAGAAAGAGACAAAGGAGCAGCCGCCGGCCATGGCGCCCAGAGCAACGGCCTCCGTGCCGGTGAGGTGCAGGTCCCTCCGGCTGCCGGTGGAGGGGGGAAGGGAGAGGGATACCCGGCCCGTGTGCCGGAGTTCCCTGCCCGCGGCCATGCCGCTTCCGGCCGCCCCCAGGTTACGGGTGACGGCTTCGGACGTTTTTCCGCTGAACGTGCCCCTGACAGCCTCCTCCAGCGTCTTCGGGGGGGCGTCGAACAATCCCCAGATGATGCCGGCGGCGATGGTGTTGGTAAACAGTCTTCCCCCCGCGGCCTCCGCCAGCCGGGAAAGGGGGACGTCGATGAACCGTCCCTCCCCGACTCCCTTCAGCCCGTCGCCCAGTACCAGGGTGTGCGGTCCGATCCTGCTTCCCAGGTGGGGGATGGCCTTCTGGTCGAAGACGACGCAGAGGTCGCAGCGGTCGGACCAGGCACGGACCGGCCTCGACCCGATGCGCAGCAGGGTCGAGTTGCTGCCGCCGCGGATGCGGGACATGAACTCCGGGGAGGAAAACAGATGGTATCCCTCCCGGCGGAAAGCCCGGGTCAGGAGCGACTCGATGACCTGTATGCCCTGTCCCGCCTCCCCGGCAAGCACGATGGCACACTCCCCTGCCGACACGCCTCCCTGATCCGTGTTCCTCATATCTCCGACCTCCCTGAAGCCCCTGTCATGTCCGCTCCTGTGGATTACACCCCACGTCAGGGTGCCGATGGTACCCTGTTCCGGCGCCTGCATCAGGCGCCGGTCCCCATGCCCCGCCCGGACGTGCCGTCGCACGGAGCTCCCCCATGATCCTTACAGCGGCGGTAAACCACTGGTGGATACGGATCAGCACTGATGAGCCGGTATATCATCGCCCACAAGAGCAGCCGGCCTGACCCTTACCGGGGAGGGGGGCCAGGTCAGGGTACAGGCCACGTCGGACGATGTCGCGGTATACCGGCTGTTCACTCCGGTTGCCCGGCGTTCAGCCATAGATCGAGTTTGGTAAGAAGGTCCTTCAAAATCAATGGCTTGGGCAGGTGGTCGTTCATTCCGGCGGCAATGCACTGTTCGCTGTCCTGCTTCATGGCATTTCCCGTCAGCGCGATTACCGGAATGTCGTGCCGTCGCACCGGCGAAGCCGGGTTACGGATGACGGCGGTGGCTTCGTAGCCATTCATTTCCGGCATCATGCAGTCCATCAGCACCAGAGCGTAGTCGTCGTTCTCAAGTACCCGCACGGCCTCCCTCCCATCAGGAGCCACATCCACCTGATAACCGTAGTTCTTCAGCAATCGGGGTACGATGAGTTGCGCTGTCGGGTCATCATCGACCAACAACAGGCGGACCCTGGTGTCGGTTGCCGGTGGCGGTGTCCTGGAGCCGGGGCTGGAGTCAGGTCCGGGGGGTGCCGGTTTGTGCCGGGGCTCTCCGGGCTGCTTCTCCAGCACAACGGTAAACCAGAAGGTGGAGCCGGCTCCTTTGATGCTCTCAACCCCGATCTCTCCTCCCATCAGCTTTGTCAGCCGTTTGCATATCGCCAGCCCCAGTCCGGTGCCCCCGTATTTGCGGGTGGTGGAGCTGTCGGCCTGGGTAAAGTGATCGAAGATGTGCTCCAGCTTGTCGGCTTCAATCCCGATTCCGCTGTCCCGCACCAGAAAACGGAGGCTGGCGGCCTGCTCGTCCTGGGCCTCGACACGGATGCCGAGCGATATGCTGCCCGCGGGAGTAAATTTGATGGCGTTGTTGGCGAGGTTGGTGATGATCTGCCGCAGTCGGCCCATGTCGCCTCTCAAAGCCGACGGAACATCATCATCGATCGACGCGGAAAGCTGTAACCCCTTTTCGCGGGCCTGGAGCGAAAGGAGCGTGGTGGTGTCCGCGATCATCCGACGCAGGTCAAAGTCGGCCAGTTCCAGCTCTATCTTGTCCGCCTCTATTTTGGAGAGGTCGAGAATGTCGTTGAGCAGCCCCACCAGTTCGATACCCGATTTTTTGGCGTTTTCGGCGTATTCGTACTGTTGCGGCGTCAGTTCGGTATGCTGCAGCAGCTCGATCATGCCGATAACCCCGTTCATCGGCGTACGGATTTCGTGACTCATGGTGGCCAGAAAACGGCTTTTGGCGGTGTTGGCTGTTTCGGCGGCTGCCTTTGCCTGGCGCAGCTCCTCTTCCGCCCGCTTCTGGTCGGTGATATCGGTATGGGTTCCAATCATGCGCATGGGGGTGCCATCTTCACGGCGGCTTACCACCATGCCCCGTCCGAGAATCCATTTGTAGCTCTCATCCTTGCATCTCAGGCGGTACTCAACGACGTAGGTTGCCGTCTTGCCTGTCGCGTATGAGTGATTAGCCTCAACGACCCGCGGCAGGTCTTCGGGATGGATGCGATCTATCCACTCCCGGCTGGCAGGCAGAATGTCTTTCTCGGTATACCCCAGCATCTCCTTCCAGCGTTTGGAATATTTCACGTCACCGGTCTGGAGGTTCCAATCCCAGACACCGTCACCGGAGCCTTCGATGGCAAATTTCCAGCGGTATTCACTCTCCCGCAGCCTCTCTTCCGTCTGCCTGCGCTCGGTTATGTCGCGCACAAAAGCGCAGTACCGTTCTTCCGTCCCGAACTTTACATGGTTGGCGGCAATCTCCACCGGAAACACTCTGCCGTCTTTGGTGCGGTGCTCGGATTCAAGCGTCAGCGAACCCTGCTGCCGGAGTCTGTCAAAATGACGGGGCCAGCCCTCGGGGCTGAAATGAACATCAATGTCGGCGACACGCAACCTGAGCAGCTCCTCCCGGGTGTAGCCGAGGGAACGGCAGGCTGCTTCGTTGACATCCACGATGCGGGCATCGGTCGTGATCCAGAAGAGCGCGTCCGACGCTGCCTCCACGCTGATCCGCGTCAGGCGCAGGGCCTCCTCCGTCCGTTCCCGCGTGGCCAGTGCGTTGCTCAGGAGCAGTTTTTTGAAGTTTGCCGTTGAGATGATCTGCGCCAGCTTTGAATAGAACCCCATTGCCGCCCGGACGGTCTCGCGCTTCAATCGGGGTACCCGGTCGAGTGCCGCAATATAGGCCGTTTCATCATATCCGAAACGCCGCGCCTGGGAACGGAACAGGGCGTAGTCCGGCTCTTCATCGTCGTAGAGAAACTGCCCGAGAAAGATGTTGCCGACATGTTTCTCTTCCAGCATGATCGGGGTGACCATGTCCCACATGTTGTTTTTGCAGCGATATGCCCTGAAGGTTCCGGGAGCGACGCCGCTGGAGAGCGTCGTGTCACTTTCGTTGCAGAATTTGCATGACTCCGGGTGTGCCCGGTGAAACGCGATGCAGATCTCCTGCCATCCGGTGCTGACCAGCACCCGGCCCCTGGTGTCCATGATCCCTATGCCGATACCGGTGAGCGCATAGTACGCGTTCATCATGCTTTGCAGTTCAGCCGCATCAATGACGTCGGACAATTCGATCTCATCGGAAACCGTGGGACCAGCTTGTGTATCGAGAACATGCTCCTGTGGCATTGCTGTATCCTCTTGTATGAGGGACTTCTGGGGGGATCAGGGAAACCATAGTCCCCCGGTATTGGGCCCGCTTTTCGCCGGGCTGGTCAGACGCTTCGCTACTGGTGCCGACCTTTCGGCACATGGAAGCAGCTCCCCCGACCTCCCTGTTATGTCCACCCCTGTGGATTGTGCCGCACGGCAGGGTATGATTGTACCATGCTCCGGCGACACATCGGTTGCCTAGCCCCGAGTCCCGTCAGGACCGGGCGGCTTGGGCAACCATTTCGTAACAGCTAAGGAGGAAACAGTCATGTACTTGCGTCGGGAACGGGACTCGCTGGGAGAAATGGAAGTTCCGGTATCGGCATACTACAGCGCCCAGACGGCCCGGGCCGTACGGAACTTTCCGATCTCGGGGCTCAGGCCCCACCCGGCCTATGTCTGGGCCGTGGTGATTATCAAGAAGTGCGCTGCCCGGGCCAACATGTCCACCGGCAGGCTTCCCGCCGCCATCGGTGACGCCATCGTTGCGGCGGCTGACGAGGTTCTGGGGGGCGGACTGGCCGATCAGTTCGTGGTTGACCCTTTTCAGGCCGGGGCCGGAACCTCCCACAACATGAACGTCAACGAGGTACTGGCCAACCGCGCCCTGGAACTGCTTGACTATCAGCGGGGCGATTTTTCAGTCCTGCATCCCAATGATCATGTCAATATGGCCCAGTCCACCAATGACGTTATCCCCACCGCGATCCGGCTGGCATGCCTGGAACTGCTGGAGCCGCTGCTGGAAGCGCTGACCGGGCTGGAGAACAGCCTGGCTGCAAAGGGGGAGGAGTTCGATCGGATCCTCAAATCGGGGCGCACGCATCTGCAGGACGCCGTCCCGATCCGCCTGGGGCAGGAGTTTTGCGCCTATGCCGCTGCTGTCAGGAGAAATGGCGCAGGTCTCGAGGCATGCATCCCGGCCCTGCAGGAGTTGGGCATTGGCGGCACCGCCGTCGGAAGCGGCCTGAATGCCGAACCGTCCTATATCAGGGCGATACTTGAGGAGCTGGCCATTGCCACCGGCTTTCAGTTGAAAGCGGCGCCCGACCTGTTCGAGGCGATGCAGAGCATGGACCCCTTCCTGGCGCTGTCATGCGCCCTGCGCCGCACGGCAGTGACGGTCGGCCGCATCGCCAACGACCTGCGCCTGCTCTCCTCCGGGCCGCGCACCGGGCTGGACGAGATCCGCCTGCCGGTGGTCCAGCCCGGCTCGTCGATCATGCCGGGCAAGGTCAATCCTTCCATGGCGGAGATGACTAATATGGTCTGTTACCAGGTCATGGGGTGCGACCAGGCGGTGATGCTGGCGGCCCAGGCGGGTCAGCTGGAGCTGAACGTGATGATGCCGCTGATTGCCTATAACCTGCTGTTTTCAATGGAACTGCTCAAAAACTGCCTGGCCAGGTTCAGCGACTTCTGCGTCAGCGGCATCAGCGCCAATGAGGAGCGCTGTCGACGCTACCTGGAGGAATCCCTGGGGCTGGCGACGGTCCTGGCCCCTTCCATCGGCTACAACGCTGCTGCCGAAGTGGCCAAGGAATCCATGGCCACCGGCCGTTCCATCCGCGAGATTGTCCTGTCGCGGGCCTTGATGACCACGGCGGAGCTGGATGAGGCCATGTGCCCCGAGCACCTGACCGAACCGGGCCTGCCCCTGGGGAGGAAATGATCCGTACATATGCGTTGCCTGCCCTTGATACGACCAGGTATGGCCTGGAAACGTGCGGGTCATGCTTGTAGCTCTGCACCGTTGCCTTCAATGTACACGACCCCATCCCTGTGCCTTCCGAAATCACCCCATACAAAGCCAGGCATCGGTGCTTTTGTGGCAGTTGTCCGTTCAACAGCAAGCGGGGCTTTAGGGTCAGCTGTCACCGGACGGTGCAGCGCGGACCGGCAAAGGTAGCGAAGGTTTCGGGGCCGGGGAAATGACGGGCTGAAATTGAGGGTATGTGTCATGGTGTTCAGATTTAGACGCCAGAAGCCTAAGAGGCGCCGACCGAACCGTCTGCTTCTGACCCGCATGCCGGGGGCTATTCTGGGGACAGGCTATTCTGGGGACAGTGTATGAAATTATTCAGCTTTTTTTCTCATTCAAAGACCCCTCTTAACCTGTGGTTCCTGTTTTCTGTTCTCGCCGTTCAGAGCATCTCCTTCGCGTTCAAATGCATCAAATAGCCTTTGTCCAGAACCAAGCGCTCTTCGCGCTTGAAGCCAACCTATCGACCCCTCCCTCAGTCAATGAACCTGGTCGCCCGGATCTCACCGTGCGCTGCCAGAGCCCCGCATAGGCCGGTTGGGAGGGGGATGTCGGCCAGAGTCCAGCGATCAATCTCCGCCGGGTCGATACGGTGTCCTGTCAAACGTGGGGCATGGCCGGGGAGCAGGGAGACGTCGAAAGCATCCGTGGGGAGGGACAATCCGCACCCCACCCCCTTCAGGTAGGCCTCCTTGCGGGTCCAGCAGCAATAGAAGGCTGTAAGCTGCTCTCCCGCCGGGAGGGAGAACAACTCCTCCTGCTCGCGGGGGGAGAAGAAGCGCCGCGCCATGGGCACAAACTCCGGATCCTCCCGCACCACCTCAATGTCCACCCCCAGCTCGGTTCCGAGGGAGAGCGCCAGTATTGCCCAGTCATCGCTGTGGGAAAGGTTGAAGCAGAGCCCGCTTTCCCCCTGCTCTCCTCCCAGGCGCGGCTTTCCCCATTCGTTCGCAACCAGCGGAATTTCGGCAGGTTCAGACCCCAGGCAGCGGCCCAGGCTCCGGCGCAGGAAGAGGCGACCGGCGATGAAACGCTCCCTGGCCTCGTGGCGGAGCAGGCGGTCGGCGCGGGCCAGTTCGTCGGGGGAGAGGATCGTGGCGGCCCGCTCCATCCCGGGTACGGTGGAGAGGTGGACGAGCAGCAGATGGATGTCGCCTTGGGGAGGGAGAGACAGCAAGGAGTGCTGGCGTGGGGAGGCGGCCATGGGAGGGTCAGAGCCGGCTGCGGGAGAGATACTCCCGGAGGCGTCGGAACCCTTCGTCCAGGGTGACTTCCGGCTGATACCCCAGGTCGCGTCGGGCCGCCGTGATGTCGAACCAGTGGGCCGTTGCCAGCTCCCGGGCCACGAAGCGGGTCATGGGGGGGTCGTCTTTCCGTCCCAGCCATCCCCAGAGGGATTCGCACAGCGTTCCGGCGGTATAGGCCAACCAGGGGGGGATGCTATTGGTGACCGGCGGCAAGTCTGCGGCGGCCAGGATGCGGTCGACCATTTCCCAGAGCGGAATCGGCTTGCCATTGGAGATGAAGTAGGCCCTGCCGCTGGGGGGCGCTCCGGGGGCAAGGCGGTCGGCGGCCAGCAGATGGGCCCGGGCCGCGTTGTCCACATAGACCGTGTCCACCAGGCAGGGTCGGGAGCCGATGCGCCTGAGCTTTCCCGCCCTGGCCCGGGCCAGGATGCGCGGCGTCAGGTGGTTGTCCCCCGGCCCCCAGATCAGGTGCGGCCGTAAGGAGACCGTGGCCAGCCCGGGAGAATTGGCGGCAAGCACCAGCTGCTCGGCCATGGCTTTGGTACGCGGGTAGTGGGCGTGGTAGGCGTCCGGGTAGGGGAGCGATTCATCCCCCCCCTCCACGTCCCTGCCGTCGAAAACCACGCTGGGGGAACTGGTGAACACCAGGCGGGGGATTCCCAGGCTCGTGCAGGTGGAAAGCACGTTTTCGGTGCCGATGACGTTGGGGCGGTGGAACTCATCAAAGCTCCCCCAGACACCGGCCCTGGCCGCCACATGGAAGACGGTGTCGCACCCCGAGGCTGCCCGCAGCAGTGCCTCACGGTCGGTCAGGTCCCCGCGGTGCTGCTCCACCCCCAGGCGGGCCAGCTCCGGGTACGCTCCCCGGGAGAAGCTGCGTACCTCGTCCCCCCGCTCCCGCAACAGGCGCACGATAGCTCCTCCCAGGAAACCGCCGCCGCCGGTGACCAGCGCCCTCAACGGGACTGCTCCGCAGCCCAGACGGCAAGCTGCTCGCGGAAGATCTTGGCATTGTGACGGATATCCACCGGAAAGGAGGGATGGAAGAGAATCTTCAGTATTGGTCTGGTGTGGGGATGTTTGCTCCCCAGGGCGATCAATTCCCGTCTGATGCGGGGGTGTTCCTCCCGGCTGACCCCCTGCACGGCTTCGACGCAGAGCACCGGCTGCTGCCTGCCCGGCTTGCCCACCCCCACCAGGGCGGTGCGTTTCACCTGGGGATGGCTGTTGAACACCCCTTCGACCGGGATGGTGTAGAACGTCTCCATGGGGGTGATCACCCTGTGGGCCTTGCGGCCGCAGAACCAGACCCTTCCCTCCCGGTCCAGGTATCCCAGGTCTCCCATGCGGTGCCAGAATCCGCCCGATGGATCGGGAACCTTGGCCAGGCTGGTGGCTTCGGGGCGGTTCAGGTAGGAGGCGGTTACCTGGGGGCCCTTGACGGCGATCTCCCCCACCTCCCAGTCGGGGAGCGCCAGGTCGTCGCTCCAGTGGCGGATGGGGGTGTCGCTGATGGGGATGATGGCCAGATCAATCCCCGCCACCGGCAGGCCGACGCAGACCCCGCGCCCCTGCTCGGTCAGGTGGCGGGTCTCGGCCAGGACCTCGGCGCTGCCGATGGAGCAGACCGGCAGCGCTTCGGTGGCGCCGTAGGGGGTGAAGATCTCCGCTTCCGGGTCGAGCATCTCGCTGAAGCGCTCCAGCACGTCGGCCGGCACCGGCGCCCCGGCGGAGATGACCCGCCGCAGGGTCGGCAGGCAGAGCCCCTGGTCCGCGCCGTAGCGGCCGACCCGGTCGATGAGGGCCGGCGAGCCGAACATGGTAGTGGCGCCGTGCTGCTGGAGGGTGGAGATGATGGTGGCCGGGTTGACCGAGCCGGGGCGGGTGAAGTCCATCTCAGGGATTACTGCGGTCATGCCCAGGGCCGGGGCGAACAGGGCGAAGAGCGGGAAGGTGGGGAGGTCGATCTCGCCCGGCTGGATCCCGTAGACCCGACGCAGGGCGCTGACCTGGGCGGCGAAGTTGCCGTGGGTGTACACCGCCCCCTTGGGGGGGCCGGTGCTGCCGCTGGTGAAGAGGATGGCCGCGGTCTCTCCCCTGCCGGTCCTGGCCGGGGGAAAGGGTTCTTCGTCCCCGTCGGCGATCAGGCCGGAGAGGGTTTCTCCCCGCCAGAACAGGCGTCTCCCCACGGTGACCAGGGTCTGGATGCTGTGTCTGCCCCAACCGAACAGCAGCCGGGCCAGGTGGGCCCTGGTGATGCCGATGAACGCCTGGGGCTCGGCCTCGTCCAGGCAGGCTTTCAGGTTCTTCATTCCCAGCCCCGGGTCCACCAGCACCGGCACCGCGGCGACCTTGAACAGGGCGAAGGTCAGGGCGAAAAACTCCGGGCCTGGGGGGACCATCAGCACGGTGCGCATGCCACGGCTGATGCCCCTGGCGTTCAGGCCGTGGGCGATGCGGTCGGAGAGCTCGTCCAGTTCGCGGAAGCTGAGCTGGACGTCATGTTTGGGGAAGATGATGGCCGGAGTATCCGGCTGCACGTCGGCCATGCGGGGAAGATGGGCGGCGATGTTGACGGGATGCGGTGAACTCATGGTGTGCCTTCGAATCAGGATATTCCGGAAGGGGGAGGATTCGTGTGAATATACTCACCCCGCACCGGCAATGCAAGCGCTTGTGGCCGTGGTGGAGCAAGCGCTGCCCGGCTGGGGGGCGGCGCGCCCGGCCGGGACGGGTGTCCGTGGCTTTTCAACGGCCGGTGGCCGTGCTATAAACCCTGACCGGGCGCTTGTCTCCCCCGCTGAAGGGGTGGATTCGGTTTTCCTGCCAGAGATGCCGGTGGGGAGCGCCTCTCCGTCGAAAGCGGAGATCAAGGAGAACAATGGAAGGGACTAAAGGGGGATTACGAATGATTCAACGGGCGTTGGTTGTCATGCTGCTGCTGGTTCCCGTGGCCGCTTCGGCTGTCACGCCGGCGGCGATGCAGGCCGATATCCAGGCGCGCTACAAGCCGACAGTTTTTGACAAGCTCGGCTTTTTGAAGGAGAGCGGCAGCGTGCTGGTGGTGCGGCGGGAGGGTCTGCGTGGCGGCCGGCCGGGGCGTTTCAACAGGACGAACTTGGTCCGTGACGGCCAGTTGGTGGAAGCGGGCGGCGGAAGCGTGCCGCTGGGGGGAGGGCTGGACGGTGTGCTGAAGCAGGGGGATAGGCTGCGGCTGCACGGGGTGCGGGTGGATGAGAGCGCCGTGGAACTGGATCTCGCCACCCTGGAGAGTCACGTGGTGACCGGATCGCGCTCAGCGGTGCAGCTGCAGGCGATAGTGCGCTTCCACTACGACGCCGGGCTGGCCTCCCTGACCTCCCGCCGGGTGCTGGACGACCTGGAACTCTGGCTGGGGAGCGAGAATGCGCTCAGGATCTCCAAAACCGTCCGTCAGGGACAGTCACCGGAGGAGGTCACCGCCATCCTGGGGGAGCCGGAGAAAAAAGTGCTGCTTGACGCAAAGACCCTGTATATCTACAGCGACATGAGGCTGATCTTCAGGGACGGCAGGCTGGTGGACCTGGAGTGAGCTGCGGGGCCGTGTACCGGGCGGGGCAGCGTGCTTTTTAAAACTGTTGTTGATTGGGCCTGGATAATCCCGTAGTATCCCCGGCGTCATCGCCGATGGCATTGCTTTTCGGCACATCCGAATATCGTTACGGGAGGAACAGAAGATGAAACGACGGACGTTGATGGTGGTTGTCCTGGCACTGCTCGGCTTGCTGGGCCTTGCCTGTCTGGCCGGTGCGGCGGAACGGCTTTCCCTTAAGGAAGAGATCAAGCTTCACCCGGCCCCGGATTCCAAGGACCCCTATACCCTGTTTTATGACATCCGGGTGAAATCACCCGGTGTTATCCGTATGGGGGTCGATCCGTTTAGCGTCTCTCCGGATAAGGATATCCCCCATCGGCTGGTTGGGATCGGCCTTCTGCGCAAGGGGGAGACGAAGGTCATCAAGCAGGAAATCGGCGGCAAGGAGGGCGGAAAACTGGAGTACAGCATCGATGCGCTGGAACTGGAGCGGACGCGGGGAGAGTACCGGGTCATCGTCTCCAACTTTTCCCGCAAGCACACTCTGCTGGCCAAACTCGTTGTGCTCTATCCCGGTGCTGAGGAGACGGGAGCGGCGTCCGACTCGCGCAGGAGCGATCTCTCCGTTGGGGAGATCATGGTCAATGACCAGGGATTTCTGGTGGTTGAACTGAAAAATATCGGCGACGCGCCCCTGCCCCGCTCAGTCTGGTCGAAGGATCCGGACGCAGCCATGCTCAGGTTGGAAATAGATGGTGAAAAGTGGGGAGCCTCGACCATCTGGAGAATCGATCCGCGGCATGCCCTGGACAGGCCCGGTGGCCGCGTTATCCATACTGTGCACTATAAGGTGACCAGGCCGGTGAAGGTGCGAGCGCAGATCGACGGAATGGGGCAGATTCGCGAGAAGGATGAGCGCAACAATATCAAGACCATGATGCTGCACCCGCGCCAGCCGTAGCCCGGTTGCCGACAGTGGCTGCAACGAAAAAGCCGCATCCCCGGAGGTGCGGCTTTTCTCGTGGCCGGGGCGGCGCTTTTTTGCCGGAGTTTTCCCGACGTGGCCACGGCCTGGGGTTGAAATGGCGTCGATTGCGGCTACAATGGCGGAGGCGGCCCGGCCGCGTACGGCGGGCGGACCGGAATATAATACATTACGTTTTCGATGTGGGGAGGAGCGGATGATCGATGGAGCAAAGCTGCTGGGAGGATTGTTGAACGGTTCCCTGAACTCGACCCTGGGCGGCATGGGACGGGGCAGGATGCCCGGCAAGGCTGCCCTGGGCATGGGCATCCTGGGGGTGGCCATGGCCGCCTTCGAGCACTTCAGCGCCCAGAACCGGGGTGTTTCATCCCCGTCGACGGGGGGGCCGCCCGGGAGTCCGGCGCCTCCCCCGCCCCCCCGTCCGACGGCTGCCGCGCCTCCTCCTCCACCGGGGGGCAGTGCGCCGTCACCGTCTCCCGGGAGCGCCTTCCCGGCCGCGGGGGGAACCGACCCGCTTCTGCTCCTGCGGGCCATGATCGGCGCCGCCTATGCCGACGGTTGTCTGGACGATGACGAGCGGCGGCGAATCACCTCCCATCTGGAGCGGGCCGGGCTCAGCAACGAGGAACGCGCCTTCCTGGCCAACGAGCTGGAACGGCCCTGTTCCCTGGGTGATATCGTTGCCGCGGTGAAGAACACCGCCGACGCCGAGCAGGTGTTTGCCGTCTCGCTGCTGGCGGTGCGGGTGGACAGCCAGGCGGAGCGGGACTATCTGGAACAGTTGCGCCAGGCCCTGGCGATCGATCCCATGCGGGCGGTGGAAATAGCCCGCGGGGAGAGCTGACCGGCTCCGGCCGGCTCAACGCCTCGGCGCATCCGCCATGCCGGGGGCGTGCAATTCAACGTGACGCAAGGAGAAAACAGGATGAGCCAGTGGTTTCTGATCTACGACGGCCGGCAGGAAGGCCCCTATGACAGCTATCAGGCGCGTGAACGGGCGCGCTCCAACCCCGACGGTCACGCCTGGCGGGAGGGATACGCCGACTGGGTGCCCATTTCGCGGGTGGCGGAACTGATGGCACCGTCGGCCGGTGTTCCGGCGCCGCCGACGGCGCGGCGCGCTTCCGACGATATCGATTACAGGATCGTCGGCTCGGAGATGCAGTTTGTGGAGATCGAGCTGGACCCGGGAGAGAGCGTGATCGCCGAGGCGGGTGCCATGATGTACAAGGATGCCTGCATCGCCATGGAGGCGATTTTCGGCGACGGCGCCAGCCAGGGGGGAAGCTTCACCGACAAGCTGTTCAGCGCCGGCAAGCGGATCCTGACCGGCGAGAGCCTGTTCATGACTCTCTTCACCCACGGCGGCCAGGGCAAGGCCCGGGCCGCCTTTGCCGCTCCCTATCCGGGCAATATCATTCCGGCGACCCTGGCGAACCTGGGAGGCACCCTGATCTGTCAGAAGGACTGCTTCCTCTGTGCCGCCAGGGGCGTGTCGGTGGGGATTCACTTTCAGCGCCGCATCCTGACCGGGCTGTTCGGCGGCGAGGGGTTTGTCATGCAGAAGCTGGAGGGGGACGGTCTGGCCTTCCTGCACGCCGGGGGAACGATCGTTGAGCGGGTGCTCTCGCCGGGCGAGACCCTGCATGTGGATACCGGCTGTCTGGTGGCCATGGAGCCCAGCGTCAGTTTCGACATCCAGCAGGCCGGCAACATCAAGACCGCCCTGTTCGGCGGCGAAGGGTTATTCTTTGCGCGCCTGGCCGGGCCGGGCCGGGTCTGGCTCCAGTCGCTCCCCTTCTCGCGCCTGGCCGGTCGCATGCTTCAGGCGGTGCCCCAGCGGGGCGGGAGCAAGGACGAGGGATCACTGCTCGGCTCCTTGGGGACGTTGATCGGCGGGGACCGCTGAGGGGGTTCCGGCGAAGGGCGGGAGCCGGGCTCCACACCAGGCTCCCGCGCTGTTCAGGCTGTTGTGGCGGACAACGAGGCACGACCGGGACCACGGGGGAAGGCAACGGCCACGGCCCCTCAGGGAGGTGCGTATGTTCAGGAAAATGCTGGTCTGTACCGATCTTTCCCCAGCTTCCGATGCGCTGATCATGTGCGTGGAGGAGTTGCGTAGCGTGGGCATGGAAGAGGTTGTCCTCACCCATGTCAGGTTCATGGCCGCCACGCCCGGCGTGGAGGAGATCCTTTCCGGGGAAGGCTCACCCCCTTTGCAGGGACAGCGGGCCTATCTGGAAGAGCGGGGTATACGCGTCAGCGTGGAGATGCCCTTCGGCCTTCCCTCGGAAGCCATTGCCGAGGTGGCGGAGAAACATGATGTGTCGGCCATCATGATCGGTTCCCACGGCAAGGGAATCCTCCAGGCCGCGGCGCTGGGCAGCGTCTCGGCGCAACTGCTCCACCAGATGCGCCGCCCGGTGCTCCTGGCTCGTATCGCCCTGTTGGAGGATGGCCGCTGCGAATCGGTCTGCTCCCGCATGTTCAGCCGGATCCTGTTTCCCACCGATTTTTCCGAAACCGCCGAGAGGGCCATGGAATACCTGGGCAGCATCACCCAGGGCTGCCCCTGCTCCGTGACCATCATGCACGTGCGGGGGCAGAATTCCGCCGGGGAGGAAGGGGAGGAGGATGTGCGCTTCCTGCTGGAGGCCAAGGCGGGGCGCCTGAGGATGCGGGGCGCGTCGGAGGTCATCCCCCTGCTGGTCCACGGCAGGCCGGCCAATGAGATCGTGGAGCGTGCCACGCGGGGCGGGTACTCCCTGATCGTCATGGGAGGGCAGGGCAAAGGGCTGATGGAGGAATTGTTCCTGGGCAGCGTTGCCAACCAGGTGGCGCGCCAGGCCGAGACTCCGGTGCTGTTCATCCCGGCATTCCGCTGAGGCCGGAGAGGCCGCGCCCGGCGTTGCAATGGTGCTCATCAATGCTCCTCCGTGGCGCACCGCTGCGCCACGTGTTTCATGGTGGTGGTGCAGGTGTCGCACGTTCGGTGCTCCATGGGGCGCTTTCCAGCCGCCGTGGGCCGCCTGGTGGGGGGATCGCGCTGCATTTGTCCGTTTGAGCATGGTTCTTGCTGCTTGCGGGGGGTCTTTCCATTTCGTTGCGGCGCGGGGCAGCAATGGCACGATTCCGATTTCAGCATCTCTTGGATACCCACAAGATTCAGGCCCTGATGGAGTCCTACAACAGGGTGACCGGGCTGCTCTCGGCAATTCTGGACACCGACGAGCGGGTGCTGGTTGCCGCCGGTTGGCAGGATATCTGCGTGCGCTTCCATCGCCGGCATCCGGTCACCCTGGCCCGTTGCAAGGAGAGCGAAGCCTTTATCAAGTCCCAGCTGCACCGGTACGAGGGGCGTTTCTTCGAGTACCGCTGCAGAAACGGCCTGCGGGACATGGCCATGCCGATCGTCTTTGATGGCGAGCATGTGGCGACGTTTTTTTTCGGTCAGTGCTTTTACGAGGACGAGATCCCCGACCCCGACTTCTTCCGCCGACAGGCCCGCGAGTTCGGTTTCGATGAGGAGAAGTACATCGAGGCGCTGCGGCGGGTTCCGGTCTATTCCCGGGAGCAGATGAACAATGCCCTGGAGCTCTACTCGAACCTGATGAACATCATCACCGAAATGGGAACCAAGAAGCTTGTGCTGATCAAGGAGATCGAGGAGCGGGAGCGGGTCAGCCGGGTCATGCGCGAATCCCGGAGCTATACCGACCGGGTCCTCTCCGCGATTCTCTCCGAAGGGTTCGACGAAGTCTGATTCCCGTTTCCCCGCCATTTTTTCCCCTTCGCCGTTCTTTTCCCCGCCTGTTACCCTGTTGTCCTGACTGCCTGTATATTCCGTAAAAAGCGTAACCTGGGCCTGTTTACGATTTTTACGTTTTTTACGCCTTGTTGTGACCGAGAACAGTGTGATAGATCGCTGTTTGTGTTTTGTGTGTTACGTATGTTATCGGAATAAAAGAAAAATAGTGCTGTCATGTTGTCTGCTGCGCGTTTGGTCCGCTGGTTGCAAATCGCTGTTCAGAAAGTACCAACCCACCGAAAGGAGTCTGAACAGATGAAACTCAACGGAAAAGTGGCAATCGTAACCGGAGCTGGCAGGGGGATTGGCAGGGCGATCGCGATGCGCCTGGGAGCAGACGGGGCGACGATGGTCATAAGCGACGTGAATGTGGAGAATGTGACCAGGGTAGCTGAGGAGATCAAGGCCAGGGGGGGCAGGGCTCTGGCCCTGAAAACCGACGTCACCAGGGAAGCCGACGTGAAGGAACTGGTGGAAACCGCGGTCCGCGAGCATGGCAAGCTGGATATCATGGTAGCCAATGCCGGCATCGCCACCATCAAAATGAGCATCGAGATGACCCCCGAAGAGTGGGACCAGGTTATGGCGGTGAACACCAAGGGGGTCTTCCTCTGCGATACCGTCGCTGCCCGCCAGATGATCAAACAGGGGCACCAGGACACCCCCGGCTCGGGGGGAAAGATCATCAACTGCGCCAGCATCGCGGCCCATGCGGGCTTCTCGATCCTTGCCGCCTACAGTGCCTCCAAATTCGCCGTACGGGGGTTCACCCAGGCCCTGGCCAAGGAACTGGGACCGTACAGGATCAATGTCAATGCCTACTGCCCCGGTATCGTGGGAACGGACATGTGGACCCTTATCGACGAGAAGATGGGCCCCTATCTGGGCATGCAGAAGGGTGAGGTGCTCAAGGAGTACACCAAGCTGATCACCGCGGGACGGGTCAGCGTACCGGAAGACGTGGCTTGTTTCGTCTCCTATCTGGCCTCCAGCGACGCCGACTACATGACCGGCCAATCGGTCATGATCGATGGCGGCATCATCATGAACTGATCCCCGTACCATCCCCCCCTCAGTGTCGCGCCGGGAACGGCGCAGTTGTTGCAGTGTTGACGGGCGGTACCCGGTCCTGATCGCAATGCCTCGCGGCCCGATCAGGACCGGGCCAGGGACAACCGTCCCACCGATACAGTTCCGTCATGGGGGTAGGGATGACCGAACAGGAGCGGACCAGTCATGTCGAGACCGTTCTCCGGCTCGCGCGCCGACAGCGCCCCGGGGTCGTCGGCCAGGGGGCGCATCATGAGGTGCAGCCGCACATACTCAGGTCATGGGAGCGCTGCCTGACCAGACACAACCTGGAACCCTCCCGGGTGGAAAAGCCGATCCGGGTGGGGGAGAAGGCCCTGGCGGATTACCGGGAACCGTTGGACGAATTCCTGTTTTTCGCCCAGTCCGGCATGCGGAAGCTCTTCCGGATGCTCTCCTCCGTCGGGTACGTACTCCTGTTCTGCACCGCCGAAGGGATTACCGTCGAGTACCTGGGTGATCCCAAGGACGAACGGGAGCATCGCGATGCCGGCCTGTATCCCGGAACGGTCTGGCAGGAATCGCTGGCCGGGACCTGCGGCGTCGGGACCTGTCTCGAAGAGCGCCGGCCTCTGACCGTCCACCGGAGGGACCACTTCTTCGCCCCCTTCACCTCGCTCAGCTGTACCGCCGCACCGCTCTACCACCCGGACGGCTCGCTCCTGGGAGCCCTTGACGCCTCCCTGATCCGCTCGCCGGAGTCCAAGGACTCCCAGGCGGTGACCCTGCTGTTGATCAATTCCCATGCCCGCCTGATCGAGAACGCCTATTTCATCAGAACATGCCGTGAACACTGGGTTATCCGCCTCAACAGGATGCAGGCGTTCGCCGAGGTTGCCACGGAGCAGCTGGTTGCCGTCAATGGGGAGGGGACTATCGTTGCCGCCAATGTCAACGCCATGAACGAGCTGGGTCGTCAGGGAGGGGGGAGCCCCATCGGCCGCGCTCTGGGCGATGTTTTCGAGCTGCGTTTCGAGGATATGGCGGATCATGCCCTGAACAGGAGCCGCATGGTTTTCGCCATCCGCACCGTCTCCACCGGTGTTCAGTACTTCGCCCTCTTTTCCGCACCCGGGGGAAGGGCGCTCCCCCGGGTCGCTCCCGGCCCCGGCCGGGACCGGGGAACGGAGAAGCAGCGCCAGCCGGCGCGCCTGGAGCTGAACCAGCTGGCAGGGAGCGACCGGTGGATGTTGCGTGCCGTCACCTCTGCCCGGCGGGTCATGAACCGGGGGATTCCGATCCTGCTCACCGGGGAGACCGGGACCGGGAAAGAGGTGTTCGCCCGGGCCATTCATGAGGCTAGTCAACGGGCCGCGAAACCGTTCATCGCCCTGAACTGCGCCTCCATCCCCGAGTCCCTGATCGAAAGCGAACTCTTCGGCTACCGCCAGGGAGCCTTTACCGGAGCCCATGCCAAGGGGATGCGCGGCAAGATCCTCCAGTCGGACGGCGGTACCCTCTTCCTGGACGAAATCGGCGATATGCCCCTCGGCCTGCAGACCAGGCTGCTGCGCGTTCTGGCCGAGCGGGAGGTGCTCCCCCTGGGGAGTGAAACACCGCTCAGGATCGACCTGAACGTCATCTGCGCCACCCTGCGCAACCTGGAGGAACTGGTGCGTGACGGACGCTTCCGGGAGGATCTGTACTATCGGCTGAACGGCATCACCCTGACCCTGCCCCCCCTGCGGGAGCGGGAGGACCGCGCGCTCCTGATCAGGAGCATGCTTTCCGCCGAGGGGGGCGACGACGCATGCATCAGTCCTGATGCCTTCGATGCGCTCATGCGCCATCGCTGGCCCGGCAACATCCGTGAGTTGCGGAACACCCTGCGCCATGCGTTGGCGCTGAGCGAGAGCGGAACCATCGGTGTCCAGGACCTGCCGTCGGGCAGGTTTGGAGCTCTTGAGGGATTGCCGTTTCCTGCCGCGGACCTCTCCCAAGAGGTTTATTTCAACGAGCGTGGCGTCATGCTGGAGATGCTGGTCAGGTACGAGTGGAACCTGTCCCGCGTTGCCCGGGAGTTGGGGATAAGCCGGCCGACCCTCTACAAGAAAATGGATTCCCACGGGATCGTTTCACCCCACCCCTTCAAGCGGAAACGGAACCGGTAGGCCCGTACCCCTTGCCACTGTTTCGTTATCCGGAGCGTGCGAACCATACCGGGGGGATTGACGCATCCTGGCAAAGGCTATATGGTTTTGTGTGTCGCTATGTAACGTGAGAATTGGATGAAGCCATGCCACACAATCAGACAGGGGAAAGCCGCATCCTGATCGTTGATGACGAGGGAACCTCACTGCTGATCCTGGAAAGCTATCTGCTGCACCACGGTCACCTGACCTTCTGCGCCGCCAATGGCCGCGAGGCCCTGGCGCTGCTGGAAAAGCAGCAGGTGGATCTGGTTATCTCCGATCTGGTCATGCCGGAGATGGACGGTTTCCAGTTCATGCACCAGGCCAGGGAACGCTATCCCGCGCTCCCTTTCATCTTCTATACCGCCCTGGGAAGCATCGAAAGCGCGGTGTCCGCCATCAAGCAGGGTGCCTTTGATTACCTGGAAAAGCCGCTGGACCCCAAGAACTTCGATGTGGTCATCCAGCGTGCCCTTGAGTTCGCCCGCCTCTCCCACGAGAACGTCCAGCTGCGCGAGCATTTCGCCGAGCTGTTCAGCTTCCAGAACATCGTGACCCAGTCTCCTGCCATGCGCACGGTCCTGGAGCTGGCCTCCCGGGTGGCCGCGTCCCCCCGGACCACCGTCAGCCTGACCGGCGAGAGCGGCACCGGCAAAGAGGTGCTGGCCCGGGCGATCCATTTCGCCTCCGGCTGCCTGCCGAGCAATTTCGTGGCGGTCAACTGCGCCGCCATACCCGAGGCGCTTCTGGAGAGCGAGCTGTTCGGCCATGTGCGCGGCGCGTTCACCGGGGCGGAACGTGACCGGGAGGGGAAGTTCAGCCTGGCCCGGGGGGGAACCGTCCTTTTGGACGAGATCGGCGACATGCCGCTTCCGCTCCAGGCCAAGCTGCTGAGGGTTCTGGAGGAGCGGACCTTCGAGAAGGTGGGGGACAATCGCCCGCAGCCGGTGGATTTCCGGGTTATCGTTGCCACCTACCACGACCTGACCCAGCTGGTGCGCAAGGGCAGATTCCGCGAGGATCTGTACCACCGCATCAACGTTGTTCCCATCGCGATCCCCCCCCTGAGGGCGCGGCTGGAGGATATCCCGCTCCTGGTGGATTTTTTCCTGAAGCTCTTCCGCCAGCACCAGGGAAAGTCGCTCCCGGGGGTCTCCAAGAAGGCCATGGATCTCCTCATCGCCCATTCCTGGCCGGGCAACGTGCGCGAGCTGCGCAACGTGCTGGAATATGCCGCCATCATGGTCAGCGACGAGCTGATCCGGCCCGAACACCTGCGACTCTCCTCTCCTTCGCCGTCAGTCTCTGCTCCCCCGTCCTCCGGCGGCACCGTCGAATTCCACATCAGTCTCCCCGCCGAAGAGGTCTCCCTGGATGCCGTCGTCTCCCGGGTCCTGGAAAGCGCCCTCCAGCGCTGCCACGGCAACAAGTCCCGGGCCGCGGCCTTGCTCAAGGTCAACCGCAAGATGTTCTATCGCTGATCCCCTGTTCGTCCTTTCTGGAAACATTCTTGTCCACTTTGGGGACGGTGTCGTCCCTGTTCCCTGTGTAACTTATTGAAAATAAAGAAACGGATATTCCGGCACCATTCCTGAAACAGTACGTGCCAGAGCGGTTCGTTACGGCTTGTCGTGTCCTTTTGGGGGACAGGGATGGAGGAGGGACGATGTCCCAGACTGAAGTTGAACGTTGTATCGGCAGGATCGTAACCGATGGGGAGTTCAGGGAGAGGGCGTCCCGTTCCCTCGGAACCGCCTGCTACGATGAGGGCTTCGTCCTCTCCCCACGGGAACTGGCGTTGCTGGAACGCCTCGATTTCCACTGTTTCGTCGCCGTGGCGGAGCTGCTGGATGACGAGCTCCGGCGCAGGTGAGGGGAAGATGGTCACGGACGGTAAGATGGCCGGATAAAAAGGAGGTTGGGCAATGTCAACGTTACTGAATATGAAGATCGGAGCCCGGCTCGGGCTTGGTTTCGGTTTCGTGCTGCTGTTGCTGGTCGCCATGGGAGGGGTCAGCATCAGGAACATGGGCGTCATCAATCGCGGGGTGGAACGGATGCTGACGGTGGATTACGCCAAGATCAACCTGGCCAATGATATCAACGCGAGGGTTGCCACTCTCCTCGAAAATGTCGCGCTGATGGAGTTGAAGGACCAGGCCGGAAAGCTTGAGGTGAAACGGGATATCGACACACTCCGTTCCGAATACCGTGGTCTGATGGAGAGGCTGGAGAAGCTGGAGACGACCGCAGAAGGGAAAGCGCTGATTTCCGCGGCCAAGGTTGCGCTGGAAAACGGCAAAACCGCCAACAACCGGGTGATAGAGCTGAGCCTCGCCAACAGTGCGGCCGAAGCCCTTTCGGTGTACAACAACGAGGCGTATCCCCTCAACCGGAAGATCAAGGCTGCCTTCGACGACATCGTCACGTACCAGGAAGGGGTGATGGTGGTCAGCCATGGTGAGGCGACAAGGGTGTTCGGGAGTACCCGCCTGATCACCGTCGTCCTTGTCGTCGCGGCCCTGCTGGTCGGCATCCTGACCAGCTATCTGATTACCCTCAGCATCACTCGCCCCCTGGCCGAGGGGGTCAGAGTCGCCGATGCCCTTGCCGACGGCAACCTGACCATCCAGGTTTCCTCCACGGGCAGGGACGAGACCGGCCTGCTCATGGAGCGCCTGGGGTACATGGTGCGCAACCTGCGCGACATGATCTCCCGCACCGTGGATATCTCGTCGGGGATCGCCGCGGCCTCCAACCAGCTGCATTCCACCGCCACCCAGATCGCCACCGGCGCGGAGGAGGTGTCCTGCCAGGCCAATACCGTGGCCACCGCCAGCGAGGAGATGTCGGCAACCAGCAGCGATATCGCCCGGAACTGCTCCATGGCCGCCGATGCCTCCCGCCAGACCAGCGAATCGGCCACCTCCGGCGCCCAGGTGGTCAACGAGACCATCACCGGCATGAACGTGATCGCCGACCGCGTGCGTGAAACCTCCAGAACCATCGAGGCCCTGGGGACCCGCTCGGACCAGATCGGGGAGATCATCGGCACCATCGAGGATATCGCCGACCAGACCAATCTGCTGGCGCTGAACGCGGCCATCGAGGCGGCCCGTGCCGGAGAACAGGGCCGCGGCTTTGCCGTGGTTGCCGATGAGGTGCGGGCCCTGGCGGAGCGGACCACCAAGGCCACCCGGGAGATCGGGGAGATGATCAAGGCCATCCAGAAGGAAACCCAGGAAGCGGTCACTGCCATGGACGAGGGGGTGCGCGAAGTGGAAAAGGGAGCGGAATCGTCGCAGAAATCGGGTCGGGCTCTGGAGGAGATCCTGGAGCGGATCAACGAAGTCAGCATGCAGGTCAACCAGATCGCCACAGCCGCCGAGGAACAGACCGCGACCACCGGCGAGGTGACCAGCAACATCCAGCAGATCAACGAGGTCGTCCACGCCACGGCCCAGGGAGCCGAGGAGACCGCCAAGGCCGCCGCCCAGCTGGCCGGTCAGGCCGAAGAGTTGCAGAGTCTCGTCAGCCGCTTCCGGCTGTCCTAGGAGGAGCGTCGCCATGAGCAACCTGCCATCGGTTGTAGGGGAGAGTACTGGTGCCTCCCGGGAGCTGATCCAGCTGGTCAGTTTTGAACTGGGGGGCGAGGAGTACGGGGTTGACGTAATGAAGGTACGGGAGATCATCCGCATGCCCCAGATCACCAGCATGCCCAATACGCCCGGGTACGTGGACGGTATCATCAACCTGCGCGGCGCGGTGCTGCCGATCATCTCCCTGCGTCGGCGCTTCGGCATGTGCGACGGCGAGGCTGACCACCGCAGGCGGATTCTGGTCATGGAGGTGGGAGAGGGAACCACCGGATTCGTGGTTGACGCGGTTGCCGAGGTGCTGCGTGTCGCGGCAGCCGATATCCAGCCTCCCCCGACCGTATCCCAGGGAGCCATGGCCCAGGAGTGCATCAACGGCGTCATCAACCACGCCGAGCGGCTGCTGATCGTGCTGGACCTGGACAGGCTGTTCGGCGGGCAAGAGGCGCAGCTGCTGGAGAGTTTCTGACGGATGTCCGCGTCCAAGGCCGGGTGTGGCTGCAGCCGTGATGAAGCATGAATAAAGAGCAGGGCGGTCGTCTGGCCGCCCTGCTCTTTTTACGTGCAATAGCTACCCTCCGGATTATTCGAACGCCGTTGTCTCCCCCGCGGCCAACCTTTCGCGCAGGCTGGCCCATTCCGTCTTGGGCTTCTGGGTATAGCACAGGTCCATGCGGGAGCCGTACATGATCACCTTGTGCGGTTCGGGGCGTTCTCCCCGGTCCAGCATGGCGGCCAGCTCCCTCCCCCGGCGGAAGAAATCCGCGGCAGCACCCTTGGTGATGCTCAGCTTCATCCTCCGGGTTTCCGCGTACTCCCCCTGGTCATCGGGTGGGAGCGTCTGGCCGGCGCCCCTGCCGGTGGGGGGATCGCTGGGCCGGGGGAGCTCGTTCCAGCTCCGGTCGAAGTGCCGTTCCAGCTCTTCCAGGGAGTCGAAGGCTCTGGACGCGTGCGTTCCCATGCGATACTCCCTCAGTTCTCCGCCGTCGTACTCCAGCCCCAGCACCCGTCCGTTGTCCCCTGCGCAGATGTCCTGGTTCAGATAGGCCAGCTGGTAGCGGCGAACCGCGCCGTCCGAAGACAGCCAGGCCTCGCGCCTGATCACGCCGTTGCCCTGGTCCCAGGGTACCATGAAGATGTCGTCCGCAACTTTTGTACTGTTGACCATGATCCTCGTCTCCTGCCTGAAAAGATTGTCCCGCACCCCTGCCCAAGGGGACGGGAGCGCGATTCACCGGCTGCGCCGCAGAAACTCGGTGATGAGGGGAAGCGCCTCGTCCCTCGCGTCCTCGAGGACGTAGTGGCCAGCGTCGGCAAAGGAATGCACCTCGGCTTCCGGGAAACGGCGCCGCCACTCCGCCAGGAAGTGGCGGTCGAAGACGAAGTCCCGCTCCCCCCAGAGGAGGAGCAGCGGCAGGTTCCGGAAACGCTCCAGCCCCTGTTCCACGGCGCTTACCAGTTCGAAGCAGCGGTCGCCGGGGGCGAGCGGGATGTCCTGGACGAAGCGCAGGGTGGCGATGCGGTCGTTCCAGCTGCCGTAGGGGAGGCGGTAGAGTCGGCGCAGCTCTCGGGACAACGGATTCCGTGTGCACCCCACGAAGGAGGCCGCCAGGCTGAAGGCGTTGAAGCCGCGCACCAGCAGGGCCCCCAGCCGGGTATCGCGGCAGATCCTGAGCGCCAGGGGGAACCGCTTGCCCTGGGGGAGGTGGAAGGCCGCGGTGTTCATCACCACCAGCCGGCGGATGCGTTCCGGGTGGCGCAGGGCATAGGCCATGCCGATCATGCCGCCCCAGTCGTGGAGCACCAGGCTGATGCCATCGGTGAGGTTCAGCTGATCCAGCAACCGTTCCAGGTCTTCCACCCGTCGGGCCAGGGTGTAGTCGTAGCGTCCATCCTCCGGTTTGTCCGACAGGCCGCAGCCGATGTGGTCCGGGACGATGCAGCGACAGCTTGCGGAGAGTTCCCGGACCAGGTCGCGGTAATAGAACGACCAGCTGGGATTGCCGTGCAGCATGACCACCGGCGGGCCGTTCCCCTCGTCCAGGTAGTGGTAGGCCAGGCCGTCCAGGTCAAGAGAGCGGCTCTCGAAGGGGTAGTGGTCTTTCAGGAGATCGCTCACCACTCCACTCCCAGCATCAGGCAGTTCAGGCCGCTGCCGATGCCCAGCAGCGCCACCCGGTCGCCGGGGAGCAGGATGTCCCGCTCGGCAGCCAGGGCAGCGGTCAGCGGCAGGGAAACCGTGCCCATGTTTCCCAGGTACTCGTAGGTAGTGAAATCGCGGTCGTCGGAAAGGCCCAGGGCCGCCAGGATGGCGCTCTGGTGGGCAGAACCGACCTGGTGGCAGATCACCTGGTCCACCTGTTCCGCGCTCCACCCCAGGTGGCGGAGGAAGGCGTTCCAGGTGCGTTTGCCCAGTTCAACCCCGTGGTTCATGACGTTGACCCCGTCGGTGGCCATGACCTGCTGGTAGCCGCCGCCGGCGTCCGGGACCATTCCCCACAGGCAGAGCCGGTGGTGCTCCGGCGCGGCCAGGGAGACCCCGCCCAGCAGCCTGCGCCGCTTATCCCCGGAGAAGGAGCCGTCGGTGAGCAGCACCGCCACCGCCCCGGAACCGCCGGTCAGGGTGGCCAGGGACGAGGCGAAGTGGTCCATGCGCCGTTCCTTCAGCATGCGCTCGATCATGATCTCGTTGATCTCCCGGGCGCTCTCGCAGGAGACCACCATGCCGGCCCTGATCTGCCCCAACTCGATGCGGTTGGCCAGGTCCAGGATGCCGTTCAGCACTCCCAGGCAGGCGTTGGAGATGTCGAACACCGCTGCCTGGCCGTTGATCTCCAGGCCGTGGGCCACGCGACAGGCGGTGGCGGGCTCGAACTGCTCCCGGCAGACCCCGGCGTAGACCAGGGCGCCGATCTGGTCGGCCGGGACGGCGCTGGCCGCCAGGGCTTTTTTCCCCGCCGCGATGGCCCCCTGGGAGAGGGGATAGCCGGGCTCCCACCAGCGGCGCTCGCGGATGCCGGTCATGGCTTGCAGTTGCCCCGGAGCGATGTGGAGCTGCCGGTAGAGCGGCTCCAGGCGCGCCTCCAGGTCGCTGGTGGAGATCACCACCGGCGCCAGCTGATACCCAAAGGCCTCTAAGGTAACTCTTTGATATTTCATTGCTGCCTCTCAAAAAAGGGTGGCCTGCCGGAGGCCTTATTCCATTTCAAATTCAACCCGAAACTTAGTACTAATCTTAAGCCGGCACCAATGCCGCGCAAAGTCCCCCTTTGAAAAGGGGGATTTAGGGGGATTTGCCTCTGATGCCACCGCCGATAAATCCCCCCCAGCCCCCCTTTTTCAAAGGGGGGAACGTTGAATTCAGCCCAGCTGAAGATTAGTGCTATTCAGGTCATCTATTGATGTGAAACCGGAATCAGGGACGCTCCATGGCGAGGGTGAAATCGTTCATCTGGTAGATGGGGCGGCCGTCCACGGAGAGCAGGCCGTCCGCCCTGAGCAGGCGTTGTTCGTCGTCACGGGCCGTAATCCAGGCTTCCACCGTCACCCGGCTGTCGGTCGGCACCACCTGTCCCCGATAGAGCCAGCGGTGACCATGGCCCGGGGCCGCGGGACTCAGAACCGATCCCGCCTGCCAGCCCCAGCGCTCCACCGCAACGAACTTGACCAGCTGCAGGAACGACTCCAGTCCCAGGGAACCGGGGGTGACCGGGTCCTGGTAGAAGTGGGCCGTGAAGAACCACTCCTCCGGGTCCACCTCCTTGATCCCCCGCAGGTACCCCAGCCCGGCCGGTCCTCCGTCCGGGACGAACAGCTCGATGCGGTCGATCATGCGCAGCCTGGGCTCCGGAAAGGGGGGATGGTCGGGGAAATCCCGGCTCAGGCCGCGCTGCTCTTCCCCGGGGGTGGGGAGATAGGGGGCGGCGTCACGGATTCCCACCTGGGAGGCCAGGGCTTCCCGGGAGAAGAAGCCGAACATGGTCTCCCCGTCGTAGACCATCCCCCGGCCGTCGGTAACGGAGAAGTCGTACTCCTGGATGATCATGCCGCCGCTGGTGGCCACCTTTCTCAGAGTCGCGGCCATGGTCAGGGTGCCGCTCTCCGGCGTGACGTCCCGGTGCCGGACCGCATTTCCCCCCAGGTTGCGGAAGGAGATGTCGGTGGGAGAGGTGAGGGCTGATCCCACGTAGGCGGCCAGCCAGCCGCAGGGTTGCAGGGCCGCCTCCAGGAGCACGGCGAAGGGCATGCGGTTCTGGCGCTCGGCGGCGAAGTACCAGGCATCGGCCGGAATGTCGTACTGGGCCTCCACCCGGGGACCGGGGACCATGCGCCATGGTTCCCCCTCCACGGCGGTGATCCGGTCCATGAACTGGAACGGTGGACCGGGGAGCCGAGCGATCCTCCGCTCGTGGTCGAAGATCCGGTACGGCTCGCCGAATCCCTCGGAGGGGTTGCCGTTGCTGAAGGCCAGGATCTGCTCCTTGGTGTGGATGGCCGGCCTGCGGACATCATCGACCCCATTCCCACCCCGACTCTCCCCTTGAAGGGGAGGGAGGAACCGGGAACCTGTCGTCCCCTGCCAGAGCTGCTCCAGCGCTTCCCGGCTGGTGCCGGTCAGGCGCACCGACATGTCGCCGATCTCCACGATCGGCTTGCCGTCGGCGTACATCAGGGCGTCGGCGATGGCGAACGGTTCCGGACCAAAGCCCAGCCGGCGGATGGCCACCTCGTAGGTGACCACCTGAGTGCTCTCCAGTACCTGACCGCGGCAGCGCAGGCGGCTGTTGACGCCGGGGAGCGGCTCCCAGGCTGCCGTACCGTCCTCCGCCACCCATCCCCTGCGCAGCAGCAGGATGCGCAGGGTGTGCAGGCAGCATTCGTACATGAGGGTTCCGGGCATGACCCGGTCGTCCACGAAGTGGCAGGTGATGAACCAGTCGTCGGGATGGATATCCGCCTCGGCGATGATCTGGCCGAGGCCGTAGCGTCCGCCGGTGGGGTCGATCTCCCGCACCCGGTGCACCAGCCGCATGGCCCCACCGGGGATGGTCAGGGGGCGCTTCAGGCTGAGGCGGGAGAACTCCGGGCCGAAGCAGCCGGCCAGATCTCCCTGGCGCAGGCGGTCCAGTTGCCCGGCGTCGTACCCTTCCCGAGCCAGGGGGACCAGTTCCCTCCAGTCGTCCGGCAGCTCCCCCCGGGTGGGGCGCGGGTCGACGGCAGGCCGAACGATCCCCTTGCCCGCATCCAGCTCCCGGCTGGTGAAGAAGCCGGCGCAGCCGTCCCGCATGGTCATGAGCGGCTCCCCCCCCACGGTGGCGTCGAAGCGGAAGCGGAACAGCCAGGTATCCCCCTGGCGGAAGAAACGCTCGATGCGGATGTCGTAGCGGATGGTCTCCCCGGCCGTTGGCAGCGGGCGGTGGAAGGTGACCACCGCGTCCAGCAGGCGGTAGACCGCCTGGCCGCGGGTGATGAAGTCGATCCCCAGGTAGCCGGAGAGGAAGAGGTCGGCCTGGCCGGCCTCCACGGCGATGCAGGTGGGTATGCGGCCGCCGTCCAGGTACCAGGCATCGGCCAGGATGTCGTGCTCGGTCACCACCCGGCCGTGGGTCATGGAGCGCGGCTCCCCCTCCAGGGCAGTGATGCGGTCCACCAGCATCAGCGGCTCGTCCGGCAGTCGCACCCGGGTGGGAAAACCGTCCACCGGGGCGAACTCGGGGCCCAGCATCCGCCCCACGCTCCCCCGGGCGAACTCCAGGCACATCTCCCGGGCGAAGACGCAGGGAACGGCCGGTGCCGCCGGGTAGGGGGTGGCCACTGCTCCTCCCCCTTCCGTGGGGAGGACGGGATGGGGGGGGGACTGTTCCGGGAGAGAGGCCGGCAGGTCGTCCCCCAGGACCCGGGTCAGGGCCGCCTGGAGCCGCAGGGCCTGGAGCATGCCGCCGGTCAGGTTCTCGGATACGCGCAGGTAGGCCTCATGAGCCCTGACGTGGGCCTGCTGTGAGGCGGCGAAGTCGCGGATGACCCGGTCATGGAGCACCGGCTCCCCCGATTCCCGTTGGGGGCGGAATCCGTCTCCCGCTCCCCCGGGGAGTGGGGAACGGTGTGGGGGCTCCGCTGCTTCCGTGGCCCCATCCCCGCTCCATCCTCCCCTTGGGAGGGGGACGGCAGCGGGAGCAGGGACCTGGTCCGTCACGAACGGCTGGCCGCGGCGTTGCGGCAGGGCCGGCTGGAAGGGAGTCCCCCCGCAGGGGACCCGCATCAGGGTGGCGCGCCGGATCTCCAGAGGACCGACGGTTGCCGTGGCGAAGAGGGGGGACAGGTCCAGGGGCACCCGTTCCGCGGTCAGCTGGGCCAGCAGTCGGATCAGCCCGGAAACCGGGTCCTGTCCCTGGTGGCAGAGGGAGCGGGCCAGGTGGGGATGCCCCTCCAGGATGCGGCCGATCATCCTGCTGCATGAGCTGCCCGGTCCCATCTCCAGGAACAACCGGACCCCGTCGTCGTAGGCCTGCCGGATGGTGGCGGGGAAGTCGATCCCCTCCAGAGCCTGGGCCAGGATCGAATCGGCGGCGCTCTCCCGGTTGGGCTCGTAGGCCCGGTTCCTGGCGCCGCTGTAGAAGCGCACCCCTGGGGGCGGGGTGGTGGGGAACAGGTGCAGCCGGCGGTAGGGGTCGGCCACCTCCCGGGCCACCGGGCAGTGGACCGTGGTTACCCCGCGCAGGGGGAAGAAGGGGCGTCCGACCCGCTCTACCACTGCTCTCACCCCCTCGGCGTCGCCGCCGATCACGCATTCATCGGGACTGTTGATGATCAGCAGGTAGACCCGTTCCACCCCCTCCAGGGCTGCGCGCAGTTCCGTTGCCGGTGCTGCCAGCACGCCGATGCTCCACCGGACCGGGCTTCCCTCGGGCAGGCCCCAGGCGCTCCGGGCCGCCCGGCACTCTCCGGCCAGGTCGCGGGTGAACAGGGTGGAGTTGTGCATGCGGCTGAGCATGGCGTCCCGGTCGTGCCAGGCCCCCAGGGCGAACAGGGCCGCCGATTCCCCCAGGCTGTAGCCGATGGCTGCCTGGGGCTCCACGCCGAAGCCGCGCACCAGGTCGCTGGCCAGGCAGCCGATGGCCACCTGGCCGAAGAGCACCGCCCGGTGGTCGTCGTCGATCTCGTCCGAAGGAGCGCCGTTCCAGAAACGTTCCGGCTGAAACTGGCTGCGCAGGTAGAGGTTGTCCTCATCCTGGGTGCGCAGGACTTCCGGCCAGCGGCAGGAGAGCTCCATGCCCATGCCCGGGTAGTGGTTGCCGGAGCCGGGGAACACGAAAGCCAGCTTCCCCTTCAGCCCCAGGGGGGCGGGGGAATAGAACAACCGGTCGTGGAGGGGAGGCAGGGGGGGGAACCGGGATGCCGAGTCACCCCCGGCCAGCAGCTCCTGGCCCCGTTCGATCAGGGCCGTAAGCTCGTCCCGGTTGCGGGCCACCAGGGCCAGGGCGCGGGGATGGGACGTTGTCTCGGGAGTGCGCTGGTGCCACTCGCGGGCCAGGTTCCCTATGCCGTCGTCGGCCACATGGGCGGCGCGTTGGTGCAGCAGTGCCAGGCCGCGGGCCAGTTCGGTCGGCCCCTCTCCGGAGAGGGTGAAGAGACACTCCGATCCCGGACCCAGGGGGGCCAGGCGTTCCGTTTCGAAACGCTGGGGCTGGTTGTCCCACCCCTCCAGCACCACGTGGCCGCACCCGCCGTCCGTACCGAAGACGCTGACTCCGGCGCGCCGCGGCCCCTCGCCCCGGTTGCGCAGCCAGTAGCGCGGGGCGCGGGGGAGGTGCAGCGGGCCGGGAAGCGCCAGCTCGTCGCAGGGAGTCTCCAGGCCGCGGCAGGGGGGAATGATCTCCTGGTAGAGCGCCAGGCAGGCCCGCACCAGCGAGGCCAGCCCCGAGGCGGCGCCGCACTGGCCGATGTCGGCGGCCACGCTGGAGACGGCGCAGGAGCGCTCCCGCCGGGGAGGGGCGTCGTCCGTGGGGGCGGTGCCGAAGAAGCCGGCCAGGGAGGCCGCCTCCATGCGGTCCTCTTCTGGCAGGCCGCTGGCGTGCGCCTCCAGGTAGCCGACCGTGGCCGGGTCGATCCCGGCCTCGCCGTAGGCCCGTTCCAGGGCCCGGTAATAGCTTTCCCGGCCGGGGGCGACGATCTCTCCCCCGGAACTGCCGATGCCGCGGATGACCGCGTAGATGCGGTCACCGTCCCGTTCGGCGTCCTCCAGGCGCTTGAGCACCAGGCAGGCCGCTCCCTCGCCCACCAGGGTGCCGTCGGCCCGCTGGTCAAAGGGGAGTCCCCGCCCCGAGGCGGAGAAGGGGCTGTGGGCGTGTCGGCCCAGTACGCTGCGCAGGTCGCCGGCCAGATCCACGGCACCCACCAGGGCCCGGTCGATTTCGCCGGCCTGGAGCATGCGCAGGGCCGTTTCCAGGGAGCGGATGCCTGAGTTTTCCTCCCCTGCCAGGGCAAAGCTGGGGCCTCCCACCCGGAACTCCCGGGCGATCCTGCTGGCGACGATATTTCCCAGGGCCCCCATGGTACGGTTGGCGGTCAGGGGGGGGCAGGCGTCGTCCCGCAGCCGGGCGATCCAGTCGGCCAGTTCCTCTTCCGACAGCTCCCGCCCCAGTTCCCTGGCCCAGTCCGGGGCCTGCCCGGCCAGGGACCAGCGCACGCTGAAGGTGGTGCTGTTCAGGTCCAGGGCAATGCCGATGAAAACGCCGCTGCGCAGGTTGTCCTCCCTGCCCAGGCCGGCGTCGTCCATGGCCGCGGCGGCCGAGGACAGCATCAGCAGCTGCTGGGGCAGCATCTCCTCCATCTCGCGGGGGGGGATGCGGAAGCGGTCCGTTGCCACGGCCAGTTCGTCCAGATAGAAGCCGTTGAAGGGGGGGGCCCCCAGCCCCTGTTCCCGGAACCAGGCGCTCTCCGGGGCGCCCCACCACTTGGTGGGCGGGGTGGGAAGGGTCCCTGGGCCGCCTCCCAGGACCCGCTCCTGGAAGGAACGGAGCGATTGCCAGGGGCCGAAACGGGCATCCATGCCCACTACCGCCACGGCGGGACGCGGTTTGGGTTTCTGTTCGTGCCTCCCCGGACGGGGACGGCCGCTCTCGGGCAGCCACTCCTCCACCAGCAGGTGGGCGTTGATGCCGCCGAAACCGAAGGCGCTCACCGCTGCCCGGCGGGGGATTCCCTTGCCGCGACGCTCCCAGGGCAGGGCCGTGCTCAGAACCCGGAAAGGGCTGTTGTCCAGGTCCATGCCCGGCTGGGGCGAACTGAAGTTGGCGGTGGGGGGGAGCTCCTCTTCGGCCATGGCCAGCAGCACCTTGGTCAGGGCCGCGGCGCCGGCCGCGGTGAGCAGGTGGCCGATATTGGACTTGATGGAGCCGATGACGCAGCCGTTTCCCCCAGGATGGGCCGGGCCCCACAGCTCCCGCAGGCTGGCCACTTCGGTGGCGTCTCCCACCTGGGTGCCGGTGGCGTGGCATTCGATCAGGTCCACATCGGACGGCTCCCACCCTGCCCGGGCGTAGGCGGCGCGCATGGCGCGCAGTTGCCCCTCGGAGAGCGGCGCCAGAAGGCTCCCCCCCACGTCGTTGGTCAGGCCGATGCCGCGGATAACGCCGTAGATCCGGTCCCCCTGGGCCAGGGCGTCTTCGATGCGCTTGAGCAGGAAGATGCCGGCCCCCTCGCCAACCACCAGGCCGTCGCCCGAGGCGTCGAAGGGAGAGCAGATACCACGCCGTGACAGGGCGCGCAGCTGGGAGAACCCCATCTGGGTGTAGAGCGGGTCGGGGCGGGAGATGCCGCCGCTGAGCATGGCGTCGGCCCGTCCGGAGAGCAGTTCGTCGCAGGCAAGTCTGATGGCGTAGAGGGAGGAGGCGCAGGCCGCGTCCAGGGTGAAGCGGGTCCCGCCGAGGCCGAGGGCGCTGGCCAGCATCCCCGCCGGCAGGCCGGCCACGTAGCGGTTGAGCGGGTTGACCGTCTCCCCCGCTGCCGCGTGCCCCAGCAGCTTTTCCTCAAAGGTCCTGCCCAGCCACTGCCGGGCCAGCCGGGACGACGCCTCGCTGGGTAGGGCCAGGTTGCCGATGATGACGCCGATGCGGGAGCGGTCCAGCGGCTCGGTGACACCGTCGTCGAAGGCCTGCTTGCCCGCATGGATCGCCAGGTGGAAGAGCGGGTCGATCCCCTCGGGCAGCAGGAAGCCGGGCGCCAATCCCTCCAGGCCGGCGGCAGAGGGGATCTGGTCGATGAAGCAGCCATGACGTGAATAGACCTGGTCGGGCCTCCCCACCTCGGGGTGGTAGGCCTGCTCCACCGGCAGCTGCCAGCGCCCCTCCGGGGCCACCCGGCTGGCGCTTCTGGCCATGCGGATGTTGTCCCAGAAACGGGCCAGGTCCGGGGCATCGGGAAAGATGCCGCCGATTCCTACGATCGCGATGGATGAAAACTGATGCATCGTCAGGCGGCTCTCAGTGTGCCCGTGGCCGTTCGGGATAGCTGGTTGTGCTGGAAGGCCCGGGACAGGGCCGGGTCGATGACGCACTCGTACCCCTCCAGGCGCGCCACCAGCTTGCCGCTGCCGCGCTCCAGGAATTCCATGTCGGCCGTGGCGCCGTGCTCCCGCTCGGAGGTGACGCGGATGACCACCTGGACCCCGTCACGGGGGAAGCTGTCGTGGTACTGCCGGAACCGCCCGGCGAAGCAGGGGAGTGATCCGGCGCCGAAGCGCTGGAAGCTCCAGAGGATCATCATCTGGAAGGCGCTGTCCAGGGAGAGCGGGTCGCTGATCCAGTCGCTGCGGAAGGGGGTCCTGATCCAGCCGGCCGGTTGGGGGGCTGTCTTCACCAGAGCCGAGATGCCCCGTTCGGAGCAGCTCTCCACCTGCTCGATGCCGTGCAGGTCAGGGCCGTGGAACAGCCGCCGTGGGTCGTAGATCCGGCCCCCCAGGGGGGTATAGGGGGTGGACGGCGGATCAGGGATGGAGCGGATCCCCTCGGGGAGTTTCCTGGCCAGGACGATCTCACCCCGGGCGTGCAGCTGGTCGGTTCCCCCGCTGACGGAACCGACCAGCTCCACGGTCACGATGTGGAGGGAATCCCGCTTCTCAGCCCTGCCGGCCAGGATACGAACGGTGTAGGGGGCGTCGTGCTCGAAGACGACCCCCTTGCAGATGCGCAGGTCGTTGAAGCCGTGGAAACGAAAACCGGGGTTGTCGTGCAGCGCGCCGTGGGAGAGCCATTCCACCATCACCGCCATGGGGAGTACCGCCTTGCCGTCCATGACGTGGGAGCGCAGGAAGGGGTAGTCCTCCACGCTGAGCCTGAGGGAGAAGATCTCGCCCAGCTGCCGGGTCGCTGCCGGGCGGCGGGGGGTGAGCGCCGTGCCGACGGAGGCCATGGCGACCACCTCAACCGGGGCGTCGGGGATGGCGATCTCGTTCATCAGCAGCTCGCCTCCCTGGCGGAGGCCGATCAGGCCGATCCCCTCATCGGCGAAGACCTTCTTCAAGGCAGGGGTGACCATGCCGCCGTCCCAGGGACCCCAGTTGATGCTGACGCAACGGCAGCCGGGACGGCGTCGCGCCTCGGCCTGGGCCAGCTTGTTGAGTACCTCGTTGGCTACGGCGTAGTCCACCTGACCGGTACGGCCGAAGCGGCCGGTGGTGGAGGAGAACAGGGCGATGAAGCGCAGGTCGTCTCCGGCGGTGGCCTCCAGCAGCGAGCGCAGCCCGGCCACCTTGGTGCCGTAGACCATGGTGAACTGCTCCAGGGTCTTGTCCGTGATCAGGCGGTCCGCCAGGACGCCGGCGCCGTGGATGAGGCCGCGGATGGGACCGTGATCGGCGCGGATGCGGTGCAGGAGTTGGTCCACCGCATGACTGTCGCGGATGTCCACGGAGTGGTAGACGGCTCGGGCGCCGGTTGCCTCGATCCGTGCCAGGGTTTCCCGCAGTTCCCGTCCCGCCTTCAAGGCCCGGTACTGTTCTTCGATGGCTTTGGGATGCAGCTTCTCCGCGGCATGTTCCAGGATGGCCCGCTTGATGGCTCCCTCGTCGGTCAGGTGAGTCAGCCAGGACGGCTCGTCGCTGAGCAGCCTGCTCCTGCCCAGCAGCACCAGCAGGGGGCGACAGGACCGGGCCAGGGCCAGGGCCGCTTCGGTGGTCACCCCCCGACCTCCGCCGGTGATCACCACCACCTCACCTTCGCGGATCGGCGGCACAACGGATGATTCCCGGGGGGGGAGGTCGACCGTTTCCAGGGCCATGGGGCCGGAAGGGGAAAGTCCCAGTTCCACCGGTCCCCTGGTCAGCAGGTTCCGCGCCAGGGCCTGTGCCGCCTCCCGGCTGTCGGGAAAGGGTCCCAGGTCCATGGCCCTGCACCAGACCTCGGACCATTCGTGGCCGGCGGTCTTGGCCAGTCCGGCCAGTCCTCCGGAGAGCGGGTCGATCAGCTCGCTCGCTGCTCCGCAGCCGAAGCAGCCGTCCAGGCGTGAGACGGTGGTCAGCAGGGCGCCGCCGGTGGCGCCGGCCCGGCGCAGGGGGGGGGCGGCGCTTTTCAGAAGCAGGAAAGCCTGCTGGAGGAAGTCGTCGTCGGAACCCTGGTCCGGAGCGATGATCACCAATCCGGCCAGGTCGGCGGCGGGCGCCTCCTCACGGGCCTGTTCCAGGGAGAGGAGCCGTGCCGGTCGGCCGTCGGCCGTCAGCAGGTCGCACAGGTCGGTGGAAAGCGTTGAGCCGTCGTCGATGACCCACAGCTCCCCGTTGGCCAGGGACAATGTCTCCGGCGCTTCCTTCAGGGGGATTGCCGCGATGGTGCTGCGCCTGAGGGGGGACGGGTCCTGGCCTGCCGGCGTCGTGGACCGCGGTTCCGGCGGAACTGCCTGCCCCTCCCGTGGGGAGTCGGCCGGCGCTGCCGGCGCAGCTGCTCCTGTGGCCAGGTGTGCCGCGATCTGTCCCAGGGTCTTCATGGTTCCCAGATGCTCGGGGCCGATGGCGGGCGCTCCGGGGAGCCGCTCCTGCAAGGTGGAGAGGATCTCCACCCGTTTGATGGAGTCGATGCCCAGGTCCGAGTCCATGCCCATGTCCGGCTCCAGCATCTCCACCGGATAACCGGTCTTGTCGTTGATCACGGCCATGAGGGTCCGGGTGACGCTCTCCAGGGAGAGGCCCGGGGCTGGCGCCGCGTGGGGCGGGGTCGCGGCCGGTGTCGCAGCCGCTCCTGTGGCCAGATGTGCCGCGATCTGTCCCAGGGTCTTCATGGTTCCCAGATGCTCGGGGCCGATGG
>CAZIUE010000014.1:0-19005 GCA_964542535.1 uncultured Pelobacter sp. | reverse complement strand
GGTCCGAGTCCATGCCCATGTCCGGCTCCAGCATCTCCACCGGATAACCGGTCTTCTCGCTGATCACGGCCATGAGGATCGGGGTGACCATGTCTCCGGTTGGGGCGGGGGAAAGCTCCGGGGTAGTGGGTGGCACGGCGGGCGCGGGCGAAACGGCGGGGCGGAGTTCCGTCACGGGGATGGGTTCAGGCCGGCTCACCGGTCCGGGGGAGGACAGCGGAACGCTCACCCCCCCTTGCAGGAGGTGCTGCTGTTGTTCCAGCAGGGTCTGGATGGTACGGCCGGCGGTTTCCTGCCCCTCCAGGAAGAGGCGGTGCAGCTGGGCGGTATCCTCCTGCATTTTCTGCAGCACGGAGATCCCCTCCCGGGTGATTCTCAGCGATTCCGCCAGGGCGTCGCGGGAGGGGGTGAAGCAGGAATCAGGGACCGGGGACTGGGAACCGGTAGCCGGATAAACGGGAACCGGTGACCGGGGATCGGGGACCGATGCTGAAGTCGCTGGGGCGGCCGGTTGGGACGCCGCGGCCTGAACCGGTTGTACGGAAACGGGGGCAGGTCGGGTGACCGCCGGACGCTGGGGCTTCGGTTTCACGTAGTTGGCGCCACAGATCGGCACGGTCATGGCCGGCTTCCTGGCGCCCGCCACGGGCGGCTGGTAGTCGCCATCCCAGGCGGAGAGTCCGACGCCGTAGCCCAGTACCGCCAGGCGGGCCAGGGAACGGGCCAGGTCGGCCATGCCGGAGCGGGCTCCGGACGATGCGTCCAGGGCCAGGGCCACATGCTCGCGTGCACCCAGGATGGCGGAAACCAGTCCGGTCAGGCGGGCGCCGGGACCCACCTCCAGGAAGGTGCGGACACCGGCTGCATGCATGGCTTCGATCTGGGCCACGAATTCCACCGGCCTGGCCAGCTGGTTCGCCAGCAGGGACTTGGCCTGGGTCTGGTCGGCCGGATACTCGGCCGCGATGCTGTTGGCAAAGACCGGAATGCGGGGAGCATGGAACGCCCTCGATTCGAGGGCCGCCTGGAAGGGAACGGCGGCGTCCGCCACCAGGCTGCTGTGGAAGGCCGCCGCAACCGGGAGCTGTGTAGCGTTGATCCCTTTTTCGCCGAAGAGCGTGGCTGCCCGCCGGACCTCGGTACTGCCGCCGGACAGGACAGCCTGCAAGGGGGCGTTGCGGTTGGCGATCACCAGCTCCAGCCCCGATTCGGCGATGACGCTCTCCACCGTTGCCAGGGGGGCCTGCACCGCCAGCATGCTCCCCCGGTCGCCGCTTCCTTCGGCCATCAGGCTGCCGCGCAGGCGGGACAGCTCGTGGAACGTTGCCTCGTCGTAGCAACCGGCGGCGCAGAGGGCGGTCAGTTCGCCGTAGCTGTGACCGGCTACCGCCTCGGGGAGAACGTTGAACGACTGAAGGACCCTCAGGGCGGCCAGGCTGACCGCGCCGATGGCCGGCTGGGCCGTCTGGGTGGCCCGCAGCTCGTCTTCCCGCCGTTTCCTGGTTTCGGCGTCAAAGGAGCTGGGAGGATAGATCAGGTCGGAGAGGAGCCTCCCGTCCCCGGAGTCGAAGCCGCTGTCGGCCGTGGCCAGAGTCTCCAGTGCTTGGGGAAAGCGGCAGGCCAGGTCCCTGAGCATACCGGTGTACTGGGTCCCCTGGCCGGGGAAGAGCATGGCCAGGCTCCCCGGTTGTTCACCCCTGCCGAAGAAGGCGCCGTCGGGCGTGTTCCAGGACGAGTCCGGTTTTTTGGCCAGCATGGTCCTGGCATTGGTCACCAGCGCGGCCGGTTCGGTCCGGCCCTGCTCCAGCACCAGGGCCAGGCGGCAGGGGGCCGCCGGGTCGAAGGAGGCACGGCTGGCGGCCGCCACCCGTCTCAGGTCGCTCCAGGAAGCGTTGACCGGCACGCCGTCCAGGGCCCGTTCAAGTTCAGCCGTATCAGCAGCGGAGAAGGAGATGATCTGCACGTTTCCGTTCCACTCCACCGCTTCCTTGCGGGAACGGTACTCTTCCAGCACCAGATGGAAGTTGGAACCGCCGAAGCCGAAGGCGCTGACGCCGGCGCGGCGCGGCGCTTCTCCGCGGGGGAGCCAGGGGCGTTTCTCCGTTGTCAGGTAGAAGGGGGTTGCCCCGCCGGTCACTTCCCGGAGCGGATTTGTGACCTTGATGGTGGGGGGGAGCACCTTGTGGTGCAGGGCCAGGGCCGCCTTGATCAGGCCGGCGGCGCCGGCGGCGGCCTTGGCGTGGCCGATCTGTGATTTGACCGAGCTCAAGGAACACCAGGGGGTTTCCGCCTCTCCGTAGATGTCGCGCAGTGCGCTGACTTCCACCACGTCTCCCACCTTGGTGCCGGTGCCGTGGGTCTCCACCAGGCCGATGGTTTCCGGGGCGACGCCGGCGCGCTCATAGGCGTTCAGCAGTGCCCGTTTCTGGCCGGCCGCGCTGGGGGCGTAGATGGCGTCCCCCTTGCCGTCGCTGGATGAGCCGATGCCGCGGATCACCGCGTAGATCCGGTCGTTGTCCCGTTCCGCGTCAGCCAGGCGCTTGATGACCACGATCCCCAGCCCCTCGCCCAGGATGGTGCCGTCCGCCGATGCGTCGAACGGTTTGGCGTTGCCGCTGGGGGAGAGTGCCGGGGTCTTGCTGAAGCACATGTACATGAAGATGTCGTTGAAGGTGTCGATGCCGCCGGTGACGACCATGTCCGACGTGCCGGTGGCAAGCTCCATGGCTGCCAGGTGCAGGGCGCCGAAGGAGCTGGCGCAGGCCGCGTCCACCACGCAGTTGGTGCCGTTCAGGTCGTACTGCTTGCTGATTCGGCCGGCCACCACGTTGCCCAAGAGTCCGGGAAAGGAGTTTTCCTGCCAGGGAACGTAGGCGTCGGAGATGCGCTGCACCACGTCGTCGGCAACGTTCTTGTCCACCCCGGACTCCTTGAGGGCGCGCTTCCAGACCGGATGGCCCAGGCGTGCACCCAGGGGGATCACCAGCTCCAGGGTGCCGGTGACTCCCAGGATTACGCTGGCCCGGCTCCGGTCGTAGTCGCGTTCCGGTCCGTAACCGGCGTCCTTGAGAGCCTGTCCCGCAGCCACCAGTCCCAGCAGCTGGGAGGTGTCGATGGCCTCCAGCACGTTGGGAGGGATGTTGAACTCCATGGGGTTGAAGTCGATGGGGGAGAGGAACCCGCCCCGCTTGCCGTAGGTGCGATCCGGGCTCTTGGGGTCCTGGTCGAAGTAGTCGGCCAGCTTCCAGTGGGTGGGCGGAATATCGGTGATGGAGTCGACCCCCTCGGTTATGTTGGACCAGTAGGCGTGCATGTCATCCGCCTGGGGGAAGAGACAACCGATGCCGATGATGGCCAGTGGTACCGAAGCGGAGGAAAGAGACTGTTTAGGATCGGACGTTTTCACCTGAGATATACTCCTTGATCTGTTCGAGTTCGAGCGGTGCCCCGGCCAGGATCTCCCGTGGGAGGGGGAGTCCCTGGCAGCGGAGGCTGCCGGCGCGGACCATGAGCGCCGCGCCGAAGAGGATGTTGAGGGCCACCGTTGCTACGGTGCGGTTGGCAGGCTGCTCCATAAAGGAACCGGCGGCCCATTCGTTGAAGGCGCCCATGGCCGGACCGCACCAGATCTGGTAGTCGATGGTGCGCGAGCTGTCGCCGTCCTTGGCCCAGTGGGCCGCCTGTCCCAGGTACCAGCGGAAGACCAGCGCCATGCGGTGTTTGGGATCCTGCTCGGCGCGGCTTACCTGCTGGGGGGCGCGCTTGAGGAAGTAACCCCGGGTGATGCCCCAGATCTGCTCAAGGGGCGCCCGGAAGAGGCTCTTTTCAAGCTTCTCCCGTTCCGGGGCGGGGATCGCCTCCAGGCTCGGGAAAGCCCGGTAGATCTCGTACAGTTTCTGGGCGCGCATGGGAAACATGGTGCCGCGCTTGAGGACCTGTACGTTGACCCCCATCTCGAACATGTCCGCCGAGGGGGCCATGGCCATATCCGCCTGGCGGGTTTCGGCCAGCATGGCGCGCACCTGGTCCGAGGTGCCCGATTCCCGGCAAGCCTGGTTGACCGAGCCGGTCATGATATAGGCGGCCCCCATGGCGAATGCGGCGGCCGCGGCGGCCGGAGTGGCGATGCCTCCCCCCAGCCCCACGCGCAGGGGCATCGTATAGTCGTGTGTGGCCTGCATGCGGGCAGCCAGGGAAGCGATGGTGGGGAAGAGGGCGGTGGCCGGCCGGTTGTCGGTGTGCCCCCCGGAATCGGCCTCGGCGGTGATCTCCTGGGCCACGGGGATGCGGGCCGCCAATTCCGCCTGCTGGGGGGTGAGTGCTCCCTCCGCGACCAGTTCGCGCAGATACTCGTCGGGGGGGGGCGCGAAGAACCGGGTCGCCAGTTCCTCCCGGGAGACCTTGGCGATGATCCGGTTGGGAGTGTGGATAGTGCCGTCGTCGGTGAGCCCGATGCCTGACAGGCGGTAGCGCACCAGCGGCAGGCTCAATTTCATGAAAGCCGAAGCCTCGATCAGGCGCACCCCGCGCTCCAGGTAGAGTCGCACCAGGGCCTGTTCCAGCTCCGGATCGTGGGGTGAGTGGATCAGGTTGCAGCCGAAGGGGATTCCGCCGGCCATGAGCCGGGCGATGGCTTCGTCCACTTGGGTGATGGTCAGACCGGCTGCGCCGAAAAAGCCGAGCATTCCTTCCCTGCCCAGGGCCAGCGCGATCTCCACCGAGCTGATCCCCTTGGCCATGGAGCCGCCCAGATAGGGATAGCGGATACCCAGGTCCCGGCAGAAGGAGGGGGCACCCAGGTTTTCGGGAGGGCAGGGGGGGACGAAGGCGAGCAGCGGCAGGGCTTCGGGTGGCGGTGAGTCGCCGTCAGCCAGCAGATGCGGTCGTACCAACGGGATCAGGGTGCCGGAGCGATCGGCGATGAAGAACGGCTGGTGAAGACGGTGTAACGCGTCTGCCAGGTCTGTTGCGCACCAAGGGACGGCGTTCGGCTGACACCATCCCAGGAGGGGGCGTTCCATTGTGGTGCTACCCGGTGGCTGAAACGGCATCGAACGGGAGTCTCCTCTGAACGGTTCGGTGGTGGTGTCCGAACGGAGCCGGGGGGCCGGAAGGAACGCTTCGGCCATGGCGCAGTATCCGTGACACTTTTTTCGCGGGGGGAGCGTTTGGCGGCAACCGCGCCCGGAGCAAACGTAAATTCCTTATTTATCCCAAAAAACCGGAGAATACAAGAAGAGTCTGCGGAGCATGGCGGGTGTCGCGGCGATCGCTGCGGGAAGCGGGGAGAAGCATGTAGAGTGGGGGGCCTGGGTGATGGATGCGTGGCGCGGTGGGCAACCAAAAAGGTTGCTTCCTGCACGGAAAGCGACTTCACTGTTGAAAACGCCGCATCACTCAGAGAGATGTCTTATGTATTATTTGTATGCGACCATTGACTGCGTATCCTCTGAGGATTGCTTTGTTTGCACCTCGCGCAGCAAGTGTAGGGTTAAATGTGATTTCCAGTTGGTTTTCAGATAGCCAGTTGATCGAAGGCGCATAATCGCTATTCCCGACCGCATGACAACTACCAGTGTACACTGTATTGGTGTCATCGCTTGTGTCGTTGTCGCTCAAAGCCGAAGGAACAACAGAAATTGAGTTAATGCAATATGGTGAAATGCCTCCACCGCCATTCCAGTTCACACGGCTCAGCAATAAATTCCGCTCCGAGCTGACCGACATCAAGTTTGAAATGGAGAAATTGAAGCAGGAAAAGGGGGGGAGTATCGACAGCGCCGAGCGTTTACTCGAACTCGCTCAAAAGGCCTCCAGCCTGTATGTGCGGCAGGTTTCCGATGAAAAGCGCAAATTGCTCAATCTGGTGTATTCGAACTCCACTTTCGGTAGTGGGGAGCTTAGGCCCAACTTCAGGCAACCCTTCGATTTGCTTGCGAAATCAAACCGGGAGTACCAAAGAAAAAAGGTCACTTCCGGGGGCGGAAATGACCTTTTTGAAATTTGGCGTCCCCTACCGGATTTGAACCGGTGTCGCCGCCGTGAAAGGGCGGTGTCCTGGGCCGGGCTAGACGAAGGGGACGTTTGTTAAGTCTCGTGACTGGCCCGCCGAAGCGGTGTTGGCCCAATCAGCCGCGAGAGAATTGAATTTATATCGTAGCTTCGTTTTTCTGTCAATACATTTTTTTGTGTTGGTCTTTTTTCTGGTGGGCATACTTGGGTTCGAACCAAGGACCTGCCGATTAAGAGTCGGCTGCTCTACCAACTAAGCTATATGCCCGTATGGTGCCAGAAAAAGGGACCGCGACTTCGTCGCGGTCCCAGCTTGTTTTTGGTGAGCCGCGTTGGGGTCGAACCAACGACCACCTGATTAAAAGTCAGGTGCTCTACCGACTGAGCTAGCGGCTCATTTAAGAATTGATCTTTTACTATAACGTAGCCGGTCCGTCAATTCTTTTTTTGAGGACGGCCGATTTTTTTCAACGAGGAGTGGTGATCCTGGGTGTGCTGCTCGGAAACGTGGATGGAGTCTCTCTCCTTATGTCCTGTCATCCGCTCTGGGGCTGAAGCGGCGCTTGGTGTGAAAACAGTTGGAGCGGTCGGGGCCATGGTATAGAGTGTGGGCCGTGCGAACCGCGCACGGTGGGGAATCAATCCTGGAGAGAAGGCGGGGGACAGGGTGTGAAAGAGAGGATCGTCATCGGCCATGTGGATGGCTATGGGTATGAACAACTGCGGGAGTCGGTGGAACGGCTGCTGGAGCCGCTGGGGGGGATCGGCGCCTTTGCCGGGCCGGGAGAGCTGGTGCTGCTCAAGCCGAACATGCTGGCTGCCCGGCCACCGGAGGCGGCGGTGACCACCCATCCTGCCCTGGTGCGGATTGTGGCGGAGCTGGTGCGCGGTACCGGAGCCCGGGTGATGATCGGCGACAGCCCGGGCATCGACGGTTTCCGGCGGGTGGCCGAGCGCACCGGTATCGGCCGGGCCGCGCAGGAGGCGGGTGCCGAGTTGGTTCCCTTCGACGAAACCATAGAGGTTCAGGGAACGGGCACCTTCCGGCGCATCTCGCTTGCCCGCGCCTACTGGGAGGCGGACCGGGTCATCAACCTTCCCAAGCTGAAGACCCATGAGATGATGACCATGACCTGTGCCGTGAAAAATCTCTTCGGCGCGGTGGTGGGGACGGAGAAGGCGGAGTGGCACCTGAGGGCTGGCACTTCGCGGGAGCAGTTCGCCCGCCTGCTGCTGGAGATCTGCCTGCTCAAGAAGCCGACCCTGAATCTGGTGGACGCCGTGCTGGCCATGGAGGGGGACGGGCCGGGCAGCGGCGACCCGGTCAGCCTGAACGCGCTGGTCGCCGGAGTGAACCCGGTTGCGGTGGATGTGGTGGCGGCCCGCCTGGCGGGAATTCCGCCCGCCATGCTGCATATCGAGCGTGAGGCAGGGCGCATGGGGCTGCCAGGAGCCCGCATGGAGGAGCTGGAGCTGGTGGGGGGCTCCCTGGAGTCCTTTGGTGGGCGCCCCTTCCGCCTTCCCCGGGGGGCGGACGTGCAGTTCGGGCTGCCCGGGTTTCTCAGCAGGGGGCTTCGGCGTCACCTGACCGCCCGGCCGGTCGTGGATGCGAAGCGCTGCCTGCTCTGCGGCATCTGCCGCGACGCCTGTCCTCCCCGGGTTATCCGGATACGGAACAGCGCCCTGTTGATCGACGAAGGGCGCTGTATTCGATGCTGGTGTTGTCGTGAACTCTGCCCCCAGGATGCCATGGAACTACATCGGGGGGTGCTGATGCGGCTGGTGGCTACCCTGCGCAATCGGCGCAGGGGTCAGGATTCTTCCTCTTCGCTTCCCAAGGGAATCTCCCGGTAGGCGCGGTCTTCTTCGAAACGCTTGGTCTGGGCCTGGAGTTTCTCCAGGTCGGATTTGCACCTGACGCAGTGCCGTGCAAAGGGCATGGCCTTCAGGCGACCCAGGGGGATCTCCTCTTCGCACTCTTCACAGATGCCGTACTCCCCCTCCCGGATGCGCAGCAGGGCTTCGTCGATGGAGTGCAGCTTCTCCCGCTCCCGGTCTCCCAAGAGCAGTCCCAGCTCGCGGTCCCGCTCCGATGATGCCTGATCATAGATGTCACCGCTGGGTTCGTTGATGGTCAGGATGTCGGTGCCGCTTTTTAAGGTTTTCTGTATCTCGCGCAGGGTGTCATCCTTCATCTTGTGAAGGATGGCGCTGATCTCATTCCATTTGGTGGCCTGATCTGTTGCCATATTGTGCTCCGGATCGGTTGGAGTGCTTCCCGGCGGCTGGGGAGCCGCATTTGGAAGGCGGCACTTCTAGCAAATATAAAACTGCTTGTCAAGCTAAATGGGGGCTGCCGGAGGAGTCCCGGGCCGGCAGCGGTTCAGGCGTTTTCCACGATTTCCCCGATCAGGTCGTAGTCCGACGAATCGGTGATCCTGAGGGTGACGATCTGGCCCACATCGGCGCTGCCGGCGGTAATGTATACCTGACCGTCGATGTCGGGCGCCTGGCGTGATGAGCGCCCCTTGAGGAGCAGCTCGGTCTCCTCGCTGTATCCCTCCACGATGACCTGCTCACAGGTACCGATCAGGTCGCGGTTGCGTTTGAAGGAGAGGCGGGCCTGGACGCGCATCAGCTTGCGGTGCCGCTCCCGCTTGACCCGCTCGGAAACCTGGTCGGACATGCCGGCAGCCGGCGTTCCTTCCTCACGAGAATAGCAGAACACACCCAGGCGGTCAAAACGGGCCTGTTCCACGAACTGCATCAGGTTGGTGAAGTCGTCCATCGTCTCGCCCGGAAAGCCGACGATCAGCGAGGTGCGCAACGCAATGCCGGGGATCTCCCGGCGCAGTCTGGTCACCAGGTCCCTGATCTGCTGTTCGCCGCCGCGGCGCCGCATGCGTCTGAGTACCGGGTCGCTGATGTGCTGCAGCGGGATGTCCAGGTATTTGCAGATCTTCGGTTCGTCGCGGATCAGGGCGATCAGGTCGTCGCTGATCCCCTCGGGGTAGGCGTACAGCAGGCGGATCCACTGGATGCCGGGGATCTCCACCAGGCGGCGCAGCAGGGTCTCCAGGGTGGTGCCGTCCTCCATGTCGCTGCCGTAGCGGGTTATGTCCTGGGAGATGATGTTCAGCTCCCTGACGCCCCGACTTGCCAGCCGTTCCGCTTCGGCCACCAGCGCTTCCAGGGGGCGGGACCGGTATGGTCCCCGCAGCTTGGGGATGATGCAGTAGCTGCAGCGGTTGGAGCACCCCTCGCCGATCTTGAGATAGGAGAACCAGGACGGTGAGGAGTTGAGCCGCGGCAGGTTTTCGTCGAAGATGAAATCCGGATCCCCGACGCGGCACAGCTGACCGTCGCTTCCGGCCTTTTCCGCCAGGATTTCGGCGATACGGGGGTAGTCGCCGGTGCCGATGAAGATGTCCACCTCGGGCAGTTCACGGGCCAGTTCCTGCTGGTAACGCTGGGGCAGGCAGCCGGCGACGATCAGGGTGTGGCAGCGGGCGTCGTTCTTGCGCTCGGCCAGATCCAGGATGGTGTCGATGCTCTCCTGCTTGGCCTCCTTGATGAACGAGCAGGTGTTGACGATGATGATGTCGGCCTCCCGCTCGTCGGTGGTGATCTCGTATTCCTGGGCAGCCAGCAGACCGAGCATCACCTCGGCGTCCACCAGGTTTTTCGAACAGCCCAGGCTGACCATGCTGACTTTCTGTCGTGTGTTTGTTTCCACATGTACCTCGTACTTCTGCGATTTTGACGTGCCTTTGTCCGGGCGTGTCTGCCCGGCCGGCATTCCGTTGCTCGTGGCTGATATGCGCGAAAACGCCGGAAGTCGCTGGGGTCATTGACTCTACGGCGTTTTCACGCTGCGTTTTGTCCTGGACGGTGTGCCGATGCCGACCTATTCGTCAAGTTCGATGGACTGCCTGGTCTTGTCCCGCCGCCGCCTCTCCTTTTCTGCGTACTGGCTGTGGCAGGAGTCTCCGGCCGGCGCCGTCAGGCTGCACTCCAGATAGTCGGTTATGTTGACGATACAGGCGCGAATAGCCTTGCCCACGGGAGTCTTGGATTCCCGCCCCAGGTTGCCCGACAGCCCCGCTACTCCGCCGCTGACGCTCATGCCGCCGGCCGAGGAGGTCGCCTCAATGGTGCGCGACTCGGTTATCTCGCCGGTTTCCACATCGATCAGCTTGAGATCAACGGCGATGTAGGCATTCTCCTTTTTGCCGCCCACGCTGAAGCCCATGAAGCTGATGCCGCCGTCGGTCCCTTCGGTGCTGTGTTCAAAGGAAGAGACGGTTGCCGCCACCAGGTAGTCGGCTCCCTTGAGCCTGCCCAGCTTTTTCCTGGTCCTGGGATCGACCAGCCTGGACTGGCTCAGGTTCAGTTCACCGATGACCTTGTCCAGCTCCCTGCGTTCCAGGACGCTGAACGCCTTGGTGGAGGCCAGTTCGTTGATGAGCATGTCCTGGAGGTCGCTTCCCGTTGTTCCGTGCCACCAGGAGGCGGCAGTGGTATTGCTGAAGCGGACCACGCCAAGGCGCGGCTTTTCGGCAGCCACGGCCGGCACACACAGCAGCACAAGAAACAGTAGTGATAGTAAGGCCCTTTTCATATCAAATCTCCTCTCGTGGAAAAAGGTTCCTGTCGGCATCTCGGTGGTTTCCGCTTTTTTCGGGCGCTGAGCATGTTGCCGTGTCCCTCTTTCCGCCGGCTGATGGCAAGGTTGAACGTGTGTAGCATAACAGCGGGGAAGGCGCAAATAAAAAGCCCGTTGTGTTCGCGCTGGCCCCCTGCCGTGATCCGTGGGATGCATCCCGTGGGACAGGGAGGTAACGAAAAGGCCGCCCACTCCATGGGCGGCCCTTACTCTGACAGCTTCCGGGAGTGACCTCACTCCCGGAAATTGACGAACTGCATCTCGATATCCAGATCCTTCCCTTTGAGCAGCTGAATGGCGCTCTGCAGGTCGTCGCGGTTCTTGCCGGTGACCCGCACCTGGTCGTCCTGGATCTGGGCCTGCACCTTGAGCTTGGACTCCTTGATGGCTGCGATGAGTTCCTTCCCCTTCTCTTTGGAGATCCCCTGCTGGACCGTTATCATCTGGCGCACCATGCCGCCCGAGGCTGGCTCCACCTTGCCGTACTGCAGGGACTTGATGGAGATGTTGCGCTTGAGGAACTTGGATTGCAGCACGTCGATGACCGCCTTGAGCTTGAAGTCGTCGTCGGCCAGCACGCGTACGGCGTCTTTCTCCTGGGTGATCTCGCTTTTTGAACCCTTGAAATCGTAACGCTGGCTGATCTCCTTGATGGCCTGGTTGACGGCGTTGTCAACCTCCTGCATCTCCACTTTTGAAACGATGTCGAATGACGGCATGGTTGTAATCCTCCGCAATGAAAATGTATGTTCCGGCCGGTGGGCGGAAGGCGCGTGCCGGACGGATGCTAATGCTGTATGACATCCACTCCCCGGGGAATCCGGAAGGTGAACGTGGCAGTGCCGATGCCCTGGTTGACCCTGGCACGGCTGTAGTCGATACGGGTCTGGTTGCCCCCTGCGTCCACCACGATGGATGAAACGATGGGGAAGATGTCCCTGACACTTCCCTGTCTGAGATACCGGGACACCGCCTCTCCCGAAACGCCCAGCGACAGCCGTGTCAGGACCGGCGAGGGGTTCTTGGGGATCAGCTCCAGATGGTAGGTGCCGTCACGGTCCCGTCGTTCCCGGGCGAAGCTGATGGAAAAGTCGCGGGAGACGTGCCCCATGCCGGTCAGATAGGAGAGTGCGATGGCGTTGCCCCCCTTGAACATGGCTTCCATGGACGACACCATCACCTGGTTGTTGTCGGGAAGGTAGAACCAGACCTGCCTGCCGTTGGAGACGATCTGCTGCTTTGGCTTGGCGTAGTTGAAGCGGAACATGGCCGTGGACGAGCCGGGGCGTTTCAGCAGCAGCTCGCCGCTGCCCCGCTGCTCCCGCTTCATGCCGGCCACGCTGGTCCTCTGACTGAAGTCGGCCCGGACGTCCTGGAGCGTGGCATAGCTCTTCTCCAGGGCGCTGACCACCTCGTTCAGGGTGGCCGTGCGTTCGGCGGCCCGGGCCGGGCACGGGGCGGTGAGTAGCACCACCAGCGCGAGCAGGTGGGGTAGAACGGATGACAGTCGTTTCATGGCTGGATATCTCCTCCGGGGTGCGGCGCCGGAGGCGCCGGGCAGTGGTCGAATACTGTGCCACAAGCGGGGCGCCATCGCAACCGCTTTGATGGGACGGGAAGCGTTCAGGCGAGGGTGTTCACATCGACGATGAAGACGACGCTGCCATCCCCCAGGGTCGCACCACCGCTGATATGCTTCAACTGCGACAGGGGCCTGCCCAGCGGTCTGACGAAGATCTCCCGCTGCCCGCAGATGCCGTCCACCGCCAGGCCGGTCGGCCTTCCGTTGATGGTGCAGACGACCACCGGCGTGTAGGGGGCCGGCACGACCGGCGGAGGATGCCCTGTGAAACGGTGGAGATCCACCAGCGGGCCCCGGCCTGCTCTTGCCGGGCAGAAGCGGCGGCCGTCCCGCTCCTCGATTTCGTGACGGAGCAGTTCCAGGGACTGCTCCACGGCGCTGACCGGCAGGGCAAGGGTCAGGGGGCCGCACCGTACCAGCAGGGCCTGAATGATGGAGACGGTCAGAGGCACGTCCAACCGGAACCAGCTCCCCTGGCCAAGGGCCGACCGGATGGAGATGCTGCCTCCCAGGCCGCGGACGACGTTCCTGACCGCGTCCATGCCCACGCCGCGGCCGGAGAGGTCCGTGAGCGTTTCGGCGGTGGAGAATCCCGGGGCGCAGATCAGCATCAGGATTTCGTCAGGGGTCAGGGCCGTCGCCTGCTCCGGGGTGATCATGCCCAGTTCCCGGGCCCTGGCCAACAGCCGGGCCGGGTCCATGCCCCGGCCGTCATCGCCGACCGTGATGCTGAGCCGGTCCCTGTCCCGGGCGATCCTGAGGGAGATCAGGCCGCGGCCCTGTTTGCCCGCCCCAGACCGCTCTGCCGGGGGCTCCAGGCCGTGATCCACGGCGTTGCGCAGGAGGTGCACCAGCGGTTCGGCGACGGCTTCCAGGATGCCCCGGTCCAGTTCGATCTCCGCCCCGCTGATCTCCAGGTGCGCCTCCTTGTGCCGTTCCCGTGCCAGGTCGCGCACCAGCCGGGGAAAACGTTCCGCCACCACTGAAAAGGGAAGCATGCGCGCCTGGAACACCAGGTCGCGCAGTTCGCGCAATTGCTGGCTGAGCCGGCGCATCTCCCCGTCGCTCCGGGCAAGGGCGTCGGGACTTTCCGCCAGGCGGTGGCGGGTGGTGATCAGTTCACCGGTGACAGCCACCAGACGATCCAGGGTGTCGGTCCTGATCCGGATGGTGCTGAAGGAGTCGGAGTGGCGGAATTGATGTCCGGAGGAGGAGGGCGGTTCAGGAGGAGAAGGCGGTGGCGTCGCGGTGGAGGAGAAGCCGGCCAGACGCTCCAGCAGGGGGCGGGCGTCGGGCCGCGCCGCGCCGTCCCCCCTTTCGACGGCACCAACCATGGCGGCCAGCAGGTCGCTCCCTTCCAGCAGCAGGTCGGTCAGGAGCGGGGTGCCGGCGTGGCGGCCATTCCGCAGCCCGGCCAGCAGGTCTTCCATCCGATGGGCCAGTGCGGCGATGTCGTCGAACCCCATGGTGGCCGCCATTCCTTTCAGGGAGTGGGCATGGCGGAAGAGCTCGTCGGTGCAGCTCGGGTCGGGGGTCTCCTCCAGCCGGACGAGCAGGTTGTTGAATGACTCCAGGTGCCGGCGGGCTTCGGAGATGAACAGATCCCGGTACGGGGACATGTCCATGGCGTTACGTCTCCAGCCGGAGTACCGCGGCGAGCACCTTTTCCGGGGTGACCGGTTTCTGGATAAAGGCCTTTGCCCCCAGCTCCATTGCCTTGCGGATGACCGGTTCCTGACCGATGGACGAGCAGATCGCCACCCGGGAGGCGGGACATGCGTCGCGAATCGATGCGAGCAGATCGAGGCCGTTGGCGTCCGGCAGGATGATGTCGAGGATGATGATGTCCGGAGTCTGGTCGTGCAGGCGGCGCATGGTCTCGATGCCGCTGGCCGCCTCGGCCACCACCTGATAGCCGTTTTCTTCCAGGACGGCGCGGATGATTCTGCGCATGAACAGGGCATCATCGACGATCATGACGGTGCGGGCCATGGCCGGTTCCTCCTATCCCTTCAGTCTCTCCAGCAGCAGCTGGTTGACCAGGGAGGGGTTGGCCTTGCCCTTGCTGGCCTTCATGACCTGACCGACAAAGAACCCGAACAGCTTGTCCTTGCCGCTGCGGTACTCCAGCACCTGCTCCTGGTTCTGGGCCATGATCTCATCGATGATGGCCAGGATGGCGCCGTTGTCGGAGACCTGTACCAGCCCCTGTTCCTCGACGATCTGGGCTGGTTTCTTGCCGCTCTTCCACATTTCGTCGAAGACCGTCTTGGCGATCTTGCCGGAGATGGTGCCCGTGTCGATCAGTTTGAGCAGGTCAGCCAGCAGGCGGGGGGTGACCGGGCAGTTCTCGATGGCGAGGCCGCTGTCGTTCAGGCCGCGGGTGACTTCGCCCATGACCCAGTTGGAAACCGCCTTGCCGTCCTGGTGGCAGGCAACGCATTCCTCGTAGTATTCGGCCAGGGGGCGGCTGGCGGTGAGCACTTCGGCATCATAGACGGGGATGCCGAACTCGGTGATGAAACGCTGCCGCTTGTGCTCGGGCAGTTCGGGCAGCTCGCGGCGCGTCCGCTGGACCCAGTCGGCATCGATCACCAGCGGTACCAGGTCCGGATCGGGAAAGTAGCGGTAGTCGTGGGCCTCCTCCTTGCTGCGCATGGAGCGGGTCTGGCCGCTGGTGGGGTCGAACAGGCGCGTTTCCTGGACCACCGTGCCGCCGTCCTCGATCAGGTCGATCTGGCGCTGGATCTCGTAGTCGATAGCCTGCTTGACGAACCGGAAGGAGTTGACGTTCTTGATCTCGGCCCGGGTGCCGAAGGTGTCGGCTCCCTGCCTCATGACCGAGACGTTGGCGTCGCAGCGGAAGCTTCCCTCCTCCATGTTGCCGTCGCAGATGCCGAGCCAGGTCACGATCTGGTGCAGTTGCTTGAGATAACTGACCGCCTCGTCGGAGGAACGCAGATCCGGTTCGGAGACCACCTCCAGAAGCGGCGTGCAGGCCCGGTTCAGGTCCACCCCCGAGCCGTCGCCCAGTTCGGGCACGTCGCCGTGCACCAGTTTGCCGGCATCCTCTTCCATGTGGATGCGGGTGATGCCGATGCGCTTGGTCTCGCCGTTGACTTCGATGTCCAGCCAGCCCCGCTGACAGATGGGATCTTCGAACTGGCTGATCTGGTACCCCTTGGGCAGGTCCGGATAGAAGTAATTCTTGCGGGCGAAGATGCTGCGGCGGGTGATGGAACAGTTGGTGGCAAGTCCGGCCTTGATGGCGAACTCCACCACCTTCCTGTTCAGCACCGGTAACGCGCCGGGCAGGCCCAGGCAGACCGGGCAGGTCTGGGAGTTGGGGGCGGAGCCGAAGGAAGTGGAACATCCGCAGAATATCTTGGAGTCGGTCTTGAGCTGGACGTGGACTTCGAGACCGATGACAGCTTGGAATTTCATGGATTATGTCTCCGATATCATTGCGTATACGTAGGGGCAACCCCGTGTGATTGCCCCTACAGGGGCGCCTTCAGGGTGTGCCATTCCGTGGCCTGCTCGAAGGCGTGAGCGGCCCGCAGGATGGTCTCCTCCCCGAAGGGTCTGCCCACCAGTTGCATGCCGATGGGGAGGCCGGCGCCGCTGATGCCGGCCGGCAGGGACATGGCACAGGTCCCTGCCAGATTGACCGGGATGGTGAAGATGTCCGACAGGTACATCTGTAGCGGATCGTTTGCCTTCTCCCCGATTCTGAACGCCGGGGTGGGAGCCACCGGGGTCAGGATCAGGTCCACGTCCTGGAAGGCCTGGGTGAAGTCGCCCATGATCAGGGTGCGCACCTTCTGGGCCTTGAGGTAGTAGGCATCGTAGTAGCCGGAGGAGAGGGCGTAGGTTCCCAGCATGATGCGGCGTTTTACCTCGGTCCCGAACCCCTGGCTGCGGCTGGTGGCGTACATCTCCACCAGTCCCTTGGCCTGCTCGGCACGATGGCCGAAGCGCACGCCGTCGTAGCGGGCCAGGTTGGCGCTGGCTTCGGCGGTGGCGATCAGGTAATAGCTGGCCACGGCATAGTCGGTGTGGGGAAGGGAGATCTCCATGAACTCGGCCCCCAGTCCGCGGTAGGTCTCGATGGCGCGCTCCAGGGCCGCCTGTACGTCCGGGTCGAGCCCCTCGATGAAGTACTCCCGGGGAAGTCCGATCTTGAGCCCCCGCACGTCGTTGCTCAGGGCGGCGCAATAGTCGGGCACCGGCCGGTTGACGCTGGTGGAATCCCGGGGGTCGTAGCCTGCCAGGGCGCCCATCATGATGGCACAGTCGGTCACGTCCCGGGTCAGGGGTCCCACCTGATCCAGGGATGAGGCGTAGGCGATCACGCCGTAACGCGAGACCCGGCCGTAGGTCGGTTTGAGCCCCACGCAGCCGCAGTGGGAGGCTGGCTGACGGATGGAGCCGCCGGTGTCGGTGCCCAGGGCAACCGTGGCCTGGCGGGCGGCGATCGCCGCGGCCGAACCGCCCGAGGAGCCGCCCGGGATGCAGTCGGTGTCCCAGGGGTTGCGGCAGGGACCGAAGGCGCTGGATTCGTTGGATGAGCCCATGGCAAACTCGTCCTGGTTCAGTTTGCCCAGCAGCACCATGCCCCGTGCGCGCAGCTTCTCGAACGTGGTGGCGCTGTAGGGAGGGATGAAATCGGTCAGGATGCGGGAGGCGCAGGTGGTACGGGTCCCTTCGGTGAGGAAGATGTCCTTGACAGCCAGGGGGATGCCGGTCATGACGTCCATGTCGCCGGCCGCGATGCGCTGGTCTGCCTGGTCCGCCTCGGCCAGAGCTCGCTCCGGGGTGACGGTAATGAAGGCATTGATGCGGGGCTCCACCTGTTCGATGCGGGCCAGCATGGCCGAGGTCGCCTCCCGGGAGGAGACCTCTTTGCGCTTCAATTTTTCGTGCAGTTCGTGTAGGGTAAGGTCGAAAAGGTCCATTCACGGGCTCCAGTGTACAACAATTTGTAAATATAAGGTTTTATTCTATGACCCTGGGGACGCGGTAGAAGCCGAGCACCGGATCCGGGGCATTGGCCAAGGCTTTTCCCGTGCCGATGGACGGCTGCACGCGGTCTTCCCTGAAGGCGTTTTCCATGGGAACGGCGTGGGAAGTTGGCTGGATGGCGTCGGTATTCAGCTGGTTCAGTTTTTCGGCATACCCGAGAATGGCGTCCATCTGGCCGGCAAAGAGGTTCTTCTCTTCGGTGGTGAGTTCCAGTCGTGCCAGACGGGCGACGTGTTCCACGTCAGGGATGGTAATCATAGGGACAACTCCGGTGAGATGATGAATTAAGAAAAGTGAGTTCCTGAGCCATGCGGCTGTTCGTGTCGCGGCAGCGCTCTTGTAGCACGAATACCGCGGGCTTGACAACAAGGTTGGCCTGCCCCGGCGGGCAAAAAATCTTTTTTCTTGACATGAAGATAGTCATTTTGTAAGTTACGTCTCTTCGAAAAATCCATGTTCCGGTCCCGTGCCTGGACGTGTTCAGTGAGGATTCCTATGAAAACTGAAGTTGCTAAGCTGGAAAATGTCAAGCGTGATTGGTACCTTGTGGATGCCCAGGATCTGGTGCTGGGAAGGCTTGCCACCCAGATTGCGAATATCCTTCGCGGCAAGAACAAGGCAATCTATACCCCCAGTGTGGATACGGGTGATTTCGTCATCGTGGTGAACGCCGAGAAAATCGCGCTCACCGGCCGCAAGCTGGCTGACAAGTCCTACTACAGTCACTCCGGCTTCCCCGGCGGTCTGAAGGAAATCTCCGCCGGCAAGCTTCTGGAGAAGAAGCCCGAGGAGCTGATCAGGAAAGCCGTCAAGGGGATGCTCCCCAAAAACAAGCTTTCCCGCCACATGCTCAAGAAGCTTAAGATCTATGCGGGCGCCAGCCATCCCCACGATGCACAGCAACCGAAAGTTCTGGCACTTTAATACTCTGAGGAGAAGCACGATATGGCAGCAGAATGCTTTTACGGAACAGGCAAGCGCAAGAGCTCGGTAGCCAGGGTTTGGCTGAAGCCGGGCAACGGCATGATAACCGTCAACAAGAAATCCCTGGACGATTACTTCGGTCGCGAAACCTCCAAGATGGTGGTTCGCCAGTCTCTGGAACTGACCGAGAACGTGGGCAAGTTCGACGTCTTTGTCACGGTACAGGGCGGGGGGGACTCGGGGCAGGCCGGTGCCATCAGGCACGGTATCACCAAGGCGCTTCTGGAGGTTGATTCCGAGCTGCGCACCACGCTGAAAAAGGCCGGCTTCATCACCCGCGATTCCCGCGTCAAGGAGCGCAAGAAGTACGGCCGCAAGGCTGCCCGCGCCCGCTTCCAGTTCTCCAAGCGTTAAGCCGGGAGATCGGTCACGCGACCGGTATCTGTATTGCACGAGGGGAAGCTTCCATGGAGGAGGCTTCCCCTTTTTTCTGTACTGAAAGCCTGTGCCGGCGTGTGGTGATCGGGGATGCGCGAACGGTTGTCGTCGGGGCCGGCCGGTTGCCTCGTGGGACATTTTTTTTATTGACAATAAAATTGAAAACAGCTAAGTCATAATGCGCTTCAGTGATAACGGTTTTTGTTTTGCGTGCATGGCTGCTTCCCGGACGCAAGCGGGTCGTTACCGATGTGTTCGGTTTTTTATTGCAAAATCAAGGGCATTCGCGCCCCTAAATTTTTTAGCACCACTATTTTCATTGGGGAGACAGGAAACTACATGGATAAGATCATCGACA
>CAZIUE010000013.1:0-124490 GCA_964542535.1 uncultured Pelobacter sp. | reverse complement strand
AGCCATCGCTCGGTGCGTCAGGGCCGGTGATGGTCAACGGATCGGCGAAACAGGCGCTACTTACAAAAACAGAAATAATTATGCCAAGAATAGCAACCATGAACTGCCCTTTTTTGGCTTTCACCATCATTCTCCTCAATATCCATTGATCTACAAAAAAAGCCCACCCCGAATAGGGGCAGGCTTCCATGAACAGATACGATACAACATCCGTCACTTCGACAGCCCCTCTATCCAGCGAAACTGGATGGTAGCTTTGTGCCACACGGTTACCCGTGCTTTACCTTTCGGCGACTCGATATGCGGTTTTTGATTTTAATTAAAAGACAAATCTAATGCGATGCCGCCAACAGATAGTCAAACTGACGGACGATGTCAAGAAATTTAATGCGGAAAACTCCTGACGACCTCACCTCATCCCCAAAAAACGCCGCCATCGACGGCACGAAGGAGAACTGGGGGTCAGTAGGAAATTCCGTCCTTGAGCAGACAGCCCAGCTTGTCCGCCGGCAGGGGACGGCTGAACAGGTACCCCTGCATTTCCAGACAGTTGTGAACGGAGAGAAATTCCATCTGGGCCCGGGTTTCGACCCCCTCGGCGATGACGTTCAGCTTGAGGGTCTGGGCCATGGCGATGATGATCTCGGCGATGGCCGCGTCATCAGGGTTGGTGGTGATGTCCCGTACGAAGGATTTGTCAATCTTAAGGCGGGTGATGGGAAAATGTTTCAGGTAGGAGAGGGATGAATAACCGGTGCCGAAGTCGTCGATGGCCAGGGAGATACCCATCTCCTTCAGCCGACGCAGGATGCTGATGTTATGGTCGGCGTTTCTCATGATGGCACTCTCGGTGATCTCCAGTTCCAGCCAGCGGGCTTCCAGTCCGGTCTCCAGCAGGATGGCCGAGATCATCTCGTCCAGACGATGCTGGCCGAACTGCTTGCCGGACAGGTTGACCGCCACCCGCAGGGGGGCAAACCCCTGCTTCTGCCAGGCCCTGTTCTGGCGGCAGGCGGCCGTCAGCACCCATTCTCCCAGGGGCACGATAAAGCCGGTCTCCTCGGCAAGATAGATGAACCGGTCAGGAGTCAGGAGCCCCATGTCCGGGTGGTTCCAGCGCAGAAGCGCCTCGACCCCCGTGATCAGCCCGCTGCGGGCGTCCACCTGGGGCTGGTACACCAGGAAGAACTCTTCCCGCTCCAGCCCCTTGCGCATGGAGTTTTCCAGCATCAGCCGCTCCATGACCTTGATGTTCATGTCGTGGGAGAAGAAGTGGAAGTTGTTGCGGTCCAGCTCCTTGGCCTTGTACATGGCCAGGTCGGCGTGCTTCAGCAGGGTGTGACCGTCCTCGCCGTCCATGGGATAGGCGGCAATGCCGATGCTGGCGGTGGTGTACAGCTCGTGGTCGTCGATGGGGATCGGCTCCGCGATCAGCGCCAGGATCTTCTTGGCCACGATGGTGGCCCCCTTCTCGTTGACCACCCCGTTCAGCACCACCACGAACTCGTCGCCGCCCAGCCGGGCCAGGGTATCGCTCTCGCGCACGCAGGCGGAGAGCCGCCGTGCCACCTCCTGGAGCAGTTTGTCGCCGGAGCGGTGCCCCAGGGTGTCGTTGACCCCCTTGAAACGGTCCAGATCCAGGCAGAGCACCCAGACCAGATGCCGTTCCTGGGCGGCCTGGGCAATGGCCTGTCTGAGCCGGTCGTGCAGCAGGCTGCGGTTGGGGAGACCGGTCAGGGTGTCATAGTTGATCAGGTGATGGATTTCGCTCTCGGCCTTGATGCGGGCGGTGATATCCAGCACCGTCCCGGAGATCAGCCAGGCCCGACCGTCCTCGCCCTGCTCCACCTCTCCCTGGATGTTGACCACCAGTTCCCCGCCGTTGCGGGACCTGGTGTGGAAGACCACGTTGAACGGCTGGAGCGTCCTGACCGATTTGAGCAACTCCTGCTTGAAGGCGGGCAGATCCGCCGGGTGGATCAGGCTGTAGATCCACTCCCTGCTGATGCGCTTCGGCTCACCCGGGGCGAAGCCGAAGATGCGGTACAGTTCGTCGGACCAGTAGATTTCCCCCCCCCTGACGTCCCACTCCCAGCTCCCCAGGCGGGCGATCTTCTGGGCCCTGGCCAGGCGCGCCTCGCTCTGGCGCAGGGACTGTTTGGCACGCTCCAGGCGCTGCCTGGTCTCGATCTCCTGCAGGGCGCGGGTGACGACGGCGACCAAGCGGTCCAGAAAGGAGGTGTCCTTGAGTAGGTAGTCGCTGGCGCCGGTCTTCATCATCTCCACCGCCAGCACGGCATCGTCCTTGCCGGTGACGATGATGAAGGGAATGTTGCTGCCCAACTCCCGCATCTGTTCGATCAGCGCGGTCGCGGTCATGTCCGGCAGGGAGTAGTCCAGGATGACAAGCCTGGGGCACTGGGAAACCAGCCAGAGCAGGGCTTCCCTGCCGCTGGAGGCGCAGTGGCAGGAGTAGCCCGCCTCATCAAGGAGCGATGCCATCAGCTCGGCAAAGCCGCAGTCATCCTCCACGATCAGGATCCGGGTACGCGTGGCGTTCTGCCGCGGAGCGTGCATCACGGAAACACGCTCCGGCAGGATCTCCTGTCCGCTCTCCAGGGGGGTTGCGTCATGTTTTCTTCCTGATACGCCGCCACTCCCGGTTCACCTGGGGAGTACGGCTGATGGCCAGGGAGCCGGGGGGCACGTCACGGGTCACGGTCGTGCCGGCGGCGATCACCGCTCCCGCACCCACCCTGACCGGCGCCACCAGCTGCACATCGCTGCCGACGAACACGTCGTCGCCGATGAGGGTGCGATGTTTGTTGACGCCGTCGTAGTTGCAGGTGATCGTGCCGCAGCCGATGTTCACGTCGCGACCGACCTCGGTGTCTCCCAGGTAGGTCAGGTGAGAAGCCTTGGAGCCCTCGCCCATGACCGTTTTCTTGGTTTCCACGAAGTTGCCGATCTTGACATGGTCGTTCAGCAGCGTCCCGGGCCGCAGGTGGGCCATGGGCCCCACGGCCACGCCCGTGCCCAGTTCCGACTTCTCCAGCACGGAGCCGGCCTTGATGCGGCAGCCGTCGCCGATACGGCAGGAGGAGATGGAGACCCCGGCTTCGATCAGGCAGCCGTTGCCGATCACCGTCGAACCGCCGATGGAACAGGAGGGGTGGATCAGGGTGTCGGGACCGATGGTCACCCCCAGGTCGATGTAGGTCTGCTCCGGGTCGATCAGCGACACGCCGGAAAGCATCAGCTCCCGGTTGATACGGCTCCGTAGGATGCGGGCTGCCTGGGCCAGTTGGACCCGGTCGTTGACTCCCATGATCTCGTCGTCGTCATCGATGACCATGGCCAGGCAGGACGCACCCTGGGCCGCGGCCAGAGCCACCAGATCGGTCAGATAGAATTCGTTCTGGGCATTGTCGTTGCCGAGGGCATGGATGTTGTCCCGGAGGAAGTCGGCCTCCATGCAGTAGATGCCGCTGTTGATCTCGTTGACGGAGCTCTCCTCGGGGGTGGCGTCCTTCTGCTCAACGATGCGCAGCACCCGCCCCCCGTTGTCCCGCAGCACCCGGCCGTAGCCCTGGGGATTGTCCATGCGGGCGGTCAGCACCGTCACCGTCGCTCCCCGGGAGCGGTGGAACTCCAGCAGGGTGCGCAAGGTCTCACCGCGCAGGAGCGGCGTGTCGCCGCAGAGGATCAGAACCGTGCCGGAAAAACCGGCCAGTGCCGGCAACGCGCAGGCCACGGCATGACCGGTGCCCAATTGCTCGGCCTGCAGGGCGCAGGCGATACCCGTCTCCCCCTGGAAGCGCTCCCGCACTGCTTCGGCCTGATGTCCCACCACCAGCACCACCGGCGCTGCCCCTGTTTCACGGGCAGCCTCCAGGGGCCAGTCGATCATCGGCCGTCCCGCTATGGGGTGAAGCACCTTGACCAGCCCGGATTTCATGCGGGTTCCCTTGCCCGCCGCAAGGACGACAGCTGCGATATTCTCCATGGTAGCGATCCGTTTCTGTTATAAAGGCTGTTAATTTTGCGGCGATCAGTTTATGCGATGGCCGGACCAGCGTCAAGACAATATGCGCCGATTAGCTCTTTACTTGCCGGGGGCTTTGGTTATATTCTTACCGCTCCCATCCTCTTGATTCCGAAGGCCCCAAACGACCCATGGCACTCATCGACGACCTGGCACGGCTGGAACGCCAGATGACAACCCTGATCACCCGCTATGAGCAGTACTTCATCGGGCTGGAGAAGCGCGAGCCGCTGCAACTGCTGGACGAGGTGGAAAAGCTGGTGCGCCGCCACAGCGGGACCACCATCGGCAACACCATGCTCAAGCACCGCTTCGCCACCCTGACGGCCCGCCTGAGCACCTACCGTGAACGGTGGAACCGCACCCTGCGGCTGATGGAAGAGGGAAAGTACTCCCGCGACCGGTTCATCAGCGACCTGCGCCAGCGCCAGCGCGCAGCCCCTACCCCATCGCGGGAAGAGGAGGCCCGGGCCTCCCGGGAGCGTGAACTGGACCGGGTGTTCGATGAGCTGCGCCAGGCCCGTACGACCTGTCACATGCCGGTGGAAAGCCTGACCCGGGAGATGGTGGCGGCCAGTATCGAGAAGAGCAGACCGGCCCTGATCGCCAAACTGGGGACCGACGACCTCCACTTCCGCGTGGTGGTGGAGAACGGCAAACCCAAGATCAAGGCCGGCCCGCGCACCTGACCGTTACCAGCCCCCTTTATCATCCAGAAGCCCCCACATGACCCGAACCGACACACCATCCATCCCCCACACCGCCGCGATCCTGGCTGCCCTGGAACGCGGCGGCACGCGCGTCCTTCTGCCCGGCCTGAAGGGAGCGGCGCCCGCCTGCCTCTTGGCGGATATCCTGGCCAGCTCCCGACGCCCCCTGCTGGTGCTCACCCCCGACCAGGAGAGCGCCGACGAACTCACGCGGGAACTCTCCTTCTGCGCCCCTCCCGACAGCGCGGCACTCCCGTTTCCCGCCTGGGACATGGCCCCCTTTGCGGCTGCCTCCCCCCACCCGGACATCTCCGGCGCCAGGCTCGACACGCTCTTCCGCCTGCAGAACGGCCTGGCACGGGCGGTGGTCATGCCGGTGGCGGCGGCACTGCAACGGGTCCTGGGACGCGGATTCTTCAGCGAGGCGTCCTGCTACCTGGTCAGCGGCGAGGAATTCGAGCGGGACGAGCTCCTGGGCAGACTGGTCAAGCTGGGGTACGCCAACGTCCCCCTGGTGGAGGATCGGGGCAGCTTTGCCGTGCGGGGCGGCATCCTGGACATCTTCCCCCCCAACCTCTCCGGTCCGGTTCGCATCGAGTTCTTCGGCGACACCGTGGAGACCATCCGCACCTTCGACCCGCTCACCCAGCGCTCGCTCCACCCCCTGGAGGAACTGGTGCTGCTCCCCTCCCGGGAGATCATCCTCACCGACGACGTACTGGACGGCATCGCCCCACGCCTGAAGGCCTGCTGCGACGAACTGGAAATCCCGGCCAACCGGCGGCGGGAGATCCAGGAGGAGCTGAAAAGCGCCGTCTACTTCCGGGGGGTGGAGTACCTGCAACCGCTCCTGCACCCCGGCCTGGAGACGGTCTTCGACTACGCCCCGGACGCCCTGCTGGTGCTGGTGGACCCCCAGGCCATCCAGGATGCGGCCACGAGTTTTGCCCAGGAACTGGAAAAAGCCGAGGCTGAGGCCCGGCGTACCGGCCTGCCCCACTCTCCCCGGACGGAGCTGTATCTGGACGAAGGCCGCATGCGGGAACTGCTGGCGAGTCGCTCCTGCCTGGAGCTGTCCGGCCTGTTCCTGGAGCCATCCGGAGAGGCCGAGGTGATCAGCATTCCCTGCCAGGACAACGCCGACCTGCGGGTGACGGTTTCCAAGGAGACCACCCAGGCCCTGGCGCCCCTTGCCCGCTCCCTGCGGCAGTGGCTGGAGGGCGGTTTCCAGGTCGCCGTCGCCTGCCATCAGAACGCCCAGGCCGAGCGTCTGAGGGAACTCCTTGCCCCCTACGGCATTCCCTGCGACCTCAGCCAGGAGCGCTTCGCGGAGGCCATGCGGGCAACGCCGCCACGAAGCGACGCCCCCTCCCCCGGCAGCCTGACCATCCTTCTGGGAGATATCTCCCGGGGGTTCCGGCTGCCCGAGTCCCGGCTGGTCCTGATCGCCGAGGAGGAGCTGTTCGGCAAACGGGTGCGGCGGCGGGGCATCTCCGAGGTGCGCAAGAAGCAGATCCTCTCCTCCCTGGCCGAACTCAAGCCAGGAGACCACATGGTGCACGTGGACCACGGCATCGGCCTCTACCGGGGGTTGCAGCACATCAGCGTCAGCTGCATCGGCGGCGACTTCCTGCTCCTGGAGTACGCTGGCGGCGACAAGCTCTACCTGCCGGTGGACCGCCTGGCCCTGGTGCAGCGCTACGTGGGGCCGGAGGGGAGCTCCCCCTCCCTGGACAAGCTGGGGGGAGTCTCCTGGGAGAAATCCAAGGGAAAAGCCAGGAAGGCCATCGAGGAGCTTGCCGGCGAACTGCTGGAAATCTACGCCAAGCGCCAGATCTGCGAGGGGTTCTCCTTCTCGCCGCCGGACGAGATGTACCGCGAGTTCGAGGCTTCCTTTGCCTGGGAGGAAACGCCGGACCAGCTCTCGGCCATCAACGACGTGCTGGCCGACATGCAGCACTCCCGCCCCATGGACCGGCTGGTGTGCGGCGACGTAGGGTACGGCAAGACCGAGGTGGCCCTGCGGGCAGCCTTCAAGGCGGCCCTGGACGGCAAGCAGGTGGGGGTGCTGGTCCCCACCACCATCCTGGCCCAGCAGCACTTCGAGACGTTCCACGGCCGGCTGAAGGAGTACCCGGTCAGGGTGGAGGCACTCTCCCGCTTCCGGACCCCCAAGGAGCAGAAGGCAATCCTGGAGCGGCTGAAGAAGGGGGAGATCGACATCGTCATCGGCACCCACCGCCTGCTGCAGAAGGATGTGGCCTTCAAGGACCTGGGCCTTCTGATCATCGATGAGGAGCAACGTTTCGGCGTCAAGGACAAGGAGCGGCTCAAGGCATTCCGGGCCGTGGTTGACGTCATGACCCTGACCGCCACCCCCATCCCCCGCACCCTGTACATGTCCATGATGGGGATCCGCGACCTCTCCATCATCGACACCCCGCCGGTGGACCGCCTGGCGGTCAAGACCATCGTGGCCCGCTTCTCCGAGGAGCTGGTGCGCGAGGCGGTGATGCGGGAGTTGCGCCGCGGAGGACAGGTCTTCTTCGTCCACAACCGGGTCCAGACCATCGCCAAGCGGGCCGAGCTGATCGCCCAGCTGATCCCGGAGGCCAGGATCGCCGTGGGGCACGGCCAGATGGGGGAGCAGGAGCTGGAGAAGGTCATGCTCGGCTTCATGCACGGTGAGACCAACCTGTTGATCTGCACCACCATCATCGAGTCCGGACTGGACATCCCCAACGCCAACACCCTGATCGTGGACCACGCCGACCGGTTCGGCCTCTCCCAGCTCTACCAGCTGCGAGGGCGGGTTGGCCGCTCCACCCAGCGCGGCTACGCCTACCTGCTGATCCCGGGCGAAGGCTCCATCTCCTCCGACGCCCGGGAGCGGCTGAGGATTCTGCAGGAGATCTCCGAGCTGGGAGCCGGCTTCCGCATCGCCACCCACGACATGGAGATCCGCGGCGCCGGCGATATGCTGGGGAGCCGCCAGTCAGGTACGGTGATGGAGATCGGCTTCGAGCTGTACAACCAGATGCTGGAGGAGACCATCTGCCGCATGCGGGGGGAGGAGATGATCGAGCAGGTGGAGCCGGAGATCAACCTGAAGGTGCCGGCCTTCATCCCCGAAACCTACGTGAAAGACACCAATCAGCGCTTGGTGATCTACAAGAAACTGACCCAGGCCGAGAGCGAGGAGGACGTGCTGGACGTGCAGAACGAGGTGGCCGACCGCTTCGGCGCCTACCCGCTGGCCACCGGCTACCTGTTCGAGACCATGAAGCTGCGCGTCATGCTGAAGAAGCTCCTGGCGCGCCAGATCGATTACGACGGCAGGGACGTGGTGATCAGCTTCCACCCCCGGACTCCCGCGCCGCCCGACACCATCATCACCATGATGAAGAACGAACCGAAAAAGTACCGCTTCACCCCCGACTACCGCCTGACCTGCACGGTCAAGGGAAATGCCTTCGAGGATATCATTGCCACGGCCCGTACAGCACTCGTGCGGCTGATGCCGGCGGAAACGCCGATGCAGGCGGAACAGCACTGATCAGAACGACTTGGACCAGAGCAGCAGGAAGCTGCTCCCCCCACGGCCGTTGCGTAGGAGCGTGTTGTCGTAGGAGTACTCCAGGTAGAGCTGGGAATCGGCGACGAAACCGCTGGTGAGGCCGACGGAGAACGCCTCGCCATCGGACGAATTGAGCTTGAGCTTGAGGCCATCAGCGCCGTCGTAGTCCGGGCGGTTGGCCCCCCAGGCAAAGGTGCCGCGCAGGTGCAGGTAGAGAAAAAACGCCAGCTGGAGACGGTACTCCAGGGTACCCACCACGTAATCGGTGACCAGGAAGTTGTTGACTAGGGCGCCGGGATAGGGAAGGCGGTACAGGTCGCCGCTCTCGTTGGGAAAGGGGCCGCCGCCGGCACGGAAAGCGGAGAACCGGTCCAGCTTACCCATGGCCGTGGCGCCGCCGTGCAGGTACCCTACGAAGCGGTGCCGGTCCGAGAGTCCGGGAATCGGCTGGGCGGTAATGATGTAGCCGGAAAACTTCAGGTAATCCCGGGTGTCACTCCGTTTGAAGAGGTGGTTGCCGAAGCTGCCGTCACCCCAGCTGTCCCGTCTGGTCAGCTCCAGGTCCCCTCCCCAGGCCCACCCCTCATGGGGGAGTTCCATGATGTTGCGCACCAGCCCGTCGTACCTCGCCCGCAGGCGCAGGCCGTGCAGGTAGGTGTCGGGCGGCAGGTGCACATCGTCTCCCGTATGCCGGGTGCGGTTGGCGTAGAAGTAGCCGCCGTGGTAGTACAGTTGCAGCTTCAGGTCGTTGTCAGCCTGCCAGGGGGCCACCGGTAGGCGGTAGCCCGCACCCAGCCAGCCGGATACCGTGCCCCAGACCACCGAACTGGACTTGACCTCCCGTCCCTTCTCGATGTCCCGATCGGGAAAGGGGATCGTATTGTTTTCCAGATGCCCCAGCAGCTGGAAGTTCCCCAGGTTCCTGGCCAGGTCCAGTTCGTTGACGAACAGCCCGAACACGTTTCTGGTCCACCATGTTTCTCCGCCGTGACGCCAGTAGAGGGCCGCGATGGGCAGCCCCCTGTCCCCCCCCAGACGGGGAGCATATCCGTTCCCCCCCAGGGTCAGGGCCAGTTCGCTGTCCCGGTTGCGGGGGGGGATATCAATCAGGCGCCCCATGAAAATGGTCCGGTAGGCTTGCCCGGCCAGGGGGACCGCCGATTCCGTTCCGTCAACGGGTTCGGCCGCCGTACCGCCGGCTTCCCCATGATCCTGTTCCAGCGCCCCGGCGCCCCCCGGGCCGGTCATCAGGACAAGAACGACCAGAGCCCCCGCCAGGCGTTTCCCAAGGGTACGACCGGCAGGTGCGGTGCACCCGCGTGATGAACAACGTATCCGCATACTGTCCCCCTTGTGGGTCAGGCAACCTGTGGCGCCAGACGCCCCGGCTTCCCGCTTCTGGCCTTAAGTATCTCTCGACCAGGGGGGCCAGGCAAGCACCGCCGGTGGCGAAGGTGTGGCTCCGGCTCTTTCAGGCACGCAGCCACAACCGGGCGGCCACACGAGGCCGCCCCTACGATTTGTGTCATCGTGAATGCACCACCGAATCAGGAGGTAGGAACATGAAGGCGGTGATCCAGCGGGTTAGCTCGGCCAGCGTGGTGGTGGACGGATGTGTCGTGGGGGAAATCGGCCCGGGCATCCTGGTGCTGCTGGGGGTGGAGAAGGGCGACGACGGGGCAAAGGCCTCCTGGCTGGCGGAGAAGATTATTGGCCTGCGCATCTTCAGTGATGACGACGGCAAGATGAACCTGTCGCTGCGAGACGTGGGGGGAAGCCTCCTGGCCGTCTCCCAGTTCACCCTGGCGGGCAACTGCGCCAAGGGGCGGCGCCCCTCCTTCGACACTGCCGCCCCGCTGGACGAGGGGAAACGGCTGTACGACCGGTTCGTGGAGGAGGTCAGGAGAAGCGGGGTGGCGACCGCCACCGGCATCTACCAGGCGGACATGCAGGTCAGCCTGGTCAACGACGGACCGGTGACGTTCGTCCTGGAACGGTGAAGCGAGACCGACATCGCGGGCTCCACCTCAGGGGCGCTCGTCCCGCCCCATGGTCAACCACCGCAACGACAGCAGCTCTTCCACGCTCCGGGTGAGCAGGACCGGACAGCCGCTGCGGTGCGGCAGGCGCAGATCCACCTCAAAGCGGTCCCCTACGAAGAGCACCCGATCCGTTGGTTCTCCAACAGCGGCCAGGACCCGCTCCAGTGCGGCCTGGTCCGGTTTGGCCCGCCAGCAGTCGTCGATGGCGAATACCCCCCGGAACACCCCTCCAAGCCCCAGGAGAGCGACGATGCGCTCCGCCATGGCCCGGCTGTTGTTGGTGTAGAGGTAGAGCGCCATGTTGTGGCTGAGGCACTCCAGCAGGTCAACCACCCGCGGGTCCGGCACGAGGTACGATTCAGGCCTGAGATGGTCCTGAAAGAAGGCGTGCAGGCCGGGGAGGGTTCCCCCCAGGGCGGAACAGACCGCGGAGAGGGTGGAACAGGCACCCGGTTCCGGCGCCAGACGATGGCGGGCCTCGGCCATGGCCGCGCGGGCCTGCTCCGGCTCGACCCCCAAAAGAGCGGCCAGGTAGATGACGGCTCCCTCCTGAATACAGGCGGCGAACGCGTCCGAAACGTACAGGGTGCCGTCCAGGTCGAAGACGATGGCGCGGATGCTGCCCGGAGTGGGGAGCGCGGGTTCCTGCTCCCCGGCAGTGGCGGCTGGCGCGCCGGCAATAACGCATTCCTCAGCCATGGGAACCCTCCATCGCCGGTGCGGAGGAGGCATCCGGACGGCCATCCCGCTCCCCGGCGCGCCCGGGGGTGCCATTACGGTAGAGCCGGGACAGGGCCTCGATCCGGCCCGCCACTTCGGCGCGGAGGCTTGCCGGTTCCAGCACCTCGGCCTGGTCGCCGTAGGAAAGGACCCAGGAGACCAGTTCCCGCTCCCCGGAGGCTTGGAACGACAGCACAACCCCTCCCTCGCGATCCTCCTCCACGCACTGTCCCGGCCGCCAGATCCGGTCCCGGACCGCATGGGCGACCGCGGGTGAGAAACGCACCCGCACCTGCAGGGGGGCGTCGTTCACCAGGCCGAAGGCATGGCTGAAGTACTGCTCCGGCTCATAGTCCTCGGGGAGTTCGAAGCGCTGCCGCCCGACGTCCAGACCCCGGATGCGCTCCAGGGCGAACAGCCGCATCCCTCCGCGGTTGTGGGCATAGCCCAGAAGGTAGATGCCGGCCCGGTGAAACACCAGGGTGTAGGGGTCCAGCTCATAGCTCTGGCTGGCGGTCCCCCCGTCCTTGGCATACTCCAGCCGCAACCGGTACTGGTGCAGCAGTGCCCGTTGCAGCCCCCCGAAGTGGGGGGCCGCCAGCGTGTAATCCCGCTGACCGTGCAGGCGGGGGAGTGAAACCCGCGCGATGCGCTCCAGGTGCGCCGCGTAGCGGTCGGGCAGGATCGAGGTGATAGTGCGGAACAGGTCGTCGATCTCGGCCAGAAAGGGGGTGCCTGCCAGATGCACCCCCAGGGAACGCAGCAGATAGAGGGACATGAGCTGGTTCAGGGTGAGGGAGACGGGGGGAATGCTGCGGGACCTGGTGAGAAAACTGAAGACCTTCTTCCCCTGCTGCCACTGGCAGGTCAGGGCGTAACCGGCCTCTTCCACGGCGTTCAGGTCGCGCCGGATGGTGCGCCGGTCCACACCGCACTCAGCGGCCAGATCATCCAGGGTCATGCCCCGCCGCATCTCCAGGAGGCGGATGATGCAATGCAGGCGACCCGCCTGGGAGTAGTGCCGCGCCGGCTTACCCTGCCGCATGATCAACTCCTTGCCGAATGAAAAAATCCCGCTACAATGGTAGCCGACTCCACGTCCCGCTGAAGAAGGGCCAGAACCCATGACACTTCCCTGCCGCCGCGTTCCTGAGAGGCCTCTCCCCTGGAGCCGTTCTGCGGCAGGGGACGGTTTGACAGAGGCTCACCCGGGCTGACGGTTGCACCGCCAGTGGCAACGTCGGGCCCCCGGCTCTTTCAGGCACGCAGTTCTCCGGCATCGCGGATTCAGATGCGGAAATAACCATCCCGGGCAGTGTAACCGATTGGACCTTTTTGACAATCACTTTTTCGTCACCACCCTCGCGCTTCACCGGCCCGGTTACGGCTGCCTGTTCATGCTGAGCTTTCTCGCATCCAGCCTGCTCCCCCTCGGCTCAGAATGGCTGCTGGTGGTGATGCTGACCAGCGGCAGTTCCCCCCTGGCAACGGTCATGACCGCCACCCTGGGCAACTACCTGGGTGCGGTTACCACCTATCTGATCGGAATCATGGGCAGCCAATGGCTGGTAACCCGCGTGCTGCGGGTCTCGGAGGAACAGCTGCAGCGGGCACGCGGACAGTATCGGCGGTTCGGGGTCTGCACGCTGCTGTTCTCCTGGTTGCCGGTCATCGGCGACCCGCTCTGCCTGGTGGGAGGCATGATGCGCACCGACTTCCGGCTGTTCACCCTGCTGGTCGCCTCGGGCAAGCTGGCCCGTTATGCCGCCCTGGCCTGGGTCAGCCTGCGTGTATCGGCCTGAACGACCGGCATGAGCTCGGAAACAGGGCACCCATCCCGGCTACCGGGCATGCGCCTCAGAAACGACTCGCAGTATCCATCCCGCCGGAGGGCTTCCCCCTAGCCGGCCGTCCCGGAGAACCACATGCCCACGGATCCGGCCGAGATACGCCTCAGCCTGCAGCAGCGATTCAAGGGATACGACCGCATCATGGGGAGCATCTCCTGGCTCCTGATCGCCCTGGTGGCGCTGGATATCAAGCTGAAGCCCACCGGCCACTCCAGCCTGCTCTTCCTGGCCATCCTGTGCGTATTTCTGTTTCTCTACAACATGAACGCCCGCTATGGACTGTTCTGCAACCGCCACAGCCAATTCAAGACCTTCGTCGATCTGATGGTGTTTCTGGCCTTCATCATCGGGGTCTGCTGGTTCACCGGCCGCGTCACCAGCCCCTTCATATCACTGATCTATCTGATCCTGATGGCCACCGCCCTGACCCAGGGGCGCAGGATCACCTATCTCATGGCAGGACTGGCTGTCTCCTCCTACATTCTGCTGGCCTCGGTTGATCTGCGCGAATTCTACAGCCTGGCCCGCATTCTGGAACTGTTCCCCTACATGCTGATCGCCCACCTGGGAGCCATGCTGGCGGGTGAGACCGAGAACGCCCGCCGGGCAGTGGAACAGCTCTCCCTGACCGACGAGGTCACCGGCATGCACAACATGCGCAACTTCTTCCTGCTCTCCGATATTCAGGAAAAACTGGCCAGACGCCACGGGCGCGGCTTTGCCATTTGCATGCTGGATGCCGACAACCTGAAGGCCATCAATGACGAGCACGGCCACCTGGCCGGCACGGAACTTATCCGCCAGGTTGCGGCCACCATCAGACGCACCATCCGCTGCTCCGACATCTGCGCCCGGTACGGCGGCGACGAGTTCGTGATCATGTTCAACGAAACCGGCAAGGAGGAGGTGGCCCCCACGGTGGCACGAATCCTCTCCACCATGGCCGGCACCCCTTTCCCCTTCGGAAGCGAATACCTGACCACCACCATCTCGGCCGGACTGGCGGAGTATCCCGGCGACGGCCCGGACGTCAAGTCGGTCATGGCCAGGGCCGACACGGCCATGTACGCCAGCAAACGCACCGGGAAGAACCGCCTGACACTCTACGGCGCCGCCACCGCGCCGCCATGAATGCCGGCCGGAGTACCTGAGGAGGAGAACCATGCTTCGTACCCTACCGCTCCGGCAGTGCTGCCTGACCGGCCTGCTCTGCCTGCTGCTGGTCGCCGGGACCGGCGGAGAAGTTCCGGCCGCCCCGGACTTCCGCCTGTCCCGGGGGCAAACCCTGTATGTGCCGGTCTATTCCAACATCTTCAGCGCGCCGCGCAAGATCCCTTTTAACCTGGCAACCATGCTGAGCATCAGAAACACCGACATGAGTCACGCCATCACCGTAATTTCGGCCGATTACTACGACAGCAGAGGCACGCTGCTGCGGCGCTTCTATCCCCGCCCCATCATCCTGGGGCCCCTGGAATCCACCTACGTGTACATCCCCGAAGACGACGTCTCCGGAGGAGCAGGGGCCAACTTCATCGTCAAATGGCACGCTTCCCGGGAGGTGAACGCGCCGTTGGTGGAGAGCGTCATGACCGGTATGAGATCGGGGCAGGGCATCTCCTTCACCGGCCCGGCACGGGAAATCCGGGGAGCCCGGTAGACACCCATCGGGTGGATGGAAATGAGCGAGCTACAGCACGGATCTGCGATCCGTACCACTGCAAGGCGGCGGGCGTAGCCGGCCGGAGGAGGAAACCATGAAGATCTTCATCAGCGGCGGCACCGGATTCGTCGGCGGTCACCTGATCCGTGAGCTCCTCAGGCGGGGACATGGTGTGCGTCTCCTGGTCCATCGCCGTGCTCCGTCCCAGGAGGGGGTCGAGCAGGTGGAGGGGGACGTGACCAGGCCGGAGAGTTTCCGAGATGCATTGGGGGGATGCCAGGCCGCCATCAACCTGGTGGGCATCATCCGCGAATTCCCCTCGCGGGGAGTCACCTTCGAACGGCTGCATGTGCAGGCCACCGCCGCCATGCTGGCGGCGACGGCCCAGGCGGGTATCAGGCGCTACCTGCACATGTCGGCCCTGGGCACGCGCCGGGACGCCCGGGCCGAGTATCATCGCAGCAAGTTCCGGGCGGAAGAACTGGTGCGCGCTTCCGGCCTGGAGTGGACCATCCTGCGCCCCTCGCTGATCTACGGGCCGGGAGATTCGTTCATCACCATGCTGGCAAGCCAGATGCGCAGCGCCCCGATCATGCCGGTCATCGGCAACGGCCACTACCGGCTCCAGCCGATCCACGCCGATGACGTGGCACGCTGCTTCGCCCTCTCCCTGGAGCGGAACGAGACCATCGGCGGCTGCTACGATCTGTGCGGCAAAGAGCGTCTCAGCTACCTGGAACTCCTGGATGCCATTGCCGAGGCCATGGGCAAACCAGCACCTCTCAAGCCCCATGTCCCCCTGAGGCTGATGAAGCTGATCATCCCGGTGATGCAGCAGCTCCCCCAGTTCCCCATCACCAGCGACCAGTTGCAGATGCTGCTGGAGGAGAGCATCTGCGACGGCTGCTGGGAAAAAATATTCGCCTTTGAACCACGCGATTTCAAAGCGGGAATCCGGGAATACCTGGGGAAGGGCGCCCCAAATGCTTGACCGCGGGCCCCTCTTGCTGTATAAACCCGTTCTATGTTTTTCGTCAAAAATCTAAAAACCCTTGTTTTTCCGCTCTGTGCACTCCTGAGTCTGACTCCGGCGACTTCGGCACGGGCCGAACAGGGGAACAAGAAGGTGACCGCGCCCCGTTCCCAGGATGCCCACACCCCCATTGCCTCGCTGTTGGAAGGTCTGGTACGCAAGGCCAGTCCGCTGCAACCGGTGATCGGCTTGGCCACCTATTACGCCAAACGCTTCGAGGGGCGCAGAACCACCTCCGGCCACCGCTATCACCCGGAGAAACTGACCGCGGCCCACCACAGCCTGCCGCTGGGAACCGTGGTACGGGTGGTCAATCCGGATACGAAGCAGGAAGTACACGTCACCGTCAACGACCGGTGCGCGCGCAAGCCGTTCCACTTCATCGACCTTTCCCGGGCAGCGGCACAGAAAATCGGCCTCTGGCGCAGAGGAAGCATGAAAGTGGTCATCATCCCGCTCCTGGAAGAACCGGTCTGACAATTCCCCTCACTGTTTTCAGTCATCCCGGCCGTTGGACATCAGGATTACCGTGAACCTGGTCCCCCGTCCCTCCCCGCTGCTTACGTCGATGCGCCCCCCCATTTTTTCCACCAGCGTCCTGGTAACAAAGAGCCCCAGCCCGGTCCCCCCCTCCTCCCCTTTCCTGGTGCTGAACCCGGGCTGAAAGATGCGCGACAGGAATTCCCGGGGGATGCCCGGGCCATCGTCGCTGATACTGATACCGACCTCGCCCGGCGCCGGAGAGCAGCTCTCCACCTGCAGTACGCCGCCACGGGGCTCCATGGCCTGCAGGGCGTTCATGACGATGTTGAGCAGGACCTGCTTGAGCCGGTTGCCGTCCAGAAGCAGCAGCGGCAGGCGGTGATCCAGCCGGGGCACCACCAGGACGGCACGGCGGGCAGCCTCGTAGGCAATGAAATCCAGCACGAAGCGGATGCAGAGGTTGACATCCACCTCCTGGGGGGTCGGGTCCTGGCTGCTCAGGTTGAGCATTCCCCGGGCGAGTTGCGAGAGGCGCTGGGCTTCCTGACCGATCCGGCCGACCATCTCGCGCACAAACTCCGGCACCTCAGTTTCGCGCAGTATCATCTGTGCCGCTGAAGCGATCACCGAGAGCGGCGCATTCAGTTCGTGAACGATTCCCAGGGACATCCTGCCCAGCTCGGCCATCTTTTCGCTCTCGATCAGCCGGTTGAGGAGCTCTTCGTTGATCCCCTCCTGACCACAGGTCTCGGCCGGATTCTTCATATCCACTCCGCTGTGCATGAATCTGGAAACGGCCGTCGGGGCTGTGGGAGAGAGCGCAGCAGGCCCAACTACCGAATTCAGGATAAAAACGGAAAGGGCAGAAGCCCTCCTGACGGACGACTTCTGCCGGTGTACCGCTGACAGGAAAGACACCTGTCTACATGTTGTAGCCCGACTCCGAATGCTGGGTCTGGTCCAGCCCCATGATTTCGTCTTCCTTGTCCACCCGCAGGCCGATGGTCTTGTCCAGGACAAAGGAGATCACCAAGGTGACGATCACGGCATAGGCGCCCGCGGCCAGGATGGCGATCAGCTGGGTCATCAGCTGCTTGGGGTTGCCGGACAGAAGGCCGGTGGCACCGACAGTGGCGAACACGCCGGTCAGGATGGCGCCAAAGGTTCCGCCCACCCCATGAACCCCGAAGGCGTCCAGGGAGTCGTCGTACTTCAGTTTAGCCTTCATCAGGACGCCGCCGTAACAGACCACACCGGCCATAAGCCCCATGAGCAGGGCCGCTCCCGGCTGCACGAAACCGGCCGCCGGGGTGATCACCACCAGGCCGGCCACCACGCCTGAGCCAAAGCCAAGGGCGCTGGGGCGGCCTGAGTGAATCCATTCGGCGATCATCCAGGAGAGTCCGGCTGCCGCCGGTGCGATGGTGGTGGTGGCGAAGGCCAGACCGGCCAGGCCGCCGGCCGCATCGGAGTTGTTGACCCCCACGATGGCCGAACCGGCGTTGAAGCCGAACCAGCCGAACCAGAGCAGACCAACGCCCAGGAGCGTCAGGGGCAGGTTATGGGGCGCCATGCGCTCCTGGGGAAAGCCGTGACGTTTGCCCAGGAAGAACAGGAACGCCAGGGCTGAGATACCGGAAGAGAGGTGAACCACGGTGCCGCCAGCGAAGTCAAGTGCTCCTTTTTTGAACAGCCAGCCGTCAACCATCCAGACCCAGTGGGCCAGGGGATCGTACACCAGGGTGGTCCAGAGCAGCACGAACAGGCAGTAGGCCGAGAACTTGACCCGCTCGGCCATGGCGCCGGAAATCAAGGCCACGGTGATCATGGCGAACATGCACTGGTACATGGCAAAGACCAGTTCGGGGATGGCACCCGGTTCCTTGGTGTAGTTCTGGAACAGGGCCCAGTCCACCGTGCCGCTGGCAGCGTCCTTGACGATTACCAGACCGTCCAGCATGGCCTTGCTGAAGTCACCGATCAGCCCCATGCCCCCCAGGTCGGGGGCAAAAGCCAGGGAGTAGCCGATCACGGCCCACTGAACGCCCACGATCCCCATTGCCACCAGGGAGTGCATCATGGTGGAGAGCACGTTCTTCTGGCGGACCATGCCTCCGTAAAAAAGCGCCAAGCCGGGGATCATCAGCAGCACCAGGGCTGAGGACACCAGCATCCAGGCGGTGTCGCCGGTGTTGAGCACCGGCTTCACATCGGGCGGGTTGGCGGGAGCCTCGGCCGCCGGCGCGGCAGGGGTAGCAGGAGCGGCAAGGCTCGCGGCGGCGACAGGTGCGGCCGCCGGGACAGCCTTCTGTTCCTCAGCCAGGGCAGCAAGGGGAGCCAGGGCAATGAACGCGAAAATGGTTAACGATGCCAACATATATCTGAGTCTCATCTTATGACCTCCATGCGTTGAGTAACGCGTCTTCAGATCGCGTCGATTCCTTTTTCACCGGTCCTGACCCGTACCGCCTCTTCCAGAGCCAGGACGAAGATCTTGCCGTCACCGATCCTTCCGGTTCTGGCGCTGTTCTGAATCGACTCGAGCACCCGGGGGACCATTTCATCGCTCACCGCGATCTCCATCTTTATCTTGGGAATGAAATCCACCACGTACTCGGCGCCGCGGTACAGCTCGGTATGCCCCTTCTGCCTCCCGAACCCCTTCACTTCACTCACGGTTATCCCTTCGATGCCGATTTCGTTGAGGGCGTCCTTAACCTCGTCGAGCTTGAAGGGCTTGATGATTGCCTCGATCAGTTTCATTGCGCCTACCTCCTTGTGTGCGTTTGTCTGTAGTCTGAATCCGTGACGTCTCCCTGTCTCCGCGTCGCGGATTCAGGTATACTGCAACTCCTTGAAAAAAGCGGGGGCGCCATCCGCCCCCCGATCGAAGGAGGGGCTGCCTAGAACGAAAGATCCAGCTGGGTGGTGAAGGCCGGTTTGCCGCCGGGCTTGTCCTCCTGAAACGGATTGAAAAACACGGCACCCACCAGCAACGAGACGTTTTTGGAAAACGCCCAGGAGGCTCCTACACTCGCCGCACCGTTTGCGTTGTTACCGCTCATGTAGTCGGCGGCCAGCCAGAGCTTGTCGGAGATCTCGCTCATGGTCCGGTCCCAGGAGACCATGGCGCCGCTGTTCGCGCCTTTGCCCAGTGCGCTCTCGGAGCCGTAATAGCCTCCCGCGGAGATGCGGCCGATGACCGGCAGGGTTTTTCCGGCCAGGCCGTAGACGATATTCTGGCGGGTGTAAACCCCCTTGGCGTTGTCGTTGTAGGTACCCAGGTTATAGACACCCACCGCCAGCGAGGGGAGCCCCGTGATACCAAACGCGTCTTCCGGAGTTCCCAGCTTGGCGTTGAAGTAGAAGGGGTGGCTGTCGTAATCATGGATGCTCTGTTTGAGAAAATCAGCCCCGATTTCAAGCTTAATATTTTCGAACGGGGAAATTCCCACCCCTACGCCAAGGTCGAACATATTGGCACCGGCACTTTCCTTCGACGAGAAGCGACCGTAATAATCCACATCGATATGCACATCGCCAAAACCTCTCACGTCAGGCGACGGTATCCAGACCTGCGTCGAAGGCGTGGCCATAGCCACGCCACTTGCCAGTGCTACCGTCGTACCTGCTGCTGCCAGGACTCTTGCCAGTTTCATCTTTCCTCTCCTTTTCATCGTTGATTCCGAACGGTGATCGGATGAAAGCTTCGTTGGTCTCATCACTGCACGTTCCGTAGAGTAGACGCCGGAGGCAGCGCGGGAGCTGCCTTTCGCTGTCTTGAGCAGGTATCGTGCCATTTCCATAACATTTTGATTTTACATCACAAAAACGGCAAACCCCAGATTTCGCTTCTGCCAACACAGCCTACGTGATCATATTTTAGGCAGAAAAATCCGGAGCCGATCGCAAATCGCCCATCCCGGCGTCACTTACAGCCTCAGGTTGCCCTACGAAACAACGCACAATAAAAAGGCATGACACAGGCTCACGCCCCTCCTCCTCTCTTCAGTCTCCAGGCAGATGACGAGAACCGGCTCCCCGGCGCCAAAGGACAAGTGGGACTATTTTTATCTTTTGCGGCGGTATCCACCACTCTTTATCTACAAAATGAAACCAGTATTCGGCAGGCGCGGGCAGCCGCCCTCCCCTCAATAAGCAGCTAAAAATCGGACATAGAGACGAAACACGGATAAAGCCAGGCAAAGCAGGCTGAGCAGCATTCACCCACGGGGTAGTCGCCGTTTTGCAGGTATGATGCAAGTGTTACCTGTGGTTATCCGTATGCATCCGTGGTTAACGTCCGTTTTCAGGTTCGTTCGCGCGACCGGTTTTTTCCTTGCCAGAGGGCAGACGGGTGAGACGTACCGTGCGGCTGATCCATGGTGCTCGCCGCTCCCTTGGCACGGGCTTTCCCGCGTGTATTCGTTCTCACGATCCCTGAGTCAAAGCAGAACCGGCGAGTCGGCACTCTGCCATGCCCCAGGCTTGCATGTGCTGACTCTTTGTGGTATGAGACAGCAGATTGCGGCAGATACCCCTGATCGGCTCACAAAGGAGATCATATGAAGAGACGCCTGCTGTACCGTGCACTCACGGTTGCTTTCCTGCTTGCCCTGCCCCTTACCGCTCTCGCCGAACAGCAGACGCAACAGGAGGCGGACCTGGTCGTCGAGAAGATGGCGGTCAAGTTTACCCGAGGATTGACCAATGCGCTGACCTGCGTCGTAGAACTCCCCAAGCAGAGCATCCTGACGGTACGGGACATGGGCGCTCCCGGTTTCATCGTCGGACCGATCAAGGGCATCGGCATGACCGCCTACCGCGCCCTGATCGGCGTCGCTGAAGTGACTTTCTGCCTGATACCGCAGCCGGGATACTACGACCCCATGATCGAGCCCGCCTATGTCTGGGAGGGATGGGAACCCCGTGGCGGGGACATTTCACCCGTCGTGGAGGAAACCGCTCAGCAGCCGGAACCGGCGGTACACTAGACAACAAAAAAGGCGAGCCTTCCGGCTCGCCTTTTTCATTCTTTTCCCCCTGCACGGCGATGCGTCACCCCAGCCGTTCGCGGAGATAAGCCGAAAATTCCTCCCGGAACTCGTCCCGCTTCAGGGCCATGTCAACCGTCGCCTTCAGAAATCCCAGCTTGTCGCCACAGTCGTGGCGCAGTCCGTCAAACAGGCAGCCGAACACCTTCTCTTCCCTGGCCAGCTTGAGGAGGGCGTCGGTGAGCTGAATCTCCCCCCCCCTGCCCGGTTCCTGGTCCTCCAGCAGGGAGAAGATCCGCGGCGTCAGTACATATCGGCCGATGATGGCCATATCCGAGGGTGCCTCGTTGCGACTCGGCTTCTCCACCATATCCTCCACGTCGTAGACCCCGGGAGAGACCTGGCTGGCACGCACGCAACCGTAGGAGGAGATGTTCTCCATGGGCACCTTCTCCAGTGCCACCACCGACGCCTGACGGGCGTCGAACACGTCCAGCAGCTGGCGCAGGCAGGGGCGTTGGCTGTCGATGATGTCGTCCCCCAGGAGCACGGCAAAGGGCTCGTTGCCGACAAAGTCCCGGGCGCAGAGGATGGCATGGCCGAGCCCCAGCGCCTGCCGCTGGCGGACGTAGAAGATCTCCGCCATCTCGGCGATCCTGCGGACGCTGGACAGCTCCCGCGCCTTGCCCTTGCCGTTGAGATGAGCCTCCAGTTCCACGGAGATGTCGAAGTGATCCTCGATGGAGCGCTTGCCGCGACCGGTAACGAACAGGACCTGCTCGATACCCGAGGCAACCGCCTCCTCCACCACATACTGCACCAGGGGCTTATCGATCAGCGGCAGCATCTCCTTGGGAGATGCCTTGGTGGCGGGAAGAAAACGGGTACCCAGGCCGGCAACGGGAAAAACGGCTTTTCTGACCTTCATATGTCTGCGGACCTCCGGGGAAGCGGGATAGGTGCAACGGTTACCGGCGCGGGCCGGCGACTTCACGGCTCAACGTTCTTCCGCCAGGCGTCTCCTGGCCGACTCCAGGGTATTCTGGAGCAGCATGGTGATGGTCATGGGGCCGACCCCTCCCGGAACCGGCGTGATGGCACTGGCGCGCTGGCTGGCGCCGGCAAACTCCACATCGCCCACGAGCTTCTTCTCTCCCACGCGGTTGATGCCCACATCGATCACCACTGCTCCCGGCTTGATCCAGTCACCCTTGATCATCTCCGGCCGGCCGACCGCGGCGATCACCACATCGGCCCGGCGGACCACATCGGGAAGGTCGCGGGTACGGGAATGGCAGAGAGTCACCGTGGCATGCTCGGCCAGACACATCATGGCCACCGGCTTGCCCACGATATTGGATCGCCCCACCACGACCACCTCCTTGCCCTTCAACTCCACTCCGGCCTCGCGGAGCATGACCATCACGCCATAGGGTGTGCAGGGCTGGAAAACCGGCTTGCCCACGGACAGGCGTCCCACGTTGTAGGGGTGGAAGCCGTCAACGTCCTTGAAAGGAGATATGGCCTCCAGCACCTTGTCCGTATCTATCTGGGGCGGCAGCGGCAGCTGCACCAGAATGCCGTGGATTCTCGGGTCGTTGTTGAGGTGTTCCACCAGCGCCAGCAGCTCGGCCTCGGCGGTATCGGCCGCCAGCTTGTGCTCCACGGAGAAGATTCCGGCATCGTTGCAGGCCTTCTCCTTCATGCTGACATAGACACGGCTGGCCTGGTCATCGCCCACCAGCACCACCGCCAGCCCCGGCGTGACCCCTTCCTGGCGCAATTCCTGGACACCGGCCGCAATTTCCGCTCTGATCTTGGCAGCGATCACCCTGCCGTCGATAATGTGAGCCATATTCTCTCCTTGGAAAATTTTTTGATAATACCGGCAGGATGCCTGTTTTGTAAAGATGCTTCCGCACACCACAAAAAAAGGAGACCTGCCGGCAGTCAAGGCCCGGCAGGTCTCCCCGTCTCGTGGCGGATCGCGGCCTTCAAGCCGCGCAGCACCCTCCCGCGGGACACCCGGCATGCTTGGGAGCCTGGGTCTTGGAGCAGTATCCCTGGTTGAACCAACCATCCCCTTTCAGACTGAAGGCGGTTGCCGAGATCATTTTCTGAACCGGGCCCCCGCATTCGGGGCACTGGCTGGCAGGCTGATCGGAGAACTTCTGTCTCAATTCGAACTGATGGTCGCACGTTGAACAACGATATTCGTAGACTGGCATGGCAAGCACTTACCTCCTGGTTCTTGGTGTAACGTGTTATAAGATAATGACTTGGTCTCTGGTTTGTCAAGTGTCTCCGCTCTCTGGCTATCCGCGACGGCACGCGGACGGCCCGACCGGTATCCCGGTCGGGCCGTCGTTCGGGTCATGCGGAAGGAGCGCGAGCGAAGCGCTCCGTCACACTCCGCCGTTCAGCTTCCGCTGACGATAACTCAGGCGGTTCAGCGCATGGACGTAGGCCTTGGCCGAGGCCTCGATGATATCGGTGGAGGAGCCCTTGCCCACTACCACATGGCCTCCCTCGGAGACCCGCATGGTCACCTCTCCCTGGGCGTCGGTGCCGCCGGTGATGGAGCCCACGTTGAACTGCTCCAGCTTTGCCTTGGTCTTAGTCAGCTTCCTGATGGCCTTGAGGGTGGCGTCCACCGGGCCGTCCCCCAGTTCGGCTGAGCGCAGCAGCTGGCCGTTGATCTCCATCTTGACCGTGGCAGTGGCAACGGAAAGAGATCCGCAGGAGACGTTGAGCAGCATCAGCTTATACATCTCCTCTTCGCGGGATTCGTCTGCCACTATGGCGTCCAGGTCCTCGTCGAAGACCTCCTTCTTCAGGTCCGCCAAGGCCTTGAAGCGGACGAAGGCCCGGTTGAGCATCTCGTCGTCCAGCTCGTGCCCCAGCTCCTGCAGCCGCTTCTTGAAGGCATGGCGGCCGGAGTGTTTGCCCAGCACCAGGGCTCCCGCGGCCAGTCCCACCGACTCGGGGGTCATGATCTCGTAGGTGGAGCTCTCCATCATCATGCCGTGCTGGTGGATGCCCGACTCGTGGGCAAAGGCGTTAGCCCCCACGATGGCCTTGTTGGGCTGCACCATGATACCGGTGATGGTGCTCAGGAGGCGGCTGGAGGAGGTCAGCTGCTCGGTGGCCACGTTGGTGTAGTAGGGGAGGATGTCGTGGCGGGTGCGCAGGATCATGACCAGCTCCTCCAGGGAGCAGTTGCCGGCCCGCTCGCCAATGCCGTTGATGGTGCACTCCACCTGGCCGGCTCCGGCCTGAATGGCGGCCAGGGAATTGGCCACCGACAGCCCCAGGTCGTTGTGACAGTGCACCGAGATGACCGCCTGCTCGATGTTGGGGACGTTCTCCTTGAGATACCTGATGATGTTGAAGAATTCGCTGGGGGTGGTGTAGCCGACGGTGTCCGGGATGTTGACCGTGGTGGCGCCGGCGGCGATGGTTGCCTCCACCACCTGCGCCAGGAAGGGGAGCCGGGTGCGGACGGCATCCTCGCAGGAAAACTCCACGTTGGGGGTATAGCGCCGGGCGTACGTGACCGCTTTGACCGCCGTCTCCAGCACCCTGCCCGGTTCCATCTGCAGCTTGTACTTCATGTGAATGTCCGAGGTGGCAATGAAGGTGTGGATGCGCGCCCGCTCGCCGGCGTACTGCACCGCTTCCCAGGCCCTGTCGATGTCCTTCTCGCTGGAACGGCACAACCCGGCGATCTGGGGTTTCTTCAGGGTCTGGGCGATGCGCTTGACCGCCTCGAAATCTCCCACCGAGGCGATGGGGAAGCCGGCCTCGATGATATCGACATTGAGCTTCTCCAGTTGGCGGGCAACCCGCAGCTTTTCCTCCATATTCATGCTGTTGCCGGGAGACTGCTCTCCGTCCCGCAGCGTGGTATCGAAAATCCTGATCAACCGGCGCTCTTGGTTGTGGCTCTTCTCGTCTCCCATTGTCCTGGCTCCTTTTTCGCTGTGCGGATAAATAAAAAAAGCCTCCGCCCCATAACAGGGGCGAAGGCTTGCGTGCTCATTCGCGGTACCACCCTACTTCGCCCGGGGAACATGTCCCACGGGCCTCGTGCACCCTTGACGCGGGAGGACGGCTCCGGCTGGCAGAATCTGTTCACCGGAACGGCTCCGAGGCGAGTTCGTCGTGTATGCCTGCCGGTTCGCAGCGACCACCGGCTCTCTGGGAGACTGACAACGACTACTACTCCTCTTCACTGCCTTTACAAATTGTAGGGCGATGATAGAAAAAACCGCCGAGCAAAGTCAAGCGGTTTTCTCGCAAGGTTCGGGGAGCGCTCCAGCGCCTTGGTCCGGCCGGGCCTGTCCGGTCAGCACCATCACCATGACCTTGAGATGCATCCGGTGCCCGGGGGAACGGAAAGGCCCTGGTCGACGACGCCGTCTGCCTCGGTTGCGGCCTCTGCGCGCTTTCCTGGGAGCATGTCTCAGACTCGCCCCCGTGAAGCGGGCACTGCTCAGCGACAGCCTGCGTTCACGCTATCCGTCAACGCTGCGGGGTTGCGTCACGCTCCTGGGACGGGGCTGGGCACTGGAGCGGTGATGTTTCCGCCACCCGGCGCACACCGTCATGCCCCACGCTATTGCCCTGAACGGAAACCAGGACCGGGGTTGGGGCATTCTCAAAAAGAGTTGTTGTCTCCCGCCGGAAAAGGTTCTATCCTTTCCGCGACGTTCCATCAATCCGGCAGACCCTTTCTGCCCGCGAGGTACAGCCATGCCACGAATCGCCACCAGAATCCTGTTTGCGTTCCTGATCAGCGCCCTGCCAGCCCTGGCCGCGGCGGAGCAAACCGGCCAGACCGCTCCGCTCCAGGCCCCGCCGGTTCTTTCCTCCCCCGCCACGCCGCCGACAGGGTCCGCCCCCGCGCCGGCAACTCCATCCGCGTCGCCAGAGCAGGCGAACACTTCCCAGGCACCGGTGCGGCATCAGCCGCGCATCGGCTACATCGACATCGCGCGGATCAGCACCGAAAGCAGCCTGGGCAAGGCATCCGCGACCCAGGCCAAGCAGCGGCAGGCCAGACTCCAGTCCCAGATCACGGCAAAACGGAAACAGCTCGACCGGCAAAAGAAGACGCTGGAAGCCCAGTTCCCTTCCCTAAGCCCGGCCCAGCGCGAGGCAAAGGCCAAGGAGTTCCAGAAACGGGTGGAGAGCTTCCAGAAATTCGGCATGAGCGCGGAGAAGGAGATGCAGACCCTCCAGCAGGGGCTCGGCAAGTCCTTCAACGAAGCGCTCCAGCAGGCTGCCACCCGATTCGGCGCGGACAACAACCTCGACCTGATCGTTCTCAAACGGGAGATCCTCTATCAGTCAAGCAGCGTTGATGCCCGGGATGTGAGTGAAGGGATTATCAAGTTGATGAATGAACAGTGGGGCAAGAAGTAAGCCGCACGGCACGTTGCCTGCCAGTTCCCGGCCCGCCACAAGCGGGCTTTTTTTCGCCATGATAGTTCCGTTGCAAGTGACGCTTCCTCCGTGGAGCGCACCCCGCTTCGAATGAAACACGAAACAGAAGCTTGATCAACGGCACGGAAACGCCTAAGATGCCTTCCTGCTTTAATGATAATCGCAAAGGAACTGTCCCATGCGCTACAGTCGGATGCGGCTCTCCCACAAGCTGGTTCTGATCGCCTTCTTTACCTCGCTGCTGGTCGGCTTCATGGTCCTGCGGGTGCCCTCACAGACCGCCGACCCGGCCGCCTCTCCCCGGGACGCGGCCCAGGAAGACCTTTCCCGGGTGGAGTACCCCAGCCTGAAGAACATCCCCTGGCATGCCCACTTCATCAAGCCGAACGAATCCCTGGAATCCCTTTTCGGCGCGGAGTGGATCACCGTAGCCCGCTTTAACCGCATCGACCGTCGCCACGTCTACCCCGGCATGACCATCAAGGTTCCGGACGACATCGCCTCGGTCCGCGCCTACACCCCCATGCCGAAACAGTATGAGCCGGCCAAAAAGTACACCAAGTACATCCTGGTCGACCTCACCGAACAGTGGCTGGGAGCCTACGAAAACGGCAGACTGGTCTTTTCCACGCCGGCCGCCTCGGGTAAGGCCGGCACCGAGACCCCCACCGGCCTGTTCCGCATCAGCGCACGGCACCTGACCCACACCTCGTCGCTGTACAAGACCGCCAACGACGAGGAACAGTATCCCATGGACAATGCCATGCGCTTTCACGTGGGCTCAGACGGCGTCTCCTACTGGCTGCACGCCCGCGACCTCCCCGGCAGGCCGGCCTCCCACGGCTGCATCGGACTGTACGACGAGGAGATGCAGAAACGCATGTTCAACAACCCCCTCAACCCGGTGCTGGTGGACTCCCAACGACTGTACAACTGGGCAGTGGGAGAAGAGGAATACGGCGAGGATTCCGGTCAGCTGGAGGAGCTGGAGGACGGCCCGCTGGTGGAAGTGCGCGGCACCATTCCCCGCTACCTGGAGCGCAGCCCGGAGCAGTAAAGCGCTCGCCCCGCGGGGGATGGCGCAAGAGCCGCCCCCTCTCCCTGCACACCCGACCTGACCCGGCATGCCCGCTGTTCCAGGTGCCCCTGAAATCACCACATTTGCGTTGACGACGCTTCGAGCCGGGTGATATACAATCTGCGCCCTCGGGGAGAAGCCTCCGGCGCCCCCCTTCTCCGCGAGGCAGCCGCACCGCGTTCGCCATGCAATTCACGTTTTCGACGCATCCCACTCCAGAGGGAGACACTGCCATGACCGATACCCACCGCATCGGCTCCAAGATCACCACCATTCGGGAATCCCTCGGCCTCAGCCGTGAGCAGCTGGCCGAACGCTGCGACTGCGGCGAGGCCGTCATCGCCGGACTGGAACAGGGAGAGCTTGCCCCGTCCCTCACGCCGCTGATCAAGATTACCCGAGCCCTGGGGGTCCGCCTGGGAACACTGCTGGACGACGACACCCAACTCGGTCCGGTGGTCAGCCGGGCCGGCGAAACCAACGGGGTCTCGCGGGTCAAGTCGCTGGAGATCGCCAGCGACGCAGGGACGCTGGACTTCTTCTCCCTGGCCATGAACAAGACCTCGCGCCACATGGAACCGTTCATCATCAGCGTCAAACCTGCCGGCACGGGGAGTTCCCCCCTCTCCAGCCACGAGGGAGAAGAGTTCATCTATGTGCTCTCCGGCGCAATCGAAATCGAGTACGGCAAGGAGCTGCACCAGCTGGAGCCGGGCGACAGCATCTACTACGACTCCATCGTACCGCACCAGGTGCGCAGCCGCGGCAGCGACAGCGCGCGTATCCTGGCCGTCGTGTACGCGCCGTTCTAGGGGGCGAACGTGATAAAGAGCTTCAAGGGGCCATTCAGTGACCTGACTATCGGCCAGTACTTCGACACGGTTGTCGCCCGGCAGCCGGACCATGACTGTATCATCTACCCGGACCGGGACCTGCGCTGGAGCTGGGGACAGTTCAACCAGCGGGTGGATGCCCTGGCCAAGGGGCTTTTGGCCATCGGCCTCGAGAAGGGGGACCACCTGGGGATGTGGGCGCGCAACGTGCCCGACTGGTTGACCTTCATGTTCGCCACCGCCAAGATCGGCGTGGTGTTCGTCACCGTCAACCCGGTGTACAAGAGCCACGAACTGGCCTATGTCCTGACCCAGTCGGATATGAAGGCGCTCTGCATCATCGACAGTTTCCGCGACGTGGACTACGTGCAGATCGTCCGCGAGCTGGTGCCCGAGGCAGCCGCCCAGGAACGGGGACACCTGGACTCGGACCGCTTCCCCTTCCTGAAGAAGCTGATCTACATGGGGCCGGAGAAGCATCGCGGCTTCTACACCGTTCCCGAACTGCTCCTCCTGGGGGAGCACTACAGCGACGAGGAGTACGCAACGGCCCGTGAGGGGTTGTCGGCTGATGACGTGATCAACATGCAGTACACCTCGGGCACCACCGGCTTCCCCAAGGGGGTCATGCTCTCCAGCCGCAACATCCTCAACAACGGCTACTACATCGGCGAGCGCCAGAAGTTCACCACAATGGATCGCATCTGTCTGCCGGTGCCGCTGTTCCACTGCTTCGGCTGCGTGCTAGGAGTCATGGCCATGCTGACCCACGGCAGCACCCTGGTGATGCTGGAGATCTTCGACCCGCTCATGGCCCTGGCCGCCGTGCAGAAGGAGAAGTGCACCGCCATCTACGGCGTGCCCACCATGTTCATCGCCGAGATGACCCATCCCATGTTCTCCCTGTTCGACACCAGTTCGCTGCGCACCGGCATCATGGCCGGCTCCCCCTGCCCCATCGAGACCATGAAGCAGGTCATGACCGAGATGCACGCCTCGGAGATCACCATCGCCTACGGACTGACCGAGGCCAGCCCGGTGTTCATCCAGACTTCAACCGACGACACCATCGAGCGACGCTGCGAGACCATCGGCACGGCCATGCCCGAGATCGAGGTGCGGGTGGTGGATCCCGAGACCGGCCAGGATTGCCCGCCGGGGGCGCCGGGGGAACTGATCTGCCGCGGCTACAACGTCATGAAGGGGTACTACAAGATGCCGGAGCAGACCGCGGCGGCCATCGACAGAGACGGCTGGCTGCACTCCGGGGACCTGGGCACGGTGGACGAGCACGGCTACTACCGGGTCACCGGCCGCATCAAGGACATGATCATCCGGGGCGGCGAGAACATCTACCCCCGGGAGATCGAGGAGTTCCTCTACACCATGCCGGGAATCAAGGACGTACAGATCATCGGCGTGCCTGACGAGAAGTATGGCGAGGTGGTGGGAGCTTTCGTCATGCGCTCGGCGGGGAGCGACATCACGGAAGAGGACGTGCGGGAGTACGCCCAGACCCGCATCGCCCGCTACAAGTGCCCCAAGCATGTCTGGTTCGTGGAGGAGTTCCCCATGACCGCCTCCAACAAGATCCAGAAATACAAGCTGCGCCAGATGGCGGCCGAACTGGTGGGAGTGAGCGACGTCAAGGTCTTCGCCAGCCAGGAGACCGGCACGGGCAACACGGCATCTTGAACCCGCGGGGAACGGGGCGCATCACGATCCATAACAAATTGAAACGTAACGGCATTTTTCCAACAGACCACAGCCGGGCGGCCTGAGCCGGTCACATGGCCATTGACCGCGGCTCCCCCTTGGTGCTATACAGTTCTGCGCAGAACGCAGTTTCCCATCCGTTTACGGCTTTGTCTCCACCAGCAGAAAAGGGAATGATATGCACGAGATCCGCTGGCACGGGCGGGGCGGCCAGGGCGCCGTCACCAGCTCGAAAATCCTGGCATCCGCCGCCTATCGCAGCGGCTTCGAGGGCGTAACCGCCGCCCCCACCTTCGGCGCCGAGCGCCGCGGCGCTCCGGTCACCGCCTCCACCCGTTTCGACCATGCGCCGATCCGCATGTACTCCCAGGTGGTTGAACCCAACGTCGTGGTCGTTCTGGACGAATCGCTGCTGGCGGTTGCCAATGCCACGGCCGGCCTGCGGCCGGGCGGCATCGTCATCGTCAACAGCACCCGTTCCCGGGATGCGCTGGGACTGCCCGCCGGCATTCGTGTCGTCACCTCCGACGTAACCGGAGCCGCCGAGGCGGTGGGGCTGATCGTGGGAGGAGAGCCGATGGTCAACACTGCCATTCTCGGCTCCATCGCCAAGGCCACCGGCCTGATTACCATGGAGAGCATCGGTGCGGCGATTGCCGACGCATTCCCACCCGCCGCGGCGGAAAAGAATATCAGGGCCGCACAGATCGCCTTTGACTGTACGGAAGCGGGGGAACTCCCATGACCAGGCACACCGAGATAGCGCAGTCCACACCCAGTATCGGCGAGGGGGGGCACACCGGAGACTGGCGCAGCAGCCGCCCGGTTGTCCAGGCATCGGCGTGCCTGGCGGTGAAGCAGGGGAAGATCGCCTGCCAGATCTGCTGGGCCTACTGCCCGGACGTCTGCATAGCCCAGGGAGCGCCTCCCGCCATCGATCTGGATTACTGCAAGGGATGCGGCATCTGCTCCCAGGTCTGCCCCGCCGGCGCCATAGCCATGCAGCCCGAAGCGGTCCATTCCGTCTGCGCGGCGGGCGCGCCTCCCACCGCAGACTAGCGCCGGCAACCGTTTCCCACCAGCTCCAGGAGAGAAGTCCATGTCGCGTACCGTCGTTATCACCGGAAATGAAGCCGCCGCCACCGCCGCAAAACTTGCCCGTGTGCAGGTAGTGGCAGCCTACCCGATCACGCCCCAGTCATCAGTTGTGGAGAATCTTTCCAAATGGGTCGAGTCCGGCGAACTGTCGGCCGAATTCGTCACGGTTGAGTCCGAACACTCCGCCCTGACCGTCTGCCTGGCCGCCTCCACGGTGGGCGCGCGTACCTTCACCGCCACCAGTTCCAACGGCCTCGCCTACATGACCGAGCAGGTATGGTGGACGGCCGGCGCCCGGCTGCCCGTAGTGATGGGGTGCGTGAACCGCTCCATGGCGGCCCCCTGGAACGTGCTCAACGACCAGCAGGACTCCATGTCCGTGCGCGATGCGGGATGGATTCAGCTCTACTGCCGCGACAACCAGGAAATCCTGGACACCTTCCTGCAGGCATTCCGCATCGCCGAACAGCTCAGTCTGCCGGTGATGGTCTGCTACGACGGTTTCCTCCTCTCCCACACGGTCATGCCGGTGGCCATCCCCGCTGCCGGGCAGGTCGACGCCTTCCTCCCCCCTCGTCCGGCGGGACTGCAGGTGGTTGACCTGAACGACCCGCGCAACGTCGGGCCGGTCACCCTGGCCGACCCGCGCCTCGACGCGAATGGCGTCCTCCACGGCGGCTACATGGAGATCCGCCACGCCCACCAGCAGGCACTGACCGAGGCCCTGGAGCTGATCCCGGCCGTGGATGTCGAGTTCGGCGCCGTCTTCAACCGCAGCTGGGGCGGCCTGACCTGGGAGCACCGGCTGGAGGATGCCCAGGTGGTGCTGGTCGCCGCCGGTTCCCTTGGTATGGAACTCACCCTGGCGGCCGATGAGCTGCGCAGCCAGGGGATCCGCGCCGGCGTGCTGGGAATCCGCGCCTACCGCCCCTTCCCGGTGACGCACCTGTGCGAAAAACTGGCAGGCCGCTCCTTGGCGATCGTGTTCGACAAAGCCATGAGTTACGGCTACGAGGGGCCGATCTGCACTGACCTGCGCGCCGCCCTGTCCGGCCGTGACAATGTGCCCAGGGTCTTCGGCACCGTGACCGGTCTTGGGGGACGGGATGTGACCGCGGCCCAACTGGCGGAACAGGCCCGCGCCGCCATTGGCGATGCCCAGGCAGGGATGAGCCAGCGCCCGACTGTCTGGATCAACCTGCAGCGGACCGACGTCGACCCGCAACCATCTCTCGGCAGTTGAGAGCCGCCGGAGAGAGTGCATCAGGGCTCTTTCATCGTACTTCCCGGCGAAATGAAGCGTCCACAGCCGATACTGTTTGAGCCCGAAGGGCGAGTTTATCGGCTGTAGCGAAATGAGCCCTGGAATTACAGAGAGAGCCCGTCCGCACAAACGGAGGCGGTTCTCAACTGCCGAATCTGGAATCAACCACCCGCAGAGACAGGGAGTAGTCAGTATGTCCACCAAAATCCTCGACCTACCCACCAGCGAACACATGCTCCCCGGCAACCGGGCCTGCGCCGGCTGCGGCATCGGCATCGGTCTGCGCTCCATCACCAAGGCGCTGGACGGCAAGATGGTGCTGGTCAACCCGGCCAGCTGCCTGACGGTACTGGGTGGCATGTACCCGGTTTCCTCCATGAAGATCCCCTGGATCAACGTCTCCTTTCCCAGCACGGCCGCGGCAGCGGCAGGCGTCGTGGCCGGCCTGCGCGCCTTGGGCCGCGCCGACGAGATGACCGTACTGGCCATGGTGGGTGACGGCGGCACCAGCGATATCGGCATCCAGGCACTCTCCGGCGCTGCCGAGCGCAACGACGACTTCATCTACGTCTGCTACGACAACGAGGCGTACATGAACACCGGCACCCAGCGCTCCGGGCTCACCCCCCATGGCGCGCGCACGACCACCACCAGCCGCGGCAAGAAGGAGAAACCCAAGGACCTGCCGGCTATCATGGAGGCCCACGCGGTTCCCTACATCGCCTCCACCTCGGCCGCCTATCCCACCGACGTGTACGACAAGATGGTCAGGGCACGGGGGATCAGCGGTCTGCGCTACCTGCACATGAACGTCCCCTGCCCCAGCGGCTGGGGCTTCGACCCGAAAGATACGGTAAAACTGGGCAAGCTCGCGGTTGACACCGGCCTGGTGGTGCTTTACGAAATCGTGGACGGCGTCTTCCGGCTGACCGAGCGGAGCGCGAGCCTGGCAAAAGGGGGCAAACCGCTGGTGCCGGTCTCCGAATTCTTCTCCACCCAGGCCCGCTTCAAGACCATGACCCCCCAGGGCATCGCCAATGTGCAGGCCTGGGTGGAGAGGCGCTGGAGCGGCTACGTCGCCCGCCACAACGCGGTCTGACGACGGCGGCAGTCGTGAAAAAGCACAAGCCCCCGTTCTCCATCAGGGAGAGGCGGGGGCTTTTTCGTGCTCTGCTTCCTTCGTTCCCGTTTCAGCTGATCACGTAGGCTGCCGTTCCAGTGGCTACCAGAATCTCCCCATCGTTTTTCAGCTCCCTCCGCACCGAAGCGATGCTCCCCCCCAGCCGCACCACCCCGGCCCCGGCATAAAACCGTGTGCCAATCCCCGGCCGCACGCAGGTCTATCGGTATTCCGGGGACAGTATATTCAATTGACATCCATTCATCGGCTGTTATCCTTTCACCATGGCACGAATCGCACGAGTCATAGTCCCCGGCATTCCCCACCACATCACTCAGCGCGGGAACCGCAGACAGCAGACGTTCTTCTGCGATGACGATTACCGCGCCTATGTCAACCTGATGTCCGAATGGTGCAAAACGTACCGTGTGGAGGTATGGGCCTGGTGTATCATGCCCAATCATGTGCACCTGATCGCCATTCCTGAAACGGAAGACGGGCTTGCCCGCGCCATTGGGGAGGCGCATCGCCGCTACACCCGCAGGATCAATTTCCGCGAAGGGTGGCGTGGTCACCTCTGGCAGGAACGTTTCGCCTCGTATCCCATGGATGACCACCACCTCCTTGCAGCGGCGCGCTACGTGGAGATGAATCCGGTGGCGACGGGATTGGCCACCCATCCCGGCGATTACGACTGGAGCAGCGCACGGGGACACCTGACCGGGGAAGACGACCAGTTGACCAAGGTAGCCCCCCTCCTCTCTCTGGTCGATAACTGGAACGACTTTCTGACACTCTCGACTGAAGACGAGCTGACAACGCTCCGCAAGCATGAACGCAGCGGAAGGCCGCTGGGCGATCCGACGTTTGTAGGACGCCTGGAGGAGAACCTAGCCCGTGCGCTCTCGCCACAAAAACGTGGCCCAAAGCAGAAAAGTATTTAGTTTTTGAAACTGAAACCAGTCCGCAGAACATCTGAATTGGAGGAAACACTATGTATAAAGTCGCGATTAATGGTTTTGGGAGAATAGGAAGGCTTACATTCAGAAAAATCTTTGGAGATGATCGCTTTGACGTTGTGGCAATCAATGATTTAACGGAACCAAAGATGCTTGCCCATCTTCTGAAGTATGACAGTGTACAGGGGCATTTTGCAGGACATACCGTCGGCTTTGATGACGACTCTCTTGTCGTTGATGGCAAGAACGTCAGAGTTTACAAAGACGCAGATCCCAAGAACCTTCCGTGGGACAAACTCGGGGTGGACATTGTTTTGGAATGTACCGGCTATTTCTGCTCAAAGACCAAGAGCCAGGCGCATATTGACGCAGGAGCAAAGAGAGTCCTTATTTCAGCTCCCGCGGGCAATGATCTTCCAACCATTGTCTATGGCGTGAACCACCATACGCTGAAACATGACGATTTCATCGTCTCCGGTGCGTCCTGCACGACCAACTGCCTTGCTCCCATGGCAAAGGCCCTGAATGATTATCGTGAGTTACGAACAGGATTCATGACGACGATCCATGCATATACGGGTGACCAGATGCTTCTTGACGGACCGCACCACAAGGGTGATTTTCGCCGTGCACGAGCAGGTGCAATTAACATTGTGCCCAATTCAACCGGTGCCGCGAAGGCTATCGGCCTTGTCATTCCTGAACTTGACGGAAAGCTTATCGGATCGGCACAGCGCGTTCCAGTTCCTTCCGGTTCCATCACTATTCTCGATGCCACCTTAAAGGATGATACCGAGACGGTATCTGTTGAAGGAATCAATGAAGCGATGAAAAGAGCTGCTGATGAATCCTTTGGATATTCTGACGAGGAGTTGGTGTCAAGCGATATAATCGGCATGAGCTATGGGTCACTTTTTGATTCTACTCAAACCCTTGCGCAGCGGTGCGGAACCAGGATTTATGAGGTCAGAGTCGTTTCCTGGTATGACAATGAAATGAGCTATGTCAGTCAATTGATCAGAACATTGGGCCTCATGGGAAGTTTGATGAAATAACCGGAGGAATAATAAAAACCCGCTCAAGCCTTCACAAGGCTTAGCGGGTTTCATTCAAAAACATTGGACTCAACTATCTGTCTAACCATCTGATTTTATATAAGTTGCAACATCCCTCCACAATTCTTCGCAAGCCTTCATATCTTGATCGTCTTGTAGAGGAAGTTCTTGAACTTGAACAGCCTGCGCTGCACCTCGCCGGCATCTCCGGTGTTGTCCACCGCCTTCAGGTAGCGGGCAACCGCTGGCATGGTCTTGCCCGCCATGGCCCGCGCCCGCTCGATCACCTGGCGCACCGTCTCCCGGGAGATATCGCTGCGGGAGAACGGCTCGTAGATATCGGTCCAGAAATCCCCCCCCGCCTCGATACGCTCCAGGATGGTCTCGGCCAGCCGCTTGTCCAGATCCCGGGCAACGGGGCGGCAGGCCGAGATATCCCCGGCGGCGGTGCCGGCGATGGCCATACGGATCGCCTCGCCGGAGATAGTAGTGCGGGTACGGAAGAAAAGCGCCCGCAGAAGGATGCTGCGCAGCTCGCGGATGTTGCCCTGGTAGTTGTGGCGCCTGAGCTCCTGCTTGGCCTCCTCGGTGAGCACGGGGGGCTGGTCCGGCGGGTCGTCCTCGCCGCGGTAGGTGCGGTACAGTTTCCCCAGGAAATGCACCGACAGATCCGAGATATCCTCGCGCCGCTCGTTGAGGGAGGGGAGCCGGATGGAGAGCTCGGAGAGACGGTGGAACAGGTCCTCGCGGAAATTCCCCTGGGCGATCTCCTCGGGCAGGTTGCGGTTGGTGGCTGCCACCAGCAGCACCCGGCTGAAGCGGTCCGTATTCTCCCCTAGACGAACGAACCCGCCGTTATCCAAAAAGCGCAGCAGCTGCACCTGGGTCTTGGGGTCTGCGTCGCCAATCTCGTCCAGGAAGACGACTCCTCCCATGGTCTCCTCCAGGATGCCGCGGCGATCGCTGTAGGCTCCGGTGAAGGCTCCCTTCTTGTGGCCGAACAGTTCCGAATAGGTCAGCTCCCCCGAATAGGAGGCGATGTTGGTCTTCTTGACCGGCAGCTCGCCGTTGGGGTTGATGTGCGTGCGGTACAGGCCGTTCAGCTTGTTGTACAGGTTGTTGAAGAAAAACTCCTTTCCCGAACCGGTGGGGCCGGTGATCAGGATCGAGGGGAGCCCGATGGTCGCCTCCTGGGGGATGTTGCGGCTCCAGAACGTGATCCGGTTGAAGAGCGGCAATGACACGGTGTTGATGAACTCCACCACCGCCTGGGAGGTGGGGCTGTTGCCGATGATGTTGCCCAGCCGGTAGGAGGAGACATGGGGATCCTTGTAGGCCACGTCGGTGGTCAGTCGGTTGACTTCGCTCTGCAACCCCTCAATGCGCTGCAGATCGGAGATGTGACGTGCCGTAAGGGAGCCGATGATCTGCAGGATGCGCCGGTGCTCCTCGCGGAAGTAATCGTAGTGCTGGGAATTCAGGCAGATGACGGCAATCACCTCGTCGTCGCAGATAACCGGCACGGCGATCTCGCTCTTGAGCAGTTCGCTCATGGAGCGGTGGAAGCCGCCGGTCTGCAGCTCCTGGTCCACCCGGCCGATGATCTTGGCCTGTTTGGTGTGGGCCACATAGCCGGTCAGGCTGCGATCGGCGGCCGGCAGCTCTTCTCCCCCCACCGGAAAGAGGGGTATATTCTTCTTAAGCCATTCCTTGCTCTTGGCGCCGACGATGGTGCCGTTTTCCTCCTCCACCACCAGCCACTTGCGGCTATCCCGCTCCCTGATCAGGCCGATGCTGCCGGTGTCGGCCCCGATCAGCTCGGTGGCCTTGGAGAGCACCTTGGTGAGAAACGGTTGCAGGTTCTCGGCCCGTTCGTTGAGCAGATCGGATATCTCCGAGAGAACCCTGATCTCCAGGTGCTCGCCCCCCACCTCGCTGATCACCCGTTCCACCAGTTCGGCGTGGGTCTGAAGCAGCCCCATCTCGAAGCCGGTGAAGCGGTTCAGGTCGCGGGAAAAGTAGTTGACCAGACAGATCACGCGACGGCTGTCCGGCGCATAGCGGGGCACGATATACATGGAGCGCAGCGCCATGGCCTCGGTGAGCACCGGCTTCTGCAGCGTGTGGCGAGTCAGGTCGGCGATGTAGAGCGGCCGCAGCAACCGATCATCCACGATGACGCCGTGGGCATCCACGTACTGGGCCAGAAGCGATGAGCCGGGGTGCAGGTTGGTCGCCCCCTGCTGGTCGTAGAGGGCCTTGAGCTGCTGATCGTCGGAATAGCTGGCCAGGATGCTGAGGGAGAACTCCTCGGCGTCGATCTGGTTCAGTACCAGCACCGAAGCCAGGGAAACCTTTTTTACCAGTTGGGCCGCCGATTTGACCATCATGCTGGCCGCCTCGCGAGCCCTGAACTCCTCCAGGCGGCGCACCAGCTGGACCTGTTGGTGATAGATGCGGGCCTCGTCCAGCCGTACCGCGATGGAGCCGGCGAATTCCGACAGCTGCGACCTGGATTTTCCGGTCAGCCGGTCGGCGCTGGTCTCGTGATCGACGCAGAGAACGCCGATGGACTTGCCCAGGCTGACGATGGGGGTGACGTAGCTGGAGTAGAAACCGAACCGGTTGGCGAACTCGTCGTCGGGGGTAACGGTCATGCCCCGGTTGAGCCGGAACTCGGCGGGATACTGACTGGCAAAGACCCGGGAGACGATGGTCTCGGAAGAGAAGATGGGAAAGGCGAACTCGCGCAGCTCGTTCTCCAGGTGTCCGGTGGCATGCACACAGGAGAGTACGCCGCGCGGCAGATCCTCCAGGTAGATGCGCACCCGCCCGCTGCCGGAGATGAGGTGGGCGCCCTCGGTCAGGGCGTAGAGCAGCTCTCCCTGATTCTCCTTGCCGTAGGTAACGATCCTGGAATGGATCAGTTCAAGCTGTTCATCAAACGTCATAGGGACCCCTGAGTAATTTGTTACACAGGTGAGTATATCCCGGACCAGGGAAGCGAGTCAAGCAGGGAGACGCGCGGCCGGCCCCGCTGCCGCCACAGGTGGCGCGTGGAACGCGCTTCCGGCCACGGCGCGGTTGTATTTGAGTCGGTGTGCGGCTATTCTGTCGAAACTCTACACATGAGGGAGGTTGGACATGCTGTCGCTGGAAGAGGCCAGACAGAGTATCCTGACCCGTGTGCGTCCCCTGGACGACGAACGGATCCCGCTGCTGGACGCCCTCGGCCGCGTACTGAACGAGGATGCCGTTGCCCCCTGGGACATGCCTCTCTGGGACCATGCGGCTATGGACGGCTATGCCGTGCGCTGGGAGGAGTGCGGAATCATTCCCCGCAGCCTCAGGGTGAGCGGCTTTCGTCCCGCCGGCACCGGAGACGGAGACGGGCGCCTGAAGCCGGGCTGCGCCTTCAGGATCATGACCGGAGCTCCCCTCCCCGACGGCTGCGATGCCGTGGTGCCCCGGGAAGAGACCGACAACGGATCGCGGTACGTGACCCTGCTGCACCCGGTCGCAAAGGGACAGCATATCCGCTTCCGAGCCGGACAGGTCAGCCAAGGGACCGTCTTTGCCGCTTCGGGCACGCCCATCGGCGCGCAGTTGATCGGCATGATGGCCGGTTTCGGCATGACCATGGCGACGGTGCACCGGCGGCCGGTCGTCGCCCTGGTGTGCAGCGGGGACGAATTGATCGAGCCGGGCCGGACTCCCGGGCCAGGACAGATCATCAACAGCAACGCCCTGGCGCTGGCCGCCGCGGTGCGGGAAGCGGGGGCGGTTCCCCGCCTGCTCGGCATCGCCCGCGACAGCAGGACAAGCCACGGCAGCCTGCTGTCCCAGGGGTTGAAGGCGGACGTGCTGGTCACATCGGCCGGCGTCTCGGCCGGCGACCGCGATTACGTGCGCGACGTGTTGGATGAACTGGGGGCACGCCAGGTTTTCTGGAAGCTGGCCATGCGACCGGGCGGGCCAAGCGCCTTTGCCCTGCATGGTTCCACACCGGCATTCTCCCTGCCGGGCAATCCACTGGCCACGCTGATCACGTTCGAGGAGCTGGTGCGGCCGGCGCTTCTGAAAATGCAGGGCTACCGCTCGGTGCTGCGCCCGCTCTTCAGGGTGGTACTGCGGGACAGGATCGCCAAGAAGCCGGGCTGCGCCCAGGTCGTCCCGGTCCGCCTGGACCGCGAGGAAGAGCGCTGGTACGCCACCCCTGCCCGCCGGTTGAGCGGCACCGCCCCTCCCCCGCTCGGCGCGCAGGCCCTTGCCGTTTTGCCTTTCGAGTCCGGCACCTGCGACGCGGGCGACGAGGTGCAGGTGCATTTTTGGGGAACCAACGCCGATCTGGTCTAAAAATCGCGTTTCGAGGAGATTGGAATGCCTGACTATCTTGGCGCCCACATGTCCATCGCCGGCGGCCTGCACCGTGCCATTGACCGCGCCGTCGCCGCCGGTTGCGGCCTGCTGCAGATCTTTACCCGTAACTCCAACCAGTGGAAAGGAAAGGCGCTGAGTGAGGGGGACGTGGCTCTCTTCAGGGAGAAATTTTCCGCCTCCGGCCTCCATGAGGCAATCTCCCACGACATCTACCTGATCAACCTGGCAGCCGTTCCGGGGGAGGTGCGCGACAAGAGCCTGGTCGCCTTTCGCGACGAGCTGGAAACCTGTGCCCGCCTGGGGATCGATCGGGTGATCATGCATCCCGGGTCTCACCTGACCGACTCTCCCGAAGCTGGCCTGGCCCGGGTAAGCGCGGCCTTCGACCTCCTCTTCCGGGAGGTGCCCCGGTTCCAGGGGAAGGTTCTCCTGGAAACCACCGCCGGCCAGGGGACCAACCTGGGGCGGACCTTTCAGGAACTGCGGGCAATAATAGATGGTTGCCGCTGCCCCGATCGTTTTGGGATCTGCTTCGACACCTGCCACGTCTTTGCCGCCGGCTACGACATCACCAGCGAGGAAGGGTACAGCGCGACCATGGAGGAGTTCGACCGGGTCATCGGCCTGGCGCGGCTGGAGTGTTTTCACTTCAACGATTCGAAAAAAGGGGTGGGTTCCCGGGTGGACCGGCACGAGCACATCGGCCGAGGGATGCTGGGGCTCGCCCCTTTCCGCTTCATCCTGAATGACGAGCGCTTCACCACCATACCCAAGATCCTGGAGACCCCCAAGGGGGACGAGGACGAGATGGACGGGATCAACCTGGAGATCCTGCGAGGGCTGGTGGGGCAGGGCGGGTGAAATACCAAAGGACGGACTGTTGAAAGCGTTGAAGCACGGATTACGGGTGGCAGTGGTTCAGTTGCTCACCTGCTGATAAAAGCGGCGATCCTTGTGTCCTTGATAAGCTGGTCGAGGGTTGCGGCGGTGAAAACCTTGCCATCCAGACGCAGCAGAAGGTCGCGCATGTCGGCCCTGCGCTGGCGGAACCCTCGACCGTCGATGCAGGCCACAACCTCATAGAGCGTTTTTCCTTCATTGACGTGTTTATTTCTCTGCGTTTCAAGTTCCTTGATCCTGGTGACCTTGTCTCTGGCCGTGCCGTCATCACTAGTGATCTTGGCCTCGATGATGACCACCGGGTTGATCTCGTCCGGGATGCAGAAATCAGGAGCCTGTCCGAAACCGGGGATCCTCTCGGCCCGGCCGGTCTTGCGGTAGGACACGCCCGCCTCGCGCAACCTCTGCTCGACGGCATTTTCCATCACCTCACCCACCAGTTCGGAAACTGCATCGCGGTGAGTCGCAAAGGGCCGTCCCAAGTAGCGCTCGTAGAGAAGCACGGCGTAGGGGATATTCTCCCGGGACGCGTGTTCCAGCGACTCCGTCCCAAAGTTCGTATCGAACTTGGCCAGACGATGGAGAACACCATCCTGCTCGGGCGGAGCGCCTTTTTCGATGTACAGGATTGCAACCTGGATCAAGGCATTGATCCGTTCAATCGTCTTGACGGCCGAGTTCCGGGCGATCAGCCTGCGATAGTAATCGCCAGTTTTGCAGTTTTTATCGATTCCCCGCGCAGCCCCCTGGTTGATGTCGCTTTCCAGCTCGCTCCGCGCCAACTCGGCCCACTCCGGGGCGGTCATCCCCAGGACGGAACGCAGCACTCCCAGAACGAGACTGTTCTCCAAGAGAGCTGCTTTCACCGTTTCCGGTGTGAGCTTCTGAAAACCACCAGTGCACCTTTTCAAGGCTTCGTAGGCTGTCTGGAAATCGGGATAGCGCACAAAACCTGTGCCGGAGGGCATGAGTAGGAATTCCGAGGAAAGGTCAGCGAAGGTTTTATCAACCATCTCCTCAATACGTGTTTCCAGATCTTCTCGAGTCAGTTCGAACGGACGTTTTTCCGGCATCGCCTCCCCCTAAAAGAAAATTTCATCGGACGCGACCGCATAGTTCGCCGGAGCTTCACTAATTGCATGGCGCACCTCCTGCAAATCCCCGGAAGAAAGGGCGGCCTCGATCCCCTCCGGTCGCGGCAGCGTCGAAAGATGCCGCGTGACCGCCGCCAGCTTCTTGCTGGCGGAAAGAGCCAGATCCCAGTCCTTCCTCAACTCCCAGACCGCCATCCGCACCAAGTGCCCGAAGACGATGCAGCGGGTATCCCCCAGGGTCGGCTTGAGACCACCCAAACGGAGCTTTTCGAGATCGTCCGTCACAAGTTGGGCGAATTCCACGCTGCTCTCGGCCAGGGTCCGCCGGGAAATCACGCCGGTTGAACGGCAAACTAGGACCGTGTCCACCACCGATGAAGCGGTGCCGCTGATATGGATCGAGGCACCCATCTCCGCCGGACAGGGGAGCGCGGCGGTACAGGCCAGGCCGGCGTCCAGGATCGCTACCGCCAACGGGACGTAGGCATCCAGGCGGTTGTGGTGGTAAGTGAAGGCCAGGGGGCGTCCCGGTTTCAGGGCGCGGGCCATGCTGCCGAAGACCGCCGACAGTCCCTCGGCGAAGTGCTCCAGCCCCCGCTCCATAGTGACGTTGACGGTAAGTTCGTCCCGGTTGCGGGTGGTATGGGATGCAAGAGCCGGGATGTCCTCGCCCGCCAGCCGACGCAGCCAGACGTAGCAGAAATCCATCAGTTCGGCGTACTGCACGTTGCCGAAGTAGGGAGGATCGGTGAAGACCCCGTCCAGGCTGGCGGTCGGAAGTTCGGCTTCGGTGGCGCTCCCGCAGAGGATGCGCACCGTGCGGCCGTTTTCATCCCCTCTGCTGTCGCCGATCCACTCGCCGGTGATCGCCACCTGCACCTTGCGGGTGCCGTCGTGGCGGGTCTCAAAGGGGGTGTCGCAGTACTGCTTGGCCTTCATATACTTCTCGACAATGTTGGACCAGCCACCGCTCCCCACGCTCACCCCGCCGCCGTTGGCGATCCCCAGCAGGTTGGACTCACACTGCACCAGCCCCACTGGAAAGCCGTGCACCGAAAAGATGTCCAGCGACTTGAGCGCCATGGTGTCGTAGCGGCAGACCATGTTCTGGTAGCGCAGGAGATCGGAAAGGTTGGTGATCAGGGCGTTTCTGACCCGTTCGTCCGCTTCTTCGTCGATGAGCCTACAGCTCAGCTCCAGCCCCAGCAACTGGCGGCAGTTGAACATCTCCCGGTAGCGGCGATAGCCCCAACGCAAGAGCCTGCCGGTTTCGTCGCCAGGGGGGATCTCGTCGTCCGGCACGAAGCGGGTATCCTCCGCCCCCAGCATGTTCGCGGCCCGTCCGTAGCGGGCCAGGTCGGCGGGATCGGGGCGTTTGAAGAAACGACCGCTGTGGGTCGGCTTGCAGGTCCGGCAGTGGTACTCCATGGCAAATATGCGGTGGCGGGGCGGCCCGGCATCCGGGGCGGGATAGGTTGATATTTTAGAGCAATGGAGGCAGGCGCATTTGTTGCGTTTGGCGGGACCCGCCAGGAGCAGGTCCGCCGCGCAGGAGGCGCACTTTCCGGGATGTTTGCGGTCTTGCACCTCGTTCAGGTCGCCGCAGGCGGCACAGACCATCACGTTCAGCGGGTGGCGCTTGTTCTCGGAAAGCAGGTAACCGGGAAAGAGGTCGAATGTCTTGCCGCAGTGGGGGCACTGATGCTGCTTGACCCAGAGGAAGTATTTCACGTGCGCCCGGTCGGAGCCGCACTTGAGGCAGGTCGTGCGGTACAGCTCACCGACCCGTTCCTCCAACATCTGCATCAGGCCGGTGGCAGCAGCGCGATAGGCCGTCAGCTCAAGGTGCTCGATCTCCCGGTTGACGATCCACCAAGCCATGGGGTTGATGTCGTAACCCAGCACATCGCATCCCACCCGGTTGGCCTCTATCAGCGGCGTGCCACCACCCATAAACGGATCGGCAATGCTGATTCCCTTGAAGTCGTTGGCAGAGAAGAAGGCTTCCTTCAGCGGGCGGTCGCCGTATTCAGAGAGGAGCAGCCCCCGGAAGAGGGTCCCCGGTCGCCGGGCGAACCACTTGTGCACAGCGATGATTGGCCGGTAATTCTGCTGGATCTGTTTTTCACGCAGGGCCAGAGAGGAGATGAAGGGGATGTCGAAGTGGGTTTCTATGGGCATTAGAACAAGGATCGCTATACTGGAACAAATTGAATATCCTGCCGAATAATATCGTTTTTTCTACACACGCAACAATGACCATTTTATTGTTGCTTTCAAGACAGCAAGTTTTGTGTCTTTCCGTCAGCCAGCAATGAACAGATCAGACGGCTGATCATTCATCCCAGGTCGAACTGTGCAATGGTAGAAGCAAATGCTCTACATGGCCCAGGAAACCTACCATGTAAGCAATCCGGTAACAATGTCAAATCTGTGCAGACGGAAGTATCGGATGGATTTCGTGAGGGTATAAACCGCAGGGAACCGAAACGGGTCTGGCTCCCTACGTTTAAATGCACAGCGGTGTTACAGAAAAAGGTCACATGTTCCCGATCAACGCATCGGCGAAGCCGGAGCAACTCACCAGGGTAGCCCCCTCCATGAGCCGTTCGAAGTCGTAGGTGACCTTCTTCTGGGAGATGGTCCGGTCGATGGCGCTGACGATCAGGTCGGCCGCCTCCTTCCACCCCAGGTGCTCCAGCATCATCACGCCGGAAAGGATCACCGAGCCGGGGTTGACCTTGTCCAGGTTGGCGTACTTGGGGGCGGTGCCGTGGGTGGCCTCGAAGATGGCGTGGCCGGTGAGGTAGTTGATGTTGGCCCCCGGCGCGATGCCGATGCCGCCAACCTGAGCGGCCAGGGCGTCGGAGAGGAAGTCTCCCTCAAGATTCATGGTGGCGATGACGTCGAACTCTCTGGCGCGGGTCAGAACCTGCTGCAGGGCAATGTCGGCGATGGCGTCTCTGATCAGCAGGAGCTTCTTCCACCGGCCGCCGCCGTGGCTCGGCATGAGCTTCACGGCCGCCTCGACTTCTTCGATGAGCTTCCTGCGCTGGTCGGGTGTCATCATGTCGAAGCCCGGTTCGATCAGCCGGGCGTTCTCCTCCGGCGTCAAATCGGGATCTCTGTCCTGGTTGGCGATGATCCAGCTCTCCCGTTCGGTGACCACCCGGTCGCGGAACTCGCTGACAGCCACCAGGTACCCCCACTCCTTGAAGGCCCCCTCGGTGTACTTCATGATGTTCCCCTTGTGCACCATGGTGACCGAGCGCCGTCCGTGCTCAAGGGCGTAGCTGATGGCGGCCCTGACCAGCCGCTGGGACCCCTCCTTCGAGATCGGCTTGACCCCCAGGGAAACGCTGTCCGGGAAGCGGATCTTGGTGACCTTCATCTCCTCCAGGAGGAATCGCTTAAAACGGTCGCACTCGGTCGTGCCGTACATCCACTCGATGCCGGCGTAGATGTCCTCGGTGTTCTCCCGAAAGATCACCATGTCCACGTCCTGGGGCCTCTTCACCGGCGACGGTACCCCCTGGAAGTAACGCACCGGCCGCAGGCAGACGTACAGGTCCAGCAGTTGTCGCAGGGCCACGTTCAGCGAACGGATGCCGCCGCCGATGGGGGTGGTCAGGGGTCCCTTGATCCCCACCAGGAACTCCCGGTAGGCCTCCACGGTCTCGTCCGGCAGCCAGGCCCGATCCCCCATGCTCTCCCGGAACATGTTGAAGGACTTCTCACCGGCATAGACCTCCATCCAGCTGATCTTTCGGGAACCTCCGTAGGCCTTGGCCACCGCGGCGTCCAGCACCCGCACCGCCGCCCTCCAGATGTCGGGTCCGGTGCCGTCCCCTTCGATGAAGGGAATGATCGGGTGAAAGGGGACCCGCAGCCGACCGTCGCTTCCCATGCTGATCTTCTCTCCCGGCGGAACGGTAAGATAGGTGTAATTCATGCCTTATCCTTTCTGATGGATCGAAGCGATTCACCAGGCCGTGCAGCGAACGGCCTGGAGTGCCTCTAGCAGATCCTCTTCACACAGTTGGTTGGGCGGCACCTGGTACAGCAGGCCGGCGGCGGGAGAGCCGGAGAACCAGATCCGGCAGGCCGGTCGGGTGCGGATCAGGGGCGACAACTCGTCAACGTGACTGGCTGAGGCGCAGGCGATGCGCGAGGCGCCATCGGCCAGCCTGATCTCGTTTCGGAAGAGCAGGTAGCCGTAGGAGAGTCCCAGCATGTCGGCCACCCCCCCCATGGTGATCCCGTTCAGGATGTAAAGCCGGTTCAACTCCGCGAGAAACGGAACGCAGTCCCCTCCCTGGGCAATGATCCGCTCCAGGATCCGGCCGTCGCGCCGGATACGGGAGAGGGCAAAGGGACCGCCGCGGTGGAGTGTGGTGGTATCCTCCACGGTTTGCATCAACTGCGCCAGCATGGCAAAGGAGGCGTTTCTGAGGTCACGGCGTCCCCAGGCCTCCCTGAAAGCAGGCAGTGCGACGGAAAACAGGGAGGGGAAACCGTCCAGGGCTTCCGCGACGATTCCGCCTGCCCGGTAACTCTGTCTGGCTTTGCTGCCGTTTGTGCTCTTCTCCCCATGGGTGGCGAAAAAATCGCCCGCCAGGGAGGAGATGGTCCCACGCAGAGCGGATTCTCCCGGAGTGGTGCTGTGCCAGTGGGCGATGAGGAGCAGGCCGCTGAGAAACAGGTACCCCCGGTGGGTGTTGGTACCCAACGCCTGGAACATGTTTCGTTCCGCCCGCTTGGCAATGGCCACCTGATGGTCGAAACGCTCTCCGGCAGCCAGGGAGCGGCACAGCTCCAGCAGGTAATCCGCGATGGAGTGGATGGAACGCTCCATGGTATCCAGGCACAGGTCAGGATGGGCGCCGGTGTCGGCCAGGTCAACCAGCCCCGGCTTCGGCGTGAGGTAGAGTTCCAGGGCCGCCCCCCTGACCAGGGACTCAACCAGCCGCCCGATTTCCAGCTGCCGTGGGGAACTCATTGGTGTGCTCGACCTCCGTTGTGCCTGGCCGTACGCGGGGGGGGAGTCTCCCTAGGGGGGGCGTCCCCGCCTGTCCGGGTCTCGCCCCGCCAGGCACAATCATGGTGACATCGTGGTTTTCCGTATGGTTTCGGGCTGTTGCTGGGAGCAAGTGTACACCGGGCGCGTAAAAACTCAAGAGTGTTTTCTGGTCCGGGCAGTGTGTGGGCATGGTACGTGGTGTGTGCCGTCCGCTGCGGGGCGGGCGGGATGCGCCGACGCCGGCCCGTTCCGCGGCAGGGAGTTTTTTTGCTGTTGAGTACACAACGCATCTGAGGTATTGTTTGCGGACCACACAACCCGCCTGTTGCAAAGGGCGACGGGGGCCTGCCACCCGCCCTGTGACACGCAAGGAGCACGAATCCATGGCCAGTCTCAACAAAGTAATGCTGATCGGCAATCTGGGCAGGGACCCGGAGGTACGCTATACCGCATCCGGTCAGGCCGTTGCCAGCTTCAACCTGGCAACCACCGAAAAATTCAAGAACAGGAACGGCGACTGGGAGGAACGCACCGAGTGGCATCGCGTGACCCTGTGGGCCCGCCTGGCCGAGATCGCTGGAGAGTACCTTTCCAAGGGGAAAACCGTCTACATCGAAGGCCGCCTGCAAACCAGGGAATACGAGAAAGACGGCATCAAGCGCTACACCACCGAGATCGTGGGTGAAAAAATGCAGATGCTGTCACCCAAGGGTGAGCGCCGCGGCGGCGGCGATTCCTATTCCGCCCCCCCCTCCGGCGGCACCGGCGGCGGCTACGAGCCGCCACCGTTCCAGGACGACGACATCCCGTTCTAGAACAGATACCGGAAAACGTCAACAGGCCGCGAAATCAACAGGTTTCGCGGCCTGTTTCGTTGCGTGACCCCCGGACGGCCCGTTGCGCGTCAGTCAGTGCCGGGCCTCCGACTTTTAATGAAAGAAGCTCCTTGACAGTATCCGGCCGTTTTGATTACGCTGACTCTATGGAAGAGAGGCAAACGGCCGTACGGACGATACGGCCGAACCATCCGCGCTGCCGGGGCGCTTCCCCCGGAATCACGCACCGCCCCCCCGCCTCCGGTGATGCTCCACGACCAGCTTTCTTTCTCATTCCGGCGATGTCCCCCGTTCCAAAGCCCACGAAGGTCCGGATTCACGTACCCCGAGGGCATCAGCCACGCGAGGTAACGGCCATGAGCGACTCCCAGCCCCCCAAGGTCAACATAAGCAGGTATTTCAACCGTCGGCAGCGGGTGTACCTGATCAACGTATCGGATAACCGCGACCCGGAACTGTACGAATCCCTGAGCGGGACCATCGTCGGTCACGGCGGGGACTCCGTTGCGGTGCAACTTATCTATCCCCGCGACGTTCTCCCGCTGGACGGAGAATCACGACAGAGCTACAAACTCACCACCGAAGCGATGGGGAGCGGAATCCAGGTAATCGCCGACCTGGTCAGGGTGGAAACGGGAAATATCCTGCATCTCAGGCTGCGCAGCAACCTGGAGATGTACCAGCGCCGCCAGGCCCCCCGCATCGACGCAACCGTCCACCTGTCCCATATCCAGGGAAGCACCTCCCTGGACGCCTTTCGGCGGGAGTTCGGACGCATCAGCGGGCTGATCAAGAGCAGGAAGCTCCCTCCCGGCATCAGCATGCGGGAGACGACGATCAACCTCGGCATCGGCGGCATCCGCATCACGACGGAAAGCAGCGCCGACCCTTCGGGCCTCTCCCTGTTCCTGCTCGGCCTCGCCCAGGGGCACCCACCCATATGCGCCCTGGGCGACCTGGTGTGGAACCGGCTGCAAGGGGGGGCGCGGCAATGCGGTTACCGCTTCATCCAGATCAGCAAGACGGACCAGGAGCGGATCAACGGCTACATTTCCTCCCTGCACAGGCAACGCAAGATGGCCATCCCTCCCCCCCGGGCCAACTGGGAACTAATGGAGCGCATGGTGTACGACGGAGCTCTCTGGCGGCACTGAGACGCCAGGGATGCGGGCGGGCACCTTCGATCTCGGATTGAAGCCAACGGGGAAAACAGGTAGACTCTCTCGCGGCCACGTCTCCCCCCTGTCTTTCATGATCAGGGGGATGCGCGCCCCGAACCCCAGACTCCGGGAAGGCAACCACCATCAAGGATCTCGCCCCGCTCATCCTCCATATCCGCTCCCTCGGCCGACGTTACGTCGGGGGAGCCCTGTTGCTCCTGGTGACCAATACCCTGGCGCTCCTGATCCCCTGGTACATGAAGCTGGCGGTGGAGGCCCTGCAGCATCCGGACGGCGCCCGCCCCGCCGCCACCACCTGCGCCCTGATCATCACGGCGCTCTCCGCGGCGAACTGCCTCACCCGCATCTACTCCCGCACCCTGGTCCTCAACGCAGCCCGCATCATCGAGTACCGCATCCGCGAAGAGCTCTTCCAGCGCCTGCTGCTGCTGGATCTTCCCTTCTTCTCCGGCAGCAGGACCGGTGACATCCTCTCCCGCTTCGCCAACGACCTGACCAACGTACGCATGCTCGCCGGCTTCGGCGCCATGAGCGCCATGAATATCCTGATACTCTATCTGGCTGCCGTGACACTGATGGGGCACATCCACCCCTGGCTGACCCTCTGCGCTGTTGCCCCGTTCCCCCTGATGGTGCTGGTGGTGAAGAGGGTCAGTCGACAGATGTTCAGACGCTCCCTGGCGGCCCAGGAAGAGCTGGCCAGGCTCTCCAGCCTGGCGGAGGAATCGGTCTCGGCAGTGCGCCTGATCAAGTCCTACTGCCGCGAGGAGCATTTTCAGAACAGGTTCCAGGATATCGCGGCGGACTATCTGCGGCACAACCTGGCCATGGGGCGTCTGCGCGGCCTGATCATCCCGGTGATGGCGGTGGCTACCGGAGCCGGCACCCTGATCGTTCTGTTTCTGGGAGGCCGTCTGGTAATCGCCGGGGCAATCACCCTGGGGGATTTCGTCGCCTTCAGCGGCTACCTTGCCATGCTGGTCTGGCCCACGGCCATCATGGGCTGGATCCTGAACATGCTCCAGCGGGGCGCATCGTCCATGTCGCGGCTGAACTCCATCCTGACCGCCGAGCCGGCGGTGGCGGATGCGGCGGATGCGGAGCCGCTGACGGACCTGCGCCAGGGGATTGAGTTCCGCAACCTGACTTTCGGGTACGACGGCAGCACCCTGCTGGACGGCATCTCCTGCCGCATCGCCGCGGGGGAACGGATCGGCATCACCGGCGAAGTGGGCTGCGGCAAATCCACCCTTGTGCGGCTGCTCCCGCGTCTGCTGCCGGTTGAAGACGGCATGATCTTCATGGATGGCAAGGACATCAACCATGTCACCCTGGCCAGCCTGCGCTCGCTGATCGGCTACGTGCCCCAGGAGGCGTTCCTCTTCTCCCGCAGCATCCGCGAAAACATCAGCTACGGCGTGAACGACCGCGGGAGCACGGTGAGCGATGCCGCCCGCCAGGCAGGCTTCGCTGAAGACGTGAGCAACTTTCGCGACGGCCTGGAGACCCTGGTGGGCGAAAAAGGGGTCTCCCTCTCGGGTGGCCAGAAGCAGCGACTCTCCATCGCCCGGGCCCTGCTGCCGGAACCGCGCATCCTGCTGCTGGACGATCCCCTCTCCGCGGTGGATGCCGGCCGCGAGGAGGAGGTGCTGAACGAACTGCGCGGCTTCTACGGCGACCGCACCGTGCTGATCGTCTCCCACCGCCTGTCCGTCTTCCGGGACTGCCAGCGGATCCTGGTGCTGAAGGAGGGCAGGATCGTCGAAGAGGGGAGCCCGGCAGAACTCATGCGGCACAACGGCCTGTATGCCGCGATGCAGCGCATGCAGCGCCTGCACGAGGAGTTGCTGTAGCCCGGCAGGCAACCTTCTGGTGGCCTTTCGGGCGAAAAAGGGGTACACACTACCCATGTCACAACAGACAGGAGAGGAAAACGGATGGCCGAGTCGGTCACGTTCTGGCTGGACAACAAGAACGCATCAGGGGTGAAGGTGGCCGAAATCGGCCAGCAGACACTGGTGCTGTACCGGGAGAAGTATTATCTGGTGGAAGAAGGGGCCGCCCGGATGAAGGGGAGCAGACCCCTGCACTACTCGCAATCGTCCCTGCCGGCGGCCTGGAAGAAGGCCATGCGGGGGATTGCGCCGGCAACGCCCCCTCCCCCACCGTCCGAGGACGCCACGCTTCCCCGGACCACGAGCACCAGGAGGGAACGCACCCCCATGAACAGCACGCCCCCCCTCCAGGAAACACACCCGGACATACCGTTGGCTGAGGAGCGTCCCACCCCGGCACTCACCGCGCCACCGGCAACGCCAAAGGCGCGGCAAAAAAAGAACAGGTCCGACGCGGCACGGGGAGGCGCGAAACCAGGCGTCCAGGGCATGGTCATCGCCTCATGTCCCTACTGCGACCACCACAACGAGCTGCCACTGGAGAAGGGGAAGAGCGGCAAACCGTTCTTCACGGCCTGTTCGCGCTGCCGGCGGGATTTTGCCGTGCGCTTCGTCGCGGTGACGGTCTACCAGGCCCAGGTGGCGGCCTTCACATGAAACGGCACGAGACCATGGAGAGTAAAGCGGACATGAAACAGCTGACCCTCGACGGCATAACCCTGACCCTGGCCGGACCGGTGGAGCTGAAGCTGAACTGGGTCGGCCAGGAAGAGCTGCTGCAACAGCTCCTGGCGGCCTGGATGGTGATCGACGAACGGGATATCCCCTTCAACCCCCGCCTGGTGGGCAAGCCGGGGGTGGGCAAGACAACCCTGGCCTATGCCGCGGCCCGGCGGCTCGACCGCCCGGTCTACCTGTTCCAGGCCACCATGGATACCCGCCCCGAGGATCTCATCGTCACGCCGGTGATCGGCCCGGACGGCGCGATCCAGTACGCAGCCTCGTCCCTGGTAACGGCCATGCTCACCGGCGGGGTGCTGATCCTGGACGAAGGGAACCGCATGAGCGAGAAGGCCTGGGCGTCCCTGGCGCCGCTCCTGGATGACCGCCGCTACGTGGAGTCCGTTGTCACCGGCCTGCGCATCCCTGCCCGGCGCGAGTTCCGCATCGTGGTCACCATGAACGAGGATTCCTCCACCTTCGAGATCCCCGAGTACATCCATTCCCGGTTGCAGCCCCAGATCTATATCGACTTCCCCGAGGCGGACGAAGAGCTGGTTATCCTGAGGGAGAATCTCCCCTTTGCCGACGGCGCCATCCTGGATTACGTGGTGCGGTTCCTGCAGCGCGCCCACGCCACGGACGAGCTCTACTCGGTCAGGGACGGCATCAATATCGCCCGTTACGCCCTGAAGGTCTCAGCCGCCAGCGGCACCCCCGCCGCCGGGCTCCTGCCCCTCTCCGTGGAACGCATCCTGGGGAGCGAGGCCTTACGCTACCTGCCCTGACCATGCCGCGACGACTCTACCTGGAGCGCTTCGGCCCCATCCACGCCCTGCCGGTGCTGCACTACCGCATGGAGTTCGCCCAGCTGGTGCGCTTGGCCTTCGACCGGGTCAACCCCCAGGCGGTTGCGGTGGAGTTGCCCCTCACCCTGGGCGAGCCGTTCCTGCGCGCGCTGCGGCGTCTGCCGCAGGTTTCGGTGATCAGCTACCGCATCGCCCCGAAGAACGCCACAGGCCAGGAGGAGAGCGTCTATCTGCTGGTGGAGCCTGCCGACCCGCTGGTGGAGGCGGGCCGCCTGGCCCTGGAGCGGGACATCCCCCTCCACCTCATCGACGTGGACACGGACGACTACCCCCGCCACCTGGAGCGGTTGCCCGATTCCTACAGCATCTGCCGCATCGGCCTCGAAGCCTACTATCGCGAATACCTGAGGGCCTCAGCCGGAATCCCCCCCTGCCGGGAGGACCTGCGCCGGGAACAGGGCATGGCCTATCGCCTGAGGGAACTGGCCAATCGCCACGAACGGGTCCTGCTGGTATGCGGCATGGCCCACCTGGAACGGCTCCGGCGCTTCTTCGCCACCCCGCAGGCTGCCCCCCTGGAGCGTATCCGTCGGGACGGAGTCTCCCTCTGGAACCTGCACCCCGACTCCTGCCGGGAGATCCTGGCCGAGTTCCCGTTCCTCTCGGCGGTCTGCGAGTATCGCCGCGGACCGCTCCCCCCGGAGCCCCGGGAGAGCGGCTCCGGCCTGCGCAAGCGCTTCCACGCCCTGGAACTGATCAACGGCGGCAGACAGGAGCAGACCGAGGACGAGCTCCTGGACAACGCCATCAAGCGCAGCGCCCGTCACCTGGGGCGGGAAGGGCTGGTTCCGGACCGGCAACGCATCATCTACCGCCTCTTCTGCGAGGCGAGCCGCCACTATCGCCAGGAGACCGGCGAAACCGTAACGCTATGGCAGAAACGGGCCTTCTTCAAATTTGCGCGCAACCAGGCCCTGGCCGGCAACATGCTGATGCCGGATCTGTTCCAGCTTCTGGCCGCCGGGCGCGGCTGCATCGACGACAACTTCGCCTACGCCCTCTGCCGCCTGGCAACCCGCTACCCCTGGCAGTCCGAAGCCAGCGACCTGGCAACCATCCGCATCTCCCCCGAGGAGCTGTGGGGCGACGTGCGCCGCATCCGTTTCCGGCCGCGCCAGAAACGGCGCAAGGGGCTCTCGGCCTTCGGTTTTCTGAAGCGCACGCGGGAGCGCCGGCCCGGCGAATGGCTGGAGGGGTTCGACGATCCTTCCATCTGCTCCTACCCGCCGGAAGACCTGGCGGTGGAGGAGTATGGGCGCTTCCTCAGGCGCAGGGGGAGCCTGCAGCTCTCGGAGGAGCTGAGCCGCAGCGAGAAGTTCAGCACCTCGCTCCTGGACGGCATCGATCTCAGGGAGACCATGCGCAACCTGCACCAGGGGGGCATCTACGTCCGGGAGCGACGCCGCGTCAGGGGCGGGGTGGGCTCCCTGGTGGTGATCTTCGACGAGGACCGCCGCTCCCAGTGCTACCCCTATGCCATGACCTGGCTGGGGGAGCACGACCAGGAATCGGACATGGCCTTCTACGCCACCGATCCGGCCGCAAACCTGGTCGGTCCGGGCATCTGCCGCTGCGAGTACGGCGGCTTCATGCTTTCCTGGCCGCCGCGGCGCATGCTGGACGTCTGGCAGGACCCGGAATACCGCACGGCATCAACCCGGGCCGAACTGCTGCTGATGGCGGCCCTGGACTATTCCCTGGAGCGGCACGTGATCTACGTGGCGGCACGGCCGCCCCGCAGCATCTTCAGACAGCTGGCGGCCCGCAGGGAACGCGCCATTGTCTTCATCCCCCTGGGCTCCGTCTCTCCCGTGAAACTCAAACGGATCCGGATCATGCATATCCTGGCCGGCAGGGACAAGCGGGCCATCGCCCGCGAATACATCTGGTGAGCACGCCCGGGCCCACAAACGGCAGGGGCATCTCGCCGGGCCAGAGCTACGACCCGTTGAAAATCGTCGCAAAGCAGTATACAAGACAGGTACACGAGAGCCAAAGGAGGGTGATATGAAAAGGATTCTCTGCGCGGCACTGATGGCGGCCACGCTGGCAACACCGGCGCTGGGGGCAAAACTCTACCTGAAGGATGGCGGAGTGATCCAGGCCAAAAGGGTCTGGCGCTCCGACGGCAAGGTCCACGTTCTGGCAACCCGCGACACCATGACCTCCTTCGAACCTGGCGAGGTCAACCTGAAGCGGACCTTCCCCGCATCAAAACCCACGCGTCAGCGATCCAAGGTCGTGCGCAGACGGCTGGGCGCCGTCCGTCCGGCACGGAGCGTTTCCCGTCCCACGCCCCAGGAGCAGCTGGTACCACAACCGGAACAAAAAAAGCGCTCCTTCGGGCTGACCGGCATGCCCAGGCTGCCGGAAAAATCACCCGAAAGCCTCGTGCCGTCAAAAGGGGGGGGCGGAGCAATCAGGCAGCACAGAAAGATGATGCAGGAGCGGCTGGGGGAGTAGGAGCGCTACCCGTGCGCAAGCCAGCGGGCCACATCCTTGGCATGATAGGTTATGATGATATCCGCTCCGGCACGCTTGAAGGAGGTCATGGTCTCCAGCACCACCCGCTGCTCATCGATCCAGCCGTTGGCCGCGGCCGCCTTGACCATGCTGTATTCGCCCGACACGTTGTATACCGCCAGTGGCAGGTCGCAGCGGTTACGCAGATCGCGCAGGATGTCCAGGTAAGGGAGACCGGGCTTGACCATGATAATGTCGGCCCCCTCGTCGATATCGGCGGCAGCCTCCCGCAGCGCCTCCCGGCGGTTGGCCGGATCCATCTGGTAGCCGCGGCGGTCGCCGAATTGCGGGGCTGACTCGGCGGCCTCGCGGAAGGGACCGTAATAGCCCGAGGCGTATTTGACGGCATAGCTCATCACCGGCAGCGACGCGAAACCATTATCGTCCAGTGCCGCGCGTATGGCCGCCACGCGGCCGTCCATCATATCCGACGGCGCCACCATGTCGGCCCCTGCCCTGGCATGGGAGAGCGCCTCCCGCACCAGCAGTTCCAGCGTCGCATCGTTGTCCACCTCGTTGTTCACGATCAGGCCGCAGTGACCATGATCGGTGTACTCGCAGAGGCAGACATCGGTGATGACCGTCAAGCCGGGAACCGCGCCTTTGATGGCGCGAACCGTCTCCTGGATGATACCCCGGTCCGAATAGGCATCGCTCCCCACGCCATCCTTGCACTCCGGAATCCCGAACAGCAGCACAGCCGGAATTCCCAGCCCCTGCACCTCCCGGCACTCCGCTACCACATGCTCGATGGATTGCTGGAAAATTCCCGGCATGGAAGAGACCTCCTTCCTGATGCCGCTGCCAAACGTTGAAAACAACGGATAGACCAGGTCATCCACCGAAAGGTTGGTCTCGCGGACCATCCGCCGCATGGCCTCGTTCCCCCGAATCCTGCGCGCCCTGAAAAACGGTTCCATCGTTCCTTCCTCCCCCCGCGGTTATTCCTGCCACAACGACGAAAACAGTACTGCAAACAATCACCAAAAGGCAAGCTCGATGCCGGTTACCGGCGTCGCAACCGGAGATCGATTCCCCTGCCCCTTGTATCCGCGCATCAGGGTGTTATGCTTGATCCACTGCGCACTCCGGCGGAACGGCCTAAGACTTTTGTATTGCCCGATGACGATAGAATGTGCTAAGAATTCAGGATGGAAATTGTTTAATCAGCTGTACAGACCACAACAAGGAGGTTCAACGCATGAAAAAGACAGCATGTTTTTCGCTGCTCGTCGCGGGTTCCCTGATGGCCATGGCAACGACCGCATCCGCAAGCAACAGGGCCGGCGCGTTCTCTCTTTCACCCGTTATCGGTGGCATCACGTACGGTGGCGAACAGCACCTGGATACCGCACCGCTGTACGGGATCAGGGCCGGCTACAACTTCACCAAGGCTCTGGGTATCGAGGCGCTGTTCGACTATTCGAACACCGAACCGACCCATAACGGCAGCAAACTCACCAACGGCAAGAATACCGACTACTACCGCTTCGGCGGCGAGCTGCTCTACCACTTCTTTCCCGACAATAAGTTCGTTCCCTATGTCGCCGCCGGTTATGCAGCCCACACCTTCAAGGGGGCCGTGCCTGCCGGAGAAAGCTCCGACATCAAGGGCGTTGGTGACTACGGCCTGGGCGCCAAGTACTTCCTTAACGACAAGGTAGCCCTGCGCGGCGACGTGCGCCACCTGATCTACCGTCAGTCAAGTGAGACCCAGCATGCGGTCGAATACACCATGGGGCTTCACTTCCCCTTTGGCGGCCAGACCGAAGCAACTCCCGTGGCCCAGCCGATCGTCGAGCCGGTGGCTGAACCCGCACCTGCCGCCCCCCTTGACAGCGATGGCGACGGCGTGATCGATGCCAACGACGCCTGCCCCGGAACACCGAAAGGCGTGAAGGTTGACGCCATGGGCTGCCCCCTGGACTCCGACAAGGACGGCGTTTATGACTATCTGGACAAATGCCCCGGAACACCGCAGGGCGTGAAGGTTGACAGCACGGGCTGCCCCCTGGATTCCGACAGGGACGGCGTCTACGACTCCTCCGACAAGTGCCCCGGAACCCCGGAAGGGACCACCGTGGACAAGACCGGATGCCCGGTCAAACTGTGCAGCCCCACGGCTCTCAACATTGAATTCGACACCAACAAGTCCAACATCAAGCCCCAGTACAAAGAAGAGCTGAAGAAAGTGGCCGACTTCCTGGCCGAATTCCCCAGCGCCAAGGGTGCCATTGAAGGCCACACCGACAGCGTGGGCGGCAAGGCCTACAACATGAAGCTCTCCCAGCGTCGCGCCGACAGCGTACGCGCCTACCTCATCAAGACCTTCAACGTTGCTCCGGAACGCATCTGCGCCAAGGGTTATGGCCTCACCAAACCGGTGGCCAGCAACAAGACCGCCGCCGGCAGAAAGCAGAACCGCCGCATCGAAGCCAACTTCACCTGTAACGGCAAATAATCCGTCATTCGGCTGAAGAGACGGCTCACACGAACGCCCCTCCAAGACATCCGGAGGGGCGTTCGTGCGTTCCGCCCGGCCGCCGGGGCTAGTCGTCGTTGGAGCCGTTGCCGAACAGGTTCAGGTTCTCCAGTTTCCGCAGAGGCTGGTTGCTGAACACCTGTTTCTCCCTGGAAGGGACGGAGCGCGGAGCAGCCGGCGGCGGGATCTCCTCCGGAGGTTCTGACCGGCACCCATCCTCGTCATCCAAGGCAAGTTCTCCATCCAGACCATTGCCCTTGAAGAAATAGCGGTCGTACAGCCGGTGATGGACGGTCCAACGGGAACTGCTGGCGGTCTCCTTGGCTATGTGGGTACGGATACCGTTGATCTTGGAGTCCATGTCATCCAGGTAGTTCAGGATGGTAGCCTCGACGGTCTTGGGCCGCTTGGGCGACCCGAACTCGTACTGGCCGTGGTGCGACAACAGCATATGCTTCAAGAGCAGCGCCAGTTCCTGCGGAAACCCCTCCACCTGGCGGATCTTCTCCTCCACCAGTTCCACGCCGATGGTGATGTGTCCCAAAAGCTTGCCGGCATCGGTATAGTCGAAGGCTCGTTCATAGCTCATTTCATGGATTTTGCCCACATCGTGCAGCAGGGAACCCACCACCAGGAGATCTTCGTTTATCCCCTCGTAGAGCGGCACGATGGCCCTGACCAGCCTGACCAGCGCCAGCGAATGTTCCAGCAGCCCCCCCAGGTAGACGTGGTGCATCCCCTTGGCAGCCGGGGCCTTACAGTACTGCTCCATCAACGGCCCATCGGCCAGAAAGGCATACATCAGCCCCTTCAGGTGAGGGTTGTCCAGACCGGCAACCGCCTGATCCAGTTCCCGCCGCATCTCCACCAGGCTGCGGGGCGATTCGGGCAGGAAATCGGCGAGGTTGACCTCGTCGTCCGGGACCCGGCTGATCTCGGCCACCACCACCTGCATCTTGTTCATGTACACCGAAGCCTTGCCGCGTACCCTGACGAAGTCGTTCTTCTCGAACAGCTTGTCCAGAACATCGGTGTTGTCCCACAGCTTGGCGTCCACCTCGCCGCTCTTGTCCATGAACCGCAGATTCATGTACGGCTTGCCGTTCTTGGCCATGGCCATGATCTTCTCCTTGACCAGAAAGACTCCCTTGACCGGATCCCGGTCCTTGATATCCGCAACAAACTGTCGTGTCACCTGACGCTCCTTATATACATAGATTCGGCAGCTGGAATGCCCAGCTGCCGGATGAAGACCGCCTTGGACCGGAGATCAGGACTCATGTCCGTCCCCCCAGGCTGGCGGCGATTGCATCGGCAATCCTGACACCGTCGATGGCCGAGCTCATGATTCCGCCGGCATAACCGGCCCCCTCTCCGGCTGGATAGAGGCCTTGCACGGTGAGGGACTGGAAGTGTTCATCACGCACGATCCTCACCGGCGCGGAAGTACGCGACTCAATACCCACCAAAACCGCCTCTGCGCAGATGAAACCGCGCATGCGGCGATTGAAATCCACCAAGCCTTCACGCAAGGTAGCGCTGACAAAGGGAGGCAACACCTGGTCCAGCTCAGCCGCGACAATGCCGGGGCGATAGCTGCTGGAAAGCACCCCCTCCCCCTGATCAGGGAGTCCCAGGAAGGAGAGCATCCCCTGGGCCGGGGCACGGAAACCGCCGCCACCGGCGATGAAGGCTTTGCGTTCCCAGTGACGCTGGAAATGGATGCCGGCCAGGGGGTCCACGCCACCGAAATCGTCCGGCGTCACGTTAACCACCAGGGCGCTGTTGGCACAGGGGGCGTCCCGCAGCTGTCCGCTCATGCCGTTGGTAACCACACCTCCCTGTTCCGAAGCCCCCGCCACAACCACGCCGCCGGGACACATGCAGAAGGAGTAGGCACTGCGGCCGCTGCCGCGATTGTTCCAGGCAAGAGCGTAATCGGCAGGCGGCAGGTTGGGGTGACGTCTGCCCCCGTACTGGATGACGTCGATCAACTCCTGGGGATGTTCCACGCGCAGTCCCATGGCAAAGGGCTTACGCTCAAGTCGAACCCCGCGGCGTTGCAGCAGCTCGTAGGTGTCGCGGGCACTGTGGCCGCAGGCCAGAATCAGTCGGTCACAGGACAACTCATCGCTGTCATTGACCACGACGGCACGGCAACGACCATGGAGCACGGCCAGATCGCTCAAGCGACTGCCGAACCGAATCTCGACTCCCTGCTCCAGCAGGTGGGCGCGCAGCCTGGCAACCACCAGCCGCAGACGGTCGGTGCCGATATGGGGCTTGGCCAGGTAGCGAATCTCGGGCTGTGCCCCGAACTCAACCAGCCGCTCCAGAACCCAGGGGGTCAACGGATCACGGGAGCGGCTGGTCAGCTTGCCGTCGGAAAAGGTTCCCGCTCCCCCTTCTCCGAACTGAACGTTGCTCTCCGGATTGAGGATGCCGTTGTTCCAGAACTGCTCCACATCCCGCATCCGCCGTTCCACCGGCTGTCCCCGTTCGATCAGCGTGGCACGCACGCCGTATTCGCTCAGGCGCAACGCGGCGAACAGGCCGGCCGGACCGCAGCCCACGATGACGACCCGTTCGGTGCTGGAAACAGGAACACAGGAGACGGGCGCGGCCTCCTCCTGCCACTCCAGCGCAGGTGGGGCAGAGGCATCGGCGATGCGCGAACGCAGGGCATGCTGATCATCAACGGTGAACGACACGGTATAGACCAGTTTCACCCGCGGCTTCTTGCGGGCATCGACCCCCTTGCGGACGATGTGGAAATCGCGCAGCAGATCGGGGGCCAGCCCCAGCAGACCGGCAACCAGAAGAGGAAGGCAAGTTTCGTCATCCTGGGGGGATACACTGATATTGCGGAAGATAAACGGCATTGGTCAGTCCGGTTGACGGGAACCCCTCTTCAGGAGCCGGTCCACGAAGATGACGATCTCCCGGGGAGGGGTCGATTTGGGGATATGCACGCCGGCTCCCAGCTCCGGCATATCATGTTCATGGGGCTCCTCCTTGAACATGGAGGTGAGCAGGGCGATCACCGGCGTTCCCCCCTCAGCCAGGCGGCTGATCTCAAGACAGGTGGCAACACCTCCCATGCGCGGCATGACAAGGTCGGACAGGACCGCGTCAGGCGCCTGCTCCAGAAAGATCCTCACCCCCTGCACACCATCGCCGGCCGTGAACACGGTGAAGCCGTTCTCGGCAAAGGCATCGCCCAGGACCCTGAGAAAGAAGGGGTCGTCGTCGATGATCAGGATTTTCTTGCGTGCTTCGCTCATTGCTGTTTCCGCTATCTGAAATGGGATGATACTACAACAGCCGTGCTGGAAAAGAAACGTCTGAATGCGCTACGGAAGCGAAGGCCCCCCTGTGTGACGCCAGGGGCGGTGAGAGGGCAGGAGAGCGGCCAGGGATGGAAGAATAGGGACGGCATCCGGGAATGGATGGCAACGGGAAGCGGAATCAACGTCCACGAAGCAGTTCGGTAGGTCAGACGGCGGCTCGCTCCGCTTCCCGGCACACCGGAAAGTCGAGCCGGATGACGGTACCCTCGCTGCCGGAGCGTTCCACGCTGACGGTGCCGCCGTACAGGCGGGCAATGCGCCTGACCACCGGCAACCCCATACCGGTGCCGAGGGGTTTGGTGGTAAAGAAAGGATCAAAGATCCTCGGCAACGCATCGTCCGGAATGCCCGCACCACTGTCCTCCACCCTGACCACAACCATCCCCTCTTCCACGCTGACGCCGACTCCCAGGCGCCCGCCGCCGGACATCTCGTCCAAGGCATTCAGGAACAGATTGGTGAACGCCTGTCCCAGCTCGGCAGCATCGGCCTTGATGGGCGGGGGAACCAGTTCGTAACGTCGCTCCAGGCGGATCTTGCCGGCTTCAAACTGGGGGGAGAAAACCTCCAGGGCACCATCAATGACCTGATCGACGCGCACATCCGACGTAACACCGCGAGATCGCTGAGACATATCCAGAAGCTTGCGGATGATGGCATCGATTTTCTCAATCTCCCTGATGATCCTACCCAGGTACTCCTCCTGGTCGGGATCACAGCTGTTCTGACGCATAAGCTGGGTGAAAAGCGAGATGGAATTGAGTGGGTTGCGGATATCATGGGCCATGCCGGCGGCCAGGTATCCCACGGCAGCCAGCTTTTCCGACTGGGCGATCTCGGTACGGGTCCTCTGCAACGATTCGGTCTTTTCCCTGATCAATTGGTGAAAATCCTGATGGCAGGTTTCCAGCTGGAGCAGCAGCAGTTCCTGTTCCAACTGGAGCCTGCGGTTGCTCTGTTCCAGTTCCCGGATACGCACCAGCTCCTCCAGGCGCTCGACAAGCTCCGCACCATCAGACGGGACAGAATACAGCTCCACGGACAGTTCTCCCGCAAGGCGTGCCAGGCTCCTTACCTCGTCGCGGGGCGCGGAGACGGCCAGAAGCGTTGTGGGAAAGCGTGTTTTCAGCTCCCGCGCAAGCAGGGGCAGTTCCGTGCCCAGGGTATGGAAGTCGACCAGGGCCAGCTCGGCCCTGCTATCGCCGATCCGCTCGATTCCCTCGGTAACGGACCCGGTAGCGTACACGCGATAGCCCTGCCGTGAAAGAAGCCGGTCGGTCTTCTCGCGGCACGGGCCATCGCCATCAATAATGACGACGGCGGCTCTGGTTTCTGATGGCATGATCTGCCCCCTGGGGCGGCGTGGCGGCAGCAAAGGGCTGCACGGAAATCATCTGGATTCGGCTGGCAGGCGGATACTGAGTACGGGGCAGGGAGAACTGCGAACGACACGCGCGGCGGTACTGCCGAAGATGATATGGTCAAGGCCGGTACGGCCGTGAGTACCCACAACGACCAGCGAGGCGTCCAGCTCCCGTGCCTTGCGGATGATTTCCTCGTAGGGGATTCCGGTTACGATGCTGCTGTCGTGGTTCGGATAATCGCCCAGCTTTTCCTTGCAGAACTTTTCCATCATCTCGGCGGCCCCCGCCTCGATCTCCTTCTCCAGCTGCTCGAAGGAAATATGCGGCACGTAGAAACCGCGCAGATCGATCGGCTCGTTGATCACGTGCACGACCGTAAGCCGGGCGTTGAACTGCCGGGCAAGCATCAGGGCGCAGTCAAAGGCGTAGGTGGAGTTCTCCGAAAAATCGATGGCCACCAGGATCCTTTCAAACGGTTTCATCACACGACCTCCTTGATGTAAAATCAGCCCTTCTTGAAAACCTTGGCGATGATCCTCTTGAGTTCATCGATCTTGACCGGCTTGTTGATATATTCAAAGGCGCCCAGGTTCATGGCTTCGATATAGGATTCAACTTCGCCGTAGGCGGTGATCATGATGACATTGCTGGCAGGGCGGATCCTGTTCAACTCGCGCAGAAACGCCATGCCGTTCATTTCCGGCATATTGATGTCCGTAATGACCAGTTCCACCTCCCGGGCACGCAAGTAACCGAGCGCCTCCTGGCCGTTTCCCGCGGATGCTACTTCGTACCCCTCCCGGGTCAGGATCTTCGATAAAGCGATACGGGCGTTTTCCTCGTCATCAACGACCAGTATGCGTTTCTTCTGTTCCGCCACGACGCACTCCCCCATGATAGATTATGGAACGAGTCTAGCACCGGGCCGACGGCTGTCAAGCCGTTGAGGGCATTTTTGAAAACTTCGAGAACATTGATTTTACTGGAATTTGTGATCTTAAGGGATGGCATTTCGACGTGCGGAGCAGGGTAAACGCTGCTCCGTCAGGCAGCGGCAAACCGGTGATACCTACTGCCGCCTGATGCCTCCGGCATCCAGGAGGACATACACGGGGACATCTCCGGCGCCAAGGGAGATCGGTCTGCCGTTCAGTTCCACGGCCACGCTGCCGGCACTTGACAGCTCAAGGGCAATAGTCCGGTCCGCTTTCCACTCAAAGGAGTCACCACCGGTCAGATCGTAATGCTGGGTAGTCGTGCCATCCATGGTCACGGCCAGAGAGGAGTTATGGATCACCCTCAAGTGCACCACCACGCCCCGCGCGGCTTCGGTAGTACCATCGTGGAGAGCAGTCTTCTCTGCCTGTGCCTCGTCGCGAGTGGGGGGCTGCTCGGCTTCGGCAGCGGCTCCGGACTCTTCGGCGGGCAGAACCGGGGCCGTGCTGGAGTACACCTGCTGAACGGCCGCCACGGGAACGGCGGCAGGCGGTGGCGGCAGAGGGGGAAGAGCCTTGCGGGGAGGGAGGGGGCGCTCGAGAACCAGGGAGGTGGCGACCATCATGAACAGCAGAACCGTCGGCAGGATCAGCTTCTTCCAGGGAAAGGGGCGTTTCACGCTCCTGAAGGAGCGCTTTCTCTCTGGCGCGCCCTCAGCCTCCCCTTCCGCAAGCGCATACCGGCGCTGGCTGAGACGGATCATGTCATCCGAATTGAGCCCCAGGTAGTCGCAGTAGATGCGCAGGAACCCTTTCAGGTAGGCCTGGTTGGCGAACTCTCCGGTGCGATCCTGTTCCAAGGCACTGAGATGGTGCTCGGCCACTCTGGTGGCTGTTGCCGCCTCTTTGAGGGAAACGCCGCGAAATTCTCGGCACCGCCTGAGAATCGTTCCTGGCGTGCTGGTACAGTGGTCGGCGTTGTTGGTCTCGTTGTCGGACACGCAAGCCTCACTTACTTGAGCAGGTCCAGATACCCCATGGCCGAACGCCCCAGTTCGCTGTCCGGCTTGATGCGGATAACCTCATGGAAGGCGTCCCGCGCCGCACCGATATTCTGTTGCTTCAGATAGGCCAGTCCCAGGTGGTAGTGGGCATCGCTGTAATCCCGGTAGATGTCGATCACCCGCCGGTATTCGATAATGGCCTGCTCAACGTTATCCATGGAGAAATAGACCCGACCCAGGGAAAGACGGGCTTCGAGCCTGCGAGGATTGCCGCGCAGGACGGCGTTCAGCTCGTTCAGCGCCCGGGGATAGTCCCCTTTGCCCAGGTAGGCCAGCCCCAGGTTGATGGCGGCATTTTCGGTCTGCCCGAAGAAGAGGTCATCCTTGACGATCTTGAACTGTTGAATAGCGTTGTCCCAGCGTTTGAGCTCCAGATAGGCAACTCCCAGATCATTGCGGGCGCTGGAGAAGTTCGGCTTGAGGCTGAGCGCCTTCAGAAAACGCGGTTCGGCCAGGTCGGGCCGCCGCTTTCCCATGTAGGCGATCGCCAGGTTGTAGAGCACGTCGGGATTGTCGGGATCGAGCTTGGCCGCTTCAGTCAACTCCACCAGTGCGCCGGTATAATTGCGCTCCCCCAGATAGGACATTCCCATCTGATAGTGATAGGAGCCGGGGGTGCTCTCGGTTGCCCATCGGTTAGCGGTGCCGACGCAACCGGTCACGGCAAAGAGGCCGGCAAGCAGAAGCGTGATATGGCAGGAGCGTAGTCTCATACTGAACCGATCGGTGGAGTAGCCTCTCTTCGTGGCGGCCGAAACGCTACCAAATCCGGTCATGGTTGTCAATCAGCCACGGTTCCGGTGCTACAGGGTCACGATATCGCGAAAACTGGTCAAGGACTTGAAACTCCTGAAGCGGGATTCTATCTCGCGGTACTCCAAGCGCTTCATGCGCTCCAGACTGAAATCCTCTACGTTGAACGACGCCATCACGCTGCCGAAAACGATCGCCTGGCGGATTCCCGCCTCGCTCACATCGCCGGTGTTGGCCAGGTACCCCATGAAACCGCCGGCAAAGGTGTCTCCGGCGCCGGTGGGATCGAAGACCTCCTCCAAGGGGTAGGCCGGCGCGGCAAAAACCGAATCGGCGGTGAACATCAGCACGCCGTATTCTCCGCGCTTGACCACCAGGCGTTTGCACCCCAGGGAGATGATCGCCCGGGCCGCCTTGACCAGATTGGACTCGGAGGTGAACTGGCGCGCCTCGGCCTCGTTGATGACCACGATATCCACCCTGCGCAGCACCTCCCTCAACGCCTCGGGCTTGGAAGAGATCCAGAAGTTCATGGTGTCGCAGGCCACCAGACGGGGCGAACGCACCTGGTCCAGCACCTGCATCTGCAACTCGGGATCGATGTTGGCCAGAAAGAGGTACTCGGCGTCGCGGTAGGACTCGGGCAGGTCGGGGCGAAACTCCATCAGCACGTTCAGCTGGGTATCCAGGGTCTGGGCGTCATTCAGGTCATAGCCGTACTTCCCGCGCCACTGGAATGTCTTGCCCGGAATGCGTTGCAGGCCGGTGGTATCGATGGAGCGCGACCGGAGAAAATCCACGTGCTCCTGGGGAAAATCCTCTCCCACCACCGCCACCAGCGAGACATCGCTGAAGAAGCTGGCCGCGGTGGAAAAATAGGTGGCGGAACCGCCCAAAACGTTTTCTCCCCTGCCAAAGGGGGTTTCCACCGTATCAAAGGCTACGGTGCCGACGACGACAATACCCATGTGCGAATCCTCTCCCGTCAGATTGAAGGATAGTACCTAGCGCAGATACCTGCCCACGATCAGTTCAAGCCTGCGTCTCGTCTCCGCCGGTATGACGCTCCTGTCGGTGAGCACGGCATACTGCATGGCCGTGGCGCAGGCGCACTCCCGTGCGGCAGCAATCTCCCGCACAGCCTGGCGGATGATGTTCTTGGCCATGGCCACGTTGCGGCGCATGATCTCCAGAATCGCCTCCACGGTCACGTCATCGTGGGTCTCGTGCCAGCAGTCGTAGTCGGTGGACAGGGCGATGATGCCGTAGCAGAGTTCCGCCTCCCGGGCCAGTTTTGCTTCGGTCAGGTTGGTCATGCCGATCACCGACGCGTCGAGGGAGCGGTACATGAACGATTCGGCCCGGGTGGAAAACGCCGGCCCCTCCATACAGACGTACGTCCCGCCCCGATGAACACTGGCACCGGCCGCCTGCGCCGCACGGTAGAGCACGTCCGACAGTTCTCGGCAGACCGGATCGGCGAAGCCTGCATGGGCCACCACCCCGTCGCCGAAAAAGGTGTCCCGCCGGTTCCCCCGGGTGCGATCCACGAACTGGTCCGGGATAACAATGTGTCCCGGCTCGATGGCCTCCCTGAGACTGCCCACGGCGGAAACCGAGATGACCCGCCCCACACCCAGCTGCTTCATGCCGTGGATATTGGCGCAGTAGTTGACTTCCGAAGGAAGCAGCCGGTGTCCGCGGCCGTGGCGCGGCAGAAACACCATCGGCACACCGTTCAGGACACCGGTGACATATTCATCGGAAGGGTCCCCGAAGGGGGTCTCCAGCCTGACCCGGGTCACATCCTCGAGTCCCTCCATCTCGTACAGTCCACTCCCGCCGATAACACCGATCGCATCTCTCGCCATAGGTTCCCGGTTTCCTTTCAGCATGGGGTCCCGCCCTCCCCTTCGGTGGGACAGAGCAGGACAAGTCGCCATGAACTTTACGGTTTTCGGTCGCAAAGCACAACAGTTATTTTCTCCAGCCAGGCTGCGCAACCCGACCGGAAAAGGTCACTCCGGTCTCTCCGGAGAAGACGGCGCAAAAGAAACGCTTGCTTTTGCATTCAAAGGTCTCTATTGTTCCTGGTGGACTGTCACACGGAGCCGCGGGAGGGTGTCCGCCGCTCCACCCACATCATCGCTTACCGATCCCTGATTCAATCCCTCTTCACATTGAACACGGCAGTACGTTTGGCAGGCGAAGATCACGCACCGCTGCTCCGGTATGCTCCCATACCGCCCGGAGCACTTACGGTGTTGCGCAGCCTGCACACGCGGCACTGCCGTCCTTGTCCCGAGGATCATCCGGTTGATCCCACGGCCCGCGTGCGCTTTCCCCGAGACACCCCCCAACAGAAGGAAGATGCATGACATTTGAAGAGCTGAACCTCACCCCGGCCATCCTCAAGGCGGTTACCGCCTGCGGTTACACCACCCCCACACCAATCCAGCAGCAGGCCATCCCGGTGGTCATGACCGGCAGCGACCTGATCGCCACGGCCCAGACCGGCACCGGCAAGACCGCCGCCTTCGTGCTGCCGGCGTTGCAGCGGCTGGCCAGCCCCTCACCCGTACCCGGCAAGGGACCGCGGGTGCTGGTCCTGACCCCCACCCGCGAACTGGCCGGCCAGTGCATTGACGCGGCCCGCAGCTACGGCCGCGGCTCGCGCCTGCGCTGCGGCGCCATCCTGGGAGGCATGCCCTACCGGGAGCAGCTGCGCCTGCTCTCCGCGCCGGTAGATCTGATCGTCGCCACCCCGGGACGCCTGCTGGACCACCTGGAGCGGGGGAGCGTCCGGCTCGACCGGCTGGAGATGCTGGTGCTGGACGAAGCCGACCGCATGCTGGACATGGGCTTCAGCGACGACATGGAGAAAATCGTCGCCGCCGCCCCCCGGGAGCGCCAGACCCTGATGTTCACCGCCACCATGGGCACTACCGTACTCAGGCTGGCGGAAAAGATGCTGCGCGACCCGCAACGGATCGAGCTGGCGGTGCGCACCGCATCCCACGAGCTGATCGAGCAGCGCCTGCACGTGGCCGACAGCCTGAAACACAAAAAGGAACTGCTGCGCCATCTGATCAGCGACGCGAGCCTCACCAGGGCGATCATCTTCTCGGCCACCAAGCGGGACGCCGACGACCTGGCCCGCGAGCTGAGCAGCGAGGGGCACCGAGCCGCTCCGCTGCACGGCGACATGAATCAGTTCGCCCGCAACAAGACCATTGAACGGATGCGCAGGGGCGCCATCCGCCTGCTGGTGGCCACCGACGTGGCTGCCCGCGGCCTGGACGTGACCGGCGTCAGCCACGTGATCAACTTCGACCTGCCCCGCTTTGCCGAAGACTATGTCCACCGCATCGGCCGCACCGGACGGGCCGGGGCCAGCGGCATCGCCATCTCCTTCGTCTCCCCGTCCGAGTTGAGCTATCTCGAACGGATCGAACGTTTCATCGGCAAGAAACTGCCGGAGCAGAACATCGAGGGGCTTGCGCCGCTGTCGGTACTGCGACGGGTATCGGGCGGAGGAGCGCCGGGGAAGAGAACCTCTCCCGGCGGCGGGCGCTATGGAAAGACCGGTTTCAAGGGAAAGGGCTCCGGAGGGCAACAGGGCAAGCCATGGCACAAGGCGGGCGCCTCATCCTCCGGCCGCCCCTCCCGGGAGCCGGTGATTGAGTACCGCGGTCGCCGCTCCGGGGACCGTTCCGGCCGGGTCGCGTAACGCGGCGCGCCACGTTTCGTCACTTCCCGGGTCCGGCCCGCGGCGCCATGCCGCGGGCCGGACCCGTCCATGGTCATCAGCGTCGCTGCCTCTTGCGCAGCGCCTTGTCGGCGTACATGCGGGCATCGGCATCTTTCAGGGCCTGCATCACCTCTCCCCCTCCACATGCCGTAGCCCTGCCAAGGGACAGCCGCACCGGAGGGGCGTCTGCTTTCCGATTGAATTCCCTCTCGCATCTTCTGACACGCATGATCATCCGCAGCGCCTCATCTTCATCCATGTGCGGAAGCAGTACGACGAATTCGTCCCCCCCTGTCCGCGCAACGACATCGTCAGCACGGAAAGCCGTACGCAGGACGATGGCAGCCCCACCGATCAACCTGTCCCCGGCGGCATGTCCCAGGGTATCGTTGACCTGTTTCAGTCCGTCCAGGTCCGCAACGACAATACTCAGCGGGAAAGCCCCCCCTTCCGCCACCACTCTCTCCAGCGCCATGTCCAAAAAGGCACGGTTGTAGAGCCCGGTCAGGGAGTCGTGGCTGCTCAGGTAAGTGAGTTCCCTCTCCGCCGCCTTGCGGCTGGTGATGTCCCGTGAAATGCCCAGAAACTCCTTTAGCTGCCCTTCATTATCCGTAACGGCCGAGATAACCAGTTCCACCGGGATAATACTGCCGTTCTTGCAGACCTGCTCCACCTCCATGCTGTCGAAAAAAACCGAGACATCACCCGTCTGCTGAAAGTGCTCCCTGTTCCTGTTCATTTTTTCCATGACCGCGATCCGCGAGGTAGGTGTCAGGGACTCCTGAAACGGCTCGGCCAGCGCTTCCTCGACGGTCATGCCCCGCAGCTTGGTGATATAGGGTCCCACATACGTGAAACGGAGCGTCACGGCGTCCATGGTCCAGATAACCGCGTTGACATTTTCCGTTATCAGCCTGAAACGCTGCTCGCTTTCCCGCAGGACCTCACTCATCTCCCGCTGTCGGGCCAACTCTCCGCGCAACCGGACATTCATGGACTCCATTTCAGCCCGCGCCTCGGACAGCCGCGTCACCATCGCATTGAAGGAGGCCGAAAACTCGCCCATGAAATCAACCCGCTGACTGAAATCACCCGCCGCCACCTGCCGTGTCTGCCAGGTGAGATGCCGCAGGCTCGCCTGGAGCGACTTGAGAGCTCCGGCAACCGGACCGGCTACCCCCCCAAGCGAAGCAGTCAGGTCGCCAGTGGCCAGGGCCAGGGTAAAGCGCTGCACCTGTGCCAGATATGTCCCCAGGCTCGTCAGCTCACCCCGGAATTCAGCCCCGTCGGGGATGTTCTCCGGTACGCAGCCGCTGGCCAGCTGTTCCAGTATGTCCCGCGTCACGTCGTTCACGGCGGTTCGATCTGGGCATGGAAACGGCAGGTTCGGTCGGCGGTACACCAGCAGTCAACCTCCCTGACGTTGAACTTCTTCCCCGTAAAATTCTCCAGCAGAGCGGCGATGAAACCCTCGTCGTAGGTGCAGTATTCCACACCCGATTCGGGGAGACCGGAACAATCCAGGTCCTCGGACACGGTGATAACAAAATGTCCCCTCTCCGGGTCACTCTCCTCCACCCGCAGGATGCCGATCCCCATATCCTTGAGCACGCTCTGCAGTTTGGTGACAAACGCCCCCAGATCGCTCTGGGGGCCGATCAGGTTGGTGTAAAACTCCCTTCCCGCCAGATACCCCGCATCGTAAAAGATCCGGTCGGCTTCGTCCGGTCCGAAACGCTGTTCCAGGACATCACGAAAACAGAATTGCATCAGACGGTACACCTCCAGCCGGGTTTCGAAACCAAGGTTTGGTCGTCCGAGCTTCAGGTCTCCCAGCAGGCTCCAACTGAATTGATATTTGCGCTCTCCATTATCTGCCATAGCGGGGCCTCCTGCGGCACGGCCATTGAAACGACATGCCGGACTAGTCGGACAACAGGGGGGAGGCCCGGTCGAGCCTCCCCTTCAGCTGGCCGCAGGCAGCGGAGATATCGCTGCCGCGGCTGTCGCGGGTGATGACCGTCACGTGGCGGTCGATCAGGTACTTATGGAAAGCATCGACGGCCGCCCGCGTGGGAGAGCGGAAGCGGCATCCCTCGTATTCGTTGAAGGGGATCAGGTTGACCTTGCTGGGGATGTCGCTGATCAGGCGCAATAGGCGCCTGGCGTCCTCCAGGGTGTCGTTCAGTCCCCCCAGCATGACGTATTCGAAGGTAACCTTGCGGCGACCGGGAAGGGGAAACTCCCGGCAGACTCCGAGCAGTTCCTTCAACGGATAGCGGCGGTTAACGGGCATGATCCGGTCGCGCAGCTCGTCGGTGGTGGCGTTAAGCGACACCGCCAAGTTGACGGTGGGCAGCTCACGCCCCAGCCGCTCCATCTCCGGCACCAGGCCGCAGGTGGAAACGGTGACCCGGCGATTGGAGAGTTGCAGGCCGTTGCCGTCGATCATGATCAGGATGGCGGGAATAATGTTGTCCAGGTTGTGCAGCGGCTCGCCCATGCCCATCAGGACGATGTTCCGGATCTCCACATCACGCCGCACGGCCATGATCTGGTTGACGATCTCGGCCGTGGTCAGGTTGCGGGTCAGGCCGAACGTCCCGGTCAGGCAGAAGGCGCACCCCATGGCGCACCCTACCTGTGAGGAGATGCACAGGGTGTTGCGCCCCTCGTCCGGTATGAGCACCGACTCCACCGAAGTGCCGTCGGAAAGGACGAACAGATACTTGCGGGTACCGTCGTTACCCACCTCCACGGCCCGGGGTTCAAGGTTGCTGATGAACGCCGTCGTCTCCAGCTCCGCCCGTAATACCTTGGAAATATTGGTCATTTCCTGGAAGTCGCGGGCATCCTGCTGGTAGATCCACTTGAAGATCTGGGTGGCGCGAAAGCGTTCCTTGCCCTGCCCTTGCAGAAACTGCTCCAGGGCCGGAAGAGTCAGGTTTTTCAGATCGGTTCTGTCGTTCATCGGGTTGGGTAGTCTCCTCGTGCGCGTGCCTCGTGACCGGCGAGCGGCACACCATCGGAACAAGGGGGCGATGCCGTATACGGCGCCGCCCGGTGGATTGTGCCTATCATCAACACCCTCAGGGCCTCCGGCTCAGGTCCCCCCCTCCTCGGGTTGGGGCGCGCCGGGCTCGCCGTTATGTTCGGGAACTGCCGGCGCTTCGGCCGGCTCGCTCCCGGCCTCGGGTTGCTGTTCGGGCAGCACCGTCAGGGACGGCTCAACCGGCTCCGCTTCCTGCCGGGCCGACGACGGAGAATCGAACACCGGCGGCCGGGCAATCTCCCGGTCCACCTTGCGCTGCATGCCGCTGATATTGGGCTGTTCCGCCAGGGCAGCCCGGTATTCGTTGCGGTCCAGAACCCCCTTCTTGTAGAGCAGGCGTATGATCATGTCCGAGCGTTTCAACACACGACGCAGGTTTTTGTAGGGATTGTAGGCCAGCCGGGGGCCGGGGAGCATGGCCGCCAGAAAAGCGCATTCGCGGGTGGTCAGAGCAGAGGCCGGTTTTCCGAAGTAGTAGCGGGAACCGTGGCCGATACCGTAGACCATGGGCCCCAGCTCCACTACGTTCAGGTACAGTTCGATAATGCGCCCCTTGGTGAGTTCCTGCTCCATGCGCCAGGCCAGGTACAGTTCCTTGACCTTGCGGGTGAGGGTCTTTTCCCGGGAGAGGAACAGGTTCTTGGCCGTCTGCTGGGTAATGGTGGAGGCGCCCCGGGCAAAGCTCTTCTTTTCCAGGTCGTATTTGATGGCCTGCTTGATGGCCTTGACGTCAAAGCCTTCGTGTTTGTAGAAGTTGCTGTCCTCGGCCAGAATCACGGCCCACTTCATCTCCGGCGGGATCTGGGCCGATCGGGTCCAGTAGCGGTTCTTGGGCCCCACCACGAAGGGGTGGTAGTCCCCCTGCCAGTCCCGGACCTGGATGGTGGTGGTAAACTTCCTGTCCACCAGGTCGCTCACCGGCCGCAGCAGGGCCAGGGAGAGGACGATATAGGCCAGGTAGATCCCCACGGCCAGGAGCAGCAGCTTGACGAAACGTTTCACGACGCGAACCTCTTCCTTCGTACGGTTGATCCCCTTGAATACAAGCGCAATACCGTATCATCAGTCGCGTCGTTTTTCCATCACTTTAGTATGCGCGCCGCCATCGTAACGTTCGACCCCGGGGAGCAGGCACGGCACAAAAATAGGAGATTGTTAGGCCGGCTCTTTTCTGCTACACATCAGACCATGCATGAAGCCGTTCTCCGGAGAATTCAGGTCCTGAGGCCGCTGCTCAGGGACCCTTCACCCCAGGTTCGCGACGCCGTTGCGGTGGCCATCGAGCGTCTCGAAGGCATGTCGAGCCTGGAGGAAATCCTGTTGTCACTGAAAAAGGGGGATACGGGAACCCGCGTCAAGGCGATCTATTCCCTGGGAAGTATCGGTGGGGAGCGGGTCATCCCTGCTCTGGTCTACTGCGCGCAACGCCCCGAGGATGACATCAGATCGGTTGCGGTCGAGGTGCTGGGTTCACTAGGCAACCCAGCCACGCTTCCGGTGCTGCTGGAGCGCCTGGACGACCGGTCGGAGGCCGTCCAGGCCAGGGCCATCGCAGCCTTGGGCAACTTCGGCTCCACTGCCGGGCTCTTGGACCGGCTGCGCCCCTTCCTGGATGCCGATGACGGCTCCCGGGAAGCGGCGGCCGTCCTGACCCTGGCCCGCCTGGGAGACCGGGAATCGGCCGGCCGCATTGAGTCCCTGCTGCTCTCGGCCCATGCCTCCACCCGCCAGGCTGCCGCCACCGCCCTCAGTACCCTGCCGCTCGATACTCCCCGGGCATGACGTATTTTTCCACATCGATATTCTTGAGCAGCGGATCCACCACCGCGACGATGCTGGCATAGCGGGAGCCGTCCGCCCTGACTAGGGCCAGCTCACGGGGTACCCCGAGGAGACTCCCGTCAGCCTCGAACAGCACCCTGACCAGGGGCGCCTCCTCGTCCAGCGGATTGGGGCGGTACACCACCGCCACCTCGTTGGTATCCAGGCGCACCAGGGTTCCCACCGGATACTTCCCCATCATTGTGGTGAAACGCCCCACCAGGGTCCCGTCCAGCACCGTGCCCGCCATGCTCCACAGCCTGTCCAATGCCGTCTGGGGAGTCACCGGAACCTGATAAACCCGCACGGTGGTGACGGCATCGTAGGTATCCGCGACCGCGACGACGTCGATCATCCGATCAAGGGGCAGGCTTCGGGCCCAGTCCGGGTAACCGTCGCGGTTGAAGTGAACGTGGTGCCCCAGCACGATCCGGGCGACACGCTCGCTTAGCCCCTCCATTCGACGGACGATACCGTAGCCCAGTTCCGGATGGCGCTTGATCTCCTCGAACTCGCAACTGGACAGCTTTCCCGGCTTATTGAGGATCTGCTTGGGCACCAGGGTCTTGCCGATGTCGTGCAGCTGTCCGGCAATGCCCAGTTCCCTGACTAGGGAAACATCCAGCCCCAGGGTGGCGCCCAGGGCCATGGCCAGCACCCCCACGTTAACGCAATGGGTGAAGGTGTAATTGTCGTAATCCTTGATCATGCTGAGCCCCAGCAGGGTCGAAGGATCCCGCATGGTGATGTCGGCCATGCGCTCGACCACCTGGATGACCGGAGCGCTGCTGGGGATGCGTCCCTGCTCGATGTCGCGACAGACATTCCGGATGGCGCCCAGAGCGCTGCCATAGATCTCCCGCGCGCCCCCCAGATCTCCGTCATTGTCATGCACCCCGTTGTCGCTCTCCTCCTCCGGGCCCAGCAGGCGGATATGTTCGATGCGGGACAGCTTCAACGCGGAGCAGATTTCCTCCCGGCCGCTGTTCCTGGCCGCCAGGAGGCGCACGAATCCCTGAAGCTCGTCAAGGGTCAGCCCGGCCGAGAAGACAATCCGGCCGATCTCTTTTTCCATCATGCGGTTGACCAGATCCACCACTGGCGCTGAGGGGGAGATGAACAGGTGATCGTCAAACAGGAGTGTGTCGTCAACGATCACCCAGGAAAAGGATGAAACGCGCCTCAGCAGGCTGGACATGCTCCGGTCCAGTTCAAGCAGGGGCTGGCTGATGGCGGGGTGCGACGCGGGATAGAAGGCCATTCCCTTGACCGCCCCTGAAAAAACGGTCACCATCCGCAGGGCGGCCTGCGTGTCAAGCAACGGCACTGCTCTGGCCTCCCCTCCGTTCCATGGAACCGATGACAACGTTGCAGGCCTGGCCCAGCTCTCCCGAGGCGTGGGACAGCTTGCGAAGCACCGGCAGGGCGCGCGGCTCGTTCAGCCCCGCAAGACAGGTGACGACATGGATCTTCAGCACCGTCCAACGGTTGCGGGCCATGAGAGGCCGCCGCCGCAAGAGTTCCAGCAGGCGAGGAACAACGGAACTGTCGCCGATCACGGCAAGGGCGGCCAAGGCATCGATCTTGAGGGGCAGAGTCCTCAGGAACAAATCCTCGGCGCAGACGATCTGCATCAGGGTCGGCACCGCCCGGCGGCTGCGCATCCCCCCCAGAGAGGCGACCGCCTGGGGGAGCAGCAGCGGGTCGTCCCCTCCCAGGAGCGCGATGATGGCCACCTCGGCATCCCGGCCACCGATTTTCGCCAGGCCGCGGATCGCCTCCTTGCGTACCCGCGTATCCTCGTGTCCCAGGCACTCCCGCAGGACCGGCAAGGCCACGGGGCTGGCAATGTCTCCCAGGACGGCCGCCAGATTGCGGATCACGAACCAGCGCGGGTCCGCCATCCTGGCCGTAATCGCCGGCACGGCCCGTTCTCCGGTCCGTACCAGCAGGGTGGCAAGGGTCTTGCGCCTGGCCCGGCTGTCGCTGTCCGCCAGCTGCTCCACCACCCGCCCGATGGCCTGCTGGCCGGCCGCCCCGAGCAGGGCCGCCATGGCGGATGGAGAAAGGGCATCCAGCGCACCCGCCTGTTCCAGCAGATGACACAGCAGCGGCTCCATGCCGGACAGCTGCTCCAGCCCGGAACGGGCGTATCTCGCTCTGTCACGCACCACGTCGTCGGCATGGAGCGACAGAAGCTCCACCAGCGGCAGCACCGGTGGCAGAAGACTCCGCGCCGCCAGGACATCGCAGCAAACAATGGCCTGGCGCACCAGTAACGGGTACTGATCGTCCCGCGCTTCTCCCAGGCGGGCCAGCAGGTCCTGCAGCTCCTCCTCCGGCCCGAGCCGCCGGACAGGCGGTGTGGGCTGCTCAGGACGCTCCGGAAGAAGAGAACCGCCGTTCAGCTCAAGTTCGTCAACTCCTGGAGGGACGATACCGCTGGCCTCAACGCTGCGACGTCGCGCCTGAATGGCGGCGAGATCCAGTTCGTTGACCCAGATGGTTCTCACCCCATGGCCGGCCATGATCCGCTCCACGCCGCCGGCCTGCTGGATGTCTTCCGGCGCACGGGCAAGGATCCTGACCAAGGTAAGCAGGTCCTCGGAAAAAAGATCGGCCAGAAACGTTATCCTGCGAACGCGCCTGCTGAAAAGTTCGAAGGAGAGCGTCGCGGACAGGCGGGTACCGTCTTTGAGCGACTCGCCATCGGACAGGGAGAATCCGGAACGACCGCAGACAAGGGAAAGCGCGGCACCGCCCAGAAGCGCCCGCATGACGCCATGGGCCTGCCTGATGCCGCTGACGCGGCTGGGGTGTCCGGGCGGATAAAACTTCCACGCCCGTACGGTTCGGTAGACGACGGCAAGGGCATCACCGACTTCCTGATGAGTTCCGGGGCGGCTGGAATCCATTGCTCATTCCTCGCATGCTGGCAATAATGTGGCTGCAATGATATACCGAAAACGGCACCTGTCAATTCCCCCGGGCGGGGTATCCGGAACGATCCCGCCCTGTTCCGGAGCCCAGGCTCCAGCGGCGAAGGATATCCCATGAAAGTCAAAACCGTCTTTACCTGCCAGAACTGCGGCTGCCAGTCCCCCAAATGGCTGGGCAAGTGCCCCGACTGCGGTGTCTGGAACAGCATGACCGAGGAGGCCCCCTCCACCCACCGGAGCACCTCTGCCGGAACGCACTCCCGGCCGGTGCCGATCTGCGACGTTCCACCTCAGACTGAAACCAGGATCGCATCCGAGCTGGGAGAGCTGGACCGGGTGCTGGGAGGGGGGATCGTCCCCGGTTCCCTGGTGTTGATCGGTGGCGACCCGGGCATCGGCAAATCAACTCTGCTGCTGCAAGCCATGCACAACCTGGCCGGTTCTGCCGGCCAGGTACTGTACGTTTCGGGCGAGGAGTCGGCATCACAGACCCGGTTGCGGGGTGAGCGCCTGGGGGCGGTGCACAAACAGCTGCTGATTCTGGCTGAAAACTCCCTGGAGGCGATCATCGCCCATGCCAGTTCCATGAAACCGCGGGTCATGGTCATCGACTCCATCCAGACCGTCTGGACCTCCAGCCTGGAGTCGGCGCCCGGCAGCGTCAGCCAGGTACGGGAGTCGGCCGGCAAGCTGATGCTCCTGGCAAAGGGACTCGGCATTCCCGTATTCATCGTCGGCCACGTCACCAAAGACGGTGCCATCGCCGGTCCGCGGGTGCTGGAGCACATCGTCGATACGGTACTCTACTTCGAGGGGGACGGCAGCCATCCGTTCCGCATCCTGCGGGCGGTCAAGAACCGCTTCGGGTCAACCAACGAGATCGGCGTGTTCGAGATGAAGCAGGAGGGACTGATTGGCGTGGACAATCCTTCCGAGCTGTTCCTCTCCGAACGCCCCCTCGGGGCGTCCGGCTCGGTGGTGACCGCCTCTCTGGAGGGGAGCCGCCCCCTCCTGGTGGAACTCCAGGCCCTGGTTACCCAGACATCCTACGCCGTGCCGCGACGAACAACCATCGGCGTGGACCACAACCGTCTGGCACTACTGGTGGCGGTGCTGGAAAAGAAGGTTGGACTGCACCTGGCGGGGCTGGACATCTTCCTCAATGCGGCCGGCGGCGTCCGCCTGAACGAACCGGCCGCCGATCTGGCCATGATCATGGCGGTGGCTTCCAGCCATCTGGACCGTATCATCCCGCCCCAGACCGTGGTGCTGGGCGAGGTGGGGTTGGCAGGAGAGGTCCGCGCAATCACCCAGCCTGAACAGCGTATCGCCGAGGCCGAAAAGCTCGGCTTTCACTCCTGCATCATCCCCGCCGGCAACCTGAGGCGCCTCAAACAGGGCAAAATCCGGCTGGAAGGGGTCTCCTCGGTGGACGAGGCCATGCGGCTGCTGATGCAGTGAGGCCATTTTTTTCTGGACTTGACCTGTGGTTATCTTTAGACTCTCTCTATTTACGAGAAACATCAGGAGCAGTCCATGGAAGCAAAAAAACTGGAATACTTCAGAACCGTTCTGACGGAGGAGATGAAGACCCTCCTGAGCGAGGCAGGCAAGACCGTAACCGAAATGACCGCCGACTCGTCCAACTTTCCCGACCCCACTGACCGGGCCACCCAGGAATCGGACCGTAATTTCGAGTTGCGCATCCGAGATCGTGAGCGTAAACTTATCAACAAAATCAAAGAGGCGCTCAGCCGGATCGACAGTGGAGAGTTCGGGATCTGCGAAGAATGCGGTGACGAGATCGGTGAAGCGCGTCTCAAGGTGCGTCCGGTCACCACGCTCTGCATCAACTGCAAGCTGGAGGCGGAAAAGAAGGAAAAACGACCTTAGCCCCTTGATTGCCTCGTGCCTCTGCATCGGACAGCGCATGGAAGACCCGCACAGCACTCCCAACGGCGACATAACGGACAAGAAGCTCAAAGAACTGGCCCTGCTGTACCAGCTCAGCAACACCCTGTTATCCACCATCCGCCTCAACAAGCTCATCCACCTGATTCTCACCGCACTGACATCCGGGCCTGCTCCACTCTTCCAGCGGGCCATGCTCTTTCTGCACAACGACAAATCCCGCACCCTTCAGGGAATGCTGGGCGTCACCCATGAGACCTGTGAGCGCCTGCTGGTGGGCGACGAAGGCAACCCGCTCACCAACCGCTGGGACATCAGTGACCAGGAGATCGCCCGCCAGCGGTCAACGGATTTCTGCAACCTGGTACGGGCCACCCGCATCGATATCGATGGAAGCTGCCGGATCATCGGCAAGGTTATGGTAGACAACGCACTCTTCCATGCCGAAGAACTGGAACACGAGGGGTGCCAGGCCTGCCGGGCCATCGACGAGTTGGGAGTGACCTCCTTTGCGGCCGTGCCGCTTATGGCGCGGGACAAGAATCTGGGCATGATCGCGGTGGACAATGCCGGCTCCGGCCTCAGCATGTCCCTGGAAGACCTACACTTCCTGAAGCTGTTCGCCAATCAGGCCGGTATGGCCGTGGAAAACTCCATGCTCTACAACCGCGTCGAAGAGGCCCACGCGAACCTGCGCGATGCCCGAGAGCGCCTGATACGCGGTGAACGCCTGGCCGCCGTGGGCGAAATGGCGGCCAAACTTGCTCACGAACTAAAAAATCCGCTTATCACCATAGGGGGCTTTTCACGGCGGCTGATCAAGAACCTGCCCTCCGAATCCGCCGAACACCGTTACGCCGACATCATCAGCAAGGAAGTCTGCCGGCTGGAGCGGCTGCTGACCGACATCCTCAGTTTTACCAGCAAGCCGATGGTTTGCTTCGACTACCAGGAATGTGATCTGGTGCAGATTCTGGATGAGTGCATGGACATCTGCAGCCCCCCTCTGGAGGAGAACCATGTTCTCCTGAAGACCTCGCTGCACGGCGGCCCCTGGACCGTACTGGGGGAACCTCACCAGCTGAAGCAGGTCTTTCTCAACCTGATCCTGAATGCCTGCGAATGCATGACCGGTGGAGGTATTCTGGAAATCAGTTTACGGAAAGAATATCTTGACAAAAACTCTGTAATTGTTAGCATTAGCGACACTGGTGGCGGCATCCATCCCGACATGCTGCCCAGGATCTTTGATCCGTTTTTCACCACCAAACCACAGGGAAGCGGTTTGGGGCTTGCCATCGTGAAGCGCATCCTCTTGAACCATAACGGTTCCATCGAGGCACGCAACGGGGAACAGGGGGCGGTTTTCACGCTGACCCTGCCACTTATGTAGGTAGCGATAATATGGGGATGTAGCTCAGCTGGGAGAGCGATGCGTTCGCAACGCATAGGTCGACGGTTCGATCCCGTTCATCTCCACCAAACACAAAGGGCTTACGGCTTTCGCCGCAAGCCCTTTTATATGTAGAAACTTCTCACCATGTTGACCCCATCTGCGTACAAATATGAACGGCCTTCCTGGCGGAAAGCCGTTCACGCGTCTTAAGGCAACGGGACGCCAAGAACGTCATCGGTCTCTACTTCCTGACCACCCTTCGTCGCGGCATGCGACCACCCATGGCCGCCATCTGGTGCTTCTGAACCGCGGCAGCGCTCTCAAGATGGAACTGAAACCAGGAGTCGCCATAGCCACGCATCTTCATCTTCTTCCCCTGAGCCAAACACTCAAGGTTCTCCTTGATCTGAAGGTTGTCGGGCAGCTTCTTGAGCCCTTTCTCCAGAACCTCTTTAGCCTTGACCGTCTCGTCGCACTCGCTGAGACAGTACGCATAGACGTTCCACAGCAGGTGCTCCTTCGGGCTCCACTGGACCGCCTTTTCAAAGGTACGGATCATCAGATCCTTCTTCTGGCGCTTCATGTAGCAGATGGCCAGCATGGCCATGGACGACCAGTTTTTGAAGAACGATTTTTCAAGATAGGGGAAAGCATTGGCGAAATCCCGCCTGATATAATAGATCGAGCCGATCTGGGAGTTGAGCTGCCCCTCAACGTAGATCTGCCACTTGCCGTACCTGAGGGTTTCCTTCAGTCCGCGAATGGCTTTTTCGAAACGCTGGGCCTGCAGGTCTTTGCCGGCAGCTTCGATGGCCGCCATGACTTTCTTCATGATCAGGCGCACCAACAGTACATAAACGATGGAAAACAGGGCCAACGCCATCAGAAGCGCGCTCCACCACGCAAGCTGGAATCCCGCAAGCAGTATCACCAGCAGTATAAGGGCAGATCCAGCCGCGATAAGAATGTTGTACATCAGTCCCTTCCTTTCAGTACGTCAGATGCGGGTAGCGACAGGGTCAGCCTTTGCTGGCAACGGGAATCATCTCTCCGTTCTTCTCGGTGAACAGGGCAACGATGATCCGCCGTCCCGGCTTGAGGGCTATCTTACCCTTGAGGTTGTTCCACGTCGAAATGAGTCGGGCGGAAACCTTGAATTTACGGGCAATGGACTCCAGAGTATCCCCCTTTTTCACGACATGATACCTGGCATAGGTGCCCTTGAGGGTACGTTTCGTTGCAGAGGTGCCCCGCGCGGATTGCACTGAGGCGACTTTCTGCGTCACCGGAATGATCAGGGACCTGCCAAAGATGGGGCTCTTTTTCGAAAGCCCGTTCAATTGCAGCAGGGCTTGGGGCGAAACATGAAAGCGGCGGGCGACCGATGCAAGCGTATCGCTTTTCTTGGCAACGCGGTACTTCGTATACACAACGTCCCCAACTCCCCCGGCCGATGCCATCCGGCCTTCACGTTTGAAATCGACCGTCTGTTTGGCCGGCACGATCAGCGATTTCCCTGCAACACGGCTCGATCGGGAGAATCCGTTCAATTGAGTCAGGGCATCCGTAGAAACATCGAACCGGCGGGCTACGGAGTCCAGAGAATCCTGTTCGCGAGCCTGATAACGGGTATAAAGCGGCTTTTCGGTGAAACGCTGGTCTATGGGGATCGCAGCAAGACCAGCCTCGAAGCGTTGTCTGGTGCCTTTAGGAAGCTTCAGGACGTAGTCCGGGTAGTTGGGAGGGGTGCACCAGTGACGCAGATCGGGATTGAGCTCCTTGATGGCCTGGTAGCTCGTGCCGGTGAGCCGGGCCGCCAGTTCGAGATCGAGACGGCTCGGGACGGAGACCGTATCGAATTCGATCGGCGGCAGATAGGCGACATCGTAAAAACCGTACCGAGCAGGCTCTTTTGCGATGATAGCCGCCGCCAGCAGCTTGGGAACGTAATCCTTGGTTTCGCGTTTGAGATACGAACCGCGGGAAAGCTCCCAGAAATCATTCGTGTTATACATATCAATGGCGCGCAGGATCTTGTTCTCGCCGGCATTGTAGCCGGCGGCAGCCAGATACCAGTCGCCCTTGAACATCCCGTACAGTTCCTTCAGATAAAGGGCTGCGGCGGTCGTTGCCTTGACCGGGTCCTTGCGCTCATCCACCCACTGGTCGATACGCAGAGAATAACGCCGACCGGTCTCTGAAATGAACTGCCAGGGGCCAACTGCATTGGCCCAGGAGCAGGCCTGAAGATGAAAGCCACTTTCGATCATGGCCACATAGACAAGGTCTTCGGGCAACCCCTTGCTCTTGAGAATGTCCTTCATCATCGGAATATAACGTGAAGAGCGCGAGAGCCAACGCGAAAAAGAGGACTTGCCCCTGGTCTGGAAGTAGTAGAGGAAAGACTCGACCCTGTTATTCAGCGTCAGGGGAATGTCAGAGAGGGGGAGATCAATGTCCGGCAGTTCAAGTTCGCCGCTCTCAGCTGCCTTGCCCCTGATCTCTTCCAGAGAGAACAGCTCGGACACCAGACCGGGCACATCATCACCCTGGCGCTCTGCCGGGGATACAAGGCCAGTCGCGTCACCACGGGACGGACGAGAGGTTGTCGAGCGGCTCAGCTCGGACAGCAAAGACTGGGAGTGCTCGATCGCCAGACACGGCAAGGGCTGGCACAGTATGCCCGCGAGAACGAGTGATGTCATTTTCGAGATGGGGAACATTGCGCAAAATCATAACGGAGTTACCCGCGAAAGTCAATCCCGGAGAAAGCTTTAAAATCAGCGAGTTATACTGCATACAGCGACATAGTCCGCACAACGGCCTTCATTCGGGCAGAAGTTTCGGCAACCAGCCACCACCCCGCGGAACCGTACGCTCCATGACCTCCTGGATGCAACACTCCGAAAAACTAAAGCCCACCGAAAGTGGGCTTTAGAATGATCGTGCCTCTTGTTCATGTACTACAGCGATGCGCCCTGTTCCTTCTCCTTCTGCATCGCCTCGCGTCCAGCCTCAATTGCTGAACTCAGTATGGTCTTTTTCTCGCTCAGGGTTTCCTTGCCCTCATCGATGGCGGTCTTGATCTTTTCCTGGGCGTCCTTGGCATATTCCCTGATCTTGTCCACGGCATCCTCGGTAAAGTCCGCAATGGTCTCTCTCATTTCAGACCCACTCTTGGGAGCGAGCAAAAGCGCGAGCCCTGCGCCGATCGCCGCGCCAGCCATAAAAGATACCAATACGGTTCCTGCGGGAACTCCTTTTTCGTCTGACATAATCAGTTTCCTCCCCGTTTTGTGAGATAGCGTTCAAGCGCATATTTTCCCGCCACCCTGGCCCCGGTTACCCAGGCAGATGTGGTAGTAAGCACGCCAGCGGCAACGCCGACCGTGCGGTTGATTCTATGCAGATTGGCACCGGTTTCCCCCAGAGACGACATGAAACACCTTACATCATCGGTATGCTCGGCAATACCACTGCTTATCGTGCGCATTTCGGCCAGAACCGCTGCCAGCTCCCTGATAGTGGGCTTTAATTCCTGCTGAACCACGTCATGCAAGGCGCTTACCGAGTCGGCCGTCCGCTTCACGGCAACGATCGTCGGTATCAGCGTCAGCACAAGGACGCAGAAGGCGACAGCAACAATAATAAGTGCGATCCCGACATAGGTCATAAACGGCCCCTCCCCATACGCTTACACAGCGAACCTTGCGCCGAGTATAGAACAAAGTCGAAATATTTCAACCAAATAAAACGCATCTCCCCGTACCGGAGCCGAACGGCATGTACCAACAACCATGGGGAGTTACCCAGGATCCTTGCAACCACCGCGATCGTTCATCCTGATACTTGACACCCACGCACGAAAAAAGGGAGCCGGGGTCATGCGACAGCTCCCAAAAAACATACTCAGCAAACAGAACGTAGTATCGATAGAGGCAGCGCCGAAAGGGGGTGGCCTCCCGGATAATCCGCGAATTCAGGCTCGCATCATTCAGACGCGCATCCGGTCAGCTTTGACAGAACCCCTTCAGCGGCGGTATAGGGATCAATCTCGTTAGTACCGATCCTGTCCAGTACCCGGGAGAGACCGCCATCCTCATCCATGGATGCCATGGCTTTTTTGAGCAAGCTGTCACGCAGAATCTCAACAAAATGGCGCTTATTCCGCTCCCGCAGAAAATCGTTAATAGAACCACTGGAAAAGAGATACTCCCGGTGAGCCAGGATTTCGTCCACCAGCTCATCGATCCCCTTACCGGCCTGGGCAACCGTCCTCTTCACCTTGGGAACCCAACTCCCCTCCGCTGCCCTGCGCATTTCAAGCATGTTTTCCAGTTCGCGAGCCGTCCGGTCCGCCCCATCACGATCGGCTTTGTTCACAACGAACACATCGCCGATTTCCAGGATCCCGGCCTTGATGGCTTGAATATCATCCCCCAGACCAGGAACCATCACGACGCAGGTGGTGTGGGCAGCCTTGACAATATCCACCTCGTCCTGGCCAACCCCTACGGTTTCGATAATTACCACATCCATCCCAAGGCCGTCCATGACCAGGGCAACGTCGGAAGTTGACCGGGAAAGGCCACCCAGCGCCCCCCTTGTGGCCAGACTGCGGATAAAGACCCCCTCATCATCGGCATGGCGGCTCATGCGAATGCGGTCGCCAAGGATGGCTCCACCGGTAAAGGGGCTGGTAGGGTCGATAGCGACTACACCGACTTTCTTGCCCCGCTTGCGAAAGGTGTTGGTCAGCTGGTCCACCAGTGTCGACTTTCCGGCGCCCGGAGGACCGGTGATACCGATAATATAGGCATTCCCGGTACGGGGATAGAGCAGCTTCAACTCTTCAACAGCCTCGGGACGGACATCATCGATATCGCGCATCAGACGCGCCGCTGCGCGGATATTACCATCAAGAACCATATCTGCTAGGTGCATGGGCATATTCCTGTCGTATAGATAATAAAATTAATAAACCCGGAAGCGGAGTCAGGCTGAAGGCGCCCGCCCGCTTCCGGGTTTCACAGCGTTTGTAGTTATTCGGGAGCGTCCACTGATGCGTGGGCACCTCCCTCTACATCGAATGCTCTGCCTGTTCCTTAGGAGCGCGGCGTGATGTTACCCCGGATCCACTTGACGATGTCGTCGGTGTTGGTGCCGGGAGTGAACACTTCCAGGATTCCGGCAGCCTTGAGTCCGGGGATGTCGTCTTCGGGAATAACGCCGCCACCGAACACCTTGATATCGTCGGCGCCTTTTTCTTTCAGCAGTTCCGTTACGCGGGGGAGCAGGGTGTTGTGGGCGCCGGAGAGGATCGAGAGACCAACGCAGTCAACGTCTTCCTGAATGGCGGCGGCAACGATCTGCTCGGGAGTCTGGTGCAGGCCGGTATAGATGACTTCGAAGCCGGCATCACGGAAAGCCCGTGCAACAATCTTGGCTCCCCGGTCGTGTCCATCCAGGCCAGGCTTGCCCACAAGTACGCGCAAAGTTCTTTCTGCCATGAGATACTTCCTCCTTCTAGGGTATTGGAATATTTTCTAACCAGCAAGAAACGGCACGGCACTGCACATGAAACATTGAATGCATGTTGGTGAACGTGACGCAAATGTTATGCCGCGGCGACCGTCGGCAACAGTCCCGGCCGGCAGGTGACCTGTTACATCTCGATGCCTGTCCGCGCCGGCACCCCTGCCGCGTAGTAGTGCTTGATGTCGCGCATCTCCGTAACCAGGTCGGCGGCATCGATGACCTCTTGGGGAGCGTTACGTCCCGTCAGAACCAGCTCAACCTTTTCCGGCCGCATGCGTATCAGTTCAAGCACCTGTTCAACATCAACCAGTCCAAATGCAGTGGCACCGTTGATCTCGTCGAGAATCATCAGGTCGTAGTCGCCCGAGGCAAGCAGCCTTCGGGCCTGTTCCACAGCATCCTGGGCGGCCTGACGGTCGGCGGTTATATCCTTGGTATTGACCCACCCCGGCCGGCCGGTGCGGATGATTGTCATCAGCGGAGCCATCTTTTCGGCCAGCAAATGTTCGCCATAGGTACCGCTCCCCTTGATGAACTGAAAGAAGCAGACCCGCAGACCGCGACCGAGAGCACGGAATGCAAGGCCGAGCGCGGCGGTCGTTTTCCCCTTGCCGTTACCGGTGTACACCTGTACGCATCCACGCTCAAGCACATTTTTCTCCGTAAAATCAACCAATATTTTAGCGATAGTAAAATATTCACTACTCTATAACAATTTTAACCACCATGGTCAAGCAAAGTTTTAATCCTGAACCGGTGACACCGGAATACATGAAGCACCTGAAAGAACCGGGGCACAAACACCACCACCGATGTTGCAATCGCCTGGCCGAGTGAGCCATCCAGCCGTGCATGCCGAATCGGCAGTCGTCTTCGCGGTTGACGCCCCGTACGAAAACGGCGCGCAGACGCCACCAACCGGAAACGGGAGCGACGGCACCGAAATTCCGAGGAGAAGGACAGCTACCGGTCCCGCCAGATGAAAAGATTTTGCTTTGCGCAACAGGTCTGTGTTAGAAAGGAAGCCGCTTTCAGGTACCGTTTCAATCACCCATGTTCCAAAGGAGCCTCTCATGTCCACCAACGACAACGCAGCAGCAGCCGTCATAGCCTTTGTCTCCGGCGCCGTACTCGGCTCCGTTGCCGCACTTCTGCTCGCCCCCAAACCGGGCCGCGAAGTCCGGGAGCAGCTGTCAGACCTCGGGGGAAGCGCCGCGGCAAAGGTGAAGCGTTATGCACGGGAAGCAAAATTCAAGGCAACCCCAAAAACCAAGGTGGGAGACTACAGCTACGACGGCGGCGACGCCTGGATCTGAAGACAGTTTGACCGGTTTCGCCCAACCAGACACGATTTAGTATACAGAAACGTCCTTCCGAACCGTTCCGGGAGGGCGTTTCGCATTTCCGGCAACGAACTCCCGATCCGCTTGCAAGCCTTACCCCTGCCGCAAAGCCTCCAGTTCCTCCCAGCGCCGATAGGCTTCGGCCAGCTCCCGTTCCAAAGCATCCAGGCGGCCGTTGAGCACGACCACCTCCGCGGCGCATCCCTTGTAAAAAGCCGGATCGGACAGGGTGGCGTGCAGCCGCTCCTGTTCCTCTTCCAGCGCCGCGATCATGTCCGGCAGCGCCTCCAGCTCCCGCTCCTCCTTGAAGCTGAGCCTGCGCTGCCGCTCCGTCTGGCGCCGCGGCTTCTCCTGTGCCGGACGTACCGAAGGTGCGGCTTCGGCCTGCGTTTGCCGCAGCCAGTCCCCGTACCCTCCCACGTACTCCCGCACCACTCCGCCGTCTCCCACCACCAGGGTGCTGGTCACCACGTTATCCAGAAACTCCCGGTCGTGGCTCACCAGGAGCAGCGTGCCGGAATACTCCAGCAGCAGTTCCTCCAGCAGATCCAGCGTCTCCACATCCAGGTCGTTGGTCGGCTCGTCCATTACCAGCAGGTTGAAGGGACGGGTAAAGAGTTTGGCCAGCAGCAGGCGGTTGCGCTCGCCGCCGGAGAGGATGCCGACCGGGCTGCGGGCACGCTCGGGGGTAAAGAGAAAATCCTGCAGATATCCGATGATGTGACGGGGCCTGCCGTTGATCATCAGGGTATCGTTCCCCTCTCCCACATTCTCCTGTACGCTCTTGTCCAGGTCCAACTGCCCGCGCATCTGGTCGAAGTAGAGCACTTCCAGGCGACTGCCCTGGGAGACCGTCCCCTGCTGGGGCGTCAGTTCTCCCAGGAGCAGCCGCAGCAAGGTGGTCTTGCCCGAACCGTTGGGACCGATGATCCCCACCCGGTCACCGCGCATGATGGTGGTGCTCAGATCGCGGATCACCGGCCGGCCGTCGTAGGAGAAGCAGACCCCCTGCGCCTCCACCACCAGCCTGCCGGAACGTTCCGCCTCCTGCATCCGGATGCGGGCCGTCCCCTGGCGTTCCCGGCGCTGCCCCCGCTCCTCACGCATCTTCTTCAGAGCCCTGACCCGCCCTTCGTTGCGGGTGCGGCGCGCCTTGATCCCCTGGCGCACCCAGGCCTCCTCCTGGGCCAGCTTCCTGTCGAACAGTGCCTGGCGGGCAACCTCGGCTTCCAGCAGCTCCTCGCGCCGTTCCACGAAGGCGTCATAGCCACAGGAGAAACAGTAGATCCTGCCCCGGTCCAGTTCGGCGACCCGGTTGGCCATACGTCGGGCAAAGGCACGGTCATGGGTCACGAAAAGCAGCGTCTTCACCTGCTTCAGCAGAAAATCCTCCATCCAGACGATGGTGTCGATGTCCAGATGATTGGTCGGCTCGTCAAGAATCAGGATGTCAGGCGCCGCCACCAGGGCACGGGCCAGGAGCGCGCGTCGTTTGGTGCCGCCCGAGAGGGTGTCGAAGCTCGCCTCCGCATCCAGATCAAGGCGGGAGAGGAGACGTTCGACCTCCTGGTGCAGGAGCCAGCCACCGTTTTCCTCCAGTTCTTTCTGCAGCGTCTCCAGCTGCGCCAGCAGCTCATCCCCGCCCTCCAGGGAGAGACGCTGGGCCACCTGGTGATACTGGGCCAGGAGCTCGGCAACATTGCCCATTCCCGAGGCAACCAGATCGAAGACCGTGCCGGCCAGCTCCGAGGGGACCTCCTGGGAGACCAGCCCGACACGCAGTCCCTGCTGGCGGGTTATCTCCCCCTGTTCGGGAGCAAGCTCTCCGCCGATCAGCCGCAGGAGCGTCGACTTGCCGCTGCCGTTACGGCCCAGCAGACAGAGCCGGTCACCCGCCTCCACCTGAAGACTGACACCGTCCAGAAGCGGTGGACCACCGAAGGAAACGGTTATGTTACGGAGTGAAAGAAGCGCCACGCAAACTCCATGAAATCAGGGTATCCGGGAAACAGCGGCTGGGGCTCCCGGAGAAAGCCCGTCGGCGCGAACGAAGGCATCTGATCAATCCAACGGATCGGACCTACATCTCCATGATCACCGGCAGAATCACCGGCCGCCGCTCGATGCTTTTCTTGAAAAACCTGCGCAGGGCCTGGCGGACTGCCTGCTTGACCTCTTCGCTGTCGCAACGCATCTCGTCGTTCAGCTCGTCCAGAGCCTCCTGCACCACGGCCCGGCTGGTCTCCAGGTAGTCCTGGCTCTCGTCCTCGAAGACAAACCCGCGCGACACGATATCAGGTCCATAGATCAGGGCGCCGGAGGTCTGGTTGATGCCGATGAGCACGACCACCATGCCGTCCTCGGAGAGGTGCTTGCGGTCCTTGAGCACCACGTTTCCCACGTCGCCTACCCCTTTTCCGTCCACAAAGACCCGCCCCGATTCGACCTTCTCCACAATGGCGGCCGTATCGGCATAGAAGGAGACCACATCACCGTTCGTTGCCAGGAGGCAGCGCTCGGCGGGAATACCAACCTTGTGGGCCAGCTGGATGTGCTTGACCAGGTGGCGGTACTCGCCGTGAATCGGGATGAAGAAGCGCGGACGCACCGTATTCAGCATCAGCTTGAGCTCTTCCTGGCTGGCATGGCCGGAGACATGCACCTCGGAGACTTTTTCGTGAAAGACCTCGGCGCCGCGGCGGTACAGGTGGTTGATCAGTTCCGATATGGTGCGTTCGTTGCCGGGGATCACCCGAGAGGAGAGAATCACCGTATCGCCCTGTTCCAGCTTGATCTGCTTGTGATCGTCCATGGCGATGCGGGTCAGGGCGCTCATGGGTTCCCCCTGGCTGCCGGTGGAGATGATGCAGACCTGCTCGGGCGACAGGCGGCCCAGCTCTTTCAGGTCCATCAGGTCGTTGTCGGAGATGGTCAGGTACCCCAACTGGCGGGCGATACGTACGTTGGCCACCATGGAACGGCCGTTGAGCAGGATCTTGCGTCCATAGGCAACGGCCACGTCCACCACCTGCTGCACCCGGTGGATACTGCTGGAAAAGGCAGCCACGATGATCCTGCCCGAACATCTGGGGAAGATCTCGGCGAACGCCTCGCCCACGTACTTCTCCGAGAGAGTGAAGCCCTCCCGCTCCACGTTGGTGGAGTCGGACAGAAGCGCCAGGACCCCCGACTCGGCGTAGCGCGACAGGGAGGCCAGGTCGGTCAGCTGGCCGTCCACCGGCGTCTGGTCGATCTTGAAGTCGCCGGTATGGATCACGACACCCTCCGGCGTGGTGATGGCAAGGGCGCAGCCATCCACCACCGAGTGGGCCACCCGCAGGAACTCGATCCGGAAACGCCCCAGCTCAACGCTCTCGCGGGGGCTGACGGTAATCAGCTCCACCAGGCCGTCCAGTTTATACTCGCGCAGCTTCTCGTTGACAAAACCAAGGGTAAGAGCAGTGCCGTAAACCGGCACGTTCAGCTCCTGCAGCACGAAGGGAAGCGCGCCGATGTGGTCCTCGTGGCCATGGGTCAGGCAGATGCCGCGCACGTGGTCTACCCGTTCGCGCAGCCAGGCGATGTCCGGGATGACGTAGTCGATTCCCAGCATGTCCGGCTCGGGGAACATCAGACCGCAATCGACGATGACGATGTCGTCGCCACACTCGTAGGCCATCATGTTCAGGCCGATCTCGCCCAGCCCCCCCAAGGGGATGATGCGCAGAGGATCGGTGTTGTCAATGCAATCGGGATCGTTCATTGGATACATTCTTTCCTGCCCCGGGGCACATCCCGGTACGCGTTCCCGCGCTGGATGCCCAATGGGGCTCTATCTCTCGATCTGGAGCGGCACCAGGGCCGCGATCTTCCTGTCACAACGGTCAATCCACTCCCGACCCGGCTGTTTCAGCCATTTTACCGCGTACCAGGAGCTGCGCAGGGCGCGATAGGCGATCAGGGCCCGCCCCAGGTCTCCCTGGCGTTCGTTAAGCTCCCCCAGGGTCCAGAGCCGACGGGAGGCCTGCTCCATGGCCGGGTGGCCGGGAAGGTACATGCGCAGGGCGGACTCATAGCCGGCCACAGCGCCGCTGAAGTCTCCCCGCCGGAACGCCTCCTCCCCCAGACCGAGTTGGGTTTCCAGGCGCCACCAGACGCCGGCTGTGAACAGAAGCAGGCAGATCGGGACCGTCACCAGGGCGGTGGTCAGAATTGATTTACTGCCGTGGGACATGGTGAACCTTTACGCTAAAACCTCGTGTTTCATCCGAAAAAGCGGGGGATGACCGTCAGCAGAACCCCCGTTACGGCCAGCAGCACACCGGCCAGGACCAAGAGCGCGGCGCAGCCGTCCAGAGGGGGACGCAGACGGTGGGCGGCCGGAAGCCCCCAGGCAACCGCCGCCAGGCCGGCAAGAATCAGGAGAATGAAAGGCACCCCGTCAGGCATGCGTCAGCCCTCAAGCACCGAGGAGATGGCATCATACACCCGCTCCCGCAACAGCCCCTCGGCCATGGTGCGCGGAACGCCGTCAGGGGGCATGATCGGCCGGTGCAGGGTCACGGAGATCAGCCCAGGGAAGAGCCGGAGCGTTCCGGCCGGATTGACCCTGCCGCTGCCGTTGATGGTCACCGGAACCACCGGCACCCCGGCCTGGAGTGCCAGCTTGAAGCCACCCCGCTTGAAGGGGAGTAATCTGAAATCAGTGGAGCGGGTCCCCTCGGGGAATATGAGCAGCCGCTTTCCGGAACGGATAGCCGACACCGCCGTTTCCAGGCTCTTCAACGCCCGGTGTGCATCGCGGCGGTCCAGGGGGATGTATCCTCCGCGCCGTATGGCGGTGCCGAACACCGGGATATCGAACAGCTCCTTCTTGGCAATCCAGCAGGTCTCCCGCGGCAGCACTGCCAGCAGTGTCGGAATATCGAAGCCGCTCTGATGATTGCTCATGAAAATGAGCGGTCCGGAGGGAAGCTGATCCGCACCGTTCACCCTGACGCGGGTTCCGCCCAGAAATAGGCAGGCACGTCCCCAGAAACGGGCATGGGCCGAAAAAGACCGTCCGCTGGCATCCAGCATGGTTGCCAGCAACGCGCTCAGCGCACAGAAAAAGGTCAGCGGGATGAACAACGACAGAAACAGATATGCACGAAGCATGCGGAAACTCCGGAATAATGGGCATTCAACGTACCCTGTTTCCCGGCCGCGAGTCAAACGAAATAATGGGAGCGCATGTGCGGAGCGTCCACGGCGCGGATAAGTGGCCGGCCGGGATATCCAGCCCACGATGGATAAGAACAGGGCTTCTCGCGGCAAGGGGGATACCGGGTCGCGGCAGGTCCCGGAGCAAAAACGAACCCGGCCGTGCCTTCTCCCCGCGGAGAGGCACGGCCGGGCGGTCCGACCGGCCGGTCATGGAATTTCGCGACCGGCATGGAGAGGCGGTCACAGAAGAACGATTTTCGGGTCGTTGTCCGGGACCGCCATGTCGCACGGATGCGACTGGTAGATGGTAGTGCAGGCTGCCTTGGAGAGCGCCTTGCCGTTGCCGCGGCTTTTCCCGGCCACAGCCGACATCTTCATTTCGTCGTCAATCAGTTCCGGTGAAGCGATCCCCATGATCGCTACGGGGGCGGGAACGGCATCGGCCAGCTTCTTGGTGGTTGCCATGGTGTCATCCTCCTCTGCAAGGGGTTGAATTTCTGAAAACAAGCCACTGTCCGGACCAGTATACGTGCAATGCAACGGACGCTCTCACCTCCTCCCTCTGGGCACCATGGCGGCTCGGGCTGTCGATTCGGCCCGGCAGCTGGATGGTGCGGCTAGCATCCATCCGCGTTTTCGCGGCGGGACGCCTCCTTTTCAAGGCGCTGAACGTACTTTCATCTCGGTACCAGCATCAGCCGTGCCATGATGCACGACACATATATACCATGGAATCAACTGGTTGCAAAAAGCCCACCTTCACGGTGGTGTGAACGGCGGCACAGCATCGTCGAGCGGAGATCGGGTACCCCGGGAATTGCGGGGACCGGAACCAGTGTGAGGGCACGCTTCCCCTGTGAAAAAAGTCTCAGGGGTTTCAGGGAGCAAGGCCGGGCTCGCGTTTAAGACGTTTGTTCAGGGCGGTGCGGGAGATTCCCAACAGCGACGCGGCAATGCCCTGGTTTCCCTGGGAGCGCTTCAGGGCTTCCCGGATCAGCACCGCCTCCGCCTCTCTGAGGGAGGGGAGAACGGAAAGCTGTTCCCACGGCACCGGCCGGCATGAAGCCGACTCAGGCCAGGGATGCTCCTCCAGGATCTGCCCCTCGCGCATGCAACGCCGGAAGCTGTCCAGGGAGAGTACCCCCGAACGGTGGCGGGCCACGGCATCGCACACCATGGACTCCAGCTCCCGCACATTGCCCGGAAAGGGATAGCTGGCCAGCAGCGGGAGCGCCTGGGGAGGGAGCACCGGTTTCTTCCGGTGCAAGGCCCGGGAGGCCTTGTCAAGGAAGTAATCCAACAGGAGAGGGATATCCTCCCGCCGCTCCCGCAAGGGGGGGATCTCCACGTGATGGGTACGGAGACGGTAGTAGAGATCCTTGCGGAAAGCGCCGGCTGCCACCATATCCCGCAGGGAGCGGTTGGTGACGGCAATGATGCGGGCACGGTTCTTCCGGGGAACATCGGACCCCACGGCATAGTACTCCCGCTCCTGCAGGAGCCGCAGGAGCTTGACCTGTGACAGCTCCCGCAGATCGCCGATCTCGTCCAGAAGCAGCGTACCGCCGTCCGCCTGGGCGATCATCCCCTCACGCGGCGTGGTGGCGCCGGTGAAAGCGCCCCGGCGGTGCCCGAAGAGGGTATCGGAAAACAGGACGTCGTCCAGGGCGGCCACGTTCACCGGCACGAAACTCCCCTTCAGCCCGCTGGCCTCATGTACTGCCCGGGCGACCAGTTCCTTGCCCACACCGGTTTCGCCGGTGATCAGCACCGGCTCGTTGGAGCGGGCCACCACCTCCACGTACTGGAAGATGGTGCTCATCTTCTCGCTGGCGGTGATGACGGACGAAAACAGGGCCGGGTTTTCCACCTTGCCATGCAGCAGGTGCTCGCGGAGATCGTCCATCTGCTTCCTGAGGCTGCAGATCTCCATGGCCTTGGTCACGCTGGAAATGAAGCGCGAGCGCTCCACCGGTTTGACCAGATAGTCGAAGGCGCCGGCCTTCATGCACTCCACGGCGGTTTCCAACTCGTCGGCCGCGGTCATGACCAGAAGAACGATCTGGGGATACTCGCAGGCGATCTCCGCCAACAGTTCCCTGCCGGAGACAAAAGGCATGAACAGGTCCAAGACGATGACGTCAACCCGTTCCCGCTCCAGAAGAGGCAAGACCTGGCGGGCGTCATCGACGGTCAGCAGATCCTGTATGCCGGCGCTGCGCAGGAGGGTGCCCGAACTGAGCAGGATACCCTGCTCGTCATCCACCAGCAGGATCTTTCCCCGGGGAGCAGCCATCACGCCTCCCCTCCGGCGGGCAACCTGACGCTGAAAAGCGTCCCTCCACCCTCGGCGGGCTGGCAGTCCAGCGTGCCGCGGTGCTTCTTGACAATGGAATCGCAGATGGAGAGTCCCAACCCCATCCCTCCCTGCTCCTGTTTGGTGGTGAAAAACGGCTCCATGATGCGCCGCCGCAGTTCGGGAGGAACCCCCCTCCCCTGATCGCGCACCTGAATGACCACCTGGCGTTTCTCCCGCTCGTGAAAGGTCCTGATGAAGACGCCACACCTCTTGTAGGGAAGCGATTGCAGGGCATTCATGGTCAGGTTGATGATCACCTGCTCGATCTGTTGCAGGCTCCCCTGGACGTTGGGCACCTCCTCGTCCAGATCACAGACGAAACTGTCGGTGTGGCGGTGGATCTGGTTTCCCAACAGGTTCAAGGCGGCCCGCACCGCCTTGTTCACATCCACCCTGCCGTCGCGGGGACGGTCCTCATGGCGGGCGAACCCCTTCAGGTTCTCCACGATATTCCTGATGCGGCCGGAGCCGTCCCGCAGGCTCTCCAGGAGCTGGGGAATGACGGCAATGGCCTCGGCATCCGGCAGTCCCCCCAGGGTGTACTCGCCGTTGTCCGTGCCGTACTCCAGCAGAATCCATTCGATATCCTTCCAGGCCTCCAGCAGGAACTGGGTGCTGGAAAGGATGTAGTTGTTGGGATTGTTGATCTCGTGGGCAATTCCCGAGGCCAGGCTCCCCAGGGCAGCCATCCTGTTGGCCCGCATCAGCTTCTCCTCGAACCCCCGGCGCTCCTCCCTGATGCTCAGCTGCTCGGTGATGTCCCGGAAGGTGCAGTACAGATAGGGAACCCCCTGGGAGGTAAAGACCCTCCCCCGCACCGCCGTCACCACCTGCCTGCCGCTGCGGTCAACCACGTCCATGCGATCGATCCTGCGCGGTCTGCGCCTGACCCGGTTTTCGCGCCCCAGCGTCCCGAAGGTGTCCCTGAACCGGGCGAACTCCTCCGCGCCCAGGAACAGGGCCGGCGTCCCCTTCCGGAGTTCCTTGCGGGAGTAGCCGTAGAGGCGCACCGCGGCAACATTGGCATCCACGATGGAAAAGGTACCCGGGGTGAGGACCAGGGCGGCATCCTCGTCCTCCTCGAAGATTCGCCGGAAGCGCTCTTCGCTCTCCTTCAATGCCTGAACGGCCTGTTTGCGCTCGGTGATATCGGACATGATGGACATGTAGCCAATCACCTCACCGTCCGGTCCGTACATGACCGCGGTGGAGAGGCTCACGTCCACCAGGGAACCATCCTTGCGCTTCCTGTGCGTCTCCAGGGAGCGGCAGACTTCTCCTTCGTGCATCAGCCTGATGTTGTTGCGCACCTCCTCCATGCGGTCTTCGGGAATGATGGGATAGGGCTTGGAGAGCACCTCCTCTTGCTTCCAGTCAAACATGGCCTCGGCGGCGGAATTCCAGAGGGTGAGCCTGACATCGGTGTCAAAGGCGGCGATGGCCAGGGGCGAGGCATTGATGATCGCCTCCAGCAGGTGGTTGGCCTGGCGCAGGGCAAGCTCCGCCTCCTTGCGGGGGGTTATGTCCCGCAGGTATTCTGCGGCCATAACCACCGCGCCTGACTCGTCGAGCACCGGAAAGGCGTGGATCTCCTGATAGCCGATGCGGGGGTTGTGCTTCTCGGTTATCAGCGGTTTTCCGGTCCGGAAGACTTCGAGCAGGTGGCAGGGGTCGCACGACTTTCCCTGACCGGGATAATAGGCGTCATAACAGAACGGGTTTCGGGAACGGATCTGTTCGGGGACATAGCCATGGCCACCGCGCCAGTTGCTGTAGACGATCCTCAGATCACCATCCACCACCGAGAGCAGGTCGGGAATTGCATCGAACACCCGGTGGAACAGGCTGGTCGCTCCCGCCAGCCTCTTTTCCGCCGTTTTCAGGTCGCTGACATCCAGTACGGCGCCGACGATCCCGCTCATGCCATCCGGGGAAAGGGGAAAGGTGGCGTTGTGCACCATGACATCCCGTACTATCCCCCGGGCATCGGCGATTTTCACCTCGTACACCTGCCGGCCGGGATCGCGGTACAGCTTAAGATCCATCTCATGAAACCTGTGGGCCGATTCCTTGTCGAACAGATCGGTCACAACCCTGCCGGCCAGCTGCCGCCTGGGCATACCGAAGAAATCCTCGAAGGCAGAGTTGCAGTTCAGATAACGACCCTGCCCGTCCTTGTAGAATACCGGAATCGGCAGTGCGTCCAGGACGACCTCCAGGAGCCTGCCCCCGTGCGCCAGTTCCGTTTCCATGCTCCCCTCCCCTGTTTCCGCGCCTCCCTTGAAGCATACCACCGTTTCGCTTCACCCACGGCAGCGGGAGCACCCTTCCCAGGGTGCAGCCTCACCTCCATCGATGCGGGGTACTCTCATGACGACGCCAGCAAAAACAGGCATCATGAACCATGTTTCATAAAATAAGTGCTATCATATTGCGCAGCCACAGAGCCCCATCCAGCTTCCACGGCCCGAAACCGGAAGCAAGGCGTGGGGACGCACTGAAGGGGATTACCGTGAAAGACAACGACACTACCGGAATTCTGGTCGCAAGCGACCAGATCCTGCTGCGCGCAGGATTGCGCGAGTTGCTGCACGCAGAGCCGAACCTTGATGTCGTGGGAGAGGCGCTGGACGAGAATGAAACGATCTATCTGACGGGCCGGCTTGAGCCGGACATCGTTCTGATGGTTGTTCTGAACAGGGGAGAGGCCAGCATCGAGGTCACCAGACGCCTGAAAGCCCAGCATCCCGATATCGGTGTCATCCTGGTAACCGGCTGTGAGGACACCACATTTGCCCGGGATATTATCCGGGCCGGCGCCTCCGGCTATCTCCTCACCCGGGCGGCGCAATCGGAACTGATCAGCGCCATTCACGCCATCAGGCGCGGTGACCTCTATATTCACCCCTCCATGACCCGCTGTCTCCTGTACGGCCAGGCCTCTCAGGCCGTTGCCTGGGTCCCTCCCCGGAAGCCGCTGACACGCAGGGAAACCGAGATACTGGGCTACATCGTCCAGGGGCATACCAATCGCCAGATCGCCGAGCTTCTCTTCGTCAGCGTGCGTACCGTCGAGAGCCACCGCGCCAAACTGCAGGGGAAACTGAACGCCCACGGCCGCATGGATCTGGTACGGCACGCGGCGAACCTGGGCATCAGATAGCTCTCCATTGGATTTCCTGACTGCGTGCGGCCATGGAACGGGAAGACATCAGTAGTTTATACGGACGGACTCCGCATGGGCTCCGCAGTTTGCCGCGATATTTTAACGGAAAAATACGTGATAACTACCGATGTCAATTGCGCTCCGTCACTGTATGTTTGCAGTCATTAATTCACCAGACAAGCGGACAGACCATGATCGACACGGCGATACTCCACATCTCCGGCCAGCTGAACCAGTACCTGAGGAGGAGTTTCGACCTGAGCGAAGAGGCGGTTGCCGTATCCAATATCCTGGAGCAGGACGGCTCCCTTGCCCCCCGGATCACCAACAGGCTGGTGCTCTTTCTGGTCAACATCGAGAAGGAGACGCTGGCAAACCGGGGCCAGCAGACACCGGTGACCCACGAAAGCGTCATCAGCCCGCCTCCTCTGTTTCTCAACTTCTTCCTCATGGTCGCCGCCCATTTCGGCAACAGCAACTATCCCGAGGCGCTGAAGTTCCTCTCCAGCGCCATCGGCTTCTTCCAGAGAACCCCGGTGTTCGACCACCAGAACAGCCCCGAGCTGGACAGTCGCATCGACCGGCTGATTCTGGACATGGAAAACCTGAACATCAGAGATTTGAGTTCACTTTGGAGCATCCTCAGCGGAAAGTACCTGCCATCGGTCCTGTACCGGGTCAGGATGGTGGCGTACGACTCGGCGGATATCCTAAGCAAGGCATCGGCGGTAACCTCCACGCGCGCCTCCGCATACCACTGATCCAGGGGCTGGACTGCCATGGGACCCTACCAGTTGCTGGTCAGCATCAGCGTCGAACACACCTATTTCCCGGGAAGCGTCTGTTCCGGACTCGAATTCACCCTCCCCTCTCCCACCGCATCGTTGATGAACAGGGGGGGGCTGCTGGTCCGGGGGACGGCCAACGGCGTCCGCCTGTTCGCGGACGAGGAGTGGCGCCGGTTCTTCGACTCTGCCGCGACAGCAGGCGAGCCGCCGCCGGACCTGCTGTTCAAGGTTTTCGTCCGTGACCCCTGCTTCGGCGTCTATACCGCCCCACCCTGGCGCAAAGATGGCGCCCTGCTGTATCTGGATGGCCGGGACGCCGTCAGGGAGGAATCCGGGCGGTTCAGACTGCACACCGGCGAGTACGTCGCACCCCGGGATTTCCAGCGTCTGGATGATCCCTCCCTGGCGCACCTGATCGAACCGCGGGATCGGGCAATGCCGCCGCTCTGCGTGATCCGTCTCAGGGGAGAGCAGGGAGTGCAGGGAGCGTGGTACCTGAGGTTCAAGGCCAGGGAAACCTACTGGAAGTACTACATTCTGGGAGAGCTGGCGCGACGGGACCTTGCCATCGTCGACCGGGATGGCGCGGTGGAATTCGAGCACAGGGGAGAGGAAGCGTTGCCGGACGGACGCCGGGCAGCCGTATTCAGGTCCACCCTCCCCATCCCCCTGCGCCAGTCATCCGGCTGCTGGTTCCAGCTGCGCGAGCTACAGGGAGACAGCGGCCGCACCCTCATCAGGCGGCTCCCGGTCGCCCCGGCGGGAAGAATGGATCGGGAAACGATCGATGGCAACGAAGCGGCAGTATCGGAACTGTTCATCAACTCGTAAGCGCAAAGGAGAAATCGTATGGCTCTGATGAAAACCCCCGGTGTATATGTCGTGGAAAAGAGTGCCTTCCCCAACTCGGTGGTGGAGGTGGCCACCGCCGTACCGGCGTTCGTGGGCTACACCGAGAAGGCCGACAACAAGGGAAAGTCGCTGGGGAATAAGCCCTGGCGGATCAGTTCCATGGCCGAATTTCACGACTATTTCGGATTCGGCCCGAAGGCTCTGTTCGCCATCGGGGAAGCAGCCACGGTTCCCGGCGACGCATCGTCGTTTTCCCAGGGGGGCAAGGAGTACTTCCTGAGCCAGGAGTCGGGCAGGTATCTGCTCTACACCAGCATGCTGCTTTTCTACCAGAACGGCGGCGGCCCCTGCTATGTCGTCTCGGTGGGAACCTACGGAGAAGCCATCGAACCGGACCGGCTGACCGGCGGTATCGACACCCTGGTCAAGGAACAGGAGCCGACCATGGTTCTGATTCCGGATGCGGTGCTGCTGGCATCGGCCGAGGAGTGCGTCAGCGTGCAGCAGGCGGCCCTGGCCCATTGCGGCGGGAAGATGAAAAACAGGATCGCCATCCTGGATATCTGGGACGGGTTCAGGGACCGGAAGGACCCCGCCGGCGACTGCATCGAGAATTTCCGCAGCGCCCTGGGAATCAACTTCCTGGACTATGCCACGGCCTACTATCCCTGGGTCAACACCACCATCGTCCAGGACAAGGATCTCTCCTACGAGAACATTTCCACCAGAGAGCTGCTGCAGACCCTGCTCAAGAGCGAACTCGCCATTCCCGATCCGCTCCCGACGATCGAGGAGTCGGATCCCCCGGCGGAGAAAAACGCGAAATCCAGGTTGATCCAGCGGGCAAACGCCGTTGCCGCCATCTCCAGTGAATGGAGCGACATCCCGGCGGACGAGATTCCGGCCCACAAACAGCTGCTGAACAAGACCCTGATCGCCATCAGCCCGCTGTTCAATACCATCCTCATGGAAATCAGGCGCAAACTGAACCTGATGCCGCCGGCCGCGGCGATGGCCGGAATCTACACCATGGTGGACGATTCCCGCGGCGTCTGGAAGGCGCCCGCCAACGTCAGCCTCAGTTCCGTGGTATCGCCGGCGGTCAACATCTCCCACGACGAACAGGAGGACCTGAACGTCACCACCCAGGGCAAGTCGATCAACGCGATCCGCTCGTTCATCGGCGAGGGGACCCTGGTCTGGGGGGCGCGCACCCTGGACGGCAACAGTCTTGACTGGCGCTATGTCAATGTGCGCAGAACCATGATCATGCTGGAGGAATCGATCAAGCTGGCGAGCAAGGCATATGTGTTCGAAAACAACGTGGCCACCACCTGGGTGACCATCAAGAGCATGATCCGCAATTTCCTGACCGGAATCTGGAAGCGGGGCGGTCTCGCCGGAGCGAGCCCCGACGACGCCTTCGCCGTGTTCTGCGGCCTGGGAGAGACCATGACCCCCGAGGACATCCTGGAGGGGATCCTGAGGGTCACCGTCTTGGTGGCGGTCACGCGCCCGGCGGAGTTCATCGAGATCACCTTCCAGCAGCAGATGCAGAAGTCGTAACCGGTTAAGGACGGCATCTCCGGCCGGAGCGGGGCGGTGCTTCCCCCATGGAGGAAGCGCCCCATGGGCCCGGTCACGAAATGAATCTACAACTTCAATGACGGAGGCACGATATGGCGGACGATGGATCAAAACAGTCAACGAACGTATGGCCCTTGCCGAAATTCTACTTCCAGGTGAAGTGGGACAGCCAGGTGATGTCGTTCCAGGAGGTCTCGGGACTCGATATCGAGGCCCAGCCGATCGAGTACCGGCACGGCGACAGCCCGGTATTCTCCACGATCAAGATGCCCGGGATCAAAAAGTCCGGCAACGTGACCATGAAAAAGGGGATCTTCAAATCGGACAACAAGTTCTGGGACTGGTTCAACCAGATCAAGATGAACACCATCAAGCGCCTGCCGGTCACTATCAGCCTGCTGGACGAATCCGGCGCCCCCACCATGGTCTGGACCCTCGCCAATGCCTGGCCGACCAAGATCACCGGTACGGATCTCAAGGCCGACGGCAACGAGGCGGCCATCGAAACCATAGAAATCGCCCACGAGGGGATCACCATCGCCAACTCATGACAGTGACCACCGTGCACCGGAAGAGCATGCAGCGTTCCTTCCAGTGCACGGTGCGAGGGAGTTTCCATGCCCGATCCGGCGAAAGTCTGGGGACCCTACGGCTACAGCCCCCCGGCATTCTACTTTCAGGTGGCCTTCGAACGGACTCCCGGGACGATCGACAGCTCGTTCCAGGAAGTCAGCGGGATCAGCCTGGAGCTGGAAACCGAGGAGTATTTCGAGGGGGGGGAGAATCGCTTTCCTTACCAACTGCCCAAGGGGGTCAAACATCCCCGCCTGGTTCTGAAGCGGGGCATCGCCACCACCGCTTCACCGCTGGCACGCTGGTGCAAGAACGTCATCGAGGAATGTTCGTTTCCGATCCAGCCGCGCCTGCTCAAGGTCTTCCTGCTGAACGAGCAGGGGGACCCGGTCCGGAGCTGGTCCTTTGCCAACGCCTTCCCGGTCAAATGGGAGGTGGACAGCTTCAATTCGACAAAGAACGAGCTCGCCATCGAGAAGATAGAGATCAGCTACACCTCGGCGGAACGGGAGCTGTGACCCCATGACCATCGAAGTCAGACAGATGACCATACGCTGCGCCGTGCAGACGGAGAACGGCTCGGGGAGAACGGGAGAACTCGATCCGGGGCGACTCGAGGAGCTGAAATCGGACGTGATCGAGGAGTGCCGGCAGATGATCAGGGACATGCTGAACGCACGTCGGGAGCGATGAATGGCAAAGGTCATGCTCTCCATATCGCCCTGCACACGGAACAAGAACGGCTCCGTCAGCGTCGACCAGTCGACAAAATTCGAGGTGATGCTCAACCCGTCGTCCTATACCCACGGCCATTCCATCAGCCAGAGCGAGACCAGGGTCCAGGGGCAGGCTGCCCCCGAGTCCAAGTTCAACTCGACCGGCTCGGAGACGATCAGCTTCGAACTGATGCTCGACGGCACCGGTGCCGTGCGCCCCACACCGGACGCCAAGGTGTACGACGTCAAGGCCGGCATCAAGAAACTGAAAAGCATCATCTACGACTATGACGGCGGGGAGCACGAACCGCGCATCGTGCGGCTCCTGTGGGGCAGCCTCTCCTTCACCGGCAGGCTCCAGTCCATGTCGATCCAGTACACCCTCTTCAAACCCGGGGGCGAGCCACTGCGGGCCAGGATTTCCCTCGCCTTCGTCCGCTACGTGAGCAGCCAGGAGGAGAGCCTGAGGGCCGCCAGAACATCCCCGGACTTGAGTCACATCGTCGAGGTTCGCGCAGGCGACACCCTGCCGCTGCTCTGTTACCGCATCTACCGGGACTGCTCCTACTACACCGAGATCGCCCGCGTGAACAACCTGACCTGCTTCCGGGATCTCAAGCCCGGGACCAGGCTGCGATTCCCCCCCCTGAGGTAGACCATGGCCGATTCGCCGCGCAGAGACGGAAGCGGAGTCGTCAGGCTGACGCTGTACAGTAACGGCACACAGGTGGCCGACAGCGTGAAGATCATCTCCGTGACCGTGGACAAGAGTATCAACCGGGTACCGGCGGCGAGGATCACGGTTCTTGACGGGGACATGCCCCAGCGGGACTTCCCGGCCAGCAACTCCGACGCCTTCAAGCCGGGGAGGGAGATCCGGATCGCCACCGGCTACGACAATCAGGAGCAGACCATCTTCCAGGGCATCGTGACCAGGCAGGGGATCAGGATCAGCGGCGACAACTACTCGAGGCTGGAGGTGGAATGCCGCGACAAGGCAGTGGCCATGACCATCGGCCGCAGAAACGCCACCTACGTCGACTCCAGGGACAGCGACATCATCTCCACCCTGATCGGTTCCTACAAAGGGCTTTCCGCTGACGTGACAACAACCGCCACCCAGCACCGGGAGCTGGTGCAGTACTACTGCAGCGACTGGGACTTCATGCTCTCCCGGGCCGAAGTCAACGGGATGCTGGTCATGGCCGATGACGGCACCGTGTCGGTCAAGGCGCCGCAGGTCGATGCCCCGCCGCTGCTCACGGTCGGCTACGGCCAGGACCTGATCGATTTCAGCGCCGACCTGGACGCTACCAGCCAGCTCACTTCGGTCACCAGCGTCTGTTGGGACATGAAGCAACAGGCCGTCGCGGAAGAGAAGGCGGAACCGGCCACCCTGAACCAGCAGGGGGACCTGGATTCAAAGGTCCTGGCCAAGGTGGCCGGACCAGCCTCCTTCCGCTTGCAGACATCCGCCACCCTGGAGCAGTCATCGCTCAAGGAGTGGGCAGCTGGGCAGCAGCTGAAGGCCGGCCTGGCGCGGATCAGGGGGAGGATGAAATTCCAGGGGAGCGCCACAGCCAGGATCGGCGGGACCATCAAGCTGGAGGGGGTGGGCAACCGCTTCAACGGCACGCTCTTCGTCAGCGGGGTGCGCCACGACATCCGGGAAGGGAACTGGACCACGGAAGTCGAGTTCGGCATGTCCCGGGAGTGGTTCGCCGAACGGCGGGATCTGGTGGCCCCGCCGGCGTCGGGCCTGACCCCGGGGATCGAGGGGCTGCACATCGGGGTGGTGAAGAAACTGGACCAGGATCCCGGGGGGGAGCAGCGGGTGCAGGTCTCCATCCCGGTGCTCCAGGCGGAGACCGACGGAGTCTGGGCCAGGCTGGCAAAGTTTCACGCATCCAACGGGATCGGCGCCTTTTTCATACCCGAGATCGGCGACGAGGTGGTGCTGGGGTACGTCAACAACGACCCGTCCCATCCGGTAATCCTGGGGAGTCTCTACAGCAGCAGCAGGCCTCCTCCCCACGAGCTGACCGCCGACAACTTCACCAAGGCCATCGTCACCAGGAGCAAGCTGAGAGTGGAGTTCGACGACGACAAGAAAGAAATCACCATCCTGACCCCGGCGGGCAATACCATCGTGCTCAGCGACAACGACAAGAAGATCCTCGTGCAGGATCAGACCGGCAACAGGGTGGAGCTGGGCACCGGCGGCATCACGCTGGACAGTCCCAAGGACATCGGGATCTCTGCCAAGGGGAAGATCAGCATCGATGCCGTGGGAGCGATCGACATCTCTTCCAAGGCGGACGTCAAGGTCACCGGGCTCAACATCAGCAACAACGCCAATGTGGGGTTCACGGCCAAGGGGAGCGCCAGCGCCGAGCTTTCCGCCTCGGGCCAGACCACAGTCAAGGGCGCCATGGTCATGATCAATTAACCCGATTCTGCGGATAAAAGACGGGGGAATCCCGCGCAACCAACGTGAAGAGAGAGGAGGCACCATGCCGCCGGCGGCCAGAATCACCGACATGCACACCTGTCCCATGCAGACCCCGGCCTTCCCCTCCCCCATCCCCCACGTGGGGGGGCCGGTCAGCGGCCCCTGCGTGGCAACGGTGCTGATAGGGAAGCTGCCCGCGGCGGTAGTGGGAGACAGCTGCATCTGCGTCGGTCCTCCGGACACCATCGTGAAGGGGTCGGCCACGGTACTGATCAGCGGCAAACCGGCGGCCAGGATCGGCGACACCACCGCCCATGGCGGCAGCATCGTCATGGGATGCATGACCGTGATCATCGGAGGCTAGGGGGACGGGATGGATTCTGCGCACGAGAGCGGCAGTTTTCTCGGCAGGGGCTGGAGTTTTCCGCCGGAGTTCCAGCGCCATTCACGGGAGGTCAGGATGGTGGCCGACGCGGAGGATATCCGGGAGAGTCTTCGCATCCTGCTCTCCACCATTCCGGGGGAGCGGATCATGCACCCGGAATTCGGTTGCAGCCTCAACGCCCTGATGTTCGAGCCGATGAACGAAAGCACGGTCACCGCCCTGAAGGACGCCATCGATCGGGCCGTACTCTTCTACGAGCCGCGCATCATCCTGGGCAGCATCGACGTTGACGTCGGAAACATCCACGACGGCGTCGTCCTCATCTCCCTCGCCTATACCGTGCGGTCAACCAACAGCAGGAGCAACATGGTCTATCCGTTCTATTTTCTTGAGGGAACGGATCTCAGGTTCTGATTGCGGAACCGTTTCACCCATCCCTGAGAGAGCAGCATGACGCAGCGGACCCGGCTGAACATATGCGACGGCACCGAACGGCAGGACCGCTTTCCTCCACCGCTGGGGGAGGGGTATTTCCTGCCGGACGAGACATCCTTTGAAACGGCGCTTGCCCAGAGCGCCGAATTGGCGGGCATGCTTGGCTTCCATACCCTGGAAAACCGCACGGATGGAACCTGGTCGGAGCTGTTCATGAACGACGAAGCCGTTATCATGGCGCGACTCCTGAGCATCGACCTGAAAAGGACCGAGGCCGAGTTCATGGCGCTCCTGCGGCGCAGCCCTGATTGCCTGAATCCGGCGCTCTACCTCTGCCGGTTGGCCTGGGATCTGGATCACTGGTTCCGGCGCCTGAGCAACAGGGAGGGGATGGCCGAACAGAGCCTCTGCCTCAGCATCGAAGCGACCGTGCGCAACAGGCTGGCGTCAGAACTGCACGGCATCGGCGAAATTATCCGCCACCAGGAACGGGACGGAGAACGGTACATATCAGGATTCGCCCGATTTCATCCCATCTGGGGGATCGGGGCGCACGGAGCCGGGATGTTCCCCAGGGCGGCTTTCAGCGGTGTTGAGGACCGGGAGCGGTCCAGGAGCTTCCTAACCTCGGCCTTCGACTCGTTCGCAAGCGCTCTCTCCTACCTTCAGGTAGCCGCCCGACATCACCTGGAGTGCTCCCTGGGCAGCCGCCGTCACAACCCAGCCATGGCCCTGTTCATCGCCTTCCTGCGCCTGATGGGAACGGCCCGCCAGAAGGCGAACGATTTCACCCGCAGACACCTGGATTTCTATTACCGCGACCTCCTCCGCTCCGCTCCCCGCGCCGCGGCCCCGGGCCATGCCCACCTGCTCTTCCAGGCTTCAGGCCGCGGCGGCGCCTTCATCCCCCGGGAAACCCCGTTTCCGGCCGGCAGGGACGACAAGGGGAACCAGACCATCTTCCGTGCCGACAACGATCTTGCTGTGGTTGATGCGCGGGTGACCTCCCTGCGCACGCTCTCTTTCGAGCGGGACCCCCTGATTTCACCGGAACGCGAGCTGGGGTACGTGACCAGGATCCTGGCCGGAGATCCGCTGGGAGGCGCTTCCGGCTGGCGCGCGAACAGTCCGCCCCGGCACGTCTTCGGGGCTCCTGATGGAGAAATCGGCGCCATGACGTCCGAGGAAGCCGAGCTGGGCTTTGCCGTTGCATCGCCCCTGCTGCTCCTGGGAGAGGGACGGCGGGAAGTCCGTGTCAGCATCCGTTTCAGCCCCGGGGGTGAAGGGCGAGACTCCGTCAGCGCGGCACTGCAGCGGCTCCGGAAGGCTCGATGCCAGTCCGATTTCCGCGACGCCTTCGGTGTACTGTTCGGCCAGTATCTGTTCGGCGGCAACGAACTGCTCAGCGACGCCGACACGCAGGAAATCATACGGCACGCGGCCTCCTGCATGCCCGGGGAGTCGGCAAATCTCGTGCGGGAACTCCTGAGCCAGGACCGGACCGACCTGTTCTTCCGGCTCACGGCACGGATCTTCACCGTCGATCTCACCGCGGAATCGGGGTGGCACGACGTACCGCGGCTGTTCGTCTCCCCCCTCACCGACCTCCAGGGGAAAACGGAGAGCGGACTCGACTGCACCTTCTGCCTGGACCACGACGCTCCTCCCATTGTCCCCTATGACCGGACACTCCACGGCAACGGTTTTCAAACCGTTCTTCCCCTGGCGCGCTTCCGCATCCGCTCCACGGCCAATCTCTGCCCCTACTCACTGCTCGTGGGGCACTGCATCAGGGACATCGCCATCGAAACACGGATCAGCGGCGTCCGGGAGCTCATGGCGTACAATCAGCACGGCAGGCTGGACCCGTCCCAGCCGTTCCTCCCCTTCGGTCCCTTCCCGGCGGTCAACTCCTACTTCGCCATCACCGCTCCTGAGTTGTCGGCAAAACCGCTGACCAGCCTGGAACTGAACCTGGAATGGTCAGACCTGCCGACGCTGGAGGGAGGATTCCGGCTCCATTACCAGGGGTATGAGACGCGCTACGACAATGCCTCGTTCAAGGCAGAGATGTCGGTACTGAGGGATGGTCGATGGAGACCCGACCGGCAGGAGACGCGCAGCAGTACCGAGCTGTTCGACCACTCCGGCGAAGGCGAGCGGATTTCCCCCCGAAAAACCATTGCGGTGGATGTGATTCGCCACCTGAAGCCCACGGAATTCCGGCCGGGAACGGCAGAGCCGCGCTTCGATCTGAAGGCGCGCAACGGCTTCGTGAAACTCACCCTGACGGAACCTGAGGCGGCCTTCGGTCACCGGGAGCATCCGCTCGTCATGACACGGGTGCTGACGGAAAACGCCAGACGCAAACGGGTCAGGAAGGCGCAGCCGCTTCCCGCTCCCCCCTACACACCGCAGATCTCCTCCCTTTCACTGGATTACACCGCGCGCAGCGTCATTCATCCCGGCGGCGAGGGAACGCAGGAGTCTGCCGGGCTCGGCGAGAAGCTGTTTCACCTCCATCCCTTCGGAGTGGAGGCCGTGTATCCGTCCGCCCCAAAAGCCGGGCTCAGCCTGCTGCCAGGTTACGGCGGAGACGGAAACCTGTTCATCGGCATCTCCGCCGAGCGGATCGCCGGCCCCCTCACCCTGTTCTTCCAGATCAGGGAAGACTCGAACCATGCCGTTACCAGGCAAAGCTCCCCCCTCACCTGGCATGTCATGTCCTCCAACCGCTGGCATCCCCTGGAAAACGTCCGGGTCGTTTCCGACAGCACCGGCGGCTTCCAATCGTCCGGTATCGTCACCCTGGACCTTCCGGAAGGGCTCACCAGCGAACAGAGCGTCATGCCGGACGGCCTGTTCTGGCTTCGCGTCAGCTCGGATGGAGCGACGGATTCATTCCGCGGCCTGTATGCAGTACACACCAATGCCCTGAGGGTCACCCGCCGGATGGATGGGGGAGAGGGAGCAACGGTGAACGCCCCCCTGCCGGCCGGCAGCATCACCAGCCCCGGCATGTCCATCCCCGGCCTGGGTGCGACACTCCAGCCGGCAGCCGGCTTCGGCGGCAGGGAGAGGGAAACCGGGACGGAGCAGGTCATCAGGCTCTCGGAGCGGCTTCGGCATAAAAACCGGGCCGTGCTCCCCTGGGATTACGAACGGCTGGTGCTGGAGCATTTCCCGGCCGTCTTCAAGGTCGCATGCTTCGGAGCCCTGGGTAGCGAACGGGGATGGGCACCTCATCCCGGCCGGGTGCTGGTGGTCGTGGTCCCCCGGGGGGAAAGCGGCGGCGAGACCCCGAATCTGAGCCCGATGCTGAACGCGGCGGAGCTGAACCGGATCAACGAGTTTCTGCGGCAACATTCCCCCCCTTCCGCGTCCATCGAGGTGCGCAACCCGGCCTATGAACGGATTCACGTCAGATGCTCCGTCAAGCTGACAGCGGCGGCCGAGGCGCGCCGCGGCCACTACCTGAAGGAACTGAACCGGGCGATCACGGAGTACCTCTCCCCCTGGAGCGGAGTGGGGTGCCGGGCCTGCTTCGGCTGGCGTATCAGGCGGGAGGATATCGAAGCGTACCTGCTGAAACAGGAGTACGTGGAATGCATTGCCGCATTCTCGCTCCTGCGCACCAGCGAGGATGAACAGCGAAACCACGGCCTGAATGATACCGCCCGCCCGCAGCTGGGTGAAGGGGGATACCCGCTTCCCGGCGGAGATCCGGCAACCAGGGATCTGCTTGAACCGCTGCGGCCGTGGAGTCTGGCGATCCCCGCGGAGCATCACCTCGTCGAGACGATGAGCTCCATAGGCTTTCCTGAACCGGAGCCGACCGGGATCAACCACCTGGAAGTGGGACAAACCTTTATCATCGACAGCTAGGAAACCATGCCGAAACGAAACCGAGACACGCTGAAAAACTTTTTCAGAAAGGGCGCCCTCCCTTCGGAACGCCAGTTTCACGACCTGATCGATTCGGCCCTGAACATGGTTGACGAGGGGTTTTCCAAGACGCCTGACAACGGAATCGAAGTAGCCACCCAGGGGGAACACCATACCCTGATGAGCTTCTCCCGCGCCGAGGAACCGGGGCGGTTCGACTGGTCCCTGGGGTTCACCCGCGACCGGGAACGGAACGCCCTGAGTTTCAGCGCACGGGACCAGGAGGGGAACGAGACCCCTTCCGTGACCCTCGATCCGGGAGGAAAGGTGGGAGTGAACACCCAGGCCCCGGAGTTCGCCCTGGACGTTGCCGGCGTCATCCGTAGCCAGGGGCGCATCGGCGTCGGTCCCGACGGCAACAGCTCCGTTCCGGCCGACGGGAAGTGGCATGACATCACCGGCCCCCTGGACGGCTGTCAGGCCTTCGAAGTCATGGCCGGGGTCGGAAAGAAGCGGACCGGGAAATACGCGCTCATGCACGCCTTCGCCCTGAACACCTTCAACCCGGCCGGGTTCCTGTTCAACTTCCTCAACCTGAAGAAACGGATCAGCTACCACCAGGCCCACTACCGCTCCCTGGGGGATAAGCTGAAGCTGCGCTGGTCAGGCACGAACCGGGAGTACCGGTTGCAGCTGAAATCCAACAGCGATTACGGCGACGGCATACGGATCAGGTTCTATCTGACCAGGCTCTGGTTCGACAGCTTCATGAACGATTGTCTGCCGGATGCGGACGACGAATGACACCCCGGTTTCAGAGGACAACATGCCGGAAACCAGAACCATACGACGCTCAACAGGCGTTCAGGAGCAAGGGAGCTTCGAGGAGCTGAAGCGGCAGGGGATCGGCTCCGTCCAGGAGCTTGCCGGCGACATCTGGACCGACTACAACCTCCACGACCCCGGCGTCACGATCCTCGAACAGCTCTGCTACGGCCTGACCGACCTGATCTACCGCACCGGCTTCCCGGTGAAGGACCTTCTGGCAGAACAGGACGGCTCCCTGGAGGGCGACAGGCTCGCGCTCCACCCCGCCGAACGGATTTTCCCCTGTCGCCCGACCACCATCGCCGACTACCGCACGGCGATCTTCGACGCCGTTCCCGAGATCGACAATGTATGGCTGACCACCGTGGAGAGTCCCTACGGCCCGCTGCTCCGGGTTGTGCTGCGGCTGAAGGAACGGAGCGAGGGGGAGGAACACAGGGTCATGCGGGAGGAGATCCGGGCACGGGTTTCCCGGGTCTGCTCATCGTCACGTAACCTCTGCGAAGACCTGGAAGCCATCGTGTTTGTCCGGGAGATCGGCTGCGTACTGTACGGAGAGATCGAGATCGGCGCCGGCCGGCCGGCAGCCGAGATCCTCTCCGAACTGTACCATCTCTGTTCCCGGTCGATCAGCGGCGGCATCTCCTCCCGGGGGTACGAAGAGGCGCTGCGCCGGGGAGTTGAGCCGGAAGAGATCTTCCGGGGACCGCTCACCCGTTTCGGATTCATCCGTGATGACGACCTGGACGATGCAAAGGATGAAATCAGAATTTCCGACCTCTACGCGGTGATCAGATCCATCGACGGTGTAGAAAACATCACCAGCCTGTTCCTGGAAAGCGGAGGACGCGCCTACCATAGCGGCATGGCATGCGAGGGTGCCGAAACCGCGGTGTACCTGAACGTCCCCGAAAGCGATGGTGAGATCAGGGTGCACCTGACCCGGAACGGACGGCGGGTCGTGGTGTCGGCCCGGGAGCTACGGGCCGGGTACGGGGAGCTGGATTTCGCCAGGAGATCCATGAGGCATACTCCCCAGAACCTCTCCGCCATAGCCCCTCTGCCGCACGGGGAGTTCCGCGACCTGGGACGGTACGTCTCCATCCAGAACCAGTTCCCGGCCATCTACGGCATCGGCAGGTTCGGAGTGGCGGAATCCGCATCGCCGCGCCGGAGAGGAGCCGCGGCGCAGCTGAAGGGGTATCTGCTGCCGTTCGAGCAGCTCATGGCCAACTTCCTGGCCAACCTGGGGCACCTGCGCACCCTGTTCTCCATCGAACGTTCACCGCAACGAACCTACTGGCACCAAACCCTGGAAGAGAGCGGTATCGCCGATCTGGAGCGCGTCTACCCGGAACAGGCGGAAGCATCCATCGCCGCGCTGGTGGAGAAGCATGACAACGTCTTCGAGCGCAAGAACCGGTTGCTGGACTACCTGCTCGCCCTGTACGGGGAGAGCGTCTCCCCCGGTGCCCTGCGGGATTTCTGCTTCTACCATCCCCCCCAGGAGGCGGAGAGAATCGCCGTCCAGCAGAAAGCCGCCTTCCTGAATGAGATCGTGGAGCTGGGCAGGGACAGGGGGGGGGCGCCCGACTATGGCGCGGCAGGTAAGAGCGGGGCCGGAGTCTCGGGACTGCACCGGAGGGTCAGCCTGATACTCGGTTTCGGCCCCGGGAGTCATCGTTCCCTCACCCGCCCGATCCTCTCCGCCGGTTTCACCCTGGGTGACGCTCCGGGCAGTCCGGCAACGGAAGGCGGGCTGCCGGTACCGGCGGGAGGGCCGGCCGAGCCCTCCTGGCAGCGGGTCCCGCTCGTCGTGCCCGGGGGGAGTACGCTGGAAGAGCTGCGTGCCCTGAGCGCCGGAATCTGCTTCGCGGACAGCGGCCGACTGACGCCATCGCTGCTGCAACGCGGCGTCTCGCTGGAGAACTATCGCATCGCCCCCCGGGGAGCGGGGACGCAGCTGCTTTTTACCGCCTCCGACAGCGGTGAGTGGTGGCGGATCGGACTGTTTCCGGATTACCGGAGCGCGGTAACCGGCGCCAATGCCCTGCGCCGGTTGCTGGTCGGCCTCAGCCTGGGGAGCGAGGGTCTGCACGTCGTCGAACACATCCTGCTCCGGCCCCGGGGTACGCACAACCGGGAAGATGGCGTTCCCGCGGATTTCTTCCCCTTCCGGGTGAGCGTGCTGTTTCCCGCCTGGACCGCCCGCTGCGGGGATCAAAACTTCCGCCGCCTGGCCGAGGAAACGGTGCAGCGGAACTGTCCGGCGCACATCCTGGCGGAATGCCACTGGCTCCGGTTCGACAGGATGGCCGCCTTCGAGCAGCTGTACACCAGCTGGACGACCCGCATGCACCGCCGCGAGCCGGACGATCCCGATCTGGAACGGACCTCCCGCGCACTCGTGCGCTTCCTTCTGGACACCCGGTCCCGCGAGGGAGAAGGGGACCTGCCATGACCGCTGCCCACATGGTGGAAAACGCGCTGTTCCAGGTCTCCTTTACCTCGGAGGAGGAGGCATTCGAGCAGCAGGAGGAGCTGCACTCCTTCGCCTCCGGCCTGGCGCTGGAGATCGTGGACGATGTTTTCACCAGACTCGCCCCTCCCGCCGGGGTGCTGCGCATCGACCGCCTGGACATCGACCTGGGAAGCGTCGGGGGAGACGGCTGGAGCGAAGCCGCCGGCGAGCGCTTCCGGGAGAGGCTCGAAGCGGCACTGCGGGAGAACCTGCCGCCCCACGGCGGAGAGGCACTGGCGGGGTGCAGGGTCATCCCCCCCGGGGAACATGGAAGGGAACGGCTGGAGTATTTCCTGGCCACCGGCTGCATACCCTGGAACGCTGACCTGGCCGACGGGCGGATCATGGAGCAGATGATCGAGCAGCTCCTCTCCCGCGACGCCACCAGCCTGCGACGCCTCTTGGGGGACAGGATCAGCCGTAAGCGGGGAGTAGCCAGAATCGTCCGCCAGTTCGGGGAGCATGTCGCGACGGACCTGGCGCGCATGCTGGCACCGGGACAGACCACCTGGAGCCGTTCGCCGCGGACGCTGCTCTCCACCGCACTGGCCTCCCTCCCCTCCAGCAGGGAGCGCCGGGATGCATGGGAGGCGATCCTGCTCAGCCTGCTGGAGCAAAGCGGCGCCCCGGTGACATCCATGCGGACCGGGACAGGGCATCTCCCCGATCGTGACGATTCCACGACCGAAAAGCCCCTCCGGACGCGCCTCGAAGAGGCGCTGACAACGGGAAACGCGGAGGTAATCAAGGGCGACTGGCAGAAGCTGCTGCGCAACCGGCCGGCCCTGGTGCGGGAACTGCTCCGGCGGACGGGTGCGGACGGGGACGGGCCGCAACGGATCGCCGAAGGCTTTCCCCCGGTCATGCTGCGGGATCTGGTGCGCCTGCTGGAACCGCAGGAGAGCGCCTTCGTGGAGGAGATCGCGGCCAGCCCCGAACTCTTCCAACGGGCGTGCGAACAAAGACCGGAAGAGATATCCACCACGCGGACCAGGCTCTGGGAGTTCACCCTGGCCTATCTGCTGGTGGAACGGGGGGGACAGTTTAACCGGAGGGTCTACCTGGAAAGCCTGGTTCGCCGGATGGCGGCCCACTGCTCGATCCGTTTCACCGATCTCCTGGATGCGCTGGCAACAATCCTGGGAGAGGCGGAAGCTCCGGGCATGCTGAAGCGCCAGATGCTGGAGCTCCTGCGGGACATGGGGAGCGGAGACGGAGTGAAGAACGTACCAACCGCGGACGCCGCCCGGGACAAGGCCCTCTCCCGGGCCCGCCTGCTGGGGGAGCTGCTGGACCAGGCCATCGTTCGGGGAGAAACAGGTGCCTTGGCCGAGGTGTGGGAGGAACTGGCAGCAGAGTACCCCGCACTGGTGATCGAAATCCTGGGGCGCCGCGGCAGGGAATCCGCAGCGCAGCGAAGGATGGCCGAGCAGCTCCCTGAAACGGTTCTGCGGGGAATGGCCGGGGTTCTGGAACCGCTGGAGAGCGGATTCATCGTAGAACTGACCGCCAGGGGGGAACTGTTCCGACGCGCTACGGCGGAACCCGAGGGAAGCGAACGGGTGTACAGGAGCCGGCTCTGGGAGTTCACCCTGGCCTACCTGCTCGGTGAACGGGGGGGGAGATTCAACCGGCGGGCCTACCTGGAAAGAGTGATCAGAGGCATGGCGGCACGGAGCAACAGCGGCTACGTTCCCCTGCTGATCTCCCTGACCACCCTTCTGGAAGCGTCGCCGAAACCCGGCAGACTGCAGCATGAGATGCTCTCCCTGCTGGGGGAACTGGCCCAGGAGGAGGGCGCTGCCGGTCCAGCCGGGAATCACCGTCGGGATGGAAGGGAGAATACCGAGGGGGAATTGCTCATCCGTCCGCGCCTGCGGGAGGCGTTCGCCAGCGGTTCCGCTGTTGGCCTGGAGAGCTTCTGGCGCGCCACGCTGCACGAACGCCCCGGACTGATCCTGGAAACGCTCGCCGAATTCTCTCTTCGGGGCGCTAGTTTACGGAAGATGGCCGAAGGTTTTCCCGACCCGCTCCTGGAACAACTGGTGCGGATACTGGAGCCGCGGGAGGGAGGGTTCGTCCGCGGAATCACCGGACAGCCGGAACTCTTCCGGCGGGCAGCCGCCGGCGGGACGGAATCAGCGAGAACCCTGAAGAGCGGTCTGTGGCACGTCACCCTGGCCTACCTGCTGGTGGAACGGGGAAGCCGGTTCAACAAACTGACATACCTGGAGAGCCTGGTCCGCTCCATGGCGGCCCGGGGAAACCTGGCCTACCTCGAACTGCTCGACTCCCTGGCCATGGCGCTGGAAGAGGCCCGTGAAACGGGAACGCCGCATGCGGAGCTGCGGGGAATCCTGCGCCAGCTGCGACTGAAGAGCGCTCCTCGGCAGCCTGAGAAGCGGCGGGACGCCGGACGCCGGGCGCGGGATTCCCGTGCGCCCGAACGGAAACGTGGAGAGACACGTACGGTTCCGGAAGCGGTGATCAGGGAGCTGATCCGGCACAGTCCGCGGCTCTCCCGAACCATGGTGGAGGCGCTGGCAGCCCGCCGGGGATGCTCCGAACGGATCATCGATCTTTTTCCCGCACGACTGCTGATCCCCCTCTACTCCCTCTCCCGGGGAAAGGACTGGCGGCGGGTGCTGCTCTGCACGGAGCTGGCAACGGAGATCCTGCTCGCCGCCGCCATAGCGGAGAGCGGCCGGCTCCGCGGCCTGGCCCGCCGCTTCCTGTTCAGCCATCTCTTCGGAAGAAGGAGCGGGTTGTCCCTGGACGAGTACGTCGATGCGCTCATCCGTCACCTGGCCGAGCGGTCCGGACGGCGCTACGACCAAGACTTCCGGGAGCTCCTGCTCCGGCAGCGACGCGAGGGGCTGCCGGAGCTGCGCCGGCGGGTGGAACAGCAGATCCTGGCGATCATCGCGGGAAAGGGGGGAACAGGGCCTGAACATCCTGATTCGACGGTTGAACCGCTCTTCGGCATCCGGGAGCAGGCTGCGCTCACACGGACGGCCCGGTTTCCGCTCTCCGTTACGGATGCCGACGACGGTTCCGCGCCCCCCCGTCAGGGTCATCAGCCTCGGGGCGCGGGAGAGTCCCGGAGAGAGGGGCGGCTCCCACGGAAGGCGAGACGGGACGAAGGAGCCTCATCCGCTTCCGCCATCGCCCCGGCGAGGAAAACGGCGGAAGCCGAGCCTGACGTCAACGGAGAACAGGACCTCCTCCGGGACGATCTGTACGTCGCCAATGCCGGCCAGGTGCTGGCGGCGCCCTACCTGCCCCGCCTCTTCTCCATGCTGGGGCTGCTGGAGGGGAAAGGGTTCCGGGACCGGGATGCGGCGGAACGGGGGATCCACCTGCTGCAGTTCATGGTACACGGAGACAGCGGCGCGCCGGAATACCTGCTAGCGCTGAACAAGGTGCTCTGCGGGGTTCCCATCGACGAGCCCATAGGCCGGGAGATCAGGCTTGAGCCGGCCGAGACAGAGTGCGTCGAGGGATTGCTGCACGCCATGATCGCCACCTGGTCCGCCATCGGCTCCACCTCGCTGGCGGGGCTCAGGGAATCGTTCCTCCAGCGGGAGGGGAGACTGCTGCTTAAGGACGACGCCTGGAGCCTGCTGGTAGCCCCCCGCCCCTTCGACATGCTGCTGGACCGTATCCCCTGGGGCTTCTCGACCATACGGCACCCCTGGATGGGGCGGGCACTGTACGTGGAGTGGCGATGAGCATGAGCGCCGGGGAGGCAAACGCCCTGACCCTGAAGAGGGAGATCGACTGGTTCCGCGCGCTGCTGGAGACACGCATCACCCTCTATTTTCAGAAGCCGGGGGAGAGCGGGGAGATTCGCCACATAACACCCCCTTCCCTGGAGGGGGACGACTCCGAATATGCCCGGACCGTCACCCGCTTCGGCCTGGGGTTCGACGAACGGGTCATCCTGATCCTGGCGCTTTTGCCCCACACCGCTCCCCACGAGCTCGACACCCTGTTCATCCGCAACAGGAACCTGGACCGGGGCTTCACCGAGTTCGGCGGCTGGAAAGGGAACAGCCACGGCGGCTTCCTTCCCACCTGCGAGACGGCGGCCTTCATCCTGGCCGGCGACGACCTGAAGAAACGCTTCGAGATCATCCGCCTCTTCGAGGCCGACCATGTCTTTACGAACCAGGGAATCCTGCGCATCGAGAGCAGTTCCGGCAACGAGCCGCTGTTCTGCGGAGCACTGCTCATCACCGCCGATTACCTGAGCCGCTTCACCACCGGGAGCAGTCACCAGCCCGGCTTCTCGGCCAGCTTCCCCGCCCGGCTCATCACCACCCCCCTCGCCTGGAGCGAGCTGGTGCTGGGGCCGGAGGTGCTGGAGGAGATACATACCCTGACCGCCTGGCTGGAGCATTCCCGGGTGATCATGGAGGAGTGGGGGCTGGCAAGCGTGGTCAAGCCCGGGTACCGCGCCCTCTTCTACGGTCCCCCCGGAACCGGCAAGACCCTCACTGCCACCCTGATCGGCACCACCGCCGGCGTGGACGTCTACCGCATCGACCTCTCCATGGTTGTCTCCAAGTACATCGGCGAGACGGAAAAGAACCTGGCCTCGGTCTTCGACCAGGCCCAGAACAGGAACTGGATCCTCTTCTTCGATGAGGCGGACGCCCTGTTCGGCAGGCGCACCCAGACCTCCAGCTCCAACGACCGCTACGCCAACCAGGAGGTCTCCTATCTGCTCCAGCGGGTGGAGGATTTCCCCGGGATGGTGATCCTGGCCACCAACCTCAAGGCCAACATCGACGAGGCCTTTGCCCGCAGGTTCCAGAGTTCGGTCTACTTTCCCCTGCCCGACGCGGAGCAGCGCCTGCGACTCTGGCAGGGTGTGCTGGGGAAGGGATGCCCCCTGGGGGACGACGTGGACCTCCCCTCCCTGGCTGAGGGGCACGAGATATCGGGTGGCGCCATCGCCAACGTGGCCCGCTACGGCGCCATACGCGCCCTCAGGCGGGGCGACCGGGCAGTCACCCAGGAGGACCTGCTCAAGGGGATCTCGCGGGAACTGATGAAAGAGGGAAGGACGATCTAGACGCCATGTCCAGAGCAACCATCACATATGCGGCAACCTGCATCGCGGCGCTGCTGTTCCTGATCCTGGCAACGCCGGGAAGCGTACGCCCCACCGGGGAGTCTTCCGCCGCGCCGGCTGCCACGAAAACCGAAACACCGACATCCACAACACCGGCTCCGGCCACGCCCCCCACCACACCTGCTGCCACCACCAGCACGCCGTCTCCCGCGCCGACCGCCACGAAAACCGCTACGTCCAGCGCCGCGCCGGCGGCTTGCTGCGGCTGCCGGAAGCTGACGCCCGGAGAGCTGAAAAGGATCAGGAATAACAAGGCAGCCATCACGAGCATCCAGCAGTGTTACGCGAAGCAGGGGTGGTATACCGGCCCCATCGACGGCATCGTCGGATCCCTGACCATAAAGGCCATGGAACAGTCCTGTTCGGGATCCCCCGCCAACACCGCCCCCCCCCAGGATGGCCTGGGAGTTGTCTACCGCCTGACCCGGGACGACCTGGAATGGATGAAGTCGAAGAACGACGTCCTGGATAAGCTCGACCCGTTGCAAAATGTGGAGTTCGAAAGCAGGTACGACTTCGTCAACGCGGTAAAGAGCTGCATCGGCGAGAGCTACGACCGCTACCGGGACCTGATACTGGAGGCCGCGGAACAGCCTGGCCAGCCTTCCGGCGACGCCGACGGCGACCTGAACGTCAGTTTCATGCTGGGAGACTCCTTTTTCGCGGAGCAGAGAAGTTCGAACCTTCCCAAACCGGTGGTGGAACGGCTCGCGGAGCTGGTGGGGAGCGAATACCCGACACGGTCCCTCTTCGAAAATGCCCTGCGGGTCAGGGTGGAGACCCCCCTGGTCGCCGGCGGCGATCTGGAGAAGGGGGAATTCACCACGGGGTACCTGGGGAAGATCCGGGAGCGGGCACGGAAAACCGAGCGGTTTGACGAAAGCAAGCTGATCGCCTTCAAGGGATGGTCCTGCGGCTGCGTCCGGGATGACCTGAAGGGAGAGGTGTACGGCTTCGTTCCCTTCTGGTCGGCCGGGGTGAAGCGGGAGCTGGACTTCAGCGTCCTGACCCGTATCGGCTATTTCGCCCTCGGCTTCGACGACCGGGGGAACATCGCCAAACGCTTCGACATGACGAAGGAGCGGGCCGGTTTCATCAACACCGCCCGCAGATACAACACCAGCGTGGACCTGGTGATCTACAACAACGATTGGCGGGCCTGGTCGCGCATGCTGGCGGCCAAGCAGAGCACCATCGGCGATTCGCTGATCGAAAGCATCGCAACGGTTGCGGCGCAACGCCTGGACAACTCACTGTTGAACCGGGCCAAACCGTGGATAACCCTGGGAATGAGCAGGGTCCCCCCCATCGTGGACGGCGTCACCCTGTACTTCGACGGTTATCCCCGCGATGACGCGGCCAGCGACTACCTGGTCTCCTTCATCACCAGGCTGAAGACGCGCCTGCGGCAAGTGGGCAAGGGGTCGGGCTGGTACTACAACCTGAATATCGTGCTCCCCATGGACGACCTGGGCACGGGAGTTTTCCGCGAGAGCTACCTGAAGCAGCTGGTGCCCAAGGTGGAACAAAGCGACAGGGATGAATTCGACGCCCAGAACGATGTCGACCTGTTCATCGTCATGCTGGACGAACCGACCGGTGAAACGAAAAAGAAGCTGCGCCAGGATATGGAAAAGATGCTCAAGGGGATTCAGAGGCGCAACATGCTGAGAAAGATCGTCCCGCTCCTCAATCCGGCGGTGCAACCTCCGGAGACAACGGACAATCACCAGTTCTTCGACGACTTGGTCTATTTCGAGGACAACTTCGGCGGGGTGGCCTTCTGGCCGGCGCCGTTCAGCGACATGCAGCCAGCTGCCGAGATCAACCGTCAGATCACCATCGCCTTCGAGGACAGCGGCTACAACGATGTTCTCAACCACCTGTTCACCCGCTTTTTCCCCTCCTACTGCCGCCTGGTGGGACCAAACCGCTGGCCGGTCCGGATCGTCTTCGACCTCCTGGCGCTGCTGATGCTGATCTACTTCCTGCTTTCCTTCCGGTTTTTCGAATTGCGGCTGTTCTTCAGGAAGCGATTCTTCTGGTTTCTGGGTATGGGGGGGCTGGCGTTTCTGCTCCAGTGTTCCCTGTTCGCCTGCGATCCGTTCTGGAAGTACCGCAGGAGCGAGGTAGTGTTCCTGGCCTTCCTGGCCCTGGCGTTCGTGCTGATCTGGCTCTACGTGAGGAAGATGAAGGAGTCGGACTACCCCTAGGAGTGCGGTCATGAACCTGATGGAGAAGGCTGCCATCATCCACTTTCACCGCCACCGGATACGCGGATTTCCGGGCGGCTCGGTCGGTGCGCTGGGCTGGCGCGGTGCGGCGAGTCAGAGCAGGCGCTTCCAGGTCATCGCCGGGTCCGCTGATTTCAGCGGCCGCTCCATCATGGATCTGGGGTGCGGCCATGGCGACCTGGTGGGCTACCTGTCGGAGCGGTTCAGCGGCTTCACCTACGCCGGGATCGACATGATGGCCGAGTTCCTGGACGTCGCGCTGGAGCGCCACGGCCAACGGCCGGACACCGTCTTCTACCAGGCGGACTTCACCCGGGTGGAGCTCCCCAGGGCCGACTACGTCATCGCCTCCGGCGCCCTGGGATACCGCTCCGGAGATCCCGGTTTTTACCGGGAGATGATCGCCAGGATGTACGCCGCGGCAAAGCGGGCGCTGATCTTCAACATGCTGGACGCGGAGTTCTTCCCGGAGCACGAGCTGTTGACCGGCCACGACCGGGAGGAAATCGTCGCCTTCTGTCGTGAACTGTCGCCCAGAGTCGAGCTGATCCGGGGGTACCTGGAAGATGATTTTACGGTGTGCATGTTTCGTTGAGTTACAGTTTTCACGAATGGACGGGAGGTTGCGATGGAAAGAGTTCCGAGGGACAAAAACCATCAGGAGTCATCACATTCACACATCGCACAGGGACAATTTGCCCCAAAAACCATGCAAGGCGGTATCGCCGCGCGCATCGACAACAGCCCCCATATGGTTGCGCAGCGTCAGAAATTGACCAGTTTGTTCGGAAGCGCTGCGCAACTACAGGGGGCTGAGGAGGAAACATCATTACTGAGCGTATTTTCCGGAAACGATCTGCGTACGCATCGTGATGGCGCTTCTGAAGTCGTCCAAGGTGTCTTTACACGTAGCATGCTCAGCGCTTGGGTGGCTACCTTTCAGGGATCTGATCCAGTTGATTGGACTACATTCAATAAGTTGGAAAATCTCGATAAATACATGATACTCGATGCCATTGGCTCCGAACTATTCAAGGCAAAAGGAGGCGATGAAACATGGGCTTCATCCTTTTTCACTGATGCATCAAATCAGGCGGAAGAAAACAGTGATATTGACCATGAAGGGGGGGGCGCGAATGAAATCACCCCTTTAATGGAGGCATACAACGAATTGGCCCAAATGAAACGAGGCCCCGGGATATCTGCCGCAAAAACTATCCCTTCAGCCGGATTTACAAATGTGAAATATAAAAGAGACGGGGATGGAAATATTGATTTTACAACCCCAGAAATAGGCTACACGGCCTGGAAGAATCCGGTGAATGGTTCTGATGTAAATCTGGAGGAAGATTCCAAAAAAAAGGGTTACGGTAAAATGCTTAGCGGCAATTTTGTAAACATCTCAGATGCCTCACGACCTCAGCATTTTTCCATAGCCAACAGAGTCGCAAAAAAGCATGGCCAAACAGCTGGTGATGGAGGCGCTTCTCCACCTGGCCAGACTTGGCATCACAAATTAGCCAAATACAAAATGCACTTGGTCAGAACCGACGTTCACAGCAAGTTCGGTCATAATGGTGGATTCTATTTTTGGTGAAATAACTTCAAAAGTGCTTCGCCTGGTCATGTTGATACGAAGATTTTATCAGTTCAATGCACCCATACAAGGAGCCCCGCATGAGACAATCAGCCAGGAAAATGCCAAAAGAACGCTCCAACTCTTCCTCTTCTTCCCGGGAATCCATACAAACCACAACCCCTGCCAACGCCATCCCCTCCCACAACCTCACGAACGACCTGATCGCCGCCAGCCCCCGGCAGACGGTCCAGCGGCGGCTGGTGGCGCAGCTCCAGGATGCTCGCCAGTTCAAGGCGAGCAAGGTGTACGCGAAAAACATCACCGGCTCGTACACCGACGCCCTGAACGTCGTGCACCCGTTAAACGTCGCCGGCCCCTACCTGATCTTCGAGTACAAGTCCCATCCCAAGGGGTTCGTGGACTACGACTCCAAGGTCAAGGCGGCCCTGAAGGAGAACGGCGACGTACCGGCCGACATACCGGACGCGTCTATCACCATCACCAATTACCAGCAGTACGGAAAAGAGGCATGACAGCCGCTCCGCGTTGAGGAGGGAGCCAAGGATGAAAAGCGCGCAGAAGGTGTCAAGAGAAGTGATATCCGGCCCGGCCACGCACCGCACACCGGATCATGCATCCGCTACCACTCCCCAGGGGCCGCTCCAGGAGATGATCGGCAGCAGCCCGCGCATGGTCGCCCAGGGGAAACGTCTGGCCCAACTCCAATCCAAAACGGAAGACGAACTGGCGAAACAGGGGAAATTCCCGGCCCAACGCCTTCCCGAAGAGAAGGACGAGCCGAAACAGGGGACGTTCGCCGCACAGGGCAAGATGCCGGAGGAAGAGGAGTTGACGCAGGGAAAATTCAGCGCCCAGATGGCACCGCAGGAGGAAGAGGAGCCGCTGCAGGGGAGGTTTCCCGCCCAGCTCAAGCCGTCCGGCGGAATTCCCGATGGCCTGCGGTCGGGCATGGAACGGGGATTGGGCTCGGACTTCTCCGACGTGAGAGTTCACCCCGACTCCGGCAAGGCCACGGAGGTTGGGGCGCTGGCCTACACCCAGGGGAACGACATCCACTTCGCGCCGGGACAGTTCAGCCCGGACACCAGCGCCGGACGGCAGCTTCTGGGCCACGAACTGGCCCACGTGGTGCAGCAGCGGGAGGGAAGGGTCAACCCCACCACCGAGGTGGCCGGCATGCCGGTGAACGACGATCCCTCCCTGGAGAACGAGGCGGACCGCCTGGGGAGCAAAGCGGCGGGATAAGTCGGTGCGAGATAGTGCCCGGAATCACGTATCAGGTGATCCGGCCAGCCTCGTTCTTGTGGTAAACGTCGAAGAATACCACGCTGTTGTCTTCCACCAGGTGACACATGCCGCACTGCTGTTCCAGCTTTCGCCCCTCCTTGCGGCAGCGTCGGCACCAGTGGTAGATGAGCCGGTAGTCGCGGCGGCCGACGTACTTCTTGAGCCGGCCGTGGTGTCCGCCGTGCATCCAACCGTCGGCATCGGAGGGATTTTCCAGCAGGCGCTGGATCACCCCCAGGATGCGGGCGTGACCGGGTGGGTCGTTTTTCTCGATCCTGGCCAGCTTGGCAGCAAAGGCGGGGGTGGGGAAATAGGTGAACAGGGGCATGGTCACTCCACTGAAATCTTCCAAATGATTCCATTTATCACAATCATCTTCGGGATTTGATCTCACACGAAGGCACGAAGACACGAAGGGCAAAAGATTTGATGGCAATTGTTCATATTGTAGCCATCACGGCACCCAGCAGTTCAGTCTGTTTGCCGCTAGCGGCGTCGATCTGCTGGTCAAGCGTATCGCACAGGGCCATCAACTGGTCGATGCGGGCGACGATGCGGTGTTGTTCGGGGAGGGGGGGAATAGGTGCGGGAATGCCTGACCATTTTTGTTTATTTATGATAGGTGTGGCTGAACCACCCGCTTGGCTAAGTACAGAATTCTGAAAGTAAACCGCCGCCATAACGCCATAAATGTATTTGACCGAAACAGGGCTGTAGGGCGTCAATGTGTTAATTTGCTGATTGCAGGTAGTGTCCCTCTCGTTAATTGCATGCTTTCCAATGCTTCCACCGATGCAGACCATTAAGACAGAGTTGGCATCAATCAGACGGCCTTTTGATAACCCTTGTTCCGATAGACCTTCTCCAGAGTAATCAATACAGCCATTCTTAATGTCACCTGGACCAACAAAGGGAATGTAGTCTCCGTAGTTTTCGCGGTCTTTGCTTGGCGGTGTAGTTCCCGTTTGCGTAATTCCTAATTCACCCAACCTCACCCACTCCCACCCCTTTGGCAGTTCGTAGGGCACTTCCTCCGGCTTGATGGGCGGCAGTTGTTTGTCTTTTCTTCGCGTCTTCGCGCCTTCGCGTGAGGCCTTCTCTTTTTCGATCTCCTTCAGCAATTCAGAAGCCGGCGGGTCGTTGGGCTCTTGTGGAACGAGACGGCCCATGACGGCGAGCTGGAGGATGGCCTTGCGCAGTTCGGCGACGTTTTCCTTGACGCTGTAGAGTTCGCCGAAGTGCCGGGCGAGAAAGTCAAATGCCCCACCAGTCTCACACGAAGGCACGAAGGCACGAAGGCTTGAAGAATCCTGGCTCACGCGAAGGCGCGAAGACGCGAAAGAAAGATCAAGCAGCTTCTTGATGGCGGCGGCGTGGACTGCCAGCCGCTTCTCCTCCCGCTCTTTCCGCAGCTTCTCCAGCTCATCGCACCGGGCCATCAGCTGGTCGATGCGGGCGACAATGCGGTGTTGTTCGGGGAGGGGGGGAAGAGCTACAGCTATTGAATTCATTTTCGCTTGGTTCATTTTTGGCTGGGCAGAACCCGTAACATACGGCTTGAGGTCTATGGCGTTTATGTACTTTTCCAGCCAAAGCAACAGAGCGTAATCGTGAGCATCAGTAAGCATCCCCCACCAAAGGTGGGGGCTTTCAAAATCGTGATCCGCTCAAA